>NZ_JAPDNT010000042.1 GCF_025989185.1 Limobrevibacterium gyesilva
GTTTGCGACTCACCCTTGATTGCCTGGCGTCGGTGCGGGCGCATGCGCCCCCGGGCACGCGCATCATCGTCGTCGACGACGCCTCGCCGGAGCCGGAGCTGGCGCGGGCGCTGGCGGCGCTGCGGCGCCGCGGCGACATCACGCTGCTCAGCCATGCCGCCAATCAAGGCTTTCCGGTCAGCGCCAATGCCGGGCTGCGCGCGGCCGCTGCCTTGCCGGACCGGCCGGACATCGTGCTGCTGAACAGCGACACGCTGGTGCCGGCGGGCTGGCTCGAGGGGTTGCGCGCCGCGGTGCACGCCGTCCCGGACATCGGCACGGCCACGCCGCTGTCGAACGACGCCACCATCCTGAGCTACCCCGACGCGACGGCCGCCAACCCCGCGCCCGACGCCGCCGCGCATGCGCGCCTGGCGCGGCTGGCCGCCGCCGCCAATGGCGGAATGTCCGTCGAGATCCCGACCGCCGTCGGGTTCTGCATGTATATCCGCCGCGAATGCCTGGACGCCGTCGGCCTGTTCCGCGAGGACCTGTTCGCCCAGGGCTACGGCGAGGAGAACGATTTCTGCATCCGCGCCCGCCATCTGGGCTGGCGGCACGTGGCGGTGCCCGGCGTCCATGTGGCGCATGTCGGCGGCCAGTCCTTCGGCGCCGCCCGCGCGCAGCTGATCGCCCGCAACCTTGCCGTGCTGGAACGGGTGCATCCCGGCTACCGCGACCTCATCGCCGAATTCCAGGCTGCCGATCCGCTCGCCGAGGCGCGGCGGCGGCTGGATAGTGCGCGCTGGCGTGCCGGCCGGTCGCGCAGGGGCGCCGTGATCCTGGTGACGCATGACAGCGGCGGCGGCGTGGAGCGGGTGGTGCGGCAACGCTGCGCCACGTTGCGGGCCGAGGGGCGGCGCCCGATCGTGCTGCGCCCGGTCTGGCGGCGCGAAGGCGCGCGCGCCTATCTGCCCGGCCTGTGCCTGGTCGGCGACGGCAGCGCCGGCGCCTTCCCCAACCTGCGCTTCGCCATCCCCGGCGAGCTTGCGGCGCTGGCGCGGCTGCTGCGCGCCGACCGGCCGGCGGCGATGGAGGTGCACCATCTGCTCGGGCATGACCATGCGCTGCTGCAACTGGCGGAGATGCTGGGCATCCCCGTCGATACGCATGTGCACGACTACGCCCTGTTCTGCCCCCGCATCACCCTGGTCGGCCGGGAGGGGCGCTATTGCGGCGAGCCCGACGATGCCGCCGTTTGCGAAGCCTGCGTGACCGATCTCGGCCGCAACGTCGCCGAGGACATCCCGGTCGCGACCCTGCGCGCCCGTTCGGCGGCCGATCTCGCGGCGTCGCGCCGCGTGGTCGTGCCGGCCGCCGATGTCGCGGCCCGGCTGCGCCGGCACTTTCCCGGCGCGGCCCCGGAGGTGGAGCCGCTGGAGGACGACGCCGATCTGCCGCCCGCCGCAGCCCTGCCGGCCACCGGCCCGCGGCGCGTTTGCGTGGTCGGCGGCATCGGCACCGAGAAGGGTTATGATGTCGTGCTGGCCTGCGCCCGCGACGCGGTTGCGCGTGGCCTGCCGCTGACCTTCACCATCGTCGGCCACACGCCCGACGACGGGCGCCTGCTGGACACCGGCCGGGTTTTCGTGACCGGCCCCTATCGCGAGGACGATGCCGTCGCGCTGATCCGCGATCAGGGCGCGCACATGGCGTGGCTGCCGTCGATCTGGCCGGAAACCTGGTGCTTCACGCTGGGCCACGCCTGGCGGGCGGGCCTCGCCGTGGCCGCTTTCGATATCGGGGTTCCCGCGGAGCGTATCCGCCGCACCGGCCGTGGGTGGCTGTTGCCGCTCGGCCTGCCCGCGCCCGCGATCAACAACGCGCTGCTTGCTGTGCGAACGGTTGCAGGCGATGTATGAGCCTTTGACGAACACCACCCGTTAACCGATACGCCCCGCGCAACAAACCGTATCAAGATACAGAATAGCGAGATCCGCATGCCCGAAGCCGCCAGCGAGCGCCCCAACAAGCTTGTCAACGAACTCCGGGTATCCGGACATCTCATGACGCTGGAGGCCGGGCTGTTCTGCATCGTGCAGAGCCCGTCGAAGGTGATCAATGCGGCGGCCGGGCTGCCGGGTGTCCGCGTCTCGCTCCCGCCGGGGCCGATGGGGCGGCCCGAAGCCGTGTCGATCGCGACGTTCCGCGACGACGGCTGGCTCAGCGGCTTCGGCGACGCGGCCCTGGTTCGCGTCGTCGGCGGCCCGGCGCAGATCCTGGTGACGGTGTACCAGGCACCGGACGTCCAGGACGGCGCACCGAACCTGCAGGTGCTGCGGCTGGCCGACGGTGCCGCCGCCGCCGGCGCGGTGGCCGGCGCACCCGGGGCAGGGGCGGCGGCAGCGGCCCAGCCGCAGCACCAGGCCCAGCCGGCCGCGTCCAGGTCCGTGGACGTGGTGGCGCATATCCAGAGCCGCGGTGACGTTCCCGGCGAGCTCGGCGAATGGCTCGGCGAGCCCGGCAGCAAGCGCTGGATCGAAGGTTTCGGCATCGCGCCGTCCAACGGCATTGCCGCCGGCGACATCGAATACCAGGCCGTGCTTGGCCGTGGCTGGCTGTCGCCCTGGGTGGAAGGCGGCCAGTTCTGTGGCAGCCGCGGCATGTCGTTGCCGGTGCTCGGCCTGAAGCTGCGACTGCGCGGGGCGGCCGCCGAGGCGTTCGAGTGCAGCTATTCCGCCACCTTCGTCGATGGCACAGAGGTCGGGCCGGTCAAGGCCGGCGAGGCCTGCGAGGCCGAGAGCCTGGCGCCGTTGGAGGCGTTCCGCATCGATATCCGGCCGCGCGGCCAGGTGGCCGAAGTGGCTGCCCCGGCCGTGCCACGGACTGCCACCAAGCCGGCAGCCACCAAGCCGGCAGCGGCCAAGCCGGTGGGGGCAAAGGCAAAGCCAGCAGCCAAGAAGCCCGCCAGTGAGAAGACCGGGGCCAAGGCGCCCCGCCGGCGCTCCTGACCGGTTCGCCGGCGTCCGCATCCCGGGCGCCGGCCCCGGCTTTCCTGCTGCCCGCACGGCCCGGTCCCGGCCCGCGCCGCGTCGCAAACGAGATGCCCGCTTGAAATACCTGTTCGTTCACCAGAACTTTCCCGGCCAGTACCTGCACATCGTCAGGCACCTGCTGGCCGATCCCGCGAACGAGGTGGTGTTCATCACCGAACCCAACGTGAACGGGCTTGCCGGCGTGCGGCGCGTCAACTACCAGCTGCCGCGCCTGAACCTGGAGACGACGCCGCCCGCCGCCCGCGATTTCAGCACGGCGTCGGTGCGCGCGGAGATTGTCGCGCGGATGGCGGGCAACCTGAAGACCCTGGGCTTCACCCCCGACATCATCATCGGCCATCACGGCTGGGGCGAGCTGCTGGAGCTGTCGGATGTGTGGCCGGGCGTGCCCATCCTCGGCTATTTCGAGTTCTACTACTCGCCGACCGGACAGGATGTCGGCTTCGACCCCGAGTTCCCCGTGGCCGAGGGAAACCATGCGCGCATCCGCGCCATGAACGTGGTCAACCTGCTGGCGCTGGCGCTGCAACAGCACGGCCAGACGCCGACGCGCTGGCAGCTGACGCGGTACCCTGACTGGGCGCAGAAGCAGATCCGCCTGCTGCCGGAGGGGGCGCGGCTGGACCAGTGCAAGCCCGACCCGAAGGCGCACGCCAGGCCGCTTGCGATCAAGAACTTCACGATCAGGCCCACGGACAAGCTGGTCACCTATGTGGCGCGCAACCTGGAGCCGTATCGCGGCTTCCACGTGATGATGCGGGCACTGCCGGACCTGCTGCGGGCCCGCCCGGACGTGAAAGTGGTGATGGTCGGCGGCGACGATGTCAGCTACGGCGCGCGACTGGCCAACAGCACCTGGCGCCAGCACATGGAGAAGGAGCTGGCCGGCAAATACGACACCAGCCGCGTGCTGATGCCCGGCCAGGTGAGCTATGACCTGTATCTGCGCCTGCTGCAGCGGTCGGACGCGCATGTCTACCTGACCTACCCGTTCGTCCCCTCCTGGTCGTTGCGCGAGGCGATGGCGTGCGGCTGCGCGATCGTGGGTGCGGACGTGGAGCCGGTGCGGGAATTCCTGACCGACGGCCGCACCGGCCTGCTGACGCCGTGCCTGGACCCGAAACGCCTCTCCAGGCGCATCCTGGAACTGCTGGAAGACGACAGGCTGGGCCGGCGCCTGCGCATCGGGGCCCGCAAGCACGCCGAGGCGCATCTGGACATGGCGAACCATATCGCCGCCTACGAGGCGACGATCCGCGACCTCACAGGGCGGGAAGTCAGCCGGGCGGCGTAACGCAACATCGGTTCATACCAGCGGTCATTCTTCATGGCCGCTGGTATGAACCGATGAAATTGCGCGTCAGAACAGATGCCGCAGCGCGGCGGGCGCGGCTGCGGGGGCCAGAGGCAAAGCCCCTGGCCCGTCTTTTCGGATTATTTCTTCTTGGCCGCCGCGATCGACTTCAGGATCTCGGCTTCGGCCTCGGCGCGGCCGCCCCAGCCCGCGACCTTCACCCACTTGTCCTCCTCGAGGTCCTTGTAGTTCTCGAAGAAGTGCTCGATCGCCCGGCGGGTGATCGTCGGCAGGTCGGAGATGTCGGCCACGTCCGCGTGCTGCGGGTGGATCTTGTCGTGCGGCACGCAGATGATCTTGGTGTCGTTGCCGGCTTCGTCGTCCATTTTCAGGATGCCGATCGGACGGGCGCGGATGACGGCGCCCGGCACCACCTGGGCCGGCACCAGCACCAGCACGTCGGCAGGGTCGCCGTCATCGGCCAGGGTGCCGGGGATGAAGCCGTATGCGGCCGGATAGGCAGTGGGGGTGAACAGGAACCGGTCGACGACGATGGCGCCGGACTCCTTGTCGATCTCGTATTTCACCGCTGATCCCTGCGGAATCTCGATCACCACGTTGATGTCGTGGGGCGGGTTCCTGCCGGTGGAGATCTTGTCGACGTTCATGGGGTGTATCCTTCGGGCCGCTATATCGTGGCGGCGGCAGACGTAATCCATCGTCTCGAAGGTGTCCATGCGCGATTGCTGCGTCGCAGCAAAACGAAATGGTAATGAAATCAATGCGTCAGAAGAAAAAGCCCCGGGGGTATTTCCCCCGGGGCCTTCGTCGCGATCAGCCGGCGAGGCTGGCCAGGATGGCGAGTAGCAGCAGCGCCACGATGTTCGTGATCTTGATCATCGGGTTCACCGCCGGACCCGCGGTATCCTTGTACGGGTCGCCCACGGTATCGCCGGTCACGGCCGCCTTGTGCGCGTCCGAACCCTTGCCGCCGTGATTGCCTTCCTCAATGTATTTCTTCGCGTTGTCCCATGCGCCGCCGCCCGAGGTCATCGAGATGGCGACGAACAGGCCGGTCACGATGGTTCCCAGCAGCATCGCGCCGAGCGCGCTGAAGCCCGCGGCGCGTCCGCCGATGGCGGAGACGACGAGATACAGCGCGATCGGGGCCAGCACGGGCAGTAGCGAGGGGATCAGCATCTCCCGGATCGCGGCCTTGGTCAGCATATCCACCGCGCGGCCGTATTCGGGCTTCGCGGTGCCGGCCATGATGCCCGGAATCTCCTTGAACTGACGACGAACCTCAACCACCACCGCGCCGGCGGCCCGGCCGACCGCGGTCATGCCCATGGCCCCGAACAGGTAGGGCAGCAGGCCGCCGATGAACAGGCCGATGACCACGTACGGGTTCTGCAGCGTGAAATCGACGTTCAGCTTCGGGAAGTAGTAGTGCAGATCCTCCGTGTAGGCGGCGAACAGCACCAGCGAGGCGAGGCCGGCCGAGCCGATGGCATAGCCCTTGGTCACGGCCTTGGTGGTGTTGCCCACCGCGTCCAGCGCGTCCGTCGTCTTGCGAACATCGGGCGGCAGATCGGCCATTTCCGCAATGCCGCCGGCGTTGTCGGTAACCGGACCATAGGCGTCCAGCGCCACGATCATGCCGGCCAGCGACAGCATCGTGGTGGCGGCGACGGCGATGCCGAACAGGCCCGCCACCAGGTAGGACAGGATGATGCCAAGGCAGATCACCAGCACCGGCAAGGCGGTCGCTTCCATCGAGACCGCGAGGCCCTGGATGACGTTGGTGCCGTGGCCGGTGGTGGAGGCCTGCGCGATGCTGCGCACCGGGCGGTACTCGGTGGACGTGTAGTACTCGGTGATCCACACCAGCAACCCGGTCACGCCCAGGCCGACCAGCGCGCACTCGAACAGGCCGAACCCGGTGACGGAGCCGTTCGCGCCCATCTTCACCGGCGTGGAGAAGCCGACCATGGAGGCGATGACGAACGCGATCGCCACCACTGACAGCAGGCCGGTGACGATCAGGCCCTTGTACAGCGCGCCCATGATGTTGTTGCTGCTGCCGAGCTTCACGAAATAGGTGCCGATCACCGAGGTGATGATGCACACGCCGCCAATGGCCAGCGGCAGCATCATCATCGTGTCCGCGTCCGCGCCGGTGAAGAAGATGTTGCCCAGCAGCATCGTCGCCACGATGGTCACGGCATAGGTCTCGAACAGGTCGGCGGCCATGCCGGCGCAGTCGCCCACGTTGTCGCCCACGTTGTCGGCGATCACGGCGGGGTTGCGGGGGTCATCCTCGGGGATGCCGGCCTCGACCTTGCCCACCAGGTCCGCGCCCACATCGGCGCCCTTGGTGAAGATGCCGCCGCCGAGACGGGCGAAGATGGAGATCAGCGAGGCGCCGAAGCTCAGCCCCACCATGGCTTCCATCACCGGCCGCAGATTGTCGCCCGACATGTTGGCGCGCAGCACGAAGTAGTAGATGGACACGCCCAGCAGGCCGAGCCCCACCACCAGCATGCCGGTGATCGCACCCGACTTGAAGGCGATGTCCAGCCCCGCCGCGAGGCCCTGGCGCGAGGCCTGGGCGGTGCGCATGTTGGCGCGAACCGAGACGTTCATGCCGACATAGCCGGCCGCGCCCGACAGCACGGCGCCGATGGCGAAGCCGATGCCGACGCGCAGGCCCAGCGTCGCCGACAGCAGGATCAGGATCACGATCCCCACCAGGCCGATCGTGGTGTACTGGCGGTTGAGGTAGGCGCGCGCCCCCTCCTGCACCGCCGCGGAGATCTCTTGCATTCGGGCAGTGCCGGCATCCGCCGCCAGCACCTGGCGGGTCGTGATCAGGCCATAAATCACCGCGACGATGCCGCAGGCGATTATGGCAAGTTGGGCCAAAGTCATTCGATACGCCTCCTCAGTTCTTGCGTAGGGCCGATAAGGCACGGCTTTTTTCGTGCCCGCGTTGGACGCGCGGGGTGACAGAGCCGTAATATTATGTGGATAGATCGCAGAGTTGCCAACAGCAGGCAACATGACCATCTAATTGCGGCCCGCCTGCGCCCGGCGAGCCCGGTTGCGCTCGACGTCGGTCTGCGGAATGCTCGCGCGGCGACGCGCCTGTAGCTCAGTTGGTTAGAGCGGGCCGCTCATAACGGCTTGGTCGCAGGTTCGAATCCTGCCGGGCGCATATCCCCCTTCACCGCACGCGCGGCGCGCATGCCCCCCGGGCATTTGCGCCCGCGCGCGCACCCCCGTAGAACACCGGGCATCACCGCATCGCTGCCCGCAGGAACCAGTTCATGGCCAGCTACCAGTACGTCTATGTGATGAAAGACCTGACCAAGGCCTTCCCGGGCGGGCGCGAGGTCTTCAAAGGCATCACCCTGTCCTTCCTGCCCGGCGTGAAGATCGGCGTGCTCGGCGTCAACGGCGCCGGCAAGTCCACGCTGCTGAAGATCATGGCGGGGATCGAGAAGGAATACGGCGGCGAGGCCTGGGCCGCCGAGGGCGTGCGCGTCGGCTACCTGGAGCAGGAGCCGAAACTCGACGAAACCAAGACCGTCGCCGAGAACGTCATGCTGGCTTTCGGCCCGCTGAAGGCGGCGATCGACCGGTTCAACGAGATCTCGCACGCCTTCGCCGAGCCGATGGACGACGAGCAGATGAACACCCTGCTGGCCGAACAGGCCGAGCTGCAGGAGAAGATCGACGCCGAGGACGGCTGGGAACTCGACCGCCGCATCGAAATCGCGCTCGACGCCCTGCGCTGCCCGCCGCCCGACAGCCCGGTCACCAGCCTCTCCGGCGGCGAGCGCCGGCGCGTGGCGTTGTGCCGCCTGCTGCTGGAAAAGCCCGACCTGCTGCTGCTCGACGAGCCCACCAACCACCTCGACGCCGAAAGCGTCGCCTGGCTGGAAAAGACCCTGCGCGACTACGCCGGCACCGTGCTGGTGGTGACCCACGATCGCTACTTCCTGGAGAACGTCACCAACTGGATCCTGGAACTCGAACGCGGCCGCGGCTACCCGTTCGAAGGCAACTACTCGTCCTGGCTGGAACAGAAGCGTAAGCGTCTGCAGCAGGAGGAGAAGGAAGAGACCGCCCGCATGCGCGCGCTGGCCGCCGAATCGGAGTGGATCGCCTCCAGCCCGCGCGCGCGGCAGACCAAGAGCAAGGCGCGAATCCAGAAATACGAGGAACTGCTGCAGAAGAGCCAGGAGCAGCAGATGGGAGTGGCGGAAATCGTCATCCCGCCCGGCCCGCGCCTGGGCAGCACCGTCATCGAGGCCGAGGACCTGCGCAAGGCCTACGGCAACCGGCTGCTGATCGACGACCTGAACTTCAAGCTGCCGCCCGGCGGCATCGTCGGCGTGATCGGCCCCAACGGCGCCGGCAAGACCACGCTGTTCCGCATGATCACCGGCCAGGAAACCCCCGACGCCGGGACCTTGCGCATCGGCGACACCGTGAAGCTCGGCTATGTCGACCAGAGCCGCGAAAGCCTCGATGCCAACAAGACCGTGTGGGAAGAGATCAGCGGCGGCACCGACGTGATCTATCTCGGCAAGCGCGCCGTGCCCTCGCGCGCTTATGTCGGCGCCTTCAACTTCAAAGGCTCCGACCAGCAGAAGAAGGTCGGCATCCTCTCCGGCGGCGAGCGCAACCGCGTGCACCTCGCCAAGATGCTGAAGTCGGAAAGCAACGTCATCCTGCTCGACGAACCGACCAACGACCTCGACGTCGACACGCTGCGCGCCCTGGAAGAAGCCCTGACCGACTTCGCCGGCTGCGCCGTCATCATCAGCCACGACCGCTGGTTCCTCGACCGCCTGGCCACCCACATCCTCGCCTTCGAAGGCGACAGCCACGTGGAATGGTTCGAAGGCAACTTCGAAGCCTACGAAGAAGACAAACGCCGCCGCCTCGGCGCCGACGCCACCGAACCCCACCGCATCAAATACCGCCCGCTGCAACGCTAGGGCGGGTGCGTGGCCGGGGGAGGGAAGGAAGGCCAGGGGCTTTGCCCCTGGACCCCACTAAGGGCGGAGCCCTTAGAACCCGAAACTTTAAGGGGTTTGGATAAGCGGGGGCAGACTGTGCCGGTGGCTATGGCACGGTTGGCCCCCGCTTATCCAAACCCCTTATGTCATGGGATCCAAGGGGCCTCTGCCCCTTGGCGGGTCCAGGGCAGAGCCCTGGCCTTCCTTCCTTTCCCCCCGCCATGAATCCGACCTGGATCGTTCGCACCGGGCGGTTGGTGATGCGGCCGGTGGGGGGTGGGGATTTGGCGGATCTGGTTGCCTTGAAGGCGGATCCGCAGGTGTTTGCGGTGATGCTGGGCGGGGTTCGTACGCCGGAGCGGGCGGCGGAGGAGTTGGCCGAGGACATCATGTTCTGGGGCGCGCATGGCGTGGGCATGTGGGCGGTGCGCGATGCCGTGACCGAGGCGTTCCGCGGCTATGTCGGCATGCACCAGCGGCCGGACGGGCGGGGGATCGCGTTGCGGTTCGCGTTCGTCGCGGCCGCGCAGGGGCGCGGCTATGGCAGCGAGGCGGCCGGTGCGGCTTTGCGCTTCGGGCATGAGCGGGCGGGGCTTGCGCGCATCATTGCCGTGGCGCGCGAGAGCAACATCGCCTCGCGCCAGGTGCTGGGCGGCATCGGCATGGTGGAGTGCGATGCCTATCTGCGCGACGGCTACCGCGTGCTCGTGTACGAGAGCACGCGGGGCTGAGGCGGCTCAGGCGTCGATGGATTCCTGCTCCGGCTGGGTCTTGCGGGAGCGGATGTCCGCCAGCGCCTTTTGTACGTGGCTGGAATAGACGTATTCCGCGGGGCGCTGCCGGTCCAACGGGATGTCCGGGGCCATCGGGCCTTCCGTGCGCGGGCCGTTGAGTGCTACCATAGCGGCCTTCAGCGGGTGCTTCACCGAGTCCATGACAGCGGTGGCCTCGTAGCCGCTGTGCACCATGCAGTTGGCGCATTTCTCGTAGTTGCCGGTGCCGTACTTGTCCCAGTCGGTGTCTTCCATCAGCTCCTTGAAGGTCTTGGCGTAGCCTTCGCCGAGCAGGTAGCAGGGCCGCTGCCAGCCGAAATAGGTGCGGGTGGGGTTGCCCCAGGGCGTGCAATGATAGGTCTGGTTGCCGGCCAGGAAATCCAGGAACAGGCCGGACTGGTTGAACTCCCAGCGCCGCTTGCCCGGCCGTTTCTTCTCGCGCGAGAAGATGCCGCGGAACAGCTCCTTGGTGCGCTTGCGGCTGAGGAAGTGTTCCTGGTCCGGCGCGCGCTCATAGGCATAGCCGGGGGAGACCGAGATGCCGTCGACGCCCATGTCCATGACGCTGTCGAAGAAGGCGGCGTAGCGGTCGGGGTCGGCGCCGTCGAACAGGGTGGCATTGATGATGGTGCGGAAGCCGGCGGCCTTGGCCTTGGCGATGGCGGAGACGGCGCGATCGTAGACGCCGTCCTGGCAGACCGACTTGTCGTGGTCGGCCTTGTCGCCGTCCAGGTGCACCGACCAGCTGAAGAACTTGTTCGGCTTGAACAGGTCCATCTTCTTTTCCAGCAGCAGGGCGTTCGTGCACACGATCACGAACTTCTTGCGGGCGATGATGCCCTGCACGACCTGGTCGATTTCCTTGTGCAGCAGCGGCTCGCCGCCGGCGATCACCACCACGGGGGCGCCGCATTCATCGACCGCTTCCAGGCATTCGGCGACGGACAGGCGCTGGTTCAGAATCTCGGGCGGATAGTCGATCTTGCCGCAGCCGGCACAGGCCAGGTTGCAGCGGAACAGCGGTTCGAGCATCAGCACCAGCGGGTAGCGCTTGCGGCCGATCAAATGCTGCTTGACCACG
Organism: Limobrevibacterium gyesilva; assembly: GCF_025989185.1. GTDB lineage: Bacteria > Pseudomonadota > Alphaproteobacteria > Acetobacterales > Acetobacteraceae > Limobrevibacterium > Limobrevibacterium gyesilva. Next base: position 11,214 of record NZ_JAPDNT010000042.1, read on the forward strand.
TAGGCGCCGACACGAAAGGCCTGGTGCAGAGGGATGGACATCGGCGCTGTTCCTGAACACGAATAAGACGTCGCGTTCGGATTTATCGAAATCATCGGGTCGCGTCAATTGAGCAATCGGCAATGAGACGGTAGACGAAACGCATGGCCTCCCGCCCTGCCTCCCGCCGCGCCGCACCTGCCCCCGACCAGCCTGCGGCGGGGAGTGCCCGGCGTGCGCCCATGCAGGGCCGCAGCCACGAGACAGTGCAGCGCGTGCTGGCGGCGACCGCGGCGCTGCTGGGCCGCGGCGTGTCGGTGGAGGCGTTGACCACGGCGCAGATCGCGGCCGAGGCCGGGCTGTCGGTGGGCGGGCTGTATCGCTTCTTCCTGGACAAGCAGGCCATCGTGGATGCGATCGCGGTGCGCCACATGGAGCTGTTCCAGGAGGCGCTGGCCGGCCAGATGATGCTGGCGTTTCCGTCGGACCAGACGGCGTTCCTGGGCGCGGTCATCGACGCCTTCGCCGCCTATCTCGAAGCCAATCCCGATTTCTGCACCGTCGCCTATGGCGCGCCGGGGGGGGGGCGCTATGTCAGCCGGCCGACCCGGGAAGCCTATGCCGGCTCGGGCAACGTATCGGATCTGGTGCGCTCGTTCCTGTCCGAGGCCTTCGACATCGAGATGACGGAGACGTTCGAGTTCCGCCTGCGCCTGGCCATCGAGGTCGGCGACCGCCTGCTGGCCTATGCGTTCGAGCAGCCGGATGAAGCCGGCCGCCGGCGGGTCCTGGAGGAAGCCAAGCGGGTGCTGGCCTTCACCGTCTTCGGCGCCTGACGCGTGTTCCCGGCCTGCCGGCGGCTGCAGGCGGCCTATCTGGCGACCGACTATCGGGCGCGCGTGGCTGGCCGCGGCGTGGTGATCCGGATCGGCGTTCGAGTCGCGGCGGTGGATCGCGCCCTGGCGCGGGGCGGCGCCAGGGCAGGGTGCTTCGTCACCGCCTGCAACCCGCAGGGGCGGCTGCTGCCTCACCCGCGCAACCGGCGGGCGATGGCGCGGCTGCGTTGGTATCTGCGCGGATGCCGGTTGCGTTTCGCCGAAGCGGAGGGGCGGGGCCATGGCGGGGACTGGCCGGCGGAGCCCAGCCTGCTCGTGTTCGGCCTGGACCGCGCCCGCGCCGCGACACTGGGACGGCGCTGGCGGCAGAACGCCGTGGTGCATGTCCGGCGCGGCCAGCCCGCGGTGCTGCTGGCCTTACGTTGACGCGGCGCCCAGCTCCAGCAACGCATCGATCACCGCATCCGGGGCTTCGCGCGGCAGGAAATGGCCGGCGACCGGGACCAGCCGGCGCCGGTAGGGGCCGGTGAAGCGGTGGGCATCCGGATCGGCCTGCGGTGGCGGCGCCACGCCGTCCGCCGCGCCCTCCAGCGCGATCGTGGGCACCGTGATCGGCGGCTGCAGGGCCAGGCGCTGCTCGATCGGCGCCAGCGCCGGGTCGCCGGGGGCGGCGCCGTAGCGGTGGCGGTAGGACTGGATCACGACGTCGATGAAGTCGGGATTGTCCCAGCTCGTCGCCGTACGGGCGAAGGTGGGGTCGTCGAAGCGCCAGTTGGGCGACCAGAGCTGCCACAGCAGCCGGCAGATCTCGCGCCGGTTCTGCGCGAGCCCGAAGCGCCCGCGCTCGGTGTGGAAATACCACTGGTACCAGTAGCGATATTCGGCCATGGCCGATGCCGGCCGGGCGGCGGCGGCGATGTCCTGGATGTTGTAGCCGCCGATCGAGACCAGCGCGCGCACCCGCTGCGGCCACAGGGCGGCGACGATGCAGGCCGCCCGGCCGCCCCAGTCATAGCCGGCGAGGCTCGCCTGCCGGATGTCCAGCGCATCGAGGAACGCCAGCAGATCGGCCCCCAGCGCCGCCTGCTGGCCCGAGCGCGGCGTTGCCGGGTCGAGGAACCGGGTCGGGCCGTAGCCGCGCAGCCACGGCACCAGCACCCGGCAGCCGGCCCGTGCCAGCTTCGGGGCCACGCCGTCCCAGGTGCGCACGTCGTCGGGGAAGCCGTGCAGCAGCACGACCACGGGGCCGCCCTCAGGCCCGCTGGCCTCGTAGGCGATATCGAGCGTGGCGGTGCGAACGCTCGGCACCGGCGGCGCGTCAGCTCTGCTGGTTCGCTTGCTGGCGCATCGCGTCGATCAGCGCCTGCACGTTGTTGTTGTTGCGCGCCAGATAGGCGGAATAGTCGCTGCGCTGGGTCAGGCGCAGGCTGGTGCCCTCGGCGATAACGTCGATGATCTTGGGGCCGCCGGTGGACATGCTGACCAGCCAGTCCACCTTGTTCGGCGCATTGCCGGGCCGGATCACCGTGCTGGACACGGCCACGACATCGTCGCGCGTCTGCGGACGGCCGATGATGAAACTCACGCCCTGGTATTCGCCCACCTTGCCGGTGATGTTGTTCACCAGGACCTTGTGGAACAATTCCGTGTACTCGCGCTGCTGGGCGGGGGTGGCGCTGCGCCAGAACCGGCCCAGGCAGAACCGCGCCACCTCGACCACGTCCACATCGCGGTCGACGATCTTTTCCAGCCCCGCCTGCTTGTCCTTCAGCGTCGCCGGTCCGTTCACGATGGCCGTGAGATCGCGGCCGAGCTTGTCGATGAAGGCGAGCGCCTGGTCCGTGGCGTCCGCCGCGGCCGGCCGCCCGGCGAGCGGGACAGCTGCAAGGCCGGCCGTAGCGAGGATCAGGGTGCGTCGTGTCAGCATGTCAGGGACACCGTCCAAATGCATTCAATGAACATAACCTATCAGATCAGGGTGTTTTTTTCACGGCCGGCTGGCTCGCCGCGGGTTGGGACGGCCACGGATTGGTGGCGCGCTTGTCGTTGATGGCGTCGTCGATCTGCGAATGCCGGTGCTGGCGCGCCAGGCTGCGGATGGTGGCGTAGGGATCCAGCGCCTGGGCGGTGATCTTGTCGAGGTCCGTCAGCACCCGCTCGCGCGCATCAATGGCACCCAGGCCGAGGCGGCCATAGCTCAGCCCTGTCGCGATATCGCCCTTGGCATAGAACAGGGGGTCCATCAGCAGGTTGACACCGAAGCCGACGGCGTCGCGCGGGTTGCTCGGGCCCAGGATCGGCAGGAACAGGTACGCGCCGTCCGGCATCCCCCAGACCGCCAGCGTGATGCCGGCGTCGCTGTCGTGCTGCGGGTAGCCCCAGTCGCCGGCGACGTCGAAGATGCCGGCCAAGCCGATGGTGCTGTTGATCAGCATCCGCATCAGCGTGTCGCCGGCCCGCCGCGGCTTGCCCTGCAGCATGTCGTTGGCCAGCACCACGGGCGTGCCCAGGTTGGTCAGCACGTTATGGGTGTGGGTGCGCACTGTTTCGGGCATGACATAGTGATAGGCAAGCGCGATCGGCCGCAGGATCACCACGTCGATGCCGTTGTTGATGTTGTAGAAGACCCGGTTTGTGGGCTCCAGAGGGTCGTTGTTCTCCTTGTATTCCGCCAGCGCGTCGGGATCGCTGGCCGGCGGAGGCGTGGCGCACCCCATGACCGCGGCGGACATGACGAGGACGGCGCCCAGCAGGGCAGGTTGGAGGATGGCGCGCATCGATACCCTCGGTTCGGCGGTGAGCGGACGGACCGACGTCATACGCCGGGGGCCGGGCCGGATGGAAGCAACCAGGTCGCAGAAGCTGTTATATATAGAGCCTGATCGAGGGCGGCGAAGGCTTTGCACGATGACGTTGATGCGACACCCCTTGCGCCCGGGGCCCGTTCCGCGATTTACAGGGCGGATGAACCACGCGCCCGCATCCCAGGCCGAAGTGCTCGCTCCGCTGGAACGCTGGCTGACCGGCCCCCGTTTCGGCGCCTTGCCCGCGCGCGACGCGGCCCACCCGGCGCCGGCCCTGTCCTTCGAGTTCTTCCCGCCGCGCACCGAGGCGCTGGAGACTCAGCTGTGGAACTGCATCCGCCGGCTGGAGCCGCTGGCGCCGCGCTTCGTCTCCGTCACCTACGGCGCCGGCGGCACCACGCAGGAGCGCACGCACGCCACCGTGAGCCGAATCGTCACCGACACCACGCTGACGCCCGCCGCACACCTGACCTGCGTCGGCGCCACGCGCGACGAGGTGGACGAGGTGGCGCGGCGCTACTGGGATGCCGGCGTTCGCCATATCGTCGCCCTGCGCGGCGACGTGCCCGGCGGTGGCGCCTATGCGCCGCATCCCCAGGGCTACGCCTACGCCGCCGAACTGGTGGCGGGACTGAAGCGGGTGGCGGATTTCGAGATCTCGGTCGCCGCCTATCCTGAGACGCATCCGGCGGCCGCGAGCGCCGAGGCCGACCTCGACAACCTCAAGCGCAAGCTGGATGCCGGCGCCAGCCGCGCCATCACCCAGTTTTTCTTCGAGACCGAGACCTATCTGCGCTACCTGGATCGCTGCCTCGCGGCCGGGATCACGGCGCCGATCGTGCCGGGGATCATGCCGGTGTCCAACTTCGCCCAGGCGGCGAAGTTCTCGGCACTCAACGGCGCCAGCGTGCCGGCCTGGCTGGGGCACCTGTTCGAGGGCACCGAGGACGACCCGGAGACGCGTCGCATGGTCGCCGCCGTGGTGGCCGCTGAGCAGGTGCGGCTGCTGCAGGCAAATGGCGTGGACGAGTTCCATTTCTACACGCTGAACCGGCCCGACCTGACCTTTGCGATCGCCCACATCCTGGGCGTGCGGGCCGTCGGAGCGAAATAGAAGCGAAGCCGGTCTCGTCAGCGGCCCGAACCGAGCGGCGGCAACAGCCGCTGGTCGGCCGCGGCCGGCAGCGCGGCCAGATCGAGCGGCATGTTGCGGTTGCCGTTCATCAGCCCGGCCGAGGCGGCAAGGAAGCGATCCACGCCATGCAGGGTTGCGCGGCGGGGATTCCCCCTGCTTCGCTGGTTGGACGCGTTCGCCAGGCGTTCTATATCCTGTGCTCTGCCGTGTCGGAATCCTGTCCCATCATGCCCAGCCCGCGATGAATGACTACCTCTCCCGCCTGAATGCCGAGCAGCGCGAGGCCGTCGAAACCGTCGACGGCCCGCTGCTCGTGCTGGCCGGCGCGGGCACCGGCAAGACGCGGGTGCTGACGACACGCTTCGCCCATATCCTGCTGACCGGCCGCGCCTTTCCCAACCAGGTGCTGGCGGTGACGTTCACCAACAAGGCGGCGCGCGAAATGCGCGAGCGCGTGTCGGCCATTCTCGGCCGCCCCGCCGAAGGGCTGTGGCTGGGCACGTTCCACGCCTTGTGCGCGCGCATGCTGCGCCGGCATGCGGACCTCGTCGGCCTGAGCAGCAGCTTCAACATCCTCGACACCGACGACCAGCTGCGCCTGCTGAAGCAGGTGATGGAAGCCGGGCGCGTCGACGCCAAGCGCTGGGTGCCGCAGGCGTTGATGGCGATCATCCAGCGCTGGAAGGATCGCGGCCTGACGCCGGAGCGGGTGACGCCGGCCGAGGACACGGATTTCGCCGATGGCAAGGCCCGCACGCTGTACGCCGCCTACCAGGAACGCCTGCATGCCCTGAACGCCGCCGATTTCGGTGATCTGCTGCTGTACATGACGGAAATCCTGCGCGGGCATCCGGACGTGCTGGCGCAGTACCACCGCATGTTCCCCTACATCCTGGTGGACGAATACCAGGACACCAACCTGGTGCAGTATCTGTGGCTGCGGCTACTCGCCCAGGCGCACAAGAACATCTGCTGCGTCGGCGACGACGACCAGTCGATCTATTCCTGGCGCGGCGCCGAGGTGGAGAACATCCTGCGCTTCGAGAAGGATTTTCCCGGCGCGCGCATCATCCGGCTGGAGCGCAACTACCGCTCCACCGCGCCGATCCTCGCCGCGGCTTCGGGCCTGATCGCGCACAACGAGGGCCGGCTCGGAAAAACCCTGCGTCCCGGCGGCAACGATGCCGATGGCGAGCGCGTCACCGTGGTCAGCCTGTGGGATTCCGACGAGGAGGCCCGCATGGTCGGTGAGCGGATCGAATCGCTGCGCCGCGACGGCCATGCGCTTGCGGAAATGGCCGTGCTGATGCGCGCTGGTTTCCAGACCCGCGCGTTCGAGGAGCGGCTGATCACGCTGGCCATTCCCTATCGCGTGGTCGGCGGCCTGCGCTTCTACGAGCGCGCCGAGATCCGCGACGCCATCGCCTACGCGCGCATGCTGCACCAGCCGGCCGACGACCTCGCCTTCGAGCGTATCGTCAACGTGCCGCGCCGCGGGGTGGGCGAGCAGGCGCTGCGCGCCATGCACGAGCGCGCGCGCGAGCGGCAGATCCCGCTTTCCGCCGCCGCCTTGTCGCTTGCCGAGGAAGGCGCGCTGCGCGGCAAAGTGCGTGATGCCATCAAGGAGCTTTTCGCGGGCTTCGCGCGCTGGCGCGAGTTGCTGGAGCGCGACGGCCATGTGGTGACACTCGCCACCCTGCTCGACGAGAGCGGCTATACCGAGATGTGGAAGCAGGACAAGTCGGCCGATGCGCCGGGCCGGCTGGAGAACCTGAAGGAGCTGGTGCGGGCGGTCGCGGATTTCGACACGCTCGCGGGCTTCCTCGACCATGTCAGCCTGGTGATGGAGAACGAGGAAAGTGCGGAGTCCGACCGCGTCGGGCTGATGACTCTGCACGCCGCCAAGGGGCTGGAATTCGACACCGTATTCCTGCCGGGCTGGGAGGAAGGGCTGTTCCCCAGCCAGCGCACCATGGACGAAAGCGGCGCGAAGGGGCTGGAGGAGGAGCGGCGGCTGGCCTATGTCGGCCTGACCCGTGCGCGCCGCCGCGCCATCGTCAGCCATGCCGCCAACCGGCGCATCTACGCCAACTGGCAGAGCAGCATTCCCAGCCGCTTCATCGACGAACTGCCGGACGCGCAGGTCGAGCGCAGCGGCTCGGCCGCGCTGCAACGCGACCGGATGATCGCGGCCCCGTCCTTTGGTGGAGCGGGCTTTGGCGGCCAGTTCCCGATGGTGGCGCGCCGCCCGGTCCGCACCATCGAGGCGTGGGAGCAGCCGGCCCGCCCCGCGCGCGCCGACGCCATTCCCGTGGGCGCGCGGGTGTTCCACCAGAAATTCGGCTACGGCACCGTCACCGCCGCGGAGGACGACAAGCTGGATATTGCCTTCGACAAGGCGGGCGCCAAGCGCGTGCTAGATCGTTTCGTGGAACGCGCCAAATGAGTCGTCGCGTGGAACGCGCCACATGAACCGTCGTCACGCCACCATGCTTGAGACGGTGAGTGTCGTCGTGCCCGAGGATGCCGTGGAGGCCTACGAGGCAGCGCTGCAGGGGGCCTGCGGCACGGTCGGTCTGTTTCTCGACGACGATACCGGGCTGTGGCACCTCGAAGGGGTGAAGGACCAGGGCGAGGGCGAGGCGGAGCTTGCCACCGGGCTGGCTCTGGCCGCCGCGGCCACCGGCGTCGATGCGGAGCTGTCGCGCCACGAAACCCCGGCGGAGGGATGGCTCGCGCGCACCTACGACTCGTTTCCCGAGCAGCTCGTCGGCCGCCGCTTCGCGGTGCGCGGCACGCATCTGTCCGGCCCCGCAACGCCGGGAAGGCTGCTGCTGACGCTGGATGCGGGGGTGGCGTTCGGCTCGGGGGAGCACGGTTCCACGCGCGGCTGCCTGCGCGCGCTGGAGCGGGTGGCCTATCGCCGGCCGCGGCGGATCCTGGACCTCGGCACCGGCTCCGGCATCCTGGCCATGGCTGCCGCGCGGCTGCTGCATCGGCCGGTGCTGGGCACCGATATCGACCCCTGGTCGGTGCGCGTCTCGGCCGAGAACGCGGCGTTGAACGGGCTGGCGAAGCAGGTGCGCTTCCGGCGGGCGGACGGGTGGTCGTCACCGGTGGTGCGGACCCCGGCGCCGTACGACCTGATTTTCGCGAACATCCTGGCGCGGCCGCTCTGCGGCATGGCTCGCCATCTTGCCCGGCACCTGGCGCCGGGCGGCACCGCCATCCTCGCCGGTCTGTTGGACAGCCAGGCACGCTGGGTGCTGGCTGCCCACAGGCGGCAGGGACTCCGGCTGGACTTCACGCTGCGCGAGGGACGGTGGACGACCCTCGTGCTGCGGACCTAGTCAGGCCGTGAGGAAGCGGCCGTTGGCGGCGCGGAGGCTGGCGCGGTCGGCGTTGCGCCGGGCGGCGAATTCGGGGTCGAACACGCGCGTCAACTCCGAACGGGTCAGGCCGATATCGGCCAGCTCGTGGTCCGTCAGCGAGGACAGCTCGTCCAGCACGGCACGGCGGCGCGGCATCTCGATCAGCCAGCGCACGGCGGCGCCGACCTTGGCGAACAGGCCGAGCGGCTGGGGCTCCGGCTGCGGCATGTACTCGACCTCGTCCTTGAAGTAGTGGGAAAGGCTGTTCGGAAGCAGAAGAGCGATCTCTTCCTTGGAAACATGGGCGTTCATCGTATCAGTCCCTGGCTTGATCGTGGCGGGCTCCGTGCTCCGTTGCAGGTCGCCGCGCGATCATGATGCAGTGCAACATAAGCATTTCGGTTGTGCCGATAACCCATCGACTCCTCCCTTCAGTCATGCGGAGAGCGCATGGGTCTTTGAGTAGCTATGTTCAAGACGTGAAGCTGATCTGATGGTTTCCAAGGGACCGTGACACATGAATGCCACACATCTCGTTGATCTGCGGGCAGAACTGGCGCGCCAGGGCCTGGGCGGGTTCATCGTTCCGCGGGCGGACGAGCATCTGGGCGAATACGTGCCCGCCGGCGCCGAACGGCTGCGCTGGCTGACCGGCTTTACCGGCAGCGCCGGCCTCGCCGTGGTGCTGGCCGACCGGGCCGCGGTGTTCACGGACGGCCGCTACATGCTGCAACTGGCAGCCCAGACCGATCCGGCGCTGTGGGAACGGCGGCATATCATCGACGAGCCGCCGCCGGCCTGGATCGCCGGGCACGCCCCGGGCGCGCGCATCGGCTACGACCCGCTGCTGATCAGCGAGGAAGCGCTGCAGCGCTACAGCGACGCCGGCCTCGCCATGGTGCCGGTGGAGCGCAACCCGGTGGACGCGATCTGGACCGACCGGCCGCCAGCGCCGTTGCAGCCGGCCGAGCCGCATCCGCTGGAACTGGCGGGACGCTCGTCCGAGCAGAAGCGCGAGGAAGTCGCCGCGGCGCTGCGCACGGCCAAGCAGGACGCGGCGGTGATCACCGATCCCGCCTCGGTCGCGTGGCTGCTGAACATCCGCGGCAGCGACGTGCCGTACACGCCGTTCGCGCTGGGGTTCGCCATCGTGCACGCGGATGCCGGCTGCGAGTTGTTCATGGCGCCGCAAAAGCTGCCGCCGCGCACGCGCGAATGGCTGGGCAACGCCGTCTCGGTGCAGGACCGTGACGTGCTTGCCGGCGCGCTGGCGCGGTTGGCGGGCAAGCGGGTGCGGGTGGATGCCGCCGGGTCGCCCATCTGGTTCGCCCAGACGCTGCGGGTGGCGGGGGCCGAGGTGGTGGCGGAGATGGACCCGTGCATGCTGCCCAAGGCGTGCAAGAATGCCGTGGAGCAGCAGGGCGCCCGCAACGCCCATGCGCGCGACGCCGTCGCGGTATGCCGTTTCCTGCACTGGCTGGAGTCCGCGTCCGGTCGCGAATCGGAGCTGTCGGCGGCCGCCCACCTGCTGGCCCTGCGCGAGGACGTGCCGGGCTTTCGCGGCGAGAGCTTCCCGGCCATTTCCGGCGCCGGCGAGGACGGCGCCATCATCCATTACCGCGTGACCGCGGAAACCGACCGCACACTGCGCGCGGACGAGCCCTATCTGATCGACAGCGGCGCCCAGTATTGCGACGGCACCACCGATATCACCCGCACCGTATGGATGGGGCCCGGCGCGCCGCCGCCGGCGCTGCGCGACCGGTTCACCCGGGTGCTGAAGGGCCATATCGCCATGGCCACGCTGGTGTTCCCGCAAGGCGTGGCCGGCGCGCATCTGGACGGATTCGCCCGTGCCGCATTGTGGCAGGCCGGGCTCGACTACGACCATGGCACCGGCCATGGCGTCGGCAGCTATCTGTCCGTGCATGAGGGGCCGGTGAGCCTGTCGCGTGCGGCGCGGCCGGTGCCGCTGGCCGCCGGCATGATCCTGTCCAACGAGCCCGGATTCTATGCGCCGGGCGAGTACGGGATCCGCCTGGAGAACCTGCTGCTGGTGCAGCCCGCGGACACCCCGGCCTCGGTCAAGCCGTTCCTCCGGTTCGAGACGCTGACGCTGGCGCCGTTCGACACCAGACTGCTGGACCGCGCCCTGCTGACCCAGGGCGAGATCGCGTGGCTGGACGCCTATCACGCCAGGGTGCTGGCCGAGGTCGGGCCGAACCTGGCGGCGGAGCAGAGGGTGTGGCTGGCGGCGGCCTGCGCGCGCCTCGGCCCCTGACGCCTCCGCCTGCGCGGCGCCGCGGGCGGGATTTTCAGGAACGAAACCGGATCGGTTCGTTTTCTGTTAACACCTGCTCCCTGGCTTCATGGCATATTCAGCAACGAATCGGGCCGCGACCACAGGATGTGGTGTTTGGGCGGTCCCGGCGGAGAGCGGCGATGCTGGATCCGGCGGATCTTCAGATTCTTGCGCGGTGGTGCCGCGCGCGGCGCCTTGGCTGGCGCCGCAAGAGCGGGCCCGCGGCGGGGCACGTTCTGCTGGAGCCGCTCATGGCCGCGGCACCCTGGCAGGGCATGCTGCTGGTGGCCGGCGTCGACGGGTACCTGTTGCAGGACGCCACCGGCGAAACGCTCGCGTTCGCGTCGGACTTGCCGGCGCTGCTGGATGCGGTGGATGCTGGCGTCGCTGAACCGCCGCGCGGCCCGGCGGGACTGCCCGCGCTGGCCGAGGCGGCCCACCGGGCGGCATCCTTCACGACGGCGTGAGGCCGTCCTGAATCCATGATCCGGCGGCTATTTCGTCTAGATCTCGCCATGATCGGCGGCCAGTGTCCTTCGTGTGGCCCGACTCGGCCACGGCATGAAGGAGAACGAAGATGCGCATGGATCGAGTGATCACGACGGGTCTGCTCGCCGTTGCGGCCCTGGCAGTGATGGCGGCCGGCGCACCTGCACGCGCGGATCGGGATGGGCATCGCGGCTGGCATCACGGACACCGGGGCTGGGGCCCTGGGGTCGTGTATGCGCCCCCGCCGGTCTATTACGCGCCGCCGCCGCGCGTGTATTACGCTCCCCCGCCGGTCTACTACGCGCCGCCGCCGGTGGTCTACGCGCCGCCCGCTTATGTCGCGCCCGGCGTTTCCATCGGCCTTGGATTCAACTTCCGCTGACAGACGAATCTCGCGGACGATGCGGTGCATGGCGCGCAACCGCATCAGGCAGGGCGGCGGTTCTCCGGTTCAGCGCATTACGGTAGCGGAGCGCTGCGGAACAATGTCGGGTCCGCAATAACATAACCCTGACGGCGGGCGGACAGGATGGTTCGCGGCGAGGCGCCATGCATCGCCAGCTTGCGCCGGAGCTTGAGCACCAGCTGATCGACGCTGCGATCTTCCGCATGCGGCGCCCGCTTCAGCGCGGCCCGGCTCAGCCATTCCCGCGACACGCTGACGCCCTCGGCATCCAGCAGCGTCTCCAGCGCCGCCAGTTCCGCCTCGGTCAGCGGGGTTCGCTTCCCGGTCGGGCCCACCAGGCTGCGCCGCGCATGGTCGACCAGAATCGTGCCCGGACGCAGCTCCGCCGGCCGCTGCATGCGCCGGTGCAGGGCCCGCACACGCGCCACGAGCTCGCGTAACGCCACCGGCTTGACGATGTAGTCGTCCGCACCGGTTTCCAGCCCGTCGATGCGCGCGGTCTCCTCACCGTTGGCGGTGACGACGATCACGCCGCATGCGCCGTCGTGGGCGAAACGCTCGACGAGATGCAGCCCGCAGACATCGGGCAGGCCAAGATCGATCAAGGCGATGTCGGGGCGGAAGCTTTCCTTCAGGGTCAGCGCCTCGGCGCCGGTCACGGCCAGTTCGGTCGTCATCCCGGCCTGGTGCAGTCCAGCCTGGATGGTCGCCGCCACGGTTGCGGTATCCTCGACAATGAGGATGCGCAACCGTGCGGAATGCTTGTCCGTCTGCCTGGGGCGCACAGGTGCCATGTCCGTTGCTGTCGATTCGAGCGGGTTGATTCCGGGACAGTCCTCGCGGGTCCATCAAGCAGAAATCAACGATGCATCTCGTTGCTGCAGCGCGCCAGTGGAATCTTCAGTGTTGCTCCTTGACGACAAGCGCGCGCCATTCGGCCTCGGTCATCGTGCGCACGCCCAATTCGGCCGCTTTGCGCGCTTTCGATCCCGCGTCGGCGCCGACGACGACGAGGTCGGTCTTCTTCGAGACGCTGTCTGTCACACGCGCGCCGAGCTTCTCCGCCATCGCCTTGGCTTCCGGCCGGCTCATGGTTTCCAGCGTGCCGGTGAACACCACGATCTTGCCGGCCAGTTCGCCGCCGCCGGCTTCCGGCGCCGCGTCCTCAATGGTCAGCATGCCCGCGAGTTCATCGATCGTGGCGACGTTGCGCGGCTCGGCAAAGAACTCGGCGAGTTCCTCGGCGATCGCGGGGCCGATGCCGACGATGCTGCCGAGGTCGCTGCGCGCTTCGGATCCGATGGCGACCGCGGCCAGCATCTGCGCACGCCAGCCGGCGAAGCCGCGGTAGTTGCGCGCGAGCAGCTTGGCGTTGGCCTCTCCGATGCGGCGGATGCCCAGCGCATAGATGAAGCGGGCCAGCGAAATGGTTCGGCGCTGCTCGATCGCGCGGGTGAGGTTGCGGGCGGACAGCTCGCCCCAACCCTCGCGTTGGGCGATCTCGGATTCATGTGCGGGCAGGCGGAAGATGTCGGCGGGGCCCTTGATCAGGCCGTCGGCGTGGAACTCGCGGATGGTCTTCTCGCCCAGCCCCTCGATGTCGAAGGCGGGGCGCGAGACGAAATGGATCAGCCGCTCTTCGGTCTGTGCCGCGCAGGTCAGGCCGCCGGTGCAGCGCAGCACCACCTCGCCGGGCGGGCGCACCGCGAGGCTGCCGCAGACAGGGCAGATATGCGGGAACACATAGGGCTTCGCAGTGGCGGGGCGCTTGTCCAGCACTACCGAAACGATCTGCGGGATCACGTCGCCGGCGCGCTGCAGCACCACCGTGTCGCCGATGCGTATGTCCTTGCGGGCGATCTCGTCCTCGTTGTGCAGCGTGGCGTTGCGCACCAGCACGCCACCCACGTTGACCGGCTGCAGCCGGGCCACCGGCGTCAGCGCGCCGGTGCGGCCGACCTGGATGTCGATGTCGTCGAGCACGGTGGTGGCCTGCTCGGCGGGGAACTTCCAGGCCACCGCCCAGCGCGGCGCGCGGCCGACGAAGCCGAGACGGCGCTGCAGTCCGAGATCGTCGATCTTGTAGACGACACCGTCGATATCGTAGGGCAGGGCGGCGCGGCGGGCGCCCATCTCGGCCTCGAAGGCGGCGGCCTCGGTCTCGCCGGCCAGGTGCTGCGACAGCGGGTTCACGGTGAAGCCCCAGGCCTTCAGCCGCTGCAGATACGCCCAGTGCGTCGGCGCCACCGGCTCGCTGGCATCGCCCATGGCGTAGGCGAACAGCGACAGCCGGCGGCCGGCGGTGACGGTGGGGTCGAGCTGGCGCAGGCTGCCGGCGGCGGCGTTGCGCGGATTGGCGAAGGGCTTCTGGCCGGCGGCTTCCTGGGCCGCGTTCAGCGCCAGGAAATCGGCCTTGGTCATGAACACCTCGCCGCGGATCTCGATCAGGGCGGGCGCGTGGCCATGCAGCGTGCGGGGCACGCTTTTCATCGTGCGCAGATTGGCGGTGACGTCTTCGCCTTCCGTGCCGTCGCCGCGGGTGGCGCCCTGGACGAAGCGGCCGTTCTCGTATGTCAGCGAGATCGACAGCCCGTCGATCTTGGGCTCGCCGACGAAGGCCAGCGGATCATCTTTCAGGGTGAGGAAGCGGCGGATGCGGTCGCAGAATTCGGCGAAGTCCTCGGGCGCGAAGACGTTGTCGAGCGACAGCATCGGCACGCGGTGGCGCAGCTTGGCGAATCCGCCCACCGGCGCCGCGCCGACGCGCAGCGAGGGCGAATCCGGGCGGACCAACTGCGGGAATCGTGCCTCGATCGCGTCGTTGCGCCGGCGCAGCGCGTCGTATTCGGCGTCGCTGACGACCGGCGCGTCCTGCTCGTAATAGGCGCGGTCGTGCCCGGCGATCTCGGCGGCGAGGGCCGCGAGTTCGGTGGCGGCCTCGGCCTCGGTCAGGGCTTCCACCGATCGTGTGCCGGTGGTGCTCATGCCGGCCCCAGCAGGCTTTCGGCGGCGGCGCGCGCCGCGGCGGTGACGGTTTCGCCGGCCAGCATTCGGGCGATCTCCTCGCGGCGCTCGGGGCCATCGAGATGTTGGACATGCGTCGCCGCCCGGCCCTTGGCGACGGTCTTGGCCACGCGCAGATGCGCCGCCCCGCGGGCCGCCACCTGCGGGCTGTGAGTGACCAGCAGCACCTGCACACGCTGCGCCACCCGGGTCAGCCGCTCGCCCACGGCCGCCGCGGTGGCGCCGCCGATGCCGCTGTCCACCTCGTCGAACACCAGGGTGGGGACAGGCGAGCCGCCCGCCAGCACCACTTTCAAGGCGAGCATCAGCCGGGACAACTCGCCGCCGGAGGCGATCTTCGCCAGTGGTCCCGGCGCCTGGCCGGGGTTGGTGGCGATCAGGAAGCGGACCGCGTCGGCGCCCTGGGCGCCCCAGTCGGACTCGGGCAGGGGAGACATATCGGTGACGAAGCGCGCCCGCTCCAGGCGCAGCGGCGGCAGCTCCCTGGCCACGGCCCGGTCCAGCTTCGCCGCCGCCGCGCGCCGCGCCTCCGACAGCCGGGAGCAGGCTTCGGCATAGCTGGCGCGGGTCGCGGCGGCTTCGCGTTCCAGTTCTTCGACCCGCGCGGAGCCCGTCTCCAGCGCCGCCAGCCGGTCGCGCAACGTGGCGAGCAGGGCGGGCAATTCCATCACCTGCAGGCCGTGCTTGCGCGCCGCCGCCCGCAACGCGAACAGCCGCTCCTCGGCGGCTTCCAGCAGCCGTGGATCGGCTTCCGCCTCGTCGGCCAGCCGGGTCAGCAGGGTCTCCGCTTCGGCCAGGGCTTCCTCCGCGCGTTCCAGCGCCGCCATGGCGGGCGCGGCCGGGTTCGCGGCGTCGGGATCGTTCGCCGGCGTCAGCCGCTGCAACGCCCGGGCGGCCGCACGCAATGAAGCGGCCGGGCCGGGATTGCGCCGGTCGCGCGAGGACAGCTCACCGAGCGCGGTCGCGATCGCTGCGGCGCGCCTCTCGCCCTGTTGCAGGCGCTGGCGCTCGGCGGCGAGGCGCTCCTCCTCGCCGTCCTCGGGCGCGAGCCGGGCCAGCTCATCGACGGCGTGGCGCAGCCATTCCTGGTCGCGCTCGGCCTCGGCGATCGCCTCGCGTGCCGCCTCCAGCGCGGCCGCGGCGGCGCGCCATGCCCGGTGCCCCGCCGCCACCGCCGCGCGCAGGCCGTCCGGCACGCCGAATGCGTCGAGCAGGAGAGCGTGCCCGGCCGGATCGGCGAGGCCCATCTGGTCGTGCTGGCCCTGGACCTCGGCCAGCAGGCCGGCGGCGCGCTTCAACAATGCGGCGCCCACCGGCTGGTCATTGGCGAAGGCGCGGGAACGGCCGTCCTTGGCCACCACCCGGCGCAGCACGATCTCGTCGTCGGCGGCGATGCCCTGCTCGGCGAGCAGCGTGTAGACGGGGTGGCCCGCCGGCGGCGCGAACACGGCGGCGACGCTGGCCTGCTCCGCCCCCGCCCGCACCAGCCCGGCCTCGGACCGTGCGCCCATGGCGAGCCCGAGGCTGTCCAGCAGGATCGACTTCCCGGCCCCGGTCTCCCCGGTCAGCACGGTCAGGCCCGGCCCGAAGGACAGGTCCAGACGCTCGATCAGCACCACGTCGCGGATCGAGAGTGCGGTCAGCATGTGCTGCGGTGCGGGGCCCGGCGGGCGCTCAGAAGATGGAACGCCAGGTGCGGCTGAGCAGGCCGGGCCGCTGCGAGGGCTCCGGCTTTCCCTGCGTGTCGGTGACCTCGCCGACTGCCAGCAACTGGTTGTAGCTGTCCTCGTACCATTCGCTGCCGGGGTAGTTGTGGCCCAGCACGGCGGCGGTCCGCTTGGCCTGCTCCGGCAGGCCGAGGATCAGGTAGATCTCGGTCAGGCGGTGCAACGCCTCGGCGACGTGGTTGGTGGTCTGGAAATCGTCCACCACGCGTTGGAAGCGGCCGATGGCGGCGGTGTAGAGATGCTGGCGCTCGTAGTAGCGCCCGATCTCCATTTCCTTGCCTGCCAGATGGTCGCGGGCGAGATCGATCTTCAGCTTGGCGTCGCGGGCATAGGAGCTGTCGGGGAAGCGGTTCACCACCTCCTGCAGCGCGCCGATCGCCTCCTGGGTGTTGTGCTGGTCGCGCTTGATGTCGGCGATCTGCTCGTAGAAGCACAGCGCCCGCAGGTAGTATGCGTAAGCGATGTCCCGGTGCGCCGGGTGCAGCTGGATGAACCGGTCGAGCGCGCCGATCGCGTCCGTGTACATGTTCATCTGGTAGAACAGAAACCCCTGCATCAGCTGGGCGTTCACCGCCCAGGTGGAATAGGGATAGGTCTGTTCGACCATGTCGAACTGGCGGCCCGCGGTCTGGAAGTTGCGGGCGTTCATGGCATCGACGCCGTTGCTGTAGAGCTGCTCGGCGGTCTGGGTGGTCGGGTCGAACGGCTTCTGAAGGTCCTCGCCCTTGCCGGTCCACGGCGAGATCGAGGAGCATGCCCCGAGCGAGGCGAGCAGGCCGACCGCAACGACCAGCCGTGCTGCGAAGGGGGCAACGGGGACGGCAGCTGAGCGAGCCACGCGGCGGAGCATCATCAGGTCATTCACCGGTCGGTCTGAGGGAGGCCGGTTTATAGCATGCCCGCGCGCGAGGCGAACCCCGCCGGGCGAAGGGATGGCGAGGGCGCTCAGACCGGCGCGGCGGCGACCGGCACGCGCCGCTCCTGCCAGGACCCCAGGCCGGCCAAACCGGCACTGCCGTCGGCCGACGGGGCGTTGGCCATGCGGGTGTCGGCGCTGCCGGGGTGCCGCGACTCGCCGCCCACCAGGCGCCAGTTGGCGTCGTCGGCGAACAAGGCGCGCAGCAGCTGGTTGTTCAGCGCATGGCCGCTGCGATGCGCCACCAGCCGGCCGCGCAGGGCGGCGCCGGCCAGCGCCAGGTCGCCGACCGCGTCCAGCATCTTGTGGCGCACGAACTCGTCGGCCACGCGCAGCCCGCCGGGGTTCAGCACGCGGGCGTTGTCCACCACCACGGCATTGTCCAGGCTGCCGCCCAGCGCCAGGCCGGCGGCCTGCAGGGCGGCGACTTCCTGGGCCAGGGTGAAGGTGCGCGCGCGCGCCAGATCGGCCCGGAAGGTTTCAGGCGAGACGCGCAGCGACAGCGCCTGGCGGCCGATCGCCGCGGCGTCGAAGGCGATCGACATCGCCATGTCGAGGCCGAATGGGGCCGGGCGCAATTCGGCAAAGGCGGCGTTCTCGCCATGCCCTTGGGTTACGCGCACGGTGCGCAGTACCTCGATCGTCGGGGCCGGCGCATCCTGCGTCACGATCCCGGCGCAATCGATCAGGAACACGAAGCTGGCGGCGGAGCCGTCGAGGATCGGCACTTCCGGCCCGTCCACCGTGACCACGGCATTGGTCACGCCGCAGCCGGCCAGGGCAGCCATCACATGCTCAACCGTGCCGACGCGCGCCTCCGGCCGGCCGGGCAGGGCCAGCACCGTGCACAGGCGGGTGTCGTCCACGTGGTCGAACCGGGCGGGGATGTCGATATTGAGGTCGGTGCGGCGGAACACGATGCCGCTGCCGACGGGCGCCGGCTGCAGCGTCAGAGTGGTCTTTCGGCCCGAATGCACGCCCACACCCACGCAATCGATGGACGCCTTCAGCGTGCGCTGCGGAGCGGCGGTGGTCTGCAGGGGAATTGTATACGGCAGTCCGTCCATCGCCTCGTCTCTTTCGTGGCCTGCGGGCGAAGGGCCCGTGGCGGACGCGGCGGGTAATCCGCGACCGGGTGGAACCTATGCGGCTGCCACCCGGTGCGCCAGTCAATCATTATTGCTGAGTATTTCAGCCTAATAGGCTGTAGATAAACGATCTTTTGCAGTGCGTGATCGTTCCGGAATCAGGAAGACTGGCGGCGCAGGAAGGCCGGGATGTCGATGCCCATCTCGTCGCCGGCCGCCGGCCGCACGTTCGCGCGCACGGTCTCGGTGGTATGGCCCGGCAACGACGTCTCCTGATGGATGATCGGCTGCGGCTGCGGTTGCGCTTCCGCGGGCGCGACCGTCGGCAGGCCGCTGCGGATCACGCCGGTCACGAGGTTGAACAGGCTACGGCGCGGCGGCGGCGGCGCGGCGGTTGCCTCGGCCCGCGGCGACTCGGCGAACAGGCCGCTGCCGGCGC
>NZ_JAPDNT010000043.1 GCF_025989185.1 Limobrevibacterium gyesilva
CGTCCGGGCCGTGGGCGGCGAGCGCGCGGCCGCAGACGGGACCCGCGATGACGCGGGTGAGGTCGAGCGCGCGCAGGCCGGAGAGCGGGCGGGCGCCGGGCGGGCCGAGCGGAACCGGCGGGGCGTCGCCGATGCGCTCGATGGACAGCGCCGGCAGGGCGGCGACGGCCTGGCCCTGGGGATGCGCATCCCACTCGGCGAAGCTGCGCAGGCAGGTGACGGCCAGGCCGGCCTCGGCGGCGGCGGTCTCGAACGCCTCGGCCTGCCAGCGGGCCAGCGCGGCGGTCACGGCGGCGCGGTCATGCGCGCAGTCCAGCAGGCGCAGCATGCCGTCGCGGTGGTGCGGGAAGTTGGTGTGCAGCCGCACCCAGCGTCCGTCGCCGCAGCGATAGGTGCCGGCGATGCGGTCCCACGGGTCGGGGGGCACGGCGCCGTCGATGCGCAGATGGCGCTCGCTGCGGAACTCGGCGGCGGCGTGGCGCATGTCCACGCCGACCTGCTGGGTGCC
The DNA here is from genome assembly GCF_025989185.1 of Limobrevibacterium gyesilva. Lineage (GTDB taxonomy): Bacteria > Pseudomonadota > Alphaproteobacteria > Acetobacterales > Acetobacteraceae > Limobrevibacterium > Limobrevibacterium gyesilva. Next base: position 509 of record NZ_JAPDNT010000043.1, read on the forward strand.
ACCGGTGCGGCGGCGCCAGATCTCGGCGGCGGCCAGGGCGGCGGCGGCGATCGAGGCCTGGGCGGCGGTGCCGACGCGGAAGGAGGAGGGCAGCACCGGGTCGGCGCCGGTGAGGCTCGGCGCGCCGGGGGCGAGGTCCGGCAGGCCGGACAGGCGCCAGAGCTGGGTGAGCGTGCTGCTGGATATGTCCATGTCCGGCCTCCCGGGCTGGGCGCCCGCCTCAGGTCAGCGTGGCGCGGCGGTATTGCGGCACCAGATCCAGCTGCGCGCCCAGTTGCCGGGCGGCGCGCAGCGGCCAGGCGGGGTCGGCCAGCAGGGCGCGGGCAACGAAGACGAGGTCCGCGCGGTTGTTGGCGACGATCTCGTCGGCGTGCTCGGGGGCGGTGATCATGCCGACGGCGCCGGTGGCGATGCCGGCACGCTGGCGCACGGCGTCGGCGAACGGCACCTGGTAGCCGGGGTGGATGGACGGGATCTTCGGCCCGGACAGGGCGACGCCGCCCGAGGAGCAGTCGATCAGGTCGACCTTGCCGGTGGCCTTCAGGCGCCTGGCGATCTCCACCGTGTCGTCGATGGTCAGGCCGCCTTCCATCCAGTCCACCGAAGACAGGCGCACGAACAGCGGCAGGTCGTCCGGCCATTCGCTGCGCACGGCGTCCAGCACTTCCATCAGCAGGCGCGCGCGGCCATCGAGGTCGCCGCCATAGGCGTCGTTGCGCTTGTTGGAGATGGGCGAGAGGAAGGAATGGATGAGGTAGCCGTGGGCGCCATGGATCTCGATGATCTTGATGCCGGCCTCGCGCGCCATGCGGGTGCTGGCGGCGAACTGTTCGGTGATCCCGGCGATCTCGGCGACGGACAGCGCATGCGGCGCGGTGTGGCTGTCGCCGAACGGCTCGGCGGTGGGGCCGACCGGGACCCAGCCGCCATCGGCGAGGGCGAGGCCCTTGCCGCCGAGCCAGGGCACGTTGGAACTGGCCTTGCGGCCGGCATGGGCGATCTGCAGGCCCGGAACGGCGCCGCCATAGGTGATGATCGCGGCCAGGCGCTGGATCATCGCCTGGTGCTCGGGCGTGTACAGGCCGAGGCAGCCCGGGGTGATGCGGCCGATGGCGGAGACGTGGCAGGCCTCGGTGAACACGATGCCGGCGCCGCCCATGGCGCGGGCGCCGAGATGCTGGACATGCCAGTCGTCGGCCAGCCCATCCTTGGCGCTGTACTGGCACATCGGCCCGACGGTGATGCGGTTGCGCGCGGTGACGGAGCGGAAGGTGATGGGCTGGAACAGCTTGGGCGAGGACATCGAGGGGGCCTGTCTTTCCGAGGGCGTTGCATGCCGGTTAGAGCGAACGGCGCGCGATGGCAAGGCGGAGCCCGGCCTGCGGGCGTCGCCGGCGCCCGTTTGACGACGGACATAGCTGCCGCCTAGCGTCCGCGCACGGTTGGGTGAGGAGATGAAGATGCGTCTGAAGGGCAAGGTGGCCGTGGTCACCGGGGCGGGCGGCGGGTTCGGCGAAGGGATCGCGCGGCTGTATGCGCAGGAAGGCGCCAAGGTGGTGGTCGCCGACCTGAACGCGGACGCGGCGGGCCGCGTGGCCGGCGAGATCGGCGGCGTGGCGGTGCATGGCGACGTCAGCAAGGGCGCGGACGTGCAGGCCATGGTCGATGCCGCGGTGACGCGGTTCGGCGGGCTGGACATCGTGGTGAACAACGCCGGCACCACGCATCGCAACCGCCCGATGCTGGAAGTGGACGAGGCGACGTTCGATCGCGTGTACGCGGTCAACGTGAAGTCGCTGTACTGGATGGCGCAGGCCGCGATCCCCGTGTTCCGCAGCCAGGGCCGTGGCGGCTCGATCATCAATATCGGCAGCACCGCGGGCATCCGGCCGCGCCCCGGGCTGGTCTGGTACAACGGCACCAAGGGCGCGGTGAACACCATGACCCATTGCATGGCCATCGAGCTGGCGCCGGAGAACATCCGGGTGAACTCGGTCTGCCCGGTGATCGGCGCCACCGGCCTGCTGGAGGAGTTCATGGGCCAGGCCGACAACCCGGAGATCCGGCAGAAATTCGTCGGCTCGATCCCGCTGGGGCGGATGAGCACGCCGGCCGACATCGCCAATGCCTGCCTGTGGCTGGCCGAGGATTCGTCGTCGTTCATCACCGGGATCCTGCTGCCGGTGGATGGCGGGCGCACCGCGTGACCGGCGCGAAAGGCGGCCGATGAACATCCTCTCGATCCAGTCCTGGGTCGCCTATGGCCATGTGGGCAACGCCAGCGCCGCCTTCCCGCTGCAACGGCTGGGGGCGGAGGTGTGGGCGGTGAACACCGTCCAGTTCTCCAACCACACCGGCTATGGCCACTGGACCGGGGACGTATTCACCGGCGCCCAGATCGCCCGCGTGATCGACGGCATCGCGGCGCGCGGGGCGCTGGGGCGCTGCGATGCCGTGCTGTCCGGCTACATGGGCGACGCCGGCATCGGCGAGGCGATCCTGGACGCGGTGCGCCGGGTGAAGGCGGCCAACCCGGCGGCGCTGTATTGCTGCGATCCCGTGATCGGCGACGACGACACCCAGGTCTATGTGCGGCCCGGCATCCCCGAGCTGATGCGCGACCAGGCGCTGGCGGCGGCAGACATCGCCACGCCGAACCTGTTCGAGCTGCGGCTGCTGACCGGGCTGCCCTGCGACACGCTGCACGGCGTGAAGGCCGCGATCGCGAAGCTGCAGGCGCTGGGGCCGCGCACGGTGATGGTGACCAGCGTGCGCACCGAGGATACGCCGGCCGACGCCATGGACATGATCGCCGGCGAAGGCGGGGCCTTCCATCGCCTGCGCACCCCGCTGCTCGATCTCAGCGTGAACGGGGCGGGCGACGCGATCGCGGCCCTGTTCCTGTTCCACCGGCTGCGCACCGGCAGTGCCGCGGTGGCGCTGGGCGAGGCCGGCAGCGCCGTCCATGGCCTGCTGCGGCGGACCGCCGAGGCGGGATCGCGGGAGATCCTGACCGTGGCGGCGCAGGAGGAGTTCGTGCATCCGTCGCACCGCTTCGAGGCCGCCCCCTGCTGACTCCGCCTGCCTGATCTTGTGCAGGCCCCGACTTTGCCCTTTTGCTGCCGCAGAGATGTGGCACCGTAAGCTGCATGAGATTGTTGCGGGTCTACGGCCGCGTCATCGGCACGCTTGGGCGCGACCTGCGTATCGCCATTCTGTTGACCGTGGCCAACCTGGTGGTGGCCGGACTGCAGTTCGTCGACCCGGTGCTGTTCGGCCGCGTCATCGAGATGCTGTCGCATTCCGACACGACGCCGCCGGACGCGCTGTGGACGCAGGCGGTGCAGCTGCTGGGGCTGTGGGCGGCGGTGGGCGTGGCGGGCATCGTCGCCAACATCGCCGCCGCCCTGCAGGCCGAGCGCCTGGCGCACCGCAACCGGCTGATGGCGATGCGCCGCTTCTACGAGCATGTGCTGTGGCTGCCGCTGTCCTTTCATGGCGTCGCGCATTCCGGGCGGCTGATGAAGATCATGCTGTCCGGCGCCGACGCGATGTTCTGGCTGTGGCTGTCCTTCTTCCGCGACCAGCTCTCCACTTTCGTCGCCACCCTGGTGCTGCTGCCGCTGACGATGTTCCTGAACTGGCGGCTGGCGGTGTCGCTGATGGTGCTGGTGGTGCTGTTCTGCGTGCTGACGGCGCTGGTGATCCGCCATACCGAAGCCGGGCAGCAGCGGGCGCAGCATTGGCAGATGGCGCTGGCCGGCACCGCGCAGGACGCGCTGGCCAACGTGACCGTGGTGCAGTCCTTCACCCGGCTGGCCGCCGAGACGCGGCTGTTCGGCGAGATCATGGACAAGGTGATCGCGAACCAGTTCCCGGTGCTGAACTGGTGGGCGCTGGTGAACGTGATGACGCGCGCGGCCAGCACCATCGCGGTGATCTCGATCGTGGTGATCGGCACCGTTCTGCATGTGCGGGGCCAGGCGAGCGTGGGCGAGATCGTCAGCTTCATGGGGCTGGCCATGCTGCTGATCGGGCGGCTGGACGGCGCGATGTCGTTCGCCGCGCGGCTGTTCATGGAAGTTCCCGGGCTCGAGGAATTCTTCAAGGTGCTGGATACGACGAGCTCGGTGCCCGAGAAGCCCAATGCGGTGGCGCTGGTCCCCGGCCCGGGCGAGGTGGTGTTCGAGGACGTGGGCTTCGCCTATCCCGGCGGGCCGCCGGTGCTGCAGGGCGTGTCGTTCACGGCCCGGCCCGGCACGACGGTGGCGCTGGTCGGGCGCACCGGCGCGGGCAAGTCGACCGTGATGGCGCTGCTGCAACGGATGTGGGACCCGACCGAGGGGCGCATCCTGATCGACGGGCAGGATTTGCGCGACGTGACGCTGGAAAGCCTGCGGCGCGGCATCGGCGTGGTGTTCCAGGAGGCGATGCTGCTGAACCGGACGATCCGCGAGAACCTGCTGATCGGCAAGCCCGACGCCACCGAGGCCGAGCTGGACCGCGCCACCCGGATGGCCGATGCGCACGAGTTCATCATCCGCCAGCCGCTGGGCTACGACACCGTGGTGGGTGAACGCGGGACCACGCTGTCGGGCGGGCAGCGCCAGCGCCTGGCGATCGCGCGGGCCCTGTTGAAGGACCCGCCGATCCTGATCCTGGACGAGGCCACCAGCGCGCTGGACGCGGCCACCGAGGCGCGGGTGAGCCGGGCGCTGAAGACGCTGATGTCCGGGCGCACCACCTTCATCATCGCGCATCGCCTGTCCACCGTGCGCGACGCCGACGAGATACTGGTCTTCGACGCCGGGCAGATCGTGGAGCAGGGCAGCTTCGAGGCGCTGCTGCAACGCCACGACCGCTTTGCCGAGCTGGTGGCCACGCAGCTGGCGCCGGTGCCGGCGGAATAGCGCGGCCATACAAAAGATTGTGCGCCGCACGCCAAGTTTTTGCGTCGCCGTGCCGGCCGGGCGCATGATCCCGGTTTGTGGGCCGGATCCGGTGGTACGGACTGATGTGCCGCAGGATGCTGCCCACCGACAGGGGGACATGTGCCATGACCGTCGCTGCGATTCTGAAGCACAAGGGCCATGACATCGCGTCCGTCAATCCGGACGCCACCGTGGGCGAGCTTGCGGGCATACTTTCAAACCGGCGCATCGGCGCGGTGGTCGTGCACGACGCCGCGGACCAGTTGATGGGCATCATCAGCGAACGCGACATCGTGCACGCGCTGGCGGCCCATGGCGCGCGGGCGTTGCAGATGACGGCGGGCCAGTTGATGACGCGCGAGGTGCGGACGGTGACGCCGCGGACCACGGTGACCGAAGCCATGACGATGATGACCGAAGGCCGGTTCCGGCACCTGCCGGTGCTGGAGCATGGCGCGCTGATCGGCATCGTCAGCATCGGCGACGTGGTGAAGGCCAGGATCATGCAGCAGGAATACGAGGTGGACAGCCTGAAGGCCTACGTGTCCGGGGCTGCCTGACCGATATCCGCCGCTCCCGCGCGGGGAGGGGCCGGGCGGCTATTCCTGCCAGATCGGCTTGCCGAGGTTGACATCCTTCGGGTCGGTGGCGCTGCCGACGACGGCGCCGGCCGTGGCGCCGATCAGCGCGCCGGCGGCGGCGCCGACCGGGCCGCCGAGCAGGCCGATGGTCGCACCCGTGGCGGCCCCGGTGCCGGCGCCGGTGGTGGTGCGGTCGAAATTGCTGGTGCCGCAGCCGGCCAGCAGGGCCAGCGCGGCTGCGGCGGTCAGGCGGATCAACTGGGGCATCGGCGGCATCCTTGTTCTGCGCGGACGGGCCAGTGCGCCTGTCCGGTTCGGGCCACGACTCACGGGGACCGGCAGCGTCGATTGCGGATCACTCTGGCGATCGGGCACGATTCGCGTCCAACGGCGCGTGCGATGGCGCGGCAGGGGTTCCGTTCCGGCCGCGCGCTGCTACGCTGGCGCATCGAGCCTGCGCGGAGGGATGCCTTGGAGCCCGACATCGTCGCCTATTCGCCGATCCTGCACCGGCCGAAGCTCACCTGGCCGAACGGCGCGCGCGTGGCGCTGTGGGTGTGCCCGAATATCGAGCACTACGAGTGGCTGCCGAAGTTCCAGCGCACCCGCGACCCGTGGCCGCGCAGCCCGCATCCGGACGTGCTCGGCTATTCCATCCGCGACTACGGCAACCGCGTCGGGCTGTGGCGGCTGTTCGAGGCGACCGATGCGCTCGGCCTGCGCTGCACCGTCAGCCTGTCGATGGCGGTGCTCCAGCACTACCCGCAGATCCTGGAGGCGATGGAGCAGCGGCGCTGGGAGCTGATGTCGCACGGCATCTACAACACCCGCTACCACTGGGACTTCACCGAGGCGGAGGAGCGCGCGGCGATGCTGGAATGCCGCGAGATCCATCGCCGGCTGACCGGGCGGGAGCAGCGCGGCTGGTTCAGCCCGGCCATCACCAACACGCTGCGCACCTTCGACCTCGCCGCCGAGACCGGCTACGACTATTGCTGCGACCTGTACCACGACGATCAGCCGTTCCCGGTGCGCACCCGCACCGGCAGCCTGATCACCGTGCCCTATTCCGTCGAGCTGAACGACGTGATCGCCTGGCGGCGCGGCGACGAGATCGACGCTTTCGCCCAGCAGATCCGCGACCATTTCGACACGGTCTATGCGGAGGGGGCCGAGCAGGGGCGGGTGATGTGCATCGCCCTGCACCCGTTCTGGGTCGGCCAGCCGCACCGCATCCGCGGGTTCCGCAAGGTGATGGAATACATCCTGGCGCATCCCGGCGTGTGGTGCGCGACCGCGGCGGAGATCGCCGACCATTACCGGGCGCAGCACCTGCCGGCGGTCGAGGCGCATCTGCGGGCGCGGGAGGTGGCGCATGGCTGACCCCGCGAAGCAGCCGCCGGTGGGCGAGGTGCGCGCGCCCAGCATGGACCATGCCTTGTATCCGTACCGCACGCTGGCGCAGGGCCCGCGCTTCGCCTGGCCGGGCGGGGCGCGCATCGCCTTCACGGTGACGCTGATGCTGGACTACTGGGAAGTGGCGCCGCCGCCGGAGGCGAGCCGCGACCCGCGGGTGGTCTCGCCGCTGGGCAATTTCTTCCCGGACTGGCTGACCTGGAGCCAGCGCGAATACGGCAACCGCGTGGGCATATTCCGGGTGCTGGAGGCGCTGGACCGGTTTGGCGTGGTGCCGAGCGTGGCGCTCGGCGTCGAGGCGGCGCGGCGCTACCCGGAACTGGTGGACGAATGCGCACGGCGCGGGGCGGCGTTCATGGCGCACGGCACCCACGCCACGCGCCGCATCACCAGCCGCATGAGCGCTGCCGACGAGCAGGCATTCATCGCCGCGAGCCGTGCCGCGGTTCAGGCCAGCGTGGGCCGCGCGCCCACCGGCTGGTGCGGGCAGGACTTCAACGAGAGCCCGCGCACGCCTGCGCTGCTGGCCGAGGCGGGGTTTTCCTATGTCGCGGACTGGAGCAACGACGACCGGCCCTATCTGATCGGACCCGGCCCGGTCGTATCGTTGCCGGTGCAGTCGGAATGGAACGATCTCGAATGCATGTGGCTGCGGCGGGTTTCGCCCCGGGTCTGGGCGGACGGCATCGCCGAAGGGTTCGCGGTGCTGCACGGCGAGGGCGGGGCGGCGTTCAACCTGACGCTGCACCCGTGGATCGCCGGGCAGGCGCACCGCGTCCGCTATCTGGCGGACGCGCTCAGCCGCGTGCTGGGGCGGGGCGGCGTGTGGCAGGCCACCACCGATGCGGTGGCACAGGCGGCGCGGGTGCAGCTATAAGGGTGAAACGAATCGCGAAACGGAAAGCGAATCACAGGGAGACAGACGATGGCATCGCCGCTTCCGATGAAAACGCCGGGCTGGGTGCAGGAATTCCAGGCCTTCGTGATGCGCGGCAATGTCGTGGACCTCGCCGTCGGCATCATCATCGGCGCGGCGTTCACCGCGATCGTCGGCAGCTTGGTGAAGGATCTGTTCAACCCGTTGATCGGCCTGCTGCTGGGCGGCATCGACTTCAGCAACATCTTCATCACGCTGAAAGGCCCGTCGGCGCCGACGCTGGACGCCGCGCGGGCGGCCGGCGCGGTGACGCTGAATGTCGGGCTGTTCCTCAATGCCGTCATCCAGTTCCTCATCGTCGCCTTCGCCGTGTTCTGGGTGGTGAAGGCGCTGAACGCCTTGCAGCGCCGGAAGGCGGAAGCGCCGGCCGCGCCGCCGCCGCCGCCGCGCACCGAAGTGCTGCTGGCAGAGATCCGCGACCTGCTTGCGCAGAAATAGAAGCTGTACCATCACGCCGGCCATGAAACCCACCGACGCTCCATCCGGCCTCACGCGCGACCTGCTGCTGGCCGGCCATCTGCCGGCGATGATCGCCCAGGCCAATCCGGACATGCGGCTGACGACCGACGCCGAGCGCACCGCGTCGCTGCGCGCCATCCTGCAGGCGCGGCCGGAGCATGGCGACGGGCTGTGGGTGTTCGCCTATGGCAGCCTGATCTGGAATCCCGCCATCCATATCGCCGGGCGGCGCATGGCGCGGGCGGTGGGCTGGCACCGGTCGTTCTGCCTGTCCACCAAGGCCGGGCGCGGCACCCCGGACAATCCGGGCGTGATGCTGGGCCTGCGCCAGGGCGGCGACTGCGTGGGCGCGGTGCTGCGCGTGGCCGAGGACGGGCTGGAGCACGAGCTCGACCTGCTGTGGCGGCGGGAGATGGTGGCCGACGGCTACATTCCGCTCTGGGTGCCGGTGGAGGACCAGGCGGGCGAAAAGCTGGGGCAGGCGATCGCCTTCACCATCAATCCGGCCGTGCCGTCCTATTGCGGCGACCTGGCGGAGGACGAGGTGGTCCGGCGGCTGGCCACGGCGCGCGGCGGGCTGGGGACGGCGGCCGAGTATCTGTTCCGCACGCGTGACGGGTTGCGCGGCATGGGCATTCGCGACCCGTTGGTGGAGCGGCTGGCCAATCAGGTAACAGTTGCGTTGGCCCCTGGGGATTAGCCAGATCCTGCTATAGTCGCCGGACAACGCATGGGGGGTCGGCGATGCGGCGGTTCGGTCTGGCGGCGGTGTTGCTCGGTCTTGTTCTCGCGGTGGCGCCGCTGGCCGCAGGCCGGTCCTGGGCCGAGGATTTCGAGCTGCCGGGCGTCGCGTCGGACATGCGGGCCTATGAGACGGCGCTGACCCGGCGCTATCCCGCGGGCGGCACGCCGCAGGCACGCAGCGCCGCCGAGCAGCGGGCCGCGGCGGCATTGCAGAAAAAGGACTGGGGCGCGGCGGTCATCGCGTTGGAGCAACGCGTCGCGCTGGGCGAGGCGACCGCGCAGCAGTGGCAGGACCTCGCCACCGCGTTCATGCGCCGCACCCCGCCAGATGCGCAGAAGGCGCTGCTGGCGGCCTGGCACAGCTTCCAGGATGCGCCGTCCGGCGAGGGCGAGATCCCCGCGTTGCTGGTGATGGGCGAGGCGCTGCACGCGCTGGGCCGGGACGCGCAGATGGTCCAGGCGCTGGAAGCGGTGGTGGAGCGGGCGCCGGACGACGCCGGCTACAAGCGCATGCTGGCCGAGGCGCAGCGCGTTGCCGGCCTCATGGTGCGGCGGGTGCGCATCGAGGGCGAGGCCGATCCGCCGCGCGCCTGCGTCGCGTTCACCGTGGCGCCGAGCCGCAGCAGCGATTTCGTGCCGCAGGACTGGGTGCGGCTGGAGCCGGCGGTGCCGGGGGCGGCGGTGACGCGCGAGGGCGACCAGCTCTGCGTCTCCGGCCTGCCGTCGGGGGCGACCACGCGCGTGGTGCTGCGCGCCGGGCTGCCGGGCGAGCAGGGTGTGGCGCTGGGGCGCGACACGCCGCTGAATCTGGCCATCCCGAATCGCAAGCCGCGCATCGTGTTCGACACGCGGCTGTTCGTGCTGCCGCGCGGGCAGGCGCCGGCGGTGACGCTGAGCACCACCAACCTGTCCAGCGTGGCGCTGAAGCTGGTGCGGCTGACCGAGCGCAACGTCGCCGCCTTGCTGCGCGACGCGAAGCTGGGCGAGCCGATGGAGACCTGGAGCGCCGGCTATCTCGCCGACCAGGCCGGCCGGGTGGTGTGGGAAGGCAAGGCCGACATCCCGAAATGGGAGGCGAACAAGCCGGCACGCACGGCGCTGCCGTTCCCGGATGCGCTGAAGACCGCGGGGCCCGGCGTGTACCTGCTGTCGGCGCAGCCGGGCGACGGCATTTCCAGCAGCGCCGCCGGGGCGGTGCAGGTGATCCTGAGCACCGACCTCGCACCCACGGTGTGGCGCGGCAGCGACGGGCTGACGGTGCAGATGCGCGGCTATTCCGACGCCAAGCCGCGCGCCGGCGTGCGGTTGGCGCTGGTGGCGCGCAACAACGACATCCTCGGCGAGGCCACCACCGATGCGACCGGCGTCGGCCGGTTCCCCGCACCGCTGCTGCGCGGCGAGGGACCGCTGGCCCCCGATGCGCTGCACGCGTTCGGGGCGGACGAGGATTTCGCGGCCCTCGATCTCAACGCCGCGGCGTTCGACCTGTCGGATCGCGGGGTGGACGGGATGCCGCATCCCGGACCGCTCGATGCCTATGTCTGGCTCGACCGCGGCATCTACCGGCCCGGCGAAACCGTGCAGGTGATGGCGCTGCTGCGCGACGCCGCCGGGCTGCCGGCCGACATTCCCGCGGAACTGCGGGTGAAGCGGCCGAACGGGCAGACCTTCCTCAAGACGGTGCCGGCGCGGGCGGCCGAGGCGTCGATCCATGTGCCGGTGACGCTGTCGGCGGGCGCCGCCGCCGGGACCTGGGTGGTGGAGGTGCGCGCCGATCCCGCGGGCGCGCCGATCGGGCGGGCGGAATTCCGCGTCGATGCGTTCGTGCCGGACCGCATGGCGGTGGAGCTGGGCCAGGGGCCGGCGGCGATCGTGCCGGGAACCCCGTCCACGCTGCCGGTGACGGCGCGGTTCCTGTACGGCGCGCCGGCGGCGGGGCTGTCGGGCAAGGCGGCGCTGCGGCTGGTGGTCGATCCGCAGCCCTTCCCGGCGCTGGCCGGCTACCGGATCGGGCTGGCCGGGGAGGCCTATGCGCCCGAAGCCATCGACCTCGATCTGCCGGACACGGATGCGCAGGGCCAGACCACGCTGAAGCTGGCGCTGCCGCGGGCGCCCGATACCACGCAGGCGCTGAAGGCCGAGATCGAGGTGGACGTGAACGACCCGTCGGGCCATGCCTCGCGGGCCGCGACCAGCATTCCCGTGCGCGGCGCCAACCCGCTGATCGGGGTGAAGCCGCTGTTCGCCGAGAACGCGGTGGATGCGGGGGCGGAGGCGGCGTTCGACATCGTCGCGGTGCAGCCGGACGGGGCGCGCATGGCGCTGCCGGCGCGGCTGCGCCTGGTGCGGGAACGGCCGGACTGGCGCATCGTCATGCGCGGCAGCCTCGCCCGTTACGAGACGGTGTGGAAGGACGAGCCGCTGGAGACGCAGGACGTGGCGATCCCCGCCGACGCGCCCTTGCATTTCGCCAAGCGGCTGGATTTCGGCCGCTATCGGCTGGAGGTTTCGCAAGCGGGCGGCATGGCGGCGACGTCGTACCGGTTCCGCTCGGGCTGGGCGGGGTCGGACAGCCCGGATGTGCCCGATCGGGTGGACGTGTCCGCCGACCGGCGGGCCGTGCCGGTCGGGGAACGGGTGAAGATCCACATCGCGCCGCCCTTCGCCGGCGAAGCGACGCTGGTGGTGCTGTCCGACCGGGTGCTGTCGCTGCGCACGCTGACGGTGCCGGAAGCCGGGGCGGACGTGGACGTGCCGGTGGAGGCGAGCTGGGGGCCGGGTGCCTATGTCGGCGTGCATGTGTTCCGCGCGGGCGACAACGCCAACCGGCCCGGGCGGGCGATCGGGCTGACCTGGGTGGGGGTGGACCCCGCCGCCCGGACGCTGGCGATGGCGATCGCGGCGCCGGAGCGGACCACGCCGCGGCTGCGCACCGATGTCGCCGTGACGGCCGCGCCGGGCGCCTGGGTGACGCTGGCGGTGGTGGACGAGGGCATCCTGCGGCTGACCCGCTTCGCCTCGCCCGATCCGGCGCCGCATTTCCTCGGCCGCCGGCGGCTGGGGCTGGATATCCGCGACGACTGGGGGCGGCTGATCGCGCCGGCCGAGGGCGAGGCGACATTGCTGCGCCAGGGCGGCGACGAGGGCAGCTTCGTGCTGCCGGACATTCCCCAGCGCACGGTGACGCTGTTCACCCCGCCGGTGCAGGCCGGGGCCGACGGGCGGGCGGTGATCCCGGTCGATCTGCCCGATTTCAACGGGCAGGTGCGGCTGATGGCGGTGGGCTGGCAGGGCAGCCGCGTCGGCGCCGCGTCCATGGACGTGACGGTGCGCGATCCGCTGATCGCCGAGCCGCTGCTGCCGCGCTTCCTGGCACCGGGCGACGAGACGCGGCTGTCGGTGCTGCTGCACAACCTCGATCTGCCCGCCGGCGAGGCGGCCGTCGTGGTCAGCGTTGAGGGGCCGCTGGAACTGGGCGGGCCGGACCGGCTGGCGGCCAACCTGGCGCCGGGGGCGCAGGCGATTCCCGTCACCACGCTGCGCGCGACCGGGGCGGGGCGGGGCGTGATCCGTCTGGACGTGACCGGGCCGGGCGGGTTCCGCGTGCAGCGCGAGGCCGCGATCACCGTGCGGCCGGCGCGCGGGCCGATGTCGCTGGTGGCGGCGGCCGAGTTGCAGCCGGGGGCCGAGGTGAAGCTGGTTCCGGCCGCCGACCGCTTCGTGGCCGGCACCTGGCGGGCGATGGCGAGCTTTGGCGCGCCGGTGCGCTTCGATGCGGCGGCGGTGGTGCAGGCGCTGGCGGAGTATCCGCTGTCCTGCGTCGAGCAATCCGCCAGCCGCGGCTTGCCGCTGGCGCTGCTGCCGGACGGGCCGCTGGCAGGCGAGCAGCGGGCGGCACGGCTGCAAACAGCGGTGGCGTCGGTGCTGGACCGTCAGCGCTACGACGGCGGCTTCGCGCTGTGGACGGCCAATGGCGAGGCCGAGTCGTGGCTGTCCGCCTACGCCATGGAGTTCCTGCTGCGCGCCAAGGCGGCGGGGGCGGCGGTGCCGGAGCAGGCGCTGGCTGATGGGTTGAAGTTCCTCGCCGATGCCGCCGAGAGCGATGCGGAGGGACCGGAGAACCGGGCGGCCCAGGCCTACCGGCTGTACGTGCTGGCCATGGCCGGGCAGGGACGGCCGGGGGCGGCGCGGGTGCTGGCCGAGCACATCGACCAGCTGCCGACGCCGCTGGCCAAGGCGCAGCTCGGCGCGGCGCTCGCCCTGGCGCATGACCGGCCGCGCGCCGAGGCGGCCTTCGCGGCGGCGCTGGCGGCGCCGGCGCGGCGCTGGTGGCACGTCGATTACGGCACCGCGCTGCGCGACCAGGCGGCGATGGCGGTGCTGCTGAAGGAAAGCGGGCTGCTGCAGGACCGGCTGGCCCGGCTGGTGGCGGCGCTGCCGGGGGCGGACCTGTCGCCGGCGACGCTGAGCACCCAGGAGCAGGCCTGGACCGCCGCCGCGGCCGCGGTGCTGGGACGCGACGGGCGGCCGGTGAAGGTAGCTGTCGATGGCACGGAGAGGACGGGCACGCCGGGGCTGACGCTGGCGCTGGCGGGACCGGCCACCGCACGCAATCTCGGCCAGCAGGCGGTGTGGCAGTCCGTGTCCGTGACCGGGGTGCCGGCGCAGGCGCCGGCGGCGTCGCGGGCGGGGATGCGGGTGAGCCGGCGCTTCTTCAACCTCGACGGCAGCACGCTCGACCTGGACAAGCTGCGGCAGAACACCGTGTTCGTGATGCTGCTGGAGGGCAAGGCGGAGGACGGGCAGGACCACCGCGCCATGCTGCTGCAGGGATTGCCGGCCGGCTGGGAGATCGCCGGGCGGATGGGCAGCGGTGCGGTCGCGGGCATGAAATGGCTGGGCGAGCTGAGCGAAACCGAAGCGCAGCCGGCCGCCGATGACCGCTTCGCCGCGGTGCTGGCGCTGACCGCCGACAAGGCCGATTTCCGCGTGGCGGTGCGGGTGCGGGCGGTGACGCCGGGGAGTTACGAAATCCCGGGGGCGGAGCTGTCGGACATGTACCGCCCGGCGATCTACGCCCGCCAGGCGGCCAACCGGATCAGCGTGCTGGCGCCGGAGTGATGGCAGCCAAGGCCCGGGCACGGCTGCTGGCCCTGGCCGCCTCCGCCGCTTCCCTGGTTGCGGCCGCGGCGGTGCTGGATCGGGCCTTTCCCCCGGACCTTTCGCGCCTGGAGACCGTGGGCACCGAAGTGGTCGATCGCTCCGGCCGCACGCTGGCGCTGTTGCCGGCGCCGGGGGGCGTGTGGCGGTTCCGGACCGCGGCGGACGACGTGGCGCCGGTGCTGGTGGAGACGCTGGTGGCCACCGAGGATCGGCATTTCTGGTGGCATCCCGGGGTCAACCCGCTGGCCTTGGCGCGGGCGGCGCTGCAGGACCTGTCGGCCGGGCGGATCGTCTCGGGCGGGTCCACCCTGACCATGCAGGCGGCCCGGCTGCTGGAGCCGCGGCCGCGGACCATGCGGTCGAAGCTGATCGAGGTCGTCCGGGCGCTGCAGCTGGAGCGGCGCTTCTCGAAGCGGGAGATCCTGGGGATCTGGCTGACGCTGGCGCCCTATGGCGGCAATCTCGAGGGGGCGCGGGCGGGGGCGATGGCCTGGTTCGGGGTGTCGCCGCGGCTGCTGGACCCGGCGCAGGCGGCGCTGCTGGTGGCAATTCCCCGCCGGCCCGAGGCGTTGCGGCCGGACCGGCACGCCGAGCGGGCGCGGGTGCTGCGCGACCGCATCCTGCACGCCGACGGCGGCGCGATGCCGGCGCAGCGGCTGCGGCTGCCGCGGCATGCCGGGCAGGCCCTGTCCGGGCTGTTGGCGGGGCGGGTGCCGGCGTCGCGAGTCGCGACCACGCTCGATCTGCCGTTGCAGGCGGCGCTGGAACGGCTGGCGGCGGAGCGGATGCAGGCCCTGCCGGAGCGGGCGGCGCTGGCGCTGCTGGTCGCCGAGCCGTCCGGCGACATCCGGGCGCTGGCCACGGGCGGGAGGATTTCGCTGGACCTGACGCGGGCGGTGCGCTCGCCGGGGTCGGCGCTGAAGCCGTTCATCTATGCCATGGCGTTCCAGGACGGAATCGCCGGGCCGGAGACGCGGCTCGATGACCTGCCGCGGCGGTTCGGGGGCTACGCGCCGGAGAATTTCGACCGCGGCTTTGCCGGCCCGGTGACCGCGGCCGAGGCGTTGCGGCGGTCGCTGAACCTGCCAGCGGTGGCGTTGCTGGACCGGGTGGGACCGTTGCGCTTCCTGGCGACGCTGCGCACTGCGGGGGTGACGCTGCGGCTGCCGGCGGGCGCCGACCCGTCTTTGCCGCTGGCGCTGGGCGGGGCGGGGGTGACGCTGCGCCAGGCCGTGGGGCTGTACGCGGCGCTGGCCGGCGACGGCAGCGTGCCCGCGCTGCGGCTGCGCGACGATGACCTGGTGGCGCGGCAGCCCTTCCTGCCGCCGCGCATCGCCGCCATGGTCGCCGACGTGCTGACGCAGCCGTTCCCGGATGGCGGGCGCGCGGGGGTGGCGTGGAAGACCGGCACGAGCTGGGGCGGGCGCGATGCCTGGGCCCTGGGGTTCGACCGTGGCTTCGTGGCCGCGGCCTGGGTGGGGCGGCCGAACGGCACGCCGCTGCCGGGCGCCACCGGCCGGGCGCTGGCGCTGCCGCTGCTGGCGCGGATGTTCGACCTGTTGCCGCCCGCGCCGCGGGTGGCGGCGCCGGCCCCGGCCCTGGCCGATGCCGCGCGGGTGGCGACAGCGCGGCCGGCGGATGGGCTGCGGCTGCTGTTCCCGCCGGCCGGCGCGGTGCTGAGCAATGATGGCCCGGTGGTGGTACGGGCGATGGGCGGGCGGCGGCCGCTGACTTTCATGGTGGACGGAGCCCCGTTGCCGCACGACCCGGCCCGGCGCGAGGTCGCCTGGCTGCCGCCGGCGCCGGGGTTCTACCGGGTGACCATCCTGGATGCGGACGGTGCGGCCGCGCACGCCGCCGTGCGGGTCAGATAGCCGGGCTTGAGAACAGCCGGGTGTCCCACCAGACCGGACGATGGAGCCCGTGGGTGATCCGTGGGAACTCCGGGTGTTCGGGGTTGATCAGGAAATTGTGCTCCATCCGGGCGACGACGCTCGGGACGATGAGCAGCACCGACCGCTTTTCCTGCTGCCATGCTTCGCCGAATTTCTTCGACGCGGTGCAGGCCGGATCGGCCCAGCCGGGCATGTCGGCGGGGTCCAGCATCTCGTAGGAAAGGCCGTTGGGGATGGTGATCTCGATGAAATGCTGGTTGGGGGGCAGGCTGCCGCTGCCGTGGACCAGTTTCTCGAGCATGGCCGTGGCGTAGCGCTCGGCGGCGTAGATCATCGGGCTCGCCGGCGTGTTCCAGCGGCCCGGGTAGAGCGTCGAACCGGTTGCGTCGAAGATCGGGTGGGCGCCGTTCGGGTCGCCGATGCGATAGGCGGTGAGGACGCGGTCGAGCGTCTGGGCCGTCAAGCCGCGGAGCCGTATTTGAGCCTGCCGAGAATCCCTTCCACGAGCGGGCGCCCGAATTCGTTCGCCAGGACCACGTCCACGGGGCAGCGCCCGTCGAGCAACGGGTGCGGGCGGAACAGGAAGGCCCGTGCCGCCTCGTCCGTGCCCCAGACATCGCGGGCGAGGGCCCAGACTTCCGCGAGCCGGGCGACCTTCGCGCCCTCGTCCGGCGACAGCCGCGACGGCTCGGCCTGGCCGGCCGCGCCCTTGCGCCGCCGCGCGAGCGTCGCCCGCGGGATGAGGCGGAAGATGAACGCGCTGTCCTGTGGTGCGAAATGCCGGACCACCCTGTCGAGCGCCGACAACGGCAATCCCTTGTCGACCTCCGTGACCAGCGTCAGAAGCGACATGGGTTCGTGATTTCGCGGCCCGATGCCCAGAACCTCGGCAACCCCTGCGCCGCTTGCCATCAGGACCTCCTCTCAACTGAGACGAAATATAGTCTCAGTTGAGAGGGCGGCAAGCCGGACGCAGCGCAGGGTTGCCGGATCAGGCGTCAGCGATAAGGCTGCTGGTAGGTGGGCTGCTGGTAGTACTGCTGCTGCTGCGGGTAGGGCTGCTGCTGGTAGGTGGGCTGGGACTGCTGCGGCGTGGTGACGGCGCCGCCGACGGCGCCGAGGGCGCCGCCGATCAGGGCGCCGGTCGCGGCCCCACGGCCGCCGCCGGCGACGGCGCCGATGGCGGCACCGGTGCCGGCGCCGAGCAGGCCACCGCCGACGGCGCGCTGGCCGGGGTCATACGGGTTCGAGCAGGCCGCCAGGCCGAGCGTGATCGCCATGGCCGCGAGGCCGGTTCGCAGAACGTGTCGCATGATTGGGGATTCCTGTTTCGGCGCGTGCGGTTACTGCGAGGTGATGGCGCCGACGGCCGCGCCGCCGGCTGCACCCAGCGCCGTGCCCAGCAGGACCGGGCCGCCCACGATCGCGGTCAGGGCCGCGCCGCCGGCGGCACCGATGGCGCCGCCCGAAAGGGTGCGCTGCTGCGTGCGGTTCATGCCCGAGCAGGCCGCGAGCGAACCGGCGCAGAGGACGAGGATAAGGCCGCGCTTGAGAGCGGTCATGAGGCGTTCCTTTCGTAAGGCGGGCAATACTCGGTCCCGTCCAGTAAGCATACCGAAGTGAACCCAGGGCCAGAAGGCCGGCATCTGGAACAGCAGGTGCCCGATCGGCACATGCACGACAATCGTGCTGAAGGTTCACTGGATGGGCATGCGTGCATATTCGTATTCGTTACCGTGATCATCTCGGCGCCGATCATATGAGGCAGGGATCGTGGCGATATATTGACCCTCTGTTCACATGGCCGTGAGCGGCCGGCAACGCAAGCGGAAGGCGGGTTATTCGCCCGACAGTTCCCGCCGCCGGCGTTCGAGCTCTTCGCTGTAGCGCCGCAGCGCATATTGCTCGGTCAGCGCACCGATCACGCGGCGACTCTCCGCGCCGTCGACCACGGCCAGCGCGTCGGCTTCCGCCTCCTCGAACGCCGCCACCGCTTCCTTGATGGTCATCTGCGGCAGCAGCACGTCGTTTTCATAGTGCAGCAGGTCGGTGAGGCTCTCGGCCTTGCTGTCGGTGGCATGGGCCTCGGCCACCAGCACGATGCCGGCGTAGCGGTTGGCCTCGTCCACCACCACGACACGGTTGGTCGCACCCAGCGGCACGTCGCGGCGGAAGGCGGCCAGCGTGGTGTCGGCGCGCACCGTCCGCACCTCGCGCCGCATCATGCGGCCGACCGTGAGGTTGCGCATCCAGCCGATATCGACGGCGCTGCGGATGGCCTCGCCGCGCAGGTGGAAGCGCCAGGTGGCGAAGGAGTAGCCGAAGGTGCGGCGCACGGTGAGCGCCGAGATCACGCTGGCCGCGACCACGGCCACGGTCAGCGGCAGGCTGCCGGTGGTTTCCAGCGCCAGGAAGACCATGGTGAGCGGCCCGCCGACGATGGCCACCGCCATGGCGCTCATGCCCACCAGCGCGCAGACCACGGGGGGGATCGCCTGCACGACGGTGATCGAGGCCAGGGCGGCGGCGAACAGCTTGCCGAGCAGCGCGCCCAGGAACAGCGAGGCGAAGAACAGCCCGCCGCGAAACCCGGACCCCACCGAGACCGCCGAGGCCGTCGCCTTCAGCACCATCAGCAGGGCGATGTGGCTCAGCGTATAGGGCGCGTCGAGCCCGACCTGGAGGGCGGCGTGGCCGGAGGAGAGCACCTGCGGCGATACCAGCGCGAGGATGGCCACCACGAGTCCGCCGGCCGCCGGGCGCGCCCAGGCCGGCACCTTGCTGCGGCGGAACAGCGTCTCGGTCAGCGTCACGCCGCGCATGATGGCGATGCCGACGAGCGCGCAGACGACGCCCAAGGCGAGGATGGGCAGGTAGTTCACCGGCTCGATGGCGGTGGGGACCCGGATGTCGAAGCCGTATTCGTCGGGGATCAGCACCCGCACGACCGAGACGGCGGTGATGGAGGCCACCACCACGGGGGCGAGGGTCGCCAGGGAGTAGGTGCCGATCACCAGCTCGAACGCATAGAACGCGCCGGTCAGCGGACCGTTGAAGGCGGCGCCGATGGCGCCCGCCGCGCCGCAGCCCACCAGCAGGCGCAAATCGTTGCGGCGGACCCGGAACATGCGGCCGAGGCGGCTGGCCAGGGCGGCGCCGAGCTGGGTGTAGCCGGCCTCGAGCCCGACCGAGGCGCCGGCGCTGTTGGACAGCATGGTCTGGCCGACCACGATCAGGCTGTCGTTCAGCGACATGCGGCCGCCATACAGGGCGTTGGCCTCGATCGCGTCGACCGCCTGGCGCGGCCGCCAGCGCGCCACGGCGAGATTGACCAGGCCGACCAGCGTGCCGCCGATGACCAGTGCCGTCAGCACCCGCACGGCGGAGATCTCGACCTGGCCGCTGAGCCGCTCGTTCGGGCCGAGGTCGAACAGCACGCGGTGGATTGCCTGCGTGACCGTGGTCATGGCGGTCACGCCCAGGCCGGCGGCGAGGCCGACGAAGGCGGCGAGCACGACCAGCCAGAGCTCGTCGGCGCGAACCAGCGCGCGCAGCGTGTGCGGCGCGTGCAGGACGATCTCGCCGAGGGGGCGGCGGTGGCGCAGCGGCGCGTCGCGGGTGACGGTGTCGGCGGTCTTGCGGCCGAACAGCCCCCGCCGCCGCGCGGCCGAATCGCCCGCGTTGCGCGAAAAGCCGGGAAAGCTGAAGCCGGAGAAACTGGCCATGCCGACCGATTGCAACCCATCGCCGTCGAAGAGGCGGTCGCCGCTTCGGCCGCAAACTATTCAGACGTTAACGAGCTTCATTGATGGGCTGTTTCACTGGCCCGATCAATCGGCAGTATCACATAGTCGCCTTAAGTTTGCGTAACGACTCTTTGACGTTGCAGATTTGTCAGCCCAGGCCCCGTTCGCGCCTGGTGGCGTCCAGATCGTCGGCAGCAAATGCGCGCACGACATCCACCAGCGGCTCATGGCGCGCGAAGCCGAGGGCCGGCGCACGCACCGGGCGGAAGCCGGGTGGCCAGCCGCCGACGATGGCGGCGATGGCGGGGTCGGCGACGCGGCGGACCAGAGCGGCGGCGCCGGGCTTCACCTGTTCCAGCGCCGTCAGGATCTCGCCGACGGTGACGCTGAGCCCGGGCGGGGTGAGGCTGCGGTCGAGCCCCATCGGCGCCGTGTCCATGGCGGCGGCATGCAGCAGCCATTCGGTGGCGCGGCGCGGACTCGCGACCCAGACCGCGAAAGCGTCGGGCACCGGCAGCTCGGTTTCCAGGCCCAGCAGCGGCTCGCGCACGATCGCGGAGAAGAAGCTGCTGGCGGCCTTGTTGGGCCGGCCGGGCCGGACGATGATGGTGGGCAGGCGCAGGCTGACGGCATCCATGAAGCCGCGGCGCGAGGCGTCGGCGAGCAGCATTTCCGCCGCCGCCTTCTGGGTGCCGTAGCTGTTCGCGGGCACCTGGCGGGCGTCGTCGTCCAGCAGCGCGCCCTGGCCGCCGGAGAAACTGGCGACACTGCTGGTGAACACCACGCGCGGCGGCCTGGCGAGGCGGCGGCAGGCGTCGATCACTGCGTCGGTGCCGTGCAGGTTCACCCGCCGTCCCAGATCGTAATCCGCCTCGGCGGCGGCGCTGACCACGGCGGCGAGGTGAAAGACGACGTCGGTGCCTTCGGGAATCGCTGCGGCCGGAAGCGCTGCGATGTCGCCGCCGAGCGTGGCGACGGGGAACGGCGCCGAGGGGGCCGGCGGGGCGGCGAGGTCGAACAGGGTGAGCGACGTGACGGGTGTGCCGCCGAGCGTGCCGTCCGCGGCCAGCCGGGACGCGACCTTGCGCCCCAGGAATCCGCCGCCGCCCAGGATCGATATGCGCATCCGCCTGTCTCCATGCCGGTGTGGTTTCCGATAAGCATAGGCCCGGCGGCGAGGGAAGGGGGCGGGGTTTCCTTTGCGGGCGATTGCGCCATGCTGGCAACATCGGGAGGAGTCGTGGCGTGACCCAGACTGGCGGTTGGAGCGAGCTGCTGCGCGGCGGCCATGTGGCGCGCGGCGCGGTGGTGGGCGGCGGCATGATGATGCACGCCGTCAACGTGTTCATCGTCGTGACGATCCTGCCGTCGGTCGTCGCCGAAATCGGCGGGCTCGATTACTTCGCCTGGAACACGACTCTGTACGTGGTCGCCTCGGTGCTGGGCGGGGCCGGCTGCGCGCGGCTGCTGTCGCGGATGGGCGCGCGCAACCTGTACCGGGTGGCGCTGGGGGCGTTCGCGCTGGGCTCGGCGGTGTGCGCGCTGGCGCCGTCCATGCCGGTGCTGCTGGCGGGGCGGCTGGTGCAGGGGCTCGGGGCCGGGACGCTGTCGGCGCTGTCGTTCACCATGGTGCGGGCGCTGTTCCCTGAGCGGCTATGGGCGCCGGCGATCTCGATCGTCTCGGCGGCCTGGGGCGTGGCCACGCTGTCCGGGCCGGCGGTGGGCGGCATCTTCGCGGAGTATGGCGCGTGGCGGATGGCGTTCTGGTCGGTGTTCGCGCTGGCGCCGCTGCTGCTGCTGCTGGTGGAAGTGGCGCTGCCGCGGGGCCTGGCGCGGCCGCCGGTGCCGCGCACGCGGATGGCGTTCGTGAACCTCGCAGTGCTGGCCGGCAGCGTGCTGGCAGTGTCGGTGGGCAGCACCTCGCCGCTGCCGGTCTGGAACGTGGCGGGGGTGGCGGCGGGGCTGGGGCTGTTCGCGCTGTTCATGCGGCTGGAAAAAGGCGGGCGACGGCTGCTGCCGGGCGGGGCGTGCAATCCGGCGACCCCGCTGGGGGCCGCCTACGCGGTGATGCTGATGCTGATCATCGGCATCACCACCGAGATCTTCGTGCCGTATTTCCTGCAGAAGCTGCACGGGCTGGCGCCGCTGCATGCCGGCTACCTGTCGGCGCTGATGTCGGCGGGCTGGACCATCGGCTCGGTGAGCGGGTCGGGCCTGCGGCCGCCGCAGGCGCGGCTGGTGATGCAGGCGGGGCCGCTGGTGATGGCGGCGAGCCTGGCCGGCCTGTGCGTGCTGATGCCGCATGGCGCGATGGTGCCGGCGCTGCAGGTGGGGGTGATCGGCGCGTTGCTGCTGGGAATGGGCCTGGGCATCGGCGTGTGCTGGCCGCATCTGGGGGCGCGGATCTTCGCCTTCGCCGCCGAAGGGGAGAAGGACCTGGCGGCGGCGTCCATGACCATGGTGATCATGGTGTCGAACGCCGCGGGTTCGGCGCTGGGCGGGATGGTGACCAACCTCGCCGGCCTGACCGTGCCGGGCGGCGCGGCCGGGGCGCAGGCGGCGGCGGCGTGGCTGTTCGGCGCCTACGCGCTGTCGCCGCTGCTGGCCTTCGCGGCGGTGCGGCGGCTGCTGGCGTTCCAGCCGGCGAAAGCATGACGTTTTCGGCAGGGTGACGGTTGCGGCGCGGCGCCGGCCGGCACAGTCTGCGGGCATGCTGAAGCCATATCCTTTCCAGTTGTTCCCCAACCCCCGCGCCGGGACGCCCGGCACGGTGATCCTGCCGGAGTCCGGCTTTCGTCGCGCCAAGGCGGAGATCACGTCCTGGCCCGGCTATGCGCCGACGCCGCTGCGCGACCTGCCGGAACTGGCGCGCGCGGCCGGCGTGGCGGCGCTGCGCATCAAGGACGAGGCCGGGCGGTTCGGCCTGGGCAGCTTCAAGGCGCTGGGCGGGGCCTATGCCGTCGCGCAACTGCTGGCGGCCGAGCTGGCGCGGCGGGGTGTCGCGGCGAATGCGAGCTCCGCCGACCTGGTGAGCGGGCGCTACGGCGCGGCGACGCGGCAGATCACCGTGACCTGTGCGACCGACGGCAACCATGGCCGCTCGGTCGCCTGGGGGGCCCAGCGCTTCGGCTGCGCCTGCGTGATCTTCGTGCACGCCACGGTCAGCCAGGCGCGGGTGGACGCGATCGCGCGCTATGGCGCCGAGGTGCAGCGTGTGCCCGGCAACTACGACGACGCGGTGCGCGAGGCCGCACGGGTGGCGGCGGCGCAGGGCTGGTTCGTCGTCTCCGACACGTCGTGGGAGGGATACACCACCGTGCCGGTGGATGTGATGCAGGGCTACCGGGTGATGGCCGACGAGGCGGTGCAGCAGTGGGCCGGCGACGCCCCCACGCATGTGTTCGTCCAGGGCGGCGTGGGCGGCGTGGCGGCGGCGGTGTCGGCGCATATGCGGACGCACTGCACGCCGGCGCCGGAGCTGATCGTGGCCGAGCCGGAGCAGGCGGCCTGCCTGCTGGCCAGCGCCGAACTGGGTGAGCCGACCTCGGTTCCCGGCGATCTCGACACGCTGATGGCGGGGCTTGCCTGCGGCGAGCCGAGCCTGCTGGCGTGGCAGGAGCTGGAGCGCGGCGCGGCGGCGTTCATGGCGGTGCCGGACGCGGCGGCGGTGGACTGCATGCGCCTGCTGGCGGCGCAAGGGATGGTGGCCGGGGAGTCCGGGGTGGCGGGGCTCGCGGCGCTGCTGCTGGCGGCGGCCGATCCGGCGGCGCGCGAGGCGCTGGGGCTCGCGGCCGACAGCCGGGTGCTGCTGTTCAGCACCGAAGGCGCCACCGACCCCGAGCTGTACCGGCAACTGGTGGGGTAGGGGCGTGCCCTCTCCCGTTCTCTACGGCGCCACCTACAGCGTGTACACGCGCATTGTCCGGCTGGCGCTGGCGGAGAAGGGGGTGGCGTACCGGCTGGAGGAGGTCGATGTGTTCGCCCCGGGCGGGCCGCCGCCGGCGCATCTGCGGCGCCATCCGTTCGGGCGCATTCCCGCCTTCGAGCATGGCGAGGTGGCACTGTACGAAGCGGGGGCGATCGCGCGCTATGTCGACGAGGCATTCGCCGGGCCGCCCTTGCAGCCGGACGACGCCGCCGGGCGGGCGCGGATGGCGCAGATCATGTCGCTGCTGGACGCCTATACTTTCCGGCCGATGGTTTACGGCCTGTATGTCGAGCTGATCGACCGGCCGGCGCGGGGGCAGGCCACGGACCGCGCCGTGGTGGCGCAGGCGTTGCCGCAGACCGAGCGGTGTTTGGCGGCGCTGGCCGACTTGATGGGCGCGGCGCCGTTCCTGGCGGGGCCGCGGCTGACGCTGGCGGACACGCATGCCGCCCCGATGTTCGCGCTGCTGCGCTGGCCGGCGCCAGGGGCGGCGCTGCTGGCGCGGTTTGCGCCGCTGCTGGCCTGGTGGCGGGCGATGGCGGCGCGGCCGGCGATGATCGCGACGCGGTTTCCCGGCGAGCCCGCCGAAGGATGCGATTCATGATCGGGCGGCTGGTGCCGGTGCTGGCGCTGGGGGTGCTGCTCGCGGCGGCGCCGCTGCACGCGCAGGACGTGGGCGGCGCGCAGG
>NZ_JAPDNT010000044.1 GCF_025989185.1 Limobrevibacterium gyesilva
CCACCAGCGTCCCGCTGAACGCCGTGGCACCGCCGCCGGGCGCGCCCGGCCCCGCCAGATGCCCGCCCGCGCCGCCGGTCCCCCCGGCGCCCACGGCCCCCTGCACGGCCCCAGCCGCGCCCACGCCGCGGCTGCCGCCCTGCGCCAGGATCAGCCCGGCCACCGAGGACACCCCGCCATCCGTCCCGCTGGTGCCCGCAGCACCGCCGGCCCCGCCGGCACCCACCGTCACCGCGGTGACGCTTCCGGGCGTCACCGCGAACACCCCTTCCCGGAACTCGCCGCCGCCGCCGCCCGAGCCGCCGGACGCCGCGCCCGAGGCGCCACCGCCGCCGCCGCCGCCGCCCCAGGCCCGCACGCGAAGGCGGCTGATCCCCACCGGCACGGTGAAGCTGCCGCTCGCGGCGAACGTCACCGCCGCCGGAATGCGCTGCACCGCCGGCAGCTTCTGCGGAATGAAAGGTGCCGACGGCAACTGCGCATTCACCAGATCGCCCGCGCCGATCTGCGCCTGCCCGTTGGTCACCGTCACCACGTACAGCCCGACATACCCGGCATCCACCGCCGGCGTCGCCTGCGTCCCGCTCGCCGCCGGCACGCCCGGCTTCAGCGAAATCGTCACCCACTGCGCCCGCACGGTGTTCTGGCTCGCCCCCGTGTTGTTCGGCCCGGCATAAGGCTGCGCCGGGTTGGCCGCGTTGTAGTACGGCAGCACCGTCGGCCCGGTATCCGTCTCGGCGAACGTCGCCTGGATCAGGTAGGCCTGCGACTGCCCCGGCGTCGCCGGCGCGGTGATCGCCAGCGGCGTCGTCACCAGGTTGATGCCCATCTTCACCAGCGGATCGCTGGTGTCCGCCGCCAGCGAGCCATACGCGCTGGCATCCACCGTCGACAGCGCCAGGATCGAGCCCGGCCCCACATTCACCGTCATGCTCGCCGGCTGCGTGGCCGACAGCGCCAGCCCGTCCACCACGGTCGAGCTGCCCAGCGTGGCCTGCGCCAGGAAGCCCAGCGCCACCATCACGTTGCGGTTGGTGTTCAGCAGATCCGTATCCAGCGGAATGCTGCCGGGATAGACGATATTCCGATCCATGAAGATCCGTCCTGGTTGTTTGCTATCCGGGGCGCCGCGCCCGGTCAGTTGGAAATCCGCGTCCAGGCGATCGCGCCCACCGGCATCACGCCGGCGATGGCGGCCGCGATGTCCGCGTCCGTCATCTGCACCTGCGCCATCGCCAGGCTGGCGTATTCGATCGCGCCGCCGCCGTAGCCGCCGGCAGAACAGCCCCAGCCGCTGACGAAGGCGATGCCCTCGCCCACCGGCCGATACGCCGTCACGAAGCACTGGAACGGCAGCACCAGGCTGCCCCAGCCGCCCGCCGCGCCATAGCCGGCCGCAACACCCCACCCGCCGGTATCCGCCGGCCGCGCCGGCTCGAACACCACCGGCGCGCGCCCGGTCAGTTCCGTCAGCACGCCGACCAGTCCGGCCCGCGTGCCGCGCTCGCGCAGGATCTCCGCCTGGATGCGCGCGCGGAACGCCGCATCGCCCTGCCCCGCCCGCCGCGCCAGGTGCCGCCCGAACAGGTCCAGCGCGATCATGTCCAGGAACGCGTCCGTCGCCGTCGCCAGCCGCGTCTGCAACTTCGCCGCATCCAGCAGCGAATACAGCCACGCCCGGCTCGCCGCGAACCCGCCCAGCACCGCGTCCAGCACCGGCGTCTCGTCGGCGAACCAGCGCGGCGGCAACACCGCCTTCAGCCGGCCCAGCATGTCCGCCACGCCGCCCGTCTGCGTCCCCTGCGCCATGTCAGTTCACCACCACGGACGCGGCCTTCACCACGCCCGACGCCCCCGGCGCCAGGTCGCCCGTCCCGCCGTCCAGCAGCACCGCCGCCACATTGGTCACCGCGGGCGACGCCTGATAGGCAACCTGCGCCAGCCGCGACCACGGCAGCACCGCCCCGATCGGCAGCGTGTTCACATAGGCCGTGACCGCATCGGCCACCTGCGCCGCCACCACCACATGCGCCGCCCCCGGCGCCATCGTCAGCGCCATCGCCACATCGGCCCACGCCACCACCGGCGGCTGCACCGCGAAGCTCGACCCCACCGGCCGCATCGTCTCCACCGCCGCCGCCACCCGCGCCAGCAGCGCCTCCGGCGGATGGCCGGAGCCGTCGTCCACCGTCACCAGGAAGCTGCCCATGCGCACCGAGCCGTCCGGCAGCGTGTTCTCCCGGATCACGTATTGCAGCCCCTGCTGCACGCTGGCGATCGCATACCCCACCGCCGCCGCCGTCGCCCGCGACCGGCTGGACAGGAAGCTCCCGAACCGCTCGCGGAACGCCGCATCGCCCTCCCCGTCCAGCCCGCCCAGGAACGCGGCGGCATTGCCCACCGTATCCACGCCCGGCAACGCCGCCACGATCAACGACACAGCGCCCGCCTGCACATTCCCGGCACTGCCCGGCGCCTGCGCCGTCACCGGCACGTCCAGCGACGCCACGCCCGCACCCAGCACATATCCGCCCTGGGCCTGGCTGAATCCCGGATGCATCGGATCGGCCACCACGCCGAAGCTCCGCGTGCCATCCGCCGTCCGCACCACCGTGCCCACCGGCACCAGCGCCGCCCCCACCGGCGCGAACCGCGCGAACGTCACGCTCCCCGAAGCCGCCACCGCCGGCAGCCGCGTCACCGTGAAATCCGCCATCCAGCTATCCAGATCCGCCCCCACGCTGGTCGCCGCCCGCGTCATCTGCAGCACCTGCAGGATCAGCCATTGCAGCCACAGCGCGATCGAGGCATTCGCCTCCAGCAGCGCCCGCAGCGTGGACCCCGCCGTCAGGTCCACCAGCTGCCGCGCCGCCCCCTGCACCGCGGCGGCCGCACCCTCCACCAGCGACGCGAAATTCCGAAGCTGAAGCTGCATGTCCGCTATCCGTTGCCAACCGAGAATGACAAAACCTGCGTCGCCCCGCTCGCCGCGTCGGCGTAACGGATGTGCACATAGACCGTGCCAGCGGTGTCCCGCTCCACGTCGATCACCGGCTCGGGCGCCCGCGCCACCGCCGCCTCCTTGAAGATCTGGCTGCGCACCACGGCGCGGATCTGCGCGGCACTGGCCGGGCTGCCCACGAACCGCGCCAGCCCCGCGCCATAGGCCGGCGCCCAGATGTAATCACCTGGATTGGTCAGCAGCCGCCGCAGCACCCGCTGCTGCCCCAGCACCGGGCCGTCGGCGGCCGCAAGATCGCCGGTGGCGCCGACCACCAGGTCGGCCCCGAACTGATGCCACGCATCGGCCATGCTATGCGCCCTCGTCCGCATCCCGCGGCACCGGCAACGACGTGCTGCCACCCTGCGGATCGGGATGCGTATGGATGTTGTAACGATCGCGCAGCCGCGCCAGCGCGCCATGCCGGTCCTCGATGTCGCCCTGCACGAACACGTTGCCGTCCACATGCAGGTTGCCCTGCACCCGCACGGTCCCGTCGTTCTGCAGCTTCACGAAGCTGCCGCTCGCATGCACCAGCCACAGCTCGCCCACCGGCGCCGCCGGCGCCCGCGCCGCATCGCTGAAGCTGCCGCCGACGATCACGCCGTTATCGGCATCGCCCTCCTGCGCCACCACCAGCACCTGGTCGCCCGGACGCGGCGGGCACACCATGCCCCACCCCGCGCCAATCCACGGCGACAGGATCGGCAGCCACCCGGTCAGCACGCCCTCGGGCTGCAACGTCACCCGCGCCGCGTATCGCGCCGGATCGACACTCGCCACCAGCGCGAAACGCGGCTGCGCCTGCGCCCGATCCAGCGCCTGCGCATGCGCCTTCAACGCATTCAGGAAGCGGTCCATACACTGATCACCTTGTCCCCCGGCGCCGTCGCCTGGCTGCCCGTGCTCGCGTTCTTCGCCCGCAGCGACTGCGTGAACCCATGCGCCACCGACACCTGCCGCTCCACGCGATCGATCCAGTAGTCCTGATCGAACGCCGTGCCGGTGCCCTCAAGCCGCAGCATCATCCGCGGCATCAGCGCCAGGTCCCCCGGCATCTCCGCGCTGACCACGCGCTCATGCTGCGTCAGCTCCGCCAGCCGCGCCTGCGCGTATTTCAGCGCCTCGTCCGGCGTCAGGTTCGGCACCACATACACATAGTTCTGCACCCGCCCGCTCTCGCGCGACGCGGTGCGCCGGCGCGCCGTCTGCACGAACGCGTTCTGCTGGCGGCTGTTCCAGCTCTTCACCGTCACCTGGATGTCGCGCGCCAGCGTCAACGACCGCTCCAGCCGCAACCCGGTCACATCAGCCGCCCGCAACACCGCCGCCGCCACCGCCGCCGGCGGCGGCCGGAAATGCAGCGTGGTCCCGCTCACCCACACATCGAACCCCTCGAACTGCGCCAGCGTCACCAGCAGGTCCCACTCCGTCGTGGCCCGCCCGAACTGGTTCAGCACGATCCGGTCATGCTCAAGCTGCCAATACCGCCCCGCCGGCGTCGTCGTCCGCTGCACGTCCGGCGTCAGCCCATGCCGCGCGGCCAGCTGCTCGGCAATCTCGCTCGCGGTGTTGTTGGCAAACGTCTCCTGCGTGCGCGCCTCGATCAGCGCCGCCGACAGATCCCGCCCGTCCAGATGCACCGTGCCGCCGGCGACATCGATCTCGACCGTATCGACCGCGCCCTGGATCAGGCTCGTGAACGCGAACCCGCCATCCAGCGAGACCTGCACATCAACCTGCAGCTCCGCCCGCCCCGCCAGCGCGGCAAACCCCGCCGGGTCCGCCGCCGTCAGCCGGAACCGATCCGCCGCATAATGGTTGTTGTTGATTACCTCGGCATCGATCACGCCGCCCACCAGCGCGCCATCCGCCAACACCCGCAACCGCGGCCGCCGCACCCCGAAATCGAGCACCCCGCTCATGCCGCTCACTGCACCGCCACGCCGCCACCCGCCCCCGGATCACGCTCCGGCAGCTTCAGCGTCACCACGCCGGTCAGCATCGGATCGAGCAGACCGTTCAGCCGCGCGATGCGAATCCACTGCGTCGCGTCGCCCAACTGCTCGGCCGCGATGCGAAACAGGTTCCCGCCTGCGACAGTGATGCTACGCATTTCCTGAAGGTCCTACCTGGAAGAAGAAGACGCAGGGCTCTGCCCTGCACCCGGCAAAGGCCGGAGGCCTTTGCAAACCGCTACTCTCTTGGCTGCATCAGCAGCCTTCAATTGCTATCGGATATCAACTGAAGGCTGCTGCCGCAGCCAAGAGAAGGATTGGATTGTCAAGGCTTCGCCTTGACTGGGTTCCAAGGGCAAAGCCCTTGGCCTTACGTACTCGCATTGCGCAAATTCGCCTGCGCCCGCCGCACATATCCGCGCGCCTGCGCCAGCCCTGCGAGTTCCCCCGCCGCCCCGCTCGCCTGCGCCAGTCCCGAAGGCCCATCCAGCGACGCCGCCGCCATCTGCCCATCCGCCGCCGTCATCGACCCGTCGATCTGCGTCGACGCGCCGTCCACCGAGCGCACGGCGGAGTCATACGCCGCCGTCCCCCGCGTCGCCGCCCCGGGCACCGCCAGCGCCGCCATGTCCACGACGCCACCGAGCCCATCCGCCGCCGCCAGGTCGCCGAGCACGCCGGCTGCCAGCGACACCCCCGCCTCCACCAGCGCCTCTGCCTCGTCGCGCAACACGGTGCAGGCGATGCGATAGGGAATCCAGTTGGCGCGCGCGTAATCCGCCCGGAACTCGGCCACGACAACCGAATAGAAGAAGCTGTCCCATGTCAGCGGCCACACCGCCCCGTCGGCCCGCATCAGGTCCACCAGCCGCGCCCGCAGCCCGCCATCCGATCCGGTGAACACGCCGGTCCACGTGATCTGCGCATCGTCGCGCCCCATTGCGTCGATCACCCGCGCGCCCCCGGGCAGCCGATGCACGGTCAGCCGCTGCGCCCCGCCCCAGGAGATCCGTTCCGGCAACTCGAATGTCTGGAACAGCACCGGGCCGAGCAGCAATGCGTTCGCCATCGCTCAGCTCCCTTGCAACGAGCCCGGCCAGGCCGGCGCCATGCGCGGATCGAAGAACGTCCCGCCGCCCTGCGGCCGCGCCACCTCGCGCGCCATCGTATTGGCCATCCAGCGCCCGACGCGCATGCCGTCCAGGAACACGTCCCCATGCGTGGGCCCGGAGGCCGCGGGCACCGGCGCCCCCTGCGGCGCGGCGGACGGCAATGGCGGCGCCAAAGCAGACACCGGCGCCATCGGTGCCACCGGAACCTCGGGCACGGCCGCCGGCGCCACGGCGCGCACATGCTCCACCTCGCGCAACAGCACCTGCTGATGCCGCTCGACGATCCGCGTCTCCCGCGGCGCCGCCGGCTCAGCCGCCGCCGCCACGGGACCAGGCGCAAACCCCGCGGCCTCAGGCGCCACCGGCGGCGGCATCGGCGAGAGCAGACGCACCACCGGCGCCACCCCCGCCGGCGGCGGCACCACCTCGGCCGACGCCGCAGGTGCGGCCACCGGAGCCACCCGCGCCTCCGGCACCGGTGCCGCAGCACCCGGCACCTCCACACGCTTTTCCTGCACAGTCGGCGCAGCGGCACCCGGCGCGTCCACGCGCACCACCGGCGCCGCGGCCACCGGCGCCACTTCCACGCGCGGCCGCGGCACCGGCGGCCGCTCCACCACGGGCGCCGCCTCGGGCATCTGCACCAACCGCTCACCCTGCCGCGCCACACGCTGCATATCCGCCGCCGCCGCGTGCCCCGCACCCCCGGCCAGCTCCGCCAACCCCGCCTGCGTCACCGCCAGGGCGCGGTCCAGTGCCGCCAGATCGCCGCTGATCGCCGCGATCCCCGCGGACACCTCGTCCTCCAGCGCCAGCCGGATGCCGACCGTATAGGCCTCTTCCATCACACCCCTCCCAGCACGCCAGCGACCGCCTCACCCACGGCGCGCGCCAGCTCCGCGCCCCGCTGCGCCGCCACCGGCCCCAGGAACGGCACCGGCGCGGCGCCGGCAGTGCCGAACTCCCGGCGCGCCGCCGCCGCCAGCGCCGAGCCGACCACCGCCCCGTCCGCCGTCGCCACAACGCCGACGCTCTCCCGCAACGCCCCCACCGGCAGCCCCGTCCGCACCGCTTCGGCCATCGCCGCCGCCTGCGCCCGCACCGCCTCCAACGCGAGCGCCCGCACATCCACCCGCGCCAGCAGCACGGCCAGCTCGCCCACCCTCATGGCGGCTCCTTCCAGCACAGCCGGGAAAAATCGAACACGCGCCCGTCCAGCGTCCCCAGCGCCACCACCCAGGCCAGCCGCTCCTCGGCCGACAGGCTGAACGCCACGTCGAATGGCACCCCGTTCCGGCACAGATACAGGCAGTCGACCAGCTCGGGGTGCCCACTCAGTTTTTTGCGGCGGCCACGTCCACCGGCGCCTGGTCCTCGCCCAGCGCCGCCGCCACTGCCGCGATGCCCGCGTCGCCTAGCCGCTGCACCAGCGCCTCCATTTGGCCCTCGTTGCCAGGCGCGGGCACCGGCACGTCGTCGATCGCGGCCACCGAGCACGCCAGCACCGCCATCCCCAGCCAGGGCCGGTTCTGCGCCAGCACCGGCCCCGCCGCCTTGAACAGCCGCAGCTTGTCCAGCGCCGTCAAACGCCGCAGCTGCAGCCTGCGTCCTTGCGCATCCACCACCTCCGGTGCCGCCTGCGCCGCGGCCACCAGCCGCGCGGAAGGACTGTGCTGCATCAGATGCGCCGGCGCGTGCTGGCGAAGAACTCCAGCCGCTGCTTCACGCTCTGGTCGCCCCGCCACACGCCGGCCTGGCTCAGCTTGAACACCGCGCCGTCATACTGATACGTGCTGGTCGAGCCATCCGCCTCCGCCACGTACTGATACAGCGTGCCGGCCGGCACCGCGCCCCCCGCATGGAACGCCGCCTCCACCCGCGCCACGAAATCATCCACCGCCGAGCTGCCGCGCTCCAGCTCGAAGAACCCGTCCCACCCCTTCGGCAATTCCGCGGCCAGCTGCGTGCCGTCGATGCGGTCCACCCGCACCGGCGCCGTCACCTGCCGGCTCTCGAACCCCGTCACGTGGGTCAGGTCCACCCGGCCGAACGGCCCCATCACCACCAGCTGGCAATCGCGGCCGACGGAAAAATTGTTGCTGGGCACTGGATGTTCTCCTTACGCCGCCAGCGACCCGGGCATGCCCGGCAGCGTCTGCCGCTGCACCTGCACGGTCTGGCCGCCTTCCATGTTGACGATGAACTTCTCGTTGATGGCCTGGTACTGCACCTGCGCGTCGGACTGCACGTAACCCAGCCCCGTGCGCGACGGCGGATTGTTGGTCGCGTCGCAGATCACGCTGAACGGCAGCGCCCCGTCGGTGCTGCCCAGCAGCCCCTGCGCCAGCATGTTCTGCAGGAAGCTCAACTGCGTCGCGCGGATGCGCCGGAACAGCCCGGCATTGATCACCTGCCCCACATACTGCCCCATCCCCGCCGCCAGCGTCGCCGCGATGTAGTTGGTCAGCCGCGTGTAGTTGTCGCCGCTGGTGGCGGCGTTCGAGCTGGCATTGTGCCCCCCGCGCACCCCCCAGAAGCTGCCCGCCGGCTGCGGATTGGCGATCACGTCGATGCCCGCCTGCAGCAGCACGCCCAGCTCGGCCGCCGAATAGGTGGTGATCTGCCCGGTCCCGGGATTGCCGGATTTCTGGCTGCCGATCACGCCATACAGCGGCTTGTTCAGGCTCGACTGCTCCGGCGACAGATTCGCCAGCCGCCCGGCCACGAACCCTTGCGGGCTCACCAGCCGCAGCTGCTGGTTCACCTGGTCGTTCCACCAGATCCAGTCGCCGAACATCAGCTTGGCGGAATACGCATCCAGCCCCACCGACTGCTTCACCGACACCGCATTGCCGATGGTGTCGCCCACCGGCCCGACCAGGATCATGTAGATCCCCTCGGACAGCCCGAACGCGGCCTGCGGCGTGTACTGCGTGGCGTCATCGGCATCCGCCAGCACGGCGATGCTGCAGCGCTGGCCACGCAGCGCATACATGCCCTGCCGCGGCGCCGTGTCCACGCCCACCAGGCTCGCCGCCGTCACCCCGCTCGCGCCATCGCTGCCCGGCGCCCCCGTCTCGAAGCCCCACGCGAACCCCACCGGCGCCACCGCCGTGGTGCCGGCACTCGCCACCACGATCTGGCTCGGCCCGCGCTGCGGCCCCAGCCCGTTGTTCACCGCCGCCGCCAGCGCCTGCCAGAACGCCGCCCCGGTGCCGCCGATATTGTCGAACACCTCCGGCTGGAACCCCGGCAGCGTCACCGCGAGCCGCCAGGTCCCGGCCTTCGAGCCGGTGCCCATGGCAACCGTGATCCGGTTGCCCAGACTTCCCGTGTACAGCGCGGTGAACAGGAAGCTCGTGTTCGGCAACTGGAACGCGGCCGCGGTGTCGGTGCCGTCGGTCGCGCGCACGCAGCGGAAATCCGCCGCCCCCTGCTGCACCGCGGTCGCCACCTGCGTGCCCATGTCGTACTTGCGCGCCAGCAGCGGCCCGAAATTGCGCGCATAGTCGGCCATGCTGGCAACGATCACCGGCTGCCCCACCGGCCCCCAGGCCGCGCTGCCCACCACGCCCACCACGTTGGTGGGCACGCCGTTCAGCACCAGGTTCTGCGGCGGCACGATCTGCACATACAGATCGGGCACGACCAGCGCCGTGGTATTGATGCTGCCCTGCTGGACGATCGGCATGGTTCAGCCCTCCCGTACGGCCACGCGCACGACGTCGCGCGCATTCTCGCTGCCGAGAATCGCCGCAACCGCCGCGGCATCGGTGACGATGTCGCCCTTCGCGTACGCCCCGAACGGGCGCACGACGACCAGATGAAAATTCATGGAATCCCTCTCCGTCATCCCAGCAGGCTTTGCACGACCCCGGCCCCGGCCGGCGCAACCGTCACGTCGCCGAAGATCATCGACGCCAACAGCGCGGAAACCGTGGTCGCGTAGTCCACGTCATAGACAAGGTCGCGCCGGTACAACGCCGCATCCTGGCCGTCGTCGCGCACCACCGAGGACACGAACCGCAGCCGCCCGCCGGTCCTGTCCGGCAACGCAATGAACGCCTGCGCCGACAACGCCGCATCGACCACCGACGCCACCGCATCGCGCGTCGCCGGATCGGGGCACCAGCAGGAAATGCGAAACCCCTGCACCTGCCTGCGTGTCTCGCGCAGCGCCGGCTGGTCCGCCACCACGCGCCCGACCACCAGCCCCGCCCCCGGCACCGTCACCGCCGCCCCCGCCAGCAAGGCGATGCGCCGCGTCCGCACCTGGCTCGCCAGCACCGCCGCCACCAGCTCCGGCGTGTCGCCGTCGCGCGTGCGATGCACCACCGCAAGATTATCCACCAGCAGCCCCGCGAGTTGCCCCGCATCCGCCCGCCCGCCCAGCGTCGCCGTCACCCCGCGCACGCCGATCGTCAGCACTGGCGCCACCGGCGCCGTCACCACGAAATCGTCCGGCCAGCGCGTGGTGTTGCGCTGACGCCCCGCCTCGGGAAACACGGTCACATGCACCCGCCCGGCCGCCAGGTCGTCCTCCAGCGCCGCCGCATTCGGCCAGCCGCGATAGATGCGGCACACCCGGCCCGGCAGGCTCGGCGCGCCCGTCCCTTGCGGATACAGCGCGCCTTCCACCAGGTCCGCCAGCATCGTCTCGACATCGGATTGATCGGCCATGTCAGGGCGCCGCCTGCTTCACCACGAGACGCCAGCCCGGCGCGGACAATTCCGCCGACGCCACCACCCCGGTCCGCCCGAGGTCGTCGGTCATCAGGTCGCCGCGGCGCAACGCCACCCCGGCCACCGCCGGCAGCAGCACCACCCAGCTTCCCGCGGGCGCCTCCCCCGGCAACCCGGCATCACGCATCCCGCCGCCGCCGCCGCCGCCGCCGCCGCCGCCCGCCAGCACGCTCGCCGGCCACCCCGCAAGCAGCGTCTCCGCCGCCGCCAGCACCACGCCGCCATAGCTGTTCAATCCCGGCTGCACCGCCCCCGCAGGCCGCAGCAGATCCACCACCCGCTCCGCCCGCACGCACAGCACCGGCAGCAGCGGCTCCTGCGACGCGATGAACCACACCGCCCCGTCGCCGCGGCGCAGATAATCGCCCGGCCGCGTATAGGCGGCATCGAAAATGCCCCACCACAACGCCTGCCCATACGCCGGCGGCCGCGCGTACCCCTCCCCCGGCGGCGCGAACGACGCCGGCAGCCGCAGGAACCGGTTCGCCGCCGTCACCGGGGCACGCGCGCCGTCCGGGCGGAACGCGTCGCATGGCTCGCCCAGCGCCATCGCCGCCCGCCCCAGGCCGCGCCGCACCATGTCCTGCACCCGCCCCGCCCCCATGCTCATACCACCAGCACCAGGCCGCCTTCGCCCAGCGCGGGCCCGGGCGGAATGCCCAGGAACCCGCACAGGCGCCGGCGCCAGTCATCGAACAGGCGCGTGCGCTCGCGCAATTCATTGGCGTTGCGCTTCCACACCGCCGCCTGCTCGGTATCCAGATTCCCCGCCGCGATCGGAATCGCCGCCTCAAGCTGCGCCAGCGTGATCAGGTACTGCCGCACCACCGCCTCCTCCGATCCGGTCAGGAAATTCAGCCGGTGCTCCAGCAGCCCGTACACTTGGTAGAACCGCCACCCCTGAAACCCCGAGGCGCCAGCCCCATGCGCGGGAAACCCGCAGTAACGCCGCACGTCCGTGCGCTCCCGCTCGCTGAACGGCATCGCCGCACTCCCCGCCCGCCACACAGCCTCAGCCGATATGCTCCACCATCACCGCGCGCTTGAACGTGGCATTGGTCGCGGTCGGCACCGTCGCCGGATTGGTGGTGATGTCGGACGGCGCGCAGAACCCGCCGATCCAGTACCAGGACTGCGCGATGATCTGCTGCAGCCGGTCGATCGGCTCGCGCGTCACCATCGCCACGCCATCGACCATGGAGATGATGCTGTCGCTCGGCGCCACGTCGGCCTCCGCCATGCCGGCGAAATCGCCCTCGATCAGCGCGCCCTTGCCGCAGATGATCGGCCGCCGCACCACCGTCCCGCCCAGCGCCGGATGCGCCTGCACATAGGCTTCCGTGGTCGGAATGAAGCGCAGCCCCAGGAAGTCGTTGATCATGCCCTTGCGGAACACCTGGTTGGCCGACGTCGCCCCCTGGAACAGCTGGCGGAAATCGTTGTCCGCGAACAGCTGCCGTGCCGACACCGGATCGAGATAGCAGTTGTACACACCGTCGATCTCCGGCACCGCGTTCTGCCGCAAGACCGCCACCGCATTCAGCAGCACCGCCATGGTCAGCTCGTCGCCGGTCTGCAGCTGCGCGGTGTTGCCGCGCCCGTTCGGCCGCATCACCGCACTCGCGGTCGCCGCCGTCACCGTGTTCCCCGCCGTCGCATCCGCCACGGAAACCGGGGAACCGAAGGTCAGCACACCGGAAACGCCGCCCGGCGCGGTCGAGACATTCACGTTGTCCACCGCGACCCCCACCAGCGTGTAGGGATTGCCGCCCACGGTCACGGTCAACGACGACGCACCGCCCACCGGCGTCGGCACGCCGTTCACGAACACGAATTGCAGCCCGCGCACATCGTCCACCGCCACCGCCGGCCCCGCGTCGTCCAGCGTGGCGCGCACCCGCGTGTTGCCGCCGAAATACGCCGCGAACAGCGCATTGCGCGCCAGCTCGTCCAGGCTGCGCGCGGCCTGCTCGCCGTTGATGGCAGCGTTGAGCAGGAACTGGCTGGCGATGCCCACACGGCTCGTCACCATGTTGAGGTCGGTGGTGGCGGCGTAGTGGTTCAGCGTGATCGTGTACTGCTCCACGCCGAAACTCTGCGCCACCAGCCCGTTGTCCAGATTGGTGTTGCTCGCCGGCACCAGCGGCGTGGTCACGCTGGGCTTCAGCCCCGCCCGCGTCTTGGTCAGCGTCTCGCCGATGCCCACGGCGAATTCCTCGCGGTCGGCAACTGCCCGATAGCCCAGCCGCGACTGCAGCGCGTGCTGGAACTCGCGCTCCAGATAGCCCTGCTGGATGACCGGCTGCAACGCCGCGGGAAAGTTCTGGATGCCCATGGTGATCCTCATGGTTGTGCCGCCCCGCACGCAACCTCGCGTGCAGGCCGTCCGGGTTCATGTTGTCGGACTCAAACGAAACCGGCTGCGCAGGCGCCCCGTGCAGCCCGCAGCCTCAGCGCCGGCGCAGCATCTCCGCCCGCGCCGCCTGCCACTCCTCGAAACTCATCTCCGTCGCCCGCTTCGGCCGCGGCGGCTGCGCCGGCGGCGCGCTCGCGGAACTGGAGCTGCTCGCCCCCCCGAACAGCCACGGCTTGGCCCGGCGCAATTCGCGCATCAGCCCGGCCGCGCCCTCCACCTCGCCCTGCGCGTTCAGCGTGACGCCGGCGGTGTCGACCAGCTTCAGCCCGTCCAGATCGACCATCCCCGCGCGCACCGCCTCCGCCTTCAGCTCGGCGCGCACCAGCCGCGCGTTCGTCGTCGCCTCGATCTCCGCCAGCCGCCGCTCCAGCGCCACGGCGCGTTCCTCCAGGGCAGCGGGATCAGTGGTGTCTTCGCTCATGCGGTCCTCTCGCTTGCGATGCGTTCGATCTCCGCCGCCACGTCGTCGATGTGATAGACGTCGGCGATGGACTTCACGGCGGTCAGGCGCGAGATCTGCCCGGCCTGCGCCAGCGTCTGCAGCGTGCGGGCGTCGCGCTCCCGGTCCTCGGCCGTCGGCGCATACCAGCGCGGCCAGTTCAGCGTCAGCCGCACGCCGGGATCGATCGGTGCAAGCGCCTCGCCATGCGTGCGCAGCCGGTACAGGTTGCTCGCCCGGATCACCATGCGCGCCAGCCGCAGCAGCGCGCCGCCATAGCTCACGCGCAGATTGTCGGCCAGCCAGACCAGCCCCTGGTTCATCATCTCCAGCGCCCGGCCGGACTGCGCGGCCGTCAGCCGCTCGGCACTGGCGCGGTTGCCATGCACGCCTTCCAGCGCGAACTCGCGCAACGTGCGCACATACTCGATCACCGCGGCCGACGCGGTGCCGCCGATCTCCAGCAGCTTGGCGTCGCCCTTCTCGCTCACCACCAGCGCGTTGCCGCCACCGCGGACAATCTCGTTGTCGCTGCCTGCGGGTTCGCGAATCAGCAAGGTCGGGTCGCTGCTGTATTTCAGCCCCCGCCCGGCCTGGCTCAACTGGTAGTCGATCTCGATCGTCGTCTCCACCGCCGCACGAAACGTGCAGGCGCCATCGACGTCATCCCCGCCCGGCAGGTTGCGCACCCACACGATCGGCACGAACCCCAGCCCGTGCCGCACGCTGCGCGCCGCATCCTCCACCGGCGCCTGCGGCACCGCTACCGGCCACGGCCGGAACCAGGTTTCCGCCTGCGCACCCCATTGCCGCATGAACCAGTATTCCGCCTGCGGCTCGACATCGTCGTAGCCCTGCGCTGCAAGAACCGCGCCCGTCACCTTGTAGCGCTCGGTCACCCGCAGCAGCGTATCCGGCTCCTGCGGGTCCCATTCCGGCGTCAGGTACAGCGACTGCAGCACGCCGAAGAAGACGCGCCCGCGCAGCACCCGCATCAGGATCGCCACCGACCCCACGGAGCCGCGCAACGCCGCCTCCAGCATCACCTCGTTCAGCGCGGCTTCCCGGCCGAGGTCAGCCAGCGCCGTGCGCACGCGCTTGTCCGCGCAATCCAGCGTCGGAAAATGCCCGTCGCTGAACACCAGCGCGAGCGAATCATCGACCACGATGCGCGCCAGCGGATAGCGCACGCTCGGGCGGCGCTGCCGCAGCGGGATATACTCGCCGCCCGCGCCACGCTCCTCATGAAACTGGTAAGGCAGCACATCATAAAGTCGTCCCTCCAGCACGCGCGTCAGGATGTCCAGCCGCCGCACGCGCTGCGGATAGGCCGGATCGACGGGAATCAGATCGCAGATCGTATCGAACATTGTCCGCCTTCACCGCGGCGCCGGCGTCACCGGGCCATCAAGGAAACATGCAGCCGCCGCGCCGGCGCCGGCGCTTGCGCCAGCATCGCGAAGGCCCGGCTCAACGCATCCACCTGGTCGTCCTTGCGCGCCTGCGGAAACTCCCGCAGCTCGTCCAGCAACGCCCGGTTCCACGTCGCGCGCAGCAGCGAAAGGTTGCCCGCCTCCACCTGTGCGGCCACCGGCCCCGCCCGCGTCAGTTTCGCCCCCGTCTCCGGCGACGCCACCACGCGATGCCCCGCCAGCAGAGTCGTCAGCCACGCCACCTGCTGCTTGCCGGCCTGCCCGGGGTCCTGCGGCAAGC
The DNA here is from genome assembly GCF_025989185.1 of Limobrevibacterium gyesilva. Classification (GTDB taxonomy): domain Bacteria; phylum Pseudomonadota; class Alphaproteobacteria; order Acetobacterales; family Acetobacteraceae; genus Limobrevibacterium; species Limobrevibacterium gyesilva. Next base: position 15,383 of record NZ_JAPDNT010000044.1, read on the forward strand.
CCACCGCCACCGACCGTCCGTCCTGGCGCGCGGTGCGCACGATCGCGTCGGCCACCTCGTGCGGCCCGCCGCGCAGCCGCACCACATCCAGCACGAAGATCCGCCCGGCCGCATCGCGGCCCAGCTTCAACCCCACCGTCCAGTCCGGGTCGCGCCCTTCACCGGCCGCTGTCGCCGCCAGGTCCCAGGCCCGCACGCTTCGCAACTCCGCAGGTGCAGCCTCGATCACATCGATGCGCGTCACCCGGAACAACGCCCCGCCATCCGGCCGCGGCGTCTGCTGATACAACGCCGCCCACACCCGGGGCCCCACCACCGCGCGCTTGCGCTCCAGCGCCGCGCGATCCTCCCATTGCGGCCACAGCGCCTCGCCCGGCCGCCGCCGCAACGGATCGTCCGCTTCCGCCAGCGCCGGCAGCCGCAGCACCGTCCAGTCGTCTCCGTTCTGCAACAGCCGCCCGCCCAGGTCGTCCTGATGCCAGCGCGTCATGATCAGCACCACGCGCCCGCGCGGCTTCAGCCGCGGCAGCAGCTCGCTGCGATACCAGTTCCACACCAGGTCGCGATGCGCCGCGCTGTCCGCCTCCGCATGGCTCTTGATCGGGTCGTCGATCAGCACCAGGTCGGCGCGCCGCCCGGTGATCCCGCCACCCAGCCCCGTGGCGAAATATTCACCCCCCGTATCGGTCGCGAAGCGATGCGCGGCATGGCTGTCGCGCTGCAGCTCGAAGCCCAGAAACGCCTTGTTCTCCAGCGCAAGATTGCGCAAGCCGCGGCCGAAATGCGCGGCCAGGTCGGCGGTGTGGCTCGCGGCGATCACCGAGCTGCGAGGATGCCGATGCAGCCACCAGGCCGGAAAGATCAACGACGCATAAGTGGATTTCGCACTCCCCGGCGGCATCAGCACCATCAGCCGGTCACAGCCGCCCTCAGCCACATGCTCCAGCCGCTGCAGCAGCAATTTGTGATGCGCCGCCGGCCGCTGCCCGGCCGGCCGCAACGCCCGGCGCGCCCACTCCGCCAGCGAATGCTGCCGCGCACGCTCGGCCATGGGATCGACGCGCCTGCAGAACAATTCCGTTTGCGACGGCCGAGGCCCCTGCAGGAAGCCGCCCATCGCCCGCTTGCCCACCGAACCCGCCACAAACGCGAAACGGCGTGCCGGGGGTTGCCCGCGCACGCCGTCGATCATGTCGAAAGTGATACAGGAAATTGGGGCACATGGGCAAGGAAAATCGTCGCCCCTGCGTATATTTTCCTAATTCGCACGGTCCCGTACCGGCGCTCCTGACAAAATGAACACAGGCCCGCCGCCCTTCGCAGCCGCAACCTGGTCGTTTCGCGCCAGGATGTGCATGGTGGATATACCGGAAAATCAAGTGTGTGCGCCGCAAGTCGAACGTCAGCTCTTTCGGCGCTCCACAGTTATGACACAATCTGGCCCAGCACTAACCCCCCGCCGCCAAGGATTAGGGGTTGATCTCGCCGGCATGTGTTGGCTGAATGCCCGCCGTTTGATCCCACCTATTCCCGCCCCCGGCGTCTCGGGCCCGGCGGTTTCTCGATGTGGCTTCGGATAGATAATGCTTCGGTCCGATGAGACCTCGGCTTGTCATTACGTTGCTGACCCAGACGGTCAGATAAGGCCGTTGAAATGAACCCTGGGCATAACACCGCCCCGGCGTTCCGACGGATGGAGTTAAGGATGATCTCACGCGCCAGAAGGGTATTCCCCGGCATGGTCGTGTCCATGATGCTCGTGGGCCCGGCCATGGCCGCCACCACCGGCACCCCCACCGCGGGGCCTGAGACACAGGCCACCCGCAGGGCTCTCCCGGCGACGGACAGTCGCAAGCCCGCCACCCCCCACCGCAACGCCGCCCGCCGCGGCCCCGCCACCACCATCGTCGCCCACACCGCCAGCGCCGACGCCACGCCCATCGACACCCCGGCCACCGACGGCTTCGCCGGCATCGGCCCCGTCTGGAACGACCAGACCGGCCAATCCACCTGGAGCCAGACCGGCATCGCCTCCTGGTATGGCGGCGCCCGCTGGCATGGCCGGCGCACCAGCAGCGGCGCCCGCTACGACCAGAACGCCCTGACCGCCGCCCACGCCACCCTGCCCATCGGCACCAAGGTGCGCGTCACCCTCGAAGGCAGCGGCCGCTCCGTCATCGTCACCATCAACGACCGCCCCGGCACCCGCCGCCGCATCATCGACCTCTCGCGCAGCGCCGCGGCCGAGCTCGGCATCCTCAGCCGCGGCGTCGCGGTGGTAACGCTCTCAGCGCTTTAGTCATTCACAAACCGCCGCCCCGCGCGCAGCATCACGCCGCCCCCGCAAACCCGGGGGCGGTCACGTCACGCACGAGGAAGCACGCATGCCCAAGGCCTACTGGATCAGCGCCTACCGCGCCGTCACCAACCCCGAGGCGCTGGCGGCCTACGCCAAGCTCGCCGGCCCCGCGCTGGAAGCCGCGGGCGGCCGTTTCCTGGCCCGCGGCGTCGCCGCCCAGGTCTACGAAGCCGGCCTCGCCCAGCGTACCGTCATCATCGAGTTCGACAGCCTCGCCCACGCCCGCGCCGCCTACAACAGCCCCGGCTACAAGGCAGCGCTGGACGCCCTCGGCAACGGCGCCGAACGCGACATCCGCCTGGTCGAAGGGGCCGGCTGAGCCCCACTCGCCGGGGCGGTCGCCGCCCCGGCATCGCCCGCCCCGCCGATCAGGGCAGCGCCGGCTCGGACTGTTCCTCCGCGGCCGGTGACGCCGGCAGCGGCCCGGGTGCTGCGGCCAGCACCGCCTCCAGCGCGACTCGTGCCCGCGCCACCTGCTCCGGCCGCGCCCCCCGCACGGCGTCGGCCGCGGACTCCACGACGCTCTCCAGCCAGATCGCCGCCGCGCGCCCGCGCCCCTCCGCTGCCAGGAAATGCGCGCGATACATGCGCGACTCCCACTTGAAGTCCAGCGACTGCATGGAATAGGGCGGATAGTCCACCGCGATCCGCTCGGCGAACGCCTCCACCAGGTCCAGCCAGACATAGCCGGCCTCGCTCACATGGCGGCTGAATGCATCCACCGCCAGCCAGAAGGCGGTCGGGCCGAGATGGAACGGAATCTCCGCCCATGTCCCGCCGCCCTTCACCATCGCCGTCAACTGCCCGGCGTCCAGATCCTGGGCGAAGCGCGCGCGGATGCGGCCCAGCAGCGCCTCGTCGCCCGTCGCCAGCGCCAATGGCAGCAGCCGCGCGGCGGCCCCGCCGGCAACCTGCACGTTCGGGTGCCCCACCAGCTTCGCCAGGAACCGGTCCCGCGCCGCATCGATCTCCGCCTGCGACGGGCTCGCGATCGGCCGCTGCGCCCCCACCGCCATCAGCAGCGCCCCCACCTGCCGCACCTCGCAATGCGCAAAGCCGAGCCCATGGAACAGGCGCCGCATCCCTTCGGCCGTCGGCAGATGCAGATGGTCGCCCGGCGCCAGATACGGCAGCATCGCGGTGAACGAGGCGTTCGTGTCGATCGCCGCGGCATCCGGCACGATCGCGGCGATCACCTCGATCCGCGTCCGCTGCATCAGCTCGCGGATCACCGCGCCGGGATCGCGCAGATGCTCGATCACCGAGTTCAGGTGCAGCAGGGTGGGCTTGCGTTCCAGCCGCGCCATCACGTCGGCGGGCAGGTGCTCGAAATAGGCGTTGTGGATCTCGATGCCCAGCAGCTCCCGGCCAAGCTCGCCGGTATAGGACGGCTCGATCACCAGCGTCTCGATATCGAACATGCTCTGGATCAGGTACGAGCCAAGCCCCAGCCCCGCCCCCACATCCACGAACAAATGGTCTTTCCACGCCGCCTGCGGCACCCCGGACATCGCCGCCAGCCCGCACCGCGCAATGAAGTCCGCGGAATAGCCGGATTCCAGATAGTACTTGTTCCCGACCCGGATGTTCTGCTTGTACGCCTCGGTGTAAGGCTTCGGAATCGCCACCACGATGTCCGGCGGGTCGTAGATCAGGCTCGCGCAAAGCGGGCAGCAGTACAGCGCGTAATCCCGCCCCATGTAGCTGAACGACGTGTGGTGCGCGAAATCCCCGCTGGTCCCGCAATAGGTGCAGCGCAGCGCCGCCGGCGCCCGTCTGGTGTCAAGCCACTGCATCGCGGATTCCGGACCCCTCGAACCATGCGTCTGCGGGCACGATGTCCGGCATGGCCGCGCATCCGTCAAGCACGCAGCGCGCGCTTTGCAGGCGGTGCCGCGTCTGCTAACTCCCTGGGCTCTGTATCATGCCCGGTTGCGCCCCGGCGCCGCGGACCAACAACAGGCGAACACATGCAGATCGACGGCTACGAGTTCATGGTCGACACGGTCGCGAAGTTCTTCAACACGGTGCGCGTGTCCGGCTGGTTCCACCATCCGAACGACCGCCTGCGCAGCGTCGCCGTCGCCAACGAGGAAACCGTCGGCTGCGTCACCGAAACCGGCATCGACCATGGCGGCGTCATCGCCGCCTACGGCCCCGGCAAGGGCTTCAGCATCCAGTACCTGCAGCCCCGCGAAGGGCTGAGCGACAACGCCGCCGTCACCTTCACCACCGAGTCCGGCTGGTCCGCCACCATCCCGCTGCTCCAGCTCTGCGCCGACCGCCTCAGCCATTATCCCGGCGGCGCCATGATGCGCCGCTTCATCGACACGGTGGACGCCATGCCCGGCGCCCGTGTGCTGGACATCGGCGGGCGCAACCGCTCGCGCATCGACCGCAGCCAGGAATTCAGGTCCGCCGAAACCACCGTGCTCGACATCCTCGACGGCGACAACGTCGACGTGGTCGGCGACGCCCACGAACTGGGCCGCCTGTTCCCGCCCGGTCATTTCGATGCCGTCTATTCCGTCAGCGTGTTCGAGCACCTGATGATGCCCTGGTCGGTCGCGGCGCAGATGAACCAGGTGCTCAAGCCCGGCGGCATCGCCCTCATCTTCACCCACCAGACCCTGGGCATGCACGACATCCCCTGGGATTTCTGGCGCTTCTCCGACACCGCCTGGGACGCGCTGTTCAACCCGCGCACCGGCTTCGAGATCGTCGAGCGCATGCTGGAAAGCGAGCAGTTCATCATCCCGTTCATCTACCGCCCCATCAAGGCATACGCCGAACGCGCCGCGGGCTACGAGGGCTCGGCGGTGCTGGTGCGCAAGACCGGCCCGTGCCAGCTCGCCTGGAACGTCAAGCCCGCCGACCTGACCGCCACGATGTATCCTGGCGGCACCGAGAACCCGTACGAGAAGAAAGGCTGAGCCGGACATGACGCAGCCAGCCTCCGGGCCGCGCCGCAAGCGCAACCCGCGCCGCGCCGCCGCGAACCCCGCAGCACCCGCGCCCGAGACGATAGAGGCGCCCCCCGCGCAGGACGCCGAATCGGCGCCGCCTCGCGCGCCCGCCCCCGCCAGACCCTTCCCGGTCGGCGGCAGCTTCATCGCCGGCACCCGCATCGCCGTCCGCCGCGGCGACACCGAGGCCGACTGTCCGGTCGAGGATCTGCGGCCCGGCGACACCGTCCTCGCCCACGCGGCCATCGGCCCGATCGAGCTGCCCGTGCACAGCGTCACCTGCCACCGCATCGACGTCGCCGGGCATCCCACCCCGCACCTGGCCACCCCCGTCCGCATCCGCGCCGGCGCCCTCGGCCCGGACATGCCGCGGCGCGACCTCGTGCTGCCGGCCGAGGCGCTGCTGCTGCTCCGCGACGTCAACGACGCCGACGCCGACGCCGAGTCGGCGGCGGCGCGGCTGGTTCCCGCCGGTGCCCTGGTGAACGGCGCCGGCATCACCCGCGAGCCCGCCACCGGCATGCACACCTGGCACATCGTCGCCACCGCGCCCCACGGCGCCATCCGTGCCGAAAACACGCCGGTCGGCGCATTGCGCGAGCCGGGCCCGCCGACCGGCCTGTGCGCGCCGATGCTGCTCCCCGGCCCCGGCATCATGGCGCTGCGCGCTGCGCTGCAGGCCCGTGCCGCCGCCGCCGAGCCGTCGCTGCCCACCCCGCCCGATGCCGCGCCGGTCGAGGACGATCCGCACCACCCCGTGCGCCTGTTCGCGAACGGCCTGGAAATCCCCGCCGAACCCGCAGCCGAGCCCGGCGCGTTCGATTTCCTGCTGCCCGCCGACACCGGCCCGGTGCGAATCGCATCGTCCTCCGGCGCCTCGCCCGCCGAACGCGACACCCGCCGCCTCGGCGTCTGCGTCATCGGCCTCGCGCTGGACGGCGAGGCCATCGACCTCGACGGCCCCATGCCCGGCCCCGGCTTTCATCCTTCCGAGCAGAACGCCCACCACCGCTGGCGCTGGACCAACGGCAGCGCCTGGCTGGTGCTCCCCCCCGGCGACGCGCAACGGCGCCTCACCGTGCGCATCACCGACTGGCATCTGATGCTTCTGCGCGATCGGTCCGCATAGGCGGCAGGCGAAGAACAGGCCACGCAAGGGCGCACCCGGAACCCACGGATCTGCGTGGGCTCCCTGCCGCCCATGTCCCCTTGCCACCAGCCCGGACAACAGAAAAGCGCGCCGCCCCGAAAGGGCAGCGCGCTGGTAAGTCCCCGTGGCCCGATAGCGGCCGGCGAAGTTGGCCTTCGCCGGCCGTATCGGCAATCCCGGCCTTGATCAGGCCAGGTAGGTGCCGAAGTTCGTGACGTGGGCGTTCTGGAACGTGATCGTCGTCCCGTCGGACAGCACCGCCGTCGAGTTGGCGCCGGAGGTGCTGATCGTCGCCGTCAGGCCGCCCAGCTCGACCTTGTCGTAGCTGACCGTGGTGCTGCCGCTCACCAGCGAGGGCAGGAAGTCGACGATGGTGAAGTTGCCGGCGCCGCCGACCGTCGCAGACAGGATATTATAGACGCTGCCGGCGAAGGTCCCGGAGCCGACGTCGTGGAAGCCGGCCAGCGTGTAGTTGCCCGAGCCCAGGAAGAAGCTGTTGTGGCCGCTCTGCGCGCCCAGCACCGTGCCCGTGCCGCCGCTGACGCCGTAGGTCGCGCCGCCGTTCACGGTGCTGTCGGTCGCGATGATGACGTTCTGCCCCGACCCGGTAACGGCCACGTCGTGGGCGCCCGACACGAACAGGATGTCGCCGTCGCCGCCGCCCACCAGGGTCGTCGCACCCGCCACCGTGCTGGACTTCAGCAGGTTGTGGCCGGCCGAGCCGCCTTCGTAGTAGCCGGAAGCGCCGCCAACGGTCGCCGAGCCGGTGAACGCCGCGCCGGTGATCGTCTGGTCGCCGAACACCTTGGTGCCGCCGAACAGCGTGGCGCTGCTGGTGCCGCCCGGGAACACCACGATGTCGCCGGCGCCCGGGTTGATGAAGGCGCCGCCGCCGCCGTTCGAGCCATTGGCCATGAAATACGTCGTCGAGCCCGCGGTGCCGGACACGGTCACGGGCACCGTGGACGAGCCGGTGACCATCACGCCGGCCGTGCCGGGCTGGACAACGACATGGCCCGTGCCGCTGCTGGTGGCGTTGCCGGTCTCGATGTCAACCAGCGCGTGGTTGAACACGTTGACCGTCGCAGCACCCGTCGAGACGTCGACGACCGAGGCGCTGCCGAACAGCGAGTCGCTGCCGTCAACGTTCACTGCCATCTTCGACGTCGAGAACGCGTTGGCGATGTAGTTGTTGCCGCCGCCCAGGAACACCTGACCATGGGTGCTCTGGTTCACGTACAGCAGCGAGCTGTCCGCGCCCGACACCACCACCTTCGTGAGCGGGCCGCCAATCGCCACCGCCAACCCGGTGCCGCCGTTAACGAACGACACGTATTCGTTGGGCAGGACGCCGAAATTGAGGCTCGCCGGCACCGTGTCGACCACGCCCCCCAGGAAATCGGGCGTCGGCACGTTGGGAATGGGGCCGGATCCGGCCGTCGGCACGTACTGCTCGAGGCTGCCGCCGATCACCAGCGAATTCACGGCATTCAGCGCCGCCTGTGCCGCCGCGGCGTTCGCGGCAGAGGTGAACGGAACCAGAATCTGGCTCGACACGTTCGCCTGAACCGTTACGTTTGTTGTCATCAGACTGCAGCCCCTCGGCGATTAACTCAGGTTAAGAGTTTCTAGTGCGGCGCCGTGTCTTATGGCAAGGGAGAATCCACAAAACCTGCTGACAAAAACGAGATAAGCGCCGAAATTAGCCTTTTGAAACATACGGTTGCATACGCCCTTTCGGTGCGATTTCGGAACGCCATCGTATGCGAGCTGGAACGTGCTGATTCACTTAAGTTTTTTGATCGGTTAACGGCGCCGCGCCGGCATACGAAACCCCGCATCGCGGCTGCGTTCGCCGATCGAGAACAGGATGTCGTTTTTTTCTGGAGTCGGGTCCCGAAAATGGACGCCCCTCCATTCCGCTAACGAACATGAAGTCCTGCTGCATTGCAGCATGCCGTTCCCGCCAAGAATTAATAGAATTTAAACAATTAAGATCTCGTTAACGCGCGCCGGAACCAGGGACGCCGCCGGCCTCCTGCTCCGCCTGCCGCGCCAGCCGCGCCGCCGTGCGCAGCAGAAACGACCTGTCCTCGTCGGAGCACGCCCGGTACAGCCGCAGCAGCGCCAGCTCGGTGCCATCCGCCGCCGCCGGCCCGCCGCCCGCCGGCAGCGCCCCGGTCAGCAGGTATTCCGCCGCCACCCCCAGCGCATGCGCCACCCGCGCCAGGTTGCCGCCAACCTGGCCGGACCGGTCCGTCTCCCACTGCGCCACCGCGCTGCGCGTCACCCCCACCGCCCGCGCCAACGCCTCCTGCGTCATCCCGCGCGCCTGCCGCGCCGCACGGATGCGCGCGCCCGCGCCCGCCCTGGGGTCGGACTGCGAATCGGCGGCGGGGGCATGCGGTTTCACGGCCATGCCGCCTGTCTACGTGAAGCTTCCTAACCGAGCAACGTTAGTTATGTTGACAGACGACAGTTATTGAAACTAACGTCCTGTCAGACCCGCTGACGGAGCCTCACGCCATGCCGCAGAAACGCCTCTGGACCCCGCCCCAGGACGCCCGGATCCGCCGCCTCCGCGGCGAGGGCGCCAGCTGGGACGCCATCGCCGCCGCCCTCGACGTCAGCCGCAACGCCGCCATCGAGCGTGGCCGCCGCCTCGGCGCCCGCCTGCCCCCGCCGGTCCAACGCCGCGCCGCCGCGGCGGAGCCGCAGGACCCCGCCCGCGAGCCGCTGCCGCCCGGCCATCCCGCGGCGTGGGACGCCATCACCGCCGGCACCGCCTTCGCCGGCACCCCCTATCCCCACGCCCTCGCCGGCGCCGCCTGATGCGCCACCCGCTCGATCCGCCGGCGGCCCACGCCGCCGCCGCCCTGTTCGGCCGCCTCGCCGCGCAGGGGCTGATCGACCCCGCCGAATCGGCCGCCGTCCTGGCTGCCGCCGCCGCGGCGGCGCCGGGCGTGGACACCTCCGGCCTGCGCATGCGCCTCGCCCACACCGAGGCCGAAAGCCGCGCCGCCACGCCCCCGCCCCCCCCCCCCCCG
>NZ_JAPDNT010000045.1 GCF_025989185.1 Limobrevibacterium gyesilva
ACGGCCGATTCGGCCCGCGGGACAGCAGTGATGGTGATCCGATCGGCTTCGGGACAAACTCGATCGGCAATCAGCTCATTCGGCACGAGCGCGAGGATGGATTTCAAGGATGACCGACATTGTGTCAGGTGGCGAGGTCATCTCTGTCGACGATTCGCTGAACCAGTACAAGCGAAACTGCACCGAAAGTGCGGAAGAGCCCCTTTTGGACGCCGATCACCCCTCCAAGAAGGCCTTTTCCCACGTCGAATCACACTTTGCGGTCCCTGCCCTCTTTTGGCGCGGTCACGACGTAGGCGATATGGCTTGGCCTGCTCATGCTATCCTACCCTTCGCTGTCGGAGGCCGCCACTGCGGGGCCTCGATGCGACCCGACGACGGCGCTCGGCCTCGCCGACGGAGGGATGAGGCGCGGAGGGGGATCGCCGGGCTTGGCACAGCGCGGAGCGGCGGAGAGCTGTGGAAACCACGCCGAAGGCATAGCCCCTGTCCCAAAGCGGTGGGGTGCGGCGGAGAGCGCGTTCCCTCGAGGCCCTGAGCGGCCGGCGGCGAGAGACAGGATGAGGGCAAGCCGATATCAGGCGCGAGAGCGTGGGCCAGACACTGGCCGCGGCGATGACACAGCGCAGGCGCGGCCGCATATGGGCGGCGACAGACAGGAGGGATATCGCGCCGATCGAGCCGGACCCATGGCACCATTCCGCCGCGTGCTGGCGCCCACCAGATTGGCGGCGGAAATCAGTGCCTCGACTGGTTCGGTCACCCGGCCGTAGCGCGGCAGCATCTCACTACGGCATTCCCGCGTCGTGCCACGCTCATCCGCGAGCTGGGCGCGGCGCGCTGATCGCAACCGCTCCGAACGAGGCGGTCAGCTGCCATTCGCGCCGTCTGTTCCGGCAGCTCTTCGTCGACGCCGGCCATTTGGATGCCGGCGGGCCACTGGAGAACGCGCAACCGATTGCCGCGCACGAAAGCCCGCCCACGACCAGGCTCCATGACCGGGGTCGAGATCATCCTGGACGAGATCGAGCCGATCGAGATTTGCGGCACCAAGGGACAGTGGAGAGCCAGAAGTCCGGTTTCGTCCATTCCGAAGCGGTGCAAAACCGGCTAGCGTTCGATCATGCGAGTGTGACGATTCGGTCATGGCCGCCGGCCGTGTGAGGAGGACACACAACCGCCGTTAACCGAGGTGCAGACCCCTTCGATGGCCAGACCCAGTGCCGACAAGTCCCGCCCGGACGGACCCGACCCGGACGACCTCGTGGCAATCTTTGGCGCAAACCTGAGGGCGGCCCGATTGAAGTCCGGTCTCACACAAGCCCAGCTCGCTGAGCGCGCCGGCCTGCTCCAGCAATACGTCTCCCTCGTCGAATCGGGCAAACAGAACGTGACGCTCACAACCGCGCAGGCACTGGCAAGGGTGTTGCACCAAAATGTGAGCGACATGCTGCGCCGCTCTGCACCGAGACCTCACAGAAAGTAGACCGGCGGCCAAGCCCAGAAAGCTTGAAGCCGCGTTGCTCGCGTACTATCCCATGTAGCCTGCTGGCGCACGGATGGGGCAAACGCACGGATTGCGAACGAGGTTCGCCGTCCTGCCAACGCGATCTTTTGGCAGCCGGTCACGTCCGGCACGCGAGGAGCCGTGACGCGGACCGCTCTCCAGGCTTGGCCCACCAGTGTGCAGGAGGTCTGCGTGGATCTCGACAGCAGTCCATCCCGGATCGAGGCGCAACTCGGGCGTAACCTCAAGGCCGCCCGCCTCTGTGCGGGCCTGACCCAGCAGGAGGTTGCGGCACGCGCTGGCATCGCCGTCGCCTTCCTCGCCGAGATCGAGAAGGGCGTCGGCGATCCCGACCTGCGGGTGATCGGCGCATTGGCGAAGGCTGTCGGATGCCCGGCATTCGAACTGCTCAAGCTCTGACATCCTCGCCGAACGATGTCACCCGGGCGAGAGGCCGGATCGCCAGCACCAGGTAGCCCCGAATCCGGCCTGCAGGCCCGGCTCGGTGAAAGACTCAAGGAAGCCCGTCGCAAGGGCGGCGTGATCATTCTTGCCTTGGCCACGATGGCCGCGATCGCACGAGTCCTGGGAATGGACATCGCCTCGATGCAACGGCTGGCAGATCCTTTCACGAAGTAGTGCCCCGTGCGCATCGTCCTTGCGACGCTCGCGCACACATAATATTTGTTGTATTACGGCCGAGTGGTGGGCTGGCCGAATCACCGGACGAAAGCATGATGGACCAGGGCAGGTCATCGGGTCGCGAGGAACAGTCACGACGGGTCGCGGAGTCGCTGAAACGGCAACTCGGGCCGTTCTGCCCGCTGCTCGCCGAGCCTGGCCTGGTCGAACTGATGCTGAATGCGGACGGGACGGTATGGGCCGATCGCCTGGGTCAAGGCATGAGCCCGGTCGGGACAATGCAGGCGGCATCCGCGGAATCGTTCATCGGCACCGTCGCCTCGACATTGCGCAGTACCGTGACCCGCGAAACCCCCATCCTGGAATGCGAGCTGCCCTGTTACCCGCCCTTCGAGGGCTCGCGCTTCGAAGCCCTGGTGCCGCCCGTCGTGTCGGCCCCGGTTTTCACCATCCGGCGCAGGGCCTCTGCGGTGTTCACGCTTGCCGCGTATGAACGCAAAGGCATCATGTCTGCGCCGCAGCGCCGCGCCATCGAGTCCGCGGTCGTGCGGCGTCAGAACATTCTGGTGGTCGGCGGGACCGGCACAGGGAAGACGACGCTCGTGAATGCGGTCATCGACCAGATGGTCCGGGCCACGCCGCAACACCGCCTGGTCATTATCGAGGACACCAGCGAACTCCAGTGTTCGGCTCGCAACGCGGTTGCCATGCGGGCCACTGATACGATCGACATGCAGCGCCTCCTGAAAGCGACCATGCGCCTTCGGCCGGACCGGATCATCGTCGGCGAGGTTCGCGGTGGCGAGGCGCTGTCGCTCCTCAAGGCCTGGAACACCGGGCATCCCGGCGGCATTTGTACCGTTCACGCGAACCATGCGCGCGGCGGGCTGCAGCGCCTCGAACAACTGATCGCGGAAGCAAGCCGGACGCCGATGCGTGCGCTGATCGCCGACGCCGTGAACCTTATCGTGTCCATCGTGAAAGCCGACGGATCCCCGGGACGCCGGATCGACGAAGTCGTGGCCGTCACGGGCTTCGTGGACGGCGACTATCGGTTCGTCAACCTGGAGCAATCTTGATGCGACCCTCGATTGATGCCTTGCGCCAAGCCTGGCTTCCCGTGCTGCTGCTCGTGCTGCTGATAGCGGTCGTTTGGCATCCAGACCCTGCCCATGCAGCGAGCGCCGGTGGTGGCGGTCTCCCCTGGGACACGCCTCTGACCACGCTGAAGAACGACCTCACCGGGCCCGTAGCTTTCACGATCTCGCTCCTCGCCATGGTGGCCTGCGGCGCCGCCTTGGTGTTCGGGGGCGAGATCAACGAGTTCGTCCGGCGGATCATCATGCTGGTGCTGGTCTGTGCCTTCATCGTCGGCGTGACGAACCTGGCCTCCGCGCTCGGCATCAGCGGAGCGATCGTGTGACCCTGCGCCGCCTCCCCCTCCATCGCGTCCTGCACCGTCCAAGCCTGTTCCTCGGCGGCGAGCGTGAGCCGGCGCTGACGACGGCGATCATTGCCGGCGGTCTCGCCGTCTCCGGCATGAACACCGTCTCGTTCCTCGTCGGCGCGGCGCTGTGGTTTGCCTCCATTCCGCTGCTGCGATGGATGGCGAAGGCCGATCCGCAGATGACGAAAGTCTACCTCCGCCAGATCCGGTATCGCGGCTACTATCCGGCCCGTTCGCGCCCGTTCCGGACGGACTAGGCGCATTATGCTTAAGCTCAAGACGTTCCGCGACAAGGCGGCCGGACTCGCCGACCTGCTCAACTGGAGCCATCTGGTTGATAGCGGGATCGTCCTGTGCAAGGACGGCTCGCTGCTTGCCGGATGGTTCTATCGCGCGCCCGACATCGCCAGCAGCACGGATGGCGAGCGCAACTGGCTGTCAGGCCGGGTCAACGCCGCTCTGGCGCGCCTCGGGGCCGGCTGGGCCTCGTGGGTCGATGCGGTGCGTCTTCCGACCGCCAGCTATCCGGCGGCGGAACTGTCGCATTTTCCGGATCCCGTCTCGCGCCTCATGGATGCCGAGCGCCGTGCGCAATTCCTGCAGGAGGGCCGCCACTACGAAGGCGAGTACGCGATCGTCGTGCAGTTCACGCCGCCCTTGCGTCGCAAGAGCAAGCTGGCGGACCTGATCTACGACGATGATCCCGCCGAAGCCGTCAGCCCTGCCAGCCGCATCCTGGAGCAGTTCAGGAAGGCACTTGCTGATCTGGAGGACGCGATCGGCGATGCGGTGAGCCTGCGCCGGATGGAGAGCTACACCTTCACCGACCGCTTCGGCCGGCACCATCTGCGCGATCACCTGGTTAACTACCTGCACTTCGCCCTGACGGGCGAGGAGATCGCGCTCAACATCCCGCCCGCCGGCGCCTACCTTGATGCCGTCATCGGCGGCCGCGAATTGTGGCCGGGCGACACGCCACGGCTCGGCAGCGCGCTCGACGGCCGCTTCATCTGCTGCGTCGCCATCGAGGGCTTCCCGGCCGAGAGCTTCCCCGGGATCCTCGACATGCTCGACCATCAGCCGATTTCGTTCCGCTGGTCCACGCGCATGATCTACCTGGACCAGCACGAGACGCTGGCCGAGCTCCGCAAGTTCCGCCGCAAATGGAAGCAGCAGGTTCGGGGCTTCTGGACGCAGGTATTCAGGACGCAGGGGGGCTCGATCAACGAGGATGCCCTCCTGATGTCACACCAGGCGGACGCGGCGATCGCCGCAGCCAGCTCCGCCCTCGTGACCTTCGGCTACTGCACGCCCGTCATCGTCCTCATGGACGGGGACCGGGCCGCCCTCATCGAAAGCGCCCACCTGGTGGTCCGGGAGATCATGCGCGAGGGTTTCTCGGCGCGAATCGAGACCGTCAATGCCATGGAGGCGTGGCTGGGCTCGCTGCCCGGGCATACCGTGCCGAACGTGCGCCGGCCGATGATCCACACCGGCAACCTCGCCGACCTGCTGCCGCTGGCAGGCGTGTGGACGGGACATGAGGAGAACCCCTGCCCCTTCTATCCGTCCGGCGCGCCGCCGCTGATGCACGGCGCCACCACGGGCGCGACGCCGTTCCGGATCAACCTGCACGTGGACGACGTCGGCCATACCCTGGTGTTCGGCCCGACCGGGGCCGGCAAGTCAGTGCTCCTCTGCACCATCGCCCTCCAGGCGCTCCGCTATCCGGGCGTGACCATCTGCGCCTTTGACAAGGGTCAGAGCATGTGGGCGACGGTCAATGCCTGCAGTGGGCGCCACTACAACGTGGCCGGCGACGGTGCCGGGCCCGCCTTCTGCCCCCTCTCCGTCCTCGAGACCGAGGCAGACGTGGCCTGGGCAGAGGACTGGATCGCCACGTGCTTCGAGCTGCAGGCTGGGCGGGCGCCGGTACCGCGCGAGCGCGAAGCCATCCACCATGCGATGGTTCTTCTGCGGGAAGCGAACGACCGCACTCTCACACACTTCGTGGCGCAGGTGCAGGATGAGACAATTCGTTCCGCTCTTCGCTACTACACGCTGGAAGGCACGCTCGGCCGGCTGCTCGATGCCGAGGCGGATGGCATCGCCGAGGCGAGCTTTCTCGTCTTCGAGATCGAGGACCTGATGGCGATGGGCGAACGCAACCTGATTCCGGTCCTGCTCTACCTGTTCCGCCGCTTCGAGCGCTCCCTGAAGGGACAGCCGGCGTACCTCCTCCTGGACGAGGCCTGGGTCATGCTCGGGCATCCGGTGTTCCGCGCCAAGATCAGGGAATGGCTGAAAGTGCTGCGCAAGGCGAACTGCGCGGTGATTCTGGCGACGCAATCCTTATCCGACGCCGTCCGCTCCGGCATCCTCGATGTGCTGATCGAATCCTGTCCCACCAAGATCTTCCTGCCAAACGAAGAAGCCACCACAGCGGGGACGTCCGAGCACCCTGGTCCACGCGACCTCTACGAGGCCATGGGCCTGAACGAAACACAGATCGAGATCATCCGGACGGCCACGAAGAAGCGGCACTACTACCTTGTGTCGCCCGAGGGCCGGCGGCTGTTCGACCTGGGCCTCGGTCCGATCGCGCTGTCGTTTGCCGGGATCAGCTCGAAGGAACAGATCGCGCACCTTGATCGCCTCGCACAACGCGAAGGCGAGCGGTGGCCGTTTGCATGGCTCGATGAACAGGGGGTGGACTATGCGGCTCTGCAATAATGGTCCAACGGGCGTGCAGCGCGTGGCGATCGCGTCCGGCATCATGCTCGCGGCGTTGGCGAGTGTCCCGGCTCCACGGTCGACACAGGCGCAATGGGCCGTCACCTGCGTCAACTGCTCGACCACGTGGACTCAGCTGCTGCAATACGCCAAGGAAGCACAGTCGCTGGAGACGCAGCTGCAGCAGTATCAGACGCAGCTCCAGCAATATGCCAACATGGTCACCAACACCGTGGCGCTTCCGCAGGAGATCTGGGGCACGGTACAATCAGACATCATGCGGGTGCAGGCGCTGTCGAACGCGGCGTCACTGCTCTCCGGCAAGTCCGGTTCGATCATCACCCGCCTCCAGTCGGCCTCCTCCTACGCCAGCCAGCCGGCGGGTCTGGGCAACATCGCGGGCCAGTTCACGACGTGGCAGCAGACCATCGGGAACAACCTCAACACGATGGGCCAAGCCTTGGGGCTGCAGCAGTCGCAGCAGCAGAACCAGGCTGCCATCCTCCAGGCCCTCCAGCAGCATTCCCAATCGGCGCGAGGCCAGATGCAGGCGCTCCAGGCTGGAAACGAGCTGGCGGGCGCGAATGCCGCGCAGCTCGCGCGGATACAGGCGACGCTGATCTCGACCGCTCAAATGCAGGCGACCGGCATGGCCGTGCAAGCCGATCGGCAGGCCTCCGAGGACGCGGCCTTGCTGCATTTTGCGCAGCCGCCTTCCATCGCCACCACCGGCTACCACCAATGGTGAGGACGGCATGCTGACGCTCAAAACCTCAGTCGCTGCCGCGATCATTGCGGGCACAGCGGCCTTTTCCGCCGGTGTTACCTACCTGGTGACCAAAGCAACTATGCAGGCTAACGTCACATTGAGCTGCCCGCCGGCACCTGCCTCGTCTGCATCGGTGCCAGCACAGAGCCGCCCATTCCCTCCGCTCGGAAACGTGCCGCCCATGACCGGAGGCAAGCAATGGTGAGGCGGCGGCATCGTCTCCTCGCTGCGCTCGGCCTCGCCACGGCAACACTCGTAGTTGCAACGCCCGCATACGCGCAATCAGCCAACGTTCTCGATCAAATAGTAGCGCAGTTCCAGGCTCGGTCAGCTGGCTGGGAAGGCGCGCTTCGCAGCTTTGCAATGGGGACATTCGGCATCCTGGCCGGCGTCGAAATTGCATGGGCCGGCTTCCGGCTCGCGTTTCGCGGCGCGGATGTGAGTGAGTGGCTGGCGGAAATCGTTAACCAGATCCTTTTCCTCGGGTTCTTCCTGGCACTGCTCGAGAACTCGGTAACGTGGGGTCAGGTGATCGTCAACTCGTTCCGCCAAGCTGCAAACGCTGCAGGTGGTGGCGGCATCGCACCGTCCGACGTGTTTGCCGCGGGCGTGAAGATCGCCTCAATGGTCCTCAACCAGATGAGCATTTGGCATCCGGAGGCTAGCGCCGGGCTGATGCTCGCCGGCATCGTCATAGAGGTCTGCTTCGCCCTGATGGCCGCCTTCATGGTGCTGGCGTTGGTCGAGAGCTTTCTAATCATCTCTATGGGCGTGCTGTTGATGGCATTCGGCGGATCGCGCTGGACGAAAGATCTTGCCGTCAGCACCGTCCGCTACACTGTCTCTGTCGGCGCAAAGCTGTTTGTCTTGCAGCTCCTCGTCAGCATCGGCACCGGACTGATCCAGGATTGGGCCAACTCTTTCACCGATGTGACAGATGTCTCGCTATGCATCCTGATTGGTTGCGCGATCGTCATGCTTGCATTGGTCAAGGTACTCCCAGAGACGATGCAGCGCATCGTCACTGGCTCCAGCATGGCGGGCGTGTCGGCGCTGGTAGGCGCCGCCGCGGCAGTGAGCGGCGCCGTCGGGGTAGCCGGTCTCGGAATGCTCGGCGCCGGTCCGATGATGGGCAATTCGGTCCGGCTCGCCGGCGCACAGATGGACGCCGCCGACACGAAGGCCGCCGAGGCGAACGGCGGTGATGCGCCGCAGCGGTCGAGGATCAGCCGCGCCGCGGCGATGACGGGCTACACGGCCCGCAATCTCGTCTCCGCACCCCTCGCCGACGTCGGGCGGCGCCTGAGCGGCCAGCACCCGCGACACGGGCTCGCGACCTGGCGCATGAGCGCCGACCTCGCGAACCAGCATCGGCTGCTCCAGGAAGACACCGGCAAGCCAGCCCCACCGCCTGGTGGTGGCGGCAACACCCTCAGCTGAAAGCCGGAACCCATACATATGATCCGGCCCTCGAAGCTCCCCGCCCTCGATCCCGACAACCCGCATTCTGCCGTCTATCTGGCAGCGCGCCGCGAGTGGAACGAGCGCTACGGCAGCTACATCGCGCAGGCGCACGCCTGGCGGCTGACGGCCCTCGCCTCGCTCGGCGTCGCCTTCGTCGCCGTCGCCGGGATCGCCTGGATCGGCGCACAGAACCGCGTGGTCCCTTACGTGGTGCAGACGGACAAGCTCGGCGACGCCATCGCGGTCAGCCGCGCCGACATATCGGCGCCGGCCGATCCCCGCCTGATCCGCGCGCAACTCGCCCGGTGGGTGGATGATGTCCGCTCCGTCTATGTGGACGTGGCCGCCCAGAAGCACGTCATCTCGGAAGCCTATGCGATGGTGGACCGCAACGCCGCGGCCGGGCCTGCCCTAAACGACTGGTTCTCGCTCAACAATCCCTTCAAGCGGGCACAGGACAACACCGTTGGTGTCGCGGTGGAGTCGGTGCTTCCGCTGTCCGGCAACACCTGGCGGGTGGAATGGCGAGAAGACCGGCGCGCCCGACAGGGCGCGCTGGAGTCGTCGCAGCACTGGCAGGCGACGATCGCCGTCAGCATCAACCCGCCCACCGATGACGCGACGATCCTGGTCAATCCGACCGGGCTCTACGTCGAGTCCTTCCACTGGTCGCAGCGCCAATGACACGGGGAGGACCCGCATGAAGAAGGCAGTGGGCGCCGCCCTGCTGATCGGCCTCCCTCCAGTGGCAATTCCACCCGCAGCGCAAGCGCAACAGACCCAGGTTCCCGCGATCCTGCGTGTCGACGCCGCCGCCTCGGCTTCGGCCTCCGGGCGCCTGCCCAGTGATCATCCGGCCGGGACGGCTCCGGCCGCGGGGTCCACGCCGACCGCTGCGGCGATGGGAGCCGCCAGCCCTGCCCCCGCGACCATGCCGCCGCCGGTCTCGCTCCTGTCGCCTTCGGCTCCGTTGGACGCCAAGGAGAGGCGGGCCGTGTCACTGGCGCGGCAATGGGCGAGCCGGGCCGAGATGCCGCAGCGCGGGGAGGACGGGATGATCCGCTTCCTCTACGGCGCCACCCTTCCGACAGTGGTCTGTGCGCCGCTCCAGGTCTGCGACCTGGCTCTGCAGGCGGGCGAGATCGTCAACAACGTGAACGTGGGCGACAAGGTCCGCTGGAACGTCTCACCCGGCCTCTCCGGCTCGCCGGCAGGCCAGATCACGCATCTTATCATCAAGCCTGCGGATGCCGGCCTCGTGTCGAGCATGACGATCGAGACGAACCGCCGCACCTACGCCATCAAGCTGGTGTCGACCCAGCGCGAGTGGATGCCGCTGGTCGCCTTCAACTACCCCGATGACATGCAGCGCCAGTGGAGCGCGTACCAGCAGACCGTGACCTGGGGCGCCGCCGCGTCCACGCTGTCCACGGGCGAGAGCGTGGCCAACCTCGATTTCCGCTTCCGCATCAGCGGCGACGATCCGAACTGGCGTCCGCTGCGGGTCTACACGGACGGGGCGAAGACGTACATCCAGTTCCCGCGGGCCATGGCCTTCGGCACGGCGCCCGCCCTGGTCGGCCTGGACAATGACGGCGGATGGTTCTCCGGGCCCTCGCAGCAGGTGGTGAACTATCGGATCGCCGGCGACCGCTACATCGTCGATCGCGTGCTCGATCGCGCCGAATTGGTATCCGGCGTCGGCGGCGGCCAAACCCGCGTTCTGATCACGCGGGACGGCGTCCGATGACCCACTGGAGGCGCACCGCCCTGCCCCTCCTGGTCGCTGCCTCCCTGCCCGCCTGCGCGGTGGGGCCGGACACCTCTTACGTCGCGCAGCTCCAGGAGCCCGAGGATGCACAGGTGCTGGCGACCGGCATGGCCGAGCTTGTCGTGATGCAGCTGCCGGCCGCGTCCAGCACCTTGGTTCTCACCCCGACGTCGTCCGACCAGTCCGGCAACGCGTTCACCAAGGCCTTCGCCTCGGCGCTGCGGCGCCGCGGGTTCGCGGTGGCCGAGGACCGCCAGCCCGTGACGACGAGCGCGCACCGCATCCGGTACCTCGTGACACCACTGGACAACGGCGATCTCGCCCGTATGACCATTGACGACAGCACCGAAGGATCGCGGTTTTTCGTGCGCAATACGGCCGGCGGCCTGCAGGCCGGCGGACCTTTCACCGTCACCCAGGCGGAGCCGGCCCGGTGAGCAGCACATCGGACACCCCCGAGCGCTCGCCAGATCTGCTCGCCCCGCCGCCGTCGCGTGGCCCGGGCGTGCGCCGGCTGAACAAGCTGCCGATCCTGTTTGGCCTCGGGGCCGCGATGCTGGTGGTGGCGGCGATCGGCTACACCTACCGCGACCGCCTGATGCAGTCGGCCGCGAACGCACGGCAAGCCGCCGCGCACAAACCCGAACCGGCCAACGGGTCAATCGTGCTGAGCAATGCGCCGATCGGCGGCGAGGTCGAACCTGCGGTAGCCAAGGCGCCGCTGCCGACGCACCCCGCTCTGCCGCCGGCAATGCCGATCCAGCAATCTCCAGCGATGCCTTCCGACAACGGCAGCGGGCAAGCGCAGGCGGAGGACGAAGCCGCAAAGGCCCGGCGCGAGGCATGGCAGAACTACTATCAGCAACTTGCGCAGGTCCAGAGGGACCGCCTGACCGCCGCCACATCAGCGATGACCGCAGGCACCACCCTGAACGAGAGTCAGAGCGGCCAGCAGATCGCGGCCAATGCCGGCGCGTCGCCGGCGCCGACGGGGTATGGGTTGGAGGCTGCCGGGACAGGCGCCGGAGTAGCCCAACCGGGTGTCGCGGCCTCCGGCGCATATCCGGGCAGCTTTGGAATGCCGGCCTACCCGCCGGCCCGGGTGGATGCGAGCGCGCAACGGGAGAAGCAGGCCTTCCTCAACCAACCCGGCGACGCGACGGGCAGCTCGGACGATCTTCAGGCGACGCTGCGCGCCCCGGCCTCGCCCTACCTTGTTATGGCCGGCACCGCGATTGCCGCTGTGATCGTCGGCGGCATCAACTCGGACCTGCCGGGGATGGTGATCGGCCAGGTCACCGAAAATGTCTATGACACCGCGACCGGCCGCTTCCTATTGATCCCGCAAGGCTCACGGCTGATCGGCTCCTACGACAACATGGTGTCAAACGGTCAGACCCGTGTCGGCGTGATCTGGAACCGCATCATTTTCCCAGACACGGAATCGATCGACCTGGGCTCGATGGAGGGTGCGGACCAGGGTGGCTATGCCGGCTTCCACGATCAGGTAAACACGCATTTCTGGTCCAAGATCGGCAACGCGCTGCTGATCTCCATCGCCGGCGCCGGCGTGCAGCTCTCACAGCCACAACCTCCGGTCAATGGCTACTACAGCGCACAGCAGATCGCCGCGGCCTCGCTCGGCCAACAGTTCGGCCAGCTGGGCCAGGAGTATGCCCGCGCCGGTCTCTCCGTGCCGAATACGCTGGAGATCCGACCCGGTTACCGCTTCGTGGTGATGGTCCACAAGGACATGCATCTTCGGCCCTACATCGATCTGCGCAATGCCGGAACTAACTCGCTGATCAGCTCCACGCCTCTGATGCCGTAACCAGCACGTATCGAGCGCAAAGGCATCGTCTCGCCCTCCGCCGGATGTCTGAGTAGTGCCAAAAGCGGTCGGTGGTTGCGGGGACACGCAACCGACGATCCCATCGCTTAACCGTCGCGATCTAAACTGACTGGTCGTCGTTGCGGCGCTCAGCCGCTCGGCCTGAGCCAGACCCTCGTAGTGCAACCTGAAAGCGTAGCATGGGTTCGAATCCCGCCCTCACCGCCAAAGGACTATTCTCGACAGCCTGCAAGCGTCCGTGAACCCTGCACGAACTGTCGGATTTCAGACAAAAATGCGTTTCTGGCAGTCCGCAAGGCTTCGCTTGCGTTCGGACCCGTTCGCCCCTACGAATAGGGGACTAAGTAGGGGCGGGTTTTGCTACCGCTCCTTGGTCCCCTATTCGCCAAGGTACAAGTATGCCACGCAAGGCGGCAGGACTGACGGCAGCGAAGGTGCAGAAGGCTGGCCCTGGGCGGTATGGAGATGGCGGAGGCCTATATCTGCTGGTCCGTCCAAACGGAAACCGCTTCTGGCTGTTCCGATATGTCCGCGAGAAGCGCATGCGGGAAATGGGCCTGGGGCCGGCGGGTATCGGGCCTGGGTTGGTTTCCCTCGCTCAGGCCCGGGCAAAGGCCGGCGGGTTGATGAAGCAGGTGCGGGACGGCTTCGATCCCCTAAACCAACGCGCAGCAGATCAGGCGGAGGCAAAAGCCGCAGTGCAGATGGATGCCATTAAGGCCATCACCTTCAAGCTGGCGTCGGCTCGCTTCATCGCCGCACACGAAGCCGGTTGGCAGAACGGCAAACATCACGCGCAATGGCGGAACACGCTCGCGACCTATGCCGACCCGCAATTCGGCGACATGCCGGTGGCCGATGTATCAACGGCGCATGTCCTGGCCGCGCTAGAGCCGATCTGGACCACGAAGCCGGAGACGGCCGGGCGGGTGCGAGGCAGGATTGAAGCCGTCCTCGACTACGCCAAGGCGCGCGGCTGGCGCAACGGCGAGAACCCGGCAGCCTGGAAGGGCCACCTGGCCATGACGCTGCCTGCCCGGTCCAAGGTGGCGCCGGTCGAGCACCATGCCGCTCTCCCATGGAGCGAGATAGGCGCATTCATGATCAAGCTGCGCGATCGGCCGGGACTCGCTGCCCGCGCCCTCGAATTCGCCATTCTGACGGCGTGCAGGACTAGGGAAGTGCTCGGCGCCACGTGGGGCGAGGTCGACATGCATGCGGCCGTTTGGACCATCCCACCGGCTCGGATGAAGGCCGGGCGGGAGCATCGCGTTCCGCTTTCGGGTGCCGCCATGGCAGTGCTTCACGTCGCCGCAAAGCTGCGCGCGCATATTGAACCCTCTGCCCCGGTATTTCCCGGTGCCGAACCCGGGAAGCCGCTAAGCGGCATGGCCATGTTGATGACGCTGCGGCGGATGGGCCGGGACGATTTAACTGCCCACGGATTCCGCAGCACCTTCCGCGACTGGACGGCAGAGGCGACAACAAACCCGGCGGAGGTTGCGGAAATGGCGGTGGCGCACGCCGTGGGGGACAAGGTTGAGGCGGCCTACCGACGCGGCGATTTGTTTGAGAAGCGCCGTCGGCTGATGGACGAATGGGCAGCCTACTGTGCAAGGCCGGTTGTGGCAGGCGCCGCGGTCGCCGCAATCTGTGCGGCGTGACAGCTGATCCGTGCCCAATCTGGCATTGTACGGCTTCGCCGTCTCTAAGAACGCCTTTCAAAACCCTTGTACTCTTATCGGGGCTGATTCATGAGGGGGGATGCCCGCTCCCCTGTTACCCGAATCGCTGTGGCTGATCATCGAGCCGCTGCTGCCCCCTGATCCACCCAAGCCCAAGGGAGGCCGGCCGCCTGTTCCGGCGCGTGCTGCGTTGACCGGCATCCTGTTCGTGCTGCGCACCGGCATTCCGTGGGAGATGCTGCCAGCAGAGATGGGATGCGGGTCGGGTGTGACCTGCTGGCGGCGGCTGCGCGACTGGCAGGCGGCCGGGGTGTGGGACCGCCTGCACCGCGCACTGCTGCACCAACTTCGAGACGCAGAGCGCATCGACTGGAGCCGGGCCTGCGTCGACAGTTCGTCCATCGCCGCCAAAAAGGGGGCGCCGCGACAGGCCCGAACCCGACCGATCGAGGTAGGCCAGGGACCAAACGCCACCTGATCACGGACCGCCGCGGCATCCCGCTCGCCTTTCTCCTGACCGGAGCCAACGTTCACGACAGCATGCCATTCGAGGAACTACTCGATGCCGTGCCGCCTGTCGCGGGCAAGCGAGGCCGGCCGCGACGCCGGCCCGCCAAGCTGCACGCCGACAAAGCCTACGATCACCGGCGCTGCCGGCGCACCTGCCAGCGTCGTGGGATCAAGCCCCGCATCGCCCGGCGCGGCGTCGAAACCAGCCAGAAGCTCGGCCGCCATCGTTGGGTGATCGAGCGCAGCTTCGCATGGTTCAACAAGTTCAGAAGGCTCACCGTCCGCTATGAACGAAGGCTCGACATGCACCACGCCTTCACCTCGCTCGCCTGCTCACTCATCTGCCTGCGTGCATTGGCAGGACGGTTTTGAAAGGCGTTCTTAGAGATGCATCCGGCCAAAAGACCGGCCACTGCGTGTTCTCGTGCGAGCGGGCGATGATGATCGATGCCATTGCGCAGGCCATCAGCCATCCGACCCGCATCTTTCGCGATCCTGGCAACATCCGCACCCCTCGAGCGGACCTGTTCATTGGGAAGCTCGACCGGGATGGGACGGGATACCCAGTCGCCCTACGCCGGCACTCCGCCAGCAAGGTTTATCATTTCGCCAGCGCGTATGCGGTGACGAGCGGCGACTGGAAGAGCCTGACGAAGCACCTGCGCAAAACCCGACCACGTGGCGATCGTATCAAGCTGAAGAAGGCGCTTGATATGGAAACCCGCCCTTTCAAGGGGGCGGGCTATCCGTCATCCCAATTCCAGCTTCAGAACCGCGTTTCGGTTCGGGTGCTGTAAAGGCACCCCCGGGGCGCACCCGAAGGGAAGGGATCGGCCACCTCCCCGATACAATGGCGGACCTATTGGGCTTTTTCAAGGACCGTCCGCTTGGCGCGTGCTCGATCACGGTGGGGCCGAATGGCCCAGGCGCGGATGGCCACCCGGATCTGATCCAGCCGACCAGTGACGGCACCTCCCGCGTGATCGGCGGCGCGGGCGGCAAGCTCAACTATCTGAAGCTAACCGGCTCGAAATCGCAGGGCGAATACGCCGCGGAAGCCCGCCAGCGCGCGGCCGGAAGGCGCGACGAGAAGAAGCGTCAGAAGGAACGCGACAAAGAGGCGGGGCCTACGGAATCGAAGGCCCGCGCGCTCGGCGCTGAAGGGCGAAGTGGGGCAGCATGAGGCGGCTCTCGTGAAAACCGTCACCGAGGCGATGGGCTGAAAACCGGAGGTTCTTCGATTCCGCGAAGAGGATTACCAGAACGTCAGCCCGGAGGCGGTGAACAAGGCGGCGCAGCAGCACGCGCGCGAGGTCTTCAAGCCCGCGACCGAGGCGGTCGATTCTTAGCGGCAACGGCTGGTACGGGACGCTGAGGCGCGCGACGCGTCCGGGTTGGGCGTGATCTCGCTGACCGAGGCTAAGCTGGACCAGATCAGCAACTAGACACCTCAAAAACAGTCCGTAGCGGTACGGTGGGTCGAGATGATTCGCTGGCGCTTCCCTGGAGGAGGCGGTGATGGCAAGACCGCCCGGGTTTTTCGATGCGGATGAGCGGCTGCGGGCGTTGTGGATTTCGAGCTGTTCCGTCCCGAACTGGAAGCAATCCTCGATCGCGCCGTCCGCAGCCGAGGCGGGCGTCCGCCTCACGATACCGTGCTGACGTTCCGCATCCTAGTGCCGCAGACGCTCTACAAGCTGTCGGACGATCAGGCCGAATATTAGCTGCGCGACCGGTTCTCTCTCATGCGCTCCGCCGGCCTCGCCTTGCATGACGCAGTGCCGGACGCCAACACAATCTGGCTGTTCCGCGAGCATCTGTCGCGTCGCGGGGCGCTGGCGAAACTGTTCGTGCGCTTCGACCGGCTGCTGCGTGAGCGCGGCTATCTGGCGATGGGGGGACAGATCGTCGATGCCACTGTCGTCGAGGCGCGCACGCTGCGCCTGACCAACGACGAGAAGGCGACGCTGCGCGACGGCGGCACGCCGTCTGGCTGGTCGAAGGCGCGGGCGCGGCAGATCGATCGCGACGGTCGCCGGACCATCAAGTGCAGCAAGACGATGTCGCTGGAAGGCGCACCACGCCAGGCGGCGGCGGAGATCGCCGTCTCCATGTCGGCAACAAGAACCACCTCGGGATCGACAGCACGCACGGCCTCATTCGCCGCTTTACCGTCACGCATGCCGCGCGCCACGACGGCAGCCAGCTTGCGATCATGCGCGACCCTGCCAACACAGCGGGCGAGGCCTGGGCCGATACGGTGCATCGAAGCAAGGCCAATCTTGCGCCGATCGAGAAGCGCCGGCTGGTCGCGCAGTTTCAGCGCGCCAAGCCGCGCAGCAAGAAGATGCCGGTGCACATCGCCAGCGCAACGCGACGCGGGCGCCGAGCCGGGCCGAGCACGTGTTTGCCGTCGAAAAGAGACGCATGGGATTGGTCGTGCGCACCATCGGGTTGGTGCCTGTCCCGGCGAAGATCACACTCGCCAATCTCGCCTATAATCTGTCCGAATCGCCTGGATCGAAGGGAAAACTGCGCCTACTTGAACCGAAACCCCGCGACGGGTGATCAGATCAGCAAGCGCGGCCCGTTCTCCCAACCATCACCCGTCACCTCAGCCCACCCGTCACGGAAAGCCCATTCCGCAAACGGCGCCCTTGGGGTATTTCGAGGTGTCCAATAGGCTGGATGACCAGGCGAACGGAAGCCCCTATAATTCCACTTGCCGACTGACCAATGGAGACTACCCTGGCCGAACTGAGAGCGCCGACAAAAGACTTAGACCTCGTCGAGATGCACGTGGTGTTCGTGCATGGGCTCGGCGGCGACAAAGTGAGGTCGTGGCAATCACCCGGCACACCCGCCCAATTTTGGCCTGACTGGCTACAGGACGACGTTCCTAGCATAGCAGTTTGGAGCCTCGGTTATCCGGCGACGCGTACGCGATGGAGCAAGGGGGGCGCCATGGCCCTGCCGGATCGCGCTGCAAATATTCTTCCCACTTTGGTCAATGAAAGGCGTCTGAGCTCTGGTAGGTTGATTTTCATATGCCACAGCCTAGGAGGCCTCGTTGTAAAAGGCGTCCTGCGCCATGCAGACTCGCTTGGCCCGCACGATGCTGCGATTGCTGATTTCTTGCAGCGCGTAGGGGGCGTTGTTTTCATCGGGACACCGCACGCGGGATCCGGACTTGCGACGATCGGCAATACGTTTCGCAGGCTGATCCGGCCGCGCGAGGCCGCTGCCGGATTGAGTCGCAACGACCCACACCTGCGCTCCCTTAATACCTGGTTCCGGAGTTATTCAGCGACTCATGAGTTAAAGGTGCTAGTCCTCACAGAGACCAAGAAAACCAAACTTATTGGACTCATATCGTCGCATGTTGTTCCGGCGGATAGCGCCGACCCGGGACTGGATCCGGCGACGAGAGTCATCCCTTTGGATGAAGACCATCTGTCAATTGTAGCACCGCGCGATCGCACTGCCGAAATGTACCAACACGTCCGGGAGTTTGTCTCTCAGACATTCAGCGGCCGGCACCGAGACACTCGGATCACTGATTCTCTCGCACTGGTCACCGATCGAGTGGCAGCCGTTGCTGGAGAGCTGACATCCGATATTCGGACTGAAGCTCAGCAGATTCTTGGCTCGCTCAATAGAGCTCTCGCCGTCCAAGCCGCGGCAAGGACAATAGAGAATCCGATCGTCACGACGGAAGCCGGGCGCCGCCTATGGGCCTTGAGAAAGTCACGGTTCATAAGTGGCTTTGATGCAACCTCCGAGAGCAAACGGCTTGCACTCGACCTGATCGAAGGAGAGCTATTGGCCGCTTCCAGACGTTGTAAGGCAGTGGCCTTGGCTTGGTGCGCCCGAATCCTGGCGGCGAACGACGTACCTGAGGCAGAGAGGCTCCTAGGAGAAGCGAAGAAAATTGGGGCATGCGATGAGGCTCTTATAGCAGGCGCATTTATCCAGCTGTTCCGTGATAATGCCCGGACAGAAGCCTTGGGCAAGCTTGCCAGCTTGTGCACGCCACTGGCCCGCTCGGCAAGCCTAATTGTAGCCGCGCACGGGGTCCCGCCCAGCGAAGCGCTTAAGTGGTTTGAAAGTAGTGGTCTGGCGACCTCCGATCTCGACCCTGACGGCAAGTTTGCTGTCATCCAGGGGCGCGCGGAAATCAAACAGTGGGATAAGGTAATCCTGGACGTACGGGCTCTCACTGATGCCGACTTCGAGGCGACCCCCGTCTTGCTGACCACCGCCGCAATGGCTCACCTGTCGCAGGCAGTGCACGCGGATTTTCGCTCGGCTCATATTTCGCATCTGCCATTCGATCTGAAGGATTTTCCTTTAGCTACGGACGCCAAGGCTCTCGAGCACCGACGTTGCTCGCAAATTCTTTGGGCGCGGGCCGCCCAAGAGATCGGTCGACTTGCTCAGGTTCGCGTAGCCAATTTAGCCGCAGACTACTCGCTTTGGCTGGCCCTTCGTGACCCTTCGAGCGGGGCCACAGCGCGCAAACAGCTTGAAGCAAGCATGGCCGATCCACAGCATCGCCTGCGACGGCTGCCTATGGCCCTTGAATTCGGCCTGAAGCCTGACCCTGCAGCGATCGAACGAGAAATCGACCGGCAGACAACTTTGTGCGGAGGCAATGCTCCGGACGCAGCCATCGCCAGGTTCGCGCTGGCCACCTCCAAGGGAGACCCCATCGAAATAGCAGCGTACATTGATAAACACCGCACACAGTTGGAGTTCTACTATCAACGGTCTTGGATTTTAGCAATTGAAGTTGAAATGTTGAGCAAAGGAGGGCAGATCTCGGATGCCCGGCAGAAACTGAACTCTATTGACTCGGATATAATATCCCCCGAAGCAATAGCGAGGCTGCAAAGACTGATCGATGAGGCGAGTGGCATCGATCCTATTTCGTCGAGGGAAGAACACTACAAAGCAACCGGAAATCTTGGCGATCTGTTAATTCTTGTTGATTTATTGAGGACACGTCGATCCTGGCACAAGCTCGCTTCTTACTCTCGGACATTGCTCGATAGCACCCATGAAGTACGACATGCTGAGCTCTGCGCTGAAGCACTTTACCAGAATGGCCAAGATTCTGAGATCCTGAAGTTGGCCGAAAAATACTCGGATCTTCTCACCTTGTCTGAAGGTCTTGGTACAATCTGCGCCTGGGCCTCCTACCGGCTGGGCAAGTTGGAAGAAGCGCGGCGGCTCCTTGAACGCCTAAAGGAAATAAGAAGCCGTGCTGACGACCGCCTCCTGGCCGTCAACATCGCAATCGCGTCGGGAGAGTGGAGCGCCCTGGCCATATTCGTTGAATCCGAGTGGACGGAAAAGGCTGAGCGCAGTGCGCGGGAATTGCTGCGTGCTGCCCAAATCGCACATCGTATTGGCTCGGCCGCCAGAGCTCGGCAACTGGTCCAGGAGGCGGCGGCCAAATCGCCCGAAGACCCGGGAGTGTTGATCTCCTGCTATTCGGCAGCTATTTCCGCCGGGTGGGAAGATGAACCCGTCGTTGGAGAGTGGCTGAATAATGCGATCGAGCGGTCCGACGAGAATGGTCCGATTAAAAAGATGGAGCTGCGCGAACTACTTGACATGCAACCCGAATGGAATGACAGGCGTGATCGAATTTTAGCTGCGCTTTTTGATGGCAGCATGCCAATGTTTGCTGCTGCGCGAGCCCTCAATCGGTCATTGCTGGAAATGTCCTTGCTTCCCGCACTCTCAAACCTCCAAGAACCTGATCTTAGGCGACGAGCCGCGGTCTTCTCGTTCAGCGGAGCGCGCCGCGCCGTTCCCATCGCCGCCAGGACCGTGGCGTTCGATGCAACAGTCATTTTGAACCTTGCGTTCTTGGGCATGCTACGCCAGGCACTCGATGCGTTCGATGCAGTTTTCATCGCACATTCAACAATGGGCTGGCTGTTTGAGGAGTGTCAGCGCGTCGAATTCCATCAACCAAGTCGTGTTAAGGCAGCGCTGGAACTGAAGGAGTTGATCGATCGTGGATATCTGCGACGTTTGCCCGCGCGCGCGCAGAATAACTCGATGCTCGAGCTCGAAGTTGGAGAGGCTCTCTCAGGACTTGTCGCGGCGGCGCGGGAGATGGGTACTCAGACAAAGCAGCAGAGAAGCGTGATCAGACCATACCCGATATCGAGGCTCGGTTCATTGATCGATGAACCCGCCGATATTTCAGGATATGAGGAGGACTTCGCGGGCTGTTTAGATATCGTCACTTCCCTCAAGGCTTTGGGACACCTCACGGAGCAGGAGGAGAGACGAGCAAGATCATATCTGGGTCTCCATGAGCGACCCTGGCCTCATGCTCCATCGATTTCCCCGGGCGCCATGCTGTTTCTGGACGACTTAGCGGTCAATTACCTTCAGCACGTCGGGTTGATTGCGAAGCTCAAACCCGCTGGTTTCACGGTTTTCATGGCTACCTCCGAGATCGATGAGGCTGATGCGCTTGCGCGAAACCAAGCCTTTGGAGGACAGGTAAAGGCACAAATCGAGGCAATTCGGTCTGTCCTTGCATCCGGCATAGCGTCTGGTAGGGTGCGCCTTGGCCCGTTGTCCGTGAGCCGGGACGACCCGGGCGCTATGCATGATCCGCCGGATGCGTTGGACCTTCATCTGCACCCCACTCTTCAGCTATTGGAGATTCTGCGCTCCGAGATAGTTCGGGACGTTGACGCCATTTGTATCGACGACCGTTTCTTTAACCAGCACGGAAATATTGAAAGTAGCGCTAGTCAGCGCGCGGTTTTGACAACCTTGGATATTCTGAAAGTTCTTGAAGATACGAATAGGATTTCTACCGAAGATCATGGGGAATGTATCACGAAGCTTCGTCGAGCGGCTATGATGTTGGTTCCCCATGTTCATGGTGAGATAGCGGAGCGGGTCCGCAGCGCGCCTGTCGTTGGCGGTATCCTTTACGAGACGGCCGAACTGCGCGCAATTCGTGAGGCGATATTTCATGTCCGGATGATAGATATCCTCCAGATTCCCAAGGAGCATCCTTGGCTAGGTGACCTTCTTGCGTCACTTAGTGAGGCTATCAAGGCGCAGTGGAAGGCAGATATCCCCGATTCCGACTCTCGGTTCCGGGCGACTTGGCTTCTTGCGCTGTTCGACATTAGAGGATGGGCGCACAGGCTCAACCCAGACCCCGCCGTTCTCCTGGCTGCCTACCGGGCGCAGGTCTTGGGGCTGATGCTAGCGCCAGCCCTACCCGGTGAGATACTGCCTCGCTATTGGAAGTGGCTAGAGGACACAATCCTGACGCCGATGCGAAAGAGATCCGAGAGCGAATTTCAGATGCTGCTCGATGGGATCCAAGGCACCATTTCCGAGGTAGCAATGCGCACGTCGTTGCCGATGAGCGAACATGACTAGTCCCGCTTCCCAGATTGATACGAGAATGAAGGCAGCACTCCGCTTCTTTCCTCCTTTGATACGAGAGTCCCTTCTATCGACGGACGCATTCCGCGCAAAACTTGGCTTTGAAACGAACGTCATCCTATCGTTTGTCGGTTCCGACATAAGCATCCGTCGTTCCGAGTTCTATGATGCCATCCGGCGTGTATCCGAAAATAATAAGCTAGAAATAGAACTGACTTCCACTTCTGGACAGAAATGCATAGTCAAGGGGGAACAGTTTTCGGGAGAAAGTTTGCCGATTTTGATATCGGAAGGGCGAACAATTTTGACGGTTTCGTCCTGGTCTCTTTCGCCCGATGCAGCGTACCGTTTGAAAAAATTCGACGAGCACGTATGCTCGCGCAATCTGCACGGGCCTCGCATACAAGAACTCAGAGCCAAGCTAGCCGATGGGGCTCTCGCAGACGAGGATGCGGATAGGCTCAACAGTGAGTTGGCCGAAAATGCGACAGATGTCGAGCAGTTCATCGCCAACTCGCTTCGATCTGGATCGAGTGAGATGCCTGTTCTGGTCCCGCATTCTTTGGCCTACTATGAGCGGCTGGTAGGGGCGCCTGGAGATTGCGCTGATCTGATGAGCTTTTTAGCAGAGACCTGCGGTGAGCATCTGGGGCAGCTACTTGCATGGGATTTTCAGAGGGGACTGGCACAATGCCTATTGTCTTCTCCCCACTCGTCAATCTCATCCAAGATCAAAGTAGGTGACCAGAGCTCATGCGCAGTCAGGAAATTCTACGCCTGGCTTGTGGATGACGGTGATCGCTTTTCACAGGTAGCTGGCCTCGAAGTCGGCCTTGCTATTCTCCATCGCTTTCCTGAGATCGCAGACTTCTTGCTGGGTATCGCGACTCAAATTCGTGACGACGACCCGGCGGATCCTGGTGGACGTCTGAGTCTGACGGCGAGCCTGACAATCCTCGTCGACGGTGAGCTTGCCCGATCCGAAATCCTGAG
Organism: Limobrevibacterium gyesilva; assembly: GCF_025989185.1. Lineage (GTDB taxonomy): Bacteria > Pseudomonadota > Alphaproteobacteria > Acetobacterales > Acetobacteraceae > Limobrevibacterium > Limobrevibacterium gyesilva. Next base: position 22,808 of record NZ_JAPDNT010000045.1, read on the forward strand.
GAGCAAACCCCCGTTCTGGAGGCGGCTTGCGGCAATTGCTCAAGCGTCTCTCATCGAGCGGGAGGTTCTCAAGCTGGAGAATGTTCAATATGCGGAGTTTTGCCAGACAGCCATGCGAAGCCGCGGCCAGGAATTCTACTTGCAAGCCATGACGGATTTGCGTGTGGAGCCTCGTTGGCTTCCGGATTTCATGAACCCCGATCAACTTAAGGCTGAATTTGCCGGCCGGATTTTAGCAACAAGCACCCGGGTAAAAGAGAACATCGTTGGCGAGCAGCTTCGGCGCGTGCTCGTGGAAGAAGGGTCTGACAGCATTCATGCCCAAGTGGTTTTTCCATTCGCCTATCTCCCCGGGCCGCTGGAAGGTGGGACTGTTTCTCCCGTAAAAATGCCTGCTGACTTGGCCGATGTGCTAAGGCAGCAGTTGGAAGGACGCGAATTAACGGCGAGTTCTTTTACCGGTATCATCAATTCTGCAATGATCTTTCCAATAGACGCCGAGCATACGCAGGCGGCGACGGATGCTCTTCGGAAGATGAAATATAATCTGGACCTCGACGACGAGGTGGCGTCACCGTCTGCCTTTCTGGCTGGCCTTGCGGGGGTCGCGGCCGTGACGCGTTCGTCTGATCTGGCTACAGACGTGCGCATACTGTTGCGCGTGTTGTCGCGCCGTGACGGCGTGTGTGTAGACATTCAGGACAAGATGCGCATCGCTCTCATTGCTTCGGCAGCGAACGCCGATCTACCTGCCTGGTGTCAATCGGTCGGCGATTGGCTTACCGAGATTGCATACGGGGATGTCGACGCTGGCGACGCACGAAAGCTACTCCTGACATTGGATGCGTTGTGCGGGATGGTGCCCTATCTCTGGCGTAGCTGTGCCAAGGCCAGAGCTGCCTTAGCGTCCGTCGGAGGGAGACTGAACTTGCAAGGCTCCGGTGAAATCGGCGCATAGATTGCCCCTACGCAAGGGCAATCACGGGGCGCTGGTCAGCTACGAAACCTAACAAGCGGTCCCGCGTCGCCTTACCGGCAATGCCAAGGTGTAAATCGGCGCCACCCGGCAACCCCTGCGATGCCGACCGGTTCAATGGCTTAGCGCGCCGATCGGCGTCGGGACCCCACACGTTGCGTAATCGCGGGTAGCCGTCCTCCACGGGACACGAGGCCCAACAATCGTAAGTGTCCGGCGAGTCCGCCTTGTGCTACGCGGTGCGGCTGGTTCAGCGTAGTGCCATGGCTGGGGACAGAAGTGAGGCAGCCACAGTGGCTGCTCCAATGCAACGGATCGAGATCGTGGGTGATCGGCGCCGAGCGCACGACGCTGGGTTCCGTGCCGAGATGGTGACGCAGTCGCTGGCAGCCGGCGTTCGTGTCAAGGACCTCGCTCGGCGAAACGGCATCTGCGCGAGCCTGATCTATCGCTGGCGACGAGAGCAGCCGGACGTGGAGGCAGGCGCGGGCGCGCACTTGCTGCCCGTCCGGATCGCTTCGGAGAACCCGCCGCCGCGTGTCGCCCCGGCTCCGCCGCGGTCATCGCCTCCAGTGTCACGGCCCGCGGGCTCGATCGAAATCGAGCTTGCCGGCGGCGTCCGGGTTCACGTCGATGGCGATGTGAGCTTGCCGGCACTGCGTCGTGTCATTGCGGGCCTTGCGTGGATGATCGCACCCGCTCCAGGCGTCCGCATCTGGGTGGCGGCCGGGGTGACCGACATGCGGCGCGGCTTTGATTGCCTTGCGTCGCTGGTGCAGCAGCAACTCGGGCACGATCCGTTCGGCGGTGCGCTGTTCATCTTCCGGGGGCGCCGCGGTCATCTGCTGAAGATTCTGGCCTGGGACGGTCAGGGCCTGGTGC
>NZ_JAPDNT010000046.1 GCF_025989185.1 Limobrevibacterium gyesilva
GTCACCTGCCGCGCCGGCCGCGCCCGGCCCTGGCGCGCCGGCACCGCCGTCGTCGGCGCCCGCTGCGTCAGCTGCCCCGGCGGCGCCCGGGCCCGACTGGCAGCGCGTGATCGCCGCCTGGCTGCGCATCCATCAGGTGTACCCCAGGGACGCGAGGCTACGCGGGGACGAGGGGGTGGTGATCGTGCGCTTCACCCTGGATCGGGACGGTCACATTCTCGACGCGACGATCCAACGCAGCTCGGGTCACGAGTCGCTGGATGCGGCGACGCTGGCGATGTTGCGCGGCGCAAAGCTGCCCCCCGCGCCGACGGGATCGGACCCGGCGCGCGCGGAATTCACCGCCCGGGTCGCCTATCGGCTGGAGCAGTGAGCGTCAGAGCATGATCGGTGCAGACAGAAGCACCGATCATGCTCTGTGTTGTTGTTTGAGCGCGCGATTCACGCCTTCCGACGATTCCGCCTCAGGCGATCACGCGCTAGCCGGCCGCCGGGAACGTCACCCCGATCATGTCGCCCTCGCGGACGATGCCGGCGAGCTTTTCCTCCGGCCAACCCTCGGTGCCGGCGGGCTGCAGCGGCAGCACCATCCAACGGTAGTCGGCGGTGCTGTCCACCACGCGCAGCTTCACGTGGTCGGGCAGCACCGTGCCCCATTCCGTCAGCAGGCCGCGCGGATCGCGCACGGCGCGGGCGCGGTAGGCGGCGGACTTGAACCAGAACGGCGGATAGCCCAGCACGGCGCGCGGGTAGCAACTGCACAACGTGCAGACCACCAGGTTATGCAGCTCGGGGGTGTCTTCCAGCACGCCCAGCGGCGGGGCGCCGCGCATGGGAATGCCCAGCTGCTCGGCCGCGCGGGCGCCGTCGGACAGCATCAGCGCGCGGTAGGCGGGATCGACCCACGCCTTCGCCACCATGCGCGCGCCCTGGGCCGGACTGCCGCCTTCGGTGATGCGGATGCGCTCGGCGATCTCCTGCGGCGTGGCGATGCCCTTGGCCGCCAGCAGGCCGCGGAGAGCGGTCAGCAGCCGGTCGCCGTCGGTTTCGAGAATGCTCATAACGCGGCCTCCAGCCAGCTGCCGTAGATTTCCACCACCACCTCGTCGCCGGCCCGGCCTTCGTGCCACAGCGCCGGCTGGTCGAAACGCACGTGGTACAGCGGCAGCTTCGGCGCCGGCCGGGCGAACGCCAGGTCCTCAGGGTTGGGGAAGTCGCCGAGATGGCGCAGCACCGTGCCGGTCTCGCCGCGCAGGTAGTGGGGCGTGCGGATATGGCAGGGGCCGCGGGTCTCCGGCCAGTCGTTCTTCACGTGCACGCGGGTGCCGGGGCGCAACATCATCCCGCCTCCAGCGCCGCGCGCAATTCGGCCTCGGTGATCACGCCCTTGCGCAGCAGGGTGTCGGTGATCGAGCGGATCCAGCGCTGGTAGTAGGTCAGCCGGTGGTAGTCCGCCTCGGGGATCGATTCGACGCCGCGGCGCAACTCGTCCACGGACATGATCTTTTTCATGCCCAGCAGCTGGCGGATGGCATCGACCTCGCGGTCGAAATCGGTGAACGCGTGGGGTTCGGTGTCGACCGGTTCGCACATGAACTTCGACACGCCGCCAAGGTCGTGCGTGGCACGCGGAACGTCTTTTTCCATACCGGGAATGATAGCGCCGTCGTCGGCCAGAGCAATATCGCTGTAGGCGGCATCGCCGAGTGATAAAATTGCTCGCCAAAACAATAAGCTAGAGCATTCAGTTGATAGCCTCGCCCGGATATGTGCCCCAGACCTCGTCGCGCTTCAGCCAGCCGCGATAGTCGCCCACCTGCATCTCGCACCAGACCTTGCCGGCTTCGCAGGTGCGGATGCGGCCGACGACGCCGGGCTTCAGCAGTGCCACCGGGGCGGCGTCGTCCGAAGGGGAGCGGCGCAGCGCCCGCTCGGCGCCTTTCACCACGAAGCTGCGCCGGGCGGTCAGGGTGGCCTGGTGCACCCAGCCTTTCACGCCGTCCTGATCCTGCACCAGGCGCCAGACCTCGAATTCGCGCTCGATTTCCACCGGCAGGTCGCGGCGGCGATACACCCAGTCCACGGGATAGCGGGTGCCCGGGCCGGTCCGCAGGTTGACCTCGTCGGAGCGCAGCGAGGCCCAGCGCGGCAAGGCCTGTCCGGTGGTGGTGCCCTTCAACGGCTCGGCCGGCTTAGGGGTGTCGGGGACCGGCGTGGCCGGGGCAGCGGGCGCGGCGGGGGCTGGCTTCGCTGCATGGGCCGCGGCGGTGCCGGCCGCCACGCCTGCGGCGGCAGCCCCCGCCTTCGCCCCTGCCTTCACCGCCGGCGGCTTCTGGGCGTGGGCGTTGGCCGGCGGCTGCACCACCGGGGTCGGCTTGCTCGGCGCGGAATGGCCGAGTTGGGAGGTCGTGCGCACCGGCGGCGACGCGAACGGGGCGACCTGCTGCACGGCGGCGCGCGGCGCTGGCTGCGGCGGGCTGGTGGCCGGCGTCGCCGACGCGGGGGCTTTCTGTCCCTTGGGCGGCAGTTGCAGCACGCCGGACGGCGACTGCGGCTGCATCTGGGCCAGGGCCATCCGGGGCAGGGCCGGCAGCGCCGCCACCGCCAGGCACAATACGATGAGCCGGCGCATGATCATGGTGCATGCGTGCCAAGTCGCGCCGCATCGGGTCAAGAGCCGTATCACAGCGACACGATCTGTCCGCCCTTCGCCGCCTCCAGGAAGGTCGTGATTCCCGCGATCTCCACCCCCGGTGCGAGTGTCGTGCCGTCCAGCCCGGCCATGCGCAGCCCGGCCTCGCAGGCGATCAGGCGCACGCCCAGCTCGGCGGCGGCGTCGCGCAACTCGCCCAGTCCGGCCACCCCGTGGGCGCGCACGGCGGCGTCGCGGCCGGGATCGGCCAGCGCCGACCAGTCGGCCAGCAGCGCGCGGCAGCCGTCGTTGGTGGCGAACAGCACCACGCCGCGCCCGACCGCAGCAGCGCCGGCGGCCAGCACGAAGGCGTAGTGCGCCCGTTCGTGGGTGCCGGAGATCAGCAATATCCCGAGCGGCTCAGACGGCACAGGCGGGCGCCGCGGCAGGAAGATGGGCGGACAGGTCGCGCAGGGTGGCGTGGTCGCCGCAGGCCGGACAATGCGGATCGCGCTTCAGCCGCACTGTGCGGAAGCGCGTGGCCAGCGCGTCCCAGATCAGCAGCCGGCCGGCCAGCGTGTCGCCGACGCCCAGGATCTCCTTCAGCACCTCGGTTGCCTGCAGCGTGCCCATCACGCCGGTCACCGCGCCCAGCACGCCGGCCTCGCTGCAGGTGGGCACCAGCCCGTCCGGCGGCGGCTCGGGGTACAGGCAGCGGTAGCAGGGGAAGCGGGCGCCGTCCGGGCCGTGCGCGTGCGGCTTGAACACCGAGAGCTGGCCCTCGAAGCGCAGCACCGCGGCGGAGACCAGGGTGCGTCGGGCGAGGACGCAGGCATCGGCGACCAGGAAGCGGGTGGGGAAATTATCGGTGCCGTCGCAGACGATGTCGTAGCCGGCGATCAGCGCCAGCGCGTTGTCGGGGGTCAGGCGGATGCGGTGGACGTCGATCGCCACTTCCGGATTGATCGCCCGCGCCGCAGCGGCCGCACACTCCACCTTCGGCGCGCCGATCCCGGCGGTGGTGTGAGCGATCTGGCGTTGCAGGTTGGAGATTTCCACCACGTCGTCGTCGATCAGGCCGATCCTGCCCACGCCCGCGGCCGCCAGATACAGCAGCACCGGGCTGCCCAGCCCGCCGGCGCCCACCACCAGCACGCGCGCGTCCCGCAGCCTGGCCTGGCCGGTGCCGCCGACCTCGTCGAGCAGGATGTGGCGGGAGTAGCGGCGGATCTCGGATTCGCTGAAATCGAGGTTCATGGGCACATCATATGGTGGCGCCGCCCGGCGACGAAGAGGGGCCATCCGTGGAACACTGGAGCCTGTTCGTCTCAGACGAACAGGCTCCAGCTCATATTTGACGAGAAATTTCATCGGCATGGAATCGCTACGCGCTTGCATCAGTGCCGATATTGCTCTGGCGCACGATCAGGAGGCCCTTATGCACATGACCGATTCCGCCCTGGTGCTGTTCTCCGGCGGTCAGGATTCCACGACCTGCCTGGCCTGGGCGCTGGACCGCTATCCGCACGTGGAAACCGTGGGCTTCACCTACGGCCAGCGCCACGCCGTGGAGATGGAGTGCCGCGAGCCGGTGCGCCAGGGCATCGCGGCACTGGCGGGCTGGGGCGATCGGCTCGGCCCCGACCACGTGGTCGACATGGGCACGGGCCTCGCTGCGATCGGTGCCACGGCGCTGACCGGCGAGGCCGAGATCCGCATGACCGACGAGGGCCTGCCCAACACCTTCGTGCCCGGGCGCAACCTGCTGTTCCTGACCTATGCCGCGGCGATTGCCTTCCGCCGTGGCCTGCGCCGGATCGTCGGCGGCATGTGCGAGACCGACTACTCCGGCTATCCCGACTGCCGCGACGACACCATCAAGGCGATGCAGCTGGCGTTGAACCTGGGCATGAACCGCCGCTTCGTGCTGGAGACGCCGTTGATGTGGATCGACAAGGCCGCGACCTGGGAACTGGCCGAGGAACTCGGCGGCCATGAACTGGTCCAGGTGATCGTGGAGCGCACCCACAGCTGCTATCTCGGCGACCGCAGCCGGTTGCATGACTGGGGCTACGGCTGCGGCGCCTGCCCGGCCTGCGAGCTGCGCGCCGCCGGCTGGCGCCGCTGGCGCGAAAGCCGGGCTTGACCCGGCGTCGGGCTATGTGAACGCGCGCCACACGACTGCAGCGGGATCGCCGCGCAGCACGGTGAACCGCGTGGCCGCCCCCTCGCGATGGAAGTGGATGTCGAAGCTCTGCTGGCCCACATCCAGCCCCGCGACCGTGATCTCCGACAGCCAGTCCGGCAGCACCGGGTCCACATAGAGCCGGTTGTTCGGCGCGTCCGGCGCCAGCCCCAGGGCCGCCTGCAGGAACGAGAAGGCCGAGCCGGCGGCCCAGGCCTGCGGCACGTTGGCGCCGAGGCACTGCACCGGGAAATCCGAGCCGTTCCGCGCGACACCCGCATACAGCTCGGGCACCTGGTGCATGGCGAAATAGGCGGCGGAATCGCTGATCGCGTGGGCCACGCGGGCCGCCGCCTCGATGAAGCCGTAGCGCTTGAACCCTTCGGCGATCAGCCCGTTGTCGTGCGGCCAGACCGAGCCGTTGTGATAGGAATACGGGTTGAACGCCGGATGCCTGGACGACAAGGTGCGGATTCCCCAGCCGCTGAACATGTCCGGCGCCATCAGCCGCTCCATCACCCGCCGCGCCCGGTCCGGCCGGACGATGCCGGTCCACAGGCAGTGCCCGACATTGGAGGCGGCGGTGAGCACCTTGCGTTTTTCGCCATCCAGCGCAAACGCATAGAAGCCCCATTCTTCGTCCCAGAAGGCATCGTTGAAGCGATTGTACAGCGCAGTGGCCTTGCCGCGCAGCTCGGCGGCGCGGGCCGGGTTGCCCAGGGCGGCGTGGATTTCCGCCATGCCGGTCCAGGCGGCGTAGACATAGCCCTGCAGCTCGCACAGCGCCTTCGGCCCCTTGACCATGGTGCCGTCCGGATACAGCACGGCGTCGAGCGCGTCCTTCCAGCCCATGTTCTCGTAGCCCAGCGGCGAGCGCGTCTGGTACTCCTGGAAACCGTCGCCGTCGCGGTCGCCGTAGTCGTCGATCCAGGACAGGCAGCGCTCGGCCACCTCCAGATGCGCCTCGCTCAGCATGGAATCGCCGATCCAGCGCCACGCCGCGTGCAGCAGCATCAGATACAGCGGCGTGGCGTCCGCCGAGCCGAAATACGGCGTGTGCGGAATGAGCTTGAAATGCGCCAGCTCGCCCAGGCGCTGCTCGTGCAGGATCTTGCCTGGCTCGGCGTCGCGCGCGTCGTCCAGCTCGCGCGACTGGCGCGCACCCAGCACGGCGAGCGCGCCGCGGGCCAGTTCCGGCGTCACCGGCAGCGTCTGCATGGAGACGATCAGGCTGTCGCGGCCAAACGGGGCGAGGAACCAGGGCAGGCCCGCGGCCGGAACCGTCATGCCGTCGATGGGCATGCGCAGGGCGGCGATGTCATCCACCGCCTGGGCGAACTGGCGGTCGAGCTCGTCGTTGCCGGTGGTGATCCTGGTCGCCCCGTCCCGCCAGGCGGCAAGGCTCGCCGCCGCCGGCGAGGTCGTCGCCTCGGCGATGCAGCCGCCGGGCGCGGCACAGCCCTGGCCGTCATCGATGATTTCATACAGCAGGCAGGCGTGCCACGACGCGCCGGGATTCAGGGTGATGTCGAAGCTGATGCGGCCATTGGCGTAGACGGCCGGGCCTTCGGAGCGTGCGCTGACGATGATGCCGCGCCGGAAATCGGCGTTGGTGTAGCAGGTCTCCAGGGACTGGGCCATGTCCGACCATTCGGTGGTGATGCGCCCGCGGCGGACGATGCGGCCGGTCTTCACCTCGAACAGGTCGGCGAAGTCCGAGCGGATGGAGAGCTCGAGGTTGAACCGCACCGGCTGCATGCCGTGATTGGTCAGGTCCAGGTCCTCGTGCACGCCGCCGCTGGCCCAGCGCCCAAGCACCAGGCTCAGCGTCCTGGGCGGAATCTGACCTTCCTGGGTCGGGATCGCGCGGTTGGTCAGGAACACCCTGGCGGCAAAATGCGTGACCGCGCCGCCGTTCAGCAATTCCCAGGATTCGCCGTTGGCATACAGGCGCCAGTAGCTGATCAACCTGGTGTCGCGGAAGATCAGCCCCTTCTTGCTGTCCCCCAGCACCTGTCCGTCGGGTTCGGCCGACCAGACCAGCTGCCCGTAATGCACGACCAGCTGCGGTGGGCCGACTGTGATCTCGAGTGGCATCAGGGGCTCCTTGTTCTGCGGTCGCGGGTCAGGCCGGGCGTGGCGCCGTTCGCGCCAGCCGCGGGGTGGTCTCCGGCAGTGCCAGCCATGCCAGCAGGCAGGCCGCCGCCCCCGCGGCGCCGAGAACGACGAACGCCACCCCATCGCCGGCCCGGTCGGCGATGGCGCCGGCGAGCAGGGTGCTCAGGGTGGCGCCGATGCCCACCGCCAGGCCGACAATTCCCATTGCCAGGTTGAACCGTCCACCCTGCCGGGTGATGTCGGCGACGACCAGCGGCACCATGACGCCCAGCACCGCGGCGCTGATGCCGTCCAGCGCCTGATAGGCGACCATCAGATAGGGGTCGCCATCGGTGGCGAACAGGAGCGCCCGCAACGGCAGGGCGACGAAGCCCAGCAACAGCACCGGGCGCCGGCCCCAGGCCTGGGCGGCCCGGCCCATGCGGGGCGACAGCAGGGCGGCCAGGGCCTGTGGCACGATGATGGTGGCGGCCACGACCAGGTCCGAGCCGTGCCCGCCGGTCCGGGTGATGGCGCTCGCCGCGATCGGCAGCACCGCGGCGTTGCCCAGGTGGAACAGGGCCATGCAGGCCGCGAAGGTCAGCAGGCAGCGATCGCAGACGACATCCGCCTTGGGAGTCTCGCGGTGCTTGCGCGCCCGCTTCGGGAGGGCGGCCAGGTGGCCGGTGCGGGTGGCGGCGGCCTCCAGGTCCGCCGCGCGGATGCCCTGCAACGCGCCGAGCGCGGCCAGCCCGCAGGCGGCGGCCAGATAGAGGATGGCGCGGTGCGAGAACCATGTGCCCAGCGCGCCCATGAACAGGGCCGCCAGCCCGCTGCCGACGGCGGCGAAGCGCACGTTGCCGCCCAGCCGCTCGCCGAGGGCGTCCTCGCGGGCGAGGGCGAGCGTGATGGCGGCGATGGCCGGCGTCAGCACGCAGCTTGCGGCACCCTGCAGCACCTGGGCCAGCAGCACCGGGCCGGTCAGCGGCCAGAAGGCGATGATCATGGCCGCCGCGACGATGACCACGATGGCGGCCGCGGCCGCGTGACGCTTGCTCGGCACCGCATCGACCAGTGCGCCGGCCGGCACCTGGGCGACCATGACGGCGACCGTGCCCACGCTCAGCGCGAAGCCGATATCGGTGGTCGTCCACATATGCGTGGTCAGATAGACCGAGAGGAACGCCCCAAACCCCGTCTGCGTCTGTGCGACGAACAGGTTCAGCCAGTTCAAGTTGATCAGGCTGCGATCCGACATGCGGCGAGCCTACTCGGCCGGCCTGCCCGGCGCGAGGCCCCCCCGTTCACCTGGGCCATCGAGCGGTGTCGCCCGGTCGTCCGGCCCGTGGTGACGGCAGAGCGATCATCAAGCGCGGCCGGTCGTCCGCAGGGAGCCTTGAGGCTGATTTCGCCCTTGAGCGGAAACAAGATTCTGCCGGCGAGCGCCGTCCTGCTGGCACTTGGCCTGCTGGCGGTCGGCCTCGCGCCGACGCTGCTCACCTTCGTGGCCGCCTGGGTCATCATCGGCCTCGGGATGGGGGCGGGTCTCTACGATCCGGCCTTCTCGACGTTGGGGCGGTTGTTTGGCGAGAATGCCCGCAGCCCCCAGGGAGTTCCATTGCGACGGCGCCCTGACAGATACAGCAGGAGCAGCGGGTCGCCTTCATCCTCCTGGCGGCAGGTTTCACGCTGGCCGCCGTCATCATGACAGTGATCGCCGTGCACTTGCGGACGCTGTTGCAATCGCGTGGAGTCGCGTAGGCGGCAGCCGTTGGCTTGGGTGCACTCATCGGGCCCAGCCAGGTTGGCGCGCGGGTGTTGGAGATGGCTTTCGGCCGGAGGGCGCACCCGATCTGGAGCCTTGTCGCCTCGGCGGTGCTGGTCGCCATCGGCCTTGGCATGCTCGTTGGAGACGTCTCCGTCGCCGCGGCAGGCATCGTCATTTACGGCTCGGGCAGCGGCATCCGCTCCATCGCCCGCGGCACTGTCCCGTTGGCGCTGTTCGGCCGCGAAGGTTACGCCATCCTGATGGGGCGCATCGCAATGCCGACGCTGATCGCGCAGGCGGCGTCCTCCTCTCTCGGTGCCTGGCTGATGGATGCGTTCGGGCCGACAGCGACGTTGGCCACCCTGTGCGGAGCCGCTGTCCTGAACATCGTGCTGGTGCTGGCGCTGGTGCCCATCGCGCTCAGGCGTTCCGCCGCCCGCTGATTCCCTGCGCACGGGTCCGGGGCAGGGCTTCGCTGTTGCCGAGGCGGGCAGGCGGGGAGAAGTGCGCGGGCATGGCCCTGGACAGGGAACGCTCCGCGACGCATCACCGGTCCGGCGGTAGCCAATCCGCGCATCAGGGCATGATCGACCGTCGTTTCACGATCGTGTCTTCTGCCCTGCCCAGCGACGCCATGCTGAACAGCTTGACGAACGAGCAAGGAATTTCCGTGCCTGCAGCTTGAAGTGGTGAACATGAGAGTGGCCGTGCCCGAAAGCCGGCGGCGATCATGGTTGATTTCTTCTGACGCTTTAATCGCATCCGTTGTTGAATCTTTTGCGGCTCTCCGTCTCAAGGCGCGTAACGGTTGAAGACGAAGTCGCGAGCTTTGGCGGCCGAGTGGCAGGGAAAGCAGGTGTTGTGCACCGCCTCGTCGGCGGGTTTGCCGTCGTCGAATTGAGCGAACCCCCAGCCGCCGGTCGAAGCGTATTTTCTTGAGTCCTTGACCATGAACTGAACCCCGTTCCTGGGTGGCCCGGCCACGAAAGATTGGAGACGGCCAAAGGCTTTGCTGCTTTCCTCCAAGGGGGCGTAACTCCAGGCGAGCCGCGCAATGATTGTACCATCCGGGAACGGAAGCGTCCCTTCCCGGGAGGCGGTGATCGCTGCGTCGTTGCCCAGAATGGCGCGCAAATCGTTGAGGTTGCCTTCTTCGTGGGCCACGGAGATCAGCTTCCAGTCACGGTATCCCGGGGGGATTTTGATTCCGAAGATCGGGGTGGCCTCTCCGTCGGCCTGTCCAGATGCGGGGGCCATGTAGGCGACCACGCCAGCCAGCGCCATAACTGCAACCAGCACGAAAGCAATCCGTCTCATACCAGCGGCCATGAAGAATGACCGTTGGTATGAGTCGTTATTTTGCGCGCCGACGCCCACCAAGCCCGCGACAGGCACGCGCTTGCGTGCCGCAAGCGGATCGGCGCGCGATACCAACGGCCCTTGACGATGGAAGGGTCATCGTCAAGGGCCGTTGGTATCATACTGTGCCTCCTTCAACTGTGCGCAGTTGAACCCATAAGTAATCCGGCAGTCACGGATCAGGGTTCAGAACAGGCGACATCACAAGCAATCGCGAATTCGGGCTGCCGGCCGGGATTAGCGGAGCGACCTGAACGCGGCTCGCAGTTCGGCGCTGAAGAGTTCGGGTTCCTCCCAGGCCGCGAAGTGTCCGCCCTTGTCGACCTCGTGGAAGTAGATCAGGTTGCGATAGGCGCGCCGCGCCCATGTCTCCGGGGCTCGATAGATCTCCCCCGGAAATACCGTGATGGCCACCGGGAGGGAGATCTCGGCGGTCTTCTGCGCGGCCGCAATTGTTATGCCTCGTGCACCGTTCTCCCAGTACAGCCGCGCCGACGAGGTCGCGCTGTCCGTCAGCCAGTACAGCGTGATGTCGTCCAGCATCTCGTCTCTGGTGAGCGAGCGCTCGGGCTCGCCGTTGTTGTAGTCATACACCCAGGCCGCGAGCCCCGCTGGAGAATCCGTCAAGGCGTAGCCTATCGTCTGCGGCCGCGTGGCCATCATCACGGAGTAGGCTCTGTACTTCTTGTAGAACGTGTCGAGCGATTCGAACGCCGCGCGTTCCTTCTCGGAGAGTCCCGCGGGCGCGGGCCCGCCGGCGCTGAGTACCGCGGCCACCTCGGGCGGTGCCGTCGCGGGCAAGTTGATGTGGATGCCGAGCAATCCCGCCGGCGCCTGGCGCGCCATCGCGCTGGAGACGGGGGCGCCCCAGTCGCGGCCCTGGGCGACGTAGCTTGCGTACCCGAGGCGCTTCATCAGCTCCGCCCAGGCTCGCGCAATGTGGTCAAGGTCCCAACCGGTGCCCGTTGGCTTGCCGGAGAAGCCGTAACCCGGCATCGAGGGCAGAACGAGGTCGAAGGCATCCTCTGCGCGCCCGCCATAAGCCGGAGGATCTGTAAGCGGACCAATGGTCTTCAGAAGCTCAAAAACGGAGCCGGGCCAGCCATGGGTCATGATGAGCGGCATGGCGTTCGGATGACGCGAGCGGGCGCGGATGAAGTGAATGTCCACGCCATCGATCGTTGTTATGAATTGAGGCAAGGCGTTCAGCTTGGCCTCGGCCTTGCGCCAGTCGTAGCCCGTTCCCCAATAACGCACCAGCTCCTGGAGTTTTGCGAGCTGTACGCCCTGCGAGCGATCATCGACCGTCTCTCGGTCGGGCCATCGCGTGGCGGCGATGCGGCGGCGGAGATCGACGAGTTGGTCGTCCGCTACGTCGACGCGGAAGGGACGAATGGCATCGCCTGCGGGCGCAGTAACGAGTCGTGACGGGAACAGGCTCACGGCACCGGCGGCAGCGATGCCCATCGTGGCCGCGCCCAGAAGCCGGCGGCGATCCTGGTCGATTGCTTCGGTGGCCTTGCTGGTATTCATGGGGCTCTCCCCGGTTCGGTGGTGGTTCTCGGCTCCGCTTCTGGGGCGTCCGAACACCTATGCTCGCGAGGCGGAAATAGTGCGGATTCCAATGATCCCGCCCATCTTTCCGATTTGATCTCGTCCAGGGGGCGGGGCGGTCCGGCCGTGGATTTTCTGGCAACGGCCGAGCCGCGCGGTCAATCCTGAATCGCGGCTTGAACGGCTTCCTTCCGCTGCTGGCGTTGCTGTGGGCATCCCGATGGCCGTCGTGCCCGGCGGGTTCGAAACAGTCTTCGCCAGCGTCTCCGACTTGCAGGACCAGCCCCGATCAGTCAGCGCTTGTGATCCACCGCCCCGGCTACAGCCCGCCGTGCCACATCCATCACCGCGCGGACGAGATCTTCCACATGCGTGAAGGCCAGCTTCTGCGGTGGTCGATCAAGCAGCTGAGACGCGCCCTTAAAACGATGGACTTTTGAACGGGGCCAGAGACAGTATCGAAGCGGACCATCGTCGACCCGGCTCAAGTGCTGAAAATTCACTGAACCGAATAGGACGAGGAAAGAATGTGCAAGCTCATCCTTGGTCTGATTGCGATTTCCCTCTGTTCGTGTGCCAAGCCTCCCGATCAGGGGAGGTTCCGATTCTCTCCGAGCCAGACAATGGCAGCCGACATGCAAGCGTGCAGGGATATCTCGAATGGCTTGATGCGGAAACTGCTCGTGTGCATGCAAAGCAAGGGCTACCAGGCGTATTATGAAGATTGGGATGGCTTCCAGTTTTCCATCGGGACCGTGCCCAACTGAGCAGCCCGCAATTGGCTACTGCCCCTCGTTATCCGCATCGCAACGCCTGAGTGCACGCACGATCCGTTCGACACCGGAAATTCCACATTCATCGACCTAGTGGGAGATCATCGCGCGCTCGGCCGGCATGAGTTTGATCCATAGCGGCACCTCCCTCACCGTGGATGGGTCGCCGCCCTGCCGCCGCTTTCCCCCACCCTTGCGACCATCGGGCGGCCACGTTCGTACCACCAGCGGCTGCGCATCACCGCGGCGACGACCGAGAGCATCACCTGCACTTCCACCAAGACGCCGACGACCGTGGCCAGAGCCGCTCCGCTCTCGAAGCCGAACAAGCTGATCGCAGCGGCCACCGCCAGTAACAGGATGATCAACGGCTGCGCAAGGATCTGACGCCCCTGCAAGCCGAACAGCAAAACCAGCGTGACCAGCAGTGCGGCGAGGGATGCGGGTTGCAGCATCTTCAGCGTGTGCGTCAGGGCTCCTTCCCCGCCACGTGCGAGGATCGATCGACGCCAGATCTGCGACGCGACGACCGGCACCACGATGTAGAGGCCGACGGACAGCAGCAGCGTGTCCCAGGGAACGGTGATGGCTGACAATCCGAGCAGCAGGCCGACCACCGCCTTCCACTCGTTCGATGTCTCAGACCGGCACCCGGCGTGCCTCGGGACCGGCCGGCAGGAGCCATGTTAGCAGGAAGCACGTGCCGAGCATGACTGCCGAACCCCACACGCAGCACTCACACGTCGAGATTCGCCACCTTCAAGGCGTTGCCCACGATGAACTCCCGCCGCGGCTCCACCACATCGCCCATCAGGGTGGAGAACACCTGGCCCGCATCCTCGAGGTCGCCCACGCGCACCTGCAACAGCGTGCGGACGGCGGGGTCCAGTGTGGTCTTCCACAACTGGTCCGGATTCATCTCGCCCAGCCCCTTGAAGCGCTGGATCGTGAGGCCCCGGCGGCCATGGGCGAGGATGCGGTCGAACGCGCTGGCGGGGCCGGCGACGGTGACTTCCTGCGCGTCGAGCTTCAGTGTCGCCGGCGCCTTGAACCGCTGCGCCAGGGCGTCGGCGCGTTCCGCCAGCCAGCGTGCCTCGGCGCTGCGCAGGGCGGCGACATCCAGCGCGTGGCGCTCGGCCACGCCGCGCACGGTGCGCGCCAGCGTCAGCCCGCTTGCATCGGCCAGCACCACCCAGCCGCGTTCGGCCGGCAGCGACACGCCATCCAGCCGCTGCGCCAGCGGTTGCGCCGCGGCGGTGGCGCGCACCGGATCGGGGGTCAGCGCGCCGGCGATCGCCGCCTGCTCCAGCAGCGGCAGCGGCACCGTCGCCGACAGCCGCCGCAGCCGGGTGCTCGCCTCGCGCAGCCACGCTGCTTCGGCTTCCAGTTCCGGGCCCTCCAGCACGCGCCCGTCGGCATAGGTCAGCCGCGCCTCGGCCAGCACCTTGTCGAGCAGGAACCGCTCCAGCGCCGCGTCGTCCTTCAGATAGCGCTCGTCGTTGCCGCGCTTGGCGCGATACAGCGGCGGCTGCGCGATGTAGAGATGTCCGCGCTCGATCAATTCGGGCATCTGCCGGAAGAAGAACGTCAGCAGCAGCGTGCGGATATGCGAGCCGTCCACGTCCGCGTCCGTCATGATGACGATGCGGTGGTAGCGCAGCTTGCCGATGTCGAAGCCGCCCTGCTCGGGCTCGCCGTGGCCGATGCCGGTGCCCATGGCGGTGATCAGCGTGCCGATCTCCGCACTGCCGAGCATGCGGTCGAAGCGCGCCCGCTCCACGTTCAGGATCTTGCCCTTCAGCGGCAGGATGGCCTGGAACTTGCGGTCGCGTCCCTGCTTGGCCGAGCCGCCGGCGCTGTCGCCCTCGACGATGAACAGCTCGCATTTCGCGGGGTCGCGCTCCTGGCAGTCCGCGAGCTTGCCGGGCAGGGTGGACACGTCCAGCACGCCCTTGCGCCGCGTCAGCTCGCGCGCCTTGCGCGCCGCCTCGCGCGCGGCCGCGGCATCCATCACCTTCTGGATGATGCCCTTGGCCTCTTTCGGATGCGTCTCGAACCAGTGCGAGATCGCGTCGGCCGCCGCTGCGTGCACCACCGGCTGCACCTCGGAGCTGACCAGCTTGTCCTTGGTCTGCGACGAGAATTTCGGGTCCGGCACCTTGACCGAGAGAACGGCGGTCATGCCCTCGCGCATGTCGTCGCCGGCCAGGGACAGGGAGTCTTTCTTGCCCATCCCTTCGGCGTATTTGGTCACCACGCGCGTCAGTGCCTGGCGGAAGCCGGCCAGATGCGTGCCGCCGTCGCGCTGCGGGATGTTGTTGGTGAAGCACAGCATGGTCTCATGGAAGCTGTCGTTCCACGACAGCGCGAACTCCACGCGGATGTCGGCCATGTTCACGCCCGGCGCGCCTTCCTTCGCGGTCACGCTGATGGGCGGCGTGAACACCTGGGTCTTGGCGCGGTCCAGCCACTCCACGAAGGCGACCAGGCCGCCCTCGTAGCGAAACACGCTCTCGGCGGGCTCGGTGTGGCGCTCGTCGCGCAGCGTGATGCTCACGCCGGAGTTCAGGAACGCCAGCTCCCGCAGCCGCCGCTCCAGCAATGCGTAGTCGAACTCCACTTTCGTGAAGGTGCCGGTGCTTGGCTTGAACGTGACCTCGGTGCCACAGGGGCTGTCGCTGGGGCCCACCTCGCGCAGCGGCGCCACGGCGTCGCCATGGCAGAAGCGGATGAAATGCTCGTGGCCGTTGCGCCAGATGCGCACGTCCATCCATTCGGACAGGGCGTTCACGACGGCGGCGCCCACGCCATGCAGGCCGCCGGAAACCTTGTAGGAGTTCTGGTTGAACTTGCCGCCGGCATGCAGCCGGGTCAGCACCACCTCGGCGGCGGAGACGCCTTCCTCGGCATGGATGTCCGTGGGGATGCCGCGGCCGTCGTCGCGCACGGTCACGCTGCCGTCGCCGTTCAGCGTCACCTCAACCTTGGTGGCGAAACCTGCCTGGGCCTCGTCCACCGCATTGTCGATGATCTCGAACACCATGTGGTGCAGACCGGAGCCGTCATCGGTGTCGCCGATATACATGCCCGGCCGCTTGCGCACGGCGTCCAGTCCCCGCAACACGGAGATCGAGGAAGCGTCGTACGCATCGGTTTCGGCGACAGGCGAATCGGGGGTCGGCGCGGCGTTGTCACTCATGCCGGCTTGGTGCTCCAGGGTCGGTGCGGAATATGCAAAATCATAAAGCCTTACGGCCGGTTTGGCCACAGGCCATCATGCCGGAGAGGCGTGCGCGCCGCGCCATGCGGTGTTCGGGCAGCGGCTCCCATCGCTACATCTGGTGATCCTGCGGCTGGGGAAAATCGGGGTCGGGCAGCAGCGTGCCATGCCCGGTGCGCAACCCTTCCGCGACGCCGCGCAAGGGCAGGAAGGTGTCGCTGTCCGTTCCCGTCAGGAACACCTGCGCGGGCAGGCGTGCCAGTGCCGCGAACAGCGCCGCGCGGCGGCCGGGGTCCAGATGCACGGCAGGCTCGTCCAGCAGCAGCAGCGGGGCGAAGCCGCGCGCCTCGGCCAGCAGGGCGGCATGGCCGAGGATCACGCCGATCAGCAGCGCCTTCTGCTGCCCGGTGCTGGCCTGCGCCGCCCCCAGTCCGGTGGCGGCGTCGGCCAGCGCCATGTCCGCCCGGTGCGCGCCTACGCCACCAGTGCCCGCGGCGGCGTCGCGGGCCCGGTTGGCGGCCAGGGTGTCGCGCAGCCAGTCCTCCACGGCCAAGGCCGGGCCGGCCGCGAGGCGTTCGGCGATCGGGCAGAGCAGCGACAGCGTTGCCGCCGGGAATGCGCCCGCGACACCCGCCGCAAGCGCCCCGTTCAGCCGCGCCACCAGCG
>NZ_JAPDNT010000047.1 GCF_025989185.1 Limobrevibacterium gyesilva
GTGTAGCGGATTGCCTTGGCCAACGACGACTTCGCCGAGATCTCCTCGAGGCGCGCCATCAACCACGACCAGAATGCCGCCATCAGCGGCTTCGTCTCGGCCTGATGCACCGCGACGCGCTCCTGTGCCGTGCTGCCGCGAATACGCGCCTCGATGGCATAGATCTCGCCGATCCGGCGCAGCGCTTCCGCTGCCACGACATCCTTGGCCCGCGTTTGCACGTTGAAGAATTCCCGCCGTGTATGCGCCAGGCAGTAGGCGAGCGTGATCGCGCCACCCGGGCGGTTCGGCCGGGCCAGCTCGTCATATCCGCTGTAGCCGTCCACCTGCAGCACGCCGCGGAACCCGTCGAGATGGGTCCTGACAGCCATAGCGCGGGCGATGGATGCGCCTGACCCGGATGATCGCCGGGACGATGTCGAGCATCTCGCGGACGTCTTCGCCGATCCGATGCAGCGTGCCGTGGCAACACGGGCAGGCGTCGACCGCAGGCTCGATGACGACATCCTCGCGCGGCAGATGTTGGGGCAGGCCGCCGATGTTGCGCACCGGCTTCGGGCGTATCGACTGATCCCGCGGCTGCGGCTTCGTGTTCTCCGGCTCGGGCTCGACCGGTGCCGTCGAGAGATCCGCGAGCCCAAGCGCCAGCTGCGTCGCGGCAGCATCGAATTTTTTCGAGCGCGCTCCGTACAGCGCCCGCCGCAACGTCTCCAGCATCGCCCGCAGCTTGCCGTTCTCGTCGCGCAGCTCGACGATCATCTCGATCAGGATGTCGGGCTCACGCGACAATGGAGCAATGTCGGAGGCCATGCGGCGATGCTACCGAACCACATGGGCGTTTCGCCAGAGTTTCAGCTATGGACGGGCGCTTTATTCAGGCGGCATCGCGATCGCGCGGGCACCGAGCTGCGTCCAGTCCATGCCGGTGAACAGCAGCCGCAACTGCGCGGCGGTCAGCGTCACCGCGCCATCACGCACCGGTGGCCAGGTGAACGCGCCGGTCTCCAACCGCTTGGTGACGAGGCACAGACCGGATCCGTCCCAGACAAGCAGCTTCAACCGATCCGATCGCTTCGACCGGAAGATGAAGACGTCTCCGGTGAATGGATCAGATGCGAGCGCCTGCATGACCAGTGCCGCCAGCGAGTCCATGCCCTTGCGGAAGTCCACCGGCCTGGACGCCACCATGACCCGCAACCCAGGCCGCGATGAAATACCCAGGATCACGCGCGCCACCTGACATGCGCGAGCACCACGCGCAGTGTGCCGGCGTCGACCGGACCCGTGAACCGAATCCTCAGACCGCCGCTTTCAATCTCCATCGCGCTCGTCTCCGATGCCGGCGGCGAACCCGGTGTCGCAGTCGTTTTGCGATCCTCAAACGAAGCGCTGCCGCCGGCGATCGCCGGCACATCCTCGACGCAAAGCGGAACGAAGCCGTCTTCGCCATCCTCTGCTTGCCGGATCGCATGGCGCCGCCACGTCTGCAGCAAGCCGCGCGCGACACCGAAGCGCCGTGCCAGATTAGAGACGTTGACGCCGGGCCACATGCTCTCAGCCACCAGCGCCACATTCTCCGCATCCGTCCATCGCCGCACCGTCCCGGTGATCACCTCGATCCGGTGATATGCGTCACCTTCGTGCCTGTGCTGATGCATGGCATGATCACTGGCACTTTCCATCCCGACACCCCCGCGCCCACTCAAACGCCCTCAGTGTGCCGAAATCCCCGATGGTGCCGCGAGGTGATGGGCTCGCATCGGTTACACTCATGCCTGTAGCGCGACAATTAGGCCCCAATGAAGGCCGGTCGTGGTCAGACCATCGCCGCCATCGGGGACCGCGACTGGCGCCGTGGCCCGCTTGCGACCCTCCATGCGCTCCGTTAATAAGGTACGCGACTGAACCGCCGCTGGTATTCTGTCCCACTGATCCGCTTGTCAGCCTCCGGTGCCCGAAGCTCCGCAGCCGCAAACGAATGTGCTGTCGCGCCCTCGTAAAATTCTGCGAGGTCGGATTTCATCCCCGATCGTGACTTGTCGTCGAGATAGACCATATGCCCGGACGGATAGTTGTGGATCGTGAGATTGCCGTGGGCGTGCGGGCTCTTCAGCGGCATGTTTTCAAAGTTCAGGATCGTCTGGAAAAATGGCGTGACCGCATCGTAGTATCCGTTTGCGGAAAAGACCTTCAGATAGGGGTTCAACGTCATCGCGGCTGCGAGATCTCCCGCGGTGTAAAGGCTTCCGATGCCGCCCTTCTGTGCTCCTGTCGGGTCGACATGGCCGAAGTTCCAGTTAAGGAATGCCTGATCGTTGAGATCCATGAATGGCGACGTTGATGTGAACTTGAGTTCGTCATTGAGATACACGTTCCACATAACGGTGTAGACGCCGCCAATCGCTGTCATCGTCGGGTCGTTGCCTCCGGAAGCCGGGTCGACCGATCCTGCGATCCCGGTGTCCTCGGCGGTCACGCGGCCATCATAGGCCCCCACAGCTAAGCCAGCGTCCTGAAGCAGGCTTGTGAGGAACACGGTGCCGTTCCCCGTCGTGACGTCGAGTTGCCAATACTTCAGCACTATGGGCGGTATACCGACGAACTCGCTCAACGTCTGCAGGACGTTGGGGTTCACGTTCGGGAACGTCGCCAACGCAGATGCGTAGGGGCCACGGGAAAATGCCTCGACAGTGTTCATGAATGCAGGCAAATCGGAAGGCGCGGGCGAAACCGTCACCTTCTTATGGAACCACGCATCAGCCGCCAGTGTCGGCAGAAGACCGACCGCGTTGCTCGTCTGCGAATAGTCCAGAATCGAAGATTGCAGGACGACCCCGTTGAGATCGACCCCATCCTCGTGCAGCAACCAGGTCAGAACGCAAGTTCGAGGTGTTCCGTACGATTCGCCGAATAGGAACTTCGGCGAGTTCCAACGATTATATACCGATAAATACCGCTTCACGAACTGCCTTATGGAGCGGGCATCCTCGTCCACTCCCCAGAAATCCTTGTTCTTCCCGGGTGCGATTGCTGCCGAGTAGCCTGTACCGACCGGGTTTATAAACACCAGATCGGTCTGGTCGAGCAGACTGTCTGAATTGTCGACCATCGCATAGGGCGCGGGTGGCGTAAAATAGGGCATGCTCGTTCTGATCCGGCGCGGCCCGAACGATCCAAGCAACAGGAAGACGGACGAGGAGCCTGGACCGCCATTGTAGAAGAAGGTGACGGGACGCTTTGACGGCTCGGCGACGTCAGCGGTGAACGAGACGTAGAAGATCTTCGCGGCCGGCTGTGCGCTGTATTGATCGACCGTGACAAGATGACCGGCCCTCGCAGTATAGGCGATCTTCGTCCCATTGATTGTCGCCGTATGTTGTGTGACAGCGGCATTCTCGGTGGTATCGTTGACCGAATCGTCTTTCCCGGAACCATAGGGAGTTGTGTCCAGGAGTGACTGACCCGGCGGGCTCTGCTGCGAAGAAGGTTTCTCGTCCATCTCTGATCTCCGTTGTTTTTGCCTCACATATGGAGCTCTTTTATTCAGATTTTGCAGATGGTTTCCTATGTGGTAAGGCCCTTGAGGGTCTTCAGTCGGCGGGCGACATTGTAGGCGCTGACGAAGTTAGCCGGGATTGCTGCCGCTGGTGCCGTCCCTAGCCTGTCTTATTCACGGCATGGCTGGGGTTCGACTGGCGGGTGTCGCGTAAGCTGCTGATCTTGTTTACGGATTGGGTATCGAAGCCATCCTGTCCACACGATCATGCCGAGCCACACCCGCCATGCCCGACGATACGATCGAGCCGTTCGGCTTTCCAGCCATCGGCCGCAAGAAACTGACCGCGGCGTTCGACGGCGGACGCATCACCTCCGATGGTGGTGTCATGCTGCTGGCCGCCGCGGAACGCCGCATGGGGATCGCCGAGAGGCTCGCACGGCTGATCAGCGACCCGCGCAACCCGCTGTTCGTGCGGCACAGCGTCGCCGATATCCTGCGCGCCTGCATGCTCGCGATCGCCTGCGGCTACGAGGATGCCGACGACCTCGATCATCTGCGCGACGATGCCGGCTTCAAACTGGCTTGCGGACGCCTGCCAGACAGCGCCCGCGATTTGTGCGCCCAACCGACGGTGTCACGTTGGGAGAATGCGTCCGGCCTGCGCGAGGTGGTGCGCATGGCCTACGCCATGGTCGACATCTATTGCGCCAGCTATCACCGCCCACCGGCCGCCGTCACGCTGGACATCGATGACACCGTCGATGTCGTGCATGGACATCAGCAGCTCTCGCTGTTTAACGGCCATTACGACGAGCGCTGCTTCCTGCCGATCCATGTCTATGACACCGCCACCTCGCGCCCGATGGCGATCCTGCTGCGGCCCGGCAGGACGCCGTCCGGTCACGAAGTGCGCGCCCATCTGCGGCGCCTGCTGCGCCGCATGCGCAGCCATTGGCCGACCACACGGTTGACCATTCGCGGCGATGGTCATTATGCCCGACCCGAGGTGATAGCGTGGTGCGAGGCCAATGCCGTGGACTTCATCTTCGGCCTGCCGGGCAATGCCGTCCTGAGCCGACTGGTCTCCGTGGCCGCAGACGATGTCCGGGTCGGCCGTGCCGAGGCCGCAATTCCGGTGCTTCGCCGCTATGCCGAGACCCGGTACAGCGCCAGGTCCTGGACCCGCGAGCGTCGGGTGGCGGCCAGGATCGAGGCCAGCACGCAGGGGTTGGACATCCGCTTCGTGGTGACCAATCTGGCAAAGGGCGACGCCGAATGGCTCTACGACACGGTCTACTGTGCGCGCGGGCAGGCCGAAAATCTGATCAAGCTGCACAAAAGCCAACTCGCCTCCGACCGCACCAGTTGCCGCTCGGCGCTCGCCAATCAGGTGCGCTTGTTGCTGCACACCGCCGCCTACTGGCTGATGCTGACGGTGCGCGATGCCATCCCCGAACCGCACGCGCTGGCCGGCGCCGAGTTCACCACGCTACGGATGCGCCTGCTCAAGATCGCCGCGCACATCACCGAGACCGCCACGCGGGTCCGGATTGCCTTTGCCGCGGCCTGCCCCGAAGCAGCCCTGTTCCGTGGCATCGCGCTCAGCTTCCACCCCGCCGGACCCTGACGCTGCGGGACGTAGCGCTCCCGCACCCATCCGATCCCGCAACTCCAACGCCCATCACGTCAGCACCACAACGGCGATGCAACAGGCGCCTAGTCCACCTGCGTCCCAGGCTCAGACGGCAAAGAAAACGTCAACGCTGTGAATAGGACGGGCTAGTGGTGCATGCCAGACAGATGAGGCCCTCCGAATGGCCGATCGGCCGGGCTTTTCGGGCCACGCCGGTGGGTATCATCCATCGGGCGTGCTGCACTAGATGGCAGGAGCGGGGCTGAACCCGGCCTCGGCGATCACGCGACGGATGTCCTCCCCCTCCGGGAAGTCCTCCAATAGGACGTCGATGGCCACCAGTTTGCCGGGCTTCAGGACGAGTTCGCCGTACTTCGGCGTCTGGCAGACCAGGAACTGCCAACCGAGCATCATGAGCTCGAGGACCTCCTCGTCAGCGACCACAGGATCCATGATCAGCTGCGGCAGCGCCTTGTGGTACGTGGCGGACCGGAACCGCCGGACATAGATTGGGAAGTCGGCCCGGGCGCCGGGGTCGCCGTTCACAAGCATCGTCTTCAGCTTCGCTGCGGTGGCCCCGTCGAGCCGACCTTCTGCGCGATTTTCATCGCGACCTGGGCGCTCCCCAACGTAGTGTCGCTCCTGACAGAAACTGACAGAGACAGAGGCCATCATCATCACACCTCACCAAGGCTGAAAGGATGCTCTCCGATGGTTGCCTACGTCGTCTTCACCCGCGAAAAGATGCGTAATAGCGCCGAATATGAGCGGTATCGGGAAAAATCGCGGCCCGTGAATGCGGGACATCCCGTGAAGCCGCTGGCGCTCTACGGAAACCACGAAACGCTCGAAGGTCCGGCGATACAGGGCGCGGTCATCCTGGAGTTTCCCACCATGGAGGCCGCGAGAACTTACTACCACAGTGAGGCTTACCAGGAGGCCGTGCGGCATCGCTTTCTTGCCGCCGACTACCGCATGTTCATCGTCGAGGGAATTCAAAGCTGAGCATCTCTCCGCGCGAGTGGCTCGACCGCCATACACGCTTCACTTTCCACTTCACGCCTACCTCCTGCTCCTGGCTCAATGCCGTGGAGGGTTTCTTCGCCAGGCTATCGAAGCGACGCCTCGAGCGAGGAACCTTCCACTCACTCGTCGACCTCCACGCAGCGATCAACCGCTACCTTGCCGAGCACAACCAGCAGCCCAGGCCGTTCACCTGGACCGCCGTTTCAAATAAGATCATCGCCGCTGTCAAACGAGGGCACCAAGCGTTAGATTCTATCCACTCTCATGTTCGCCACTTCAAGATGCAGGCGCAGAAATCTGTTGCTCTGTGGCGGAGCCCGTCAGAACAGCCTCCGCTGGGAAAGGCAGGAGGCACGACCATGAGACGACGGTTGATCATGCTCTGATGCGCGGGTTGGTTACCGCCGGACCGGTGATGCGTCGCGGAGCGTCCTCTGTCTAGGGGCCAGCGCCGGATGACATCCGGCTGGTAGTGGATACGAGGGTTCTCCTGGCCGTGACCGTGCCTGCAGCCTTGCCCAGCTTTGGATGCGTATGTGTGGTGGGCGATCTCCTTGCGGTGGTGTTGTGGTCGGTCCCGGCGGGTCACGTGCCGTTTGGTTGTGCCTGCTTGGCGATGGCCCATGCGAAGCCCGCCAATTCGCGCGCGATCGCAGCGGTGATCACGGTCGGCGGTTTGCCCGCGCGGGCAAGGGTGCGGTATCGCCGACACAGTCGTTCCTGCGCTTTCCATGCGGCGTCGCGGATCGGCTTGGCCAGACCCTCCTGCCGGAGCAACTGCTCTCGGCTGATCCGGGCGGGGAACCGATAGCTCCAGGCGGCCTCGATCAGGACCCTGCGCGCCGCCCCGTTCCCGGCTTTGGTGAGGTCGCCCTGGCGCCGGGTGCCGCCGCTGGAGCGCTCTGATGGAACCAAGCCCAGATACGCCATGAGTTGGCGTGGATTGGCAAAGCGGGTGATGTCGCCGAGTTCGGCGACCAACGTCACCGCTGCCACCAGCGCCATGCCGCGCAGAGCTTGCAGCGCCCGCACCACCGGCGCGAGAGACCAGTCCGGCAGCACCGCTTCGAGGTGCGCTTGCAGGCGGTCGCGTCGGGCCATCGCCGCTTCGACCGTCGCGATGCAATCCTCCAGGACAATGTGATGCGCTGCCTGCTCGAACCTCAATCCGGCCAACCAGCGCCGGTGCATCAACGTCCAGGCCGGTCGGTTGTAATGATGGCCTTGCCGCAGCAGGAACCCGGATAGCTGCTGCCGGGCCTGACGCAGCGTGCGTGCCGCCGCTAGACGCGCACGGACGAGGTCACGGATCGCTTCATGAACCCGATCCGGGATCCACACAGGTGTCAGTTCACCGGCCCGATGCAGCCTGGCGAGGTTGATCGCATCCCGTCGGTCGGTCTTGATCCGCTCACCCGGCTTGCGCGGAACCAAAGATGGCGCAACGACGACGCATTCGTGACCTGCCGCGGCCAGTTGTCGCTGGATGCCATAACCGCACGGCCCGGCCTCGTAGCAGAACCGCAGCACCGCTCCTGGCTTCGCCAGCCTGTTCGTCAACGCCTTCAGGGCCGTCGGCGTGTTAGCGATCGTGCCGTAGTCCCGGACTTCGCTCCGCTTGCCCGCGTCAGCAAGCGCAACTGCAATCGTCTCCTTGTGCACATCCAGGCCGACGTAAGTGATAGGCTGCTCCATGACCCGTCTCCTATGCATGAGGATCGGCGCCGGTCATCCGGCGTAACCCTCGAAAACCTGCATACTGTGAGACGGGTCGCCCCTATCTCAGGCGAACATCTGGTCTAGCTCCTGTTTGAGACCGTGACTCACACGCGCCGACGTCTCCGCCTCGCGCGATCACGGTCTAGCTACTTCACCGCGCCCAGTGTCAGCCCCTGCACCAACCAGCGCTGCAGCACGGCGAACATCACCGCGACCGGGAGGGTGGCCAGGAGGGTCGCCGCCATGACCTGGTTCCACTGCACGCTGTAGCGGCCAGCGACCAGGTTCACCACCCGCAGCGTCAGCGTGAGCTTGGACGGATCGCGCAGCATGGTCAGTGCCACCGTGAACTCGTTCCAGCTCGCCACGAATGTCACGATGGCAGTCACCGCGATGGCGGGAGCGGCCACTGGAAGGAAGATGCGCAGTACCGCGCCGGCCCGGTTGCAGCCGTCGATCCAGGCAGCTTCCTCCAGGTCGCGCGGGATCGTCGCGAAATACGAAGCGAGCATCCAGGCCGCGAAGGCGATGTTGAAGGCTCCGTAGATGATGATGACGCCAAGCCGCGTATCCACCAGCGTGCCGTCGCCGAGCGGGATCGCGGCCGCCATCCGGAATAGGCCCAGCACGAGCAGGATCGGCGAGAGCATCTGGGTCACCAGCAGGAACTGGCGATACAGCCCCCGCCCGCGAAATGGCAGGCGCGACATGGCGTAGGCCGCCGGTAGCGCAACCGCGATGGCCAGGAATGTGGCGAGGATGCTGATGACCAGGCTGTTCAGCAGCGCCGTGCCGAAATCCGCCGCCTGCCACATGTCCGCAAAATTCTCCCAGGCAAGGCGCGTCGGCAGCCAGCGGGGCGGATAGGCCAATACCTCGTCGATTGGCTTGACCGCGGTGGACAGCATCACCGCGAAGGGAAACAGCACCAGCACCACGATCGGCGACAGCGCAAGCCAGCACCAGAGGCTCCGGCGGACAGTCTTACGGCTCATGCCGCCTCCCGGCTCTGCATGCGCACATACACCATGGTGAAGGCAAAGACGATCACCAGCATGGCGAGCGACACCGCCGCTGCCATGCCCGGGCGGCCAAGGCGGAAGGACAGTTCGTACAGATACGTGACCAGGATGTGCGTCGAGTTGTCCGGTCCGCCCTGTGTCATCACCCAGATGATCGGGAAGGAGTTGAACACATAGATCACGTTCAGCACGATTGCGATGTTGAGGAAGCCGCGCATCAGGGGCAGCGTGAGAAGTCGGAACGATTGTGTTCGCGTTGCGCCGTCGATCGCCGCCGCTTCATAGATGTCGCCGGGAATGGACGACAGGCCGCCGAGGAAAATCGTAACGGTGAAGGGGATCGAGACGAGAATGCCGACGGCGATTTCCACCGGAAAGGCGGTCTGGGGCAGCGCCATCCATTGCACGGGGCCGGAGAGTAGCCCGAGCGACTGCAGGGTCGTGTTGACCATGCCGTGGTTGCCGTCGAACGACCACAGCCAGACGATCGCGGCCATCGACAGCGACACGGACCAGGGCAGCATGACGATGGTACGCGCGAGGCCGCGGCCCCAGAAATCCTGCTGGAGGACCAGCGCCACGGGCATCGAGATCAGCACCGTGCCGCCGACAACCGCGACCGTCCATTCCAGAGTGCGGACCAGGGCAGCGACGAACACCGGGTCGGCAAGCATGCGGCTGAAATTGCCCCAGCCCACGAAGCCGCGCACCTGTCCGAAGCGCGAAACATCGGCGACGGACAGACGCATGATCTCGTAAAGCGGATAGCCGATCACCGCGAAGGCGAGCACGAGGCTTGGAAGCACCAGCAGCCATGGCATTGCCGGCTGCGACAAGCGCCGCGCGATCAATAGCGGGTCCGTCCAGGCAAGATGGTAAGCAGAGCAACCCGCCGGGAGCACCCGGCGGGCCGATAGTCGTGCAGCGTCACTTGCCCAGGGCCTGGTCGGCCTGGTCGGCGGCTGCCTTCAGCGCGGGTTCGGGCTGTGCCTTGCCGACATAGACCGACTGGACCGCATCAGAGACGGCCTTGGCCGTATCCTCCCAGCCGGTGACGGTCGGGGCGAAGTGCGCGTTCGGCAGCAGGCTGACGAACGTCTGGAGGCGCTCGTTGCCGGTGAAATACGGGTCCGCGGCCTCGGCCTTCGTGGTCGGCAGGAAGCCCTCGCCCTTCGTGAACTCCACGCGCGGGTCCTTGGTAAAGAGGAAGTCAAGGAACTTCCACGCAGCCTGCTTCACCTTGGAGTTCTTGAACAGCACCACGGAGTCGGTGACGGCATAGGTGGCGTTCTGGGTCGCCTTGGGTACCGGCGCGATGCCGTAGTTCAGATTCGGCGCCTCCTTGGCGATCTGGTTGATCAGGAAAGGCGCCGTGATCATCATCGCCACGCGGCCCTGCTTGAAGAGATCCTGCAGGTTCTCGCGCGAGTAGCTGGTCACGCCGTCCTGGGTCAGCCCCTTGTCGATGAGCGACCTGTAGAGGGTGAGCGCCTTCACGCCGGCGGGGGAGGCAAAGGCGGCCTTGCCATTCGACCCCACCACATCACCGCCATGCGTCCACAGCGCGTAGTACCAATAGACGTCGGTCTCGATTTCCTTGCCCTGGATGCCGAAACCGGCAATGCCCTGGGACTTCAGCTTCTCCGCATCGGCGACAACCTCATCCCAGGTCGCAGGCGCGCTGGCGACACCCGCCTTCGCCAGCAGGTCCTTGTTGTAGTACATGGCACGGGCAGAAGCGGCGATGGGCAAGCCGTAGGTCTTGCCGCCGATCTCGCCCGGCTTGAGGAAGGCGCCGATGAAGCGGTCAGTGAATGCCGGGGACATGTAGCCGTCCAGCGGCTCGGCCTGGCCGTCCTTCACGAAATCCAGCAGCCAGCGCGTGCCGATGATCGAGATGTCGGCGTTGGTTCCGCCGGAGATGTCCGTCTGGAGCTTCTGCAGAAGATTGTCCCAGTTGACGACCTCCACCTTCACGTCGATGCCCGGGTTCGCCTTGTGGAACTCCGACGCCATCTTCTCGAAATACGGGCCGGTCGCGGCGCTGTAGTAGGCGGCGGTGATACGCACCGTCTCGGCTCGCGCAGCCGGGGCGGTCGCGGTCAGCGCCCACAGCGTGAGCGCAGCGGCGGTACCTTTCAGGATCGCGAATGGACTGGTCTTCATGTTCGTTCTCCCTGTAAGCCAGCCGGAGGTTAGCCGGGTCGTGGCGGACACGCATCAAGTAAAATGTGGCAGTAGTGACTGCGCCTGACAGTCGTTCGATCTGGCGCGGTGGGTGTCCGCCGGATCGAGACTGTAGATTGCTTCCATCAGGCGGCGCTTGTCAGGGTCTGCTTTTCGCGCGCGACGTGGACGGTGTCGAGAAAAGTCTGATTGGGGTCTTGCCGAAGCACCAGCGACCCTGGTGGGTGCGGTGCTCGTTAGCGCCCATCATCCGATACTCTATGGCATGAAAGCTGACAGAACCCTGTGATCAGCAACCGTGTTGCGGTGGGATAGCGGGCTGCGCCGAGGTCGTGCCACCAACGCCGGGTGCTCTCGAGCGCGAAAGTCGCCGTGTCGTGGTTGATACCGACGTTGACCCGTCCGGCATTGGCGACAATGTCGTAGACCCCGTAGGGCACCGCCTTGCCGAGCTCGGGGATGACGAAGTCGTGCACCCGGACCAGCTCGGGATTCCCCCTCGGGCGTAGCTCACGGCCAGGACGGCCGCCCGGTGAAGGCGGGCCGAGTACGGAAGTCCGTTGGCGCCGAGACCACGTTCGAGCGCGATCTCGAGCGTTGGGACGAGGTCGTGCCGGCCCTGGAGCCGGTCGTCACCAAGGTCTGAGCGGCCTGCGCGCGGGGCGGCCATGCGGGGCGGACAGTGACGGTGAAGGTCAAGTACGCCGACTTCCAGCAGGCCACACGGAGCCGGTCTTGCGCCGAGGCGATTGGCTCGCAGAAAGAGCTCCGGCAGCTCGCCCTCCAGCTGCTGCGACCCCATTCTCCACCGCCGCGTGGCGCGCGGCTTCTCGGGGTTACGATTACCAATCTGGAGGCCACGGGGCAACGGAGCCAGGCACAGCTGGCGTTCGTGCTTGACCGGGCCGTTCCCGACGCCTCGTAGGCGGGGCAGAGATGCGGGAACTCGATGACGTTTCGCCGGATTGTCGACCTTGGCCTTCTGTCAGCGTTTCAGGCTGGCGGCAGGCGAGCAGCGCTATCTAGCGGATAAGGATCTCGAACTCGTGCTGGAGCACGCGAGGGAAATCATGGATTAGCATTTGGCCCTTGCACGGCCGCTCGACGACGGCAAGCAGACGCCCTTCCGCGGCCATCCGGTGTTCGTGGCTCAACACGCCACGGCGACGTGCCGCCGCGCGAAATGGCACGACATTCCATCGGACCGGCCGTTGAGTGTTGATGAGCGAGAGAGGGTGATGGCCACCTTGGGCCCGTGGTTCCGCGCTCAGTGTCGTGGGGCAGGAGAGGTCAGTGCTGTTGAATTGTTATGCGGGCGATCTGGGACCTTCACGGCATCGAATATAGCTTGGAGTAGGGACGGCCCACACGGCGAGGAGGCGGCCGACGAGGAGAGCTCGTGCTGGACTGACCCGCCATCCTGTGGGTGACATCTGGTCGCAGGCGTGCTTTCTGGCGCCCCACCCAACACAGGAAGACCAGCGTGAAAACAGCGGAACTGATTGATCACGTGGCGAGCGCGGCCAGCGTGGAAAAGAGCGCGGCGAAGAAGGCCGTCGAGGCGATGCTCACCGGCATCGTCGACGCCGCCAAGAAGGGCGAAGAGGTCAATCTTCTCGGCTTCGGTAAATTCAAGGTGAAGGACAGCCCGGCGCGCCAGGGTCGCAACCCGGCCACGGGCGAGACGATCGAGATCGCCGCATCACGCAAGCTGGGCTTCACCCCGGCGAAGCAGGTGAGGGACGCGCTCGCCGGGTGACGCTCGCCGACGGGAATCGACCTGGGGAGCTGGTCTTGAGGGAGCACTCCATACCTTTGGTGCAGAGGAGCTGAGAACCATGGCGCGGAGCGTCAAAGCAACGAAGACCACGAAGCCGACCACCAAGGGGCGTATGCCGGGTCCCGTGGTCGCCACAGCCACAAAGACCAGGGCAAAGGCCAGAGCGCCCAAGGTCACCAGAGCCGCCGCCGCTCCGAAGCGAGCGTCGGTCGCGCCGGCTCCCGCTCCGAAGGTCAGCAAGGACGAGCTGCGCGCGCGCGTGGAGAAGCTGGAGAGTGCGAACGCGACGCTGCGCACCAAGAACAGAGAGGCTGGCCGGACAGGCAAGACGGCTGCTGCTCGGATCACAGAACTTGAAGAGCAGGTGGGGCGGCTCGAAAAGCAGCTGGCCGCGCAAGCGACCGCTTCTGGAGGTGGTCGCCCAGCGTCGTCACCCAAGGGTCGCCGTGGTGCACGGCGCCGCGAGATTGACCCGGGGGACTCGGTGCCGCCGGGAGTCGCCGTCGGGGAACCCGCGCCGCCGGATCTGGAGGCCGAGACCGCCCGCGAGAACCTGGAGGCACATCTCGGGGGCGAGTAGCGCCCAACCTGTCCAGGGGTTGACGAACACCGGCCGGGCAACTGGACATCGGCTTTCACGATGACGGAGCGCGTGGCCGTTTGGGTGCCTGCAACAGGTTTCTTCTCCCCGCCGTCGCGGCATACATTGTGCGGCGAGAGACAGGATGTTGCGGCACCCACCCTGATTGTCGGCGCGCAGGCTGGCCATGAGGTCGATGGCGGAGCGCTTTGTTCGTGCTCCCGTTAGCCGCTGCGGGAACGTCTCCAGCACACCCGGACTGCCCACCACGCCGACGACCTCGCAGTCTTTATCCGGATGCAAGGCCATGTGCCGGCGTTACGGAACTCGGCGCGACCCGCCACCCGTCCTGAGCGGGCGGCCGAGTTCTGTGTAATCCTTGAGGATGTTATAGATGGCCCGGTCGAACTCGTCCGAGTGCTCGGGTCGTGGGTGCCGCAGGATCGCGTCGACACGCTAATCGAGTAACAGCCGGAACTCATCGGCCAGCAGCTTCCGCGGCCTGGCGCGGCAGGGTTTGCCCGGTCGACGATGATAGCAACGATGAGCAAGTGGGGGCGCCCGGAAGCGGCCCCCTGGCCGGCTCACACATCGGACGTTTCCGGTTTCTCCCGCCACCCGGTGATGACAATGCGGCCCGAGACGCTGATCTGGTCGTCGATCACGAGGTCGAACCCGCCGCCGTTCCGGTGCGGGCACACGGCTCCGGTTTCGTGCCAGAGGGCTTTGCGCTCCCTGCCCTATTTCGGCTTGGTGACGACGTAGGCGATATGGGATGGCTTGCTCATCGTATCCTCTCCTTCGCTGCTGGAGGCCGCCACAACGGGGCCTCGATGCAGCGTGTCGACGGCGCGGGGCCATGCCGGCGGACGGATGAGGCGCGGAGGGGGATCGCCCGGCTCGGCAGGGCGCTGAGCGGCCGAAAGCTGGGGAAGCCACGCCGAAGGCACAGCCCCTGTCCCAAAGCGGTGGGGTGCGCCGTAAGGCGCGGGTTCCTTCGTGGCCCTGAGCGGTCGGCAGTGAGGGACAGGATGAGTGGAAGCCGATATCCGTCGCGGGAGAGTGCGCCGGACACTGGCCGCGGCGATGACACAGCGCGGGTACGGCCGCATGTGCGCAGCGGCGTATCCGCGCCGACGCTCAGCGAGGCGGACGCCCCGGCTGCAGGAACGCCTCGTCCCCGCGCTGAGCGAGGTTTCGGCTGCACTCGGTGTGGACATGCTTCGCTTTAGTGGAGAGGCCTTGGTTCAGTTGGTTGCCATCTTCTCGAGCTGGGCTGGGCTTGTGAAGTCGAGCGCGGAATGCCGCCTGACGGGGTTGTAGAACCCGTCGATATAGCGGGCGATGGCCTGTTCAGCGTCCAGACGGGTCTCGAAGACGGTACGCCAGACGAGCTCCGACTTCAGCGTCTTGAAGAACGTCTCGACCATGCTGTTGTCGTAGCAGTTTCCCTTGCCGGACATCGAGATCAGGATGCCGTGCTTGCCGAGTTCGGCCTAGTAGTCGATCGAGCAATATTGGCTGCCGCGATCCGAATGATGGAGCAGCCCTGGACCGGGACGGCGCATGGACAGGGCCGTACGCAGGGCAGCAAGAGCCAGATCCCGATGTAGCCGGTCACCTGTCGCCCAGCCGACAACCCGGCGTGCGAACAGGTCGATCACGACCGCCAGATACAGCCAGCCTTCGCGGGTCGAGACGTAGGAGGTGTCGGCGCCCCACTTCTCGTCAGGCCGCGGCGAAGTCCTGGTCGAGCAGATTCGGGGCGATCGGCCAGGCGTGATGGCTGTCCGTGGTCCGCTTGAACCGCTGCTTCTGTCGGGCTCTGAGGCCGTTCTCTCGCATCAGGCGGGCCGTCCGGCGGCGGCCGACGGCAAGGCCGCTGGCCTGCAACTCCCGCGTCATCCGCGGACTGCCATAGGTGCCGTTCGACAGGGCGAGGGCCGAACGGACATGTGCCAGCAGCACCATATCGTCGTGCTGGCGGCGGCAGGCCAGGCGACCCTTCCAGGCAAAATAGCCGCTCTGGCTGACGCCCAGGACGCGGCACAGACGATGAACGGGGAATGCCGTTTTCGCCGCATCGATGAGCGCAAACCTCATCGACTTCCCTCCTTGGCGAAAAAAGCGGTGGCCTTCTTCAGGATGTCTCGCTCCTGCCGGAGGATCTCGTTCTCCCGGCGCAGCCGTTTCAGCTCGGCCGCCAGATCGGTCTCTGCCGACCCACCGGGATCATCAGCCTGGCGCTCCCGGCTCCGGCCGATCCATCGGACCAGTGTCGAAAGGCCGATCCCAAGATCCCCGGCGATCTCACGCTGCGTCCGCCCGCTCATCAGCGCCAGCGGCACCGCTTCGTCCTCAAACTGCTTGGTAAACCGTCGTTGCTGCGTCATGGAGGTCCGCATGCTTCATAGGGAACCCCCACTTTTCCGAAGCAAGTCCACTCGGTCGATCCCGAGATCTGGTAGATGATGCCATTGGCGGCCGAGACGTCACTCCGCCCGCCTGGCGGAAGGGTGACACGCACGGTCCTGAAATAGAGCGGCGTGTCGGCGACCGTCGGGAC
>NZ_JAPDNT010000048.1 GCF_025989185.1 Limobrevibacterium gyesilva
GACAGTGCCAAGGCCATGCTGCACGGCAAGGGCCACGACGTCTGGGAGATGATCGTGGAGAACATCCCCTAACCCCATCCGGCGATCAAACAGTGCCCCGGAACCCGTTGGAAGTCGCAGGCATATCGCCGCGGTCACGAGTTCGTGGTCCAAGCTGCTGCCGGCCCCTTGTAGCGCTAGAGCGACGGCGGAAGCGGACCCGCTGAGGGGCGCGGCAGCGCGTGATCGCTGCCGCGCCCCTAGTGATCTCAAGTTCAATCCGGTGAAGCGCGGCCTGGAATGGTTACTGGGACCAAGTCGATATTGCAGCCGATGCTACACCTCCGCCCAAGACCGTAATCCGGGCTCAGTCTATGTCCGCTTCCGACGCTGGGCCGAGCAGGGTGTCTGGGGCGCCCTGCTGGAGACGCTGGTCAACCTTGGCCTGACCGACGGCTGGCAACACATGCTCGATAGCACTATCGTCCGCGGCCACTCTGAGGCAGCCGGCGCAAAAGGGGGACTCATAAGGAGGGCTTTGGTCGCAGCAGCGGCCGCTTTACGAGCAAAATCCACGCCCGTGCAGACGGTCAGGGACGCCCTCTCGGCCTCATCCTGACCGGCGGAGAAGTCTCGGACTACCAAGCCGCCAATGACTTGCTCGAACTGCCCGTCGTTCCGCCCAAGGCGATGCTGGCCGACAAAGGCTATGACAGCGACGACGTTCGCTGCGCCTTACTGCTGAAGGGTATCTTGCCGGTGATCCCGCCGAGGGCAAATGGCAAGCAAGCTATAGACTACAATTTTCAAGCATACCACGACCGGAACCGCGTCGAACGCATGTTCAACCGCATCAAACAGCTCCGTCGCATCACTGCTCGATATGACAAGACCGCCCTGTCGTTCCTCTACTTCCTCAACATCGCGGCGGCCAGACTCTGGCTACCATCTTTTGTCAACAGGACCTGGCACTACTTTGGCAGAACGTGGGGTGGCACCTTAGGTTTGGGAGTCCCGAATCGGCGTTTGAGTGATTCATGAGAGGTCGGCATTCTGGAGGCCGACGATGGGACGAGCGGACTTGGATTGGCGGGGGGAGCTTGAGCGCTGGCGGGAGCCGGTCCTGGCTGGTCTTGGCAACAAGACGCGGCGACGGATGTGTCGGCTCTATCTTGCGGGGCTGATCGGTCCCGGGGATCGCAAAAGCGTTCAGCCGATGGCGGCCCGGCTTGCGCCGGGCGATTACGACAGGCTGCATTACTTCGTGGCGGCCGGCGTCTGGGATGCGGCACCGCTGGAGGCGGAACTGCCCATTCAGGCGGATCGGCTCGTCGGCGGCCGCGACGCGGTGCTGGTGATCGACGACACGGCGCTACCCAAAAACGGCAACCATTCCGTCGGTGTCGCCCCGCAACCAGCGACACATCCCCGACACCGAATCGATCGCGGCAGAGGCCATGCTCACCGACGTGGCCTGGCGGTCGGTCAGCTGGCGCCGAGGCACCAAGGGCCGGCTGACCGCGCGGTTCGCCTCTGCGCGTGTGCGCGTCGCCGACAGGCCGACGCAGCGCATCCGGGACATGGGTGGCCAGCACACGCCTGGCGAAGAGGCTTGGCTGATCGGCGAACGCCGTTCGAGCGGCGAGCACAAATACTACCACTCGAACCTGCCCGCTGACACGCCGATCAAGACGCTCGCCGGCACGATCACGGCGCGTTGGATCTGTGAGCAGGCACACCAGCAGTTGAAAGAAGAACTCGGCCTTGATCACTTCGAGGGACGTTCATGGACGGGTCTGCATCGCCACGCCTTGATGACGATGATGGCCTACGCCTTCCTGCAATTCCGCGGCCTCGGACAGGTGGGCGGGGAAAAAAGAGGCATAGGACCACCGCCACAACCAAGCCTGACGGCGGTGCGGCAGGCGATCCTCGATCACTTCATCCACCCCACGCCGGCGCGATGTCCGCATTGCTCCAGGCCGCTCACGCCCCTATCTCGTCGTTATCTGCCAAAGCAGTGCTAGCCGCGATGTCCAAGCGTCCCTTGATCGCGAGGATTTTCAATAGTCGCCGGCTTCAGCCATACCGTCTGCCCGGGCGCCCACTTAGGCACCGGCACTACCGGGTCAAGACGAACGAAGAATGTATTGAGATCATGGTCCCCCGTGGCGCGCGCAGCGCGCCAGGCTGCGAATTCGCCCCAGTTCCGCATCTCCGCGACCTTGGCGCTGACAGGCTCAGCCGACGACGAACGGACGGTAATGGAAGCCCCGACCGTGAGCCTCCGCAGCGTGTCCTCGCGCAGGTTGAAGCCGAACCACAGACCGTTGTCCGGCACCATGGTCAGCACAGGTGCGCCCGGCACGACCGCCTCGCCAACCTCGGCGGCCAGGATGGCAATCACGCCGGAAGACGGCGCATGCAGCAGCACCTTCGCTGCCCGCGCCTCGACGACATCCCGCGCCGCTTCCGCCAAGGCGACCGTTGCGTCCGCCAGCGTCCGCTCCTCCGCAGTCGGACCGCGCTGCGCCTCCGCATATCGGGCCTCGGCGACGGCAATCTCGGCGAGGCCCCGCGCCTCCGCGGCCTTTGCGGTATCCAGTTCCTGCATCGAAGCATCCGACCGCGCGGCCAGGGCCGATTTCCTCGCCAGCTCTTGAACGGCCTGAGCATGCACGGCCTGCGCCTTCGAGATCTCGCGCTGCAGCCCCTGGACCTGCTCCTCCCGCACGCCCGCATAGACCCGATCACGATCCGACCGCACCTTGTCGACCTGCGCCCGAGCCGCGCCAACGGCGGCCCAGAGCTCAGGATTGCTCAGCACCGCCACCGGCTGCCCGCGCTGCACGGTCTGTCCCGGTTCGACCAGGAAACCAACCAGCCGGCTGCTGATCTCGGGCGCGACGCGGATCTCGGTCGTCCGCACCATGCCCGCGATCTCCGCCTCCTCGCTCGCGCGCCCCGGCCACCAGTACCAGAGCGCAACGATGGCGACCGCCAGCACGGGCGCTGCCGCAAGCCGGAGGGTGCGCCTAGACAGCCGGGGCATGGCTCGACGCTCGGGCCGCGCGAAGATGCGCCAACGCTGCGGCGATTACGAAATAGAGCAAGGTGAGCGCGCACAGGCGCACCCAGTCCGGACGCACCTCCGTAAGGCTCGCGCCCATCTGGTTGATGCGAACCATCCCGTTGATCGCGTTGACGCTCGGCAACAGCTCGCGCGCCCGGTGCAGGAATCCTGGCAGCGCCTCGGCGGGCCAGGAGACACCAACGAGGAAGAACTGCGGCAGGCTCGTCGCCAGCACCAGCAACACCGCCGTCTCCCGGTGTCGGAACAGGAGGCCGAGCGCTTGCCCCAAGAAGCTCGTCGCCAGGATGAAGGGAATCGAAAGCGCCGCCAGGGCCCAGACGCTCCCGAGCGTCGAGAAGCCATAGACCCGCGGCATCACGACGAAATAGAGCAGCATCGCCGGCACGTACAGCGTCCAGTGCGCCAGCCCTTGCCCGAGGATCGCTGCGGCCGACGCCCGCGCCCGTCGGGCCACGTGGCCACCCCGCTCGAAGGCGACCCCGCCCAGCATCGCCGCGCCCATCAGCAAGGTCTGATGCAGGATCAACACGAAGGCCGCCGGCACGACGTAGCTCGAATATGACGCGGTTGGATTGAACAGCGGCACCTGGATGAGCTCCACCGGCTGGCTCAATCGTGTGGCCGCCTGTACACTGGCCCCCTCGGTCCGCGCACCATGCGCGAGCGCGTCCGCCGCGTATGCCTGCACTGTTTCGAGCATCCCCTGCAGCGACCGGTTGAACAGGATGAAATAGGTCGAATCGGCGTAGATCGGCAGGCGTGCCGTGACGCCCTTCAGCACGTTCTTCTCCGTATCCGGCGGAATCCCCATTATGGCGAAGGCACGGCGCGCGAAGATCGCTTCCTCGGCCTCCCTATAGCTCGACGCGCGCAGTGCGACCGATATGTTGCCGTGCGCTTGCAATGCCTGAGTCAGCGCCCGGCCGAGCTCGCTGCCGTCCTGGTCCACCACCGCAATCGGAATGTTGCGCACGATCTGGCCCAGATAGGGCTGCGGGTAGAAGACGGCATAAAGCACCGGCGCCAGCACGAACAGCCCGAACACCCCGCGATCGGAGATCGCCCGTCGCCACTCTGCCGCGAACGCCCCTGCGGCACCAGGTGCCGCAGCATCAAGCGGCGGCTCGGCTTCCTCGGGAACAATCAGGCCACGCCGGGCCAGCGAGCGGAAGCGCAGCCAGACCAGCAGCGCCAGAACCACGGTCAGGCCACTGAGGACCGCGAAAGGCTCTGCCGTGAAGCGCAGCGCAGCACCGCGCGAGGCCTGGTCGAACAGGATCTGGATATACCACCGCAGCGGCAGGATCGCGCCCCACGCGCGAGGGAAGGACTGCATCGCGAGCACCGGAAAGCCGACGCCGGCATAGCCGAAGGCGGGCGAGACGATGATCCCGGTCAGGCTGAGCCCGAACGCCATATTGCGCGCTAGCAACTGCATAAGGCAGCCGATCATCTGATACGCGACAATCAGAAGCGTCGCCGACACCGCCGTCAGCACTGCGCTGCCGCGGAAGCTGACGCCGAGCCACACATCGAGAATGCCCACCATCAGCACGAACATCAGCATCAGCACGACGTAGTACGGTAGCAGCTTGCCGAACAACGCCGCCGCGATGCTGTGGCCGGAGAGGTCCCACCACGCGCGCATGCTCCGCCGTCGGAACTCCGAGCCGACCGCGTACCCCGCCGAGATGGCAATCACCACATGCAGCACGGTGGGCAGTACCGCGCGCAGCAGGAACTGCGCGTAGTTCAGCGCGGGATTGGACAGCACGTATTCCTCGGGCACGAGCCCGGCCTCCGCACGGTCGCCCACCGCCTGCCGCGCGGGCGCAACGGCCGCATTGGCTGCCGACATGGCGTCGCGAATACTCTTGGCCGCGTTGTTTCCCGGCGTGAAGAACTGGGTGTTGGTGAACGCGACAGGACGCGGCGCGCGGCCCGCCAGCACGTCCTTGCCGAATTCCGGCGGCAAGTAGATCGCTGCGATGGCGCGGCCCGCGCGGATCGCGCTTGCCGCCGCGCCGAGGTCGTTCGCGCGCTCCGCGACCGTGATCCCGGGCGCCGCAGCGATGGCCTGGATGAAAACCCGCGAGGTCGCGGAATTGTCCATATCGACCGCAACAACATCGAGCCCACGCACGACCGCGTGGCTGAAGGTAAAGCCTAGCACCGCGAAGGCGATGACCGGCACGCCGAAGAGCAGGAAGCGCGCGACAGGGCCACGGAAAATCCAGCGTACCTCCCGCGCCGCGACGGCCAGCAGCCCGGGACGAAGCCTCGTCACGAGCGCCGCTCGCCCCAGTCCGTGTAGACGCTCATTCCCGGCCGCAGACCCTCGACAGGCTGTGTCGGGTAAGCGCGGATCTCGAACGTCCGCAGGTCGAAATCACCGCTCGCCCGCGTCGCGCGCCAGCCAGTGTATTCGCCCTTCGCCCCGATCACGCGAACCTCCAGCCCGACCATGCGATCGCCGAGCGCGGGCACCCGGACGTTGATCTTCGAGCCCGGCTTGAGATCGCGCAGCAGGTCCTCCCGCAGGTCGAACTGCACCCACATGTCGCCGAGGTCGACGAGCGAGATCAGCGGTACGCCCGGCAGCACGAACTCACCATCCTCCACTGGGATGCGGAACACCTGGCTGTCGGCCGGCGCGACGATGACAATCTGGTCCACCAGCGCCTTGAGCGTCTCGACATCGGCCTTCGCGCTCTCGACCTTGGCCAACGCGATGTTCAGGTCCTCGCGCGTGAAGCCCGCAACCGCCTCGTTGTAGGCGAAGCGGGCCTGCTCCAGCGTGCGCTCGGCAAGCGTCAGCGCGGCGCTGTCCCTGTCGAACTGCGATTGCGGCGCATCGTGCAAGGTGACGAGCTGACGCGTCCGGCTGAACGTTTTCTGTGCAAGCGTCAGGTCTGCGTTGGCTCGGTCGATTTCCGCCTTGCGGACTGCGATGGTCTCCGCCCGGAACCCCGCCCTAACGCGCGCCAGCTCGGCCTCCGCCACGCGCAGGGCGGCCTCGCTCTGCCGCTCCTTGGCGAGCAACTCCGGATTGTCGATGCGAATGAGCGGTGCGCCCCGCGGCACGTCCTGCGAGCGTGACGCGATGATCTCCCCGATCCGTCCGTCGACGCGCGCCGCCAAGTCGAAGGTGCGCGACTGCACCTCGCCTTGGATCACCAGCGGCTCCCGCCGGCTCAGATACCAGATTGACAGTCCGATCATCGCCACGAACAGAATTCCGACGATTAACACGGTGGCGCCCGGGCGGCGCGTCCGTTGAATCATCGGCGTCTCTGCGATCGGTCTTCCCGCCGTTCCTTCCGACATCGAGGCGATCCAATCCGCAAAAACGAGTTCAGAACAGGATATGTCCGAGCGCCGCCAGCAACGCCGCAGCGCTAGCGGTCAGTGGTGCCGTGGCTTCATACTGCGCCTTGACTGCCTGCGCCGAGCTTTGGATTCGAGCGGGGTCGATATGCATATGCGATTCCGTCGCACTGCCAGCGGCGACGGACGCCGCGATCCGTGATGCCGCCGCTTCGGTCGCCACCCTTTCATCGCGCGTCTGCAGTGAGTGAGCTAGCGCGCTTCCAGCATAGCGGCTCAAGGTTATCACGGCAACGGACGCCACGATTTCCCGCGCCGTCGATAGCGACGTACCGCCTCCGGCAAGGGCGGTGTCGAGCACCTTAATTGTTAAGGTGCCGAGACTGCCGAACGGCAGGGCCACGACAAGAGCGACCAGGCGGAAAACAATGCGGCCGCCGGTAGGCGACGTTGTCGCGAGCCAGAGGGCGGCTAGAAGGGCCGCCAGCCCCAGAAAGATGTCATCCGCCATATGCGGCCACTTGATCTCTGCCCCGGAGGACGAGCTGTGAGGTCTCGCGCGCGCAGGGGAAGGAACTGCCTCGGCGGGCCGCGCTCCCCGAATTGCTTCAATTTTATGACAGCAACTCAACGGTAGGAGCGCAGACCGGTATCACGGCGCAGATTACGGGAAAGTATCCGCACGATGCGACCAAATGGAAAACTGCTTGCCCGGATCGAGCCACGCAGCGTTGGCGAATTCATTGGCGCCCTTGTTGGTGACGGTGCTGCACGCGGGCCGCACAGAGAAGCCCTCGGCCGCCCTCCCGCGACCCACGTCTTCTCCTCGCAGCGTGCAGCTCGGCAGTGGATCGAGGATCAGGCGGCGGAATTCGGCCTCCCGGTCGAGTGGATAGCGAAGATCACCATTCTGACAGGCCGTGGATAAAATCGACTTGAGGCAATGACGTAAGGAGGGGCCGGCCAGCACCCCCCTGCCCTTCAGCAGCGCCGCCCTACGTCGATACGCTCCGGGTCGCTATCGTTCGCCCTCAGCCTCTGCCAGCCACACCGGCCAATCCGCTTCCTCCAAGATCACTGGCATTCGGTCGTGCAGGGCGGCCACGTCGGCATTGGCCCTCGTGGTGATGATCGTGACGGTGCGCGCCACGGACCCATCGGGCCAGCGGAAGCCCTCCCACAGGCCGGCGAAGGCCATCGGGTTGCCGTCCTGGCGGGCAATCGCGTAGGGCTGCTTGCCGCCCGGCTGAGCCTTTCATTTATAGAATGCGTCGGCCGGCACCAGGCATCGCCGGGCCGCGAAGGCGCCCCGAAACACCCCGGAGCTGCTGACCGTCTCGGCCCGCGCGTTGATCGGGCGCCTGGCCGTTTTTGGGTCCTTGGTCCAGTGCGGCAGCAGGCCTCAATTCAACAGGTCGAGCTGCCGCGCTTTTGCAGGAGCAATCTGTTGGAGAGCATAAGCTGGACGTGGGGTTTGTCACTCAGCGCCCTGACCATAGCAATCCACACAATGGGTGTGGTGGTGATGGCCCTAGTGGGGCTCGTGATCAGGATCCGCTGGCTGGAGCCTCGGGCCCTTGGTTTAGGTCACGTGATCCTGATCGTGATTGGCGTGATCGGAGCGGTCGGACTGCCGCTGGCTGTGCTGCACGGGATAGAGGCCATGATCTGGGCAGCAGCCTATGTGTGGCTTGGCGCGATCGACTCGCCTCAAGATGCGATCCTTTATTCCGTTGACTCAATGACGACGCGAGGCGCTTCGGGGCTGACGCTGCAACCGAATTGGCGGATGATGGGCGCGCTGGAGGCGGCCGACGGCATGCTGCTGTTCGGCATTAGCACGGCCTACATTTTCGCGGTGATGCAGGCGTACTGGCCGATGCTCTCCAAGCCGCTCATGACCGGTCGTCACTCATGATGGATCAATCTCTTGTGTTTCCGTTGCGTCCGCTCGGCTCTGTCAAGGGGGTCACGACACGGAAGTGCGTTTTGCGCACGCTAGCACTACCTTGGCACTTGTACGGTTACGCTGCAGTTGTGTTGCGGACCGGGATTCAGTGGCGTCTACGCTGTGTCCCGGTCGAGCGACATTGGTGGGGATCTTGATGCGTGGCTGGCGCCGTTCCTCGGCGTGATCGGGCGTAGCACGCGGAGCAAGTGGGCACCGCTGTATGTGCAAGGATTGCTCGGACCGGACGGGCCGAAGAGTGTGCAGCCGATCGCCGCTCGGCTTCTCCTTGCTGCCACGACCAGCTCCACCATTTCGTCAGCAGTCCGGCCTGGGATGTTGCGCCGCTTTGAGGGGCGCTGGCCGCGCAGGCGGATCGTCTGGTGGGTGGTGACGATGCGGCGCTTGTGGTCGAGGGCACGGCGCTGCCGAAGAAAGGCACGGCAGCATGCCGTGCCGAGTGAAACCGCCCGAGATGCCGCGGATGTGCTGGCCGGATGTCTCTGGCGGCGCGTCGTCTGGCGGCAGGCCACCGAGGTGCGCTCGCCGCGCGCTTTTCGGCTGTGCGGGTGCGGGTGGCCGATGATCCGCGCAGCCCCCGCCACGGCCATTTGCCCGGCGAGGAAGTCTGGCTCATCGGCGAATGGCGC
The DNA here is from genome assembly GCF_025989185.1 of Limobrevibacterium gyesilva. Taxonomy (GTDB): domain Bacteria; phylum Pseudomonadota; class Alphaproteobacteria; order Acetobacterales; family Acetobacteraceae; genus Limobrevibacterium; species Limobrevibacterium gyesilva. The sequence goes on from NZ_JAPDNT010000048.1 coordinate 8,999, forward strand.
AGCAGCGGCGAGCGCAAATACTATCCAGCAATCTTCCGGCCCGTACCGCCCTGCGGCGCCTGGCCGCGGCAATCAAGGCGCGCTGGGTGTGCGAGCAGGCGCATCAGCAACTCAAGCAGGAACTCGGCCTCGGCGACTTCGAGGGCCGCTCCTGGACCGGCCTACACCGACACGCTCTCATGACCTGCATCGCGTTCGCCTATCTCCAGCACCTGCGGCTTAAGGCCGCTGGGTGGGGCAAAAAATCTGCCGCCGAACGCACCGCCGCCGCGACCAACACTGCCTGAACTGCGCCTCGCCATCAGCACCCGCCTGTTCGCGCCACCACGACGGCCATCACGATGTCCGCATTGCCACAAGAGCCTGTCTCTCGTCAGCCCGAAAGTGCCAAAGTAGTGCTAGCTACCTCCGCACGTTGGAGTTTTCGGCGTACAACCGCTCGGCCATCGGCACCGATGCCGTGGACCTGGAACACGCGCTTCGCAAGACCAAGACCAATCGTGGTAACCCGCATGGCGAACGGCTCCTCTCCTGTGGCGTCATTCAACGACGACCACGTCTAGCACTCAATGCCGTTCAGCAGGGGCCGTCCACCCCATCAACTCCAACTCCAGTTGCCTGACGTTGAGCGACGGCCACTGGAACTAGGAGAAGCAGGAGAAGAAACACGTGAACACCACGACCCAACTCGAAGAAAACGCACGACGTCCCAAAACGGAAAAGCAGTGTACACGGCCAAGACCCACACCACCGGTGGGCGAGAAGACGGTGCGTCCCCCAACTCTGACGGTCGCCTGGGCGTCGAGCTTTCACTCCCGGACGCGGCGCGCATTGGCGCCAATCCGGAGCAGCTCTTCGCCCCAGATTGTTCAGCTTGTCACGAAAGTGCGATTGGGCTTGCGGTTCGCAGGAGGAAGATCACTCTGCCGGTCGACCTGGCCATCGATGCCGAAGTGGACCTGCATCTGGCAGAGGGCGATTACCTTCTCAGCGCCCGCCTCAATATCCGCCTGCCAGCTATCAAGCGCGAAGTAGCCCAGACCCTGAAAGATGAAGCGCACCAGAATTGTCCGCACTCGCAAGCTACGCGCGGCAGCCTCGATATTGCGATCGACCTAGTCTGAGCCAGACTACCTGTCACGCTATTTTGTGGAAGGGGGTCGATGAAACAGATTACTGCCCTGACCTCCGCAGTTGCGCCGGCAGCAAGCGTCATCGCTGCAATGTCATTCGCAGCCGTTGGCGCCCATGACGACCGCTTCCGGATCTTCGGTCTCAAAATTCCCGCCGGAGACCGCGAGTGGCAGTTTTTTGTCGTTTCTCACGAGCCGGGACTCGACGAACTCAGAGGCGTTCCCGGTAGCGCCACCGCGACAAAAGCTTATCAGGACGAAGCGCTTCCGTTTCCCGATGGCACGATACTCACTAAGCTCGCCTGGAAACATGAGCCGCTCGGCGGGATCGACGGCGCCTTCGTCACCGGTCCCGCCACCTCGGTTCAGATCATGGTCAAGGACTCAAGGACATACGCTGCGACGGGCGGCTGGGAATTCGGCCGTTTCATCGACAGTAAATCCGTCGACCAAGGTCAGCTTGAGACATGCTTCCCGCGGTCCCAAGCTTACGCGGAAGGGGAACGACTTCGTCTTCACGCGTTGCGCGCCCTGAGGGTTGAACATGGAGAGCGTCGGCGAAGCGTGCCGCGGGGATCACCGCAGGCAGAAAAGGAGAGGACACCGTGGTATTCGTAATTCAGGTCAACGGGACCGTACAGTCCGTCGACGTCGATGACGACACGCCGCTGCTCTGGGTGTTGCGCGACGTGCTGGGCATGACCGGTACGAAGTTTGGTTGTGGCATGGCGCTGTGCGGCGCTTGCACCGTGCATATCGATGGCGTTGCTAGCCGTTCCTGCGTCACAACCATCGACAGTATCGGCAGGTCGCAAATCACAACCATCGAGGCGATCGGAGCGACGGCATCTGGTGCCAAGATCCAGAAGGCCTGGCTCGACCGCGAAGTCGTTCAGTGCGGTTACTGCCAGTCGGGTCAAATAATGTCGGCCTCGGCTCTGCTTGCGAGCAATCCGCATCCGACGGATTCCGACATCGACGAGGCCATGTCCGGCAACATTTGTCGCTGCGGGACCTATATCCGCATTCGTGAGGCAATCAAGCAGGCAGCGCGGGGAGGCTGACCATGGTCCTCGATCGCATCGCTTTCCAAGGCATCGACTTTGACCGAACCTCATCGGCAGACGGTCCTTCCCGGCGCACCTTTTTGCGGGCCGGAGCGGCAGCCGGTGGAGGCTTGTTGCTGAGCCTTAGCTTGCCGTTCGTGAGCGGCGACGTCAAAGCAGCCAATTCCGCGAGCTTTGTCCCGAACGCGTTCATCCGCATCAGCGGCGATGGGCAGATCGTCCTGACCATGCCTTATGTCGAGATGGGGCAGGGCACCTACACGGCGATTCCGATGCTGATCGCGGAAGAACTCGAGGTGGACCTGAAACAGGTGCGCCTGCAACATGCTCCACCGAACGAAAAGCTCTACGCCAACCCGTTGCTGGGCGTGCAGGCTACTGGCAACTCAAATGCGATACGCGGTGCGTGGTACCCCCTGCGCCAAGCGGGCGCAATAGCGAGAGCCATGCTCGTGTCGGCGGCGGCAGAGCACTGGAAGGTTGATCCAGCGTCGTGCCGCGCGCAAAGCGGTAAAGTGCGTCACCCGCCGACGGGGAGAAGCATCAAATATGGCGATCTGGCTGCCGATGCCTCCCGCATGGTTGTACCTGCGAATGTGGCGCTGAAACGCCCCGAGGAGTTCAAGCTCATCGGCACTGCGGCCAAGCGTCTCGATACGCCGGCGAAGGTCAACGGGACGGCCGTCTACGGCATCGATGTTCGGCCGCCGGGCGTGAAGATCGCGACCCTTGCGCAGTCGCCCGCTTTCGGCGGGCACGTGAAGGGCGTGGAAGATGCGGCGGCCAAGGCTGTCAAGGGTGTCCGTCAGATCGTGCGGCTTGACGACGCCGTTGCCGTCGTGGCTGACCACATGGGGGCTGCAAAGAAAGGGCTGGCGGCGCTGGTGATCGAATGGGAAGACGGCCCGCACGCCGAGCTCAACACTGGAGAGGTCGCGCGCAAGCTCGAAGAGGCGACGCTTAGTTCGGGAGCGGTGGCGCAGAATATCGGTGACGCCGACAAGGCCATGGCGAGCGCCGTCACCAAGGTCGAGGCAACGTATCAGGTTCCGTTCCTTGCACACGCCACAATGGAGCCGATGAACTGCACTGTTCATGTCAGGAAGGACGGCTGCGAGGTCTGGGTCGGCAGTCAGGCCATCGGGCGCGTGCAGGCGGCGGCCGCGAAGATCACTGGCCTGCCGCTGGACAAGGTGGTGGCCCACAATCATCTGATCGGTGGTGGGTTTGGACGCCGACTGGAGATCGATGGTGTCGTTCGTGCCGTCCAGATCGCGCAACAGGTCGATGGCCCTGTGAAGGTCGTGTGGACCCGCGAAGAAGATATCCAGCACGACATGTATCGCCCTTATTGGTTCGACCGGATCTCCGCCGGTCTCGATGAAAAAGGCATGCCGGTCGCCTGGAACCATCGCTTTGCAGGATCCTCGGTTCTGGCGAGATGGCTGCCTCCTGTGTTCGAGAATGGTCTCGATCCCGACACCACGGAGGGCGCCATCAATCTGGTCTATGCACTCCCAAACCTGCATGTGGAATATTTGCGGGTAGAACCTCCGGGCATTCCGACCGCCTTCTGGCGCAGCGTCGGGCCGTCGCACAATGTCTTCGTAACCGAGAGCTTCATGGACGAATTGGCGGCGGCGGCGAAGCAGGATGCGGTCGCGTATCGACTGGCTCTGCTTGGAAAGGCCCCCCGCGCAAAAGCCGTCCTCGAGCTTGCTGCAGAAAAGGCCGGCTGGGGACAGCCATTGCCTGAAAGGGTCGGCCGTGGCGTCTCCGTTCAATTCGTCTTCGGGAGCTATCTGGCGCAAGTTGCCGAAGTCGAAGTATCGAAGGATGGTATGGTTCGTGTGCGGCGCGTCGTCTGCGCGATCGATTGCGGCGCCGTCGTCAATCCCGATACAGTTCGGGCGCAGATAGAGAGCGGCATCATCTTCGGCGTCACGGCGGCGCTCTATGGCGAGATCACGCTCAAGGGCGGGCGTGTCGAGCAATCCAACTTCGATACTTACCGAATGCTGCGCATGAACGAGGCGCCGGCCATCGAGATCCACATCGTCCAAAACTCCGAGCCGCCGGGAGGAGTGGGTGAGACTGGGACATCGGCGATCGTCCCCGCGGTCAGCAATGCAATCTTTGCGGCAACCGGCAAGCGCCTACGCAAAATGCCGGTCGACAACGCTGCGCTCAAGCAGCCGGTGTGAACGGAGAAACGGTGGAGGATTTCTTATGCGATCTGACATGGTTCCAGGGGCTATCTTCCCGGACTATGAGCTTTCCGATCACACCGCAAAACGGCGGAAACTTTCCGAACTTCAAGGACAAGATCCAATGGTTCTCGTCCTCAGCCGAGGAGGTTTCTGCCCGAAGGACCGCCGGCAGGCTGAAGGGCTTGTTGAACTCCATCGTGAGCTCGAGGTTGCCTATTGCCGGTTGGTTACGATTAGCACCGACAATATTACTCAGACGAATAAATACCGCAGCGGGGTCGGTGCTCACTGGCCCTTCCTCTCTGACGCGCGGCGCACAGTCCAGAACGATCTCGACATCGCCGAATACACTGATCCTGTCAACAATCCCATGATTCCGCATGTGATTATCCTGGAGCCCGGCCGCGTCATTTATAAGATCTATAGCGGATACTGGTTCTTCGGTCGGCCGACCGTGGAAGAGCTCCGACAGGATCTACGGGCCGTTACCAAGAAATGCCGGCCAGATTGGGACATCACAACGCCAGAACTCAGAGCGGGGTGGCAGCAAGGCCGCAAGGAACTCTTCTATCCATACGGCAAAACGTACGCCCAAACTCTCGGCGAGTAGGATTAGCAGGTTGCTGAAATTGGTAGCGGCTCCGACGCCTGCGTGATTCGCTGTGTGGGGGGCGCAGCGAGGGCAAAGATGCGCGGGAGTGAGGCGGTTGCGGGATCACTGTTCAGCTACGTGGACCTCGAGAAGCGTGTTCGGGCGGATCATCCGCTGCGGGTGATCCGCAGCATCGTGAACGCCATCCTGTCGGCGCTCTCGGCCGAGTTCGATACGCTCTATTCGCCGTTCGGTCGGGAGTCGATTCCGCCGGAGCGGCTGCTGCGGGCGCTGCTGTTGCAGGCGTTCTACTCGATCCGCTCGGAGCGGCAGTTGGTCGAGCGGATCGAGTTCGACCTGCTGTTCCGCTGGTTCGTCGGTCTCGGCGTCGATGATCCGGTGTGGGACGCGACGAGCTTCACCAAGAACCGCGACCGGCTGCTCGGGGGCGATGTGGCCGTGAAGTTCCTCGCCGCGGTGCTGGCGCAACCGCAGGTGAAGGCGCTGCTCTCGACCGAGCATTTCTCGGCGGACGGGACGCTGCTGGAGGCGTGGGCCAGTACCAAGAGCTTCCGACCGAAGGACGGCTCTGGGCCGCCCCCGATGCGGGCCGCAATGGCGAGCAGGACTTCCGCGGCCAGAAACGCAGCAATGACACCCACGGATCTAGCACCGATCCGGATGCGCGGCTCTACCGCAAGGGCCGCGGCAAGGAGGCGAAGCTCTGTTTCATGGGGCACGCGCTGATGGAAAACAGGAACGGACTGATCGTCGGCGCCACCGCCCCCCGCGCCTCGGCGCCATGCCGAGCGGCTGGCCGCGCTGCAACTGGTCGAGCCACACGCCACCCCCTCACAGCCGATCACGCTGGGCGGCGACAAGGGGTTCGACACGCAGGACTTCGTGGCCGAACTGCGGGCGATCAACGTCACCCCGCATGCCGCGCAGAACACCAACGGCCGCCGTTCGGCCATCGACGGCCGAACCACCCGCCACCCCGGCTACGACATCAGCTTGCGTATCCGCAAGCGGATCGAGGAGGCGTTCGGCTGGGCCAAGACTGTCGCCGGACTGCGCAAGGCGCGCCATCGCGGGCTGCCCAGGATCGACTGGCAGTTCACCTTCGCCATGGCGGCCTACAACCTCGTCCGCCTGCCCAAGCTGCTGGCAGCGGCGGCGTGACACCGCGAGTCCGTCCGAAACGACATGCCGGGGCGGAAACCCACCCTCTAGATGCAGTGATCTGCCCATCAACGCGGAAAAAGGCACCGGCCGACCACGAAGAAACCGACCAACCGCCAGTCATTTCAGCAACCTGCTAGCCTCGCTCAGCCGCCGCTGCCGTAAGGCCGGGTGATCACTTCGAGGTAATGGCCGTCCGGATCACGAAAATAGACGCCGCGCCCACCATTGTTGTGGTTGATCTCGCCGGGCCGGCTACCCCTCGGATCGGCCCAGTATTCGAGGCCGTGATCCTTGATGCGGCTGAAGACGGCGTCGAAATCAGCTTCGCTGATCAGGAAGGCGTAGTGCTGCGGCCGGATCGGGCCCTCGACGTCGGCAAAGTCGAGCGAGACGCCGTTGTCCAGCTCGACGACGTCGAAGTGGCCGAAGCGGGTCGGCGCTGGCCGGCCCAGCATCTCGGCCAGGAACTTGGCTGAGGCGCTCTGGTTCGAGCACCAGACGATGGTGTGATTGAGTTGAGCGACCATAACGCGGGCTCCGGCGACAGGGGACTAGAGTGACTTGAGCATGGTGGCGGTCCGTTTCAATCGCAACTGCTCGTGCATGATGTTCTGATATGCGCCGGCTCGGGTCGGGTCCCACCGTCCCAGATAGGCCACACTGGGTGGGAAGCCGACATTCGGGCTGCCAAGACCGACCAAAAGTGACCCAAGGCGGACCTCGCATGGTCAGACGCAAACGTTTGGATCGGGTGGAGCGGACCTCAGCTTTCCGGTTGCAGCTCATCCGCTCCCCCGG
>NZ_JAPDNT010000049.1 GCF_025989185.1 Limobrevibacterium gyesilva
CGCCTGCCGCCGATCGAGCGCATCGCCCGCAGCATCGAACGGCTGGCCCGCCCCCTGGCCGCCCGGGCGGCCCAGCTGGGCGAGGCGCTGCGCGCGAACGAGGCGATCGTGGAGCGCCTGCCGGACCCGCTGCTGGTGCTGGGCGGCGACCAGGCGGTGCAGCGGACCAATGCCGCGGCCCGCGCCGCCTTCGGCGCCGACATCGCCGCGGTGCTCCGCCATCCCGTGCTGCGCGGCGCGATCGACCGTGCCTATGCCCAGAGAACGGGCCAGACCGCCGAGCTGATCCTGCCCGTGCCGACCGAGCGCGAAGTGCACGCGACCGTGATCTTCCTCGATCCGCCCCTGGCCGATGGCGGGCAGGCGATCGTGGTGCTGTCCGATCGCACGCGCGAGCGGGCGGTGGAGCGGATGCGCGCCGATTTCGTCGCCAATGTCAGCCATGAGCTGCGCACCCCGCTGGCCAGCCTGATCGGCTTCATCGACACGCTGCGCGGCCCCGCCGCCGACGACCCGCCGGCGCAGCGGCGCTTCCTGGGCATCATGGCCGAACAGGCCGAGCGCATGAACCGGCTGATCGACAACCTGCTGAGCCTGTCGCGCGTCGAGCTGACCGAGCACCAGCCGCCATCCGAGCAGGTCGCCCTGTCCGATGTCGCAAGGAGCGTGGCGGCCGGGTTCGAGCCGCGGCTGACCGAGCGCAAGGTGAGCCTGGAACTGGACATCGAGCCCGGCCTGCCCACGGTATCCGCCGATGCCGACCAGCTCGCGCAGGTGTTGAACAACCTGGTCGAGAACGCCGTGAAATACGGCCGCGCCGGCGGCACGGTGCGGCTGTCGGCGGCGACGCCGAAACCCGGCGGGCGCTGGCCGGCGCGGCCCGGCGTGGTGGTGGCGGTGACCGATGAGGGGCCCGGCATCGCCCGCGCCCATGTGCCGCGGCTGACCGAGCGGTTCTACCGCGTGGACAAAGGGCGGTCCCGCTCGGCGGGGGGCACCGGACTGGGGCTCGCGATCGTGAAGCATATCGTCAACCGCCATCGCGGCCTGCTCGCCATCGAGAGCGAGGAAGGCCGCGGCTCCACCTTCAGCGTCTGGCTGCCACTCGGCCCGGAGAAATAGCTGGGGCCGGTTCCCCGGCCTCGGCATCACGTCACGGCCCGGGCGTGACCGACGGTCGGATTGGGGGCATGTTCACCGCCGCCGCCGCGAACCGGAGATACCATGCCCGACATCACCGATGCCGCCCTGCACGCCATCCACCGCACCGACTACCTGCCGCCGGCCTTCCTGGTCGAGACCGTCGACCTGCGTTTCGACCTCGACCCGGCGGCAACGGTGGTGCGCTCGCGCCTGGCGGTCCGGCGCAATCCCGCTCATGGCGACCCCACCGCGCCGCTGCATCTGGACGGCGAGGCGCTGACGCTGCTGAGCGTGAAGCTGGACGGCGAGGCGCTGAGCGCCAACCGCTATTCCGTGCAGCCCGACGGCGGACTGGTGATCCTCGACCTGCCGGACGCCTGCACCATCGAGATCGAGACGCGGATCGCGCCCGAGCAGAATTCCGAGCTGAGCGGACTGTATGTCTCCGGCGGCAACTTCTTCACCCAGTGCGAGGCGGAAGGGTTCCGCCGCATCACCTGGTTCCCCGACCGCCCCGACGTGATGGCGCGCTTCACCACCACCATCGTCGCCGACCGCGCGCGCTATCCGGTGCTGCTGTCCAACGGCAATCCCACCGCGAACGGGATGGACGGGGCACGCCACTGGGCCACATGGGTCGATCCGCATCCAAAGCCGTCCTACCTGTTCGCATTGGTCGCCGGCGACCTCGTCGCGGTGCGCGACAGCTTCACCACGCGCTCGGGCCGGAACGTGGATCTGGCGATCTGGGTGCGCGCCGGCGACGAGGACCGGTGCGCGCACGCGATGCAGTCGCTGAAGACGTCGATGAAGTGGGACGAGGATGTCTACGGCCTCGAATACGACCTCGACGTGTTCAACATCGCCGCCGTGTCGGACTTCAACATGGGGGCGATGGAGAACAAGGGGCTCAACGTCTTCAACACGAAATACGTGCTGGCGCGGCCGGAGACGGCGACGGACACCGACTACCAGGGCATCGAGACCGTCATCGCGCACGAGTATTTCCACAACTGGACCGGCAATCGCATCACCTGCCGCGACTGGTTCCAGTTGTCGCTGAAGGAAGGGCTGACGGTGTTCCGCGACCAGCAGTTCTCCGCCGACCAGGGCAGCCCGGCGGTGAAGCGGTTGGCCGACGTGCGCCGGCTGCGCGCCGCGCAGTTCCCCGAGGATGACGGCCCGCTGGCCCATCCGGTGCGGCCCGACAGCTACATCGCCATCGACAACTTCTACACCGCCACCGTCTACCAGAAGGGGGCGGAGGTGGTGCGGATGCTGCACACGCTGCTGGGGCCTGCGGGGTTCCGCAAGGGCATGGACCTGTACGTCGCCCGCCACGACAACCAGGCCGTCACCATCGAGGATTTCGTGCGCGCGTTGCAGGACGGAGCGGGCGTGGACCTCACCGCGTTCATTGCCTGGTACGCGCAGGCCGGCACGCCCGAACTGTCGGTGGCGGACGCCTACGATGCCGCGACGCGCCGCTATACGCTGACGCTGCGGCAATCGACGCACCCCACGCCCGGCCAGCCGGAGAAGCGGCCGTTGCCGATCCCGGTTGCCATGGGCCTGCTGGGCCCCGAAGGGCGGGAGCTCGCCACCACCCTGGACGGCGGCACGCAGCCGGGCACGCGCATGTTGCTGCTGCGGGATGCCGAGCAGAGCTTCGTGTTCACCGACATCCCGGCGCCGCCGGTGCCGTCGCTGCTGCGCGGCTACTCGGCGCCGGTCAAGCTCTCGGGCATCGCGCCGGAGCGCCTGCGCTTCCTGGCCGCGCACGACACCGATCCGTTCGTGCGCTGGGACTCCGGCCAGCAATACGCGACCGGGGTGATGCTGGATCTGGTGTCGCGCTGGCGCCGCGACGAGGCGCTGGCGCTGGATGACGGGCTGGCGGACGCGCTGGCGGCCACGCTCGCTGACGCCGACCGCGACCCCGGCTTCGCCGCGGAGGCATTGCTGCTGCCGGGCGAGGCGTTCGTCGCCGACCAGATGAAGGTGGCCGATGTCGAGGCGATCCATGCGGTGCGCCGCTTCCTGCGCACGGAGATCGGTCGGCGGCTGGGCGCTGCGTTGCGGGCGACGTATGACCGGCTGACGGATCGCGGCGAGTACCGGATCGACGGGCTCGCGATCGGCCGCCGCGCGTTGCGTAATGCCTGCCTCGCTTACCTGGGCGCGGCCGGCGATGCCGGCGTGGCGCTGGCCAAGGCGCAGTTCGACGCCGGCGGCAACATGACCGACGTGCTGGCGGCGCTGGAGGTGCTGGCGGCCACCGATGCGCCGGCGCGCGAGGACGCGCTGGCCACGTTCCATGCGCGCTGGCGCGGCGACGACCTGGTGCTGGACAAGTGGTTCGCGATCCAGGCCATGTCGCCGCGGCCGCAAACCATCGACGAAGTGCGGCGCCTGTACCGCCATCCCGATTTCGACCTGCGCAACCCGAACCGCGCCCGCGCGCTCGCCGGTGCGTTCGCGGCCGGCAATCAGGTGCGCTTCCACGATGCGTCCGGCGCCGGCTATCGCTTCCTCGCCGACGTGATCCTCGCCCTCGATCCCATCAACAGCCAGACCGCGGCGCGGATGGTGAACCCGCTCGGCGCGTGGCGGCGTCAGGACGAGGCCCGGGCGGCGCTGATGCGCGGCGAGCTGGAGCGCATCCTGGCGTTGCCGAAACTCAGCCGTGGCACCTACGAGAAGGCGTCGAAGGCGCTGGGGTAGCGCCGGCGCTACGGGCGCTGTTCGACCCGGTACAGGTAGAAGTTCTCGTCGGTCCGCGCGCCCGTCTGCGCGGTCAGAAGGGTGAGCCGCAGCGCCTGCTGCGCGATGGCGTCGAGAAGCGGCGGCGCGAGCGGCGACGTGACAACGAAGAGCACGTCGCGCCCGCGCAATGCGCTGGCCGCCCGTGCCAGCGCCACGGGAATCCGGTCCGGCGTGAAGCCGTCGCGGTCGCGCGAGAAGCGCATGTAGCTGCGGACGCAGCCGCATTCCAGCATGTAGATCGGCCGGCCGAGTTCCTCGGCCACGGCGACCACGGTCGTGTCCGGCGTTCCCACCAAGGCTGCGTCCTGCAACTGGTGCCGCTCGATCCAGCGGGCGGTCGCGCCGGCCATCGAGTGTGGCGCGATCCATTGCGCGGCCGCTGCCTGCAGCCCGCCGGCGGCGCCGATGGCGAGCAGCGCCAGCACCAGCGCCGAACGGCCGGGGCGGCGCATGCGCTGCATCCACAGCGCTGTCAGGAAGATGATGAACGAGATGCCCCAATGCCGGATTCCGGTGCTGTAGACCAGATGGCCGAAGATCACGGACCCGGCGACGGCGAGCCCGATCGGCAGCCACAGCACCCGGTCGCGGCGGAAGATCGCGGCAATGCCGGCGCACAGCACGCCAGCGATCAGGATCGGCAGCCACAGGCTGGCGATCCCGTCGTGCTCATTCGGATGCAGCCAGAACGCGGGGGACAGGAGGGCGGGCTTGATCGGGACGAACGGCACGGCGATGAAGCGCAGGAACGTCTTCAGGAAATGTCCCGGGCTGGCATGCAGCGTCAGCGGCTGCGAAACCTCCCAGCCGATGTCGGCCGCCGGCGCCATTGTGGCCACGGCGAGCGCGAATCCGAGCAGATACAGCATGGCGGCCGACAGCAGCCGGTGCTCCAGGCGCGCGCCCGGCCGGCGCGCCGTCGCCACGCGGTCGACCAGGTATTCCAGCGCCAGCGCGCCGGACAGGATTGCGCCGTAGACATTGGTATTCGCCATCAGCCCGAGCAGGGCCGCGTTGGTGAACAGCCGGTCCGGGCGGGCGATCCGCAACTGCGCATAGACCAGCGCCAGCAGCAGGCAGATCCCGTAGTTCCGGCTGATCACGCTGTATTCGTAGCTGATGAAATAGCCCGCCAGCAGCAGCACCCGCTCCAGCCTGGAGAATGGCGAGACCAGGCCGACCATGACGATCACGCCGGCCGCGATGGCGGCGTGCACCACCTTCATCGCGGCCGGGGCGGCGGTGATCTTCGCGGTCAGCCACAGCAGCATGTGCCACAGGGCCGGATGGCCCTCGTAGTGCATGTTGTGGAACAGCGCCGCCGGCGTCGGGCTGGCGAGCACGATGCCCCAGGCGTTCAACTCGTCCCGCCACATGGCGTGGTCGGCGATCCGCGCCACCATGAATGCGACGAAGAACGCGGTGATCGCAATGTCGGCGGCGTGGCGCCGCGCCATCGTCGGCAGGTGCATGCGGTGTCTAGCGGGCCGAACCGTGGACCAGGGGCGCCACGTCGTCGGCCAGCGCGACGCGGCAGGACACGGGCAGTCGGCGCTGCGCCGAATCCTCGAAGATGGTTGCGCGCGCCAAACCGAGCGTCTGCAGGCGGAACAGCAGGGCGGTCTGCAGCACGCCGAACCCATAGACGATGCTGCGGCGCAGGTTGATGGAGGAGGCGTCCGGGAAGTATTTCGTCGGGCAGGAGATCTCGCCGATGCGGAAGCCGAAATACATCGCCTGGGCGAGCATCTGGTTGTCGAACACGAAATCGGCGGAACAGGCCTGCAACGGCAGGCGCTCCAGCACCGCGCGGCTCCAGGCGCGATAGCCGGTGTGGTATTCCGACAGCTTCTGCCCGACCAGCAGGTTCTGGATCAGCGTGAGCAGCCGGTTGGCGACGTATTTGTAGACCGGCATGCCGCCGGCCAGCGCGCCGCGTCCGAGAATGCGCGAGCCCAGCACCACATCGAATTGTTCCGACGCGATCATCGACGCCATCGCCGTCACCAGCCGCGGCGTGTACTGGTAGTCGGGGTGCAGCATCACCACGATGTCGGCGCCGCGGGCGAGCGCTTCGGTGTAGCAGGTCTTCTGGTTGCTGCCGTAGCCGCGGTTGCGGTCGTGCCGCAGCGTGAAGATGCCCAGCCGGCGGGCCAGCGCAACCGTGTCATCGGTGCTGGCATCGTCGGTGAGGATGATGTCGTCGACGATATCCTGCGGGATTTCGGCAAAGGTCCGCTGCAGCGTCTTCGACGCGTTGTAGGCGGGCAGCACGACCGCAACTCTCTTGCCCAGGATCATGCGACGGCCCGTCTATCGAGTACCAGCGCCATGCCGGCCGAATCGTGGTGCCGCGATGTCTGGAATGCTCGAACGTTGCACGAGCCGTCCGTTTTGCGCAACCGTGTCGCGCCGGCGTCCGCGCCCCTGCGTCACGGTATCTGCCGCGGACGCATCCGTCCGCGGCAGACGCCATGCGGATCAGCCGGCGCGGTGCTCGATCAGGTCCTTGACCACGCTGGGATCGGCCAGGGTGGAGGTGTCACCCAGCCCGTCCGTTTCGTTGGCGGCGATCTTGCGCAGGATGCGGCGCATGATCTTGCCGCTGCGCGTCTTCGGCAGACTCGGCGCCCATTGCAGGGTATCGGGGGCAGCGATCGGGCCAATCTCCTTGCGCACCCATGCGATCAGCTCCTTGCGCAGCGCGTCGTTGGGCTCCTCGCCCACCTTCAAGGTCACGTAGGCATAGATGCCCTGGCCCTTGATGTCGTGCGGGAAACCGACGACCGCCGCCTCGGCCACTTTCGGATGCGCCACCAGGGCGCTTTCCACCTCGGCGGTGCCCATGCGATGGCCGGCGACGTTGATCACGTCGTCGACGCGCCCGGTGATCCAGAAATACCCGTCGGCGTCGCGCCGGGCGCCGTCGCCGGTGAAGTAGTAGCCTTTGTACGTGCTGAAATAGGTCTGCACGAAGCGGTCGTGGTCGCCGTACACGGTGCGCATCATTCCCGGCCACGGCGCCTTGATGCACAGATTGCCTTCGACCTCGCCTTCCAGCTCACGGCCCTCGGCGTCCACCAGTACCGGCAGCACGCCCGGCAGCGGCCGCGTCGCCGAACCCGGCTTCAGCGCGATCGCGCCGATCAGCGGGCTGATCATGATGCCGCCGTTCTCGGTCTGCCACCAGGTGTCCACGATCGGGCAGCGATGCTCGCCGACCACGCGGTGGTACCACAGCCAGGCCTCGGGGTTGATCGGCTCGCCCACGCTGCCCAGCAGGCGCAGGGATTTGCGGCTGGTCTTCTCCACCGGCGCCTCGCCCTCGCGCATCAGGCTGCGGATGGCCGTGGGCGCGGTGTAGAAGATGTTCACCTGGTGCTTGTCCACGACCTGCCAGAAGCGGCTGGCGTCGGGATAGGTCGGCACGCCCTCGAACATCAGCGTGGTCGCGCCGTTGGCCAGCGGGCCATAGACGATGTAGGTGTGCCCGGTCACCCAGCCGACATCTGCGGTGCACCAGTATACCTCGCCCGGGCGGTAGTCGAACACCAGCTCATGCGTGTAGCTGGCCCAGACCATGTAGCCGCCGGTGGTGTGCAGGGCGCCCTTCGGCTGCCCGGTGCTGCCGGAGGTGTACAGCACGAACAGCGGGTCCTCGGCGTTCATCTCCGTGGGCGGGCAGTCGGGGGAGGCGGCGGCGCACAGCGTGGCGTAATCGTGGTCGCGCCCCGTCTGCATGGGCACGTCGCCGCCGGTGACCTTCACCACTACCACGCTGTGCACATCCGGGCATTGCCGCAGGGCGGCATCGGAATTGGCCTTCAGCGGCACCTTGCGGCCGCCGCGGCGGCCTTCGTCGGCGGTGATCAGCACCCGCACGCCGGCATCCTTGATGCGCTGGGCCAGGCTGTCCGGCGAGAAGCCGCCGAACACCACGGTGTGCGCGGCGCCGAGGCGCGCGCAGGCCAGCATCGCCACCGCCGCCTCGACCACCATCGGCAGGTAGATGCACACGCGGTCGCCCTTCCGCACGCCCAGCACCTTCAGCGCGTTGGCGAAGCGGCAGACCTGCTCGTACAGCTGGCGATAGGTTATCTTGGTCGAGACGTTGGGGTCATCGCTTTCCCAGATGATGGCCACTTGGTCGCCGCGCGTGGCGAGATGGCGGTCCAGGCAGCTCACCGAGGCGTTCAGGGTGCCGTCCTCGAACCACTTCACCCGCACGTCGCCATGGAAGTCGCCGCTGAGGATCCGGGTCGGTGGCTTCATCCAGGCGATGCGCTTGCACTCCTCGGCCCAGTAGCCGGCCGGGTCGGTGGCGGCGCGGGCATAGATGGCCTTGTATTGCTCCGCGTTGACGTGGGCAGTCGCGGCGATTTCCGGCTTCACCGGAAACAGGATGTCACTCATGGTTTGCTTTCCCGTCCTGGACCTCATGCAGGCCGGCCTCGCTCTCCCGTGGTCGCCCCTACAGGCCGGCATCCGCGGGCACGAGGACGGTCCCGTCCTCGATTTCGATCATAACTGCTTCCAGCCGATCGCCAAGGCAGGGCCCCCGGGTGCACCGTCCGTCGGCGATCGTGAACTCGGCGCCGTGCATCGAACAGACGATGCGGCTGCCGTCACGCGACAGGAACCGGTCCGGCGCCCAATCGAGCGGCACGCCGATATGCGGGCAGGAATTGACGTAGACCACCACCTCGTCGCCGCGCCGCACCGCGAACAAGCCGGTGAAACCGCCCGCCGACGGACCGAAGCCCTTGCTGCCGCCATCCGGGATCTCGTCGATCCGGCACAATGCGCGCCGGCTCATGCCTTCCAGCCGCCCAGCCGCGCGATCAGCTGCCAGTGCAGGTCCGACACCGGCATGACCGAAAGCCGGGACTGGCGGATCAGCGCCAGCTCGGCGAAGCGCGGGTCGGTCTTCAGCTCGGCCAGCGTCACCGGCCGCGGCAGCGGCCCGATCGCCTTCATGTCGACGCTCACCCAGTCTCCGCTCTCGGCGGTGGGATCGGGGTAGGCCTCGCGCACCACCTCGACGATGCCGACGATCTCCTTGCCGACATTGGAGTGGTAGAAGAAGGCCCGGTCGCCCAGGCGCATGGCCTTGAGGTTGTTCTTGGCCATGTGGTTGCGCACGCCGGTCCAGGGCTCCACGCCGTTGGCCACCTGCTGCGCCCAGCTGAAGGCGTCGGGTTCGGATTTCACCAGCCAGTGTGCCATCAGACCAGCTTCTCGCCGTCCTTGTAGACCGGCCGGAACGGCCGGATCACCACGCTCTCGAACAATCCCGCACGGGCGTAGGGATCGGCGGCGGCGAAGCCCTGCGCCTCGGCCCGGTCGGCCACGTCGATCACGAGCAGGCTGCCGCACGGCCGCCCGTCGATGTCGAGGATGGCGCCGGCATGCATCAGCTTGCTGGCGTAGGTCTCGAGATAGGCCAGATGCTGCGGCCGGGTCGCCATGCGCAGCTCCAGGCTGCCGGGGGTGTCGGTGCAGATCAGGGCAAACAGCATCGCGGACTCCTGTGCGGGGCGGGCCCGACATTACGAGGGCGGCGCATGGCAGGAAACTCCCCGAACCCGCGCGCCTTCAAACCGCGCCGGCACGGGACTATGTTGGCGGCGTGGACGCCACCCTCTCCCGCTCGCCGCAGCCGGTGCGCAACCTGCACCGTTTCGCCAATCCCGGCCGCTTCCTGCGGATATCCGGGCGCTTGTTGCCGCCGCTGGCGGTCGCGGCGGCGATCCTCACGGCCGCGGGCTTCGCCTGGGGGCTGTTCTTCGCGCCGGCGGACTGGCAGCAGGGCGACTCGGTGCGGATCATGTACGTGCACGTGCCAGCGGCCTGGCTGGCCTCGTCGGGCTACGTGGCGCTGGCCGTCTGCTCGGTGCTGTCGCTGGTCTGGCGGCATCCCCTGGCCGACCTGGCGGCCGTCGAGATCGGGCCGGTGGGCGCCGGCTTCGCCGCCCTGTGCCTGGCCACCGGCAGCCTGTGGGGCAAGCCGACCTGGGGCGCCTGGTGGGTATGGGATGCGCGCCTGACCTCGATGCTGGTGCTGTTCTTCCTGTATCTCGGCCATGTCGCCCTGGTGCGCGCCTTCGACGACCCGCAGCGCGGCTATCGCGCCGGGGCCATCCTGGCGCTGGTCGGCGTGGTGGACCTGCCGATCATCAAGTTCTCGGTCGACTGGTGGAACACGCTGCACCAGCCCTCGACCATCACGCTGACCGGCGCGCCCAGCATGTATGTCGGCATGCTCTGGCCGCTGCTGATCTGCGCGCTGGGCTTCACCCTGGGCTTCGCCGCCATCGTCACCGCCCGGCTGCGCGCCGCGGTGATGGAGCGGCGCATCCGTGCGCTGCTGATGGCCCGCGCGCGGGAGAGCGGCTGACGTCATGGACCATTTGACCTACATCATGGCCTCCTATGGCCTGGCCGTGGTCATTGGCGGCGGCTTCGCCGTCTCCGCCTGGGCGCGCATGCGGCGCGCCCGGCGCCGGTTGGCCGCCATCGACCCCAGGGGCCGGACATGAGCCGGCCGGACATGAGTCGTCACGCATGACCCGCAAGAAACGCCGCCTGATCATCCTGCTGGCCAGTGGCGTCTGCCTCGGCAGCGCCGCGGCACTGACCCTGTCGGCGTTCAACGACAGCATCGTCTTCTTCGTGGCGCCCTCCGACGTCGGCACCAAGGCGCCCGCGCCCGGGCGGACCTTCCGGCTGGGCGGGCTGGTCGAGGCCGGCAGCGTGGAGCGCACGCGGCTGGGCGGCAAGCCGGGCGCGCGCTTCCGCGTCACCGACGGTGGCGCTGCGGTGCCGGTGGAATATGTCGGCATCCTGCCGGACCTGTTCCGCGAAGGGCAGGGCGTGGTGGCGCTCGGAACGTTACGCGCTGACGGAGTGTTTATGGCCGCCGAGGTGCTGGCCAAGCACGACGAGACCTATATGCCGAAGGAGGTGGCGGACGCGCTGAAGAAGTCCGGCCACTGGAACCCCGACCAAGGTCCGCCGCCCCCGGCTGCCACATGGAATACGCTGACTGCCCCCAAAAACGGCGGATGATTGCGGACAGCGTTCGCGTCGGGTCTGAGTCATGAATTCCGACCGCCGCACGCTGCTGATCCTGCCGGCCGCCCTCATCGGCGCCGGCGGCGTCGCTGTTGGCGGCCTGGCCGTCTGGCGCCTGCTGCGCCAGGAGCTCGGCGACGCCGTCGACCCGCTCGGCACGCCCAGCGTGCTGACCGGGCGCAAGGTGCCGCCGTTCCGGCTGCCGGGGCTGGGCGGCGCCGGCTTCGGCTCGCTCGACCTTGCGGCCGGACAGCCCGTGCTCGTCAACTTCTTCGCCGGATGGAGCCGGATCTGCGTCGAGCAGGTGGTGCTGCTGCTCGATCTCAAGCGGCATGGCGTGGTGATCTGGGGCATCACCTTCATGGAAGCGCCGCGCAACACCGCAGCCTTCCTGGAGCGCTACGGCAATCCCTATGCCCGCGTCGCCGCCGACGAACCCGGGCGGGTCGCGGTCGACTGGGGCGTTCGGGGCGTGCCCGACACGTTCCTGGTCAACGGCGAGGGCATCGTCAAATGGCACATGTCCGGTCCGCTGACGAAGCCGGTCGTGGATCGGCAGTTGCTGCCGGCGCTGCGCAAGGTCACGTCCTGACCGGCAGCGCCTAGCCGCGTTTCAGCGCGCCAGGCGCGGACAGAAAGTGATGTTCGCGGCGGTGGGGATGAAACGCGTCAGCGCCTCGCGCAGGCGCGGGGCGATCGGCAACGTTGCGACGTCGGCGTCGAAGAACGGATCGCCCGGCTGCGCATTGCAGAATTCCTGGAAGATCGTCGCACTCAGGTCGAGCGCCATCGGCGTGCTGTACATCAGCTGAATATGGCCGATGAGCCCGCCCTCGCCGGCCCGCGATCGCGGATGCAGCGTGGCGAATTCGGAACCGAGGAAATCCATCCCGTCCCCCGGCGTTGCGGCGTCGTCACCACGCATGGAAATGCGCAAGGCCTCGGCGCGTGCCGAGTTGGCATAGAGCGGCATGCTGAAGCTGGCCGGCAGCCGGCCGCCGACGCCCAGCGGGGACGTCGTGGCACCTGCATCGGCATCGGCGTCGCCGGCGATGGGCAGCGCCACGATCGCCTGCTCGACCGGCGAGAGGCGCGCGTCGTCTCCGGTGAACAGGATGACGGCAAGCGGCAGCAGCAGCACCGGCGCCGCCAGCAGTAGCCAGCGCGGAGAGGCGAATGCCTTCCACCACTGCGTCTTGCGCCGGCGCCGCGAACCGCGTCTCGCGGGAAATTGACCGGCTGCCTGAGGGACCATTCCAGCTAGCTAGCTGAATTGCCTCGTTTTCTCAAGCAGTTTGCAGATTTCTTGCGCCCTATCAATTAAGCGTGCAGAGCCTGCAGTCTGGATATAGTATTGCGATATCAAAACGGTGAATTGCTGGAGTCTGCGCAATCAAAATGAGGAATCGGCGACCAGAATTTTGAGTCTTCACACCGGCGTTACTGTGCCGGCGGCACCGTGACTTCGGCGGACCTGCATAGATCGATCCCCGTCAGTTCCTGCTGCGTACGGTCGCCGCCATGCCCCACGCGGGCGGCGAAGCGGCAGGCGCTGCCCCGGCTGAACGGCAGGACGATGCGGCCACCCTGCGGCAGCACGGCGTTGCCAAGCAGATCGTGGCTGCGCTCCATCGCGCCCGGCGGCGCGTCCTCGGGGAACAGGTAGAATTCGGTCACAGCGCTGCCAGAGCGGTTGGCGACCAGGACGACCCTGCCTGCGGCTGCATCGGGGGGCTGGCGGGTGGCGTGCGGCACCTGCGGCACGTCCTCGGTGGTCCATCCCGGCCGGATCACCAGCGCCGGCGTAGCGCACAGGTCGAGGGCGCGGCGCTCCTCGGCCGAGCGGTTGTCGAACACGATCCGCAGGTCGGAGGTGCAGGCGCCGCGATAGGTGATGCTGCGCGTGTGGTCAGGTGCGATGTCGTCCTGCGTCAGCCGGTCCTCGCCCCACTGGTCGGCGCTGCTGGACGAAATGAACACCTGCTGGATCGGCCTTTCCGACCGGTTCACCAGCGTCACCTCGTGTTCGGCCGCAAACGCGTCGGGCGGCACGATGGCCGCCGAGCCGTTGAAGCTCACCTGGCGGGTGCGGCAGATATCGAGGCCGCGGCTCTCCTCGCGGCTGGCATCGTCGTAGATCACCTGGATGTCGAAGCTGCACTCGCGGCTGCGGCCCAGGCGCACGCGGAACGACCCGCCGGGATCGACGGTGTCGTCGCCCAGCCGGTCGTTGCCCCACTGGTCGGCGGTGGCGGGCGAAACATAGATCTCCTGGATCGCATGGCGGCTGCGGTTGACGACGACGATCTCGCGCATGGCCAACGGGCCACGCGGCGGCCGCGGCGGCTCGGCCAGGGCCGGGGCCGTCACGGCGGCGAGCGCGCCGGCGATGCAGAGTTGGCGGAGCCGCCCGGCCAGTTTTGGGGGAAGGTGCATCGATTTCCTTGGTGTGCCGCTTGGATATCCCGCCCGGGGCGCCCGTCGCCTGTCATGTCGGGCGCTTGCGGGGCGGCCTATCCGTGCCATGTTGAGCGCATGATGGAACAGACCGCACAGCCGGGCGAGGCCCCGGCACAGGCCTCGGACACGGATCGCAGCCAGGTCGCGGCGACCAGGCCGGCCCCGCCCACCCTGCCCAAGGAGATCGGCGGGCCGGCAGGCCCCGAGCCGACCCGGTATGGCGACTGGGAACAAAAGGGCCGCTGCACCGACTTCTGACAGGATGCGCCGCGCCACCGCTACGCGCGGCGCAGCATGGCCGCGGTGACGGTGTTCTCCAGCAGGCAGGCGATCGTCATCGGCCCCACGCCGCCGGGAACCGGGGTGATTGCGCCCGCGACCGCGGCGCATTCGGCAAAGGCGACGTCGCCGACCAGCCGCCCTTCCGGCAGGCGGTTGATGCCGACATCGATCACCACCGCGCCCGGCGCGATCCAGTCGCCGCGGACCATTTCCGGCCGGCCGACGGCGGCCACCACCACCTCGGCGCGGCGGCATTCCGCGGGCAGGTCGCGGCTGCGCGAATGCGCCAGCGTCACGGTGGCATCGGCCGCAGTCAGCAGTGCTGCCACCGGCTTGCCGACCAGCACGGAGCGGCCGAGCACCAGGGCGCGGGCGCCGGTCAGGCTCACGCCGGCCGCCGCCAGCAGCTTCATCACCCCCAGCGGCGTGCACGGCACCAGCCCGCGCACCCCCGCCAACAGCCGCCCGGCATTCACCTGGGTCAGCCCGTCCACGTCCTTCGCGGGGTCGATGGCGTCGATCACCGCCTGGGCGCGGATCTGCTCAGGCAAGGGAAGCTGCACCAGGATGCCGTCCACCGACGGGTCGTCGTTCAAGGCGGCGACGGTGGCGAGCAGCTCCGCCTCGGAGGTGGCGGCGGGCAGGCGGATGGTGCGGGCGGCAATCCCGGCTTCGCGCGCCGCCCGGTCCTTGTTGCGGACATAGACGGTGCTGGCGGGGTTGTCGCCCACCAGGATCACCGCCAGTCCGGGCTGGTAGCCCAGCTCCGCCACGTATTGCCGTATCTTGGCGCGCAAGGTCGCGGCGATCGCCTTGCCGTCGATGATGCGCGCGCTCACAGCGCGGCCAGCCGTGCGACGATGGCGGCCGGGTCGCCGGCGACGCGCAGGGTCTTCTCCCGGCTGGTCGCGCCCAGTGCGACCGAGACGGAGGAGGCCGGCAGGTTCAGCGCGTGGGCCAGGGTGGCGCAGGCGGCGTGGTTGGCACGCCCATCCTCCGCCGCCTCGGCGACCCCGATGCGCAACCGCTCGCCGTCTACCGCGGGGGCGCGGCCCTGCAGCCCGGGATGGCGGGATTTCGGCTGCACCTTGACGGACACCGATACCCCGCCGGTGCCGATGCGCCAGAACGTCATTACAGCAACAGGCCCTGGATATTGCCGTAGACGATGGCGCCGTAGACGCGGGCCAGCACCATCTGCGCCACGTAGATGACGAAGATCAGCACCAGCGGGCTGAGGTCCAGGCCGCCGAAGTTCGGCAGGAAGTTGCGGATCGGCCGCAGCGCCGGCTCGGTGACCCGGTACAGGAAATCCCCGATCGTCCAGACCAGCCGGTTGCGCGTGTCCAGCACGCCGAACGCCACCAGCATGCTGAACACCGCGGCCAGGATCACGGCCCACTTGTACAGGTTCAGGATTTCATTGACGATTTGATAGAGGATCGTGATCACGCGGGCCCCCGGTTAAGGTGGCGCAAGCTAGCTGGGCCCCTATCGATCCGCAACCGGCGGAACTCGGCCATGCCGTGCCGGCGCGGTGATCCGGCTTGACTTGGCATGCCCGCATCAGCATTGTCCGCGCCCTGCACGCGGCCCAGCGTTGGCCGCCGCTTCGGCGCGGGATGGGGCTGTAGCTCAGTTGGGAGAGCGCCTCGTTCGCAATGAGGAGGTCAGGGGTTCGATTCCCCTCAGCTCCACCACCATCCCGCCCGGGCTCTCCAGCCGAAATCCCCGCGAGGTGAGATGATGTGCGCCCTGTTCCTTGTCCTGGCCCCGACGACGGCGCCGGAGGCGACGGCTGGACCGGCACACGCCATGCCGTGGACGACCCGGTGATCGCGCGCCGGCAGGAACATCGCATGCCGATAGCCGATCCGACCCGCGCCGCCGCGTTCGACCTGCTGACCGCGGTGCTCGACCGGCACCGTCCGCTGGAGGAGGCGCTGGACGCGCTGCCGGCGATGGACGCACGCGACCGTGCCGCGGGGCACCGCCTCGCCGCAGCCGTGCTGCGCCGCATGGGTTCCCTGGATGCCGCCCTGGAGCCGTTCCTGAAGAAGGCCCCGCCGATCCCGGTGCGGCACGTGCTGCGGCTGGGCGCGGCCGGGCTGCTGCTGCTGGAGACGCCGCCGCACGCCGCCGTCGCCACCGCCGTGGCACTGGCGCGCAGCCGCGGGCTGGTGCCGTTCGGCCCGCTGGTGAACGCGGTGCTGCGGCGCGTGGCCGC
>NZ_JAPDNT010000005.1 GCF_025989185.1 Limobrevibacterium gyesilva
GATCGGAGCGCAGGTGGGGATCGCCTGACACCTTGACGAGCACATCCTCCAAACATAGCGCAAAACCGCGCGGGCGCTCGCGCATGTCAGTCCCCGTGACGATCGCCATGGATTGGTAGTGCGACGGGTCTTCCTGAGCCGTGGCTGGTTCCGTCTGCGGCAAGGCGGCGAGGATTGCTGCCGCTGCGACACAGCGAGCGCCAGCCGACGCGGATCTGATGGGTGTGAAGGACATCGCGGGTCACATGCTCGGTGCCAATGAGGCTTGCTGTCGGCCTTCCACTTGGCTGTGGGGCTGCCGAAGTTCCAGACATCGCCCGGTATGCATCCCCGGAGAGCCGGACATAGTGAGGTGGCCCCGAAAAGGCTCCTGGTGCGATTAGCACACACGACCAAACGCGTCCTATTGAGCCTCAATGACCCTACGCCTCAAGCGCGGCGTCCCATGACTGCGCACCCAGTCCGAATATAATACGCTGATATTCATGACAAATTCGGCTAGAGGTCCAGGAAAATCCGATTGCATCCGGGAAATCTGGGATTAGAGCGTTAAGCCGCGCCTCGGATCATCAGGTTCCGTACGGTCGTCGCGTGCCAGTCGCCGCCCCGCGCGGTGCGGATGCCTCTGAGGTTGAACGCCTCTGCCAGTGCGCGAAAACCCCTTCACGCCGACCGCCTCCCGCTCCCGGATGATTGGCAGCACGTTCGCTGCGAAGGCGTCGGCCACAGCCCGATTGGCGCTGGCTTCAGCGAGATTGGTTCGGTTGCCTAGTCTGGCCCCCTGCGCCTTCTTTGCGGCAACGGCAACGGCAACGGCAACGGCAACGGCAACGGCGACGCGCATGCGCTCGGCGATCAAGGCACGCTCCTTCTGCGCCAGCTCAGCGTAGATGTGCAGCATGAACGGGTCGGCATTTGCACCCAGCTCGGCGACAATGAAGGGCACGCGCTGCGCCATCAGGCCGGAGATGAAAGCCACGTCGCGGGAGAGACGGTCCAGCTTGGCCACCACTACGGCAGCCTTTGCCTTGCGGGCCTGTGCCAGGGCGTCGCGCAGCTTTGGGCGGCGGTCCAGCGCGTCGCACCCCTTGCCGGTCTACCTCGACAAACCCGGTCAGCAGATCCAGCCCCTCGGCCGCGATGAACCGCGCCACCGCCTCGCGCTGCGCTTCGATCCCTAGGCCGGACTTACCTTGCCGATCGGTCGAAACCCGGATGTAGGCGACAACCTGACGCATCGTGGCATCCCCCGCCGTGTATAAAGGCCATATGCTTATATTGTCCTTGACCAAACTGACGGTCAGGGGAGGGGACAGATAGATGCCTGCCAGCCCCCGGGTGATTCTGCCGCCCGAGCCGGCCGGAGACATGGCGAGCAGCTCGCGCCAGAAATTCGATCCCGGGCGCCCCGCCGTCGGTCCCCGGCTAGCCAGATCAGCACGGTGTTGATGCTGGAGCCGGCGCGGTCGTCCGTAATCGCCTCGTCCGCAGCCGCGCCTCCAGGCCGCGCCCTTGAGTCCGACGGAGACGGGGACTAGGCGATCGCCGGTGCTGCGCGACTCGGTCGAAGACGTCGGAGCGCACCAAGAAGCGCTCTTCGCGGAAAGGTTCGCCCCCCGAGTCGCCCGCATCGTCAGGGCGTGCGCGGACCCCCGACATCTCGCTCAGACTGCCGTCGCAAGCGCACGCGGAAGCATGTATTTCGTATCTTGTGCACGCTGACACCGACGCTCTCCTCGTCTCATTTGCCGACAAGGTTCAAAACGCCGGCGCCATCGCCACTGACCTGCGAGCCTCGGCGCAGCTGGCTCTCTACCAGGTCCGGCGCAACCGCGTGAGCCGAGCCCTGCAATATGGTGTCCGCGTGGCCGACGGTCAGCAACTCGCCCGAAGCGGAGGCAACTGTCGGTGGTTTCGCGTCCCCGCAACCAACGTTCCCATCACTCCACCAGAACGGCCGTTCTCCATATGGAGAGCGGCTGTTCGCGTTTGGCTGCCATCCGGCGGATCAGGCAGATAGACGAACGCGGCCAGGTCGCCGCGCAACTCCACGCGCACTTCACCGCAAGCCTCGCCCGCCCTCGTTCATAACCAGAGTCCGTTCTGGTTGCGGTCCGTCCTGGACCGGGCTGCGAATTCGTTGGGGTCAGCCCGCGCAGGCTGGTGTGTGGGCGGTGGGCGTTGTAGGCGGCGCGCCATAAGCTTCGATGATCCGCCGGGCCGCGGGCAAGCCCGCAAACACGTGCTCGTTGAGGCGTTCGTCCCGCAGACGGCCGATCAGGCTTTCGGCAAAGGCGTTCTGCACCGGCTTGCCGGGCGCGATGTAGTGCCAGCCGACGCCGCGATCCTGCTGCCAGCCCAGCACCGCGTGCGAGGTCAGCTCGGTGCCGCTGTCGCTCACCACCAGCAACGGCGCGCCACGGAGTTCAATGATGCGATCAAGCTCGCGGACCACGCGATGGCCGCTCAGCGACGTGTCCACCACCAGCGCCAGGCACTCGCGGGTGAAGTCGTCCACCACGACCAGCACGCGGAACCGGCGGCCGTCAGCCAGCACGTCGGAGACGAACTCCAGGCTCCAGCGCTGGTTCGGTCCTTGCGGCAACGTCATCAGCGCCCGCGTCCCGAGCGCACGCCTGCGACCACCGCGGCGTCGCACCGTCAGCCGCTTCTCGCGATAGAGCCGGAACAGCTTCTTGTGGTTGAGGCGGATGCCCTCTCGCCGCAGCAGGATACGCAGGCGACGATATCCGAACCGGCGTCGCTCGGCCGCCAGCGTCCGCAGCCGGGCCCGCATGTCCGCGTCGTCGCCGTGGCGCGAGACGTGACGGAACACCTTTTGCGCCATGCCGATCAGCGCGCAGGCGTGGCGCTGCGAGTAGCCCTTCTCCCCGATCCCCCAGGTCACGGCTTTCCTCCGCGAGCCGGGCGTCAGAAGTTTTTCCCAAGCGCCTCCTTCAGCGCCGCCACGTCCAACATCGATTCCGCCAGCAGCTTCTTCGGCTTGCGGTTCTCTTCCTCCAAAGCCTTCAGCCGCTTGGCGTCGGATACCTCCATGCTGCCATACTTCGACCATCACGCGTAGAATGTCGCGCCGCTGATCCCCTGCTTGCGGCACAGCTTTGCCACCGGCGGGCCGGCCTGGTGCTCCTTCAGCACCCCAATGATCTGCTTCTCATTGAACCGACTCTTCCTCATCTTCCGTCTCCTTCGGAGAACGGATTCTAGCGCAGATCGGGGACAACGCCGGGGGCAACGTCATTATCCACGTGTCCGAATTCCAGGGACCACCTCACAGAGGGACACGCTGCCCGGGCAACCGATAATACGCGAATAGACGAATGACGCCCGTCGCGTCGCTTACGCTCCTTGCGCCGTTTTGGCATACCATCTTATCGTATTCCGACATCAACTGGGGCATGCACTCCCCAGGGGGAACAGGGAGTTAAAAGATGCCGCCGATCCGCGGACGGATTGTATTGGCCGCCATGGCCGTGATTGCTGCATTGGCGAGTCCGGCCGCGGCGCAGGGGGACAAGCCTCAGTATGGTGGCACCCTGACGGTGGCTTTCTCGTCGGACACGAAGACGCTCGATCCGACGTTTTCGATCAACTTTTCCGAACGCCAGCCCCTCTACCTCATCTACAACACGCTGCTCGCCCTGAAGCCGGACTTCTCCGTCGCGCCGGAACTGGCGGAGCGCTGGGAGATCCTGGACAACGGGCAGCGCGTCGTCCTGCATCTGCGCAAGGGCGTGAAATTCCACGACGGCACGGACTTCAACGCCGCGGCGGTGAAATTCAACCTCGACCGGCGCATGGACGAAAAGCTCAATTCGCCGCAGCGCGGGCAGTTGAAGGACATCATCGACAGCGTCGAGGTCACCGATCCCTATACGGCCACATTGAAGCTGAAGGGGGCTTCGCCCAGTCTCCTCGGCATGCTGGCGCAGCGCGAGGGCTTCATGGTCTCGCCGGCGGCAGCCGAGAAATACGGCAAGGATCTCGCCACCAATCCCGTCGGCACGGGGCCCTTCATCTTCAAGGAATGGGTGCCCGGCAACCGGCTCGTGGTCGAGAAGAATCCGGCCTATTGGGAGAAGGGCAAGCCGTATCTCGACCGCATCGTCTTCAGCGAGATCACGACCACGGCGGTGGCGATCCAGCGTCTCCTGACGGGGGAGGCCGACTATGCTTCCGCCCTGTCGCCGATCGACGTGCGCCAGATCGAGAACCGCAAGGGCATCCGGCTCGACCCGAGCGCGGTCGGCCGTTGGTATGCGTTGCAGTGGCAGGTGGACAAGCCGCCCTTCAACAATCTCAAGCTGCGCCAGGCGATCGCCCATTCCATCGATCGCAAGCGCATCGTCGATATCGTGATGAGCGGCCGTGCCGCCATTTCGAACGGCCCGACGCCGGCGGCCTTGTGGTGGGCCGATCCGGCCCTGAAGCCCTATGACTACGACCCTGCCAAGGCGAAGGCGCTGCTCGCCGAAGCCGGCCATCCCAACGGGATCGAACTCAGCCTGGCGACCCCGCAGATCGCCCTGCTGCAGCAGGTCAACCAGCTGGTGCAGGAGCAACTGAAGCCGGCCGGCATCGCCGTGAAGCTCGATCCGGTGGCGCAGAGCGACTGGTATCCGCGCGTCGTCCAGCTCGCCATCAACTTCACGCCCATGCGCTGGTCGCACCGGCCTGACCCGGACGGCCTCATGACGCTGCTGTTCCACAGCAAGGGCGCCGGCAATTCGACGCGTTACAGCAACCCCGAAGTGGACAGCCTCATCGATCGCGCCCGCGCCGTGACGGACCAGGGCGAGCGACAGAAGCTCTACCGCAAGGCGCAGGAGATCATCATGCAGGATCTTCCTTATGTGCCCCTGTTCTTCTCGCTCGAATTCGCGGCGATGCGCGACGACGTGAAGAACCATGTCTGGGTCGCGGACGAGATTCCGCGTCTGCGCGACCTGTGGAAGGCAAAGCCCTGACGGACTGCTGCTCGAGGCGGGCGCCCTGCGAGGGGGCGCCCGCCTCATGCTCAAGCGCGCTACTGCCCTTCGGCCTCGATCGAGCCGCGGCCTATGGCGCCGCCAGTTCGTATCGGGCGCCGGTGCACCTCCGGCACGGCGTGTGGGTCCTGGGAATTGTGTCGCGCCTCACTGGCGTCGCGTCTCGTTGTGGTATACCGTAAGACAGCGGACAAAGAAGAGCGCGCGAGGCACGGTTCGATGCAGCTACCCGACTATCTCGATACGGTTCTCTCCACCTTTGCCGATGCGCCTGGGCGGGAAGCGGTCTTCCGCTGGTTGCGGCGGCCCGAGGACTGCATGACGGCGCTGAGCCTCAGCACGATGAAGGCGACGCGGCTGAGCTTCGCGCCCCTCCTTGCCCGGCGCATCATCCAGGAACGCTGGAGGATCACGCGTGTGCGCTTTCATTGCGACAGCGAGGGCGAGGGGCACGGTGTCTACAGGATCGATGCCGGCGGGCATGTTCTGACCTATATCGCGCGGTGTTTCCGCTGGGACGGCATCGAAAAGGCCGGCCGGCGCTCGGACGGAGCCAGTCGCGACATGTTCGGCGCCATCTTCCTCGGCGTGCCGGACGAGGCGCGCATCGCCAGGGAGTTCGCGACCTTCGACCTGCGCGACGTCGACAGCATGCGCACCAATTCCGACGTGACGGGCTGGACCCCGGCCAGCCGAAGCGCGCGCTTCTTCGATCATGTGGTGGATTCGCTGGCGGCCGGCCGCCAGCCCGATCCCGGCATTCTTGGCAGCGGCACCGGCTATCTGCTGCGCAACGGCGGCTATCTCGGCAGTGGCCGCCAGGGCTCCCTGTCCTTCGAGGGCATTCCCGAGGACCATCCCTTCCACCATCCCTTCTTCGCCGACCTGTTCGGGCTTTTCCTGATACGGCAGGTGTCCATCGATCTCGTCAACGGGATCGCGGCGGCGCGCAGCCCTCATGCGGTCAAGCTCGCCCCGGAGATCGCCCGCTATATCGGCGTCGGGAATTCGTCGGGGCAGGGCATGTGCGTGGCCCTGCAGCGCTGGCCGGAATGGGTTTCGACCTGGCTCACCGTGCGCGAGCTGGCACTGGCGTACGCGAAATCGCAGCCGGCGAACGCCGATCCGGCGCGGGCGGAACGCTTGTCGCGGCTGCTTGCGCGCGCGAGCGCCTATTACGCCTCGATCGAGCTGCAGTGCGAGGATTACGTCGTGCCGACCGACGTCCTGGCCACGAATCTCGAGGTGCTTCGATCGTGGGTCGCGCAGGCGGCGCACAGTCAGGCGCCATGGGGGGAACTGGCCGAACGGGCGGCGGCGGCGTTCGACATGGAGACGGTCGAGCAACTGAATTCCCTCCTCATCGAAACCTATCCGGAGTTCGCCGACGCGCTGGCGCCCTATATTCCCCTCGGCGCCCGGCGGAACCGCGACCTCGTTGCGGACATGCGCGTCGGCGCGCTCAAGGCCTTGCTGCGTACACGCTATGATTGGGCGCTCACGTACGACATGCGACCGTCGAAGACGCGCCAGCACTTCTGGTACCACTCGATCGACAATGGTGAGCAGCGGCGCGGCGAGCGGATCATCGATCCGCACGAGGAGTTCGAGTCCTTCATCGACCACATCGGGCTGATCCAGCGGCTGTCCTGTGTTCTCGCCTCCTATGAGGATGACGCGCCGGTGGCGGAGGTGGTCGCCGATGTGCCGGAGCTCGCTTATGGCGTCGCGCGGGTGCAGTACCTGTCGGGGCTTCCTTATGCGGAGATCCGCGACAACCTGTTGCATCGCGACTTCCTGCCGGCGCATCTGATCCGCTTCTTTCTCGGGGTCCTCGGCATCGAGTGCACCAGCCCGCTCAGCATCCGCTACGTTCGTGGCGTGTTCTTCCAGGGGATGCCTCTGCCCGAAGAGATTGCTCTGGGCGCCAGCGAGGACTGGATCTTTCCCATGCAGCCGCAGGCCACTCCGCTCGAAGGAGCGGTCGCATGACGACCACGACCACTGTCGCGGCTTTCTCCGAAATCATCCGGGTCGGCGGCTGGTCGCTGCGGGGCATCGGGTATCCGTTCGGCATTGCCGAGCGGGCGATCAGAATCCTCGCCTGGGCCGAGGCCGTGCACGGCGGGACAGTGCGGACGTTGCGCGTGGCGGAAACCGCCATTGCCGAGGCCACCACGCGGCCGCGGCTCCTGCGCCAGCGCGACAGTCTGGCGGGCTGGCGCCTCGATGGCCAGGGCAAGCACCTCATGGAGGCAGGCCCGCCCGCCGTCGATCTTCTGACGAGCGATGCGCGCGAGCACGGCTTCGGCCATGTTGTCCTCGCGAATACCATCGGCAGCGGTCTTGTCGCGGCGCTCGCGGATCTGGCGGCGCGGCGGGGCCTGGCGTGTTTCGCGGCCTATCGCGCGGCCGAGGGTGACGTATTGCCCGATGGCGTTGCCCGCGCCGGCTGGCTCATCGCCGTTCCGGCATCGGGCGGTGCGGTTTTTGCCCTCGGCGCAATCGAGGCCGGCGCCGATGCCGTCCTGCAGACGATCCGCTCCGTCTGGCCGATGCTCTCCGAGGCCGGGGAGCGGTTGATCCATGCAGACGTGGCCCAGAGCCTCGATGGTGGTGCCGGGTCCTATATCGGCCTGGCTGCCCTGCCTGCGGATGCCGGCATGGCGGATCGTCTGAAGGCGGGCGATGCCGGTGGCAGCTTGACGCTCGTCGATTACGCGCAACGGCTCGTCGAGGGCTACCGATCGGGCCTGGTCATGGACATGGCCGATCTCCTTCATCTTTACGCTCTGGAGCGGCTGACCTGGGCCCCCACCTCCGAAAGGTCCCGCTCGCAGGCCGGATATGGACGATTCTAGGAAAAACGCCATGCAGAAGCCGGAGTTCGACGTTCATCCCGACATGCACGAGCTCCTGGCGGCGAAAAAGGCGCTGCCGCAGACGCAGGAGCAGGACGGTCAGCGGGCGGGCTGGGCTGCCTATGCGGCATCGATGCAGCGCGATTATCCCGCCGGCATGTCGGTGCGCGACACGTCGTTCGTCTGTCCGGGGGCGGGCCGCGACGGCACCATTGCGGTCCGCATCTATCGTCCCGCCGATGCCCCGGCCTGTTCGCCATGCGTCGTCTATCTGCACGGCGGGGCCTTCATCAAGGGCAGCCTCGACAGCGGCGATCCCATCGCCTGGGGCGTCGCCGATCATGTCGGCTGCGTCGTCATCGGCATCGACTACCGGCTGGCACCGGAACATCCCTTTCCGGCGGGCGTGGAGGATTGCTACGCCGTCGTCCGCCATGTCGCGGAGAACGGGGCGGCCTACGGCATCGACCCATCGCGACTGGCCGTGTGGGGCGACAGCGCCGGCGGCAACATGGCAGCCGCCGTCTGCCTCATGGCCCGCGACCGTGGCGGCCCGGCGATTCTGGCGCAGGCCCTCAACTATGCATGCCTGACGGACGATCTGAGCGCCGAGGCCTATCGCCATTACGCCGAAGCGCCTGTGACAACCGCCTCCATCGACCGCGCCTGGAGCCTTTATCTCGGCGACCGCAGGCCGACATCCGACCCCTATGCCGCGCCGCTGAAAGCGCAGGATCTCGCGAACCTGCCGCCGGCGCATGTGCATCTGGCTGAGATCGACTGTCTCGCCGACGACAGCCGCCAATATGCCTGGCGCCTGACTGCCGCGGGCAACCGTGCCGTGCTGCGGACGGCGCCGCGGATGATCCACGGCTATCTCAGGGCACGCTTTTCCGGCCCCGTGGCGGCCGAGGAATTCGCCGCACCCTGCCAGTTCCTGCGCGATATTCTGTTCCAGGGCCTGCCGCCCGGGAACGCCCGATCCGAGGGCGCCGCATGATCGCTGTCGTGGCGCGCCGGCTCCTCTGGGCAATCCCGAGCGCAATCCTCATCACGGCGTTGCTCTTCTTCAGCGTGGCCGGGCTTCTCGGAAGTCCGGCCGCCCTCATGCTGGGACAGGACGCGACGCCCCAGAGCATCGCGGAACTCAATGCACGGCTGGGGTTCGACCGCCCGCTGCTGACGCAATATGCCGACTGGATGAGCGGCGCGCTGGTCGGCGATTTCGGGCGCTCGTATTCGACGCATCAGACCGCCGCCGCCGCGATCCTGCCCCGCCTGCCGGTGACGCTCGAACTGGGCATCCTGGCCATCGGTCTCGCCGGTGTGACGGCGGTGGTCATCAACAGCATCACCGCAGGACGTACGGTCGTCCGGCCGGTCGCCACGGCGCTGGCGGTCGCCGGCATCACCCTGCCGAATTTCGCGCTCGGCCTCAGCCTGATCTTTCTGTTCTCGGTCAAGCTCGGCTGGCTGCCCTCGATCGGCTGGGCGCCATGGTCGGAGGGGCTGTGGACCCACCTCAAACATATCCTTCTGCCGGTGCTGACGCTCTCGGCCTATTACTATGGCTCCTTCACGCTGGTCTATCGGGCGGAATACGACGCCGTCAGCCGGCGCCTGTTCGTGCGGGTGGCCAAGGCCAAGGGGTTTTCGGAGCGGCAGGTCTCGTTCCGGCACGTGCTTCCCAACGCGATCATGCCCGTGATCACCTATGTGGGCCTCAGCCTCGGCCAGCTCATGGGCGGCGCCGTCGTGACGGAATCGCTGTTTTCGATCCCGGGCATCGGCAGCCTCCTGGTCGATTCCATCCTGTCGCGCGACTACCCCGTCATGCTGGCCATCGGCATGATCACGATCGCAGCGGTCGTGATCATGAATGCCGCCGCGGATGCGCTCTATTCGGTCGCCAATCCGCAGATTCGCCTGAAGTGAAAACGAGACCCTGCCCCCTTTCCTTACTGGAGACGAGCATGCAGTTGAGGCGCGATCTGTTGAAAGCCATGGCCATGACGCCAATTTTCGGCGCGGGCCTCGCTCAGGCGCAGCCGTCCGCGGCGGACAAGCCGCAATACGGTGGTACGCTCACCGTGGCCTTGCAGAATGACGCGAAGTCGCTCGATCCCACGTTCCAGATCAATTTCTCGGAGCGGCAACCGCTTTACCTGATCTTCAATACGCTCGTCGGCCTCGCCCCGGACTTCACCATCCTGCCGGAGCTGGCGGAACGCTGGGAGACGAGCGGAGACGGGCGGCGGCTCGTCCTTCACCTGCGCGGCGGGGTGAAATTCCAGGACGGAACGCCCTTCAACGCCGGTGCGGCCAAGTGGAATCTCGACCGGCGCATGGATGCGAAGGTCAATTCGCCATCGCGGCTGCCGCTGCTCGAGCTCATCTCCTCGATCGAAGCGCCGGACGACAATACTCTTGTCCTCAATCTGAAGGGGCCGGCGCCGAGCCTGCTCGGCATGCTTGCCCAGCGCGAGGGCTTCATGATCTCGCCGCAGTCGGCCGAGAAATACGGTGACGCCGTCGGCCAGAATCCGGTGGGAACGGGTCCCTTCGTGTTCAAGGAATGGAGCCCCGGCGCCCGCATCGTGGTCGAGAAGAATCCGAATTACTGGGAGGGCGGCAAGCCCTATCTCGATCGGATCGTCTTCGTCCTCACGTCCAACTCGGCCGTCGGCATTCCCCGCCTGATTACACGGGAGCTGGATTTCGTGGGCGCGCTGTCGCCGCTCGACATCCGGCCGCTCGAGAAGCAGAGCGGCATCAAGCTGGCGCAGAGTCCGGGAAGCCGCTGGCTGGCCCTGCAGATGCGCGTCGACCGCCCGCCCTTCGACAACCTGAAGCTGCGTCAGGCCATGGCCCACGCCATCGACCGCCAGCGTCTGATCAACATCGTCATGGATGGAAAAGCGACGATCGCCGACGGCTTCACGCCGCCGGGTCTTTGGTGGTTCGATCCGGCGCTGCGGTCTTATCCTTACGACCCCGCGAAGGCGAAGGCCTTGCTTGCGGAGATTGGGCCCATGCCGGGCCTCGAACTGGCGCTCTCCACCCAGCCCGTGGCACTGTACCAGCAGATCAGCCAGCTCGCGCAGGAGCAGTTGAAGGCCATCGGCCTCACCGTCAAGTTGCAGCCGGTGTCGGTGAGCGACTGGTATCCGCAGCTGATCCAGGGAGCGATCAACTTCCTGCCGATCCGCTGGACGCAGCGTCCCGACCCGGATGGGCTGTTCACCTATCTGTTCCACGGCAAATCCGCGGCCAACACCAGTCGCTACGTCAATCCCGAGGTGGACAGCCTTCTCGACAAGGCGCGCGGCCTTAGCGACCAGTCCGAGCGGGCGAGGCTGTACCGCGAGGCGCAGGCGCTGATGACGCATGATCTTCCCTACATTCCGTTGTTTTTCTCGATCGAGTTTGCCGCGATGCGCGACAATGTCCGGAATTTCACCTGGGTTGCGGACGAGATCCCGCGCTTCCGGGAGGTTTGGAAGGCGGCCCAGTAGAACGCGAAGGACCGGGTGGTCCGCGTCCTTTCGGGCACGCACTCACTTCTTGCGTGGCGCGGCCCCCGGCGTATAGGAAGGCGCGGCTGGCTGGAAGGTCCGGCTGGCTCGGACGGGCATTGCCGCAATGACGCGGCCGGCTTCACGAAGCGGAGACCGGCCGCCTGGCATTCGGGTTGGAGCGGCCGAGGCGGGCTCCGGGAGACCAAATACGATGAGTGTCGAATCCGTTCTCTGGGTCGAGCGGCAGGCGGAGCCACTGCGGGAGAAGACCCTCAAAGCCCTGCGGGAAGCGATTCTGTCGGATCATCTCAAGCCCGGCCAGCGGCTCGTCGAGCGGGACCTGTGCGAACAGACCGGGGTCAGCCGCAGCAGTATCCGCGAAGCCCTCCGCTACCTTGAATCCGAAGGCCTCGTGGAGAGCCACGGCCCGAAGGGCATGTTCGTCTCCGTGCTCACGCGCCAGCAGGCAATGGAGATCTATGAGGTGCGCGCCGCCCTCGAGGGCGAAGCCGCGCGGCACTTCGCGGAACGTGCCAGCGAAGCCGCCGTCGCGGAACTCCGGGAAGCGTTCTCCCGCGTCGAGCGGGTGGCATTGAACGATCCCGAGGCCTACGGGCGCGAGATCGACCAGTTCTTCGAGGTCCTGTTCACCGGTGCCGGCAATGCCACCGCCCATGCGCTGATGCGCTCGCTGAGGGCGCGCATCAACTTCATGCGCAACACGACCATCCGCATCGCGCCGAAGACCCGCGTGAAGGGATCGATGGCCCAGATGAAGCGCATCATCGACGCCATGGAGCGGCGCGATGGTGAGGCGGCCGCCGCCGCCTGCCGAGGCTATGTCGCGCGGTCGGCGGAATTCGCCGAGCAGCACTTCAGCAAAATGGCCAAGGACGCGCCCCAGGGCGCGTGAAGCGCCCCTGGGGCGGCCAGAAAGGCGTCAGGCGGCGGCTTTGCCGGTCTGATCGACGCCCATCTCCTTCATGTCCTCGTAGCGGTCGCCGATGCGATGGTGCGGCCGTCCGCTCGT
Organism: Limobrevibacterium gyesilva; assembly: GCF_025989185.1. GTDB lineage: Bacteria > Pseudomonadota > Alphaproteobacteria > Acetobacterales > Acetobacteraceae > Limobrevibacterium > Limobrevibacterium gyesilva. Next base: position 12,419 of record NZ_JAPDNT010000005.1, read on the forward strand.
GGACGCACCGAGGGCCACGACGATCTCGTCGGCACCCGGCGCGTCGGCGATGGCGAAGGTGGTCGTGAGGAAATGCGAGCGGGTGCCTTCGGCAGTGATGTGCTTCAGCGGGATGTCGATCGAGCAGCCCGGCCCGGCGCGCTTGTTCGTGAAGGAGAGATAGGACGTGCCTTCCACCGCCTGGCGCAGCTGGTTGCCGAAACGCAGCGTATGGATGAGGGCAGACGCATGCTCGATCTCGCCGGACGTCCCGACCACGGCCGCCTTGCCATAGGCCTCGACCTTGTCGGCGCCGCCAATGATCTCCAGGAGGCGGGGCACCAGGAATTCGCCTAGCCGCGGTGCGATCGCGTCGATCTCGGGTTTCAGGTTTTCGACAAAGCCCCGGCCCACCCAGGGGTTCTTGAGGACCGCCGCGACGGCGACCACCCGATAGGGCTTGGCCACCTTGCGCCCGCCCTCGATCAGAATGTCTTCGGCATGGGCCGTGATTTTCCGCAGCAGCTCTTCCATCATCCGCTTTCCGTCTCGATTGTTGGTGTTCTTCGCCCCGGTGGAGTCATCCGGTGGTGGGTGCCTGTCGTCAGGCGCGAGGTTCCGAAAGGAACTCCATGAGCAGCTCGCCGATCCGCCCAGGGGCTTCGATGAGGACGCTGTGCCTCAGCTCCGGCAGGATGACGAGTCGGGAATCGGCGATGCGCTCATGCAGCAGGCGCGCCATGCGCGGACTGGAGCCGATGTCGTTCTCGCCCGTCACGACCAGCGTCGGCGCCACGATCGCATCGAAGTCGAGGCCTTCGTCCGCCTCGGCAAAGACGCGGTAGGCGGCGGCGTAGGACGGGTGGTCGTTGGCCTGGAGCTGCGCGAGCCGTTGGCGGATGCGGTCGGGATTGGCCGCCTTGAAGGCGGGGGTGAACCACCGGTCCTCGGCCGCGCCGACGACCGCGGCGATGCCGTCGCGGCTTACGATATCGGCGCGCTGCAGCACGCGGGCGCGCTCCTCGGGCGTGCGGGCGGCAACGGTGCTGATGAGGGCGAGGCGCCGCACGCGATCAGGGAAACGCTGGGCGAAGTGCTGGGCGATGAGCCCGCCGAGGGAAAAGCCGACGAGATCGATTTTCGCGACGCCGGCTTCGGCGAGGAGTCCGTCGAGATCGCCGACGAAGTCGTCGATATGGCACGTCGTCATGTGGCCGGACCGGCCATGGCCTCGCAGATCGGCGCGGACCACGGTGAAGTGCTTTGCAAGGGCCGCAGCGACCTCGTCCCAGCTCTCCAGATCGGCGCCAACGCCGTGCACGAGCACCACGACCGGGCCGCTGCCCTCGGTGCGGTAGCGGAGGGAGAGGCCGTCGCTGGCCGAAAAAATCCGATCGCGTGTTTGCACTGGCCACCTCTTTCTGTCTGATGGTATACAGAACTGAAAGAGCCGCGCAAGGAGCCTCTCTGTCCATGGACTACGTTCGTTTCGGCCGCGCGAATCTGCGCATTTCGCGTCTCGGCCTCGGTGCCATGGGCTTCGGCGACCCGAAATGGCGGGCCTGGGTGCTGCCGGAGGATGATGCCCGGCCGATCATCCGCCGGGCGGTCGAAGCGGGCATCTCCTTCGTCGACACCTGCGACTTCTACTCAGGCGGCGCGAGCGAGGCCGTTCTTGGCAAGGTGTTGTGGGAGTTCGCGCGCCGCGACGAGATCGTCCTTGCCACGAAGGCCGGCAATCCCATGGGCAAGCACGCTAATGCCCGGGGATTTTCACGCAAGCATTTGTTCGCCGCCCTCGATGCCTCGCTGCAGCGGCTGAAGACCGATTACGTCGACCTGTTCCAGACCCATGTCTGGGATGCTGCGACGGATCTCGACGAACTCGTGGGGGCCTTCGGCGACATCGTCCGTTCGGGCAAGGCGCTTTACGTCGGAGCCACCACCATGCCCACCTGGAGCTTCGTGCGCTCCATCGCCCTGGCCGAGCGTTTCGGCCGCGCCGGCTTCCAGTCCATGCAGTGCGAATACAATCTCTGCCATCGCGAGGCGGAACGCGAGCTCCTGCCGTTCTGCCGGGACCAGGGCATTGCCGTCATCCCCTTCAGCCCCATGGCGCGGGGTTTCCTGTGCGCCGATCGCCGTCTGCCGGACACCGGGACCGCGCGCCATCGCAGCGACGACTACACGCTGAAGTATTATCATCGGCCCGGCGATTTCGCTGTGCTGGAAGAGGTTGCCGCCGTGGCGCGGGATCACGGCGTGTCGCCGGCGCAGATCGCCCTGGCCTGGACGCTGCATCAACCGGGGGTGACGGCACCCATCCTCGGCCCCACGTCGGTCGGGCATATCGACGATGCCATCGCCGCCATGGCACTGCGTCTCGGCACCGACGAGCTCGCCCACCTCGAGCGCGCCTATCAGCCCCGGCCACCGCGCGGCGGCGGTCATTGAGATCTGCCGTCCGGCACATCTCGCGTTCCCCGACCACATTTTGCGGATAGCCGCGGCTTGCTGAGCAGCGGGTATCTGTATACCGTATGACAAACTGGGGCCCAGTCCCGCCCAAGCCTGCCATGTGCAGCGCCAGGAGTTGCCATGGTTCGATCGTTCGAGATGTATGTTGACGGCGCCTTCAGCGGGGCCGAGCAGGATAGGCGCTTTCTGTCGGTCAACCCGGCGACCGGCGAGCCCTGGGCCTCTATCCCCGATGCCAGCGCCGCGGATGTCGATCGCGCGATCCAGGCCGCGCACCGGGCATTCCGTCAGGGACCGTGGCCGAAGCTCGGCGCGAGCGAGCGGGGCGAGCTGTTGCGCAAGCTGGCCGACCGCCTCGCGCGTGACGGTGATTCGCTCGGCCGCATCGAGACGACGGATACCGGCAAGCTGCTGAAGGAGACGACGTGGCAGGCCGCCAACACGGCGCGGATCTACAGCTATTATGCGGGGCTGGCCGACAAGCTCGAAGGCCGCATCCCGCCCGCGACTGGCAACAAGCTCCTGAACCTCGTCTTCCATGAGCCGGTCGGCGTGGTCGCCGCGATCATTCCGTGGAACTCCCAGCTGCAGCTTGCTTCCTACAAGATCGCGCCGGCGCTTGCGGCCGGCAACACCATCGTCGTCAAGGCTTCGGAGGATGCCTCCGCGCCGCTTCTGGCGTTCGCGCGCGTCATGGCGGAGGTCGGCTTTCCGCCGGGCGTGTTCAACGTCATCAGCGGCCAGGCCGATCCGTGCGGCATCGCGCTCACGCGCCATCCCCTGGTGCGGCGCATCGCCTTCACGGGTGGCCTCGAGACCGCCCGCCGCATCATCCCGAACACGGCGCACAACATCGCCCGCCTGTCGCTCGAGCTTGGCGGCAAGTCTCCGGTCATCGTCTTCGAGGACGCCGACCTCGACAGTGTCGTCAACGGCGCGATGGCTGGCATCTTCGGCGCGAGCGGACAGAGCTGCGCCGCGGGATCGCGGCTCATGCTCCAGGACAATATCTACGACGAGGTCACGGCCCGGCTGGTGGCGCGCACCAAGGCGATCCGTATCGGCGATCCGCTCGATCCGGCGACCGACATGGGGCCGCTGGCCACGGACAAGCAGCGGCAGCGCATCGAGCAGCTGCTGGCGCAATCGCTGACGCAGGGCGCAAAGTTGCTGTGCGGCGGCGAACGCCCTGCCGACCGGGAGAACGGCTTCTACTACACGCCCACCATCGTCGCCTGTGACAGCCAGGACTATCCGATCGTGCGCGAGGAACTGTTCGGGCCGGTGCTCAGCGTCCTTCGCTTCAAGGACGAAAACGAGGCGATCGCCCTCGCCGATGACTCGCAATATGCCTTTGCGGGCGGCGTGTTCACGCGCGATTTTCCAAAGGCGTTGCGCGTCTGTCGAGCCATCCAGGCGGGACGGATCTGGGTCAACACCTACCGCGCCACGGCAGCAAACGTGCCCTTCGGCGGCTTCCGCTCCAGCGGCTATGGTCGCGAAGGTGGCATCGAGGCGCTGCACGACTATACGGAGACCAAGGCCGTCATGATCAACGCAACGGGCGAGCCCGTGGCTGACCCCTTCGTCATGCACTGACGGCGGCTGTTGCATGATCCTTCCCGCAAGCGCGTGCGTGACACAACTATGCTGAGCCTCTTCACCAAGCCGCGCGGGGTCGCCGGCCTTGCCATCGTGCTGGCGGTCGGTCTGATCGTCACCTTCGCTCCGCTCCTCGCACCCTTCGATCCGACCCAGAGCAGCGTGTTCTTCCTGGCACCGCCCGATGCAGAGCGCTGGATGGGTACCGACGACCTGGGCCGCGACACTTTTTCCCGCTTGCTCTACGGCGGCCGCTCCTCGCTCATCGTCGGCATGGGGGCCGCCGTGATCGCGACGCTCGTGGGCGTTCCCATCGGCCTCGCCGCTGGTTACCTGGGCGGGAAGTTCGACGTCGTGGCGCGGCAGTTCATCGACCTGTTCATCGCCCTGCCGGGTCTTGTCCTCGCGCTGATCATCACAGCGGTGATGGGGCCGACTTTGTTCAACCTCGTCCTGGTCCTCGGCTTCGTGAGCTGGCCCAAGGTGGCGCGCCTCGCCCGCGGACAGGCGCTCGCGATCCGCGAATCCGTCTTCGTGGAAGCCTCGCGCGCGGTCGGCGCGGGACCGGCCTGGATCATCCACGCCCATATCTGGCCGAACGTCGTACGCATCATCGCCGCGCAGTTCGCCCTCACCGTCGCCTATTCGATCTTCACCTCCGCCAGCCTCAGCTTCCTCGGTCTCGGCGTGCCGCCGCCGACGCCCGATTGGGGCGCCATGGTGCGCACGGGCTTCGACTATCTCGCCCTCAACCCCAGCATGAGCATGGCCCCGAGCGGCGCGGTCGCGCTCACCGTGTTCGGCTTCTATCTCATCGGCACGAGCATCGAATGACGGGCATCACCGAGGCAGCGCCGCTGCTCGTCGTTGACAACCTGGTCGTCAGTTTCGGTCGCGCCCCGCGCAGCGTCGTGGCCGCCCGCGGCGTCTCTTTCGAAATGCGCCGGCAGGAAGTGGTCGCGCTCGTCGGCGAATCCGGCTCGGGCAAGTCGACCACGGGCCTCGCCCTGCTCGGTCTCGTCGGCGACGGCGCCGCGTCGGTCGAGGGATCGATCCGGATCACGCGCAAGAATGGCATGACAGACGATGTGGCCGCCCTGCCGGAGCGGCGGTTGCGCCAGCTGCGCGGCAACGACGTCGCCATGATCTTCCAGGAGCCGATGTCGTCGCTCAACCCGATCTATACGATCGGCACACAGATCATCGAAGCCCTGACCGTGCACCGCCGCATGTCCCAACGCGAGGCGAGGGGCGAGGCCCTCAGCCTGTTGACGCAGCTCGGCGTGGCAAGTCCAGAAAAATGCCTCGTCAGCTATCCCCATCAGCTCTCGGGCGGCATGCGTCAGCGGGTGATGATCGCCATGGCCCTCAGCGGCAGGCCCGCCCTGCTGATCGCGGACGAGCCCACGACGGCGCTCGACGTGACCATCCAGGCGCAGATCATCGACATCCTGAAGGCGCTGCAGCACGAAACCGGCATGGCGATCCTGTTCGTGACGCACGACCTCGGTCTCGTCAGCGAACTCGCCGAGCGGGTGCTCGTGATGTATGCCGGCCAGATCGTGGAAGAGGGGCCGGTCGACCGGGTCTTCGCGCAGCCACGCATGCCCTATACGCAGGCCTTGATGCGGTCGCGCCCGCGCCTCGGCGGCAAGGGCACGAAGATCGAGGCCATCCCTGGCACGGTGCCAAATCTCGCCGCCTTGCCGCAGGGCTGCAGCTTTCATCCGCGCTGCCCGCATTTCCTGCCCGGCCGGTGCGACGCAACCGAGCCACCGCTGGAGGTGGCCGAGCCAGGGTGGAAAATCCGCTGTATCCGCTGGCGCGAACTCGAAGAGGGCGGCCTATGACGGCGGAACCGCTGCTGCAGGTCCGACGCCTGAGCAAGCTTTACGATATCCGGCAGGGCCTGTTCTCCCGCCTCGTCGGGCATGTGCGGGCGGTGGACGACGTCTCCTTCGACATCGGCACCAGCGAGGTGCTGGGCCTTGCGGGTGAATCGGGTTCGGGCAAGACCACCATCGGCCGCTCGGTGCTGCGGCTCGTAGAGCCGACCTCCGGCAGCATCCGTTTCGAGGGAAAGGAAGTCACGGCCTTCGATCGGCCGCAGCTGCGCGACTTTCGTCGGTCGGCACAGATCGTGTTCCAGGATCCCTACGCCTCCATCGATCCGACGATGAGCGTCGGCGATGCGATTGCCGAGCCGCTGCGCGTCCAGGGCCTGGCCAGCCGCTCCGAGATCCCGGACCGGGTGGAGAAGCTGCTGACGGACGTGGCGCTGCCCGCCGATTTCGCCCGGCGGCGGCCGAGCGACCTGTCAGGCGGCCAGCGGCAACGTGTGGTGATCGCGCGGGCGCTCGCGGTCGGCCCGCGCTTCATCGTGGCGGACGAGCCGGTCTCGGCTCTCGACGTATCGATCCAGGCGCAGATCATCAGCCTGCTCGAAGATCTCAAGAGTCGGCTCGGTCTGGCGATGCTGTTCATCTCGCACGATCTTGCGGTGATGGAATATCTCTCCGACAGGATCGCGGTCGTCTATCTCGGCAAGCTCATGGAGATCGGGCCGAGCCGCGACGTGGTCGCCACGCCGAAGCACCCGTATACCGAGGCGCTGATTTCGGCCGTGCCGGACCCGTCGAGCCGCCGCAAACGCATCATTCTGAAGGGCGACGTGCCGAGCCCGGTGTCTCCGCCCTCAGGCTGCGTCTTCCGCACGCGCTGTCCTTATGCGCTGCCGGACTGTGCGGCCGCGGTGCCGGCCACGCGTGAGGTGCGTCCCGGCCATTTCAAGGCCTGCATCCGCGACGACATCCTGTAGCGCGCGGGTTCCGGCCCCCTGCTCGTCAATACCGGTTGGCAGGGAGGACCATGATTTCGGCGATCTGGACGTGAGGCGGTTGGTCGAGCGCGAAGACGATTACACGTGCGACGTCTGCCGGCTCTAGCGCCATCTTGAACTGGTCGAAATATGCCTGCTCCTTCGCGCGATCACCGCGATAGCGCGTAACGATGATGCCGGTGCGGGTGAGGCCCGGCAGAATCTCGGTGACGCGGATCGCGGTTTCGGCGAGTTCGCCGCGGACCGTCTCGGTGAACATCCGCACGCCCGCCTTGCTGGTCGAGTAGGCCGCCATGTCCGGGACGATCCGGACCGCGTTGATCGAGCTGATATTGACGACGTGGCCACTGTTGCGGGCGACCATCCCGGGCAGGATGGCGCGGGTCACGCGCATCGTCCCGATCAGATTGGTGCGGATGATGTCTGTCCAGTCGTCGGGCGAGCCTTGGTCGAAGCGCGTGCGCCCGCCGATATCGTGGCCGGCGTTGTTGATCAGGACATCGATTGGACGGAACGTTTCGGGAAGGTCGTCGAGAATACGGTCGACGGCCGCGTGATCTGAAATGTCCAGGCAGACCGTATGCGCCATGTTGCCGAGCTCGGCGGCGAACTCCGCCAACGGCCCGGCATTGCGGTCGACCAGAACGACGCGCCGGCCGGTCGCCACCACGGCACGCCCGATCGCGCGCCCCAGCCCTCCGGCCGCTCCCGTCAGGAGCACCACTCCAGTCGTTTCCTGGTCCATCATCATCTCCCTGAACGCGTCCGGGGCGCCTTTCGGCGGGTCTGCCCGTCGTCTTGCCCGGGGCCGACCTTCCCGAGAATGGCAGAGACGCAGGCCTATGTCCGCTACCGGGCCCATGCTAACTGTTATGCTGAAATCAAGGTCACCGAACCGACTCCGAGTGGAATTGGACGCGGATGGATCTCAAGCAACTCAAGGCGTTCGAAACGCTGGCCGAGTTCGGCTCCTTCTCGCGCGCCGGTGCCGTGCTGTCGGTCGCCCAGCCGGTGCTCAGCCGGCAGATCAAGGCGCTTGAGCAGGAACTGGGGATCGAACTGTTCCATCGGAACGGCCGCGGTATCGTGCTGACCGAGGCGGGGAGGCTGCTGCATAGTTATGCGAGCGGTGTCCTCGATACGGTTAGGCGGGCGACGACCGAGGTGATTGCGCTGCGATCGAGCCCACGCGGCACCATCGCCATCGGCATGCCGCCCTCGGTGGGGTCCGTCCTGACGGTGCCGCTCGTCCAGCACTTCCGGTCCGAATTTCCACTGATCGCGATGCGGGTGGTCGAGGGGTTCAGCGGCCACCTCCTCGAATGGTTGATCACCGGCAAGATCGATGTCGCGGTTCTCTACAACGCGCCCCGCACCAGCAACCTGCGGGCGGAGCCGCTCGTCCAGGAGGAGATCAGCCTGCTTGGCCCGGTGGACGACCGGATGGGGCTCGCCGCAGGGCCGGTGCCGGCGTCGCGGCTCGCCGAGATTCCGATGATCCTGCCCAGCCGCCCGCACGGGTTGCGCATCGTGCTGGACGCCTTGCTGGGCAAGGCCCAGATCGTGCCGCGCATCGAGCTTGAAGTGAACGCCATGCCCTCGACCCTGAGGCTCGTCGAGTCCGGCATGGGTTACACGCTGCTGTCGTATGGGCCGGCCCGCTCCCTGGTCGAGGCAGGCCGCCTGCGCAGTTGGTCGATCGTCGATCCCGTGCTCACCCGGCAGTTGATTCTCGCGACCTCCAGCCAACGGCCGACCACCACTGCGACGCGCGCGCTCGCCCTGATGGTGCGCCAGCAGATCCACGATCTCGTCCGGCGGGGCCTGTGGGCCAGCGGCGCACGCACGACCATCCCCTGATCGGGCAGACGCGGCGGCGAATGCCGGGCGCGGGAAAGCTGTTATTCCGCAAACAACGATGCCTCTCACCGGCCGCAACGCTTAACGTCCGCCCCGCGTGAATGGATCGGCGGGCGCCGCCTGTCGGTGAGGGAGAATCGTTGATGGCAAATGAGATGCTTGGCTTCGTGGGTGTCGGCCGCATGGGGGGGCCGATGGCAGGCCGGCTGCTCGATGCCGGTTATTCGCTGTGCGTGTACGACAGGGACCCGGAAGCCGCAGCGCCGTTGGTCGCCCGCGGCGCGCGGCTCGCCCGCTCCCCGGCCGAGGTCGCCTCGACCGCCGAGATCGTGCTGATGAGCCTGCCGACGCCGGACGTCGTCAAGGCGGTGACGCTGGGGGAGAACGGCATCGCCGGTGGCAACCGTGTGCGCAGCCTCATCGACCTTTCGACCACCGGGCCCGGTGCGGCCACGATTGCGGCGCGCGGGATGGCCGAGCGCGATGTAACCTGGATCGATGCGCCGGTGAGCGGCGGGGTCGCTGGTGCCAAGGCCGGAACGCTGGCCGTCATGGTGTCCTGCCCCCGCGAGACCTATGATACGAAAATCGCGCCGATCCTGAAGGTCTTCGGCAAGACCTTCTATACGGGCGACAAGCCGGGCCTGGCCCAGACCGCGAAGCTCGTGAACAACCTGCTGGCGGCGGCGGCGCTTGTCATCTCGTCGGAGGGGATGGCGATGGGGGTCAAGGCGGGCCTCGACCCCAAGGTCCTGCTCGACATCATCAATGTGAGCTCCGGCCGCAACAGCGCGACGCAGGACAAATTCCCGCGTTCGATCCTGCCCGGCACCTTCGATTACGGCTTCACCACGGCGCTCTCCTACAAGGATGTCAGGCTCTGCCTCGATGAGGCCGAAGCCATGGGCATTCCGATGATCATGGGGGCCGTGGTGCGCCAGATCCTGGCTTTGACCCAGGCCAAATACGGGCCGGATTCCGATTTCACGTCCATCGCCAAGCTGTCGGAGGAATGGGCGGGCGTCGAGATCAGGGGATAGCGGACCGCAGGAGCGGGGGCAGGCACGGGACAAGCGGCATGATGACGATCGACTCGCCTGAGGTGAACGGAACCTCGGTCGCCCGCGCGATGCTGCGCTCGGTGCGTTCGATGGAATTGTCGGACCTGTCGGCGCCCGCATGCGACAAGCTCAAGATCTGCCTGCTCGACTTCCTCTCATGTGCGTTCGAGGCGCACGACCTGCCATGGAGCCGGCAGGCGACCGCCATTGCCGCCAAGGCCACGTCCGGCGCCACCATCCTGGGGTCGGACGTCGTCGCGCCGGCGGCCGACGCCGCGTTCGCCAACGCGACCCTTGGGCATGGGCTGGTCCGCGAAGACATGCATGCGGGCAGCATCGGCCATCATGGCGTGGTGATCTGGCCCGTTCTGCTGGCGCTCGCGCAGCGCAATACTGTGTCGGGCGCGCGGTTTCTGACTGCCGCGGCGATCGGCTACGAAATCGGCGGGCGGATCGGGCGGGCGTTGTTCACTGCCGATCTCGCATTGTTGTTCCGCCCGACCGGGATCCTCGGTCCGCTGGCGGGTGCCGCGGCAGGCGGCTACCTGCTGTCGTTGCCGGAGGATGCCGCGGTTTCGGCCCTGGCACTCGCGGCCAACACGGCTTCGGGCCTGAATCAGTGGCCCTATGAGGGCGGCAGCGACATGTATTTTCATCCGGGGTTCGCTGCCCGCGGCGCGATTACATCGATCGCGCTCGCGCAGGCGGGCGCGTACGGGTCCGAAAATATTCTGGAGGGAGAGGGCGGGCTGTTCGCCGCATTTCGGCGCGCGGCGGCGCCGGCTGCGATCCAGCTGTTTCCGGACGGCCAGGAGGAAATTCTTGCCGTCTACAACAAGCCCGTTCCGGCCTGCAATTTCGCGCAGACCGCCTGCCAGGCGGCGATCCGCGTCGCCGAGGAAGTGGACAGCATCGACGCCATCGAATCGGTTGCGGTTCATCTGCCGGAGGCGGCGATCCGCTACCCGGGATGCGACTTCAACGGCCCGTTCGAGCGGGCCCTGCAGGCCAAGATGAGCATCCAGTACGGCGTGGCCGCGGCACTCGTTCGCAAGGCGGTGGCGGAGGAGAACTACCGGCGGCTCGACGACCCGGCGGTGTTGCGCCTTGCCCGCCTGACCCGCCTCAAACGCGACGCGGATTTCACCACCGCCTTCCCGGACAGGCAGGGTGCCGAGGTCGAGGTCTCGCTGTCGACGGGCGCCAGGATCAGCCGCCGCATCACCGACGTCATCGCCGCCACCGAGGGCGAGATTCGCGTGCGCTTCCGCGCCGCGGCGGGCGCCGTGCTCGGGCCGAGCCGGGCCGATGCGATCGAGCAGATGGTGGACCGGCTGGAGCGTGCCGAGGATGCAGGGCGCGTCGCGGCACTCTGCGCGCCGCATCTGCGAGGTGCCAGGCCACGCTCGGCCGCCCGTGCCGCGTCCAGGGGTGACTGACAGGCAGCCGGGTCGGCCGCGCTGACGACGCAATGAGGCAAGCGAGCGGAAAGCTCGAAGGGAACACGAATGGGAGGAGATCACCAATGGGCGACGGGTTGACCGGCATCTCGGCCGGCCGCGCGGGACCGCTCGGATGACGTCGCAGGTCGTCGAGAACATATTGCAGGCACTCGCGGCCGGAATTCTTGCCGGGGCGACGTACGGCCTGATGTGTGTCGGGCTCGGGCTGATATTCGGGGTGATGCGCGTCATCAATTTCGCCCAGGGCGACTTCATGATGCTCGGGATGTACGCGGCCTACTACCTCTTCGCCTCCGCCGGCATTCAGGCGGGGTTCGGCAATGTGGTCGGGCCATATGTGGCAATCCTGCTGTCCGGACCATTGCTGTTTCTGTTCGGCTACTGGATCCACAAGCTGCTGATCTCGCGCGTGACCGGCCAGCGCATGGCCGGGCTCGAGGGCGAGGGCCACTCCGCGCAGCTCATTCTGACGCTCGGCGTTGCCCTCGTGCTGCAGAATGGTGGGCTGATCGTGTTCGGCTCCGTCCTTGCATCGATCCGTACGCCGCTGTCGTCCAGCGCCTGGGAAGTCGGGCCGTTCTGGGGTGACGACATCAGCATCTTCGTCAACAGGTCGCGTGGGATTGCCGCCGTGGTTTCGATCGTCGCCATGGTCGCGCTCGCTGCCCTCATCACGCGGACACGAATGGGCAAGGCGCTGCGCGCCGCGGCCGACAACCCTGTCGCGGCAACCTACATGGGCATCGACATCGACAAATCATATCGGGTCGCGTTCGGACTTGGCACCGCGGTCACCGCCATCGCCGGCGGGCTGCTTGCCACCAACTACCCGTTCCATCCCTATATCGGACTCGACTACGTCATCGTCATGTATGCCGGGGTCGTGCTCGGCGGCCTGGGCAGCATCACCGGCGCCTTCTGGGGCGGCATGACGATCGGGCTCGTGCAGCAGATGTCGACGCTGGTGCTGCCGACGCAGCTGCAGAACGCGGCGATCTTCGTCGTGTTCCTGCTGATCATATTCCTGCGGCCCCAGGGCTTCTTCGGCCGCGCGGTGGAGAGAACCTGATGCAGACGCTCCGGTCTCTCGCACTGCCGCTGCTCGTGGCCGCGGTCTATGCCTGCATCGCGCTGGTCGTTACCAATTCCTATTACCAGCTGATGCTGACGCTGGTTCTCGTGTGGGCGAGTTTCGGCCTCGGGTGGAATATCCTGTCCGGCTATACGGGGCTTGTCTCGTTCGGCCACGCGGCCTTCTTCGGGCTCGGCGCCTACACCACGGCGCTCGGCCAGCTCTACTTCGATCTGACACCGTGGCTGTTGATCCCGGCCGCCGCCGGCGTCGGCGGGGTCGCAGGCCTGCTCGTTGGCCTTCCGACCTTCCGTCTCCGCGGCCATTATTTCGCGCTCGCCATGCTGGCCTACCCGCTGGCGCTGCTCTACGTGTTCGAATGGTTGGGGTATCAGGAGCTCACGCTGCCGATCAAGCGTGAGGCGCCGTTCACCTACATGCAGTTCACCGACCCACGGTTCTACACGCTGGTGGCGCTGGTCATGCTGCTGGCCATCGTCGCCATCACCCGCGCGGTCGAGCGGTCGCGGTTCGGCATGGCGCTGCTTGCCATCAAGCAGAACGAGGCCGCGGCGGAGGCCGCCGGCATCGACACGCTCAACTGGAAGCTCCGTTCCATCGCGCTCTCCGGCGCGATCACGGGCGCGGTCGGCGCGTTCTACGCGGTGGTGCTGCTTGTGGTCACGCCGTCGTCGGTGTTCGGCATGCTCGTCTCGGCGCAGGCGCTGACGGTGTCGATGTTCGGCGGCGTCGGCACCGTGTGGGGCTCGCTGATCGGCGCGGCCGTGCTGATCCCGGTTTCGGAGATCCTGCATGCCCAGCTCGGCGCCCGCATTCCAGGAATCCAGGGAGTTGTTTTCGGGATCGCCATCGTCGCGGTGATCATTGCCGCACCGGAGGGCGTGTACTGGAAGGTGCGTGACCGGCTGCGGCGCGCCGGTCCGGCGGCGGCGCCGACCCCGGCGGCCCCCGCCCGAGTCGACCTCGCGGCGCCGTCCACGCCCGCCCGCGCACAGCGGCCCGACGCCTGGCGGACCGGCAAGGTGCTGCTGTCGGTCAAGGATCTGTCGATATCCTTCGGCGGCCTGAAGGCGGTGCAGGATGTCACCTTCGACATATACGAAGGGATGATCCTGGGGATCATCGGGCCGAACGGCGCCGGGAAGACGACCTTGTTCAATCTGCTGAACGGGTTCCTGTGCCCGGACGCAGGCGAGGTTCTGTTCGACGGCCGCAACATGGTCGGAAGCAAGCCGCACGTGCTCTGCCAGGCCGGTGTCGGCCGCACCTTCCAGATCATGCGCCCATTCCCGCGCATGTCCGTACGCGACAACGTTCGCGTCGGTGCCTATGTGCGTGCGCAAAGCGAGGAGGAAGCCCGCCGCCTGGCCGATGACGCGGTCGATCGCGTGGGGCTGAGCGCGGTCGCCGACAAAGTCGCCGCCGAGCTCACGACCAAGGAGTTGCGCCTCATGGAGCTTGGCCGCGCACTCGCGGGCAAGCCGCGCCTGCTGCTGCTCGACGAGACCTTGGCCGGGCTCGGCCACGGCGAGGCGGACGAGGTCGTGGCGGTGGTCCAGCGCCTCGCGCGCGAGGGCGTCACCATCGCGATCATCGAGCACACGATGCAGTCGATGGTGCGGCTGGTCGATCGCTTCCTGGTGCTCAATCACGGTGCGGTTCTGGCCGATGGCGAACCGGAAGCGGTGACCCGCAACCCGCAGGTGATCGAAGCCTATCTCGGCAAGAAATGGGTGGCCCATGCTGACGCTTGAAGGGGTCTGTGCCGGCTATTCCGTTGTCCCCGTGCTGAAGGATGTGTCGCTGCGCGTCGAGCCGGGGCAGTTCGTCGCGATCGTGGGGCCGAACGGCGCCGGCAAGACGACGCTGTTCAAGACCATTTCCGGCATCGTCCGGCCGAGTGCGGGCTCGATCCAATTCGAAGGTATCGATCTGCTCGCGGTCCCGGCCGCGGCGCGGCCGCATCTCGGCATTGCCCATGTGCCTGAAGGGAGACAGGTCTTTCCCTCGCTTTCGGTGATGGAGAACCTCGAGATGGGGGCGATGACCGCTGCGGGCCAGCGCGGCTGGAAAGAGAACATCGAACGCATTTTCGCGCTGATGCCGGTTCTCGCCGAACGGCGCAGCCAGGTCGCCGGCACGCTGTCCGGGGGTGAACAGCAGATGCTGGCGATCGGGCGCGGCCTCGCCTCGGCCCCCAAGCTTCTGATGCTCGACGAGCCATCGATGGGGCTCGCACCCGCCATTGCCGATTTCATCTTCGAGAAGCTGCAGGAGATCCGTGCGCAGACGAAACTCACGATCCTGCTCGTCGAGCAGCGCGTGGCCGAGGCGCTCGAATCCGCCGATCGCGGCTACGTGCTGGAAGCCGGACGCGTCGTGCTCGAAGGCAACAACGCGACGCTGCGGGCGGACGACCGCATCAGACAGGCCTATCTCGGAATGTGAATGCGCTCGCGGCCCGCAAGGCGAGACAAGAAGGAGGAAGGACGATGACGGACAAGACATTCGCTTTGACCCGGCGCGCTTTGGTTGGCGGTGCCGCGATGGGGCTGGCGACGGCGGCGCACGCGCAGGGACCAGCCAACGTCAAGGTTGGACTGATCGTGCCGCTCTCCGGCCTCTACGCCAGGCCGGGCGCGGTGATGCGCATGGGTGCCGAAATGGGCATCGCCGACGTCAATGCGGCCGGCGGCGTCAAGGCGCTTGGCGGCGCCAAACTGCAGCTCGTCGCACTGGATTGCGGCGACACGGTCGAGAAGGCGAAGAACGCGGCGCAGCGCATGGTGGCGCAGGAGACCGATCTTGTTGCGGCAACGGGGTCCTATCTCAGCTCCTTCACGCTCGCGGTCAGCGAAGTCACCGAGCGCGCGGGCCTGCCGCTGCTGACGCTGTCGTATTCGGATCTGCTGACGGAACGTGGGTTCCGCCACATATTCCAGACCTCGGCGACCGCGGCCGCGCAATCCGAACTCGGCCTGCCGGAGTTGATGAAGCTGGCGGAAGCGGCGTCCGGCAAGCGGCCGAAGACGGTCGCCATCGCCATGGACAACACCGGCACCTCGATTGCGACCGCCAAGGCGCTCAAGGAAAAGCTGTTCCCGCAGCTTGGCCTTCAGCTCGTCATGGACGAGGTCTGGACGCCGCCGCTTACGGACGCAACAGCCTTCATCCAGAAGGTGCGCTCGACCCGCCCGGATTTGTTCCTGTTCATGCCGAACGCAATCTCCGACGCGAAGCTTGGGCTGGAGAAGCTGAACGAGTTCGGACTCGGCCAGGGCCGGATCCCGACGATCTCGTTCAGCATCACGATTGCCGAGCCGGACATGCTCCAGAGCGTCTCGCCGGATGTCGTGCAGGGCATCATGACGATCGTGGCGAACTGGGGCGTAAAGGGTCAGGAGAAACTGCTCGCCGATCTCAAGGCGAAATACAAGGAACCGTGGATGACCCAGAACGTGGTCTCCACCTACGGCGACATGTGGATCGTCAAGGAAGCGCTGGAAAAGGCCGGCAAGGCCGACCGTGCCGCCGTGTCCGAGGCGCTTCATACGCTCGATGCAGGGCCGGCGAAGTATTTCCCCGGTGGCGTTCTGAAATTCGACGACAAGGGAAGGCGCATCGGGGCAGGGGTCGTCGTCGTGCAATGGCAGAACGGGGTGCCCGCGACCGTCTACCCGAACGACCTTGCGGTTGCGACACCGTTCTGGCCGAAACATGCATGAACAACCTACGCAAGAACAGCAACAATGGAGGAAACCATGACGGACCGTAGGGCGCTGTCTCTGACCAGACGCGCGATTCTCGCTGGTACCACGGCCAGCATCGTTGCACCGGCCGCCTTCGCGCAGGCACCCGCGGAGGTGAAGGTCGGCCTGCTGGTGCCGCTCTCGGGCCTTTACGCGCGCCCGGGCGCGGTAATGCGGATGGGCGCCGAGATGGCGATCGATCACATCAACCGGGCTGGCGGGGTGAAGGCGCTCGGCGGCGCCAAGTTCAAGCTCGTCGTGCTGGATTGTGGCGACACGGTCGAGAAGGCGAAGAACGCGGCGCAGCGCATGGTGGCGCAGGAGACAGATCTCGTTGCCGCCAGCGGCGCCTATCTGAGCTCCTTCACCCTTGCCGCGACCGAGGTGACCGAGCGGGCGCAATTGCCGGTCCTGACGCTGTCCTATTCGGACCTGATCACCGAGCGCGGATTCAAATACGTCTTCCAGACGTCGGCGACCGCGGCATCGCAAGCCCGCCAGGCCTTGCCGCTCATCATGAAGCTCGCCCAGAGCGCCTCCGGCAAGGCCCCGAAGACGGTTGCGATCATTACCGACAACACAGGCGCGTCGGTGGCCTCCGCGAAGCCGATGCGCGAGGGCTTGCTCAAGGAGGTCGGCCTCGACCTCGTCATGGACGAGACCTTCACGCCGCCGTTGTCGGACGCGACCCCGCTGATTCAGAAAGTGCGGGCTGCCCGGCCGGATCTTCTGTTCTTCCTGCCGACCGTCATCTCCGACGCGAAGCTCGTGCTCGAGAAGATGAACGAGTTCGGGCTGAGCCAGGGACGGATTCCGACGATCTCGTTCGGGATCGCGATCGCCGAGCCCGACATCCTTCAGACGATCAGCCCGAATCTGCTCCAGGGCGTGCTGACCTGCGTGGGGAGCTGGGCGACCAACGGGCACGAGGAGCTCGTGAAGGAACTGAAGGCCCGATACAACGAGCCCTGGATGACCCAGAACGCGATCTCCACGTACGGCGATATGTGGGTGATCAAGGACGCGCTGGAAAAGGCTGGCAAGGCCGACAAGGTTGCCGTCGCCGAGGCGCTGCGCACGATGGATGGCGGCCCGTCCAAATATTACCCCGGCGGGATCATCAAGTTCGACGACAAGGGGCGGCGGGTCGGCGCCGAGATGACCGTGGTGCAATGGCAGAATGGCATTCCCGTCACCGTCTTCCCCGGACAGCTCGCCGTTGCCGAGCCGTTCTGGCCGAAGCGCTGAAGTCCACCCACCCGGCTGCGAGGCGGGTGGCAGTCTGTAGCTCAACTTAAGGAGAGACCATTATGAGCAAGGAAGTCTTCGATCGCGGCCTGGCCATCCGCAAGGATGTGCTGGGCAAGGAGTTCGTCGAAAAATCTTTCGAGTCCGCCGATGATTTCAACATGCCGATGCAGCACCTCACCACCGAGTACTGCTGGGGCTATGTCTGGGGCCGCGACGGCCTGCCGCGGAAGACGCGCAGCATGCTGAACCTCGCCATGCTGAGCGCGCTCAACCGCAACCACGAATTGCGCATGCATTTGAAGGGCGCGCTCAAGAACGGCGTTACCAAGGCGGAGATCCGCGAGATCTTCCTGCAGGTCGCGATCTATTGCGGCGTGCCGGCGGGGGTGGACTCGTTCCGCACCGCTCGTGAGGTGTTCGCACAGCTGGACCAGGAGGCAGCCGCTCGCTAAGCGGCCCGGCTGGCGCCTCCGCCTCGTTTGTGGAGAGGCGGAGCCGCCAGTTGCGCTCTGGGTCGGGGGTCGCCCGGGAATTCCGCAGGAGCATGAACAATGAACACGACATCGACGAGCCCGGCCGGCCCTGAACCATTCGAGCTTTTCGCGATCCGTTACGGGCGCCACACCGGCCGTCGCGCCTCCGACAACTTCATCGGGGCGGATCTGCACGAGGCTGGCACAGATCTCGAATATTTTGTCTGGGTCGCGCGCCGCTCGGACCGGGTGTTCGTGATCGATACTGGCTTCAATCCTGCCTCGGCCGCCGCGCGCGGCCGGACGATGCTGCGGCTCCCGGCCGACGGGGTGCGCGCGCTCGGCATCGATCCCGACCACGTCGATCAGGTGATTCTCACGCATCTCCACTACGACCATGCGGGCTCGCTCGCCGCCTTTCCGCGCGCCTGCTTCCACGCGCAGGATGCCGAGATCGCCTACGCGACGGGCCGCTGCATGTGCCACCCCTTCCTGCGGCATCCCTATGACGTCGAAGACGTCGTAGGCTTCGTGCGGCACGTCTACGCGAACCGCGTCGCGTTCCACGATGGCTTCGCCGAACTCGCGCCCGGGCTGACGCTGCACAGGGTTGGCGGGCATTCCGCCGGGCTCCAGATCGTGCGGGTCTGGACCCGGCGCGGCTGGGTGGTGGTCGCGTCGGATGCGAGCCATTACTATCAGAACATGCTGCGCGGCATGCCGTTTCCCGCTGTCCACAATGTCGGCGAGATGATGGAGGGGTTTCGGACGGTGCGCGCACTCGCCGATAGTGACGATCATATCGTGCCCGGCCACGACCCGCTTGTCATGGCCATTTATCCTCCCCCTTCGGCGGAACTGGACGGGATCGCGGTCCGTCTCGATACCGCGCCGCGCACTGGTCGGGCCTGATGGGTGCGACGCCGCGCCGGTCCGCCCTCATAACCGGCTCGAGCGGCGGCCTCGGCTACGCGGTGGCGGAGAGCCTTGCCGCCGTGGGATGCGATGTGGTTCTGCACGGGATCGAAGCGCCGGATGGCGTGGAGCCGGCCCGGGCCGCGTTGGCAACGCGGTACGGGATCAGCGCCGCCTACTACCAGGCCGATCTGTCCGATCTGTCCGCGCTCGATCGGCTGATGGCGTTCGTGGCGGACCGGTTCGGCGGGCCCGACATCGTCGTCAACAATGCCGTGGTCCGCCACTTCGCGCCCGTCGAGTGCCTCGCAACAGCCGATTGGCAGCGTTCGCTCGCGGTCAACCTCACGGCGCCGTTCCAGATCATCCGGCTGGCGCTGCCTGGCATGAGGGTGCGCGACTTCGGCCGGATCGTGAACATGTCGTCGCACTATGGGCAACGCGGGGCGACAAACCGCGCCGACTACGTCACGACCAAGGCCGGGATTCTCGGCCTGACGCGGGCCGTGGCGCTGGAGACGGCCGGAACCGGGATCACCTGCAACGCGATCAGCCCCGGCACCTTGCCGACCCCGGCGATCACCGCCCGGATCGACGCCCTGGCGGCAACGCGCAACCTCTCGCGTGAAGAGGCCACGCGCGTCTACATGAAGGAACGTCAGCCGAGCGGCCGCTTCGTCCAACTCGAGGATGTCGGGGCCGCGATATCGTTCCTGTGCGGGCCAGCCGGCCGCGACATCACTGGCGCAGTGATTCCTATCGACGGCGGCTGGTCAGCCGCCTAACCCGCGAGAGCGGCTGTCAGGCGGCTCAAGCCCGCCTTTTCGTCGAGTGTCCAGACCGCCTCGATCACCCTGTCGGCGTCGCAGTGCGGCGAGCCATCGCGCGCAAGTCCGCGCAGCTTCGCTTCGATCTCTGCGTCCGAGAGCGGGCGCTCCAGGCTGCCGCGGGCGTTCACCACCGTCGCGGAGACCGTTTGGCCGTTCGTAAGCGCGACGGTCACCTTTGCGGCCCCGACCGGCATCGTATTGTCGCGTTCGGCCTTCACCTTCGCCCGGAGCGCAACGACGTCCGGGTCGAACACCACCGCATCGGAGAACTCGCGCACGCCCGCCGCGCCGAACAGAAGTGCCACACCAGCGCAATGATGGATGCTGACGCGTGCGTCCCGCGCATTCGCGACAGCCCGGTCGCCACGCGCGAGGAGCAGCGCATCGCCGGAGACGGTCACGGCCGCGATGTCGTTTGCGCGCAGATCGTAGGTGGCGCGCAGATCGAGGCAGGCGTCGATCACGGCGTGCATGACGATCCCGCACGGATACGGCTTGAACGTGTTGCGGGCAAATTCCCAGCGCACACCGAGATCGCCCGTCAATGCCGCCATGTTCAGTTCGTTGCCGCCGGCCCGCGCCCACCCGAGCGGCCCTTCGATGGCGGTGGGCGCGGCTGCCTGTCCCGCCTCGGCGAGCACCGCCGCCAGGATGCCGTTGCGCGCGGCATTGCCGACGCCGGCATTCTTCGCCGCCGTCGGCAGGTTCTCGACGAGCCCCGAGGACAGGCTGGCCGCGATGCCGAGGGCATCCGCCACCTGATCCGCCCTGAGGCCAAGCAGCTTGGCCGCCGCAGCGGCTGCTCCGAACACCCCGCAGGTGGAGGTAATATGCGCACCGCGCGCGTAATGGCCAGGCGAGACGGCAAGCCCGATCCGGCATTCGATCTCGGCACCCGCCACGAAAGCCTCAAGCACCTGCCGGCCGGATAGGTTGCGCCATTCGCCGAGCGCGAGGGCGGTCGGCATCACGGGCGCGGTCGGATGGATGACCGTCGGCAGGTGCGTGTCGTCGAAGTCAAGCAGGTTGATCGCGACAGCGTTGACGAAGGCGGTGCTCGGAGCATCCATGCGCTCGCCACGGCCGATCAGCGCCGCCTGATCTGCACCCGCAAAGCAACGCAGCGTCCGAGCCAGGGTCTCGACCACCGGATCGCGTGCGGACCCGAGGGCGGTCGCAACTCCGTTGAGGAGAGAGCGCTTGGCCGTGTGTCTGACGGAGTCCGGATAATCTTCCCAGCGTGCGTTCGAACTGAATTGGCCGAGCGCCGAACTTGCGGTCTGTTGTTTCGCCAGCATCACTGGAACTTAGAGCCATGCCGTGTGATGCGTAAAGCCGTGCTCACCCACCCAGCCGTACGCATGGCCCGGCTCCACCGTCTCCCGGGCCATACGCGATCTGTCGTCGGCCCCGTCGTTCGAGAAGATGGTGTCGGGCTTTGGGGCAGCCTTCAGCTGCATTTCGACCAGCCGCAGTGCAGGCAAGAGAGGCAGCCGGCCTCCTTGACCAGTCCGGGCTGGCTGCATTTCGGGCAGATCGGGCCGACATGGCTGATGGCCCTGGCCGTCAGGGCGAGCGGCGGCACGGCGTTGTCCGCCATATCGGGCTGTTCCAGAAAGCCGGTCTCGGTCATGTGTCGTTCGATGACGTCGCCGATCGCCGCGACCAGGGAGGGCACATAGCGGCCGTTGCTCCACTGCCCGCCGCGAGGGTCGAACACCTGCTTGAGTTCCTCGGCGACGAAAGCGACCTCGCCGCCGCGGCGGAATACCGCGCTGATCATGCGCGTCAGCGCCACCACCCAGGCGTAGTGCTCCAGGTTCTTCGAGTTCACGAAGATCTCGAACGGCCGGCGCACCCCATCCTGTTCGGTGTCGTTGATGGTGACGTACATCGCGTGCTCGCTGTCCGGCCAGCGCAGCTTGTAGGTGGCGCCGCTCAGTCTGTCGGAACGAAGCAACAGCTCACCTGGAGCCGATGCGACAGGAGGCGGTGGCGCTTCGGCGGGCTTCACCTCCAGCACGGACCCGGTGATCGCGTTCGGCCGGTAGGTCGTGCAGCCCTTGCAACCGCTGCGATAGGCGTCGAGGTAGACCTCCTGGAACGCCTCGAAGCTGATGTCCTCGGGGACGTTCACCGTCTTCGAGATGGCGCTGTCCACATGGCGCTGCACGGCGGCCTGCATCCGCACATGCTCGGCCGGCGACAGGTCCTGCGCGGTCACGAAGTGGTCGGGCAGCTCGGCATCGGCGCCGAACATCTCGCGGAACAGGCGCACGGCGTGGTCCGACACCTCTTCTTCCCGCAGCGAGCCATCCGGTTCGCGGACCCTGCGCGTGTAGCTATGCGCGAACACCGGCTCGATGCCGCTCGATACATTGTCGGCGACCAGCGAGATGGTGCCGGTCGGCGCGATGGACGTCAGAAGCGCATTGCGGATGCCGTTGCGGGCGATCAGGGCGCGCACGTCCTCATCCAGCCCGCGCACCGTCTCCCCGGCCAGATAGGCGTCGCGGTCGAACAGTGGAAAGGCCCCTTTCTCCTGCGCCAGGTGGGCCGATGTTACGTAGGCCGCGCGGTTGATCCGGCGGGCCCAGTCGCCGGCGGCGTGAGCCGCCTCAGGCGATCCGTAGCGCAGGCCGCACATCATCAGGGCATCGGCCACACCAGTCATGCCAAGCCCGATGCGCCGCTTGGAGGTCGCTTCGAAGCGCTGCATCTCCAGGGGGAAGCCCGACACGTCGATCGTGTTGTCCATCATGCGGATCGCCGCCTCCACCAGCTGGTCCAACTGCCGCTCGTCGAGGCGGGCTTGCGGCGTGAAGGGATCGCGGATCAGCCGTGCCAGGTTGATCGAGCCCAGCAGGCAGGCGCCGTAGGCCGGCAGCGGCTGCTCGCCGCAGGGGTTGGTGGAACGGATCGTCTCGCAGTAGGCGAGGTTGTTGCGGGCGTTGATGCGGTCGATGAACAGCACGCCCGGCTCGGCGTAGTCGTAGGTCGCACGCGTGATGCGGTCCCACAGATCCCGCGCCTGGACCGTGCCGTACGTCTTGCCCTCGAACACGAGCGGCCATTCGGTGTCGGCCTCGACCGCCGCCATGAAGGCATCGGTGACCAGCACGGAGAGGTTGAAGTTGCGCAGGCGCCCGGGCTCGCGCTTGGCCGCGACGAAGGCCTCGATGTCGGGGTGATCGCAGCGCAGCGTCGCCATCATCGCGCCGCGTCGCGCGCCGGCCGACATGATGGTGCGGCACATGGCGTCCCACACGTCCATGAACGACAATGGGCCCGATGCGTCCGCGCCGACGCCGTTGACCGGCGCTCCCTTCGGACGCAGCGATGAGAAGTCGTAGCCGATGCCGCCGCCCTGCTGCATGGTCAGCGCCGCCTCGCGCAGGTGCTCGAAGATACTGCCGAGGTCGTCGGGGATGTCGCCCATGACGAAGCAGTTGAACAGCGTCACGCGCCGGTCGCTGCCTGCACCCGACAGGATGCGCCCGGCTGGGAGAAAGCGGAAATCGGAGAGTGCCTCGTAGAAACGCTCCTCCCAGATCGACGGCTCCTTTTCGGAGGTCGCGAGCGCACGTGCGACCCGCCGCCAGCTGTCCTCGATCGTGAGGTCGGTCGGCGTGCCGTCGAGGGCTTTCAGGCGATACTTGGCATCCCAGATCTGCAGCGAGATCGGCTCAATCCGGCTGGCGGCTCCGGTCTCCGCGATGTGGGTGTCCATGACGATCTCCTCGGGGTGTGCGGTTAGTCCAGACGCGTTTCGGTAGCTGGGCCCCGGTCAGTGTATCCGCGAGGACTTTGAGTCGCTACGACGTCGAGGAAGCGGGGCGGCGCAGCCGGCCGGGAGCCCGGCGCGACGTTCAGGTGCGAGCCGCCTGGTGTCGTGCGCATGTCGGCTGCGGCGAAGCGGCGGTCGGGGACGGAAGGGGCAAGCACCGCCTGTCCGAGGCGATGGAAGCCTGGAGGCGGGGGCGCAGGGAAGCGGGCGAGCGCTCGGTACAGCCCCTGGCGTGGAAGGAGGCCGCCGCGGTTCATCGCCGACGACCTGCTGGTGAACTGCGACGACGCGCGGGCCTCCCGGCATACATGCTGCTCTCGCGCCGGGGCGGGCGGCGCGGGCCCGGTCTTACCCTCCCGCGCTCTCTCCGGACGTCGTCGGTAGCGTGACCCCGCCCAGGACTACGCGGCGGTTCCATCGTCCCGTGTCGTTCCGCGCCGCCAGATCCAGGCAGGTGGGTCGCTGGCAGGGAAGGATTCATCGGATGCGACATCGACCGTGTCCGATGGTCCAGCCGGCGCCGGCCGATCCGCCGTGGCCGCCTGGACTTGCCTCACCACCTCCTCGATCAGCACGGCGTGGATCGTGGACAGCTTGCCCTCGACAGCGTCCGAGGCGCCCGTCACGCAGGAACAGAATGTCTCGATAACCGCCCGTTCCGCCAGCGCGTGCAACGGGACAGAACCCTGCGTCAAGATCAGGCGACGTGTTCGCTGCACTGCGGCATCGAACTGCTGGGGGCTTACCGGTTCGTCATACTCGTGCGTCATCAGGGGTCATCCCGACTCGGGGGGCCGGCGAACCGTTGCCCGCCCCACTGGGACCGGAGGGGGCCGCGCGCATGCCGGCCCCACCGCTTCTACGGTCCCGCCTGCACAAGCGTCATGCGGGGTGACGCTCCTCCTCTTCGGCGATCGTGCTCAGCGACAACATGGTATGCGCGTAGGCGCCTCCCGCTCGCATCTCGGCGGCAACCCAGATGGCTTCCATCAACTCCTGCGGCGTGGCGCCGTGTCGCAGCGCCGCCTTGGTATGACCCTTGATGCAATAGGGGCACTGCGTCACATGCGCCACGGCCACCGCGATCACCTGTTTCATCTTGGCGCTCAGCGCCCCATCGGCGAACACGCTGGCACTGAAAGCCTCGAAAGCCGCCTGCGTACCGGGGGCAAGCTCGCGCCGCTTGGCGGCCAGTTCCCGGGTTGCGGCGGGATAGATCGGTTCAGACATGCCTGTTACTCCTTTGCTGCTGCGTTCACGCGGCTACCGGATCTGCGGCAGTTCCTCGAAGGTGTGGAACGGCGGCGGCGACGGGAGGGTCCATTCGAGCGTCGTCGCTCCGTCGCCCCAGTAGTTGGCGGGCACACGTTCGGTCGAGGTGACGGTGCGGTACACCACGTAGAGAAAGACCAGCACGCCCAGACCGCCGATATACGACCCGATCGAGGCGACGAAGTTCCAACCGTAGAATGCGTCCGGATAGTCGGCATAGCGGCGGGGCATTCCCGCCAAGCCCAGGAAGTGCATCGGGAAGAAGGTGAGGTTGACGCCGATGAAGGTAACCCAGAAATGCACCTTGCCCCAGAACTCGGGATACGGGTGCCCCGAGATCTTGCCGACCCAGTAGTAGAAGCCGGCGAAGATCGCGAAGACGGACCCCAGCGACAGGACATAGTGGAAGTGGGCAATCACGTAGTAGGTGTTATGCACGGTCTGATCAATGCCGGCGTTGGCGAGCACCACGCCGGTGACGCCGCCGATCGTGAACACGAAGATAAAGCCCACCGCCCATAGCATCGGCGTCTTGAACTCGATCGACCCGCCCCACATCGTGGCCAGCCATGAAAAGACTTTGATGCCGGTCGGCACGGCGATGATCATTGACGCCGTCATGAAATAGACGCGGGTATCAACGTCCATGCCAGACACGAACATATGGTGAGCCCAAACCACCGAGCCCACGAAGCCGATCGCCACCATGGCATAGACCATGCCGAGATAGCCGAATACGGGCTTCCTGCTGAAGGTGGACACCACATGACTGATGATGCCGAAGCCCGGCAGGATCATGATGTAGACTTCCGGGTGGCCGAAGAACCAGAAGAGGTGCTGGTACAGCACCGGGTCGCCGCCGCCGGCGGGATCGAAGAACGCCGTGCCGAAGTCGCGGTCGAAGATCAGCATCGTGATCGCGGCCGCCAGCACCGGAATCGTCACCAGCAGCATGAACGCCGTCACCAGCTGCGACCACACGAACAGCGGCATCTTATGCAGCGTCATGCCCGGCGCGCGCATGTTGAAGATAGTGGTGATGAAGTTGATCGATGCAAGCAAGGAGCTGATGCCCGTCAGGTGCAGCCCGAACATCGTGCAGTCCAGGCCGATGCCCGGCTGGTAGGTGCTGTTGGACAGCGGCGGATACAGCGTCCAACCGGTACCGGACTCGCCCAGGAGCAGCCCGGTCATGACCAGGCAGAAGGCCGGGACCAGCAACCAGAAGCTGATGTTGTTCAGGCGCGGGAATGCCATCTCGGGCGCGCCGATCAGGATCGGGATGAACCAGTTCCCGAAGCCGCCGATCAGCGCCGGCATGAGCGTGAAGAAGATCATGACCAGCCCGTGCGCGGTCACGATGGTGTTCCATTCCTGGCCGGACGTCACGATCTGCGAACCCGGATGCATCAACTGCGCGCGCATCAGGACCGACAGCAGCCCGCCGACGACGCCGGCAGAGGCCGAGAAGATCAGGTAAAGGGTGCCGATATCCCTGTGGTTGGTGCTGAACAGCCACCGCCTGGCAAAACTCATATTGTGGCTGTCGTGGCCGCCAGCCACCTGATCGTGGGTCGTCACCGACATTTTCGTCCTCCTAAGCACGCAGATCGACTGGGGTACTCAAATCGCTGGGAATCGTCTGGACCGATGCAGGTCGCCATCGGATCAAGATCCGACCCCGGCCTTTGGTCATGAGCGCGCCAGACACCGTCAGGCCGCCTCTCGTGTCTTTGCGGCGGTCACGAGCATGCGGCCGTAGACGATGTCGAACAGGCCGAAGGCGGCGATCCAGCAGATGCCGGACAAGATGAGGAGCGGCATCAGGATGGCTCCGTCCCAGGCGGCCCAGAGCCGCATCAGTGCGGCCAAAGTGACAAGCACGTAGATTGCGATCGTGGCCGGACTCGCGGTCAGCGCCCGTCCCGTATGGCCCAGCGTGACGCGCGTCATGACCGCGAGGATCATGGTGGCGATGGCCCCCGCGGTCAGTGCGTGGATCGCCGCCGAGGTCGGTACCGACGGCACAAGCAGGGAGAGGCCCAGAAGGGTCACACCCAACGCCAGCCACGCATAGCCGACATGGAGAACCAGCAGCAGAGGCTCGGCCGTGGTCGCCGCGCCGCGCCAACGAGAGAGTCGCCAGCCGTTGAACACCCCGCCGATGATGAGGAGGTATCCGAGCGGACGCAGATCAGGGAAAAACGCCCACCCGAGCAGTCCCGTGTGGAGCGTTCCAAGGGCGGCGCGATCCACCCAGTTGCGGCTGGCGGGCGCTGCCCGGCCGCCGTGGGTTGCAAGCCAGTTTCTGGTGAAAAGCGGAACGATCCGACCTCCGATTGCCGAGATCAGGACGATCGCGGCCGTGATGCCCAGTCGCCAGCCGAGTCCGAAGGGTATGGCGACGCCCGCGGCCTCCAGATGCATGAGCAGGTTCGCCAGCGCGAAGACGCCGACCGGAACGGCGAGTGGCAAGTTGCGCCAGTTCCGGGCCGCGACGATCTCGCGGACCACGATGATGAACAGGGCGACCGCAAACGACAGGTCGGCGACGATGGTCAGCCAGGCCGGCATCAGGTCCGAGACCAGACAGGCGGCGCGGCCCAGAACCCAGAGGCCGAGCAGGGCGGTCAATGCCCACCCGTTCACCGGCGGCCGGCCGGTCCAGTTCGGGATGGCCGTGAGCAGAAATCCGGCGACGCTGGCCATCACGAAGCCGAACAGCATTTCGTGGATATGCCACGCCATCGGGCCGAACTGCGTGGGCAGGCTCAGTTGGTCGTTCAGCATGCAGATCCATAGCGCCAGCGCGATCGCGGCCCAGGTTCCGGCGGCAAGAAAGAATGGCCGGAACCCGACGCTCAGAAACGCCGAGGTGCTGCGCCGGGCCGCCCCGGCGACGGCACTGCTCATGTTTCGGAGTCCGGCGTACTCCCCCCGTGCGGCTTGGGACTGAACATGGCCTTCTTTCCCGCAACGCCGTTCCACGCGTCGGCGTCGGCTGGCGGCGGCTCCTTGCGTGCGAGGTTTGGCCATTGCTGCGCATAGGTACGGTTCAACTCGAGCCACGCGGCCGCCTGGCCGTCGCTATCCGGTACAATTGCCTGGGCTGGGCATTCAGGTTCGCAGACGCCGCAGTCGATGCATTCGTCGGGATGGATGACGAGCATGTTCTCGCCAGCGTAGAAGCAGTCCACCGGACAGACTTCGACGCAATCCATGTACTTGCACCGGATACAACTCTCGGTGACCACATATGTCATGGCGTCGCACTCCGACGTACGTTTTGGAATGGTGTGACGAGCGGCGCCCGTGGCGGCGTTCGCCTGGTTCGTTTGGCCAGACGCCGGGCTCGCCCTGTGATGCCTCGATCCGCTCGCGCGCACGATACCTGGATGGAGGAATCGCCCGGCGTCCATGCGGTCCGAGGCATTGAGAGCGCGCCCACGGCCGGGCGCCGCCGGCCTGCAGAGGCAGGCCGGTAAACGGAGGGGCAAACACCCCCTTCGCACCTCTCGCTCCTGCGTTTCATAGCGGCTTCTCGTGTCTGGAAGAGGTATTCGACATGCGTCTTATAGCCGCCCCCGTGCGAAAAGCAATACCTGCGGTACATGTTTTTGAGCGCTGGAACACCGGGCAGAACGGGTGCGTCACGACGCCGTCCGATCAGCGTGCGACGTCACGGGCGCGGGGACAACGAGCCGCCGCGAGGGTTGACTTAGGTTAATGACAAACCGCCTGAACTTCTATTCGGTTGAAGCCTGAGGTCGGCTGCAACCTCGAGAGAGCGTAACCGCCTCGGGCGGCCGCTGGGGTCATGCAATGGGTGGCGCCGGCCAAGATATCACCGCACCTGAAATACGGAGCGCCAGGACAAGCCATGCAGCACCCTAGCTCAAGAAGGCGGCTGGTTCTCACGACAACAGGTCTCACGATGGGCCTGCTGGCGCTTGCCGCGTGCGCCGGCTCGCAATCGAACAATGGCACCCCAGCGGTGCTCAATGGCCAGTCGCCGACCGGCTATATCGACATGTCAGAGATCCAGGCGGCCTATATCGGCAGCGGCACCGGCGGCACGGGCACCCTTCAGTTCGGCGGCAAGACCTATCCCTTCCGCGTCGATGGCGTCGGCATCGGCGGAATCGGCTTCTCTTCGGTGGAAGCGAGCGGCGAGGTGTACAACCTCCTTGACCTCCGGCAGTTTCCCGGCACCTACGCGCAAGGCCGCTACGGCTTCGCCCTGGGTAACGTGAGTGGCGGCGACCTGTGGCTGAAGAACGAGAACGGCGTGGTTCTCCACCTTGTGGCCAAGCGCACCGGGCTGATGCTGAGCCTGGGCGCCGACGCCATCATGATCACGCTGACCTAGAATGCCGTCCCCCGCCGTCCGTCCGGGGCGGCGATGCTCCGGCCTGCGGCGGGCGCCTGGTGGGGCCACGATGCGCGCGCTTCCGATGGCCGTCGTATGGCCCGGCCAGGTACGGGCGGGCGCATACACCGCGCATTTCCACACCGGTGTCCCAACCTTCGCGGAGTTGAGACAGGTGCTGACGGCCACATTCATGCGCGCGGGTATTCTCCGCTCTATGGCATGGCCGGTGGAGACGGAATGAGATGCCGGGTTTCGGGACATGAGGGAACGGTCATCATGTGCGCAAGAACCATTCTTGCCGCCGTCACGGCGCTCGGCGCTCTCACCGCCGCGTCCGCCCGTGCCCAGATCGCGACTACCCAGCCAACCCTGGATTCGAAACCCGGCTGGACCTTCGCTGTCACGCCCTATGTGTGGCTGCCCTCGCTCTCGGCCAAGCTCAACTACAACACCCCGCGTGCTGGGAGCGTAACAACCACGATCAGCGCAGGCCCCGGCGACTACCTCTCCAAGCTCAATTTCGCGCTCATGGGCGGCGCCGAGGCACGCCACGACCGCTTCATCATCATGACCGACCTGGTCTACGCCAACGCCAGCCTGACCACGAGCAACAGCCACTTCGCCTCGTTCAATCCCGGCTCTGGCCCGATCTTCATCCCGCGCGAGCAGCAGCTCGACACCGGCTCGCGGCTGGCGGCGACGGTCTGGTCGGTCGCCGGCGGTTATACGCTGCTGCAAGGCGGCTGGGGCAATGTCGACGCCGTCGTCGGCATGCGCATGCTGGTCGTGGGCGACACCACCAATTACACGCTCACCAACGACATCTTTCTGCCCAACCGGACGATCGGTCTGTCGCGCACCGGCAGCCTCAACCTGAACGATGTCAACGTCGAAGGGGTCGGCGGCGTGAAAGGCCGCATCAATATTCCCAACAGCCGCTTCTACGTCCCCTTCTACGCCGACGTCGGCGGCGGCGGCCTGCCGCTCACCTGGCAGGTCTACGCCAGCATCGCTTACCGCGCCGCGAACTGGGTCGATCTTTCGGCCGGCTACCGCTACCTGGCCTTCGAGACCGGGGGCAACAAAGGCGTGCACAACCTCGACCTCGGCGGCGCCATCCTCGTCGCCAACTTCCGCTTCTAGGCGCGACTCGCGCATGCAGAAGCATCGCCTTCTCCTGGCCGCCTTCGCCCTGACCGGCATGCTCACGGCATGTTCGCCCCGTCCCCCGCCGGCGCCGCCACCCCCCTCCGGGACGGTCGAGCTCAACCCGGGGTCCGAGTTCGATGTTGTCGGCGGCGGTGGCGGCGCCGGGATCTTCTTCCTCAACGGCGGCCGCTACCGCTTCACCATCGACGGTGTGGGGCCACAAGGCGCCGACATCGCGGTTCTGCAGACGAAAGGAGAGGTTCATCGCCTGGCGGACATCCAGCGGTTCCCCGGAACCTACAGGGTCGCCCCTGCTGGCGACGTGCCCGCCGGGGCCCAAGCGGGCGGCCTCTGGCTTGAGAATGGCCACGGTACCCTGTTGCACCTGCTGACGCCGTCTGGCGGCCGCATGCCGCCATTGGGCACGGATGCAGTGTCGATCCTCATGCAATGATGGGCCCGGTGCGCCCGGCGGCCCATCCGCTTCCGGGCATCAGCGGATCATGCGTGCGATCTCATCGGCGAGCTGGGCCATGGCGGTACTCATCGCCGCGACCACGTCATCGTTCGAGTTCGAGGCGGGGTGCTGGGTGATCCGGATGGTCCGGGACGCCGGCGGAATGCGGGTGCCGTCGTGACGAACCGCGACCTGCGCGACCAGCACGACATCGCCCGTCACATCCACGTCGAGACGCTGCATGTCGATTTCGAGAATCGTGTCGGGCTGCATGGAAAGGCCGCCGGACTCGGAGTACACCGACGCATCGGGCAGCCGCATCAGCAGGTTCTCGATCGTCACCCGCTCGATCATCCGAGAGAGCGGCTCACCCCAACGCGCCATGTCGGTGACGACCAGGCGATACGGCGTTGTGGCGCGCACGAGCCCCGGCCGGTCCAGATAGCCGGCCAGCCCGACGCGCCGCATCTCGATGCTGCGGCTCTTCGTCGCGTGCACGACAATGCCGGGCTGCGCCGCCATGGTGTAGAGCGTGGGATCGGGCCCGCTGCTGCAGGCGGCCGGAAGCAGCAACAACAGCACGGCGGCCAGGCGCCGCGACAGGCGACCGGCCATCACTTCTCCCCCGTCGGCGAGGCGTTGCGGCCGCGCAGCAGCGCATCCGGATGCTGGTCGATATAGTCGGCCAGCAGCCGCAGCGAGCGAGCGGTGTCACTGAGCTGCCCCATCATTCGCTGCAGGTCGCGATTGAATTGCGAATTCGAGCCATAACCCGTGTCCATCGAACCGAGCAGGCGCGTCGCCCGATCGATCGTCGCCTGCAATCCCTGCGCCATCTCCGGAAGGCGCTTGAGCGCCGGAGCGGCACCGGCATCCGCGCTGTGCACCAGGTCCTGCACGCCCTCAAGCGTGGCCGTCAGCGACTGCAACGCCTGGCGCAGCTCGTCGCCATTGGTGATCTTGTTGGCCCCGACCAGAATGCTGTTCAGGTTGTCGGTCATCTGCTGCAACGGCAGCGACGCGAGCGACCGGGTGAGCTGGCTGACATTCGAGATGATCCTGTCCAGGCCGCCGGAGACGCTCGGCAGCACCATGATGCCGTCCTCGAACTTCAGCTCGGCCTGTTGTGAATCCGACGCGAATTCCAGCGCGACAAACATCTGGCCGGTCACCAGGTTGGCGCTGCGCAACTCGGCGCGCAGTCCCGCGGCCACTAAGCGGCGGGCCGCTTCGGTCAGGCGATCTTTCGGCACATCTCGATCCGGGAATACGCGATCGCCCTGGAGATCGCAGCGTACCACGACATAAGGCGCAGTGCCGGAGTTCGGATCAAAATGGAGCCGTATGTCGCGCACGACGCCGACCTGGATGCCGAACAACTCCACAGGCGCGCCAACAGCGAGGCCACGCACGGTTCCGTCGAAATGCGTAATGAACGGGACGTTGCGTCGCTGAGATGCGGTGTTTGCGGTCGCCTGGTCCGCATAGAGCGGGAAGGAGCGGACTGCCGCTGCTTTCGGGCTGCGTTCCGCCTCCGGCGAGGTGTCGAAGGACACACCACCGGACAGCAGCGCCTGGAAGCTCTCCAGCCGCACGCTCACGCCGGTCGCGCCGAAGTCGACGGCGAGGCCCGAGGCGTTCCAGAATTGCGTGTCCTCGTGCACGTAGTCGTCGAAAGGCGCGCGGACGAACACCTTGAAGGTGACGTTGCTCCCCTGCGGGCCAAGATCGTAACCCAGGACTTCGCCGACATTGATGTCGCGGTAGAACACCGGCGAGCCGCTGGAAATCGAGCCGATACGCGGTGAGGTCAGGAGGAACGTGCGACCGGGCTCGTCGGAGCGGATCGCCGGCGGCTCGTCCAGCCCGACATAGTTGCGTTGGGAACGCCCGCCGGGTTCCCCGGGATCGATCTCGATATAGGCGCCCGACAGCAGCGTATCGAGGCCGGAGACATTGTTCAGGCCCAGCCGCGCGCGGACGACCCAGAAGCGCGCGTGATCCGTCAGGTGTGCGGTTGCCTGGCGCTGCGTATCCACCGTCACTGTCACGTGGCTCAGGTCCTCGCTTAAAGTGATCGCGCGCACGGTGCCGAGATCCACTGCCTTGTGTCGCACTTTGGTCTGCCCGGCCGTCAGCCCGTCGGCGGTGGGGAAGGTGATGGTGATGGTCGGCCCACGCTCCTGAAGCGCGCGCCAGCCAAGGAAGCCCGCGATCAATGCTGCGACGATCGGAATCACCCAGACGGCCGAAAGGCCGCGCCGGCGGCGCACTTCCGACTCTGGCACGGTTTCGACCGACTTCACCGTGCCGCCGCCTGCGCGGTGCGCATGGTCGCAGGGCCTCGCTGCTCCTGGCGGCGTTCGGCCGCGTCCCACATCAGGCGCGGATCGAAGATCATCGCCGCGAACATCGTCACGATCACCACGCCGCAGAAAGACGTCACCCCCGGGCCAGGGCGAATGGTGGCGAGTGTGCCCAGGCGCACGATCGCGGTCAGGATGGAGATCATGAACACATCGATCATCGACCACCGCCCGACGCCTTCGACGATGCGGTAGATGCGGGTGCGCTCACGCAAGCGCCAGCTGCTGGCGTTCCTGGTCGTGATGACAAGAAGCCACAGGCCGATCAGCTTGAGCACAGGCACGGTGATGCTGGCGAAAAAGACGAGTATGGCGAGCGGCCACATTCCGGCGTCCGCCAGTTCCACCACGCCGCCGAGGATGGTGCTGGGGGAGCCGCTGCCGAACGAGATGATCGTCATCACCGGCAGCAGGTTGGCGGGAATGTAGAGGATCATGGCCGCCACCAGCAGCGCCACCGTGCGGTTGAGACTGTCGGGCTTGCGGGCATGCAGGCGCGAGCCGCAGCGCGGGCAGCGTGGTGCCGCGGGGGTAACCAGGCCACAGCACTCGCAGCCGAGGAGACGCACGCCGGGCACAGGCAGTTGCGGCGCATCGGCGGCGTTCATGGGACGAGCGGTGAGGCCGCGTCGTTGGAGCGCCTCCCAGACGGCCATGTGGTCCAGGGTGGCGTCGGCGGCCGCGGTCGCGAGCATCAGCGCGCCCAGCGTGTAGACGGCCACACCCACCTCCACATGCGCCAGGTCGATCAGCTTCGTGTAGGCGACGAAGACGCCGAGCAGGAACACCTCGACCATCGCCCATGGCGACAGCAGTTCCACCCATCGGAACACGGCGTGCAGATGGCGCGGCGCGCGCCGAAGCTGCAGGCAGCCAAGCACCCAGACCAAGGAGATGAGCTTGGCCAAGGGCGCGAACATCGTGGTGATGAAGACCACGATGGCCAACTCCCACATGCCCTGGGCCTGAAGTTCCAGCGGCCCGCTCTCAAGCGTCGTCTCGTTCACGCGACCGCTGAGGTCGAACACAAGGAATGTCATCCGCGCGGCCACCGCAAACATGAACAGCCCGGTCACGGCGAAGGCCAGTGGCCGGCGGAAGGGATCGGTGCGCTGGCGGCGCAGAACGGCACCACAGCGCGGGCAGATGGCGGCGCCGCCCGCTTTCATGTCCGGAACACGCTGCAACAGCGCGCAATGCGGGCATTCCCGAAGCGTGTGGCCGGGTTTGTCGGCTGTGAACCGGTGCAAAGCTGTGGTGTCCAAGCGACATTCCTTGCATGAGCCGTACGTGCGGTCGTCGGTCGGCTGCGCGGATCTACGTCGTTATGGGCAATCCCGTCTTTCGTACGGATGGCTTGTCCGCGAGGCGCAAAGCCCGAAGCTGGCAGCGGCGAGGCCGGGTGTCGGTGACGAGCAGGAGCCGATCGGCTTCGTCAGGATGCTGCCTTTCCTCATTGCTTTTTCGCAAGCAACGCGACCACGGCAACTGATAACACCGGAGCGATCATCAGAGCGGTCAGCCACGATGGCTGGGCTCAGTACAGTGATCTGCGTCTCCGGCTCGGAGGCACACGAAATTAGACCATCGGGCCGTCTCTGCCAATGAAACAAGCGGCTTCTAGCTCCGTAGAAGCCTGATCCGCCAGCGGCAGACCTCGCCGTCGCCCATGGTGCCGAGGAACTGGCCCTGCGTGAACTGTCCGCGGACCCAGGCCGCGCCGGCTGCCATGCGCAGCGAGCCGTCTGCCTCGATGATCCCGCTCATCTGGCCGTATCGCGCCATGAAGCCGCTGACCTGGAAGCCATCGACGCGCTGCACCGTCTTGCAGGTCTGCGCAGGGATGGAAACATCGGTGATGACGGCGTCGCCGAAATACATGCCGTCCCAGCCCGCCGAAACCGGCGCGGCCGAGGTGGAAGCCGGCGGCGGGAGCAGGCTGGCGGGGGGCGGAAGAGCGTCGGGGGCGGGTGGCGCGCCGAAAGGCGCAGAGAGGTTGCCCTGCGAACAGCCTGCGGCGAGAACGATGCCGCAGGCGAGAAACGCCGCCGTGCATGTCCGCATGGCTAATGGCCGATCACGGCCAGCGCGTCGCGCGCCGGCTCGCTCGAGATGCGCATGAGGCCCGAGTACGGGTTGTCCAGCTCGAGAATCAGGAAGACCGCCCCGGCAACGGATAGCGCGCCGATCAGCAGGGCCGCCACGACGGTCGGGTTCGCGGGTGAGAGCATGCCGAAGCCCCAGAACAGGATGACCAGCCAGAAGATCAGGACGACGAGGAACGGCCATTTGATCGAACTGCCTCTCTGTCCGTACATCAGCAGGCGCGTATGGCCGAGTTCGCTGCCCAGTTGCAGGATCTGGCCGCGCAGGAAGCGTTGCGTGTCGTTCTGTGGAGACAGCCTCACGATCCCGTTGGAGAAATTGTCGAAGCTGGAGCTTCCCGTATTCTGCACAACGCCGATCGGCCGCGCGTCACCCTTGTTGAATACCCGGTCGACCGCAGCCGCAACCGCGTCACGCAAGGCCGCGCGCGCTTCGGCCGTCTCTGGCCCATAGCGTGCCAGGAGGCGGTCGAGTTCGATGATCCCCGCCGAGAGCTGCACGACTTCAGTGCTCTGCGTATCCGACGTTGTTTTCGCCGAAGCGATCAGCAGGCCGAGAACGAGCGCCGACATGGTGGCGACCAGCCCCATGACGAGCTTCACGGCATCCCTGGACTCATCTGCCAGGTGATGGGCCGGAAGAAGTCTACGGCATAAGATGCCAACCAATGCACCGCCGAACATGCAGCCAAATGCGGTCCATGCGACGGCCATTGGGCTCATTCGACCAGACCTTCAGTGCGCAACAAAAAATTATCCGCTGACGCATTCTGCAGCGTCAAGTGTCGTGGCTTGCAAGTGCGCTCACATCGACGTGTGATGCCGCGCCGGCAGGCCAGACGCGCTGCACAACACCGAACATCGACGCCGTGGTCAGGCCGAACAGCAGCATCCCGTTGAGCGCCTCCAGCGCCCCCATCAACCGCCAGTGCGGGGCCAGCGCGATGTCGCTGTGGCCGTAGGTGGTAATGGCGTCGAGTGAATAGAGCACCGCCATCCTGAAGTCCGGCAACGCTCCGAGCGCGATGTACGCGAGTGCCCAGGCGATCGCTTCCAGATCGTGCAAGGCGGTCGCCAGAATGGCGACGCCGGCCATGACCACGACGAACGCAAACATGTAGCCACGGCGGCCCAGTACGACACCCGGAATATGGACGACGCTCTGAGCCATCAGGCTGAGCCCGCAAACATGCGCGACGATGGTCAACACGATGAGCAGAAGGCTCCACGCCCGGTTGCCGGACCAGATGCCTGCTTCCGCCCATATCATCTGTTCCTCCCCGTTTGGTGTTCGCTGGCGTGCCACGGCGTGGACACGCAGATCGGGGCCGCGCAACCAACAGCACACGTACGCCGGCGGGCGGTCATCTCCGGCCCGGGCGCGTCATGGCGGCGGCGTAGCATCGTGAAGCGCGGGGCGGATCTCGCGCCCGTTGCACGCCTGTTGGCAATAAGTTGTCCGTCGGGTCAGTTCTGTCGTTGACCAATGTTAAGCCGAGGCGCTTTGCCGTCTCCTAGACTCGTGTCCGGGTAGCGGGAGTGCAGGCAATCATGACAGGACACTTCGATCGTCCGACCCGGATCGGCAGGCGGATGCTGGTGGCCGGTGCATTGCTGGTCCTCGCGCCAGCTGCCGTGCCGGCCGCGGAACCGATCACCGAGCAGGAAGCCCATGCCATTGGTGTGGACGCCTATGTCTATTTCTACCCACTGGTGACGATGGACATAACGCGCAAGCAGTTCACCAATGTCGAGCCGGGAAAGGAGTTCGGCCGGGCCCCGATGAACATGTTCGCCAACATCCCCGAATATCCACCGGCGGACTTGAAGATCGTGGTCAGGCCCAACTTCGATACGCTGTACTCGGTGGCGTGGCTGGACCTGACGAAGGAGCCGATGATCGTCTCCGCGCCCGATACCGGCGGCCGCTACTACCTGCTGCCGATGCTCGACATGTGGACAGACATATTTGCCTCCCCGGGCTGGCGAACGACCGGGACCCAGGCAGGGAGCTGGGCCGTGGTGCCGCAAGGCTGGACCGGCGCGCTGCCGGCCGGCGTCAGGCGCATCGACGCGCCGACGCCGTATGTGTGGATCATTGGCCGCACCAAGACGGATGGGCCGGCCGACTACGAAGCTGTTCACAAGATCCAGGCCGGATACAAGCTCACGCCGCTGTCGCAATGGGGCAAGCCGCCGGAGCCCGTGCCCGTCAAGATCGATCCAGCGGTCGATATGAAGACGCCGCCGAAGATCCTGGTCGACACCATGTCCGCCGTCAAATATTTCGCCTACGCGGCCGAGCTGATGAAGCTGCAGCCTCCCCACATCACCGACGATCCAATCATCGCCCGGATGCGGCGGCTCGGCCTGGAGCCCGGCAAGAGCTTCGATCTCGACAAGGTCGAGCCCGCCGTACGGAAGGCGCTGGAGAGCGCGCCGCAGGAGGCCCAGCAACTGATGGCGTGGAAGCTGCGCACGCTCGCCCGTGTCGTGAACGGCTGGTCGATGAACACGGACACGATGGGCGTCTATGGCAACTACTACCTCAAGCGCGCGATCGTCGCCCAGCTCGGACTCGGTGCGAATCTGCCGGAGGACGCGATCTATCCGCAGAACCTGTTCGATGCGGCAGGCAGGCCACTGGATGGCGCCAACAACTACACCCTCCATATCGACAAGGGCGCGCAGCCGCCGGTCGACGCGTTCTGGTCGATCACGCTTTATGACCGCCAGGGGTTCCAGGTGGCGAATCCGCTCAGCCGCTTCGCCGTCAGCAGCTGGATGCCCTTCGTCTACAATCCGGACGGTTCGCTCGATCTGTATTTCCAGAACGAGAGCCCGGGCCCGGACAAGCGGGCCAACTGGCTGCCGGCACCGCAGGGGTCCTTCAACCTGACCATGCGTCTCTATGCGCCGAGGGCGGACGCGTTGACCGGAAAATGGTCCCCGCCCGCTGTCACGAGGGTGGAGGGGGCCGCACCCCTGACCGCGCAGTAGCAGGCGCGGTCGACAGCCTCGCCCGGCACAGCCCGGATGGCCCGGCGGCAAAGACTGCCATGGCAGCGCGCCCGGATTTCATGATGGGCCGGATGACGCCGGCGGAATGGCGGGGGGCCGTCCGCCGCCGCCCATGTCCTTGAATGCCTTGATCACATCGAGCGGGAAAGGAAAGACAATGGTCGAGCTGCGTTCGCTGGCGATCTCGCTCAGCGTCCCGAGATAGCGCAACTGCATGGCGCCGGGATTGGCCGCCAGGATCTGGGCGGCCTCGACCAGCTTCTGCGCCGCTTGCTGTTCGCCTTCGGAGTTGATGATCTTGGCGCGGCGGATGCGCTCGGCTTCGGCCTGGCGTGCGATCGCGCGGACCATGCTGTTGTCGAGGTCCACCTGCTTGAGCTCGACATTGGTGACCTTCACGCCCCAGGATTCGGTCTGTGCATCCAGGATTTCCTGGATGTCGGCGTTCAGCTTGTCGCGTTCGGCCAGCATCTCGTCCAGCGTGTGCTTGCCCAGCACCGAGCGCAGCGTGGTCTGCGCGAGCTGGCTGGTGGCCTGCAGGAAGTTCTCGATCTGGATCACCGCCTTGTCCGCGTCCACCACGCGGAAATACAGCACCGCGTTCACCTTGACCGAGACGTTGTCGCGCGAGATCACGTCCTGGCTGGGAACGTCCAGCACCACCGTGCGCAGGTCGACGCGCACCATCTGCTGCACGTAAGGCACCAGCAGGATCAGCCCCGGCCCCTTCACCCCGGTGAACCGGCCGAAAGTGAACACCACCGCACGCTGGTACTCGCGCATGACCCGGATCGCCGAGGAGGCGACGAACAGGATCAGCAGCAGAACGGCGGGATAGACGATCGTCACGAGACCCATGCGCCTTCTCCTTCACGGCATCGCCTTGAACACGTCATGTGCCCGCGTTCCCGGATATTCGCCTGGCCAATGGTGCGGCGGGGCACTATGGCACTTCCACCAGCAGCGTCAGCCCGTCGCGCCCGACCACCCGCACCGCCTGACCGGGCTGCAGCGGCTGTGCGGCGCGGGCGTTCCAGCGTTCGCCCTGCACCAGCACCTGGCCCTCGCTTCCGGCCCAGGCGACAGCCTGCCCGGTGCGGCCGATCAGCGCCGCCGTTCCGGTCACCGTCGGATGGCGCCGGGCGCGCAGCAGCAGGACCAGCACCACGCCGAACAGCATCACGCTCACCGCGGTGGCGCCGGTGATCAATGCCACCGGCGGTCGTGCCCCGGCGGTGCGGAATATCATCAACGAGCCGATGGCGAAGGCGGATGCGCCGCCCAGCACGAACGCGCCGAACACCGGGACGAACGCTTCGGTGACCATCAATCCGAGGCCGAGCAGGGCCAGCGCGAGGCCGGCATAGTCGACCGGCAGCAGGTTGAGCCCGTAACCCCCGATCAGCAGGCAGATGGTGCCGAACACGCCGGGCGCGAACACGCCGGGATGGGACATCTCGAACGCCACGCCGAACACGCCAGCCAGCAGCAGCAGGTAGATGATGGACGGATCGCTCAGCAACCCGAGCAGCCGGTCACGCCATCCGGGCTCGATCTGGACGATCTGCAGCCCGTGTGTGGCAAGCGTCACCGGCTTGCCGTGGACGACCACGGTGCGCCCGTCCGCCTTCGTCAGCAGGTCCGCCGGGTCGTCGGCGACCAGATCGATCACGTGCTGATCGAGTGCGGCGTCGTAGGAGAGGCTGACGGCCTCGCGCACGGCTTTCTCCGCCCAGTCGGCGTTGCGCCCGTGCAACGTGGCGAGGCCGCGGATATAGGCCGCGGAGTCATTGGTCACCTTGGTCAGCAGGGCGTCGCGCGGCGTGCGCGCGGCGGGCTGATCGGTCTTGGCCGGCTGGTCGGCCGGCGGCTTGGCGGGCGTGCCCTGGGGCTCCGGCAGGTCGGTCGGGCCGAACAGCGAAACCGGGGTGGCCGCGCCCAGATTGGTGCCGGGTGCCATGGCAGCCAGCGCCGCGGCATACAGGATATAGGTGCCGGCGCTGGCCGCCCGCGCGCCGCTGGGTGCCACATAGGCCAGCACGGGCACGGGCGAGGCCAGCATGGCGCGGATGATGTCGCGCATGGCGCTGTCCAGCCCGCCCGGCGTGTCCATCCGCAGCACCGCCACCGCTGCGTCCTGCTGTTGCGCTTCACGCAGGCTGCGCACAACATAGTCTGCTGTCGCGGTGCCGATCGGGCCATCCAGCGCGATCACCACGGCGCTGCGGGGGGCGCTGTCCGCCGCCGCGGCCGGCGGCGCACCAAGTGCCAACACGAACCCAAGCAACCCCACCAACCAGCACATGGTAAGCTGGCCTCGTCCTGCCATCGGCCTGCGCCTCCAGGCAAAAGCATAGCGCAATCATGCGGCTGGCAGGCAGCTTTCTTCATCGGGTCGGCGTGCTGGGGCTGATGGCGCCGTCCCGGTCCTTATTGCTGCGATGCGGCGCCGTGAGGTTCACGATGATGTTGGACGATGCCGGTCGCAAATGATCGGCGCCGCGTCGGAACTGTCGTGCCGCGCCGCCATGTCGGACCGGGCCAATGTACCGGCCGCAATGTGCGCAGGACTTGAGCCCGATCGCGCGGGCCCGGATCCTGCCAGGACAAGGCGATTCAGAAACAGCCACAATCAGCATTCATGCTCGGAGACATGGTCAATTTGCGTATTCGTGATCGGCGGTTCTTGTTGATTAAGAAAAGAAAATTTGACGGGTGGGAAATAATATATGTTCAATACGAACGAGCAAGGAATTCATCGATTCTTGGGTACATCAATATGATGAGAAACTTGGCGCGCGCTGGTTGAGTCAAGAATTACACCT
The DNA here is from genome assembly GCF_025989185.1 of Limobrevibacterium gyesilva. GTDB lineage: Bacteria > Pseudomonadota > Alphaproteobacteria > Acetobacterales > Acetobacteraceae > Limobrevibacterium > Limobrevibacterium gyesilva. Next base: position 53,366 of record NZ_JAPDNT010000005.1, read on the forward strand.
GAGGTAGTCTGCCACTGTTTCCTTTCGTCTGGAGATCGGCATCCGAGGGAGGACACGGAAATGGCAAACGAGCCTGCAGGAGGAAGCGGCGGCGGACCCAAGGCGCCCAAGGACCTGCCCCAGCATCCTCTCGTCGAGCAGCTGAAGCCCGATCCGTCTCAACCAGCGCGGAGAGTCGTTGCCCTGTCCGGGTTGCCGGGCAACAGCGACCGGGCCGGCTACCAGCGCCTCTACCTCACGACCAAGCTCGACTACTACGCCGAGTTCCTGGCGACGGACATCCTGCTGACAGAGGCAGTGCCCGCCGACGAATCACCGTTCCCCGGGGTCGAGGCGACCCGCGTCACCATCGGGCGTGACGCCACGATCCATTATATCTGGGCCAAGACGGCCCAGCCGGTCGACGAGTTCGACCTCGACGTCCGGCTCGGCGCGGCGGGCGCTGCCGCGGGGGCGATTCCGATTCCGCTCCCGACCCGAACCTGCCCGGACGGCACGGTGTGCGGCACCTGCGACGGCACCTGCGACACCTGCGGCCGCACCTGCGTCACGTGCGAGACCTGCTTCACGCGCTGCGGCCAGGCCACCTGCGCCACCTGCGAGACGCGGTGCAACCAGGCCACCTGCGCGGCCACCTGTCAGACCTGCGCGACGCAATGCAACCAGGCGACCTGCGCGGGCACCTGCAATACCTGTGCGACGCAGTGCAACCAGGCCACCTGCGCCGGCACGTGCAACACCTGTGCGACGCAATGCAACCAAGCCACCTGCCACACCTGTCACACAAGATGCGGGGGTGCCACCTGCGTCACCTGCCATACCTGCATCGACACCTGCCATCGCACGTGCGTCACCTGCTGCGGGCACCCGTTCACGTGCGTCTAGAAGCGCCTGGACTCGCCGATCTGACGGCGCCCCGGCTGGCGTGGGCGCCGGCCCTGCCGCCCGAACTCGTTGCCCGGGCGGCCAGCGTGGCCGGCGAAGTGGCCGAGCGCCTGCGCGACCACCACCGCGTCGCGCAGGCGATTGCCGCGGCAGCCACGCAGAGCGCGTTCCCGCGCGCGATCGGCTGGCAGCCCGTTGCCCTGGCGCAGGGCGATGCCGGCCTCGCTCTCACCTGCGCCGGCCTCGATGCCTGCTTTCCGGATAGCGGATGGGACCGGATCGGTCATGTCTGTCTGGCAGCCGCCGCCGACGGCGCCGAGCGGGTCACCGCCGTGCCGGCGGGGCTGTTCGGCGGCCTTGCCGGCTTTGCCTTCGCCGGTTTGTCGCTGTCCCGGGGGACCAGCCGCTACCGGCGCCTCCTCTCCACGCTCGACGACGTGCTTCTGCCGCAGGTGGCCGCGCAGGCGGAGGGAGTGGACCGGCTGACGGACGGGGGCGTCGCGTTCAGCGAGTTCGACGTGATCTCCGGCCTGACCGGCGTCGGCGCCTATCTGCTGTGCCGGGTTGGCGATCCGCGCGCAGCCGCTTCCCTGGAAACGGTGCTGCGCGCCCTGACGGCCCTGGCGCAGGACACCGGGGGCCGGCCGCGCTGGTGGACGCCGGCCGATCTGCTCGGCGACGAGGACATGTCGGCCCGCCACCCGTATGGGAATCTCAACTGCGGCCTTGCGCACGGCATCCCGGGGCCGTTGGCGCTCATGGCCCTCGCGCTGTCCCGTGGGGTCGCCGTCCCGGGCCAGGAAGACGCCATCGACCGGATAGCGGAGTGGCTCGCCCTGCACCGGGCGGATGACGCCTGGGGCGTGAACTGGCCCTACGCCGTGCCTTTTGCCGCCGACGGCGCACCGGATTACGCCGGCGCGGCCGGTGAGCCGAGCCGCGCCGGCTGGTGCTACGGCGCGCCCGGGGTGGCCCGCGCGTTGTGGCTGGCCGGCGTGGCAAGGGGACGGCCCGAGTGGCGCAGCCTGGCGATCGAGGCCATGCAGGCGGTCTATCACCGCCCGGTGGCGGTTCGGCACATCGATTCCCCCACGTTCTGCCACGGCGTGGCCGGGCTGCTGCAGGTGACGCTGCGCTTCGCCCATGACACGGGACGCCCGTTGTTTGCCGAAGCGGCCGCCGAGCTCACCGAGCAGCTGCTGTCCGCCTACGAACCGGACAGCCTGCTCGGCTATCGGAGCTGGGAGCCCGGCGGCACGCGGGTCGACCAGCCCGGCCTGCTGGACGGCGCCCCCGGAGTCCTGCTGGCCCTCCTGGCCGCCTCGACCGATGTGGAGCCGGCGTGGGACCGCGCCTTCATGTTGTCCTGACCCGGCGCCCGCGAGGCGGGGCATGAGCGCCGCGGAACGCCGGCCGCTCTACACGCCCTTGGGCTGGCTGCTGGTGCGAGCGCCGCTGCTCCCCGTCGAGGCCTATCTCGCCCTTGGTGGGCGCGTCCCGGCCGGGCGCCTGCCGCCGGATCCCCGTATCCGCGCCGCATTGGCGGTCGGCAGTGCCAACCTCTTCGATGCGCTCGGCCGCGCCGACCCCGCCGGCAAGGACGACCCGGACGCCGCCGGCAAGCTGCTGCGCTACCTCATCCGCATGTCCACCCGCCCGACGCCCTATGGCCTGTTTGCCGGGGTGGCGCTGGCACGGTGGGGGCCGCAGACCGACCTGGCCCTCGCGCCCGATCCGCCGCACACCCGCACGCGGCCGGACATGGACTGGCTGCTGCGCGTCGTGCTGGAGCTGGAGAGCCGGCCGGAGGTGCGGCGGCAGCTTCGCTATCGCGCCAACCCCCGGGCTTTCATCCATGCCGGCCGGGTCTTCCTGCCCGAAACCGCCCCGATGGCGGGTGGTTCGGGGCCGGCCGTCTCGGTACGGGCGACGGGCGTCGTCCGCCAGGCTCTGGCCCTGGCGCGCAGCCCCGTGCCGCACGCCCAGCTTGTCGCGGCGCTGACCGCGACCCCGGGCGCGACCGCCGAGAAGGTAGAGGCGCTGATCGACGGGCTGTGGCGCCAGACCGTTCTCCTGACCGATTTGCGCCCGCCGCTCACCGCGCCCAGCCCGGCCGCCTATGTCGCGGGCCGCCTGCGCGGGCTCCCGGCCGCGGCCGACGCCCTGGAACGGCTGGAAGCCGCCCTCGCCGCCATGGCGGCGTGGGACTCGCTGCCGATTGACGCGGCCGCGGCCGCCTACCGGCAACTGGCGACGCAAACCGGGCCCAGCCTTGCCGAGGAGCCGGCGATGGCCAGCCAGATGGACACCGCCGCCGCCGATGCGCCCCAGGTGGACATGGCCCTGCGGCTGCGCGGCTCCCAACTCGGCCGGGCCATCGCGACCGAGGCCGTGCGGGCGGCGGAACTGCTGCTCAGACTGACGCCGCTGCCGGCGGGCCTGCCCTCTCTGGACGCCTATCGCCGCGCCTTCGAGTCACGCTACGGGCCCGAGCGCGAGGTGCCGCTGCTGGAACTGCTGGACCCCAATTTCGGCCTCGGTCCACTTTCGGCGCATTTCCACGGTGGCGCCCCCGGCGGGGATCCACGCAAGGCGGCCCTGCGTCAGCAGACCCTGTACGATCTGGCCGTCTCGGCGCTGCGCGATCGCCGCCTGGTCATCGAGCTCGACGAGGATGTCCTGACGCGCCTGGAGAGCTGGACGCCCTCCCGGCTTGCCGCCCCCCAGTCGCTGGACCTCTCGTTGTTCGTCCTGGCAAACTCGGCACAGGACGTCGACGAGGGACGGTTCCAGGTCGTGATCGGCCCGAATCTGGGCGCGACGGCCGCCGGGCGGAATCTGGGGCGCTTCGCCGACCTGCTCGGCGCGGACGCGGCCACCGCCCTGCAGGAGGTGGCCCGGGCGGAAGCCGCCTTGCAGCCTGACGGCCTCTGGGCCGAGCTTGTCTACTTCCCCCACAGGTTCCGCTCCGCCAATGTCGCGGTGCGCCCGCATTCCCGGCCTTACGAGATTGCGCTTGGCACCACGCCCGGACGGCCGCCCGGCGAGGTGATCCCGGTGGACGAGCTGGTCGTGGGCATCCGCGATGGCCGGTTCTACGTGCGCTGGCCGGCACGGGATGCCGAGGTGCTGGCCTGCGCAGGCCACATGCTCAACAACATGCAGGCGCCGGACGTATGCCGCTTCCTCGACGACCTCCGGCGCGACGGGCAGGCGCAGATCAGCACGTTCGACTGGGGTTCGGCGGCGGGGCTGCCGGTGCTGCCCCGGGTGCAGGCGGGGCGGGTCGTGCTGTGCCCGGCCCAGTGGCGCATCGATGCCCGCGTGCGCAAGCTTCTGGCGCCGGACTCCGCCGCCGGCTTCATCGCGGCGCTGGGCGCGTGGCGGACGAGCTGGCAGGTGCCGCGGTACGTCTATCTGAGCTTCGGCGACAACCGCCTCCTCCTCGACCTCGACAACCCGGCGCAGGCCGAGGAGCTTCGCGCCGAGCTGCGCGGGCTCGCCGACGGCGCCCAGCTTCTACTGCAGGAGGCGCTGCCGGCACCGAACCATGCCTGGGTCGGCGGGCCCGGCGGGCGCTTCGTCACCGAGTTGGTGGTTCCGCTGGTGCTGCGGCCGGACCGTGGCGCTTCCGACGCCGCCGCGTCCCGGCCGCGTTGCGCCGCCGCCACGCCCGCCGATCGGCTGCGCCCGCCTGGCAGCGCGTGGCTGTTCGCCAAGCTGTACTGCGCGCGCGCTTTCGAGGACGACCTGCTCACCGGCCCGGTGGCCGAGCTGTGCCAGCAGGCGCTCGCCATGGGCGCCGCCGATGACTGGTTCTTCATCCGCTACGCCGATCCCGACCCGCATCTGCGGCTGCGCTTCCATGGCGATCCGGTGCGCCTGATCGGCGAGCTTGCCCCGCATATCTGTGCCTGGGCGGGAGCGCTCGTGGGCGAGGGGCTGTGCACCCGGCTGGGCTTCGACACCTATGAGCGCGAGGTGGAGCGCTTCGGTGGCACGGCGGGCATGGATGCCGCCGAGGCGATCTTCGGTGCCGACAGCCGCGCCGTGATCGAGCTGCTGCGACTGAGCCGCGAGGGGCTGCTGCAGTTGGACATGACATCGCTGGCCGTCCTCAGTATCGACCGGTTGCTGGCCGGCCTCGGCGCGGACGAGGCGGAGCGCCTGGCCTGGTACCGGGAGCGGGTGACCGCGCGGACGCTGGCGGGAGACGACTACCGTCGGCGCAAGGAGGTGCTCCGGCGGCTGCTGGGCGACTCCGAGCATATCCGCGCCCAGCCCGGAGGCGACGCCCTGGCGCGGGTGCTGGCCGCGCGGGGGGACGCGCTTGCCCCGCTCGGCCGCCGGCTGGAGACGCTGGCGGCGGCGGGCGAGCTGTCCCAGCCGAAGGGTGCGCTGTTCAGCGCCTACGTGCACCTGCACTGCAACCGCCTGATGGCGGGCGACCGGTCGGCGGAAGAGCAGGTCCTGGCGCTGCTCGGGCGCACCCGGTACGGGCTCCGCCAGGCGCCGGTGGCCGCCCGAACGGACATGGCCGAGGCCGCTGCAACGGCGTGACTCCCACGATTTGAGTGTCCTGCGAATGTGAGGCGCGGCGCGGGTCTGCTCACCGGCCGCTGCTCAGGCACGCAAGCTGCCCGTCGGGGCGTGTCCTGGTATGTGTTCCCCAACCGGACGATTTTGAATACAAACCGATATTCGCACACGCGAGAGTGAACACATCTGCACTAGTCAGAATATATAATAAAATGCTCGAAAGATACGCCAGGAATTGATATGGAGGATGCTATGTCTGGTCAATCTGTATACGGTGGACCTCAAACGACTCTTCACTATGTGGCCAACGCCAGTATTCAGAATGGCACATACGCACCGGCCAGCCTCGGGTTCAACCTGGTTGATGTCAGTAGTGTCGATGAGCTGAATGCTTTGCCGTCTGGCAGTCTCGGGCTCGTATGGTTGGGCATGACCAACGGTGCGGACGCCAGTTTTCAGGCTGCCGTGACTCCGTTCATCGGCAATCCCAAGGTGTACGGCTTTTATCTTGCTGACGAGCCGGATCCGACTGGCAAGTGGGGACCGCTGGCGACGGCGGCCGATCTGAAGGCCGAATCGGATTGGATCCACGCCAACGTGCCGGGCGCCAAGACGTTCATCGTCCAGATGAACATCGGAACCGACCAGAACCCGGTTTTTCCCTTCACCCCGGCCAACACGGGCATCGATCTGTACGGGCTCGATCCCTACCCGGGCCAGGTGCAGTTCGGCGGCTTCAACTACAGCATCATCCCGACGGCCGTGAACGCGGCCGTCGCGCAGGGCATTCCGTTGAGCCAGATCGTGCCGGTCTATCAGGCGTTCGGCGGCGGCGGCTACGCGAGCTACATCATGCCCGACGCGGCCCAGGCGCAGCAGATCCTGGCGACCTGGGGCACGGTCGTCCCGCATCCCGCATTCGACTACGTCTACAGTTGGGGCTCCCAGACCGGCAACGCGTCGCTGGCTTCGTCGCCGGAGCTGCAGCAGGTGTTCGCCGCTGCGAACGACCCGCCTTGCTACACCGCCGGCACCCGGATCGCGACGCCTGGCGGCGACGTGCCGGTGGAGGAGTTGCGGGCGGGCGTGTCCGTTCTCTCGGTTTTCGGCGGGACCGCCGAGGTGGTCTGGGTCGGCCGGCGCCGCATCGACTGCCGCAACCACCCGCGCCCCGAGCGCGTGTGGCCGGTGCGGGTGCGCGCGCATGCCTTCGGGCCGGGATTACCGTGGCGCGACCTGTTGCTCTCGCCCGAGCACGCGGTGCATGTCGATGAAGTCCTGATCCCCATCGGATGCCTGGTCAACGGCACCACCGTGGTGCGGGAGAGAGTCGAGGAGATCACGTATTTCCACGTCGAGTTGCCGCAGCACGACGTGATCCTGGCCGAAGGATTGCCGGCGGAGAGCTATCTCGACACCGGCAACCGCACGGCCTTCGAAGGGGGTGGGCCGGCGCTGGACCTGCATCCCGATTTCGCCCGCGAGATGTGGGAGGCCGGAGCCTGCGCGCCGCAGGTTCGCTATGGGCCGATCCTGGCCGCGGTGCGCCAGCGCCTGAGCACGCAGGCCGCGGCGCTGGGCATGACCATGACATCGGAGCCGCTGCCGCGGTATCGCGCTGCCGGCGGGTGACGGCTGGCCGCCCGACCGGCCCTGCGGGGTCGGTCGGGCCATCCATGGGTTACGCGCGCCGGAGTTGCTCGTGCTCGCGCTGAATCCAGTACAGTCCGGTAACGGCGACGTCGAATTCCAGGACCCTTGCACCGGCCGGGGTCAAACCCGCATCGCCGTCCGTCCAGCGCAGCCCGGTTTCCGGACCATGCCAGCCCGATGACAGGCGCGGATCGTCGTCGGCGAGGCTGCGCCCGTCCAACCGGACGTTGCTGAGCGCCACACCGAGCAGGCGCGTATCGGTCCCGTCGATACGGGTGTGCGCGGGTGTCCAGGTCCGGGAGCGCAGGCGCAGCTGTTGCACGGCCTGCGGTATGTGCACGCGGCAGGTCCGCCCTTCACTGGCGATCGGCAGGACGATGTTGTCCGCGATGACATGCAGATCCGGATCGCTGCCGATGACATGGCCGAGGTCAGCGGCGCGCTCCAGCAATGCGCCGCGCATGCGCGCAAGACGCTCTCCGCTGAATGTCAGCGGCGCGCACGCCTGCGTCTGCCACACCTCGAGGGCGAAATCCGGATTCAGCATCACCGTCGTGCCGCCATTCGCGAACGCCGCGCGGTTGCCGGTGTCAAGATAACTCTCGGACGGCAACCCTTCGGCCAGGATCACGTCGTGCGCCGGCAGCTCGACATGGAAATACGTGATGTGATCCACGCATTCTTGCGAGATGGTCGCACCGTTGACGAGATACCGGATGGGCACCAACGCGCCATCCACGTACACTGAATGGTCTGGCGACAGCAGCAGGTCGCGCTGCGGCATCAGGGTGCCGAACGCGCCCGCACGCACCCGAACCGGCCACACGTCATGCGGCCGCGGGTGCCGGGCGCAGTCGACACGCCGGTAGCCGACCCATACCACCGGCGCCGTGCCGCCGAATGCCGAGACCACGTGGTTGCCGGCGCGCAGGTCCTCGACCCGCATTGCGCCCGCGGCTGTGGCGATGCGCGTTCCCGCAGCGAAGCAACTGGCACTGAACGCCGCGATGGGAGACGCGGTGGCGGCATTGTTGGGGCCGGTCAGGTTGGACGCGGCGAGGATCGTGCTGAGCAGGTCGTAGTGGTTGTAGGGCTGGCTGTAGATGCCCGGGACGACGTGGGCGCCATAGAGGATCGCCGCCACCTGGTTGCCGGAACTGCCGTCGTTCTCGTCCCATACGACGACCAGAAGCGAATTGTTGGCCGTCGCCCACTGCGCATAGCCATTGATGTTGGCCTGCAGCCACGCATCCCCCTGCGCGATCGTGCCGCTGTGCATGTTGTTATCGTCGGTGGGGATGACGAACGAGACGGTTGGCAGAGAGGCGAAATTCCCGGTCGGGAAGCTGCTGAAGGGTTGCTCGACCGACGTGCCTTCGGGGAAGTATTCCCAGGGATTGTGGTTCTGGTCCGAGTTGCCGGATTCGACGTAGCCGACAAAGCTCTTCCCGGCGCCCTGCAGGATGGTGGCCAGCGTCGGATCGGGCTCGCTGTGGAAATTGTCGTCCGTGACGCCGAACGTGCTGCCGGCATAGAGGGCGAAATAGTTCGGCTCGCTCGGATGCGACAGGGCGGTGTAGTTCGACAGCAGCGCGCCACCGGCCGCGAGGGTGTTATTGATGTAAGGCGCATCGGCGGTGTCGCCGATGATCTGGCTGTAGCCGTGGTTCTCCTCCACGACGACGACGATGTGGCTGTAGGCGGGAACGAGCGAGGTCGCCAAGGGAAGCGCTGCGGCGCTGATGGAAGCGAAGCTGGTCGAGGCAGAAGCCGTGTTGCCGCTGGTGGTCGCCATGTTCAACTCCTCTCGTCATCCGGCGGTCGCGGCGCGCACGTCGCCGCTGCGAATCTCGGTTGTGGGTATGCCTGTGGCACCCGATGGGCTATCGCCGATCCCTTCACGATCATGAGAAGCGCCTTCATCGCATCGGCTCTTTGACATTGGTCAAATCCACGTGAGCGCGTCACCGTGTCGCCTGCCGATGGCTGTCTGGAACAGACGGGCGCCACGCCCCCCGTTTTGCAACACCGGCGCTGCAACGCCGATCTGGATGCGCACGACCTTTGCAACGCACGTCGTCCGTCCTCCAACGCGGCTCGAAGCGCATGCACCGAATTTGCCGCCGAGTTCTGCCCGGTTCCGGGCAGGTGCGAGCGCTTTTGCGCGTATCAGAGTCCGTGTGTTGCCGGGCGTCATATTGCGGACTTGAAGCAATATTCGCCGTTCGCCGTCCCACTGCCTGTCGTCCAGGTTCGTGCTCGTATCGCGACCACGGCGAGTACTAGACCCAAGTGCCAACTTGACCCGTGACGCAATATGCAACGAAGTCACCTCACCATGGCGGCAGCGGAACTGCCGCCGGATTGCGGTGACGACAGCGCGCATGAGGTGTTGTCGTGGAATGTCATTGTGCGGCCGGCAATACCGGCTGCGCCAGCCCGCCCATATCGTGGGGATGCACAAATGGCCAGGACGATCAGCAGCACCATTATCGGCCCGGTTGTTCTCCGTGCCACGGACAATCCCCTCACGATCACCAGCACCGGCTCCGTGATCTCGTTTGGCACCGGAATCGACGGCATCGATGGTCCAGCGCTCACGACGTGGTCCATTGCCAATGACGGCAAGGTCACCTCGTCGGGCGGCATCGGCATATCACTTGCCAGCAGCGGCACGATCAACAATGGGCCGACGCGCGGGATTGCCGCTGCCATCTCCGGGAGCACATTCGGCATCTCGATCGCAGGCGCCAATGGGACCGTCACGAATGCCGGCAAGATATCCGGGCAAACCGGGGTTCTTCTGCAGTCGGGCGGCCGCGTCACCAATGCGTCCGGCGCGTCGATCACATCCAGCAAGTTCGGCGTCCAGATCCAACACGGCGTCGGGGCGGTCGTAAACGCCGGCACCATCGTCGCCACGCCGCCCAACTCCGGCGTGCTCACCTACGGCGTCGCACTCACGGGCGGCGGCACCGTGACCAACACCGGCACGATCCAGGGCAGCGAGGATGGCGTCATTCTACAGGGCGGCAGCGGGACGGTCGTGAATTCCGGTGGTATCACCGGAACGGTCGACGACGGCGTTGCCCTGCTGAACGGCGGCAGCGTCACCAACAATGCGACAGGCAAGATCTCCGGTCAGGGTACGCTCGGCGGCGGCGTCTTCATCACCGGCAGTACCGGTACGGTCGTGAACAGCGGCAGCATCACGGGCGCCAACCATATCGGCGTCCTGCTCTCGGCCGGCGGCAGCATCTCGAACGCCGCGTCGGCGTCGATTGCCGGCTACTCCTCTGGCATCTTCGTGAATGCCGGCGCCGCGACGGTGACGAATTCCGGCAGCATCAGCTCGTCGGGCGCGAACGGTACCGGCGTCTATCTCGAGGGCGGCGGCCTCATCACGAACAATACGGGCGGGAACATCTCCGGCCACAAGTTCGGCGTGTTCACGGAATTCGCTCTCGGCACGATCGTGAACTCCGCCAGCATATCGGGCGGGACGTATGACGGCATCGTCATGGGGCTCGGGGGCAGCATCACCAATAACGTGGGCGGCTCCATCCTGGGCGGCAGCAGCGGCGTCTACGTGAAGTACCGGGCGGCGGGGACCGTCACCAATACCGGGAGCATCCGAGGCAACGCCGGCGCCGGTGTTGATCTGGGGGATGGCGGCGGAGTCACCAACAATGCGACCGGCACCATCTCCGGCAGCCAGTTCGGCGTGTTCGTTACCGGCGCCGCTGCTGCGGTGGCGAACGCCGGCAGCATCTCGGGCGACACGTATCACGGTGTCGTTCTCGGCGCCGGCGGCAGCGTGTCGAATGCGGCGGGCGGGTCCATTTCCGGCAGCCGGGAGGGCATCTACGTCAGATCCGGCAGTTCAGGGTCCATTACCAATGCCGGCCGGATCACGGGGCAATACGCCATCTATTTCGGGTCTGGCGGCAGCGTCACGAACGTGGCGGGAGGGACCATTTCGGGCACCGGCATGGGCGTCGATTTCGGGCACGCCGCGGGAACGGTGGCCAACTCCGGAACCATCACCGGCATCGGCTCGACGGGCGTCCGCCTTGGGTCCGGCGGCAGCATTACCAACGCGGTGGCCGCGTCGATCTCGGGAAACGGTGCCGGCGCCAGCGTTTATGGAGGCGCCGGCAGCCTGACGAACAATGGCGGACTCTCCGGGCAGACAGGGGTCTTCATGACCGGCGGGCCCGGGACGGTCACGAACAGCGGCAGCATCGCCGGCACCGCCAGTTTCGGCGCCCTGCTCTCGGCTGGGGGCAGTGTTTCGAATGCCGTGGGCGCGTCGATTTCAGGGGTGAGTGCGGGCGTCTTCGTCAACGGCGGAGCCGCGACCGTCGCCAACTACGGCCGCATCAGCGCAACCTCCGGCGCGGCGCTCGATATCGAAGGCGGCGGCAGTGTGGCGAACGCTGCGGGTGCATCGATCAGCGGCAGCGCGTTCGGCATCTTCCTCGGCGGCGGAGCGGGGACGGTCACGAATGCAGGCACGATCTCCGGGTCAAGCTACGCCGTGAAGTTCTCCGGAAGTGCGGCCGATCTTCTGGTCGTGAATCCCGGCGCGGTGTTTGTCGGCGCGGTCGGCGGCGGCAGCGGCGCCAACACCCTGGAGCTCGCGCAGGGGCCGACAACCGGCACCATCACCGGCCTGGGCAGCAGCTTCCTCGGCTTCGGCACCGTCAAGGTGGATACCGGCGCAAGCTGGACACTGAGCGGCAGCAACACCGCCGGAACCATGACGAACAACGGCACCCTTGCCATCGCCAACGGCGGCGGCCTCGATGTCTCCACCACTGTCGATCCCGCCAGCACCGGGGTGTTCCAGCTGGCCAACACCGCAACGCTCGAGGTTGCCGCCGATGCGGGATCGGGCAACCAGATGCAGTTCCTCGGACCGTCCGAATTGATCGTTGACAGCGCCGCCCTGTTCGGAACCAATGTAGGTCTGTCGACATACACTGGCCCGCTGCTCGAGAATTTCGGGATCGGTGACCAGATCGACCTCAGGGACGTTGTCCCGACGGGAGTGACCCTCAATTACGCGGCCGCCACCGGACTGTTGCAGATAGCAAGCGGGGGCACCGGCGTCGCGACGCTGCTGTTCCAGAACTCCACCCTTGGCAGCGGCAGCTTCCAGGTCGCGGATGACGGATCGGGGCACGCCCTGATCAAGCTCGGCTGACGAGGTGGCGAACGGGCAGAGGCGGGTTGCAAGTGTTGATCGTTGTGCGGGCTCTCTACGTCACGGCCGTGCTGGCGGTAAGCGTCAGCACGGCGCTGGCCTATGACCATCTGGCGACGGCACAGCCGGTTCCGACACCGGAGATGCCGCGGCCAGGTTATCTGCAGTCCGTGACCGACCCGGCCTTCGGGACACCGTTCACGCGCGTGACCGATCCCGGGGGGCAGGTGCTGCCGACCGCGTCCTGCAGCCCGGACTATTGCACGCACCGCTATGCCACGTCGCAGGCATGGAACGCGGATCAGAGTCTGTTGCTGATCGTCAATGGATGCCAGGAGGCGTGCTCGCTGTTTCTGGACGGGCGCAATTTCGCGCCGGTCTTCCAGCGCATCGTTCCCAATGAGTGCGAATGGCACCCCACCGACGCGGCGCTGATGATCTGTGCCGACCGCAACGAGATCTATACCTGGGCGCCGCGGACCGACACCAAGAACGTCGTCTACGCGCCCAACGGCTACAGAGGCTTTCAGTTCGGGCCGTACAAGGGTAATCCCTCGAAGGACGGCAAACGGCTCGTGGTCCGCGCCACGAATGCCGAAGGGACGATGGTGGCATTCGCGTACGACATCCACGCACGGATGAAGTACCCGGATATCGACCTCACCAAGCTGACGGGCACCAACAGCTACTGCAGCATCTCGCCCTCCGGCGAATACATATTCTGCTTCCAGGAAATGCCGGACGAGACCAACGAATCATACATCTTCACCGTCCGTGGGGCGCAGATCCAGCACTGGACCGGCAATCACCGGCCGGGGCACGGCGACATGACGATCGATCCCGATGGCAGCGACGTCTATGTGGGCATCAGCAAGGCCGACCCGGACAAGTATCACGTCATCAAACGGCGGCTGCGTGACGGCAAGGTCACGGATCTCGCACCCTATGGGGAAGGTCAGCATGCCTCGATCCGCAGCATCAACCGGCCAGGCTGGGTTTTCCTGACCTATACCGGCACATATGCCGAGATCACCGAACACCCGGACTGGGCGCCGTTCTACCAGGAGGTCGTGGCGCTGCGCATAGACGGCAGCGGCGAGATCCGGCGGATCGTGCAGACCCGCGCCGCCAAGCACGACTACTGGAGCGAGGCCCATGCCTCCCCATCACCCGACGGCTCCCAGGTGATCTGGTCGAGCAACTGGGGCCAGGCGGGCGACCCGGTCGCGGACTACGTGGCGGAGCTGCGTTGGCCGTAGGCGGCGCCGTAGCGGTTCTCACCCGGTCTGTTGCTGGCTGAAGCAACGCGCTTGCGGGCGCCGCCTTCAGCTGCCGTTATTTCCGCGCTGCGGCCGCGCCACAACACGAGCGGGCAATGCGATGACCGCTTCATGGGCAGGCATGGATGGCACACCCGCCTGGACGAGGCCGGTGGCGACAACGACCTCGGTTCGGTTCCGCACGCGGAGCTTGCGAATGATATTGTGCACATGCGCCTTCACCGTGCTCAGCGACATCCCGAGCCGGAAGGCAATGAGCTTGTTCGGGGTCCCCTGGCGCAGCAGGTCCAGCACCGCTTTCTCGCGTGGCGTCAGCTTTGCGGGGATCGCGGAGTCTGGCACGGCTTGCAGCCCCTCAAGCAGCATCTGCGCCTGTGGCCGGTCGTGGCCACGAAGACGCGGAAAATATCCGCCGCCGGCGACGACAAGGCGGAGCGCCGCGGCCGCGACCTCGACATTGTTGGACGTCGGGATATAGCCCTGCAGGCCCAGCTGGACGACCATATCCTCGGCGCCGCGTGCTTCGTCGGCATCGACGATCACGACGATCGGCAGTTCCGGGCAGTTGGCGCGCAGCCAGGCGATCTGGGCTTCCAGCCATTCATCGGACTGCACCGGCTTGTCCACGCCGAGGATCACTGCTGCGGCCCGCTTGAGCGCCTCGACCTGGAACGACGTCACGGCGTCGGATCCGGCAGTCACCTCGAACTCCTGGCAGAAGCGGTTCAACCAGCAGGTCAGGCATCCGCGCACGAATTCCCGCCGCTCCACGACGAGCAACCGATTCGGCTTGGCTGTCGACTCGCCGGGGGGGCTCGGCGTTTCGCGAGGCGCTCGGTCCGCAACCAGGATGGGGCTCGCCTGCAGACTGCCGGGAGCCGGCTGGCGGTGACCATAGGTGGCCATCATCTGGATCAGCCGGAGCGGACGGTCGCGGCGCGACCCTGCGTCGACGACCGGCGCATCGAAGCCAGCCCATCGCCAGGTCCAACGCTGCGTGGCGAGTCTCCCGCGCGAGGGAACGGCGCCCGCCAATTGTTCCAGCGGCGCCGTGGCTGCGGCATCCCCGCGAATAGCTACGCGCGTCGCGAGGCCGGCGGCCTGCCCAGGGGCATCGCGACAGGGCACGGTTCGCGCCGGGCCGACAGCCAGCTCGCCATCTTTGACGTTCGCATCCGTTTCTGCGTCTCCGCCATGGAGTCCAGGACGAATCAATACGTTGCGCATCGGAGCTGCCCAGATGACTTAGATTCGCTCTACAACTTGTAGCGTGTCGGTTGCGTGAACCCGGAGGTCGCCGCAGTACCGGTAATGATATCGGACCCGTCACCAATTTGTCACAAAACGAGCCGAAAGATATCGAAACAGCACATAATATGATTGTAAGTTGCACTCCAGCAGACAATCTGAATAGATCGTAAGTCCTCGCGATATTGTGCATCGGGTTCCGGGCGCGACCGCGGGGCCGCATCGGGTCACCTCGGTGGGGCCAGCGTGCCTTATTCGACCGTCACGGATTTGGCCAGATTCCTGGGCTGGTCGACATCGGTGCCCTTCAGCACCGCGACAAGATAGGCAAGCAACTGCATTGGCACCGCGTAGAGGATGGGCGCCACGAACGGATCGACGTCGGGCAGCACCACCGTTTCCGTCGCGATGCCCTTGAGCTTCGCCGCGCCCGCTGCATCACTGAACACGATCACCTGGCCGCCGCGCGCGGCGGCTTCCTGCAGGTTGGACGCGGTCTTCTCGAACAGCGGGCCGGAGGGCGCGACGGCGATCACCGGCACGGTGGGGTCGATCAGCGCGATCGGGCCATGCTTCATCTCGCCGGCCGCGTAGCCCTCGGCGTGGATGTAGCTGATCTCCTTCAGTTTCAGCGCGCCTTCCAGCGCGATCGGGAAGCAGTTGCCGCGGCCGAGATAGAGCACATCGCGGGCCTGCACGAGGCGCGCGGCGATCGCCTGCAACGCCTCGTCCTTTTCCAGCACATCGGCGGCCCGCCCGGGCACCTCCAGCAGCGCGCCGGTCAGCGCCGCCTCTTCGGCCGCACCGATCGTGCCGCGCGCCCGCGCGGCGGCGAGCGCCAGGCACGCCAATACGACGAGCTGCGCCGTGAACGCCTTGGTGCTGGCGACACCGATCTCGGGGCCGGCCATCGTCTCCAGCACCGCCTCGGACTCGCGCGCCATGCTGCTTTCGGGAACATTGACGATCGACAGCACATGCTGCCCTTGCTCGCGCATGTAGCGCAACGCCGCCAGCGTGTCCGCGGTCTCGCCGGACTGGCTGACCAGCAGGCCGAGGCCACCATCCGGAAGCGGTGGCGTGCGATAGCGGAATTCGCTGGCGACATCGCCGTCGGTCGGGATGCGCGCAATCGCCTCGAACCACCAGCGGCCGGTGAGCCCGGCGTAGAAGGCTGAGCCGCAGGCGCTGATGGTGATACGAGGAATGCGCGCGAAGTCGAAAGGCAGCTCCGGCAGCGCGATCCCCCGGGTCGAGGGATCCACCATCCGGCGCAGCGTATCCCCGATGACCACGGGGTGCTCGTGCAGTTCCTTCTCCATGAAGTGGCGGAAATTGCCCTTGCCGATGGCCGCGCCGGTGAGCTTCGTGAGCTTCACGTCACGCGCGACGTGGTTCCCCTTTGCATCGAGGAAACGCGCGCTGCTGCGATTGATGACCGTCCAGTCCCCGTCGCGCATATAGGCGATACGGCGGGTGAACGGGGCGAGTGCCAGTGCATCGGAGCCGACGAACATCTCGTCCTCCCCGAAGCCCACCGCGAGGGGGGCGCCATGCTGGGCGCCGACGATCAGGTCCGCGTGCCCGGCAAAGACCATCGCCAATGCGTAGGCGCCTTCAAGCCTGCGGAAGGCCGCGCTCGCCGCGTCGACCGGGTCCATGCCGTGCCTGAGATTCAGGTCGATGAGCTGAGCCACCGTCTCCGTGTCGGTTTCGGTGGAGAACTCCTGGCCCGCCGCCTCCAGTTCCGCGCGCAGCTCGGCGTGGTTCTCAATGATGCCGTTATGGACCACGGAGACACGCGCGGTGCCGTGCGGATGCGCGTTGCCCTCGGTCGGCGCGCCGTGCGTGGCCCAGCGCGTGTGGCCGATGCCGGTGGTGCCGGACAGCGGCATGCGTTCCAGCACGGCCGAGAGGTTGCCAAGCTTGCCCTCCGCGCGCCGGCGCTCGATACGGCCGTTCACCAATGTCGCGATGCCGGCGCTGTCGTAGCCGCGGTACTCCAGCCGTCCCAGTGCCTCAAGCAGCCGCGGCGCCGCGGGCCGCGTCCCGATCACACCGATGATCCCGCACATTCCTACGCCTCGTTCCCAGCCGTCATATCAGTGCCATGGGTCGCGGTCGCCAAGCCCCTCCCGCCCGGCAGCATGCGGCGCGGCCGCCTCAGGTCATGAAAGTGGCTTCTCGTCGCACCCGGCCATTGCCAAGCCGGGTTCGCCACCACGCAATCGTGCGGGTCAGGCCATCCCGAAATCCGACACGGGGACGCCATCCGACATCCCCGGTGAGGCGGCTGCTGTCGGCCTGCAATGCAAGAACTTCGGAGCTGTCCGGGCGCAGCCGCTCCGCTTCCTGTCGGACAGGCTTGGTGCAACCCGTGATCTCCGCAACCAGCTCGATCATGTCCGCAACAGCGAATGCCTTGCCGGTGCCCGCATTGTACGGGCGCCCGAACTCGACTCCGGAGCCGATGCCAAGGGCCATGAATGCCCGGACAGTATCATCGACGAATGTGAAGTCGCGAACGGTGTCGGTCGCCCCCACCTTGAGCGCGGGGCATTCCGGGTCAAGCATCTGGCGGATGACCGTGGGGATGATCGCACGCTCGCTCTGGCGCGGGCCGAAGGTGTTGAAGGGCCGCAGGATGGCCACCTGGAGGCCGAAAGAGCGGGCGAACGATTCGGCGAGCATGTCGGCGCCGATCTTCGAGGCGGAATACGGCGACTGCCCCTGCAGCGGGTGGCTTTCCGTGATCGGCAGCGTGATGGCGGTGCCGTAGACTTCACTGGTGGACGTATGGACGACGCGCGTGACGCCACACTCCCGCGCGGCCTCCAGGATATTGAGCGTCCCCAGCACGTTGGTTTCCACGTAGGATTGGGCGGCAACGTACGAATGCGGGATCGCGATCAGCGCCGCGAGATGGAAGACCACGTCATGTCCCGGCATGAGGCGGCGAATGAACGCTGCATCGCGAACGTCACCGCGCACGCGCGTAAGGGTCGGATGGACGTCGGCAGGGATGTCGTCCAGCCAGCCATGGGCGTCGAAGGAGTTGTAGAGGCATAATGCCGTGACAGTGGCGCCGCGGTCCGAAAGCGCCTCGGCCAGATGCGAGCCGATGAAGCCATCGGCGCCGGTTACCAGAACTCTCACTCCCCCGTATCCCAAGACCGTCTCCTCTTATAGGGGCCGCGTGTCGCGCATCGTCCAGGGCAATGGCGTCAGCGCACCGTCTCGCGGCGGTTCTCCTGGACCCACCGCTCCACGCTTTCGGCAATGTTCGCGCCCGGGCCCGACAGCGGCGAGCCGCCGAATACGGCAAACGTCCCGCGAAATATCCAGCCGATGTCGCGCCACATGGTTCGTGAAGGATAATATGCCAGGTCGATGCGGGCCTTGGTCGGGAACAGCACATCGCGGTAATACTGCTCCGGGTCGTCAGCGCCTCCGTACAGCGACCCCTCGTTGCGAAACAGCGTCTGACTCGGGCCGAAGATGCCCGGCTTGTAATCCAGCACCCGGCGGCATGAATCATCGAAGCAATCCGCGAAATTGGGCGTCTCCGGGCGCGGCCCGACAACCGCCATGTCGCCCTTGAGGACGTTCCAGAGTTGTGGCAGCTCATCGAGCTTGGCACGCTCCAGAACACGGCCGACGCGCGTCAAACGGGAGTCATTTTCCACGGTGACGGCCTGGCCGTTTGTTCCGCAGCTGCCGTGGAACTTGCGGAATTTATACAGGCGGAACGGGCGACCGCCGCGACCAAGGCGCGTTTGCGAAAAGAAGAGCGGCCATCCGCTATCCGCGCAAATGGCCACCGCGATGAGGATCATGAGCGGCACGAGGAGGACTAGCGCACCGGTCGCTACCACCAGGTCGAACATGGGCAGGGCCTCGGTGCCCATCTCGTACGCGTCCAGCCGCGCAATGTCGGTGATCCGGCCGTCGCTTGCCATCGCCCCTATCCCGCGAGTTCTGTGGTCACGGCATTCGCCAGGACCTGCGTCACCAGATCCACGTGCTGTGCCTCCATCTTGGGATGCAACGGCAGCGTCAGCTGACGTGCCGCGAAATCCTCGGTCAGCGGCAAGGAGACGACGGGCGTGTTGTTCCGATACCACGACAGGCAGTGGATAGGCGGATAGTGGATCGTGGTCTGGATGCCGTCGCTGCGCAGGATGCCGATGACCCGTTGGCGATCAATCGCGCTGGGCAGGACGATCGGCATGATATGGTGCGACGTGGTCCGCTCCTCGGGGAACGGCAGCAGCACATCGGGGCAGCGTTCTTCGAGAAGGTCCCGGTACAAGTGCGCCAGCATCCGTCGCTTCTTGTTCCACTGGTCAAGCTTCCCAAGCTGAACGAGCCCGATCGCGGCGCTCAGCTCGTCCATTCTGTAGTTGTAGCCAAGCATGGTCACGTCGTAGGAAACCGCCTGTCCGCGCAGGCGCTGCACGGTGCTGCTCGTCAGGCCATGGGCGCGCAATTGTCGGATCCGATCCAGCAGCCCGTCATCTCCGGCGACAATCATCCCGCCTTCGGCCGTGGTCATGTTCTTGTTGCCGAAGAAGCTGAAGACAGCGACGTCGCCGAAGATGCTCGCCCGCGCGGTGCCGACCGCGTGTGCGGAATCCTCGATCAGGAACAGCCCGCGGGAGTCCGCAAAGTCGCGCCAGGCGTCCCGGTCCACCAGATAGCCGCCATAGTGCATGACGATGACGGCCTTGGTCCTCGCGGTGCACTTGGCAGCGGCGTCGGCGCATGACATCAGCGGCACGTCCAGGGATTCGATATCGACGAACACCGGCCTCGCGCCGCAATAGACGACGCAGTTCGCCGTCGCCACGAAAGACAGGGAAGGGACCAGCACCTCGTCTCCCGGGCCGATGCCCAGCGCCGCCATCACCAGATGCAGGCCCGAGGTGCAGGAGTTCACGGCGACCGCGTCGGCCATCCGGTGCATGTCGGCGAACGCCCGCTCGAACGCCTGGACGCGACTTCCCATTGTGATCCAGTTGCTGTCGATGACGTCGACAAGGGCTTGCTTCTCATCAGCGCCCAGGCTGGGCTCGGAAACGAGCAACACGGCACACCTCCCCGTATATCGGCCTTCGTGGCCCCGTAATCTCTCCGTCAGGCGACCTCTGGCGTCTCGAACGTGGAGGATGCCGTCTCGAACGCCGGCGCCTCATCGTCCCACCCAAGCTCCTGTGCCCGCTGGAAGTCCTCGACCCGGCCAATGTCGAGCCAGAAGCCGCTATGCAGGAACGTGGAAACGGGAAGCTCCATCTCCAGCATCTGGAACATCAGGTCATCGAAGCCGAAAGGAACGCCCGTCGGGATGTGGTCGAGCATCTCGGGTTCCATGCAATAGATGCCCATGCTGACCAGGTGACTGAGATTCGGCTTCTCCCTGAAGCGGACCACCTTGTTATTCTTCTGTTCGATCACCCCGAAATCCATCCGAATATTCTTCTGGACGGTGGCAATCGTCAGCGCGGCGCCATGCTGGCGGTGCGAGGCGGTGAAGGCGTTCAGGTTCAGATCGGTGAGGACGTCGCCGTTGAGCACCAGGAACGTGCCATCCAGCTTCTCGCGCAGCAGGCTGAGGGGGCCGATCGTGCCGAGAGGTTCACGCTCTTCCGTATATTCGATCCGAAGGTCCCATTGCCGCCCATCGCCGCAGAAGCTGCGGATCAGATGCCCGAGATAGCCCGTCGTGATGTAGACCTGCCGCACGCCGTTCCGCCGCAGCCATTTGAGCAGGAGCTCGAGCACCGGTTTCGACCCGACCGGCATCAATGGCTTGGGGAGCACCGTCGTGTAGGGCCGCAGACGCGTTCCCTTGCCACCGGATTGAATCACGACCTTCATTTCGTTCTCCCGAGCACGCCACGTGCACTTCCCAGAGGCGACGTAAGGCGCAGTCTGGCGACCGGAAGGGATGGGGGCCGAGCGCCAGGAATTTGACCTTGTTCGCGCAGGGCAACAGGGTCAAACCCGCATTGCGATCAATGACCGAAGGTGCCGGAAGGTTATGATTGTGAATCCGTCGTAATGCGCTCCGCTCGTTTCCCTCGGCACTGAACCGGCTCGTTTTGACGAGTACGTGAGCCGTGACCCTGCAGCGGTCAGCGCGGCGGTTGGCGCGCCGCCGATGGCGCATCTGTGCCCTTCCCGTTGCGGCTGGGCAGGCCGGATTTCGGCCGACGGCGGCGATGCGATGGCTCAAACTAGATCCAATGATCGTTGCAGCCCCATCCTTTTGGCTGAGTGGTCAAGCCAAGGCGGGTGGACTGTTATTGCCCCGCTGAGTGGTCGCGCCTGGGCGCATCATGCAGTCCATGTCGGGGCTGCGGACCTTGTTCGACTGTCACCGGATGTGTTCGAGGCAGAAGAATTCACGATGAGCAGGATTGTTCCGCGCAATCTCGAGGAGCCGGCCGGGCGGCAGAACCGGCCGGCAGGACGACGATCGTGAGCAGGCTTGCCGTCCTGCCAGGACCCGTAGCCAACGCGCGCATACGGGCGCCGACGGCCATGCACATACTCTGCGTTGGCGGCGAAGACCACTATCTGCGCATACCCTTCCTGCTCGCCCTCCAGGCCCGCGGCTTGCGTGTCACCGCCGCCGGCACGGGCGAGCCGGCGCCGTTCGCCCGCGCCGGGCTCGCCTACCACCGGTTCCATTTCGATCGCTTTCTGAATCCTTTGGCGGACCGCTCGGGGATCGCGGCACTCAAGCGGCTTCTTGCCAGCACGCGTCCCGATCTGGTGCAGAGCTTCGACACCAAGCCGAACATCCTGGTTCCGCTGGCGGCACGTGGGGTCCGCGACCTGCTGGTGGTGCGGACAATCAACGGCATGGGCTGGGTCTATTCGTCGCGCTCGCCGCTCGCCCTGTTGCTGCGCCCGGTGCAGCGTGTGCTGCATCGCCTGGCGGCCCGGTCGACGGCCGCGACCGTGTTCCAGAACCGGGAAGACCAGGCGTTCTTCGCGCGCCACCAAATGGCTGGTGCGGGCCACAGCCTGCTCATCCCCGGCTCCGGCGTCGACATCGCCAGGGTCGAGCGGGATCTGGCCGCCGGGCCTTCGCCGGCAGAACTGCGCAAGACGCTCGGTCTCGGCACGGCCGAGGTCGTCGTCACGGTGACGCGCCTCACCCGGCAGAAGGGCATTCCCACCCTGCTCGAAGCCGCCGCCCAGGTGCACAAGGCGCGGCCCGGTGTGCGCTTCCTGCTGGTGGGGCCGCGCGAGAGTGAGGGAACCCTGGCGGTGGCGCAGGCCGAGATCGATCGTCATGCGCCGTACGTCGCAGCACTCGGGCAGCGATCGGACGTGCCGGCGTTGCTTCGCCTGGCCGATGTGTTCGCGTTCCCCACGGAGTACCGCGAAGGCGTGCCGCGCGCGCTTCTCGAAGCCGGACTGGCCGGGCTGCCGATCGTGGCGACGGACATGCCCGGCTGCAACGACGTCATTCGCGACGGCTGGAACGGCTTTCTTGTCCCGCCGCGGGCGCCGCACCTGCTCGCGCGGAGAATCCTCGACCTGCTGCACGACCGGCAGGCTGCGCGGGCCATGGGCGTTCGCGCCGCGACGCTGGTGCGGCAGGAGTTCGGGCTCGAACTCACAGTGACCCGGTATTGCCGCTTGTATTCGAAGCTCATGCACCCCCGATCCGTTGTGGAGCAGGTTCCGGCGTCCGGAATCGAGACGGGGGCAGCCGCGGCGCCCCCTGATCTGCGCGACGCTGCCGACTGCGCGCCGGCCGGTGGGCCGTGAAGGATCCGCGATGACACGCGACATGGCGCCTGCGGCGCGAACAGGGAGTTGATGGCATGTGTGGCATTGTCGGCATCCTGCTCGCTCCGCAAGCAGCCGACCCGCGACGGCTCGCGGTCGTGGAGGCGATGGCGGACATGCTGCGGCACCGCGGGCCCGACGGCGGCGGTCTCTGGGCCGATAGCGACGCCGGCGTGGCGCTTGGCCATCGCCGGCTTGCCATCGTCGATCTGTCGGAGGCGGGCCGCCAGCCGATGCGGTCGCATGACGCCAGCCTGGTGATCACCTACAACGGCGAGATCTACAATTTCCCGGAATTGCGGACCGAGCTGGAGTCGCTCGGGCATGAGTTCCACGGTCACAGCGACACCGAGGCGATGCTCGCGGCGTTCGAGAGTTTCGGCATCGAGGCGGCCCTCGGCCGGTTCGCCGGAATGTTCGCCCTTGGCCTGTGGGATCGCAAGCGCCGCGTTCTGCACCTCGTGCGCGACCGGATGGGCAAGAAGCCCCTGTATGTGGCCCTGGTCGAAGGAGCGCTCCTCTTCGCGTCGGAGCTGAAGGCGTTCCGGGCCGATCCGCGCTTCCGTCCGAGCGTGGACCCGGCCGCGCTGGCCGCGGTGCTGCGCCAGGGCTGGATCCCGGACCAGCACTGCATCTGGAGCGGCGTGTTCAAGCTGCCGCCCGGCACGATGCTGTCGGTCAGCCCTGACGACCTCGTCAACACGGACAGCCTGCGCCTGCGCGAGCGTGTTCGTCCCTGGTGGTCGCTCGCCGAGGTCGCCGAGGCCGGCCAGCGCAATCTCCTCGCTCTCGATATTGCGGAAATCGAAAGCGAGCTCGATTCGCTCCTGCGCACCGCCGTCCGCGAACGGATGCTGGCCGACGTGCCGCTGGGGGCCTTCCTGTCAGGCGGAATCGACAGCTCGACCGTCGTCGCGTTGATGCAGGCGCAATCGTCGCGGCCTGTCCGCACGTTCACGATCGGGTTCGATGAAGCCGGCTACGACGAGGCGGACGCCGCCGCGCGGGTGGCGCAACATCTCGGCACCGACCACACCGAGCTTCGTGTCACCCCCGCCGAGGCACGCGCCGTCATCCCTGACCTGCCGCGGATCTGGGACGAGCCGTTTGCCGACGAATCGCAGATTCCCACGCTGCTGGTGTCCCAGCTTGCCCGGCAGCACGTGACCGTGGCGCTCTCCGGCGACGGCGGCGACGAGGCGTTCGGCGGCTATGCCAGGCATTTCATGCCGGCCCGCTTCGCACCGGTTTTCGGCCTGCCGATGCCGGTTCGCCGGGCGGCTGCCTCGGCGCTGCACGTGCTGAGCCCGCAGGCAATGGAGGGGCTCATGCGGGCGCTGCCGCTGCCCAGCCATCTGCGCCGCACGCTGAGCAGCGGGAACCTGCAGAAGTTCACCCGCGTGCTCGATGCCGATGGCGAACAGGACCTCTACGACCGGCTGACGACGCTCAGCGCCGACTCGGTGTCGCTGGGCTCCATCCTGGCGGACGACGCCCCGGTTCCCCCGCTGCCGGACGCCATCAGCCGCATGATCTTCCGCGACATGACGGGCTATCTGCCGGGCGACATATTGGTGAAGCTGGACCGTGCGACCATGGCGGTGAGCCTCGAAGGCCGGTGCCCGCTCCTCGACCACCGGGTGATCGAGTTCGCCTGGCGCCTGCCCTCCAACCTCAAGGTACGCGGCGGAAAGGGCAAGTGGCTGCTGCGGCGGATCCTGCGCCGCTATGTCCCCGATGCCCTGTTCGAGAGGCCGAAGCAGGGCTTCAACGTGCCTGTTGGCGCATGGCTCTCCGGTCCGTTGCGCGACTGGGCGGCGGACCTGCTCGACGCATCGCGGCTCCGGCGCGAAGGCTTCATGGACGCCGCGCGTGTCCAGGACTGCTGGCAGGAGCACCTGACCGGGCGACGGGACCGTGGCAATGAGCTGTGGGCAATTTTGATGGTGCAGGCCTGGCTCGATGCCAACCACGTGTCGGGGATCGAGCCGCCCCCGCCGGAACTGGCAGAGGCCGGCATGCCATCGTCCGCCGCGCGCGCCGGCGACTGGAGGCGCTATGCCTAGGTCGCCATGTGCCATCGCCAGTCGGCACGCTGTCCTGCGCGCGCATCATCATCATGACCCAAAGGCCGGGCGTTTAGCCGCGGCGCGTGCCCGCGGCAGGAAAGGCGGCTGACAATGGGCTCCGACCTGCAGTTCCGCGATCTCGCCAACGTCTTGCGCCGGCGGCGCCGGCTGATCCTGGCGGTCACCCTCTGCGGAACGGCGCTGATCTGCGCCGTCGCGTTCCTGCTGCCGCCGCAATATACGGCGAAGGCCCAGATGGTCATCGAGCGGCAGGTCGTCGGCCTGGTCGGCGGCCAGGCGGCCATCGACATCACGCCGGCGGACGAATCGGCGATCCTCACGGAAGTGGCCGCTCTCACCTCCCACGACCATTTGCAGCGGGTGCTCGACAGTGTGCTGCGGGACCCCGAGTTCCAGGCGGCGGCCGCCCCGCCCGAGCCGAGAGCCGACGCAACGCCAGACGATCGGTGGCATCAGCTGACGGCCTGGATACCGCTGTCATGGCTGCCCGGCACCCACGAGTCCGGAAACATGACGCTTCGGGACCTGCAGCGGCGCCTGAAGGTTTTTCAGGAGATGGGCTCGCACGTCGTCGCCGTCAGCTTCACGTCGCCCAGCCCCGAGGCGGCGGCCATCGTCGCCACCCGGGCAATCCAGCTCTACGTGGACAGCCAGATGGAGAAGAAGCGCGCCTATACGGATCACGCATTGGCGTGGCTCGCCGCGCGCATGCCCGAACTCAAGGGGGATGTCGAACGGTTCGAGACGGCGGTGCAGGACTACCAGTCGTCACGCGGCCTGGCAGACACGCGCCGGACGGCTGTGATCGACCAGCGCCTGGGTGACCTCAACCGCCAACTCGCCGCCGCGGAAGCCGACCTCGCCGCGCGACAGGCGCAACTGGCAAGGGTCCGGGACGTCCAGCATGGCGGGGCGGGCAGGGATGCGTTGGCCGGGAGCCCTGACTCCCAGGTGCTCGTCGACCTGCAACGCCAGGAGACGGCGCTGCTGCAGACGCAGGCCGATCTCACCACCAGCTTCGGCGAAGGCCATCCGAAGATGCAGCAGATCCGCGCCCAGTTGCAGGCGGTGCGGCAGAAGATCGGCCAGCAACTCGAACGCACGGCCGCCAACCTCGCCAACGACGCGCAGATGGCCGCGGCCCGGGTCCAGTCGACGCAGCAGGCGCTGGCCAACGTGCAGGGCGCCAGCGCCGACATTCGCCTGCGTGAGCTCGAACGCGAGGCGACATCGAGCCGCAACCTCTACGACACCCTGTTGCAGCGCCGGGAGGAACTGCAGCAGCAGCGTGAGACGGTCTCTCCCGGTTTGCGCATCCTCTCGCTGGCCTCGCCGCCGGACCGCCCGAGTTCGCCCAATCCCATTCTCTTCATCCTCCCCGCACTGATCGTCTCGGCCATCATTGGCAGCCTGCTCGCGCTGGTCCTGGATCGGCTCGACGGCACGCTGCGCAGCGAGCGCGATGTCCACGATGCGCTGGGCATCCCCTGCATCGGCCTGGTGCCGCAGCTGCGCCGCAGCACACGAAGGCGGCCGCACCAGTACCTCCTGGACCGCCCCTACGCGCCTTACACCGAGGCGATCCGGTCGGTCGTGGCGGCGCTGCAGCTTTCCGCCCCCAGCAGCGCATCCAAGGTCATCCTCATCAGTTCCAGCGTGCCGCTGGAAGGTAAGACCACGCTGGCCGTCAGTTTCGCCGTCTACGCCTCGCAGCTCGGACGCAGCGTGGTTCTGGTCGATCTCGATTTCCGCCATCCTGCGGTGCTGCGGGAGATCGGCGGCACCGCCGAGAGCGGCGTCTTCGATCTGCTTCTCAATGACCGCCCGCCATCGCAGGTCATCCAGCGCCTCCCCGGTCTCGATCTCGACTACCTGGTCGTGCGGCGTGGCCCGATCGATCCGTTGACGCTGTTCGCCAGCGAACACATGTCGCGCCTGCTGCGCCAGTTGCGCGAGAAATACGATTGCGTGGTGATCGACAGCGCGCCGCTGCTCGCGATTACCGAGGCGCGCCTGCTGGCATCCATGGTGGACAAGGTTCTCTTCGTCGTGAAATGGGGCAAGACCCGCAGGGACGTGGCCCAGAATGCTCTGGCGCTGCTGCGCAGCACCGGCTGCCTCGACAAGGGGCGTTCCGATCTGGCGGGCGCCGTCATCATGCAAGTGAACCTGAAGAAGCACGCACGCTATCGTTATGGCGATAGCGGTGAATTCTTCATGCGGTACAAGAAATATTATTCCGAGACGCCGTTGTTGCGAGATTATTGAATCCCGCAGGCGCGGGGCAGGGCGAGCCGGAGACGCCCGGCGGACGAGAACCGGGGATGGCCAGAATGAGAGACGACGCGGTCGCAGAATCGGGCATCGACGGCCCTGTCGTCGACCTCCTCCTGGTGGTCCTCGGTGCATTTCATCGCGACAATATCTCCTATTGCTATTGGAAGAGCAGCAGGCGCATCCGCGAAGTGCTGGCCGGGGAGGCGGACCTCGACCTGCTGGTCGCGCGCGAGGAGCAGCACCGCGCCCGGCGCATCCTGCTCGAATGCCGCCTGAAGCAGTTTCCGTCCGTGCCCAGCCGGAATCATCCGGCCGTCGAGAGCTTTCTCGGCTATGACGAGTCCAGCGGCCTGATCGTCCATCTGCATCTGCATTTCCGCCTGGTCCTGGGCGCCAGGCTGTTCAAGAACCACCGGCTTGCCTGGGAGAAGACGCTGCTTGCGCGCGCCATCCCGCACCCTGCCTTTCCGATCCTGATGCTCGATCCCGCGCACGAGGCGCTGCTGCTGGTCGTGCGTGGCTGCATCGAACTGCGGCGGCGCGATCCCGTGACACTCCGGCACTGGCGGGCCACGAAAGCGAAGTTCGCGCTGGATCACGCACAGCTCGCCGCGAGGCTCGACCGTGCGACAGTCCTTGCCCGTGCCAGGGAACTGGTGGACGACAATCTGGCGGACAGGCTTGCCGACGCCGTCTGCAGCAACGAGGCGTTCGCGAACCGGGGCGGGCTTCGCCGGCGCGTCCACGCATACCTGGCGCCGCACCGCTCCTACAATGCCGCCGAGGGTGGCTTGCGGAGCGCGGCACGGGCCGTTCCATGGCTCTTCGGGGGCCTCAACAAGCGCTATCTGCACGCCCCGCGTCCATGGAGCCGGAAGGCGCCCGGTGGGGGGATCGTCGTGGCGGTGCTTGGCGTCGACGGCAGCGGGAAGACCACGGTCGTCGGAACCATGCGGGCATGGCTCGGTGCGGAGATCGACGTTCTGCCCATCTATTTCGGCACCGGCGGCGGCCGGCCGTCGTTCCTGCTCCTGCCGTTCAAGCTGATGGTCCCGTTGGTCACCCGCTTCATGCGGACGAAGCCGAAGGGATCGTCGCACGGCAAGGTTTCCGGCCGCCCTCCCGGCGCGCTCTACAGCGCGCTGATGATGCTCTGGGCCACGGTTCTGGCGGTCGAGAAGCGGATGAAGCTGCTGGCCGCCCGCCGCGGCGCCGATCGCGGCCTGGTCGTGGTGGCCGACCGATACCCGCAGAACCAGATCCTCGACTACAACGACGGCCCGTTGCTGCCGCGCCTGGCCCGCGTGCCGCAATGGCTGCGCGGGTTCGAGGCGCGGGCCTATGCGCTCGCCCGCCAGTTGCCGCCCGATCTTGTGATCAAGCTGGACGCGACGCCCGAGACCATCGCGCTGCGCGAGCCGGACATGGACGCCGAGATCATCCGCGCGCGCACCGCGGCGGTGATGCAACTCGGCTTTCCCGAAAGCCGCGTTGTGAATGTGGACGCCCAACAACCGTTGGCCGACGTGATCCGCGCGGTGAAGGCGGAAATCTGGCGGATGCTGTGAGTGGCAGCGGCGAGGCCGAACCATGATCATCGAGCTCTTCGGCGCCCCTGGGGTCGGCAAGACCACTTTCGCGATGGCACTGAACGCGCACCTGCAGGCACGCGGCCTCGCCGCGGAACTGATCCAAAGCTACCGGCCCGCCGAGGCCGCGCCGCCGAACGGCGCGCCGGCAGCAGATCCCGCGGCGCATCATGCCACGGCCGCGGTGCGCCGCTTGATCCGGCCGGCCTTCGAGATGCTTTCGACCGCAGGGCACCTGCTGTTCAACGCGCACGAGGCCGGGATCGCCGCGGATCTAATGCGCCTGCTGCCGCCGCGGGATTTCCTCTGGTCCGTCCGGCTGCGCCAATACCTGCTGCGTCTGCTGCATGCCTGGCACCGCGCGTCGCTGTCCGACCACATCGTCATTTTCGATCAGGGATTCGTCCAGGCCGTCTGCTCGCTGGTCCTGCTCGGCCGCGCGTCGGACCGGGCGACCGTCATGCGCGCCCTGGAGGCGATCCCGAGGTCGGATCTCCTGGTCTGTCTCGATGCCCCCATCGACATCCTGACCGAGCGGCTTGCGGAGCGGGAACGGCATCAAGGCAGGATGGAGCGGCTGTTCGAGCTCGACCTGAAGACGAATCTCGAATCCGTGGCCATCGTCGAAGACCTGTGCGCCGCGCTGCAGCTCCAGGGGCGCCATGTCGCCCGCGTCCAATGTGCGGACACGCGGTCTCTCGGCCCGGCCGTCGAGGCGATCGAGCAAGAAATCACGGCCATGTCCGACACCGAACAGGGGATGCAGGTCATATGAACGCCACCGAACGCTTGCCCATCGGTCCGATCCCTCTGCGCGCCCTGCGGCGTCCGGCAATCCGCTGCCCGCCGGGCGAATGACGCGCATGGAAAGCCAGGCAAGCGGCGGCGGCGTGCTCGGCGTGGCACCGGGAAGCGGCGCGCTCACCGGCCGCCTCGCGCGCAGCAGCGTGGCCGCCTTCGCGATCCATGTCGCCGGCGCGGGGCTCACCTATTGCGCGCAGCTCGTGCTGGCGCGGATCGTCGGCGTCGATGCCTATGGCATCTACGCATACGTGTTCGCCTGGATGACCATCCTCGCCTACTTCGCCGCACTCGGCTTCGACGTCTCGCTGCTGCGGCTGGTGCCGGCTTACCGGGCGCAGCATGCCTGGCCCCTGCTGCGTGGGGTGATCCGGTACGCGGAATGGCGAGCCGGCGCCGTCGGGTGCGGCGTCGTCCTCATCGGTTCCGCCATCGTGATGCTGTGGCCCAGCGACCTGCCACGCGAGCTCACCAGCACCTTCATCATCGGCTTCGTCCTCGTGCCGGTCTGGGCGCTGCTGTGGATCCGTTCTTCTGTCGTGCGGGCCTATGGCGGCGTCGTGTCGGCCTTGGCGCCGGATCGCATCGTTCGCGACGGCGTACTGCTCATCCTCGTCGGCGCCGCCAGCCTCGGACGATGGTGGCGCATCGATGCCGCGTCGGCGATGCTGATGACACTGGCAAGCTCGGTCATGGGCCTGCTGCTGGTGAGCCTGGCCGCGCATCACCGCAAGCCCGCCACGATCCACGCGATCGTCCCGGCGTACGACGCCGGGACCTGGCGCCGGATCGCGCTGCCGCTGGTGATGCTCGCGGTGGCGGAAACCGGGTTGAACCGCACCGGCGCCGTCATGCTCGGCTGGCTCCGGCACACCAGCGATGCCGGCATTTATGCGCTCGCCTTCAACATCGCCTTCATGGTCGTGCTGCCGCGCACGGCGGTCAACGCGCTGTTCGCCCCCATCGTGTCGGACCTGTTTGTCCGCAACGACCGCGCCGCGCTGCAGGCGGTGATCACGCGAACGTCGGTATGGACATTGCTTGCCGCGGCCTGCATCGCGCTGCCGCTCGGGCTGCTCGCGGATCCGCTCCTCGCCTGGTTCGGTGCCGCCTTCCAGGCCGGTGTGCCGGCTATGCGAATCCTTCTGATCGGCCAGGTGATCGGCGCCGGCGCCGGCTCCCAGCTCTATCTCATGACCATGACGGGGCACGAGCGCAGCGCCGCCATCCTTCTCATCCTGTGCGCCGCCGGCAATGTCGCGGTCAGTGCCGTGGCGATCGTCCTGCTCGGCGTCACCGGCGCCGCGATCGCCACCACGGCGGCACTCGTCGTGTGGAACCTGGGCATGGGGCTGTTCATCTGGCGCAAGCTGCATCTGATCCCGGGCGTCCTGGCGATTTTTCGATTGTGGCCGGGCACGAACACGCGGATTGCCCGCGAGCCGCGGCGCGCTGCAGAATGACCACACACGGCCGGGTGCCACGACCTCGATGCATGGCACCGCCGCTGGTCGCAATGCCCGGTCCGGATCAGCGGACAGGAGCGCAGGAATGAACGATTCGGCGCCCGCCTTGTGTGCCTGCGGCAGCGGCCTGCGACCGGCGAGCTGCTGCCGCATGGATGCAGCGAAACTCCTGCCGCCCGATGCGACGCGGCATCTGGTGCCGCTGATCGAGCGCGCCATCCAGGCCTACCATACCGGCGCCATCGCCGCTGCCGAGCGTCTGTGCATCGAAGTGCTGGAATCGGCCCCCGATCGCGTCGGCGCGCTGCGGGTGCTTTATGATATCCGCAAGGCGCAGGGCCAAAGCCGGGCCGCCGAAGCGCTCATCCGCCGCGTCGTCGCCCTCGATCCCAACGATCTCGCGGCAACCAACGAACTGGCTTTGATCCTGCTGTCCCGGGGCGACCTGGCGGAAGCCGAGTTGCATGCCCGAAACGCCGTGCGCATCGCCCCCGAGAGCGGCCAGGCGCACAACCTGATGGGCATGATCCTCACTGAGGCCCAACGCCCCGCCGTCGGCGAATACCACTACCGCCGCGTGCTGGAGCTGTCCGAGGGCCGCGACCCCATTCTCCTGGCCAACCTGGCCTGGAACCTCAAGACCCAGGGGCGCATGCAGGAAGCCCGCGCGCTCTACAAGGAGTCGGTCGCGGCCGCGCCCGCCATCCGCCAGACGCTGCTGGGCTGGGCGCGGCTGGAGGAAGCCGACCGCGATTTCACCGCCGCATCCGACGTGCTCGACCGCATGGAGCGGCTGTTCCCCGACGACGCCGGCGTGCGGATTTCCCGCGCGGTCCTGCTGGGCCGCATGCGCCGATATCCCGAGGCATTGGCGGTGCTCGACGCCATGGCCGCGCGCAGCCAGAACGGAATGCTCGGCCCGGACGAGTTGCTGGAGAAAGGCCGGCTGCTCGACCAGATGGGCCATTTCGAAGACGCCTTCGCCGCTTTCACCGAGGGCAAGCGCCTGGCGCGGGCGCTCAGCGGCAACCAGTATCTCGACCAGCAGGCCGGCCAGCTGATCGACCGGCTGCGCGGCTTCTTCACCGCCGGGCGTCTGCGTCTCCTGCCGCGCGCCACGGTGCGCACGGACGTACCGCAGCCCGTCTTCATCCTCGGCTTCCCACGCTCCGGTACCACGCTGGTGGAACAGACAGTGTCGGCGCATTCCCGCATCTGCGCCGGCGACGAGCTGCCCCTGATCAACGACATCGCCAACCTGATGCCGCGCATGCTCGGCAGTCCGCTGAACTATCCCGAGGCGCTGTCCGAGCTGTGGATGGGCGATCAGCGCGACGGGCTCGACAATCTGCGCGATCACTACCTGCAGAAGGTCCGCCAGATGGGCGTCTTTTCGCCGGGGGCCGACTGGTTCACCGACAAGATGCCGCTGAACGAGATGCATCTCGGCCTGATCGCCCTGATCTTCCCGCAGGCGCCCCTGATCCATGTGGTCCGCCACCCGCTCGACATCATGGTCTCGGCGATGTCGAACCATTTCACGCACGGCTTCTACTGCGCCTACGCGCTGGAAACGGCGGCGACGCATTACCTGCGCGTGATGGAGCTGGTGCAGCACTACCGCGCCGAGATGGCGCTGCGCTATCTGCCGATCCGCTACGAGGACATGATCGACGACCAGGAAGGCAGCGTCCGCACGCTGCTTGCCTTCATCGGCGCGGAATTCGAGCCGGGTTGCCTCAGCTTCCACGAGAACCGCCGCTACGCCCGCACCGCCAGCTACGCCCAGGTGACCGAGAAGCTCTATGACCGCTCACGCTTCCGTTACCGCCACTATCTCAAGCATCTCGCGCCCGTCATCCCGATCCTGCAGCCGGTGATCGAGCGTCTCGGCTACGGCATCGACGGCGATGGCGGGTGAGTGATGCCGCTCGGCAGCGAGCCGCCGCCGATACTCCATGCCGCGACGCCGATCGCGGTGCCGTTCGGCGAGCTGTTCGCGCTCGCCGTCGCGGCCGAGCAGGCCGGCAGGCTGGATGAGGCGGACCGCCTGCTGGGGCATATCCTCGCCGTCGCCCCCAACGAGCCGGAAACGCTGCATCTCGCCGGTGTCGTGGCCTTCCGCCTCGGCCGCCATGCCGACGCGCTCGCCTTGATGGAGCGCGCGATCGTGCATGGCGGCAACACGGCCCTCTACCTACGCAACATCTGCGAGCTCTACCGCACCCTCGGCCGTCCCGACGACGCGCTGGCGGCGGCGTTGCAGGCGACCGCCATGGCGCCCCACGATCCCGTCTGCCTGCACAACCTCGCGGTCATCCGCTACGAACGGCTGGAGATCGACGCCTGCATCGCCGCCGCCCGCCGCGCCCTGGCGCTCGACCCGGCGCTGCCCGGCGCGCATTTCGAACTCGCCGAGGCACTGCTGCTGCGCGGCGAGATGGCGGAAGGCTGGGAGGAATACGAATGGCGCTTCCGCATCGCCGGCGCGCCGTCGCTGATGCCGCCGACGGACAGGCCGCAATGGGACGGCGCGCCGCTCGCCGGCCGGACCCTGCTGCTGATCGCCGACCAGGGCTTCGGCGACGTGATCCAGTTCAGCCGCTACATCCCCTGGGCGCGGGAACGCTGTTCCGATCTCGCGATCGCCTGCGGCGCCGAGATGGCGCCCCTGATCTCGCAACTGGGCCCCGGCATCCGCCAGGTCCGGCGCTGGGAGGATTGCCCGCCTTATGCGGCCTTCTGTCCGCTCTCCGGCCTGCCGCGGCTGCATGGCACGCG
The DNA here is from genome assembly GCF_025989185.1 of Limobrevibacterium gyesilva. Classification (GTDB taxonomy): domain Bacteria; phylum Pseudomonadota; class Alphaproteobacteria; order Acetobacterales; family Acetobacteraceae; genus Limobrevibacterium; species Limobrevibacterium gyesilva. The sequence continues at coordinate 86,990 of NZ_JAPDNT010000005.1, forward strand.
CGTGGACAGCATCCTGGCGCCGGTCCCTTATCTTCGCGCCGACCCGGCGCGTGCCGAGGCCTGGGCCGACCGGCTGGGCCGGCTGATCCCGCCCGGCTTCCGGCGCATCGGCATCGTCTGGGCCGGGCGGCCCACGCACACCAACGACCGCAACCGCAGCGCCAGCCTCGCTGCCTTCGCACCGGTCGCGGCGCTGCCAGGCATCGCGCTGGTATCGCTGCAGAAGGGCCCGGCGGCGCGCCAGGCGGGCAGCTTCTTCGCCCGCGCCCCGCTCGTGCATGTCGGCGCCGAGATCCAGGACTTCGAAGACAGCATGGCCATCCTCGACAACCTCGACCTGCTCGTCTCGGTCGACACGTCGGTGGTGCATCTCGCCGGTGCCATGGGCCGGCCGGCCTGGGTGATGCTGCCCCGCGCCCCGGACTGGCGCTGGCTGCTCGACCGCACGGACAGTCCCTGGTACCCGACAATCAGGCTGTTCCGCCAGCGCGCACAGGGCGAATGGCATACGGTGGCGGCGGACGTGGCGCAGGCGCTGCGGCAGCGGTTCGGCCTTACGACGGCCGCCGGGGCAGCGCCCGCGCCAGCCGGGCGAAGCCGAGATCCAGAATGACCGCCAGCAGGCCCAGCAGGATCGCCCCCTGCAGCACATACGCGGTATTGCCGCCGCTGAGCCCGAGGATGATCGGCGAGCCCAGCGTCTTCGACCCGACGGTGGACGCGATCGCCGCGGTGCCGAGATTGATGATCACCGATGTCCGGATGCCCGCCAGGATCACCCCCGCGGCCAGCGGCAGTTCCACCTGCCACAACACCTGCATCCGGCGCATGCCCAGCCCCGCCGCCGCCTCGCGCGCCGCCTCGGGCACGTCCGCCAGCCCGACGATGGTGTTCTGCATCACCGGCAGCAGCCCGTACAGGAACAGCGCGATCAGCGCGGGCGGCTCGCCGAAGCCGAGCGCGGGCACCGCCAGCGCCAGCACCGCGACCGGCGGAAATGTCTGGCCCATAGCGACCACGGTATCGAGCACGCCGCGGAACGCGGCCCCTGCCGGACGGGTGACAAAGATGCCCGCGAGAACCCCCACCACCACAGCGGCGCCGCTGGACACCGCCACCAGTTCCAGATGCGCCAGCACCAGCGAGACGAAGCTTTCCTGCACATAGACAGGGCGGTCGAGATAGGGGAACAGCGCCGCGAAAACCGGCCGCAGCGCCGGCATCCCCAAGGTGAGGGCGATGAAGGCCACGACCAGCCAGGCCAACGGCCCCGGCAGATGCAGTGCCTGGCGCGGACTCGTCATGCGGGCCGGCGCACCATGTCTTCCAGGAACAGCCCGCCGACCGGGCGGCCGCCTGCATCCGTCACCGCCAGGCGGTCGCAACCGCGCGTCATCATCTCGGACAGGGCCGACCGCAGCGACATCGTCTCCTGCACCGGCGCGCCTTCCACCGTCGCGCCCGCGCGCAGCCGCGACGCCACCTGCTGCACGGCCAGCAGCCTCAGCCCATGATCCTCGCGGCCCACGAAGTCGCGCACGAAATCGCTCTCCGGCCGCGCCAGGATGTCGAGCGGCGTGCCGACCTGCACCAGCCGGCCGCGATTCATCAGCGCGATCGTCGTCGCCAGCTTCAGCGCCTCGTCCATGTCGTGGGTGACGAAGACGATGGTCTTGCGGGTCTCGCGGTGGATGCGCAGCAACTCATCCTGCAGCGCGTCGCGGGTCACCGGGTCCAGCGCGCCGAACGGCTCGTCCATCAGCAGCACGTCGGGGTCCGCGGCCAGCGCCCGCGCCACGCCCACGCGCTGCTGCTGCCCGCCGGAGAGCTGATCGGGGTACTGGTCGCGCACCCGGGCAGCGTCCAGGCGCAGCAGCGCGAGCAGTTCCTCGACGCGGGCACGGATCCGCGCCGGCGGCCAGCCCAGCAATGCCGGCACGGTGGCGATGTTGCGCTCCACCGTCCAATGCGGGAACAGCCCCACGGACTGGATCACATAGCCCATGCGCCGCCGCAGGTCCTCGGGGCGGAAATGCTCGATGTCCTCGCCGGCAAAACGGATGGTGCCGGCACTGCGCTCCACCAGACGGTTGATCATGCGCAACGTGGTGGACTTGCCGCAGCCCGACGGGCCGATCAGGGCGCAGAACGCGCCTTCGTCGACCGCCAGCGAGATGGCGTCCACCGCGGTGAAATCGCCGAACCGGCAGGTGAGGTCCTGCAACTCGATCATGCACCCCTCCGGGTCGTCAGCGCGATCAGCAGGCGCATCAGCAGGTCCACCAGAACCGCCAGCAGAATGACCGGGATGGCGCCGAGCAGGACCAGGTCGAGCGCATTGGCGAACAGCCCCCGGAACATGATGGCGCCCAGGCCGCCGGCGCCGATAAGGGCGGCGACGGCGGCGAGGCCGACCGCCTGCACCGCGGTGATGCGCACGCCGGACAGCAGCACCGGCAAGGCCAGCGGCGCGTCAATGCGCCAGAACACCTGCCCGGGCGTCATGCCCATGCCAAGTGCCGCCTCGCGCACCGGGGCGGGCACGCCCGCCAGGCCCGCCACCGTGTTCCGCACCACCGGCAGCAGCGAATACAGCACCAGCGCCACCACCGCTGGCGCCATCCCGATGCCGCTGATGCCCAGGCCGGCGAGCCACGGCAAGGCATCCGCGAGGCCGGACAGCGGCGCCATCAGCAGGCCGAACAGGGCGATCGACGGAATGGTCTGGATGATATTCAGCACTGGAAACAACACCGACCGCAACGCACGGCGGCGATGCGTCGCCACCCCCAGCGGGATCCCGGCCAGTACCGTGGGCAGCAGCGCCGCCACGACGATCTCGCCATGCCGCACGACCGCGTCGAAGAAGATGTCGCGCTGGTTCGCGTATTCCTTCGCCAGCGACAGCTGGTCAACCGCGCCAGCCGCGATCACGGCCGTGGCCGGGCCGGCGATCGCGGCGGCGGCCAGCAATGTCCCGGCCGGCCCGAGGCGCAGGCGTGCCGCGGCATCGCCGGCCAGCAGCAGCGTGCAGGCCAGCAGCACCCAGCAAGCGGCGCCAAGCGACGTGCGCGCGACAGCCGGCCCCTCCGCCGCCATGCCCTCGGCGTAGCTTCCGGCCAGCCACAGAACCGCCGCCGCGCAGCCCCCCGCGGCCAGGATGACTGCCCACTCCCAGGCGGCCCGGCGCGGCAGGAACGGCGAGGCGAGCAGCACGAGCCCGGTCACCCCGAACACCGCCGCCGGTCCCGGTGATGCCGCCAGGCGCATCGCCGGCACCACCCCTATGGCCGCGCCGGAAAGCAGCCGGTTGGGCGCGTACGAGACGAAGCCCAGCGTGGCGGCGACCAGGCAGGCCACGACCACCAGCATCGCCCGCACATGGCTCCAGCCCGGTGTGGCGCCGACCGGACTCACCGTGCGGTCTTGCGCCTCACTTCAGGAAACCCTTGGCCTTGAGATAGCCGGAGGCGACTTTCTGGATGTCCTCGCCCTCCACCGCGACCTTCGCGTTCAGGCCACGCAGGGTGGGCGCGTCCAGCGACAGGAACACCGGCGCCAGCACGTCCTTGATCGCCGGATACTGCGCCAATACCGCCGCGCGCACCGTGGGTGCCGGCTCGTAGACCATCTGTGCGTGTTTGGTGTCTTCCATCACGACCAGGCCAAGGGCCGCGATGGCCCCATCGGTGCCATAGACCATGGCGGTGTTGACGTTGGAGGTGCCCTCGGCGGCGGCGCGGATGGTCGCCGCCGTGTCGCCGCCCACCAGCACCAGCGTCTGGTCCGGCCCAAGCTTGAAGTCGTAGATGGACTGGAACGCCGGCAGGGCCGCCTGGCTCTCCACGAACTCGGCGGAGGCGGCGATCTTCACCTTGCCGCCGTCGCGTGCCCAGCGCGCGAAATCTTCCATCGTGGCCAGCTTGTTCGCGCTGGCCACGTCCTTGCGCACCGCGATGCCCCAGGTGTTGTTGGCCGGCGCGGCCTGCAGCCAGACGATCTTGTTGGCGTCCAGATCCAGCTTCTTGATGCGCTCATAGCCGTCCGCCGCGTTCTTCCACACCGGATCGGCATCCATGTGGAAGAAGAACGCCCCGTTGCCGGTGTACTCCGGATAGATGTCGATCTCGCCGGCCATGATCGCCCCGCGCACGATCCGGGTGTTGCCGAGCTGAATCTTGTTCACCGTCGGGATACCGTTGCTCTCGAGCATGAGGCGGATCATGTGGCCGAGCAGGCCGCCTTCGGTATCGAGCTTGGAGCTGACGCGCACCGGATCCGCCGCCGCCGCGCCGCTCGTCGGAAGGCCCACGGCGATGGCCGCGGCTGGCACCACGATGGCGGCCAGCGCCTTGCGTCGCGAAATCGTTGCAGTCATGTGTTCGCTCCCATTGCTCGCCGGCCTGCATGCTCCGGCAGGCAGGCGTGATTCCGCCGCGGCTGCCGCGGCCCGTCGCGTGTTGGACCGATACGTGCCACGCATTCATATGCTGCCATCGGAACGCTATTCGATCCAGAAGGCGCGCCCCGTGACGCACGCAAGGTTGTGCCACCAAATGACGGGCGACGCGATCACGACCCTGCAATGCCTTGCGGCGGCCCCGATTCCGGTCACGGCGGCGCTGACGCGAACGTCACCCCGGGAGGATGTCGCTGCTATGGTAGCCTTGGGCGAACAGCAGGGCGCGCAACGTGCTGTGGCGAACCTGGGCCCGGGCCTCGGCGGCGACGATGGGCTTGGCACGGAAGGCCACGCCGAGGCCGGCCTCGCGCAGCATCGCCAGGTCGTTGGCGCCGTCGCCCACCGCCAGTGTGGCCGACAGCTTCAGGTTCCGGGCGGCCGCCAGCTCGCGCAGGGTCGCAAGCTTGGCGTCGCGATCCAGGATCGGCTCGCCCACTTCGCCGGTCAGCGCCGCGCCATCGTCCAGCAGCGTGTTGGCGCGATGGACGTCGAAGCCCACCAGCTCGGCCACGCGCCCGGTGAAGAAGGTGAACCCGCCGGAGACCAGCGCCGTGGTGGCGTTGTGCGCGCGCATGGTCGCCACCAGTTCCCGAGCGCCGGGCATCAGCTCGGTGCGCGCCCAGGTCTTCTCCAGCGCATCCAGGGTCAGGCCCTTGAGCATGGCGACGCGCTGGCGCAGCGCCTCGGCGAAGTCGATCTCGCCGTTCATGCTCATGCGGGTGATCGCGGCGATGGCGTCTTTCAGGCCCGCATAGGCGGCGATCTCGTCCAGCGTTTCCGTGGTGACGATGGTGCTGTCCATGTCCGCCACCAGCAGGCCCTTGCGCCGGCCACGGGTCCTGGTCGTGATGGCGTCCACGGGGGCGCCGTCCAGCGCCGCTTCCACCTGCGCCGGATCGGGTAGGGCGGGGCAGGGGATGTCGGCGGCCTCGCCCGGGGAGAGGACATCCGGCGCCCCGCCCTGGATGGCGTCGCGAACGCGCGCAATGATGGCGTCGGAAAGGGTGGTGGCGGTGCGGTCGACGACCAGGGTGAGGACATGGCTCATGCGGGCCGTATGCGGCGATCGGCGGCGAGGGGCAAGATATGGCTGAGCTGCCGCACGCGCTGATCATCGCGGGGCCGACCTGCAGCGGCAAGTCGGCGCTCGCGCTGGACGTGGCCGAACGCCTGGGCGGCACCGTCATCAACACGGATTCCATGCAGGTCTACCGCGAGCTCCGCGTGATCACCGCGCGTCCGTCGGCGGCGGAGGAGGCGCGCGTGCCGCATGTCCTCTACGGCGTGCGGCCGGCGGCCGAGCCGGGCAGCGCCGCCTGGTGGCGCGGCGAGGCGTTGCGGGAGATGGCTGCCGCCGAAGCCGCCGGCCGGCTGCCGATCCTGTGCGGCGGCACCGGCATGTATTTCGCGGCCCTGATCGACGGCATCGCGGCGATCCCGGATCCCGGCGACGCCGCCCGCGCCGAGGCGCGCTGGCTGCTCGCCGAATTCGGGCCGAAGGGCCTGCACGCCTCGCTGGCCAAGGTCGACCAGGCCACCGCGGCGCGGTTGCGCCCCAGCGACAGCCAGCGCGTGGCCCGCGCCTGGGAAGTGTGGCGCGGCACCGGCCGCGGCCTCGCCGCCTGGCAGGCGCAGGCGACGCAGCCCGCGCCCTGGCGCTTCTCCGCCATCCTGCTCGACCCGCCCCGCGACGCGCTGCGGGCGGCCATCGCCGGGCGCTTCTCCGCCATGCTGGTCGACGGCGCGCTGGACGAGGTGCGCAGCCTGCTCGCCCTGAAGCTTGATCCCGCGCTGCCGGCCATGCGCGCGCATGGCGTGCCCGAACTGGCCGCCCATCTGCGTGGCGAGATCACCCTGGCCGAGGCAGCGCGCCGGGCCGAGCTGGCGACCGGCCAGTACACCAAGCGCCAGGCCACCTGGTTCCGCCACCGCCGCCTCGCAGATCCGGCTCGCACGCATACGATCCATGCGCGAATTGCGGGCCTAAAGCAATTTTCGGAAAGCCAAAAGGCTGATTTGTTCTCTTTTATTCAAGTGGTGGGTTGACGCAGTGCAACGTGGCGGATTAGGTGATGCGATCATGACCGAGACAAAGATGTCCTCCGGGACCGCCCAAACCCCGATCGGCGACACCGAGCTGCAGGCCGGCGCCGAAGTCCTTCTGCGCGCGCTGAAGGACCAGGGCGTCGAGGTCATCTTCGGCTACCCCGGCGGCGCGGTCCTGCCGATCTACGACGCGATCTTCCAGCAGAACGCCATCCGCCACATCCTCGTCCGCCACGAGCAGGCCGCCGTGCACGCGGCGGAAGGCTACGCCCGCAGCACCGGCCGGGTCGGCGTGGTGCTGGTGACCAGCGGCCCCGGCGCCACCAACGCCGTCACCGGCCTCGTGGACGCGCTGATGGACAGCATCCCCGTGGTCTGCCTCACCGGCCAGGTGCCCACGCACCTGATCGGCAACGACGCCTTCCAGGAAGCCGACACCACCGGCATCACCCGCCCGGCCACCAAGCACAACTATCTGGTGAAGAAGTCCGAGGACCTGGCCCGCGTGGTGCACGAGGCGTTCTACGTCGCCCGCAGCGGCCGCCCCGGCCCGGTCGTGATCGACCTGCCGAAGGACATCCTGATCGGCAAGGCGCCGTACCAGGCGCCGCCGTCCGCCGCGCATCGCAGCTACCGCCCGCAGACCGAGCCGGATGCCGGCCAGATTGCCAAGGCGGTGGCCTTGCTGAAATCCGCCAAGCGTCCGGTGATCTACACCGGCGGCGGCGTGATCAACGCCGGAACCGCCGCCAGCGCCGCGCTGGCCGCGTTCGTGCGCAAGACCGGCTTCCCCTGCACCAGCACGTTGATGGGCCTGGGCGCCTATCCGGCCAACGACCCGCAGTTCCTGGGCATGCTGGGCATGCACGGCACGTATGAAGCCAACCTCACCATGCATGGCTGCGACGTCATGCTGAACGTGGGCGCCCGCTTCGACGACCGCGTGACCGGGCGGCTGAACGCCTTCAGCCCCGGCTCGCACAAGATCCATATCGACATCGACCCGTCCAGCATCAACAAGAACGTGCCGGTGGAGGTGCCGATCGTCGCCGATGCCGGCCGTGCGCTGCAGGCGCTGCTGGCGGCCTGGGACGCCGATCCCACCCCGGTAGACCGCCCCGCGATCGCCGCGTGGTGGAAGCAGATCGACGGATGGCGCGCCATCCAGTGCCTGCGCTTCACCCAGGACATGACCAAGGGCGCGATCATCAAGCCGCAATACGCGATCCAGCGGCTGTACGACATCACCCGCGACCTCGGCCGCGAGATCTTCATCTCCACCGAGGTCGGCCAGCACCAGATGTGGGCGGCGCAGTATTTCCGTTTCGACCATCCCAACCACTGGATGACCAGCGGCGGCCTCGGCACGATGGGCTACGGCCTGCCGTCTGCGATGGGCGTGCAGGTCGCGCACCCGGACGCGCTGGTCATCGACATCGCCGGCGAGGCGAGCATCCTGATGAACATCCAGGAGATGTCCACGCTCGCCCAGTATCGCCTGCCGGTGAAGGTGTTCATCCTTAACAACCAATACATGGGCATGGTTCGCCAGTGGCAGGAGCTGCTGCACGGCTCCCGCTATTCCGAAAGCTACACCGCCGCCCTGCCGGACTTCGTGAAGCTGGCCGACAGCTTCCACGGCGTCGGGCTGCGCGCCACCAGCGTCGATCAGCTCGACGACGTCATCCGCGAGATGATCGCGCTCGATCGTCCGGTGATCGCCGATATCTGCGTGGACCAGACGGAGAACTGCTTCCCGATGATCCCCAGCGGCGCCGCGCACAACGAAATGATCCTGGGCGCCGAGCATGGCGGCAACCTGCAGGCCGGCGGCGCCGCCGGCCTCACCGACGAGGGCCTGGTACTCGTCTAGCACGCCGGGGCTAGACCGGATTCACCTTTCCCTCAAGCAGCGAAGACCCACATGCCCAGTCCGATCGATACGACGTTGCGCTCCGCGACCATATCCGTGCTGGTGGAGAACGAGGCCGGCGTCCTTGCCCGCGTCATCGGCCTGTTCTCCGGCCGCGGCTACAACATCGACAGCCTCACCGTCGCCCCGGTCGAGGACGGCCGCAACCGCAGCCGCATCAACATCGTCACCTCCGGCACCGAAATGGTCATCGAGCAGATCAAGGCGCAGCTCGACCGCCTGGTGCCCGTGCACCGCGTCGCCGACCTCACGCTCGAAGGCCCGCACATCGCCCGCGAGATGGCGCTGATCAAGGTCATCGCCACCGGCAACAACCGCGCCGAATCCTTGCGCCTGGCCGATGCATTCCGCGCCCGCGTGGTGGATGCCACCACCGAAAGCTTTGTCTTCGAAATGACCGGAAGCACCGACAAGCTCGATGCTTTCGTCGAACTGATGCGACCGCTGGGCCTGGCCGAAGTGTCCAGGACCGGTGTCGCCGCGATCGCCCGCGGCGCGCGCATCATCTGACCAAACCGAGAAAGCGAGAAGGAGACTACCGATGCGCGTCTATTACGACCGCGATGCGGACGTGAACCTGATCAAGGCCAAGAAGGTCGCGATCATCGGCTATGGCAGCCAGGGCCACGCCCATGCCAACAACCTCAAGGACAGCGGCGCGACCCAGCTGGTCGTCGGCCTGCGCCCCGGCTCCACCGGCGTGGCCAAGGCCGAGGCCGCCGGCCTGAAGGTGATGGACCCGGCCGCCGCCGCCTCCTGGGCCGACGTGGTGATGGTGCTGACGCCCGACGAAGGGCAGGGCGACCTGTACCGCGAGAGCCTGGGCCAGAACATGCGCCCCGGCACCGCGCTGGCCTTCGCGCACGGCCTCAACGTGCACTTCAAGCTGCTCGACCCGCGCCCGGACATCGACGTGTTCATGATCGCGCCGAAGGGCCCCGGCCACACTGTGCGCAGCGAATACCAGCGTGGCGGCGGCGTGCCCTGCCTCGTCGCGGTGGACCAGAACCCGTCCGGCAATGCGCTGGAGATCGCGCTGTCCTACGCCTCGGCCATCGGTGGCGGCCGCGCCGGCATCATCGAGACCACCTTCCAGGAAGAATGCGAGACCGACCTGTTCGGCGAGCAGGTCGTGCTGTGCGGCGGCCTGGTCGAGCTGATCCGTGGCGGTTACGAGACGCTGGTGGAAGCCGGCTACGCGCCGGAGATGGCGTATTTCGAATGCCTGCACGAAGTGAAGCTGATCGTCGACCTCATCTACGAGGGCGGCATCGCCAACATGAACTACTCGATCAGCAACACCGCCGAATACGGCGAATACGTCACCGGCCCGCGCATCATCACCGATGAGACCAAGAAGGAAATGCGCCGCGTCCTCGCCGACATCCAGAGCGGCCGCTTCGCCCGCGACTGGATGCTGGAGAACAAGGTGAACCAGGCCAGCTTCAAGGCCATCCGCCGCCGCAACGCCGCCCACCCGATCGAGGAAGTAGGCGAGAAGCTGCGCGCGATGATGCCGTGGATCGCCAAGAACAAGCTGGTTGATAAGACGAAGAACTGAAGGCAAGGCGAGGGGCCTTGCCCCTCGACCCCAGTCAAGGCGAAGCCTTGACAATCCTGGACTCTCTTGGCTGCGTCAGCGTCCTTCAGTTGATATCAACTGAAGGTCGTCGATCCAGCCAAGAGAGTAATGGTTTCCAAAGGCCCATGACCTTTGGCGGGTCCAGGGCAGCGCCCTGGACTTTCTTTTTCACCTAAGGCGCATTCCGCCCCAACACCTCAGGGTTCACGGTGTACCCGGGGTCGATCTTGCCATCGAAGAAGTCCAGCAGGTTCGCCACCGCCCGGCGCGACATCTTCGCGTAGCATTCCAGCGGCGCCGCCGCGTTATGCGGGCTCAGCACCACGTTGGGCAGCGTCAGCAGCGGGCTCGCGGTATCCAGCGGCTCGCGTACCAGCACGTCCAGCCCGGCCGCCTCGATCGTTCCGTTGGCCAGCGCGTCGGCCAGCGCCGCCTCGTCCACGATGCCGCCGCGCGCCGTGTTGATCAGCCATGCCGTCGGCTTCATCCGCCCCAGGAAATCGGCGTTCACCATGTTGCGGGTCTGGTCGTAGAGCGGGCAGTGCAGCGTCACCACATCCGCCTCCGCTACCGCCGCCATCAGGTCAGGCGCCGGGATGTGCCCGTCGGCGGCGATGCGCGGGGTGGGGAAGGCGGGGTCGTGCACCATCACCTTCATCCCGAACGCCGAGCACAGCTTCGCCACCCTTGTGCCGATGCGGCCATAGCCAACCACCAGCACGCTCCGCTCGGACAACTCGTGCATCCGCCGCCCGGTCTGCACCATCCAGGTGCCGGCGCGCACGCTCGCATCCATTTCCAGCGTCCGCCGCGCCGTCGCCAGCAGCAGCATCATCGCGTGCTCGGCCACCGACAGGTCGTTGGCGCCGTTCACCACGCCCACCAGCACGCCCCGCCGTGTGCAACCCGGGATGTCCAACGTGTCGAAGCCCACGCCGAACCGGCTGATCACCCGCAGCCGCGGCGCCCGCGCCAGCAGGTCCGCGTCCACCCGCTCCAGCCCGACCATCACCCCGTCGGCGTCGCCAATCACCTCGGCCAACTCTTTCTGCAACGGAGGGCCGCGGAAATCCGTGGTCAGGATCCTGACATTGATGTCCTTGCGCGCTTCCAGCATGGCCATGGCGGTCGGGTGCAGCGCGCGGCAGAAGACGACGTTGTACATGCGTTTCCGGTTCCCTCGGCTTCTTCGTTGTCGCAATGCTTGCATCATCGGACCGGCGCGGCTAGGGTCCGCGCCATGATTTGCGGCGCCCACATCGCATGCCGTGCCGGCCGTGCGCTCACGCACGGCGCCGCGCATGCGCGCCTTGGCCGCCTTCCCGCCCTCGGACTGCTCCTTCGACTTAGCCGCCCCTGGGCGTGACGCCGCGCATCTGAACGCCGGCATCGCTCAGGGGATCGGGCGCCGTCGCACGTGTGATGGCAGCCCGCCGTGGCTACAGTCCCATCCAAGAACATGCCCCGAGGACGCCTATCATGAGCATCGACCATCCGAATTTCGGCAAGCTGGCCGACGACCGCGTCATCATCTTCGACACCACCCTGCGCGACGGCGAGCAGTCGCCCGGCTTCTCCATGAACCTGCAGGAGAAGCTGCGCATGGCCGAAGCCCTGACCGAACTGGGCGTCGACGTGATGGAGGCCGGCTTCCCCATCGCCTCCCCCGGCGACTTCGAGAGCGTCAAGGCCATCGCCGAGCTGTACGCCCAGGGCGGCCCCGTCATCTGCGGCCTGGCCCGCACCGGCCGCGACGACATCCTGCGCGCCGCCGAGGCGGTCAAGCCGGCGCAGCGCAAGCGCATCCACATCTTCCTGAGCACCAGCCCGCTGCACATGAAGTACAAGCTGCGGATGGAGCCCGAGCAGGTGCTGGAGCTGACGGTCAACTCCGTTACCCTGGCCCGCCAGCATGCTGACGACGTCGAATGGTCGGCCGAGGACGGCAGCCGCACCGAGCCCGATTTCCTGTGCCGCTGCGTGGAAGCCGCCATTGCCCACGGCGCCACCACGATCAACATCCCCGATACCGTCGGCTACGCCCTGCCCGAGGACATGGAGCGCATCTTCACCATGCTGCGCAACCGCGTGCCGGGCGCGGAAAAGGTGATCTTCTCCACCCACAACCACAACGACCTGGGCCTGGCGGTCGCCAACACCATCGCCGCCATCCGCGCCGGCGCCCGGCAGGTGGAGTGCACCATCAACGGCATCGGCGAACGCGCCGGCAACGCAGCCCTGGAAGAGATCGTCATGGCGATCCGCACCCGCCCGGACTCGGTGCCGTGCAAGCCGGCCATCGCCACCCAGAACATCCTGAAGACCTCGAAGCTGCTGTCCACCATCACCGGCTTCGACGTGCAGCCGAACAAGGCCATCGTCGGCCGCAACGCCTTCGCCCACGAATCCGGCATCCACCAGGACGGCGTGCTGAAGAACGCCGCCACCTACGAGATCATGACCCCGGAAAGCGTCGGCTGGACCAAGTCCAACCTGGTCATGGGCAAGCACTCCGGCCGCGCCGCCTTCCGCGACAAGCTGCGCGCCCTGGGCTATGGCGAAATCGGCGACAACAAGCTGAACGACGCCTTCCGCCGCTTCAAGGACCTGGCCGACCGCAAGAAGGCCGTCTACGACGAGGACATCTCCGCCCTCGTGGACGATGAGGTGATGCGCGACAACAACCGCATCAAGTTCGTGTCGCTGGACGTGCGCGCCGGCAGCAAGACCCCGCCGACCGCGGTGCTGGAACTGGAAGTGGACGGCACGCTGCATACCGCCACCGCCACCGGCGACGGCCCGGTGGACGCCACCTTCATCGCCATCCGCTCGATCTTCGCGCATGACGCCACACTGCGCCTGTACTCCGTCGGCGCCGTGACCGAAGGCACCGACGCCCAGGCCCGCGTGACCGTGCGCCTGGAGGAGGGCGGCAAGATGGTCGACGGCCAGGGGGCCGACACCGACACCATCGTCGCCTCCGCCCGCGCCTACATCCACGCCCTCAACAAATTGCTGGTCAAGCGCACCCGCACCGAGCCAGCCGCCCTGTCCGCCTGAACGCCGGCGCACCGGCCCATCCGGACTGTCCGGATGGGCCGGTGGCCTGCTGCGGCAACTTCGGAGGGATCAGTGGGCTGTCACCGCGCCGCCCACGGCGCCTATGCCGCCCCCAATCAGGGCGCCCTTCGCAGGATTGCCATGCGTGACGGCTGCCACGCCCGCACCCGCGCCGGCGCCCATCAGGCCGCCGGTCACGCCGCGCGTCAGCGGATCCGACCCGCAAGCGGACAGGCCCAGGATCACCAGGCCGCAAATAGCGAATTTCAAAGCATGTCTCATCTTATGATCTCCTGTCGCATGATCTCCCGTGAAGGGCATCGGCACCCTCGGCACCCAGTGTGGCGACACTGCGGCGCTCCCGTGCCGGATCGGAGAAACGTGAAGGCCCTTGTCCGCGCCCGGCCAGGGGGCTAAGCCCACGCCCGCGGCAACCCCGGGCCATCCCCCGAGGTTCCATCCCGTTGGGCCTGCCACCCCGCCATGAGGGTCTTTTTTTATGTTCTCACGCTTGCTTGGCCTCATGTCAGCCGACATGGCCATCGATCTCGGCACGGCGAACACGCTTGTCTACGTGAAGGGTCGCGGCATCGTGCTCGACGAGCCCAGCGTCGTCGCCATTGCCGACGTGCGCGGCAAGAAGCAGGTGCTGGCCGTCGGTGAGGAGGCCAAGCAGATGCTCGGCCGGACCCCGGGCAACATCCAGGCCATTCGCCCGCTGCGCGACGGCGTCATCGCCGATTTCGAGGTGGCGGAGGAAATGATCAAGCATTTCATCCGCAAGGTGCACAACCGCCGCGGCTTCGCCTCGCCGATGATCATCGTCTGCGTGCCGTCGGGGTCCACTGCGGTGGAGCGCCGCGCCATCCAGGAGAGTGCAGAGAGCGCCGGCGCCCGCAAGGTTCTGCTGATCGAGGAGCCGATGGCCGCGGCCATCGGCGCCGGCCTGCCGGTCACCGAGCCGTCGGGCAGCATGGTGGTCGATATCGGCGGCGGCACCACGGAAGTGGCGGTGATCTCGCTGGGCGGCATCGTCTATTCGCGCAGCGTGCGCGTCGGCGGCGACAAGATGGACGAGGCGATCATCAACTACATCCGCCGCAGCCATAACCTGCTGATCGGCGAGAGCTCGGCCGAGCGGATCAAGATGGATATCGGCTCGGCCGCCCCGCCCTACGAGGGCGAGGACGGCCCGTATCGCGAGGTGAAGGGCCGCGATCTCATGAACGGCGTGCCGCGCGAGATCGTGGTCAGCCAGCGTTCCATTTCCGACAGCCTGCTCGAGCCGGTAACCGCCATCGTCGAGGCGGTGAAGGTGGCGCTGGAGAACACGCCGCCCGAACTGGCCGCCGACATCGTCGACAAGGGCATCGTGCTGACCGGCGGCGGAGCGCTGCTCTACCGGCTGGACCAGGTGCTGCGCGACGCCACCGGCCTGCCCGTGGTGGTGGCCGAGGATGCGCTGCAATGCGTGGCGTTGGGCACCGGCCGGGCGCTCGAGGAAATGAAGCGGTTGCGCAACGTATTGACGTCGATGTATTGACGCGCCCGTCACGAAGCGCGCCGTACTGAGCCGTTGCCGTCGGCGCCACGACGGCGTCCAATGCGGGTGTGTAATCCTTAGAGCGCGGGGAGTAGGGCGGAGTCGTGATCCGGCTGTCCATCCCGGTCCGGCAGGCATTGGCCAAGCTGACGCTGCCGGTGCTGATCGCCGCGGCATTCGGCCTGATGCTGCTCGGCAAGGCCGATGCCCTGCTGGCAGAGCGCGCCCGCATGGCGCTGGCCGACGCGCTGGCGCCCATCTACGGCGTGGTGGCGGAGCCGCTGGCCCGCGTGCGCGATGCGGTGGACAACGCCCGGAACCTGGTGGCGATCTATCGCGACAACGCCCGCCTGCGCGAGGAGAACGAACGGCTGCGGCGCTGGCAGGCGGTGGCGCTGGCGCTGGATGCCGAGAACGCCACGCTGAAGGCCAATCTGCGCTGGATCCCCGATCCCACGCCCAGCTATGTCACCGCCCGCGTGGTCGCCGATGCGGGCGGCGTGTATGCCCGCGCCGTGTTGCTGTCGCTCGGCCCCAATCACGGCATCACCAAGGGCCAGATCGCGCTGGACGACCGTGGTCTCGTCGGCCGCGTCACCGAGGTCGGCGCCCGCAGCGCCCGGGTGCTGCTGATCACCGACATGAACAGCCGCATCCCCGTCATCCTCGAAAGCAGCCGGGCGCGCGCCATGCTTGTCGGCACCAATGGCCCCCGCCCGCGGCTGATGTACTGGCCGGAGGGCACCCAGCCGGCCGAAGGCGAGCGCATCGTCACCAGCGCCGAGGCGAATGCCTTCCCGGCCGGGCTGCCGGTGGGCACCGTCCACTACAGCACCAGCAATGCCCCCGAGGTCGAACCCGCCGCACGGCTGGAGAGGCTCGAGGTGGTGCGGCTGTTCGACTACGGCCTGCGTGGCGTGGTGGCGCCCGAGACGAGCGCGCCGCGGCCGACGGACCGGCGGCGCTAGCATGGGGGCAGCACCCCATGGATGACCGGCTTCCCGGAATCCGGCCGCGACCCAGCCTGTGGCGGCGGCTGGACATGTCGGCCCGGCGCGGCTTTCCGGCGGCCACCACCGCCTTGCTGTTGCTGGTCACGGCCGCACCGCTGGGCCTGCCCGGACAGGCGGAGCTGCTGGTGGCGGTGGCGCTAAGCTGTGTCTTCTTTTGGTCGCTGTTCCGTCCCGCTTCGTTGCCGCCGCCGGTGGTGTTCCTGCTCGGGGTGCTGTGGGACCTGCTGGGCTACGCGCCGCCGGGGGTGGGCGTGCTGATCCTGCTGGTGGTGCACGGGCTGGCGCTGCGCTGGCGGCGGTTCCTGGTGCGCCAGGGCTTTCTGCTGGTCTGGCTGGTCTTTGTCGGCATCGCCACCGGCGCCGCGGCGGTGGAATGGGCGCTGAGTTCCCTGCTGATCTTCCGCGTACTGCCGCCGGCGCCCGCCGCGTTCCAGGCGGCGCTGACCGCGGGCCTGTATCCGCCGCTGGCGGTGCTGCTCACCCGCGCCCACCAGACGCTCGCGGAACCCGGCCTGTCATGAGGCGCGAGGCCAAGCGCACCGGCGTCTTCACCCGCCGCGCTCTGCTGGTGGCGGGCGGGCAGGTTGCGGCGCTCGGGTTCCTGGGCGCCAAGCTGTACCAGGTGCAGGTGATCGAAGGCGACCGCTACGCCACGCTGGCCGAAACCAACCGCATCAGCGCCCGCCTCATCGCCCCGCCGCGCGGCCGGCTGCTCGACCGGTTCGGCACCGTCGTCGCCGGCAACAAGCTGAACTGGCGCGCCCTGCTGATCGCCGAGCAGACCGAGGATGTCGGCACCACGCTCTACAATTTCAGCCGCATCGTCCCGCTGGCCGAGCACGAGCGCGCCCGCATCGAGCGTGACCTGCGCCGCCACCGCCGTTTCATTCCGGTGACCGTGCGCGAGTTCCTGAGCTGGGAAGACATGGCGCGGATCGAGGTCAACGCGCCGGACCTGCCGGGCATCCTGGTCGATGTGGGCACCACGCGGCAGTACCCGCTCGGCCCGACGCTGGCGCATGTCGTGGGCTATGTGGCGCCCCCGAACGAGAACGACGTCGCCGACGATCCCATGCTGGCGCTGCCGGGCATCCGGGTCGGCCGCGCCGGCATGGAGCGCACGCACGACACCAATCTTCGCGGCCGCGCCGGGGCGGTGCAGCTCGAGGTCAACGCCGTCGGCCGGGTCATCCGCGAACTCGATCGCCAGGAGGGCACGCCCGGCCAGGACGTGGCGCTCACCATCGACGCCGAACTGCAGAAATCCGTGCTGCAGCGCCTGGGCGAGGAGAGCGCCAGCGCGGTCGTGATGGACGCCCGCAACGGCGAGGTGCTGGCGATGGCCACCAACCCGTCCTTCGACCCCAGCCTGTTCAACTCCGGCATCTCGCAGGCGCAATGGGTGCAATGGACCAACAACCGCCGGGCCCCGCTGATCAACAAGGCCGCGGCCGGCCTGTATGCGCCCGGCTCCACCTACAAGATGGTGGTGGCGCTGGCGGGGCTGGAGGCGAAGGCGATCACCGCGAGCGACCGCGTCAACTGCCCCGGATACCTCGATTACGGCGACCGCCGCTATCATTGCTGGAGCAAGGGCGGCCACGGCATGCTCGATCTGCACGGGGCCCTGAAGCACAGCTGCGACGTGTTCTTCTATGAAGTGGCCCGCCGCACCGGCATCGACCGGATCGCCGCCATGTCCAACCGCTTCGGCCTTGGCACCAAGTTGGGTATCGACCTGCCAGGCGCCCGCCAGGGCTTCGTTCCCACCCGCGCCTGGCGCACCGCCCAGGGCAAGGCGTGGAACATCGGCGACACCATCGTCTGCGGCATCGGCCAGGGCTATCTTCAGCTCACCCCGCTGTCGCTTGCCACCATGGCCGCCCGCCTGGCCACCGGCCGCGCCGTGGAGCCGCATTTGACGCGCAGCATCGGCGGCGTCGTGCAGTCCGGCGCGCGGTCCGAGGACTGGCCGAGTCTCGGCGTGCCCGAACGCGCGCTGCATGCGGTGCGCGAGGGCATGTGGGCCGTGGTGAACGAGCCGCAGGGCACCGCGCCCCTGGCCAGGCTGCCCATCCAGGGCGTGCAGATGGCGGGCAAGACCGGCTCCGTGCAGATCCGCAACGTCTCCCGCGAGCAGCGCGAGCGCGGCTACAAATCCGAGAACCTGCCATGGGAACTCCGCCCGCACGCCCTGTTCGTGGCGTTCGCGCCCTATGACGCGCCGCGCTATGCGCTGGCGCTGGTGGTGGAGCACGGCAATGCCGGCGCCCAGGCGGCCGCCCCGATCGCGCGCGACATCATGACCGACGTGCTGACGCGCGACCCCGCGGGCCGCAACGAGCCGCCCGGCCAGCGCCTGGCGGACCGCCGGTGAAAACGCGGACGATGCGAGAATCTGCGACATGAGCCTGATGGAACGCCGCCTGATCCGCGAGACCAGCTTCGGGCTGACGAGCAAGCTATGGCAGATCAGCTGGCTGTATGTGCTGCTGCTGTGCGCCCTGGCCAGCGTCGGCTACGTCGCCTTGTATTCCGCCGCCGGCGGCTCGTCGGAGCCGTATGCCGCCCGCCACATGCTGCGCTTCGCCTTCGGGCTGACGCTGATGCTGTGCATCGCCCTGGTCGACATCCGCTTCATCGCGCGGCTGTCCTGGCCGGCCTATGCGGGGGGCGTGATCCTGCTGCTCCTGGTCATGAAAATGGGCCATGTCGGCAAGGGCGCGCAACGTTGGATCGACATCGGCGGCATGCTGTGGCAGCCCAGCGAGCTGATGAAGCTGGTGCTGGTGCTGGCGCTCGCCTCCTGGTTCCACAAGGCATCGTGGGAGCGGATGGGCAACCCGCTGTTCCTGATCCCGCCGGCGGTGGCGGTGCTGGTTCCGGTGGGCCTGATCCTGAAGGAGCCCAATCTCGGCACCGCCGTCATCACGGCAGTCGTCGGCTTCGTGGTGTTCCTGGGCGCCGGGGTCCGCTGGTGGAAGGTGGCGCTGCTGGTCGCCCTGGTCGCCCTGGTGGCGCCGATCGCCTACGACCATCTGCACGACTACCAGCGCGCCCGCATCACCACCTTCCTCAACCCCGAGAGCGACCCGCTGGGCGCCGGCTACAACATCATCCAGTCGCGCATCGCGCTCGGCTCCGGCGGCATGTGGGGCAAGGGCTTCCTGCAGGGAACGCAGGGCCATCTGAACTTCCTGCCGGAGAAGCAGACCGACTTCATCTTCACCATGCTGGCCGAGGAGTTCGGCCTGGTCGGCGGCCTCGCGCTGCTCGGGCTGCTATGCCTGATCATCCTCGGCGGCATGTTCATCGGCCTGCGCTGCCGCCACCAGTATGGCAGGCTGGTGGCGCTGGGTATCAGCACCAACTTCTTCATGTACGTCTTCGTCAACGTCGCCATGGTGATGGGCGCCATCCCCGTGGGGGGCGTGCCGCTGCCATTGGTGTCACATGGCGGCTCGGCCATGATCATGGTGATGATCGGCTTCGGCCTGCTGATGAGCGTGCACGTGCACCGCGACGTGGAGTTCAGCGACGGGCGCGACGAGATTTAAGCCGCGCCTGCCCCGTTTCAGACCGTCGCCATGATGAACAGCCGCCGGAACGGCAGCAGCGTCGTGCCGTCGGCGCGTCGCGGATAGATCGGCCGCACCGCGTCGCCGTAGGCGCGCAGGTAGTCCCGCCGCAGCTCGGGCGGCAGCTTGTCGAGGAACGGCTTCAGGCTGGTGCCGCTGGCCCATTGCACCACCGCGTCCTCGCCCCGCAGCGCGTGCAGGTAGATGGTCTCCCAGATATCCAGCGACGCCGATAGCGGCTTCAGCAGGTCCCAGTAGGCGCCGGGCTCCAGGATCGGCGGCGCGCTGTCCACATCGGTCAGCAGCTCCGCCCAGGGGCCATTGGCGGCGATGTCATGCTGCAGGGCGCGGATCGGGGCGTCGTGCATGGCCGGCATCTGCGCCGCCAGCACGCCGCCGGGTGCCAGCAGCGACAACAGGCGCGCAAACAGTGCCGCGTGCCCGCCCAGCCAGTGCAGCGCCGCGTTGGAATACAGCAGGTCGGGCGGCGCATCCGGCGTCCAGGCGGCGATGTCCGCCTGCACGAAGCGGCATCCCGGCGCCGCCGTCGCGGCCTTCGCCAGCATCGGTGCCGACCCGTCGACGCCCGTCACCTCCGCCTGCGGCCAGCGCTGCTTCAGGATGGAAGTGACATTGCCGGGGCCGCAGCCGAGATCGACCACGCGCGAGGGGGCGTCGAGCGGCACGCGCGCCATCAGGTCCAGCGCCGGCCGCAGCCGTTCGTCGCCGTAGCGCAGATACTGGCCCGGATCCCATTGCATCTCTCGTCTATCCCCCCTGCTTGCCTTTCTTCGCCAACGTCGACGCCGCCTTGGCCAGGCTCGCGGCCCGGTCCATGGCCTGGGCGACGACGGTGCCGGCCTGCTTTACCGCCGGATCGGCATTCGCCTCCAGCCGCTCGGCCATGAGCAGCGCCGGCGACAGGGCCCCGCGCAGGTCATGCCCCAGCCTGGACAGCGCTGCCGCCAGCTCGGTTTCCCGCGCCTGCGCGGACCGCAGCCCGCGCTGCGCCAGCAGCCACGCCGCCGCCGCCCCAGCCACGGCGCCGATCACCAGCATCGCCAGCATCATCATCCAGCCCTCCAACATCGCCTATTTCGCGGCCGCCTGGGGCGCCAGCAGGGCGGCGGCGCGGCCGGCCTCGAACAACTCGGTCAGAAACGCCGGATTGGCATTGAACTTGGACGAGAGCGGCAATTCCGCCAACACCTTGTCGGCATCGTAGGCACTGACGCGCACGCGGCCGGGCAGGGCGGCCAGCTCGGCCTCCAGCACGCCGTGGCACGCGATCTCGTTCAGCCGGTTCAGGATCTCCGCGGGCGTGCCAGGCGCCCCCGGCCGGTGTGCCGGCTGGGCACGGATCAGCACCAGCTCCGCCGGCGGCCGCGGCAGCAGCAGCGGGCCCAGCGGCGGATTGCCGGAATATCCACCATCCCAATAAGCCCGCCCGTCGATCTCCACCGCGTGGAACACGAAAGGCAGGCAGCACGACGCCAACAGCACGTCGACCGTGATCTGCGCATTGGTCCAGCGCACCGACGCGCCCGTCTCCACGTCGGTCGCAGCCACGGTGAGCGGAATGGCCGACGCATGGGTCAGCGCGTCGCGATCCAGCACGTCGGCGATCACCGCGCGCAAAGGGTTGTGGCCGAAGGGATTGAGCTGGGCCGGGCTGAACATCCGCAACGCGGTCTCCACGCCCTGCCACACCAGGTCGCTGCTCACGTCCCAGCCCCACAGCCAGCTTTCCAGCGGGCCGCTCTGCAACGGGTTCAGCGAGTTCGCCTGCGATACCCGCTCCCACAGCCGGCGCATCTCCTGGCGCGCGCCGGCGGCGCCGTCCTTCACCAGCCCCTGCACCAGCATGGCCGCGATCAGCGCCCCCGACGACACGCCGCAGACGCGCCCAACCGCCAGCCCGTCCTCCAGCAGCCGGTCCAGCACGCCCCAGGTGTAGGCGCCGTGCACGCCGCCGCCCTGCAGGGCCAGGGCCACGTCCTCTCGATGTGCCATGCCGCGCAAGGTGGGCCAGCGCGCGCCTTACGGCAACCGGGCCAGCAGCCGCACCAGCCGCTTCGTTCGGGCCGCGAACAGGCTTGCAGCGAAGAAGCTGCCGGCGGCGCGCTTCGGCGCCTCGGCGAGCGTGGGGTAGGGGACGATCATGCCGGCCAGCGCCGACAGCGGCACCTTGCGCGCGATCGCCAGCGTCCAGGTCCCGATCATCTCGCCCGCGTGGTGTCCGAGGAGCCCTGCGCCGAGGACACGGCCCTTGGGCGTCACCACCAGCTTAGCCAGCCCCTCCGGCCGGCGCTCGGCCTGCGCCCGGTCGTTCTCCGACAGCGGCCAGCGCAGGATGCGGATCGCGTGCCCGGCGGCCCGCGCCTCCGCCTCGGTCAGCCCGACCTGCGCCAGCTCGGGCGCGGTGTAGATCACCCGCGGCAGCGCGGCATAGTCCACCCGTGCCGGCAGGCGGAACACCGCCCGGCGGATCACGATGCTGGCATGGTAGCTGCCGACATGGGTGAAGGCGCGCGGCCCGATCCCGGCGGGATCGGCGATGTCGCCCACTGCGAACACGCGCCGGTTGGTCAGGCTGCGCAAACCGGCGTCGGTGGCAATGCCGCCGGGCCCCGCCCGCACGCCGCCGGCGTCCAGCCCAAGCGCCTCGATGTTCGGCCGCCGCCCGACGGCCACCAGCAGGTGGCTGCCGGCCACACGCCGCCCGCCAGCCAGCACCAGCGCCGGGCCGGCCTCGACCCGTATGACCTGCGCCCCCTCCAGGATGGCGATGCCCTGTTGCTGCAGGGCCGTGCGCAGCCCGTCCACCAGCTCGGCGTCGTCACGCCCGGCGATGCGTTCGGCCTCCACCACCGTCACCCGGCAGCCGAGCCCGGCATGCGCCTGCGCCATTTCCAGCCCGACCGGCCCACCGCCGAGGATCAGCAGATGCGCGGGCCGCTCCGGCAGGCCGAAGATGTCGGCGTTGGTCATGTGCGGCACATCGGCCAGGCCCGGAATCGCCGGCACCGCGGCGCGGCTGCCGGCGGCGACGACGATCCGGCGCGCCCGCAGCCGCCGCCCGTCCACGGCCAGCACATCCGGCCCGGTGAACCGGGCATGACCGCGCAGCACCGTGGCGCCGATGGCGGTGAACCGGGCCTCGCTGTCCATCGGCGCGATTCCCGCGATCACCCCCTGCACGTGGGCCTGCACGGCGTCCCAGTCGACGACGGGCTCGGCGATGCGCAGCCCGAAGCGCCCGGCCGCCTGCGCCTCCTGCACCGCATGCGCCGCCGCCAGCAGCGCCTTGCTGGGCACGCAGCCCGTGTTCAGGCAATCCCCGCCCATGCGCTCGCGCTCGATCAGCGCCACCCGCAGGCCGAGCTGTGCGGCCACCGCCGTCACCGACAGGCCGGCCGCGCCGGCGCCGATCACCGCGAGATCGAAGTCAGGCATCCGGCATCACACGTTCTGGCCCTTCCACCGCCGCCAGGCCACGGGCAGCAGCGACAGCGTCGCCAGGCCCAGCAGCGGCAGCAGCACCGGCGGCGACAGGATCACCGTCAGGTCCGGCCGCCCGCCCGCCGCCAGCACGTCGCCGATCCCGGCGCCGAGGCTCGCGAACACCGTGGTGGCCGGGATGATGCCAATGCAGGTGGCGGCCGCGAACGGCGCCAGCCGCACCCCCAGCAGCGCCGGCGCCAGGTTGACCAGCCAGAACGGAATCACCGGTATCAGCCGCATTGCCAGGATGTAGGAGAACGCGTCGCGTTGCAGCCCGCTGCGGAACCGGTCCAGGAACGGCCCCGCCCGCGCCGCCAGCAACGGAGCGAGCGCCGTGCGGGCGGCCAGGAAGATCAGCACCGACCCCGTGGTGGCGCCGGTCACCGTCAGCAGCGCGCCCAGCGCGGTTCCGAACAGCAGCCCGCCCGCCACCGTCAGCACCACCGCGCCGGGGAACGACACTGCGACGGCGGTGGCATAGGTCGCGACGAAGGCCAGGCAGGCGGCCAGCGGATGCGCCGCCACCAGCGCCCGCAACATCGCGTGGCGCGCCGCCAGCGTGGCCCAGTTCAGCTCGTGCTGCAGTCCCAGCGCGTAAGCGCCGGCCACAACCAGCAGCACCGGCAGCAACGGCCAGAATCGTCTCAATACGGGCATACGGACCTTGTAGCAGCGCGCGGCACGTTCGCCTCCTCCATCCGCGCATTTTTCAAGAGTCTTCCATGCCCGCGGTTGACGTGACAGCCTGCACCCTCCTATAAGCCGCCCCCTGCAACGGGACCCCGATTTCGGGTCCCGCGTATGTCCGTACCACGGCGCAGCCCCTGCGGCGCGGCCGGACTCCACGCGAAATCGGAGAGTGTCGTGAAGCGCACGTATCAACCGTCGAAGCTGGTTCGCAAGCGCCGCCACGGCTTCCGCGCCCGGATGGCAACCGTCGGTGGCCGCAAGGTTCTGGCCAACCGCCGCGCCAAGGGCCGCAAGCGCCTGTCGGCCTGAGGACGTCCCGGGCATCACTCAGTCGAGGGCACTGGCCATGGCGCAGGCGCCGCAGCGCCTGAAGCGCCGTGCGGAGTTCCTGCGCGTCGCATCGAAAGGCCGCAAGGCGCCGGTCCACGGGCTGGTGCTGCAGGCCCTCGCACGCGACGACGATGGCCCGGCCCGCCTGGGCTTCACGGTGACCCGCAAGGTCGGCAACGCCGTGACCCGCAACCGCGCCCGCCGCCGCCTGAAGGAAGCCGCCCGCCTGCTGCTGCGCGACCGCCCTGTCTGCGGCGTCGACCTCGTGCTGATCGGGCGCAACACCACCGGCACGCGCGATTTCGTGGCCCTGCAGGACGACCTGCGCCGTGCGCTGGCGAAGCTGGGTGTCGCCGATGCACGCTGACATGAGCCCGGCCGCCGTCGTGCTGCGGGGCGCGGTGCGCGCCTACCAGCTGACGATCCGCCCCGTGATCGGCGCGCATTGCCGCTTCGAGCCCAGCTGCAGCCACTACGCCATCGAGGCGCTGGGCACGCATGGCGCCCTGCGCGGGACGGCACTTGCGGCCCGACGTATCCTGCGCTGCAACCCCTGGCACGAGGGCGGCTACGACCCCGTTCCTCCACCCAGTTCCACCCTCAAAGGCCGGACGGCATCCTGATGGACCAGAAACGCCTGTTCCTTGCGATCGCGATCTCGATCGCCATCCTCATCGGCTTCCAGTACCTGATGCCGCGCCCGCCGCATCCGGTGCCGGCGCAGGACGTCGCCACCACCGCTGCGCCCGCCACGCCGGGCAACGCGCCCGCCAGCCAGCCGCCGGCCGGCGCCGCCGTCTCGGGCGCCATCCCGGCACAGGCCGCGGCCACCGCCGTGCCGCGCGAGGTGCCGCGCCTGAAGATCGCCGGCACGCGGGTGCAAGGCAGCATCAGCCTGCTCGGCGCCCGCCTCGACGACCTGGTGCTGCGCGACTACCGCGAGACCATCGAGCCCAACTCGCCGCTGGTCCGCCTGCTGGAGCCGCGCGCCGATCCGCAGCCCTATTTCGTGCAGTTCGGCTGGACCGCGGCCGGCGACGCCAAGGTCGCCGTGCCCACCGACGACACGCTCTGGTCCGCCAGCGGCGAGCTTGCCGCCAGCAAGCCGCTCACGCTGTCCTGGGACAACGGCCAGGGCCAGGTCTTCGAGCTCGTGTTCTCGCTCGACGACAACTACATGTTCACGGTGCAGCAACGCGTGCGCAATACCGGCGCCGAGGCGGTCACGCTGTACCCCTGGTCGCGCATCCGCCGCGACTACACGCCCGTCACCGCCGGCTACTACATCCTGCACGAGGGCATGATCGGCGTTCTCGACGGCCGGCTGAAAGAGACGAAATACAGCGACGCCAAAAGCGAGGGCGCCAAGAACAACGGCATCGCCCTCACCGCTGCCGCCACCGGCGGCTGGGCCGGCATCACCGACAAGTACTGGCTGACCGCGCTGGTCCCGGACCAGGCGTCGAAGCAGACCGCATCGTTCCGCTACATCGACCTTCCCGGCGGTTCCTATCAGGTGGACTTCCTCGGCCAGGAACCGCTGGTCGTGGCCCCCGGCGCCGCCGCCGCCTCGTCCACGCGCCTGTTCGCGGGCGCCAAGGAAGTGCACCTGCTGGACCGCTACGAGAGCCAGGACGGGATCCCCAGCTTCGACAAGGCGGTCGATTTCGGCTGGTTCTACTTCCTGACCAAGCCGATCTTCTACGCGCTCGACTGGCTGAACCACCATCTGCACAATTTCGGCCTGGCCATTCTGGTGTTCACCGTCTTCGTCAAGGGGCTGTTCTTCCCGCTGGCCAACAAGTCCTACCGCTCGATGAGCAAGATGAAGCTGCTCGGCCCGAAAATGACGGCCCTGCGCGAGCAGTACAAGGAAGACCCGGCCAAGCTGCAATCGGCGATGATGGCCCTGTACAAGGGCGAGAAGGTGAACCCGGCCAGCGGCTGCCTGCCGATGCTGATCCAGATCCCTGTCTTCTTCTCGCTCTACAAGGTCATCTTCGTCACCATCGAGATGCGGCAGGCGCCGTTCTTCGGCTGGATCCACGACCTGTCGTCGGTCGACCCGACCAACGTGTTCAACCTGTTCGGGCTGATCCCGTTCGACCCCGCTGCGTTCTCGCCCATGCTGCACCTGGGCGCCTGGCCGCTGATCATGGGCATCACGATGTTCCTGCAGCAGAAGCTGAACCCGCCGCCGCCTGATCCGGTGCAGGCGAAGGTGTTCCAGTTCATGCCGGTCATCTTCACGTTCATGCTGGCGCATTTCCCGGCCGGGCTGGTGATCTACTGGAGCTGGAACAACCTGCTGACCATCGGCCAGCAATGGCTGATCATGCGCCAGACCAGCCTGTCCAAGCCCAGCCTCGCGCGCGGCTGATCCACGCCGTGGCGACGGATCAGCCGGTGGACGACTTGCAGAAAGCGGCCGCCCTCGCCGCCGAGCAGGCGGCCGCCATCGAGGCCGGCCGCCTGCTGTTCGCGGCGGAATGCCAGTTCTTCTTCGCCACGCAGCAGCTGGACCAGTTGCCGCCGCCCGGCGGCCCCGAGGTCGCCTTCGCCGGCCGCTCCAATGTCGGCAAGTCCTCGCTGATCAATGCGCTGACCGGGCGCAAGGCCCTGGCCCGCGCGTCCAGCCAGCCCGGGCGCACCAGGCAGCTCAACTTCTTCGACCTCGGCGGCCGGCTGGTCCTCGTGGACATGCCCGGCTACGGCTACGCCCAGGCCGCCAAGGACGTGAAAGAGGACTGGCAGGGGCTGATGTTCGAATACCTGCGCGGCCGCCCCACGCTGCGCCGGGTCGTGCTGCTGCTGGACGCGCGCATCGAGATCAAGCCGTCCGACCTTGCGGTCATGGACCTGCTGGACCGCGCCGCCGTCACCTACCAGCTCGTGCTGACCAAGGCCGACAGCGTCAAGCCCGCGGCACTCGGCGCCAAACGGGCCGAAGTCGCCGCCCTGGCCCGCAAGCACCCGGCCGCGTACATGGACATGATCACCACCAGCAGCGAAACCGGCCTGGGCATCGCCGAGCTGCGCGCCGCCCTCGCGGCCCTTGCCGAGCCGGCCTGACCGCCACCCGCGCCGCCGGCCGGCTTGCTTGACCCGAACGCCCGTCCGCCCCAAAACCGCCGGCCACGACACGGGCCAGAGCCCGCCGCAGGAGACGCACCATGACGGACACCCAGACCCGGAGCGACGCGCCCGCCGGGAAATCCGCCGAGGAACAGGCCCAGATCCTCGCCCATGCGCTGCCCTTCCTGCGACGCTACGCCGGCGCGACCATCGTGGTGAAATACGGCGGCCACGCCATGGGCGAGGACAACCTGGCCGAGATGTTCGGCCGCGACATCGCGCTGCTGAAGCAGGTCGGCGTGAACCCCGTCGTCGTGCATGGCGGCGGGCCGCAGATCAACGCCATGCTCAAGCGCCTGGCCATCCAGTCCACCTTCGTCGACGGCCTGCGCGTGACCGACGCCGCTATGGTGGAAGTGGTCGAAATGGTCCTGGCCGGCACCGTCAACAAGCACGTCACCGGCCTGATCAACCGCGCCGGCGCGCTGGCCGTGGGCATCTGCGGCAAGGACGGCAGCATGATCCGCGCCCGCAAGCTGCGGCGCACGAAGCAGGACCCGGACAGCAACATCGAACGGGTGCTCGACCTCGGCTTCGTCGGCGAGCCTGAGCACGTGGACGTCCGCCTGATCCACGCCCTGACCGGCGCCGGACTCATCCCCGTGATCGCGCCCGTGGGCGTGGGCGAAGGCGGCCAGACCTACAACATCAACGCCGACACCGTGGCCGGCGCCGTCGCCGGCGCGCTCGGCGCCACCCGCCTGCTGATGCTGACCGACGTCCCCGGCGTGCTGGACCAGAACAAGCGACTGATCCCCGAAATGACCGTCGCGGACGTCGAAGCCGGCATCGCCAACGGCATGATCACCGGCGGCATGATCCCGAAAGTCGAGAACTGCGTGGACGCGGTGCGCCGCGGCACCAAAGGCGCCGTCATCCTCGATGGCCGCCAGCCGCACGCCTGCCTGCTCGAATTGTTCACCGAAGGCGGCAACGGCACCATCATCCGCGCCTGACGCGCAGGGGAGGGATGGAAGGCCAGGGCTCTGCCCTGGACCCGCAAAGGGGCAGAAGCCCCTTTGATCCCATCACTTATGTCTGGGGTTCCAAGGGCCCCTGCCCTTGGCGGGGTCCAGGGGCAGAGCCCCTGGCCTTCCTTACCTCCCCATCCGCGACAGGAAGTCGATCTGCCAGCGCATTTCCTCGATGGCCAGGGGGAAGCCGCCGTCGCAGGTGCCGCGCAGGATCCGCTCCGGCGACAGCCGTGCCAGCAGGGTCTGCAGCGGGCCGGCGGCGCGCATGGAGAAGCCGGCTTTCCACACCAGGCTGACCAGTCCCTTGGCGCTGCGCAGTGTCGCCGCCCGGTCCACCACCGAGGCCGGCACGTCGGCCGCCACGGCCAGCAGGGCGGTGGCCAGCCGCGCCTCGCCCTGCTGCACCGCGCCCAGCAGCGCGCCCTCGTTCAGCTTGCCTTCGGCGTAGAGGTGCTGCGCCTCGGCCATCGCCTGCGCGATGTTCGGCTCGGGGCGGGCCGCGTGCGCCGCCGTGTCCAACCGTGCGGACAGGCGCCGGCGCAGTTCGGCGGTGAGTGCCGGGTCCAGGTCGCCGCGGCGGGACAACGCGTCGAGGAACTGGGTGGCGACGATCTCGGACAGGGCGCGTGCCGCGCGTGTGGTCAGCACCGGGCGCCGGACCAGCGGGCCGTGCCATTCCGTGGCTTCGGCGGCGCGCGCGATCAGGGCGTCGAGCGTCGCCTCGCGAATCGCCGCCGAGGCGTTGGAGAGCAAGGCTGCGATGGCGCCGGTGTCCGCGGTGGCGGCGACGGCGTCGGCCACGCTCTCCGGCAGGCCCGGCCGGCGAGCGACGGCGGTTGCGGTGACCGGCGAGGGCTGGGCGGCCAGCAACGCCATCAGGTCTTCGGCGGTCAGCAGGGGCGACAGGCGGATCACCGGCTCGCACACCGACACGGCGCTGTCGCGTGCCAGCCGCAGGACCAGCTCGCGCGGCACCTCCGGCATGTCCTTCACCACGTCGGCGATGGCGGCGCGCACCCGTTCCGCCTCGTCCTCCACCAGGCCGGCCAGGGTCGCCAGCGCCTGTTGCTGCAGCCGGTCGCGCTGGGTCGGCGGCAGGCCCGGGATCAGGCTGGCGAGCTTGCGGGCCAGCAGCGTGCGTACGCGCTCGTCGGCATCGAGGGCGAGTAGGCGGTCCACCTGCGACGGTGCCGCGGTGTTCATGGCCACCGCGGCCCGTACTGTCACCGCCGGGTCGCTCGCCAGCGCCAGCAGCAGGTCGGGCGCGGTCTCAGGGTTCGCCCCTAGGCGCACCCGCGCGGCGACATCCGGCGCGGGGCGAGCCGCGCCCGCGATGTCCGCCATCAGATCCGCTCCGCCCGCGACACCCGCCAATGGCCGCGACCCGCCCGCTTGACCTCGTACATCACCTGGTCGGCGCGGTGGATCAGCATTTCGATGTCCTCGCCCTGGCCGGGCCAGCGCGTGGCGATGCCGATCGACATCGACAGCGCTGCGGGATCATGGCCCGCGGTCAGATGCGCCAGCGCCTTCGGCCCTTCGACACGCAGGCTCTCGGCCCGCTCGGCGGCGGTGAACTCGTCGGCGCCGTCCAGCCACAATGCGAACTCGTCGCCGCCCAGCCGCGCCACCAGATCCGACGGGCGCACGGTCTGGCGCAGCAGGTGGCCGGTGATGCACAACGCCTCGTCGCCGGCGTCGTGGCCGCGGCAATCGTTCAGTGCCTTGAAGTTGTCGAGGTCCACGAACATCAGCGTGCCCGGCAACCCGTCCCGTTCCAGGCGGTCGACGCGCCGGGCCATCTCATCGAGGAACGCGCGGCGGTTGAACAGGCCGGTCAGCGGGTCGGTTCGTGCCTGCCGCGCCATTTCGCGCTGGATCGCATCGTGCTCCAGGATGACGCGGATGATCCCCGTGGCCGACGACGCCAGCACCAGCTCGTCGGTGTCCCACAGCCGTCCGCCCGGCTGCCGCCACAGCACGAAGCCGGCCTGCTCGCCGAAGCGGGACCGGCTGGGGCAGACCAGCACCAGGCGGCCGTCCTGGGCGCTGGCCTGGCTGGGCGCGTCGGTCCCGCTCTCCAGCAGCGTCATCGCGGTGTGCAGCACATGCGGCAGCGACGCGCCGATCTCGTGCAGCACCATCGGCGCCACCCCGTCGCCGATCATGTCGACCACGGCGCATCCCTCGGCGCCCAGCGCCGTCACCAGCGCGTCCAGCGCCGCCTGCATCATGCGCGGCGCCAGCACTTCCTGGCGCATGCGCCACAGGATGTGGTCCAGCAACTCGCCGCGCCGCAGCGCCGCGGCGACCTGGGTGTCGTAGCCGTTCTGCTCGGTGACGTCCTGGCCGATGCCGCGGGCGCCGACGATCCGGCCCTCGGAGTCCAGTAGCGGCGCGGCGGCGAAAGTCAGGCACACATGGCCGCCATCCGGCCGTCGCAGCCAGCCGCGCCGCCGGCGGACAGGCGCCGTCGGCCGGAACGGATTGAACCCGGACGCGCCGCCCGCATCGGCCAGCAGCAGATCCGCCGGCTGGCCGAGCAGAGCGGCGGCGCCCCAGCCCAGCGCCGGGTCGGGGGCGATGAACACCAGCCGCCCCTGCGCATCCGTCTCGAAGGCGAAATCGGCGGCCATGGTCACCAGGTCGCGCCAGCGCTGCCGGCTGTCCAGCAGCGCCTCCCGCAGGGCCGCCTCCGGCAGCGGCGCCGGCATCGCCTCGCTCACGCGCGTATCGGCGGGCCCGGCGATCGCAGCGGTGCCAGCAGCCGTCATGGGCGCGACATGAGGGGCGCCTGGGCTGCGCCCGAGCGGTGCACTCGCCTGGTTCATTCCGTCGCCGATCCCGTTGCTGCCGCGTATTCAAGGCCACAGACGTAAATGCCGGGTTATCATCCGCCCCTCCGGTTCGCGCCGCGTGGTGCGGGAGCGAAATGCGCCTGCCGCGAATTGACAGCCATCGCCGCGCTGCGCATGGTCCGGCGCGCGCGCGAGGCTGCGCGGCAGACGCGTGCGTGGAGGCGCGACAGGCATGACAGATCACCCGCTCCGTTCGACTATCGAGGCGCTCTGGGACGCGCGCGACACGGTGAATGCACAGACCGCCGGCGCCCCGCGCGCGGCGGTGGAACAGGCCCTGGCGCTGCTCGAATCCGGCGCCGCCCGCGTGGCCGAGCCCGGCCCCGACGGCTGGAAGGTCAACGAGTGGCTGAAGAAGGCGGTGCTGCTCTCGTTCCGCCTGCAGGACAGCGTGCCCATGCCGGGCGCCGGCGGCGCGCCGGTGTTCGACAAGGTGCCGATGAAGTTCGAGGGCTGGAGCCAGCAGCAATTCCAGGCTGCCGGCTTCCGCGCCGTGCCCGGCGCGGTGGTGCGCCGCTCCGCCTATATCGCCCCGGGCGTGGTGCTGATGCCGTCCTTCGTCAATGTCGGCGCCTATGTCGACAGCAACACCATGATCGACACCTGGTCCACCGTCGGCAGCTGCGCCCAGGTCGGCCGCAACTGCCATATCAGCGGCGGCGTGGGCCTGGGCGGGGTGCTGGAGCCGCTGCAGGCCAACCCCGTCATCATCGAGGACGACTGCTTCATCGGCGCCCGCTCGGAAGTGGCCGAGGGCGTGATCGTCGAGCGCGGCAGCGTGCTGTCGATGGGCGTGTTCATCGGCGCCTCGACCAAGATCGT
The DNA here is from genome assembly GCF_025989185.1 of Limobrevibacterium gyesilva. GTDB lineage: Bacteria > Pseudomonadota > Alphaproteobacteria > Acetobacterales > Acetobacteraceae > Limobrevibacterium > Limobrevibacterium gyesilva. Next base: position 118,520 of record NZ_JAPDNT010000005.1, read on the forward strand.
CGACCGCGCCACCGGCCAGATCCATATCGGCCGCGTGCCCGCCTATTCCGTGGTGGTCCCCGGCACCCTGCCGGGCGCCAATGGCGGGCCGTCGCTGGCCTGCGCCGTCATCGTCAAGCGCGTGGACGAGCGCACCCGCGCCAAGACCTCCATCAACGAACTGCTGCGCGATTGACCGCGCGCGCAACGAACGCCGCGGCCGATCCGGTTCCGCTGGCGCAGGACCTGATCCGCTGCCCGTCCGTGACTCCGGCCGACGCCGGCGCCCAGGACATACTGGTCCGCGCGCTCGAGGCGCTGGGCTTCACCGTCACCCGCCTGCGCTTCGGCGAGATCGAGAACCTGTTCGCCCGCATCGGCACGACCGGGCCGCATGTCTGCTTCGCCGGCCATACCGACGTGGTGCCGGAAGGGGCAGGGGCCTGGAGCGCCCGCCCGTTCGCCGGCGAGATCCGAGACGGCCAGCTCTATGGCCGCGGCGCCTGCGACATGAAAGGCGCCATCGCCGCCTTCGTCGCCGGCTGCGCCGACCATCTCGCGGGCGGGCCTGCGAAGGGCTCGATCAGCCTGCTGATCACCGGCGACGAGGAAGGCCCCGCCACCGACGGTACCGTGAAGGTGCTGGAATGGATGGCGGCGAACGGCCAGATCCCGGATTTCTGCCTGGTCGGCGAGCCCACCAACCCCGCTCGCCTCGGCGACGTCATCAAGATCGGCCGCCGCGGCAGCCTCAACGCGGCGATCACCGTGCACGGCATCCAGGGCCACGCCGCCTATCCGCAGCGCGCCGACAACCCCGTGCACCGCCTGGTGCGGGCGCTGGCGGCACTCACGGCCGCCCCGCTCGACGCCGGCAGCGACTGGTTCGAGCCGTCCACGCTGCAGGTCACCAGCATCGATGTCGGCAACCCCGCCACCAACGTCATTCCCGCCTCTGCCGGCGCGAAGCTGAACATCCGCTTCAACGACCGCCACAGCGGCGCGGCACTCACCGCCTGGCTGCGCGCCACGCTCGCGCAACACGCCGAGCGGTTCGACCTCGACGTCTCGGTCAGCGGCGAGAGCTTCCTGACCACGCCGGGTCCGCTGGTGGACAGGCTCGCAACTGCCGTCGCCGCCGCCACCGGCATCACGCCGAAGCTCGACACCGGCGGTGGCACGTCGGATGCCCGCTTCATCGCGCGCTACTGCCCGGTGGCCGAATTCGGTCTGGTCGGCGCCACCATGCACCAGGTGGACGAGCGGGTGCCGGTGGAGGAACTGCGTGCCCTGGCCGGGGTGTATCGCGCTGTCCTGGACGCGTTCCTGACATGAGCGAGCGTGGCCCGGCTGCCAACGTGCTGCATGGCGTGGTCCGCCTCGCGCTGTTCCGCAGCGACGGCTTCGCCGCCTTCGGCGCCACGCCGCTGGCTTTCCTGAACAGCCTGGCGCCGCTGCTGGCGTTCCCGCTGGTGGGCGGCGCGATGCTGCTGCTGAGCGGGTCCTTGCGCGCGGCCGCGGCGGACCTGCTGGCCAGCATCGTGGCGTTGCTGGCGCCGGCGGTGTTCTCCCACACGCTGGCGGCGCTGTGGAAACGCGAGGCGCTGTGGCTGCGCTACGCCGTCGCCTTCAACTGGTGCCAGGCCGCGATCACGCTGGCGACCGTGCTGCTGGTGGCCTTGGTCGGAACCATCACGATGGGCCGCCCGGAGGGGCTGCAGACGGTGCTGGGATCGGTGGTGGCGCTGCTGTGCTACTGGCTGGTGCTGTGCTGGTTCATGGCGCGGCGCGGGCTGCAGATCTCCGGCCCCAAGGCCGTGCTGTTCGTGCTGGTGATGAATTTCGGCACCGCGGTCCTGGTGGTCGGACCGCGCGTGCTGCTGGCAACGCTGCGATGATCCGTTCCATGAGCGCCGGCCTCCACGTCGCAGTGCTGCTCGCACGCGGCCGGTCGGACGCGCTGGCGCTGCTCGAGTCCGCCGGCGACGAGATGCGGACGGCCGCCCGCAGCTTCTGGGCCGCCGCATTGTGCCTTCCTGCCTTCCTGTTCCTGCATCTGCTCGACTGGGCGCAGCAGGATGCAACCCTGGCCGGCGGCGCCCTGCAGCCCGCGCGCGGCGTGGCGCTGGACCTCATGGGTTATGCGGTGGGCTGGCTCGGCTTCGCGCTGCTCTCGCGCCGGCTCGCCATGATGCTCGGCCGCGAGCAGCATTGGCCGCGCTTCATCACCGCGTGGAACTGGTGCAACCTGATCCAGTACCTGATGCTGGTCGCCGCCGCGTTGCCCTTGCTGCTGGGCCTGCCGGACTGGGTCACGCAGACCGCGTGGCTGGTGGCGATGGGCTGGGCGCTGTGGCTGGAGTGGTTCGCCACCCGCCTGACGCTGGACATTCCGGGCGTCACCGCCGCCGGCCTGGTGGCGCTGGACGTGGCGCTCGGCCTGGTCCTCGTCGGGGTCACGGCGTCGCTGGGGTAGCGGATGCGCACCAGACGCACCATCACCGTGGTCGGCTGCCACGCCGAAGGCGAGATCGGCGACGTCGTCACCGGCGGGCTGATGCCGCCGCCGGGGGCGACGATGTTCGACAAGATGCGCGCCATGCAGCGAGACCACGACGACATCCGCCGCTTCCTGCTGTGCGAGCCGCGCGGCCATGTCGGCCGCCACGTCAACATCCTCACCCCGCCCGCGAACCCGTCCTGCCAGGCCGGCGTGATCATCATGGAGCCGACGGAATACGTCCCGATGTCCGGTTCCAACCTGATCTGCACCGTCACCGTGCTGCTGGAAACCGGCATCGTCGCCATGCAGGAGCCGCAGACGGTGGTGATGGTGGACACCCCCGCCGGCCCGGTGCGCGCCACCGCCACCTGCCGCGACGGCAAATGCGTGTCCGTCGAATTCGAGAACGTGCCGAGCTTCGTCGACCGGCTGGACGCGATGCTGGACGTCGAGGGCTACGGCACCATCGCCGCCGACATCGCCTTCGGCGGCATGTTCTATGCCATCGTCGACGCCACCCGCCTCGGCTTCGCCATCACGCCCGATGAGGCCCGCGACCTCGCCATCCTCGGCGAGCGCATCCGCACCGCCGCCCGCGCCCAGCTCGACGTGGCGCACCCCGAAAATCCCGGAATTGCCGGCGTCTCGATCGTCCAGCTCAACCGCCCGTTCGCCGGCGTGGGTGCCGCCACCCGCAACACCTGCATCGTCGCCCCCGGCCGCTCCGACCGCAGCCCCACGGGCACCGGCACCTGTGCGCGCATGGCGGTGCTGCACGCCCGCGGCCAGATGCGGGTGGGTGATGGCATGGTGCACGAGTCCATCATCGGCTCGCGCTTCGAGGGCCGCATCCTGGCCGAGACTCACATTGCCGGTCGCACGGCGATCCTGCCGGCGATTCGCGGCCGCGCCTGGATCACCGGCCTGCACACCTATCTGCTCGACCCCTCCGACCCCTATCCCGAAGGCTATGTGGTGGCCGACACCTGGGGCGTCTCGGGCGCGATCACTCAGTGAACGGGTCCACCGGATAGCGCACGCCAGTGAGGCTCAGCCCTTCCGGCGGCGCGGTCGGCCCGGCGGCGGCGCGGTTGCAGGCGGCCAGCGCCTGGGCCACCCGTGGCACCGGCCAGGTGCCTTCGCCGACCAGCTTCAGCGTGCCCACCATGTTGCGCACCTGGTGGTGCAGGAAGCTGCGCGCCTCCGCCACCACCTCGATCACCTCGCCGCAGCGGGTCACGTCCAGCCGGTCGAGCGTCCGCCACGGGCTGTTCGCTTGGCAGGCTGCGGCGCGGAACGAGGTGAAGTCGTGCCGCCCCAGCAGCCCCTGCGCCGCCCGGTGCATCGCCGCCGCATCCAGCGGCCGCGGCACGTGCCATACCCGCCCGGCCAGCAGCGCCGGGCGTGCGCGCCGATCGAGGATGCGAAACCGGTAGGCCCGGCCGATCGCGGAGAACCGGGCGTTCCAGCCCGCAGGCGCCACCGCCGCCTGCAGCACCACCACACGATGTGGCTGCATATGGAAATTCAGCGCGGCACACAGCGTCGCCGGCGCCATGTCGCGCGGCAGGTCGATCTGCGCCACCTGCGCCTCGGCATGCACGCCGGCATCGGTGCGCCCTGCCACCACCGATGCCACCGGAGCGCCGCGGTTCAGATGCGCCGCCGCCTCCTCCAGCACCTGCTGCACCGACAGCCCATTCACCTGCCGCTGCCAGCCGACGAAGCCGGCGCCGTCATATTCCAGCATCAACGCATAGAGCGGCATCAGCCCAGCCGCGTGCCCGGCGCAATGCGCCGGCCGCGCAGGAACGCCGCGGCATCCAGCGCCGCGCGGCCCGGCGCCTGCACCCGGGTCAGCCGCAGGGCGCCGGACCCGGCCGCCACCAGCAACCCGTCGTCCAGCACCGTCCCAGGTGCGGCGCTGCCCTCGGCCGGCGCAGCGGCCAGGATCTTCAAGACCTCGCCGTCCAGCGTGGTGAACGTGCCGGGCCAGGGGTTCAGCGCCCGGATCCGGCGATCCAGCGCAGCGGCATCGCGCGTCCAGTCGATCCGGCCGTCCTCGCGGGTGAGCTTCGGCGCATAGGTGGCGCCCTCCGCCGGCTGTGGCGCCGGCGCCGGCGCCTCGGCCAGCGCGCGCAGCACCAGCCTGGCGCCGATTTCGGCCAGCACGTCGTGCAACCCGGCCGCCGTCGTCTGCGCGGTGATCGGCACCGCCTCGCGCAGCAGCATCGGCCCGGTGTCGAGCCCCGCATCCATCTGCATGATGGTGATGCCGGTCTCGGCGTCGCCCGCCAGGATCGCCGCCTGGATCGGCGCCGCCCCGCGCCAGCGCGGCAGCAGGCTCGCATGGATGTTGAGGCAGCCGCGCTTCGGCGCCGCCAGCATCGCCTCCGGCAGGATCAACCCGTACGCCGCCACCACCGCCGCGTCGAGATCGAGCGCCGCGAACGCGGCCTGCGTCGCGGCGTCGCGCCGCAGCCGCGCCGGCGTGCGGACCGCAAGCCCCAGCGCTGCCGCCGCCGCATGCACCGGGCTGGGCCGCACCGCCTGCCCGCGGCCGGCTGGGCGGGGGGGCTGGCAATACACGGCGGCGATGTCGTGCCCGGCCCCGTGCAGCGCCCGCAGCGCCGGCACGGCGAAATCCGGGCTGCCCATGAAAGCAAGGCGCACGCCTATTTTCCGCCCCGGCGATGATCCTGGGTGCGCTGTTCCTTGACCAGCTTGCGCATGATCATGTTGCGCTTCAGCACCGACAGGTGATCGACGAACAGCACCCCGTCCAGATGGTCGATCTCGTGCTGCAGGCAGGCCGCCAGCAGCCCGTCGGCCTCGATCTCCCGCCTGGCGCCGGACTCGTCGAGATAGCGCACTTTCACCCGCGCCGGCCGGGTCACGTCGGCATACTGGCCGGGCAGCGACAGGCAGCCTTCCTCACGCGTCGCCAGCTCGTCGCTGACGGCGACGATGTCGGGGTTCACGAGCACGATCGGCGCCCGCTTGTCGTCGGGCATCAGGTCCACCACGGCGACGCGCAAGCCGAGCCCCACCTGCGGCGCGGCTAGGCCGATGCCCGGCGCCTTGTACATGGTTGCGAACATGCGCGGGAGCAGTTCGCGCACGGCATCGCCGTCGGCCGGCGTCACCAGCCGCGTGCGTGCCCGCAGCACGGGGTGCGGGGCGATCAGGATGGGCATGGTCTCGGCGTCGGCCGAAGGAAGGGTCCCGGTGGTCATGCACGCGATGTAGCTTCCGCCACGGGCACAATCAACGCACGCGGCATGGGAACCTGCTTTGGCCGGCGCAGGCGACCCCTTGCAACCGGCCGTGCCGCTGCCAAAATACGCAGCGTCGGGTTGCCATGACGGGGCCCTGCAAATGCTTCGCTCGAAGGAGGAGGCCCTCGATGACGACCAGGATGTTCACGTCTCCGCTGTTCCTCGGCTTCGACCATCTCGAGCAGATGCTCGAGCGTGCGTCCAAGACCTCGTCGGACGGCTACCCGCCGTACAATATCGAGCAGACCGGCCCCACCGGGCTGCGCATTACTCTGGCCGTTGCCGGGTTCACCATGGACGACCTGCAGATCACCCAGGAAGACAACCAGCTGGTGATCCGTGGCCGGCAGGCGGACGACAGCCAGGGGCGGGTGTTCCTGCATCGCGGCATCGCCGCCCGCCAGTTCCAGCGTACTTTCGTGCTCGCCGAGAATATCGAGGTGCGCGGCGCTTGGCTGGACAACGGCCTGCTGCATATCGACCTGGCCCGCCCGCAGCCGGAAAGCCGGGTCAAGACCATCCGGATCGGCAGCCCGGCCACCGAAGCCCCTGGCAGCCTTCCTGGAAACGGCACGACCAACGGCGCCTTCGGTCAGGTCGTCGACGCCAAGACGGACAGCAACAGCTAGCGGCAATGCGGCTTGTGCAAGCGCATATTCCGCGAGGAGATCGATCATGACCTTCGACATCCACAAGATTTCCACCGACGAATTGGCCAAGCTCGGTGTTTCCCAGATCGCCTATATCAAGCCGGTCGTGGTAGACGGCGCCGCCGCCTTCGCGATCCACGCCGCGGACGGCACGCCGATGGCCGTTGCCGGCGACCGCGAGGTGGCGCTGGCCGCCATCATCCAGCACGAGATGCTGCCAAGCCTGGTGCACTGATCCGGCGCCTGCACAAGCAAGGCCCGGGGACACTCCGGCAATACCGCCAACGCGCCATCGGGCAGGTCGCATGTGCCTGACCGATCGCGCCGCTTGGCAAGACCTTGTTACAGACGTTGCGTACACAATCAGGCCGGGGGACGCCCCCCGGCCTTTCGTTTGATGCCTCCGGTCCAGCCTCGCTAGTTCGAGGCGCCGGGATCGATCCAGCCGATATGGCCGTCGCTGCGGCGATACACCACATTCAGCTCGCCGGTTGCGCTGTTGCGGAACATCATCACCGGCTGGTCGGCCAGGTCCATTCGCATCACCGCGTCGCTGACGGTCAGCAACAGGATCTCGGTCGCGACTTCGGCCACGACGGTGGCGTAGGTGGCGGCCTGCTTGATGCCCCCCGCGACGCCGTCGATGGTTTCTTCCTCCTGGCGCAGGATGTATTGTCGCCCGGCCTGCGGACGTTCCCGCTGGGCCTGGTCGCGGGAATGCTCGTTGACGCGGCGCCGGTAGCGCCGCAGGCGCTTGGCGATATGCTCCGCCGCATCGTCGAAGGCGCTGTTGGCATCGGCCGCCTCGCCCTCGCCACGCAGCATCAGCCCGCGACCGGCGTGCACGTTGATGTCGCAGGTGAAGAAGCTGCGGGCGCGGCTGAAGGTCACGTTGGCCTCCAGCGCGTGGTCGAAATATTTGCCTGCGATCGTGTCAAGTTGCTGGGCAACGCGCGTTCGCAGCGCGTCCGACAGTTCTACCTGCTTGCCCGAAACCGTGATCTGCATGCGCCTTTCCTCAGGTCCATGTTCGGGACCGCCTGCCGGCGAAAGCCCTCGTCAGGCCGGCACGGCCTTCTCCCGTTTGCGCTGCACGGAACTCGGGATGCGCAGCGCATCCCGGTATTTGGCCACGGTCCTGCGGGCAATGTCCACGCCTTCCCTGCGCAGGATTGCCACGATAGCGTCATCGGAAAGTATTTCGTCGGGCAGCTCGGCTTCCACCATCTGGCGGATGCGGTGACGGACCGCTTCAGCACTATGGCTTTCACCCGACGTCCCGGCGATGGCCGTGGTGAAGAAATACTTCAGCTCGAACGTGCCGCGCGGTGTCGCGATGTATTTGTTGGCGGTCACGCGGCTCACCGTGCTCTCATGCAGCTCCACCGCGTCGGCGATGTCGCGCAGAATCAGCGGGCGCAGGAAACCGACGCCGTGGCGGAAGAATGCGTCCTGCTGGCGCACGATCTCGCTGGACACTTTCAGGATCGTCTGCGCCCGCTGCTGCAGCGATTTCACCAGCCAGTTCGCGGTCTGCAGCTTCTCCGCCAGAAACGCCTTGTCCTCGCGCGAGGCGCGCGGCAGCACGCGCGCGGTGAAGCTCTGATTCACCAGCAGGCGCGGCATGGTCTCGGGGTTCAGCTCCAGCAGCCAGCCGCCGTCGGGCGCGGGGCGCATCAGCACGTCGGGCACCACCGGCTGCGGCGGCGTCGCGTCCCAGCTTGCCCCAGGCTTGGGGTCAAGTCGGCGCAGCTCCGCAATCATGTCCTGCAGGTCGGCGGCATCCACCGCGCAGACCGCCAGCAACTGCTTCATGTCGCGCCGCGCCAGCAGATCGAGATGGTCCAGCAGCGCCTGCATGGCCGGGTCCAGCCGGTTCTTCTCGGCCAGTTGCACCGCCAGGCATTCCTTGAGGTCGCGGGCGAACATGCCGGTGGGATCGAAGCGCATCATCCGCGCCCGCACCGCCTCCACCCGCGCGTGTTCGGCCCCCATCGCTGCGGCCAGCGCCTCGGACGTGACCGACAGCCGGCCGGAGGGCTCCAGCAGCGCGATCAGATAGGCGCCGATCAGCCGGTCCACCGGATCATGGAACGAGAGCCGCAGCTGCTCGCTGAGGTGTTCGCGCAGCGTGGTGGCGTTCTCGGCGAAGTCCTCGATGCCGCGGTCGTCGCTGTCGAAGCTTTGCGAGCCGCCGTGCCCGTCGCCCAGGCGCACGCCGTCCGAAGCGCTGCCGGGGTCGTAGGTCTCCGCGTATTCCGGCGAATCGAGCGGGCCGGTGCCCTCGGCCGGCAACATGTCCGAGCGCGCGGCCTCGGCGGCGTCCGCCGGGCCCGGCGTCGCCGGGGCCACCTGGTCGGGCGCCGGCCGTTCGGCGGCCGCGAAATCGCCGGCCTCGTCGCGCTCGAGCAGCGGGTTGCGCTCAAGCTCCTCCTCGACGAAGGCGGCGACTTCCACGTTGGAGAATTGCAGGAGCTTGATGGCCTGACGCAGCTGCGGCGTCATGACCAGCGACTGGGATTGGCGAAGATCCAGACGGGGGCCGATCGCCATCAACGGTTGCTCTGCGGCTGCTTCGAGGGACGGCGAATGCCGGTGTGCCGCAGTGCAGCGCGGACGCAGCCGCATGGCAAGCAAGAATCGTGCTGGACGACCGGCATGGGCCCAAGTCTAGCCGAAAGGGTCTGAACCCCGGGTTAGGAATCGCCGTCCGGTTACGCTTTGCAGCATGGGCCGGGTCGATTCGTGTCGCGTATCAGAGGCTGAAGCGCTCGCCCAGGTAGACGCGGCGGACATCCTCGTTCGCCACCACCTCTGCCGGCCGGCCTTCCATCAGCAGCTGGCCGTCATGCAGGATGTAGGCCCGGTCGATGATCTCCAGCGTCTCGCGCACGTTGTGGTCGGTGATCAGCACGCCGATGCCGCGGTCCTTCAGGTGCGAGACCAGGTCGCGGATCTCGCCCACCGCGATCGGGTCGATGCCGGCCAGCGGCTCGTCCAGCAGGATGTAGCTGGGCTGGGTCGCCAGCGCGCGCGCGATCTCCACGCGCCGGCGCTCGCCGCCGGACAGGGCCAGCGCCGGGGTGCGGCGCAGATGGCCGATGCCGAACTCGGCCAGCAGTTCGTCCAGCATCTGGTCGCGCCGGTCCGGGTCGGGCTCGACCACTTCCAGCGCCGCCATCACGTTCTGCTCCACGTTCAGGCCGCGGAACACGCTGGCCTCCTGCGGCAGGTAGCCGATGCCCAGCCGGGCCCGGCGATACATCGGCAGGCCGGTGATGTCGTGGCCGTCCAGGCTGATCGAGCCGGTGTCCGGCCGCACCAGCCCGACGATCATGTAGAAGGTCGTGGTCTTGCCGGCGCCGTTGGGGCCCAGCAGCCCGACCGCCTCGCCGCGGCGCACCGAAATCGATACGTTCCGCACCACCGGCCGCTTCTTGTAGACCTTGCCGACGCCATGTGCGGCGAGCCCCGCGCCGGCCCGACCCGCTCCCGCCTTGCCCCCCCTCGCGAGCCCCGTGGCCGCCTGGTCCGTGTCCCCCGCGGCCGAGGCGGGGCGCAGCACCCCCAGATCGGTCATGGCCGTGCCCCCGCCTTGGGCGCCGCGGTGCCGCCAGTGGGGGCGCCGGCGGCGGCGTTGGCGTCGTTGGGCATGATCAGCCCCTGCACGCGCTGGCCGGGGTCGGAAATCATGTGTGCGATGCCGGTCTTCATGTTGACGTCGGCGGCGGGGCCGTTGAGCTGGTTCTGGCCGTGGGTGATGCGCACATGGCCGATGATGCGGGCCATCCCGGTGTCCGGCACATAGACGCCGCGGTCGCCACGGACCGTGTCGGTCTGGGTGCGCACCTCGACATTGCCGAACGCCTCCACGCGCTGCAGCTTGCCGGAGGCCGTCAGGGGGTCGGCTTGCCCCGCCTTGGCGTCGTTGGCCTTGGCGGCAACCGGCCTGGCCGGCTCCTGGCCCGCCGAGGTCTCCGGCGGCGTGGTATAGCCCACCAGCGTGTCGGCCGAGACACGGCGGCCATCGGTGGTCACCACCACGGCGTTGCCGCGGCCGACGGCCATGTGCTGCTGCGACCAGTATTCCATGCTGTCGCGCGCGGTCAGCACCTGCTGCGGCGTGGTCAGCTTCAGGTTGCGCCCGGTCAGCACCAGCACCGCCTGGTCGATGTCGTAGACCGCCTTGTCGCCTTGCGCCTCGTCGGTGGGGGAGTAGATGCGGACATTGCCCTCGGCCTCCAGCCGATAGACCTCAGAGCCGCCGGTGTCGGTTTCGGTGGCGCCGGCCGGCTGGGCCTGGGCCGGGGCGGGCGACCCCGCCGCCTTCTTGCGATACAACGCGATCAGCCGGTCGGCCACGACGGTGACGTTGCCCCGCACCGCACGCGCGTCGCCGGTGGCGATGACCTTCTGTTCCTGGTCGCGCCACTCGAAGCCGCCGCTCGCGGTAACCTCGACCGGACCGCCGCTGGACAGGTCGAGCTGCTGCGCGGCGGCGGGGCGCGCGCACAGGACCGGGCCCGCGAGCACGGCCGACAACGCCAGCGCCATGACGGCGAGGCGGGCGGTCACTGCTTGCGTCCGTTCAGCACCAGCCGGCCCGGGCCGGTGAAGTGCACCACCGCGCCGCGGTCGGTCATCGTGAAGCCTTGCGCATCCAGCGTCCCGAACGGGCCCTCGACATGGGTCTTGTCGGCGCTGGCCGCGGCGCCGTCATGGGTGTCGATGGTAACGGCATCGGTGCGCAGCGTGGTGCCGTCGTCGCGATACATGGTCACCTCGCCGGCCAGGTCGAGCTGACCCGCTTTCTGCATGTAGACGCCGGTGCTGGCCTCCACCATCAGCCAGCTTCCGGAATCGAGGCTGATGTCGCCCTTCGGCAGGGTCATGTCCACCCGGTCCTGGCCCACCTGGCGGGCGGTGGCGGCGGTGATGGTATAGGGCTGATGGCGGTTGTCCTCGCCATGGTAGCGCGCCTGGGTGAGCTGGCCGCTGTCGGGCATGGTGCCGCGGCCGTAGAACAGCCTGGCCTGGTCGACCTCGCGCGTCAGTTCGGGCCACACGGCAACCACAACCAGCAGCGCCAGCGCCACCAGCGGCAGCACGCGCTTGGTGAGCCCGACCACCCAGCGGCGCCGGGCGATGGCGCCGGCCGTCGGCGGCGGACGGACGTGCCCGCCCAACAGACGCCCGCCATCGCCACGTCGCGACGGCTGGATCGGCGCTGCCATCACGCGACACCAGCCCGCAGCAGGTCGTGGACATGCAGGATGCCGACCGGGCGGCCGGCGGGATCGACCACGAACAGCGCGGTGATCGGCCGTTCGCGCGCGTTCATCTGGTGCAGCGCCTCGGCGGCCAGCGCGTCGGGGCCGATCGTGCGGGGCGAGGCGGTCATCACCTCGCCGACCCGCCGGGACAGCAGGTCGGGGCCCATGTGGCGCCGCAGGTCGCCGTCGGTCACGATGCCGACCAGCCGCCCATCTGCCGCGGTGACGCCCAGGCAGCCGAACTGCTTCGCGGTCATCAGCAGCAGCGCCGCATCCATTGCCAGTTCCGGGCCGGCCAGCGGCAAGGCGTCGCCGGGATGCATCAGGTCGCGCACCCGGCGCAGCCGCGCGCCCAGCTTGCCGCCGGGATGGAACTGGCGGAAATCGGCGGCGCCGAAGCCGTGGCGGGTCAGCAGGGCGACCGCCAGCGCATCGCCCAGCGCCATCTGCATGGTGGTGCTGGTGGTCGGCGCCAGGCCCAGCGGGCAGGCCTCGCGTGCCGGCGGCAGGATCAGCGCCACGTCGGCGGCCTGCGCCAGCGCACTGCCGTCGCGCCCGGTGATGCCGACCAGCGGCAGCCCGAAGCGGCGGGTATGGGCGATCAGGTCGGCCAGCTCCACGGTCTCGCCGGAATTCGACAGGGCCAGCACCGCGTCGCCTGGCACGATCATGCCGAGGTCGCCGTGCGAGGCCTCGGCCGGGTGGACGAACAGCGCCGGCGTGCCGGTGGAGGCGAGGGTGGCGGCGATCTTGCGGCCGACATGGCCGGACTTGCCCATGCCGGAGACGACCACGCGCCCGCTGGTGCCCGCCAGCAGGTCGACGGCGCGGGCGAAGCCGTCATCGAGGGCATCGGCCAGCGCGCGCAGCCCCGCGGCCTCGGTGGCCAGGACCGTCCGGGCGACGTCGAGGTCGGCGAGCAGGGGGGCGACATTGGCGGTCATGTGCGTGATTCGTTCCGAAGCGACGCGTCGGCGTGCTGTAGGGGGCAGCAGGCCCGGCGGTCAATGAAACCTTGCGGTCAAATAGGCGCAACACTCCCGGCGCGGAATGGGGCCGGAGGCGGGTCAGGCCCCCTAGTGGGCGAAGATGTCGGGCGCTTCCCAGCCGAGCAGGTCGAGCCGGCCGCGTGCGGGCAGGAAGGCGAAGCACTCTTCGGCCAGCTCCAGCCGGCCCTCGCGCAGCAGCAGGGCCTGCAGCTTCGCCCACAGCGCATGCAGGTGCAGCACGTCGGAGGCCGCATAGGCCAGTTGCTCCGAGGACAGCTCCGTGGCGCCCCAGTCCGAGGTCTGCTGCTGCTTGGACAGCTCGACGCCCAGCAATTCGCGGCACAGGTCCTTGAGCCCGTGGCGGTCGGTGAACGTGCGCACCAGCTTGGCGGCGATCTTGGTGCATTTCACCGGCGCCACGCGGATGGCCAGCGCGTGCTGCAGCACGGCCACGTCGAAACGGGCGAAATGCATCAGTTTGGTGGTGGCGGGGTCGGCCATCAGCCGCTTGAGGTTGGGGCAGTCATAGCCCCGCCCGCCCAGCGATTCGGGGATCAGCTGCACCAGATGCGCCTGTCCGTCGCCGGCGGACATCTGCACCAGGCAAAGCCGGTCGCGATGCGGGTCCAGCCCCATGGTCTCGGTATCGACCGCGACGACCGGGCCGAGATCGAGGCCCTCCGGCAGGTCGTGCCGGTGGAGGTGGATGGTTGCATTGGCCATGAACTGCGTAACGTCCGCCATGTGTGTCATGCGCCCCCGCGTGACGGCGCGTCGCGCGCGATGCGCCACAATGGTGCCCAGGAGAAGACTCGAACTTCCACGACCTTGCGGCCACAGGTACCTGAAACCTGCGCGTCTACCAATTCCGCCACCTGGGCATGCGGTGGGCGGGCGATGTAGCCTTCCGCTTGCGTCCCGTCAACTGCCCTGAGCGGACAAAGCGCGTCTTGAGGCGGACAGGCGGCGCGCATATCAAGGGCGCGGATTTTGCAAGTATCGCAGGAGCGAACGATGGCGACGCGCAGCGTGGCGACAGTGTTCGGCGGGTCCGGGTTCATCGGCCGCTATGTGGTCAAGCGGCTGGCCGCGGCGGGGTATGTGGTGCGGGTGGCGGTGCGCCACCCCGAAGGCGCGCTGTTCCTCAAGCCGATGGGCGCGGTCGGGCAGGTGGTGCCGCTGGGCGCGTCGGTGACGGACGCGGCCAGCGTCGCCCGCGCGGTGGAGGACGCGAGCCTGGTGGTGAACCTGGTGGGCATCCTGGCCGAGCGGCGTCCGGGCGATTTCCAGCGCATCCACGCCGATGCCGCCGGCCTGGTGGCGGCGCAGGCCAGCGCCGCCAGTGTGGAGCGGCTGGTGCATATCTCGGCGATCGGGGCCGATCCGGCGAGCCCGAGCCAGTACGCGAAGACCAAGGCCGCGGGCGAGCGCGCCGTGCAGGCCGCGTTCCCCGCGGCGACGATCCTGCGGCCGTCGGTGGTGTTCGGCGCCGAGGACCAGTTCCTCAACCGCTTCGGCGCGATGGCCCAGTACTCCCCGGTGATGCCGGTGATCTGCGGCAACACGAAGTTCCAGCCGGTCCATGTGGGCGACGTGGCCGACGCGGCGATGGCCGCCCTGGCGCGGGCGGACGCGGCAGGGGCCATCTATGAACTGGGCGGACCGAAGGTCTGGACCATGCGCGAGTTGCTGGCGTTCATCCTGAAGCAGACGCGCCGCGACCGCTGGCTGGTGGACGTCCCGCTCGGGCTGGCGCGGTTGCAGGCGGCGGTGCTGGAGCGGCTGCCCGGGAAGCTGCTGACCCGCGACCAGTTGCTATTGCTGGCGCGCGACAACGTGGCGGCGCCGGGCATGCCCGGGCTGGCGGAGTTGCAGATTGCACCGACGCCGTTGGAACTGGTGGCCCCTGGCATTTTGCAACGCTTTCGCCCCGGCGGCGGCGGGCAGGATATGTATGCCATTGTATAGTCCCAAACCGGTCGTAATTTTCGTGCGACTGCATGTGATTGTTCTGAGGTGGAAGCAGAGTTGCTAAAATAACGGCAGTATTGCTGCCATATATGCCCAAAACCTGCTCGCGCCACCCATGTAGCTGACGTATACCGTCCGCATCGGGGACGGCGGCGCAGCGCGTGCCGGCAAAACCGTATCGAAGGAGACGGAAGATGCCGGAGCGCATGCAGCAGTTCGTCCGCATTCCCAAGGAAATGCCCGAGAAGCGTGACGCCGCGGCACGCCGCTTCGATTTCGACGAGATCTATCGCGACTTCGACCCGTCCAAGGCCCGCGAACAGTCCAGCCGGTGCAGCCAGTGCGGCGTGCCGTTCTGCCAGATCCACTGCCCGCTCTCGAACAACATCCCGGACTGGCTGAAGCTGACCGCCGAAGGCAGGCTCGAAGAGGCCTACGAGGTCTGCAGCAGCACCAACAACTTCCCGGAAATCTGCGGTCGCATCTGCCCCCAGGACCGCCTGTGCGAGGGCAACTGCGTCATCGAGAAGAGCTTCGACAGCGTCACCATCGGCGCGGTGGAGCGGTTCATCACCGACAACGCGTTCGAGCAGGGCTGGGTGAAGTCGCCGGCGCCACGCCGCGAGCGGCCGCAATCGGTCGGCATCATCGGCGCCGGGCCGGCCGGCCTCGCCGCGGCCGAGCAGCTGCGCCGCCAGGGCTACCAGGTGCATGTGTACGACCGCAACGATCGCGTCGGCGGCCTGATGATGTACGGCATCCCCGGCTTCAAGCTGGAGAAGCATGTCGTGCTGCGGCGCTGGAAGCTGCTGGAGGAAGGCGGGATCGTCTTCCATCTGAACACCGCGATCGGCCGCGACATCGGCTTCGCGGCGCTGCGCGCCCGCCATGACGCGGTGCTGATCGCCACCGGCGTCTACAAGGCGCACGACATCGGCGGCCCCGGCGCCGGGCTGGCGGGCATCGTGCCGGCGCTCGACTACCTGACCACGTCCAACCGCCACGGCCTCGGCGACGCGGTGCCGGAATTCACCTCCGGCATGCTCGACGCAAAGGACAAGGATGTTGTCGTGATCGGCGGTGGCGACACCGCGATGGACTGCGTGCGCACGGCGGTGCGCCAGGGAGCGGTGTCGGTGAAGTGCCTGTACCGCCGCGACCGCGCCAACATGCCGGGCTCGATGCGCGAGGTGAAGAACGCCGAGGAAGAGGGGGTGGAGTTCGTCTGGCTGTCCGCCCCCGAGGCGTTCCTGGGCGAGGACCACGTGACCGGGGTGCGTGCCGTGCGCATGCATCTGGGCCTGCCGGACGCCTCCGGCCGGCAGTCGGTGGAGCCGATCGAGGCCAGCCACTTCACCGTGCAGGCGGGCCTGGTGATCAAGGCGCTGGGCTTCGACCCGGAGGACCTGCCGGCGGCCTTCGGCGAGCCGGCGCTGGCGGTGTCGCGCCGGGGCACGCTGAAGACCGACCACCGCAGCTTCATGACCAGCCTTCCCGGGGTCTTCGCTTGCGGGGATATCGTACGAGGAGCGTCACTGGTAGTCTGGGCCATCCGCGACGGCCGCGACGCGGCCCAGCAGATGCACGCTTTCGTACAACAGACCACCGCTGCAGCGGTGGCAGCGGAGTAAGCATGATGCGCCGTACCATACCTGCCTTGGCGGCCTTCCTCGCCGTCGGCACCGTCGCCCACGCCCAGACGCCCGCGCCCACGCCCGCGCCCGCACCTGTCGCGCCGGCGGTGCCGGTCACCGAGGAGGGCCGCAAGGAGGCGGCGGCGCTGACCGAAATGATCGGCGTGAACAAGCAGAGCCAGCAACTGATCGCGATCATGCGCGGGCAGATGATCCAGCTGGTCATGCGCGCCGGCAACAAGCCGCAGGACGAAGCGACCAAGATCGTCGACGAGGTCCTGATGCCCGACTTCATGGCGCAGCAGAACGACCTCACCAACCAGATCATCGATGTGTGGGCCACGAACTTCACGGTCGATGACCTGAAGGGGCTGCGCGCCTTCTACAACACCCCGCTGGGCCAGAAGCTGATCGCGACCCTGCCGGCGGTGACCCAGCAGGGCATGAACGCCGGCCAGACCTGGGGACAGCGGATCTATCAGGCGTCGATTCAGAAGCACAAGTCGGAGCTCGAGGCCCGCGGCCTCAAGTTCTGACGGAAAGGATGGCATGACCCAGCGCATCGAGACCGGCCCCGCCGAGACTGGCGGCGAATTCGTGGCTGCCTGGGACGCCAATGCGCGCACCCTGGCGGCCACCTACGACAGCGCGATGGAGCACGACGCCTGTGGCGTCGGATTCATTGCGGCGCTCGACGGCAAGAAGCGCCGCGATGTCGTGCAGGCCGGGATCGATGCGCTGCGGGCGGTGTGGCACCGCGGCGCCGTGGACGCCGACGGCAAGACCGGCGACGGCGCCGGCATCCATATCGAGATCCCGCAGGATTTCTTCGCCGACGCGATCCGCCGCGGCGGCGACCGGCTGCGCCCCGGGATGATCGGCGTGGGCCAGGTGTTCCTGCCGAAGACCGATCTGGCGGCGCAGGAGCGCTGCCGCCAGATCGTCGAGTCCGAGATCCTGGCCTTCGGCTATCAGATCTATGGCTGGCGCCAGGTGCCGATCAACGTCGACTGCATCGGCGAGAAGGCCAACGCGACGCGGCCCGAGATCGAGCAGATCATGCTGTGGAATCCCAAGGGCACCGACGAGGCGGAATTCGAGCGCGACCTGTACGTGATCCGCCGGCGCATCGAGAAGCAGGCGATCGCGGCACAGATCCAGGAGCTGTATTTCTGCTCGCTGTCCTGCCGCTCGATCATCTACAAGGGCATGTTCCTGGCCGAGAGCCTGACGGATTTCTATCCGGACCTGCGCGACGAGCGCTTCGTCTCGCGCTTCGCCATCTACCACCAGCGCTACTCGACCAACACCTTTCCGACCTGGCGGCTGGCGCAGCCCTTCCGCATGCTTGCCCATAACGGCGAGATCAACACGGTCACCGGCAACAGCAACTGGATGCGGTCGCACGAGACCCGGCTGAGCAGCCCCGCGCTCGACCCGTTCATGGACGACATCAAGCCGGTGATCCAGGCCGGCGGCTCCGACACCGCCACCCTGGACAACGTGTTCGAGGTGCTGGTGCGCGCCGGGCGCGACGCGCCGATGACCAAGGCAATGATGATCCCGGCCAGCATCGGCAACGACGCCACCATGCCGCAGGCGCATCGCGACATGTTCCTGTACTGCAACGCGGTGATGGAGCCATGGGACGGCCCGGCCGCCATCGCCGCCACCGACGGGCGCTGGGTGATCGCGGGGCTGGACCGCAACGGCCTGCGCCCGCTGCGCTACACCATCAGCCGGCACGCCATGCTGATCGTGGGCAGCGAAACCGGCATGGTGAAGCTCGACGAAAGCGACATCGTCGAGAAGGGCCGGGTCGGCCCCGGCCAGACCATCGGCGTCGACCTGGACGCCGCACGCTTCTACGCCGACGAGGAATTGAAGGACGTGCTGGCGGCCCGCCAGCCCTTCAGCGAGTGGTCCAAGCGCATCCGCCAGATCGACCACATCATCAAGACCGATGCGCCCGAGCCGGTGCTGTTCGAGGGCGAGGCGCTGCGCCGCCGCCAGCTCACCGTCGGCACCACGCTGGAAGAGCTGGAGATGATCCTGCACCCGATGGTGGAGGATGCGCAGGAGGTCGTGGGCAGCATGGGCGACGACACGCCCATCGCCGTGCTGTCCGAGAAGTACCGCGGCCTGCACCACTATTTCCGCCAGGCCTTCAGCCAGGTGACCAATCCGCCGATCGACAGCCTGCGCGAAACGCGGGTGATGTCGCTGAAGACCCGGCTGGGCAATCTGGGCAACGTGCTGGACGAGGATTCCAGCCAGTTCGACCTGCTGCAGCTGGAGAGCCCGGTGCTGTCCAACGCCGAGTTCGCGGCCATGCGCGAGACCATGGGCGCGTCGGCCTGCGTCGTGGACTGCACCTTCCCGGTGGCGGAAGGCGAGCCCGGCCTGCGGGCCGCGCTGGAGCGCATCCGCCGCGAGGCCGAGGAAGGCGTGCGCGCGGGCTGCACCCATGTGATCCTGACCGACGAGGCGATGGGGCCCGAGCGCGCCGCCATCCCGATGATCCTGGCGACTGCCGGCGTACACACGTATCTGGTGCAGTCGAGCCTGCGCACTTTCACCAGTCTGAACGTGCGCGCCGCCGAATGCCTCGACGTGCACACCTTCGCGGTACTGATCGGCGTGGGCGCGACCACCGTCAATGCCTACCTCGCGCAGGAGAGCATCGCCGACCGCCACCGCCGCGGCCTGTTCGGCGCCATCACGCTGAAGGAGGCGGTGCAGCGCTACAAGAAGGCGGTGGACAAGGGGCTGCTGAAGGTGATGTCCAAGATGGGCATCTCCGTCATCTCGTCCTATCGCGGCGGCACCAATTTCGAGGCGATCGGGCTGTCGCGCGCGCTGGTGGCCGAGTTCTTCCCCGGCATGCAGTCGCGCATTTCCGGCATCGGCCTGTCCGGCATCGCGCGCAAAGTGCTGGACATGCACGAATCCGCCTGGGGAGCGGAAACCGCGACGCTGTCGGTGGGCGGCATCTACAAGCTGCGCCGGCGCGGCGAGGCGCATGCCTTCGACGGCGGGCTGATCCACATGCTGCAGGAAGCCGTCGCCACCGACAGCTTCCAGAGCTATCGCCGCTATGCCGACGGCGTGCGCAAGATGCCGCCGATCGCGCTGCGCGACCTGCTGGACTTCCGCACCGAAGGGCGCAAGCCGATCGCGGTCGAGGAAGTCGAAAGCATCACCGAGATCCGCAAGCGCCTGGTGTCTCCCGGCATCTCGCTGGGCGCGCTCAGCCCCGAGGCGCACGAGACGCTGTCGATCGCCATGAACCGGATCGGCGCGCGCAGCGACAGCGGCGAGGGCGGCGAGGACCCGGAGCGGGCGAAGCCGCGGCCGAACGGCGACAACGCGTCCTCGGCGATCAAGCAGATCGCCTCGGGCCGGTTCGGCGTGACCGCCGAATACCTGAACTCCTGCCGCGAGATCGAGATCAAGGTGGCCCAGGGCGCGAAGCCCGGCGAAGGCGGCCAGCTGCCGGGCTTCAAGGTGACCGGGCTGATCGCCAGGCTGCGCCACTCCACCCCCGGCGTGATGCTGATCAGCCCGCCGCCGCATCACGACATCTATTCGATCGAGGATCTGGCGCAGCTCATCTACGACCTCAAGCA
Organism: Limobrevibacterium gyesilva; assembly: GCF_025989185.1. Taxonomy (GTDB): domain Bacteria; phylum Pseudomonadota; class Alphaproteobacteria; order Acetobacterales; family Acetobacteraceae; genus Limobrevibacterium; species Limobrevibacterium gyesilva. Next base: position 138,426 of record NZ_JAPDNT010000005.1, read on the forward strand.
GATCAACCCGGACGCCACCGTCTGCGTGAAGCTGGTGGCGCGCAGCGGCATCGGCACGATCGCGGCCGGCGTGGCGAAGGCGCGCGCGGATGCCATCCTGATCTCCGGCCATTCCGGCGGCACCGGCGCCAGCCCGCAGACCTCGGTGAAATATGCCGGGCTGCCGTGGGAGATGGGGCTGAGCGAGGCGCACCAGGTGCTGATGCTCAACCGCCTGCGCCACAAGGTGCGGCTGCGCACCGACGGCGGCATCAAGACCGGCCGCGACGTGGTGATCGCGGCCATGCTGGGGGCCGAGGAATTCGGCATCGGCACCGCGTCCCTGGTGGCGATGGGCTGCATCATGGTGCGGCAGTGCCACAGCAACACCTGCCCGGTGGGCGTGTGCACGCAGGACGAGAAACTGCGCGAGAAATTCGAGGGATCGCCCGAGAAGGTGATCAACCTGTTCAGCTTCATCGCCGAGGACGTGCGCTACATCCTGGCAAGCCTGGGCGTGCGCAGCCTGGCCGAGGTGATCGGCCGTACCGACCTGCTGCACCAGGTCAGCCGCGGCGCGGAATTCCTCGACGACCTCGACCTCAATCCGCTGCTGGCGCAGGCCGATCCCGGACCTTATGCGCGCTACTGCACGCTGGAAGGCCGCAACGAGGTGCCGGAGACGCTGGACGCGAAGATGATCGCGGACGCCGCGGCGCTGTTCGACCGCGGCGAGAAGATGCAGTTGCAGTACAACATCCGCAACACGCAGCGCGCCATCGGCACCAGGTTCAGCAGCCGCGTGGTGCGCCGCTTCGGCATGACCGGATTGCAGGCGGGGCATCTGACGGTGCGCCTGCGCGGCTCGGCCGGCCAGTCGCTGGGTGCGTTCGCGGTGCAGGGGCTGAAGCTGGAAGTTTTCGGCGACGCCAACGACTATGTGGGCAAGGGGCTGTCGGGCGCCACCATCGTGGTGCGCCCGGCGCCGTCGTCCAACCTGGTCAGCCAGCAGAACACGATCATCGGCAATACCGTGCTGTACGGCGCGACGGCGGGCTTCCTGTTCGCCGCCGGCCAGGCCGGCGAGCGGTTTGCGGTGCGCAACTCCGGCGCCACCGCGGTGGTGGAGGGCTGCGGGTCGAACGGCTGCGAGTACATGACCGGCGGCACTGTGGTGATCCTGGGCAGCGTGGGCGACAATTTCGGTGCCGGCTTCACCGGCGGCATGGCCTTCGTCTACGACCCCGAAGGCACGTTCCATCTGCGGGTGAACCCGGAGTCGCTGTCCTCGCAGCGCGTCGCCTCCAGCCATTGGGAAGGCGTGCTGCGCGGCCTGGTCGCCATGCATGCCGACGAGACCAACAGCCGCTATGCCCGCATGCTGCTGCACGAGTGGGATCGCGCGCTGCCGCGCTTCTGGCAGGTGGTGCCGAAGGACTATGTGCGCTATCTGCCGGCGCCGCTGACCGAGGACGCGCAGGAAGCCATGCGCGCCTGACCGGCCATCCCCTTTCCGTACGCGGGAGGGGGATGCACAGCCGCCAACGCCTCGTGTGTTGGCGCGGCGGAGCGCTGGTGCCATAAGGGCAGGGATGCGATTCGTCTATCATCTGCCGCTGTCGCCTTATTGCCGCAAGGTCCGGCTGGTCCTGGCCGAGAAGCGCCTGCCCTTCGAGCTGCGCGTGGAGAAGGTGTGGGAACGGCACGACGACTATCTGGACCTGAATCCGGCCGGCACCGTGCCGACGTTGCTGGAAGATAACGGTCTGGCCGTGCCGGATTCCGGCGTGATCTGCGAATATCTCGACGAGGCCTATCCCGACATCTCGCTGATGGGGCAGACGCTGGGCGAGCGGGTGGAGATCCGCCGCCTGACGGCGTGGTTCGACGGCAAGTTCGCCGACGAGGTGACGCGCAACCTCAACGGCGAGAAATACCTCAAGCGCATGGCCGGCCGCGGCCAGCCCGATGCCGGTGCGCTGCGGGCCGGCTACGCCAATCTGCGCGGCCATCTGGAGTATATCGGCTGGCTGGCGGAAACCCGGAAATGGCTGGCCGGCAGCACCATCTCGCTGGCCGACTTCGCGGCCGCCGCACACCTGTCCGTGCTGGACTTCACCGGCGACGTGGACTGGAAAATCAGCCCGTCCGCACGCGAATGGTACGCCCGCATGAAATCCCGCCCCAGCTTCCGCCCCCTGCTGGCCGACCGCGTGCCGGGCATGATCCCGCCCGAGCACTATGCGGATCTGGACTTCTAGCGGGAAGGAAGGCAAGGCCAGGGCGCTGCCCTGGACCCGCCAAGGGGCAGAAGCCCCTTGGATCCCAGGACTTAAGTGGTGTTGAGCAGAGGGGGCCGACCGTGCGGTTGCGAACCGCTCCGTAGGCCCCCTCTGCTCAACACCACTGCAAAGTAGCGGGTTCTAAGGGCTCCGCCCTTAGCGGGGTCCAGGGGCAGCGCCCCTGGCCTTGCCTTCCCTACCGCCGGTCCGGCCCCGCATCGAGCAGGGCGATATTCTGCTCGGCAAGGTCGGCGGTGGCGGAGTCGGGGGCGAGGTCGATCGCGCGGGTCCAGTCGGTGCGCGCGCCGGCGCGGTCGTTGTGGCGTTGGCGGAGGATGCCGCGTTCCAGCAGGGCTTCGGGGTTGTCGGGGTCGATCGCGATGGCGTGGTCGATGTCGTTCTGGGCCTGGTCGAGTTTGCCGAGATGGCGCCAGGCCGTTGCGCGGGCGGTGAGGGCGTCGATGCGGCGGGGATCGACGTCGAGCGCGTGGGTCAGGTCGTCGATGGCGTCGTGGTAGCGTTCGAGGTTGCCGGCGGTGACGGCGTGGTCGATCAGCAGGTCGACATCGTCCGGTGACAAGGCCAGGGCGAGGGCGGCGGAGGCGAGGGCGTGGGTCGCGTCTCCGGCCATCAGCCAGGCCTGGGTGGCCTGGGCGTAGATGGTGGCGCGGGCGGCGTCGGCGTCGTGGCTGCTGCCGGCGAGCTCCTGCAGCATGCCGGCGCCTTTGGCGGGATTGCCCAGGGCGATGTTCGACAGCGCCTGGCAGTGCGTGGCGCCGTCGCCGCCGCCTTGCCTTTCCCAGGTGTCGGCGAAGCTGGCGGCGCCGACGGGGTCGGTGGCGAGCATGGCCAGGCACTGCTCGTAGTCCGGGCCCTGGGCGATGCGCGGGGGGACCGGCGGGATCGGGAGCGCCTCGGTCGGGTCGGCCTCCAGCGCGGCATGGCGGCCGGGGAGGGCATACCAGCTGGTTCCGCCGGCTGCCGCCAGGAGCAGCAATCCGGCGCCACCGATCATCGCGGCGTGCGTGTTCATGATGGCGGCAGTGTAATCTGGCCCTGGCGGGCGCGGCAAACCTGGAGGACGGGCCGAGGCATGGTGCGGCATCACTTGATTGTTTTCGGCTGCGGCTACACGGGGGCCGCGGTGGCGCGGGCCGCCGCGGCGGCGGGGTTCGCGGTGACCGTGACCAGCCGCAGGCGGGGATGGGACGGGGCCCCGGAGGGGGTGGGCGTCGTGGATTTCGCCGCGGCAGGCGCGGTGTTGCCGCAGGCGACGCATGTGCTGGCCACGGTGCCGCCGGAGGGCGGGGGCGATCCGGTGCTGGCGGTGCATGGCGCGGCGTTGCGGGCGGCGCCGGCGCTGCATTGGGCCGGGTATCTGTCGACGACGGGTGTGTATGGCGACCGTGGCGGCGGCTGGGTGGACGAGGCGACGCCGGTGGCGCCGGGCTCCGAGCGGTCGCGCCGGCGGGTGGCGGCGGAGCAGGGCTGGGCGGCGCTGGCCGGCCGGGTCGCGGTGGATCTGTTCCGGGTGGCCGGGATCTACGGGCCCGGGCGGTCGGCGCTGGACGATCTGCGGGCGGGGCGGGTGCGGATGGTGGTGAAGCCGGGGCATGCGTTCGGCCGCATCCATCGCGACGACATCGCGGCGGCGGTGCTGGCGGCGATGCGCCAGGATCGGCCGGCGGGGGTGCGGGTGCTGCATCTGGCCGACGACGTGCCGGCCGAGACCGTGGCGGTGGTGACGGAGGCGGCGCGGCTGCTGGGCATGGCGCCGCCGCCGGCGGTGCCGTTCGCGCAGGCGCAAGCGGGGATGAGCGAGATGGCGCGCAGCTTCTGGATGGAGAACCGCAAGGTTTCCAGCGCGCGGACCCAGCAGATGCTGGACCTGCGCTGGCGCTATCCGTCGTATCGCGAGGGGCTACGCGCCATCCTGGCCGAGCAGCGTGGCGACCGTCCGGCGTAGCAGGGCGAGGTCTTGCGGGCGGGACAGGCGGTGGTCGCCGTCCTTGATCAGGGTGACCTGCACGTCGGTGGCGGTGAGCTGCGCGGCGAGGGTCAGCGCCTGTTCCCAGGGGACGTCGGCGTCGAGCTGGCCGTGCAGGAGGCGCACGGGGCAGGTGAGGGGGATCGGTGCGCCCAGCATCAGGTGGCGGCGGCCGTCTTCGATCAGGCCCATGGTGATGGTGTAGGGATCGCCGTATTCGCTGGGGATTTCGAGGCGGCCTTGCCGGGTCAGGGTGTCCTGCTCGGTGGGGCTCATGGCCTGCCACATCAGCCGCTCGGTGAAGTCGGGGGCGGCCGCGATGCCGACCAGGCCGGTGACGCTGCCGGGGCGGGCGAGGGCGGCGAGCAGGGCGATCCAGCCGCCCATGGAGGAGCCGACCAGTAGCAGGGGGCCGTCGGCGACGCGGTCGATGACCGCCAGCGCGTCCTGGGCCCAGCGGCCGATGGTGCCGTCGGTGAAGGCGCCGCCGCTGGCGCCGTGGCCGGAATAGTCGAAGCGCAGCATGGCTTGCCCGGTGGCGGCGCAGAGGGCGGCGAGCTCGGTGGCCTTGGTGCCGGTCATGTCGCTGTTGAAGCCGGGCAGGAACACCACGGTGGGGGAACGCCCAGGCAGGTGCGCCCAGGCGAGTTGCACGCCGTCACCCCGGTCGAGCGTGCCGGTTCGTTCCATGCCGTGTCCTTTCAATCCGTCGGTTGCGTGATATAGCGCGGCGAATGAGCGAATCCCCAGCCGATGTCCATCCGCCAGGACCCTATCCGGTGGTGCTGCAGGTGCTGCCGGCCCTTGGCGGGGGCGGGGTGGAGCGCGGGACGGTGGAGATGGCCTCGGCCATCGCCATCGCCGGCGGGCGGCCGCTGGTGGCGAGCGCGGGCGGGCGCCTTGCGGCGTCAGTGGAACGGGCGGGGGGGCGGAATGTCGTCCTGCCGCTGGACAGCAAGAATCCGTGGCGCATCTGGCGCAACGCGGCGTTGCTGGAGGCGCTGATCCGGCGCGAGCGGGTGGACATCGTGCATGCGCGGTCGCGGGCGCCGGCGTGGTCGGCGTGGCTGGCGGCGCGGCGGGCCGGGGTGCATTTCGTGACCACCTATCACGCGCCGTATGGCGAGGGGTTCCCGCTGAAGCGGCGCTACAACGCGGTGATGGCGAAGGGCGAGCGGGTGATCGCGATCAGCCATTTCATCGCCGGCGTGATCCAGGCGCGGCATGGCGTGGATCCCGGCCGCATCCGGGTGATCCATCGCGGGGTCGATCCCGCGATGTTCGATCCGCAGACGGTGGGCAGCGAGCGGATCCTGCGGCTGGCGCGGAGCTGGCGGGTGCCGGACGGGCAGCCGACGGTGGTGCTGCCGGGGCGGCTGACGCGTTGGAAGGGCCAGGCGGTGCTGATCGAGGCGCTGGCGCGGATGGCAAACCGGGACGTGTGCGCGGTGCTGGTAGGGGCCGATCAGGGGCGGCACCGGTATGCTGCCGAGCTGGTGGCGCTGGCGGAGCGGCTGGGCGTGGGCGCGCGCGTGCGGCTGGTGGGGCATTGCGACGACATGCCGGCGGCGATGATGCTGTCCGACGTGGTGGTCAATGCCTCGACCGAGCCGGAGGGGTTCGGGCGGGTGGTGATCGAGGCGCAGGCGATGGCCCGGCCGGTGGTGGGCACCGACCATGGCGGCGCGGTGGAGACGATCGAGCACGGCGTGACCGGGTGGCGGGCGGCGCCTGGCGATCCGGCGGCGCTGGCGGTGGTGCTGGACCAGGCGCTGGCGATGCCGGCGGCGGAGCGGGCGGCGCTGGGGCGGCGGGCGCGGGCGGCGGTGCAGGCGCATTACACGGTGCAGGCGATGCAGGCGGCGACCATCGACGTGTATCGCGAGGTGCTGGGGTGAAGCGGATCCTGGTGATCCGCCTCGGCGCCCTCGGTGATTTCGTGCTGTCGTTCGGGCCGTTCGCGGCGATCCGGGCGCAGCATCCGGAGGCGGAGATCACGCTGCTGACGACGGCGCCTTTCGCCGGGCTGGCGGGACGGGCGCCGTGGTTCGATCGGGTGGAGGTGGATGCGCGGCCGCAGTGGTGGAACCTGCCGGGCGTGCTGCGGCTGCGGCGGCAGTTGCGCGGGTTCGATTTCGTCTATGACCTGCAAACGTCGGCCCGGTCGTCGAACTATTTCCGCCTTGCCGGGCGGCCGGGGTGGTCGGGCATCGCGCCGGGGTGCTCGCATCCGCATGCCAATCCGCTGCGCGATGGGATGCACACGCTGGAGCGGCAGCGCGAGCAGCTGGCGATGGCCGGGGTCACGGCGTTTCCCGCGCCGGATCTGGCCTGGCTGGGGGGCAAGGCGCCGGAGCTGGCGCGGCCGTATGCACTGTTGGTGCCGGGGGCGGCGCCGCACCGGCCGCGCAAGCGCTGGCCGGCCGAACGCTACGGGGCGCTTGCCGAGGTTCTGGTGGCGCGGGGGGTGACGCCGGTGGTGGTTGGGGCCGCGGCGGAGGCGTCGCTGGCGGCGGCGATCCGGGCGGTCTGCCCGCAGGCCGTGGACCTGACCGGCCGGACGGCGATCGCGGATATCCATGGACTGGCGCGGAATGCGGCGCTGGCCGTGGGCAACGATACCGGGCCGATGCATCTGGCGGCGGCGTCGGGCTGCGCCTGCGTGGTGCTGTTCTCGGCCGACAGCGACCCGGCGTTGACGGCGCCGCGGGGGCCGGACGGGGCATGGCCGACGCTGCTACGCGTTGCCGACCTGTCCGATCTGCCAGTGGAAAGGGTTGCGGAGGCGCTTGCGTAAGGCCATAGAAACCGGCCCTGTTCCACCTGGAGACCATGCCCATGCCGGCCATCACCCTGCCCGACGGATCCGAGCGCCGTTTCGACGGGCCGGTGACGGGCACCGAGGTCGCGGCCGCGATCGGCCCGGGCCTGGCGCGCGCCGCCCTGGCCATGAAGATCGACGGCCAACTGGTGGACCTGTCCACGGTGATCGACCGGGACGCGACGGTGGTGTTCGTCACCCGCCGCGACGAAGACGCGCTGCAAATGATCCGCCACGACAGTGCCCATGTGCTGGCCGAGGCGGTGCAGGAGCTGTTCCCGGGCACGCAGGTGACCATCGGTCCGGCGATCGAGAACGGGTTCTATTACGACTTCGCCCGCAACGAGCCGTTCACGCCGGAGGATTTCCCCGCCATCGAGGCGAAGATGCGCGAGATCGTGGCCCGCGGCGCGCCGTTCGAGCGGCAGGTGTGGGACCGCGATGAGGCGATCGCCTTCTTCGAGCGCAAGGGCGAGAAATACAAGGCGCAGCTGATCCAGGACCTGCCGCGCAGCGAAGTGATCACGCTGTACAAGCAGGGCGACTGGATCGACCTGTGCCGCGGCCCGCATATGCGCAACGCTGGCGATATCGGCAGCGCGTTCAAGCTGATGAAGGTGGCGGGCGCCTATTGGCGGGGCGATCACCGCAACGCCATGCTCTCGCGCATCTACGGCACCGCCTGGCGCGACCAGAAGGAGCTGGATGCCTATCTGAAGCAGCTGGAGGAAGCAGAGCGGCGCGACCACCGGCGTATCGGCAAGGACATGGGGCTGTTCCACCAGCAGGAGGAAGCGGTGGGCAGCGTGTTCTGGCACCCGAAGGGCTGGAAGCTGTACCGCCGGGCCGAGGACTACATGCGCCGCCGCCTGGATGGCGCCGGCTATCAGGAAGTGCGGACGCCGCAGTTGCTGGACCGTACGCTGTGGGAAGCGTCCGGCCATTGGGAGAAGTTCCGCGAGCACATGTTCATCGCCTCGGTCGAGGACGAGGACAAGACGCTGGCGCTGAAGCCGATGAACTGCCCGTGCCACGTGCTGATCTTCCGCCACACCCTGCGGTCGTATCGCGAGCTGCCGCTGCGGCTGGCGGAGTTCGGGTCCTGCCACCGCTACGAGCCAAGCGGCGCGCTGCACGGGATCATGCGGGTGCGCGCCTTCACCCAGGACGACGCGCATATCTTCTGCACGGAGTCGCAGATCGCCGACGAGACGGTGCGGTTCGTGGAGCTGCTGGGGTCGATCTACGCCGATTTCGGCTTCCCCGAGTTCCGCGTGAAGTTCAGCGACCGGCCGGAGACTCGTGCCGGCAGCGACGCGACCTGGGACCGGGCGGAAGGGGCGCTGAAGGAAGCCTGCGCCACCGCCGGGGTGGCGTATGAGCTCAATCCCGGCGAGGGCGCGTTCTATGGCCCCAAGCTGGAATTCGTGCTGCGCGACGCGATCGGGCGCGACTGGCAGTGCGGCACGCTGCAGGTTGATTTCGTGATGCCGGAGCGGCTGGGCGCGGAATACGTGGCCGAGGACGGCAGCCGGCGCCGCCCGGTGATGCTGCATCGTGCCATTCTTGGCAGCTTCGAGCGGTTTCTGGGCATTCTGATCGAGCAATATGCCGGCCGCTTCCCGCTGTGGCTGGCACCGGTGCAGGTGGCGGTGGCCACGATTGTCTCCGATGCCGACGACTATGCGCGCGAAGTGGCGGCCGCGTTCGAGGCGGCCGGGCTGTCGGTGAAGCTCGACCTGGGCCGCGAGAAGATCAACGCCAAGGTGCGCGAGCACAGCCTGCAGCACGTGCCGGTCATCGCCGTGGTCGGCCGCAAGGAGGCGGAGAGCCGCACGGTGGCCTTGCGCCGCCTGGGGGGCGATGCGCAGGACGTGGTATCGCTTGACGAAGCCGTGGCCCGGCTTGCGGACGAGGCGGTGCCACCCGATCTCAAGAAGGCCCGGTCACTGCTGGGCGAGGCCGCTTGAAACAAGCCCGGGAAGTGAGCGAAACTTAACCGTATCGCCCATTTCCCGGGCGACGATCCCGCAACAGACGACGATCCCGCAACAGACACAGGAGACCACAATAGCCAGAGGACCCATGCCCGCTCCCCCGACCCGTGACGGGCCGCGCGTGAACGAGGAGATCCGCGTTCCCCAGGTGCGACTGATCGACCAGGACGGCGAGATGCAAGGCGTGATGAGCGCCCGCGAGGCGATTCAGCGTGCCTACGCCGTCGGCCTCGATCTGCTGGAGATCAGCCCGAACGCCGATCCGCCGGTCGTCAAGATTCTTGACTTCGGCAAGTTCAAGTATGAACAGCAGAAGAAGCGCAACGAAGCCAAGAAGAAGCAAAAAGTCATCGAGATCAAAGAGATCAAGGTCCGCCCGAATATCGATGAGAACGACTATCAGGTCAAGCTGCGCGCCATGAAGACGTTCATCGAGGAAGGCGACAAGGTGAAGGTGACCCTGCGCTTCCGGGGGCGCGAAATGGCGCACCAGGACATCGGCATCAAGGTGCTGGAGCGTATCCGCGCCGACATGGACGCTCAGACCAAGGTCGAGCAGATGCCGCGGATGGAAAACCGCCAGATGGTGATGGTGCTGACGCCGCGTTGATGCGCGGTTGGGCGGGGAAACCCGCCCGTGGGCGGGGAGGTTCCCCGCTCGCCGGCGCGCCGGAAAGTGCCGACGCCTGGCCGCTCCGATCGTTGCGGAACCCCCGCGACGGACGTTAAGCTTCTCCTCGGGCGGGCGACCACGCCACGCGCCGGGGGGAGCAGGAATGTTTGCAAACGAAGCAGTCTGGGCGACGTGGTCGCCGCGGATGTTGAGTGTTCTGCGGATTTTCGTCGCGTTGCTGTTTCTGCAGCACGGCCTGATGAAGTATTTTGGCTTTCCCGCAAATTCGCCGCCGAATTTCACGATGTTCTCGCTGGCCGGGCTGGCGGGGGCGATCGAGATCGTGGGCAGCCTGCTGCTGCTGGCTGGGCTGTATACGCGCCAGGCGGCGTTCATCATGTCCGGTGAAATGGCGGTTGCCTACTTCATGCTCCGGCCGCAGCGCGGCTTCTTCCCGCTGACCAATGGCGGGGAGCTGGAGTCGCTCTACTGCTTCGTTTTCCTCTATCTGGTCTTTGCGGGGCCCGGGCCGTGGAGCATCGACGCGACGCGGAGGAGGGCGGCCATCGCCTGACGCCCTGGCGCGAAGGGGCGCCGGATGGCTGAGGCGCGGGTGGAAGGGCGGTGGGATGCGTGCGGCTTTATTCCGGCCGCAGTTGCTCATAGGCGCGCCGCGCCGCGTCCTCGATCAGCGTGTCGGCCGCCGCATCGAGATGGGTGAAGCCGCAGCTTTCGCATTTCTTGACGGGGATCGTGACCCGGCAGTGGATCACGCCCCGGTCGGTGGTGCGGCGGAAGCGCAACTCTTCGCGCCGGCAGACCACCTTTCCTTGCTTGCAGAAATCGCAGGCGTTGCGTTCGTCCGTGTCGTCTTTCGCCATCCGCGCCTCGTGCCGACCGGCCGGTTCATGGCGATCGGATGCATACGGACGTACCAGTGGCAGCAGGCGCCGGGTGTGATGTAGATCACCCTGCCGATGTGAATTGCGTCATGCCCGCGACCGTTTCTTGACTCCGGGCGCAGGGGCGCTCATAAGCCGCGCCTTGTCCGCCGCTCCGCGAGGGTTCGCGCAGCGGCGCGTCGGCTATTGAGGTGGTATCGAGGTGTTCGAGGCGTTATCCGGCAAGTTGACGGGGGTGTTCGAGCGGCTGCGCCGGCGTGGCGCGCTGAACGAGACCGACGTGATGGAGGCGCTGCGCGAGGTGCGCCTGGCGCTGCTGGATGCCGACGTCGCCCTGCCGGTGGTGAAGGACTTCATCGCCAAGGTGCGCGAGCGCGCGGTCGGCCAGGAAGTGCTGGACTCCGTGTCGCCGGGCCAGCAGGTCGTCAAGATCGTCAACGACGTGATGGTCGAGGCGCTGGGCGGCGCCGGGGCGGTCGGGCTCAACCTCAACGCGCCGGCTCCGATTCCCATCCTGATGGTGGGCCTGCAGGGCTCCGGCAAGACCACGACCTCCGGCAAGATCGCGCTGCGGCTGTCGCAGCGGCTGCGCCGGAAGGTGCTGCTGGCCAGCCTGGACACGCAGCGCCCGGCCGCGCAGTTGCAGTTGCAACAGCTCGCCGAGCGTGCCGGCGTGGGCAGCCTGCCGATCGTGGCGGGCCAGACGCCGCTGCAGATTGCGGCCCGCGCCATGGAGACGGCGCGGCGCGAGGTCTACGATGTGGTCATCCTCGACACCGCCGGCCGCCTGTCCATCGACGCGGCGTTGATGGAGGAGGTGAAGCAGATCCGCTTCGCCACCAACCCCGCCGAGACGCTGCTGGTGGTCGATGCCATGACCGGCCAGGACGCGGTGAACACGGCCAAGGCGTTCAACGACGCCGTGGGCGTTACCGGCATCGTCATGACCCGCATGGACGGCGATGCCCGCGGTGGCGCCGCGCTGTCGATGCGTGCGGTCACAGGCGCGCCGATCAAGCTGACCGGCTCGGGCGAGAAGCTGGATGCGCTGGAGGATTTCCATCCCGAGCGCGTCGCCGGCCGCATCCTGGGCATGGGCGACGTGGTCGGGCTGGTGGAGCGCGCCGCCGAGACCATCGACCAGGCGGAGGCGGAGAAGCTCGCCCGGAAGATGGCGAAGGGGACCTTCGACCTCGAGGATTTCGCGGCCCAGCTCAAGCAGATCACCAAGATGGGCAGCCTCTCCTCGATCCTGGGCATGCTGCCGGGGGCGGCGAAGCTGCAGCAGCAGATCGGGGATGCGAACCTCGATCAGAAGATGCTGAGGCGGCAGGCGGCGATCATCTCGTCGATGACGGCGAAGGAGCGGCGGACGCCCGATATCATCAAGGCGAGCCGCAAGAAGCGCATCGCCGCCGGGTCCGGCACCACGGTGCAGGACGTGAACCGGCTGTTGAAGCAGTTCGACGACATGTCCGGGATGATGAAGCGGATGAACAAGCTCGGGCAGAAGGGCCTAATGCGGCATGGCCTGTCCGCGTTGATGCCGGGAGGCCGGCGGCCTTTCTGACGCTGTTGATTTTCTGAAACGACCAACTGACGGAGTGACTGACCGATGGGTCTCAAGATCCGACTTTCCCGCGCCGGGGCCAAGAAGCGCCCGTACTACCACATCGTGGTGGCCGACAGCCGCAGCCCGCGCGACGGCCGCTTCATCGAGAAGCTGGGCAGCTACAACCCGATGCTGCCGCAGGAGCATGCGGACCGCATCCGCCTGCAGGGCGAGCGCATCATGCACTGGGTGAGCCAGGGCGCGGTGCCGACCGACCGCGTGGCGCGTTTCCTGGGCCATGCCGGCCTGGCGCCGATGCCGGCCTACAACGAGCAGCCCGTGCAGTCCGCGCCGAAGAAGAAGGCGCAGGAGCGCGCCAAGGCCGCCGCAGGCGGCTGAAACCGGGAGCGGATGACCCTTGGCTGACAGGCGCATCCAGATGGGGGTGATCGGACGGCCGCACGGGGTGCGTGGGCTGGTGCATGTGCACAGCTACACGGCCGACCCCGCGGACCTGCCGGCGTACGGCCCGTTCTTCGACGAACGCGGCCGCCGCTTCACCCTGCGCTGGCAAGGCGAAGGGGTCGCCCGCCTCAGCGAGCTGGTCGACGGCAAGCCGGTGCCGGTCAATGACCGCGGCGCCGCCGAGCGGCTGGTGAACACGCGCCTGTATGTCGACCGCGACCGCCTGCCGCCGCCGGAGGAGGAGGAGTTCTACCTCGCCGACCTGGTGGGGCTGGACGCGGTGGGGCCGGACGGGACTGCGCTCGGGCGGGTGGAGGCGGTGCATGACTATGGCGCCGGCGCCAGCCTGGAGATCGGCCGGCTGATCGTGCCGTTCACCCGGGCGTGCGTGCCGGTGGTGGACATCGCGGCCGGCCGGATCACGGTGGTGCCGCCCGAGGAGGTCGTGGTGCCGGCGCCCGCCGAGGCGTCCGCGGAGGCGGTGCGATGAGCTGGCGCGCCACCGTGCTGACGCTGTTCCCCGAGATGTTTCCGGGACCACTGGGCCAGTCGCTGGCTGGGCGGGCGCTGGAGCGCGGGATCTGGTCGCTGGCGGCGCGCGACATCCGTGCGCAGGCCGCCGACCGGCACCGCACGGTGGACGACACGCCGTTCGGCGGTGGCGCCGGGATGGTGATGCGGCCCGACATCGTCGATGCCGCCCTGGCCGAATGCGCGGACGACCGTCCGGCCGTGTTCCTGACGCCGCGTGGCCGCAAGCTGACGCAGGCCACGGTGCGCCGGCTGGCCGAGGGCCCCGGCGTGGTGCTGCTTTGCGGCCGCTACGAGGGCGTGGACCAGCGCGTGATCGAGGCGCGCGGACTGGAGGAGATCAGCATCGGCGACTATGTGCTGTCCGGCGGCGAGCCGGCGGCGATGGTGCTGCTGGATGCCTGTGTGCGGCTGCTGCCTGGGGTGATGGGCGCGGCCGAGAGCGCGGACGAGGAGAGCTTCTCGGCCGGGCTGCTGGAATACCCGCATTACACCCGTCCGGCGGAATGGCAGGGACGGCGCGTGCCGGACGTGCTGCTGTCCGGCAACCACGCCGCCATCGCGGCCTGGCGGCGGGCGGAAGCGGAGCGGATCACCCGGGAACGCCGGCCCGACCTGTGGGCCGGCCATGGACCGGAATTGCGCCAATCAGACGTGCGCGGCGGGGCGGTTGCCACCGTCCCGGCCGCGCCTTAGATCGATCAGGACGAAAGGACCACAACGATGAACATCATCCAGCAATACGAGGCGGAGCAGATTTCCCGCCTTACCGCCGAGCGCGCCGTGCCGGAGTTTCGCCCCGGCGACACGCTGCGGGTGGCCGTAAAGGTGGTCGAGGGTGAGCGTAGCCGTGTGCAGAACTTCGAGGGCGTGTGCATCGCCCGCTCGAACAAGGGGTTGAACAGCAACTTCACCGTGCGCAAGATCAGCTATGGCGAGGGTGTGGAGCGCGTGTTCGCGCTGTATGCGCCAACCATCGCCGAGATCGCGGTGGTCCGCCGCGGCGACGTGCGCCGCGCCAAGCTGTATTACCTGCGTGGCCGCCGCGGCAAGTCCGCGCGCATCGCCGAGCGCGCCCGCGAAACCACCACGACCACCACCGAGACCGCCGCCGCCGAATAACCGGCGGCCGAAGGGGGAAACGATGACCGAAACGAAACCGAGAACGCTGTTCGACAAGGTGTGGGACGCACACGTGGTCGAGCAGCTTCCGGACGGGACCTGCGTTCTGTACATCGACCGTCACCTCGTGCACGAGGTGACGAGCCCGCAGGCCTTCGAGGGGCTTCGGCTGGCCGGCCGCAAGGTGCGCCGGCCCGACGCCACCATCGCGGTCGTCGATCACAACATCCCCACGTCGGACCGGCGCCTGGGCATCGCCGAGGAAGAGAGCCGCATCCAGGTCGAGACGCTGGAGCGCAACGTCGCCGCGTTCGGTGTGCCGTATTTCCCGGTGCTGGATGCGCGCCAGGGCATCGTGCACATCGTCGGGCCGGAGCAGGGCATCAGCCTGCCGGGCATGACGATCGTGTGCGGCGACAGCCACACCTCGACGCATGGCGCGCTGGGCTCGCTGGCGTTCGGCATCGGCACCAGCGAGGTGGAGCATGTGCTCGCCACGCAGACGCTGCTGCAGAAGCCGGCGAAGAACATGCTGGTGCGGGTGGACGGGACGCTGCCGTTCGGCTGCTCGGCGAAGGACATCGTGCTGGCGATCATCGGCAAGATCGGCACCGCCGGCGGCACCGGCCATGTGATCGAGTATGCCGGCGAGGCGATCCGGGCGCTGGACATGGCCGGGCGCATGAGCGTGTGCAACATGAGCATCGAGGCCGGTGCGCGGGCGGGCATGATCGCGCCCGATCAGACCACGTTCGACTATGTCCGCGGCAAGCCCTATGCGCCCAAGGGCGAGGCGCTGGAGCGGGCGATCGCCTATTGGGCCACGCTGCCGTCCGACGCCGGGGCACAGTACGACAAGACGGTGGTGCTGAACGCGGCGGACATCGCGCCGATGGTGACCTGGGGCACCAATCCGGAAGCGGTGGTGCCGGTGACCGGCGTGGTGCCGGATCCGGCGGCCGAGCCGGACGAGGCCAAGCGTGCGCAGATGCAGCGCATGCTGGAGTATATGGACCTGACGGCGGGGCAGAAGCTCGCGGGGGTGCCGGTCGATGTGGTGTTCATCGGCAGTTGCACCAACGGGCGGATCGAAGACCTCCGCATGGCCGCGGCGGTGACGCGCGGGCGCAAGGTGGCTGACGGCGTGCGCGCCATGGTGGTGCCGGGCTCGGGCATCGTCAAGCAACTGGCCGAAGCCGAAGGCCTGGACAAGGTTTTCCTGGAGGCGGGCTTCGAGTGGCGGGAGCCTGGCTGCTCGATGTGCCTGGGCATGAACCCGGACAAGCTGACGCCGGGCCAGCGCTGCGCCAGCACGTCGAACCGCAATTTCGAAGGGCGGCAGGGGCCGGGCGGGCGGACGCATCTGCTGTCACCGGCGATGGCCGCCGCCGCCGCCGTGACCGGGCGGCTGACCGACGTTCGCGACATGGCGTGAGGGCACGATGGACAAGTTCACCACACTGACCGCGGTGGCGGCGCCGCTGCCGATCGCCAATGTCGATACCGACAAGATCATTCCGGCGCGCTTCCTCAAGACGATCAAGCGCACCGGGCTGGGCGTGCATCTGTTCGACACGCTGCGCTATGACTCCGAGGGGCGGGAGCGGCCGGAGTTCGTGCTCAACACCGAGCCGTACCGCAAGGCGCAGGTGCTCATTGCGCACGAGAATTTCGGCTGCGGCTCGTCGCGCGAGCATGCGCCGTGGGCGTTGCTGGATTTCGGCATTCGCTGCGTGATCGCACCGGACTTCGCCGACATCTTCCACAACAACTGCTTCAAGAACGGTATCCTGCCGGTGCGCCTGCCGCGCGCGGTGTGCGATCAGTTGATGGAAGACGCGAGACTTGGCGGCAATGCGCGGGTCACCGTCGATCTGGAGCGCCAGGTGGTGGTGCGGCCGAACGGGGAGGAGATCCACTTCGAGATCGACCCGTTCCGCAAGCACCTGCTGCTGAACGGCCTGGACGACATCGGCCAGACGCTGCAATACGCGCCGAAGATCGATACCTATGAGAGCAGGCAGCGTGAGGAGAAATCCTGGCTGCCCGGCATCACTGTCGCCTGACCACGGGAAGTAGAATGGCCGCCAACAAGAAACTGCTGGTCCTGCCGGGTGACGGCATCGGACCCGAGGTGATGCGTGAGGTCGTGCGCGTCATCGACTGGATGGACCGCAAGCGCCGGGTGAGTTTCGACCTGGTCGAGGATCTGGTGGGCGGGGCCAGCATCGATGCGCGGGGCGCGCCGATCACGCCGGACACGGTGGCGCGGGCGAAGGAAGCCGACGCCGTGCTGTTCGGTTCGGTGGGCGGGCCGAAATGGGAGACGCTCGGGTTTGATATGCGCCCCGAGCTCGCGATCCTGACGTTGCGCCGCGAACTTGGCCTGTTCGCCAATCTGCGTCCGGCGATCGTGCTGGATCCGCTGTTGAACGCGAGCACGCTGAAGCCGGAGATCGTCAAGGGCCTGGACCTGATGATCGTGCGCGAGAGCACGGGGGGAATCTATTTCGGCGAGCCGCGCGGCGTGGAGACGCTGGCGGACGGCAGCAAGCGCGGCTTCAACACCGAGGTCTACAGCACGCCCGAGATCGAGCGCGTGGCGCGGGTGGCGTTCGACCTTGCGCGCAAGCGCCAGAGCCGCGTGTGCAGCGTGGAGAAGGCGAACGTGATGGAAAGCGGGCTGCTGTGGCGGCAGACCGTGACCGCCCTGCAGCAGCGGGAATATCCCGATATCGAGCTGTCGCACATGTATGCTGACAACTGCGCGATGCAGCTGGTGCGCAACCCGCGCCAGTTCGACGTGATCGTGACCACCAATCTGTTCGGCGACCTGCTGTCGGACCTGGCATCCATGCTGACGGGGTCGCTGGGCATGCTGCCGTCGGCGACGCTGGGCGCGCCCGATTCGTCGGGCCGCCGGCATGCGCTGTACGAGCCGATCCATGGCAGCGCGCCGGACATCGCCGGCAAGGGCATCGCCAATCCGCTGGCGCAGATGCTGAGCTTCGCCATGCTGCTGCGGTACTCGTTCGACATGCAGGAGGACGCGGAGATGATCGAGCGGGCCTGCACGAATGTGCTGGCGAGCGGCCTGCGTACCGCCGATGTGATGGCGCCCGGCTGTGCCAAGGTGGGGACCCATGTGATGGGCGAAGCCGTGCTGCGCGAACTGGACAAGCTTGCTGGCTGATATCTGCTCTTGCTCCCGTGCGGCGGTTCGGTTACATCGCGGCACTCGGTTGCGCCCGTAGCTCAATTGGATAGAGCACCAGACTACGAATCTGGGGGTTGGAGGTTCGAGTCCTTCCGGGCGCGCCAGTAATTTCAATCAGTTAGATGGAAACGAGTCCCGCTTCGGCGGGGCCTGCTGTTGCGGCCCACAAGCGGAGCCCGCGAACGGACATTAGTCCCGGATCCGGGTTTGATTGTGCGCTATGCGAGCCTGATCTTGGCCACATGGTGTGGCGCCAGTTGCCGCCGGATGGCCGTTGCATCTGCCGAACCATGGAGTGCGGCCGGCTCACTTCCTGACCGCTTCACGGTGGATGTTGAGCCGGCGAATCGCGGCGCCAGCGGCGCATCCTCAAGTGTGACCGGTTCGTCGTGCTCCGGTCAGCGGGCGGTCCATACATTGCGATTGCCGGCGACGCTCTCATCGCCTTTTGCGAGGGCGTCGGCGCCTGCATACCGCTCACGGAACGTGGCGGCGTCGTACTGGGCTTGCTTCGCTTTTGCAGGGAGGCATTGGTTCGGTAGGTGACCAGTCTCTCGAACCGGGCCGGGCTTGTGAAATCGAGGGCGGAATGTTGCCTGACGGGTGTAGAGGCCGCCGAGGTGGCAGGCGATGGCCTGGTTCGTTTTGAGGCGGGTGTCGAAGACGGTGCGCCAGACGAGCTTGGCTTTCAGGGTCCTGGAGAACGTCTCGACCATAAAATTGTCATAGGTGCTCCCCTTGCCGGACATTGAGATCAGGGTGCCGCCTCCTGACGGAGGATTTCGTTCTCCCGCCGCAGCCGCTTCAACCCGGCTGCCATGTCCGCCTCCGCCTGCCCTCCAGAGGCCACGGCCTGCCGGTCCCGGCTCCGGCTGATCCACCGACCCAGCGTCGACAGCCCGACACCGAGGTCCCCAGCAACATCCGGCTGGGTCCGCCCGTTCGTCAGAGCCAGCCGGACCGCCGCCTCCTCCAAGTCCTCGCAAGCCGGCGTTGCTGTGCTATCGCGTTCCTCTCGCACGCCTCACGGCAATGTTTCGCTGTCTTGCTGGGGCTGACTGAAGCGGGCTGCAAGCGCGATCCCCCTCTGGGATGAGCTTTGAGTTCCACCAACTTCTCCTCGCAACTGCGTGATTACTTATGGAATGCAATAAGAATCCGCGCCAAATCCGTTTCAATTTCGATTGTACCTCTGCCATTAAGGTTGCTAAAGATACGTATACTAGATAGACTTTGATAATGATGCAGGCGCCAAAGGAATTGGCGAACTGTGCTCTGTGCCAGGTTGAGGTCCCGTGACTCGGTGGACCTTCAATGCCGGGGGAGCTTATGAGCAATCTCGTTCGAGCGACCGACGCCGCGCAGTCGGCCCCAAGCCTGCGCAATGAATATGTCTTGAATCAACCGAATCTTGTCTTGGATTTGCTGCCGCTCGGCGTTTGCATTTGCGACCGGGGCGGGGTGATCCTTCGCTATAACCGGAGCGCTGCCGAGCTCTGGGGCCGAGCCCCACGGCCTGGCGAGCTGGTAGAACGAGTCTGGGGCACCTACGGCCTGCGCCGTCCAGACGATGGTGCGATCGGGTCGGCCGGATGCCTGGTGAGCGGTGTCGTGGCTACAGGAACGCCTGTCCGCGATCAGGAGATTGTGATCGAGCGGCCGGATGGCTCATGCATTGTAGCCCGGGTGAATGCCGATGCGCTCAGGGACGGGGCCGGGGCTGTCGTTGGTGTCGTCGTTTGTTTTCGCGACGTCACCGAGCGCCGGCGCCTCCAGGCAGCGTTGCGGGACAACGAACGGCACTCCCAGACGCTGCTCGACGCGCTCCCTGTCGCCGTCTACACGACCGACGCGGCGGGGAGGATCAAGTTCTACAACCAGGCTGCTGTCGATCTCTGGGGGCGTCACCCTGAACCTGGTAGGGACGCGTGGTGCGGGTCCTGGCGCCTTTATTGGCCGGACGGCAGGCCGATGTCGCACGATGAATGCCCCATGGCCGTGGCGCTAAAGGAGGGACGAGCGATCCGAGGCGCGGAGGCCATCGCCGAGCGCCCCGACGGCACGCGTGTCCCGTTCCTCGCATACCCGACACCTATATGGGACGAGACGGGTGCGGTGACCGGCGCCGTCAACACGCTGGTGGATATCACCGAACGCAAGCACGGCGAGGAGCTCTCACAATACTTCGCATTGATTGTCGAATCCTCGAACGACGCGATCGTCGGCAAGGATCTCAACGGCATCATCACCAGCTGGAACCAAGGCGCAGAGCGGCTTTTCGGATATGCCGCAGAGGAGGTGATTGGCCGGCCGATCATGATCGTGATCCCAACGGAGCGCCATGACGAGGAGCAAGAGATTCTCACGCGCATCCGCCGTGGCGAGCGTATCGACCACTATGAGACCGTTCGTCAACGCAAGGACGGAAGCCACGTCGAAATCTCGCTCTCGGTGTCGCCTGTCAGGAATGCGGAGGGCAGGATCATCGGCGCGTCGAAGATTGCCCGAGACATTTCCGAACGCAGGCGTGCGCAACAGCAGCAGAATCTGCTGCTCAGAGAGATGAGCCACCGGGTCAAGAACTTGTTCGCCCTCGCAGGCGGTGTCGTGACACTAAGCGCGCGCTTTGCGCAAACGCCGGGAGAAATGGCAGATGCGGTCCGGAAAAGGCTGAATGCGCTGTCGCAGGCACACGACCTTACGCTGCCTGATCTCAATGACGGAACAGAAAGACCGGAGAAACACACGACGCTGCACGCTCTCGTTCGGACCATCGTTTCGCCTTACAGCGATCCCGAGCAGGATGGCGATGAGCGTATCACCGTCCGAGGACCGGATGTGCCGATCGGCGGCAGCGCGATGACCAGCCTGGCGCTTCTGTTGCACGAGTTTGCGACGAATGCCGTGAAATACGGGGCGCTTTCGACGTCGACTGGACATGTCAGTGTCGATTGGTTCGTCGTTGAGGACGAACTCCGCTTCGCATGGAGGGAGCGCGAAGGGCCGCCTCTCGACGAGCAGGCATACAGTGAAGGCTTCGGCACCTTGCTCGGCCGCGCGACTGTCAAGGGTCAGCTGGGCGGTTCGATCCGTCGCGACTGGGAGCCTGAGGGCCTGACGATACACCTCACTGTTTCCCTGAGCCGCCTCACCCAGTGACTGGTACCACATAGTACGATTCAGATATTGCGAATGCGACACTTTATGGTTGCGGCGCCCTTTCGGCGACCTGTTTGTCACCGATGAAGCCGGCGAGCGCCGTCGGGAACAGCAGATGCCGATGACTTCGACGCGCTGATCGGTCTTTGTTTGCCCATGACGTTCGCGGTCAACAGCAACAGCCGCTGCATGGGCCGGCCTGACCTCTGTCCGTTCATCCTGACGCAAGCCATCATTGCCAAGCTCGGCTTCATCCATGACCTCGTGAAAAAGCGGCGGTTGGCCGACGCGTAGAGGATACGGGAACACAGACGCAAAAAGGCCGGACATATCGTGTCCGGCCTTTCTTCAGCGCGATATGAGCCAGCGTTCCAAAGCCCGGTGTTCAGTGCCGCCAGGTTCGAGGAGTGCGTTTAACGGCGACCGAGCAGCAACCCGACTGCGAAAGCGGCGGCGGCGGCGACCATGACCGAGGTCATGGGTTGGCTTTCGACGTGCTCCAGCACATCCTTGCGGTATCGGTTGCCGCGCTCGATGGCCTGCTCGCCAATATCGCCGGCGGCCGCGGAGACCTTGCGGGCGGCTTCCCGGACCGCGGCGCCCGCCTCCGTGGCGGCGTCGCTGATCCGATGGCTCATGTCGTCCGCCGTGTTCGCGGCAGTGCCGATGGTGTCGCGGGCTTCCTTGCCCACCTGCTTGATTGTGCGGCTGTAATCGGTGTCGGTCATTGGTGTTCTCCATTGTTCTTGAGCGATCATCATCCTTTGTCCGTCGCGAGGGCGGGGGTGCGGCGCCCGCCTTTGCAGGAGATTGCGCTCAGGAGTTGTACTTGAAGTCCGGCAGGCTTTTCAGCATGTCCTTGGTCGCGCCCGGCAGCACCATGCGGTTGTTGCTGACCTGGAGTGAGCTGTAGGGGACCACGACGTATTTCGTCCCCATCCCGAGGAAGCCGCCGACCGAGAGCACGGCGA
This sequence comes from Limobrevibacterium gyesilva, assembly GCF_025989185.1. Taxonomy (GTDB): domain Bacteria; phylum Pseudomonadota; class Alphaproteobacteria; order Acetobacterales; family Acetobacteraceae; genus Limobrevibacterium; species Limobrevibacterium gyesilva. Next base: position 160,024 of record NZ_JAPDNT010000005.1, read on the forward strand.
AGGGAACTTTCTCGTTGGGGGTAACGATCAGGTCATCGATCGTACCGACCGTCTCGTTGGCCTCGTTCACCACGGTGCTGCCCACCACCTTGGACGTGCGGTACCCCGTTGCCAAGGATTGTGGATCGACCTTCATGATGGACACAGTCTGGGGCTTGCCTTGCGCGAATACAGCGGGAGCGGACAGGCAAGCAGCCAAGGTTGCGGCGAGCGTGACATTAAAGGCGCGGTTCATCGCGTTCTCCATAAGAATATCCAACTCCGCGGGAATCGCGGAAGCTCTTTCGAGCTGCGGCTATTTCCGCAGCGCGTCCTTGGCGCGGCCGACGGCGCTTTGTACCTTGCCCTCGACCTTGTCGGCCTTGCCTTCGGTCTGCAGCTTGTCGTCGCCGACGGCCTTGCCGACCGCCTCCTTGACGCTACCCTTCGCCTGTTTGGCAGTGCCGATGATCCGATCCTTGTCCATGACGTATCCTGTTGGTTGCGGTTTTGCCCGTTGGGGCCCGTGTTGAGTGCCGAGATCGCCTCGTGGGCGGGCCAATTGCCGCGCTGGCCGGCAGGCACTCGGTAAGGTGGTAATCAGAGACGAGCCGATTGGTTCCCGGAAATCCGCAAAGATGGACAGCGAACACGGCGTGCAGGGATGGGGCCGCCAGATCCGTGCGAAGAGGGAACCTGGGCGACGTCGCGGCGTTGTGCCTTGTGATCATTGTGCGGGAGGCTGCAATGCGACTGTCGATCTTCGCCGTTCTGCTCCCTGTCTGTCTGGGTGGCTGCCTCAGCTTCACCGGAACGACGCCGGCCAAGGAGACCGTCGTGGTGCCACCGGCCAACACCACCACGGTCGTGCCGGCGCCGGCGACGGTCGTATGTTCCAACGGACTGCGCCCGCCCTGCTGATTGGGTGGATTCGATCGTTCGCCGACGTTCCGGCGGCAGGGCGATGCCCTGCCGCCGTTTCTATGCCAGCAGGGTGACGAACATGGCTTCGGACGCCAGCGCCATCACCAAGGTGGCGAGCCAACCGACTGTCTTCAGCACGGGGGGCAGAGCAAACTGGCCCATCACCGAGCGCCGGCTGGCGAGCAGCATGAGCATCGTCATGACCGGCGTGGCCACCACCCCGTTGACCACGGCGCTCCAGAACAGCGCTTTCACCGGGTCGATCGGTGAGAGGTTGATCAGCACGCCAAAGCCCGTGGCGATGGCGATGGTTCCGTAGAACGCCTTGGCGGCATGCGCCTTCCGCGCCAGGCCGACCGGCCAGCGGAATGTCTCGCCGAGGGCGAACGCAGCCGAGCCTGCCAGCACCGGTAACGCGAGAATGCCGGTGCCGATGATACCGAGGGCGAACAAGGTGAAGGCAAACCGTCCCGCGAGGGGGCGGAGGGCCTCAGCCGCCTCGGCGGAGGTTTGGATGTCGGTGTGGCCGCTGGCGTTCAGGGTGGCCGCCGCGGTCACCATGATGAACAGCGCCATCACATTGGAAAATGCCATCCCGACATAGGTATCGAGGCGAATGCGCTCAAGCTCGAACGGTGCTTGATGTGGCGCCGCGCGCAGCGGCCTGGCCGTGGTGTCTTCCTTGACCTCTTCGACCTCCTGGCTGGCCTGCCAGAAGAACAGGTAGGGGCTGATGGTGGTGCCGAACACCGCAACCACGGCGGTGACGTAGGCGCTCGACCAGGCGATGTGCGGATAGACCAGGTTGAGCGCCACTGCCTCCCAGGGCACGTGGACCACGAAGGCGGTGGCGACATAGGCAAACAGCGAGAGGGTCAGCTATTTCAGGATGGCGGCGTAGCGGGAATAGTGGACGAACACTTCCAACAGCACTGAGAGAACGGCGAACACCCCGACATAGACGAGCGAGGGGCCGCCGATCAGCAGCTTGAGCGCCGCGCCCATGGCGCCGAGGTCGGCGCCGATATTGATGACATTCGCCGTCACGAGCAGCGCAACTGCAGCATGCAGGATCCAGGAAGGGAAATGGCGGCGCAGGTTGCCGGCCAGCCCGCGCCCGGTGACCCGGCCGATCTGCGCACTGATCTGCTGGATCGCGCACATCAGCGGATAGGTGAGCAGCAATGTCCAGGCGAGGCCATATGCAAACTGCGCGCCGGCCTGGGAATAGGTGGCGATCCCGCTGGGATCGTCGTCCGACGCGCCGGTGATCAGACCGGGCCCGATGATATCGCGCAGGAGCGGACGCGCCGGCTGCCTGTCCGGAGTGCCGTGCGCGATCTGTTCTACGGTCATCTGGCGTCTCCCGTCGATTGCAGGGGATCATTCACGGTGGGACTCCGGCGCGGGCTGGAAACGCGCTTTATTGCGGCCCACGAACCAACCCGACGATGAAGCCGGCAATCGCGGCGGTGGCCAGGCCGCGCATGCCGGCGCCGGAGAGCGGTCCGCCCCGAAGCGCCGGGCGCGGGGCGAGCACGAGGGCCGTGCCTGGTGGCCGGCCGGCTTTCGCTGCTTGCCTCGCGGCCAGCAGCAGACCGGCTGTGGCCAGGAGGAAGGGCCCTGCAACCACGAGCGGCGCGCCGACCGGGCCAACCCGCGGCAGGGCGAACATCCAGAGGGCAACCAGCAGGCAATTGACCGTGGCGATTCCGGTCAGGGCGGCACAGGCGCCGAACACGACGGTCATCGCGTAGCGGTGGACGGTGCGTTTCGTATGTTCGATCCCGGCTATGCGGATCAGCGCACCCAGCGACGTCAGGAGCAGCTGCTTCATGTGACGCGAACCTCCATCGGGTGCCGGGCCGGGGCGCGGCCTGTCTTGTGCTTTCGTGTGCAATACGGTCAGGACGTGAGAGAGTTCCCCGTTCGGCTCGTGTCCTTTGTTTTCAGTGGCCTGCTGGCCCCTGCGTCCGCCGCAAGATGCGGCGAACTTCGGGGGCAGGACACTAGCGTGCAGACGGGCGCGCGGGGGGCGGTTTGGTCGCCGTGGGAGCACCGGGGTGCGCCGCACCCTCCCGCACCAGACTGACGCATGCGTTGTCCTCCCCGATGCCGAGCTGGATCGTGGGCAGCAGCGCCGCTGGCGGGAACAGCAGGCCGAGCCCCAGGGCGCCGGCGCCGCGCGCGCCGAGTTCCGCCGCGCCCGGGGCGAAGCGTGGGTCCTTGAGGGTGCCGGTGATGGCGATAGGCGCGGCGAGCGTGCCGATCGTGAAGTGCTTGGCCTGGGTGCGCAGCTGCGCGGCAATGGTTTCGGTGCGCAAGTCGACGCTTCCCTGCACGGTGGTGCGGTGGTCGGTGGTGTCGAGCATCAAGGTGCGGGTTCGCAGCACACCCTTGGTGAGCACGACGTCGCCCACCAGGCAGCGGATCTGTGCGCGGTCTGGAAACCCGAGCGCCGAGAGTGCCGCATTGCCGATCTGCAGCCCCGACAGATCGACGATCAGCTCGCTGACATTGCCGCCCGCCATGAAGAGCGACAGGTGGCCGTTGCCGTGGACAAGGATGTCGCTGAGCGACTTGCCCGTCGAGTCGATCTGCGCCTCTCCGCCCAGCACGCCGCTACCGTGGATGAGGTGGGTCGCGGCCAGCAGCCGCCCGACGTCGAGGCTCTGCAGCTTGATATCGGCCACAGTGTGCATGCTGTCCTGCACCGGCGTCATGTCGATCTGGCCGAGGGCCTGACCGCGGCCGACCCCGACGCGAAAGTCGGTGGCCCTGATATGCCCATCCTCGATGTCGAGGCGGGTCGCGATCGTGTCGAACGGAACCGACCGGCCGACGATGCTGTCGCCGCGATAGGCGATGTGGAAGTCGGCCGAACGGATCTTCGACAGGTCCATCGGCACGTTGGGGATCAGACGCGGGTTGGCGATTGCCTGCGCCACGGCACGCTGCTGGGCCGGGGTCTGGTCGGGTGTGCTCATGCGCCCGGGCTGCGAGCCGATCAAGCCGATGAAATCCTCGAGATCGGCCCGCCGCGACCATACGCTGCCCGTAATGACCGGGCGCGCGGGCCGGGTGTCGACGCTCAGCTCGCCGTTGAGGTCGCTGCTGCCGAGGCGCCCGGCGATGTTGGCGAGATGGAGCAGCCCGCCAGCATAGGCGACGGAGCTGGTCAGGCTGAACGGCGGCGTCGGGGGAGACGCTACGCCCGTAAGCGGATAGAGCGAGGCCATGTCCTGGCCGGAGAGCTCGAGCTTCAGGTCGGCGCCCTGCGGGTGGAACGGGTCGCTTACGGTGCCGACGAGGCTGATTCGAGACTGTCCGCTGGCCAGCCGGATATCGACGGGGTAGGGATTCGCCGGGTCGCGCAGGCTGAGCAGTGCGCCGCCGGTCAGCCGGCCGTTGATCGGCTGGCCTTGATAGGTGCCGGCGACGTCGCCGATGAGGGTTCCCTCGGCACCTCCGTCGGTGCTGATTGCGATCTCGATGTCAGCGCCGAGCGCGGGCGCGAGCACATGGGCGTGGCTGTCGCTGATACGCACCACCCCGATGGCGGGGCGTGGCCAGTGTGTACCTGTGCTGCTGGCGGGCAGGACGAGACTGTCGTTGTTCGCGCCGCTTCTTGTCTGCACGGCGGCGACGTCCATGCCGGCGATGGCAATCTCGGGGATGGTTAGCATCCGGCCATGCAGCAGTGGGTCCAGATCGAGGGCCAGCTGGAGCCGTTCGATGGTGGCGAGATAGGGGACGTCGGCGATCTCGGCGGTGCCCGCGATCCTCACCTGGGTCAGGGTGATGCGGATCGGCGAGGAGAGGCTCACGGCGAGCTGGCCAATGGTGACCTTGCGGCCGAGCGCTGCGGACGCCTCGGCCTCGACAAACGGGCGCAGCCAGCGTGGCGAGGTGGCGACCGCGAGACCGAGCAGCAGCAGGACCGCACCGGCCACGATCGGCCAGCGGCGTCTTCCTGCCCGAATCATCGCGACACCGGTTTGGAGCGGTCCGGCGAATGTCGGGGCCGCAGCGACGAGCGCAACGGGCCGGTTCGAAGGCGCTTAGTAGCAGGGTGGAGGCGAGCCATTTGGGCATACCACGGCTGGCGCGGGGGTCTCGGGAACCACGACTGTCGTCTGGGTCGGCGTAGGCGTTTTCGAGTAGCTGACGCAGCCGCCCAAAAGAAGCGAAGCGAGCGCCAGCAGGACCGCCGTTCTGCGCATTGTCGTCCTCCTATTGCTGCGATCGTGAAACGCCTAGTAGGTGTACCAGCCGAAATTGGGGCCGCCGACGAGCGCCAGAACCAGAAGAACGACCAGCAGGACGCCGATCAGGCCAAGTCCGCCGTTGCCGTAGTATTGTCGGCGATAACCGTAATATCCGCCGCCACTGAAGAGGAGGAAGAGAAGGATTACCAAGAGGAGAAGCATGGCACTCTCCGAAAATGTGGGTCCGTGAGGGCGTAGCGGCCCCTGCTATCCGAAATACAATGCACGCCGAGGATCAAAGTTCCCGGTGCCGGAGATACTGACCGATGCAACCAGGCGTGCCGCGGCGCGTTTGCCCAACGAGCGATCCAGCAGGAGCAGCGCGCATCATGAAGAATGCATTGAACGCCCCCGCGAATGCGTCGGGGAACGCCCCGGAGAGTGCCCGGGCGCCGGAAACGCGCACGAAGGTTGAGCAGCCGCATGCGCATTTCAAGCAGCCAGCGGAGGTGGTGGTCGATCCTTTGCTGTCGAAGGATGAGAAAGTGCACGCGCTGGAGGCGATGGAGCAGTATGCCCGGCAATTGGCGACCGCTTCCGCCGAGGGCATGGGCGGCGGCGAGGACGCCAGGCTGCACGAGGTGCTCGTGGCGAAGGACGCACTCGACCTGCCGCCTTCCGATCTCGCCTTCGCGGTCGTGATGCAGAGTCTCAGGGCCAAGCTGCCGGAGGCCGAGGGGACCGAGGCGCATGCGCCGATCATCCGCGCGATCGAGGCGGTCGAGGCGGCCTCGGCGGCGATCGCGCGCATGGTACAGGCCCCCGCCACGGCATTGGGCGATCCAAAGTCGTGATTCGGCCTGGAGGTCGGCGGCAGCGGGCGAAATCGGTCCCCTGGGCGAGCACCCAGCCAGGCGCTGCCTGGTGCGCTGTCGTGACGGTGACTGCGGGGAGAGAATAGGTCCTGTCAGTCCGGGTGACGGAACGAGGTTTTGATGCCGAGCGCGGCGAGCGCGTCGGACAGCGCTTCGTTGTTGTAGGGCTTGCTGACCACCCGAAGCTGGGAATCGGACGTGAAACGGCCAATGAACTGGGCGCGGTCATGGCCGCTGGCGATAACGATGGGCAAGTCTGGCCAGGTGGCGCGGATTTCCAGGACGAGCTTATCGCCGGGGCGGTCGGGCAGGCCGATATCGATGATGGCGGCATCGAACCGCCAGCCGCCGTCGTGCACCTTGGCCATTGCCTCGGCGGCGCTCGCCGCTTCTTCGACCTGGAAGCCCGCATCGCGCAGAGTATCGACCGCGACCATGCGGATCAGCGGCTCGTCCTCGACGACGAGAATCCGGGGCGATAGCATGGGTCCATCCAGTGCGCCGCAAATCCTAGCCCCGAGCGCCTGTGAGGTGAAGGGCCGGGTGACGATCGTGGCAACGCCCGTAAACCCGCGCAGATGATTTGTGATGGAGCCATTGTCTTTGGTTGTGGAACCTTTCTCGCACCGATCACTTTAGAGGGCGGACCGGCGGCTGATGCCGACGGGACCGCGTGTGCGCGGGCCGCAGAACCGCCGGGTGGAGATCGTGACCCGGTAGCCTCGGGGAGGCGAAGAAATGATGGCGGACGAGCTGATGAGCGGGACCGTTGTCGAGCCCGGCCGGGCGATAATGCCCGGCGTGTTCCGCGCCCTGTCGCGGTGGTGGTGGTCCTGGGAGGTCCCCTTGGGCTCGCGCTGCCTGGGGTGGGTCTGGGCTTCGTGTCCGACTTCTGAATGACCTCTTCGGGAGCGGGTCCGACCGAGCCGGGCACGGGGCAGTCGTCCCTGGCCGGGGAGATGCGGGCGGCCGATGGCCATGGCGGACCGAACGACCTTGGCACATTGACGTCGCTTGCCATCGGCGTGGTGATCGTCGTTGCGCTGTATGTCGGCCGCGACGTGCTGGTGCCGATCGCGCTCGCGATCCTGCTGTCCTTCGTGCTGGCCCCGGTGGTGCGGCTGCTGCGGCGGGCATGGCTGGGCCGGGTGCCGGCGGTGTTCCTGGCGGTGACACTGGCGCTGGGAGTGATCCTGTCGCTGGGCGGGCTGATCGGCATGCAGATGTCGCAGCTGATCCCCGACATTCCCCGCTACGCCAGCACGATCGATCAGAAGATTGCGAGCGTGCGCACGAGGGTGGTGGGGCAGATGTCGGGCATCGTCGACGTGCTCGGCAAGCAGCTGCAACGGGCCAGCGCCCCATCGGCGCAGCCGCCGCCCGGACCGGCGGCGGGTCCGGGGGAAGAAGCGGGCAAGCCGATGCCGGTGGAGATACGCCAGCCTGAACCGACGCCGATCGAGATCGCGGAGCGGATCCTGGCCCCGTTGGTCCCTCCGCTGGCGACTGCCGGCATCGTGTTCATCGTGACGATCTTCATCCTGTTGCAGCAGGCGGATCTGCGCGACCGCTTCATCCGGCTGTTCGGCCTCCAGGACCTGCACCGCACCACGCGCGCGCTGGATGACACGACGCGCCGGCTGAGCCGCTATCTGCTGACGCAGCTCGGGTTGAATGCATTTTTCGGCCTGCTGATCGGGGTCGGGCTGCTGCTGATCGGGGTTCCCAACCCGCTGCTATGGGGAACGCTGGCAGCGCTGTTCCGCTTCGTGCCGTATATCGGCTCGGTGCTGTCGGGCTTGCTGCCGACCGCGCTGGCGGCGGCGATCGATCCGGGTTGGAGTATGGCGATCTACACTGCGGCGCTGTTCGTGGTGACCGAGACGGTGATGGGGCAGTTCGTCGACCCCCTCGCCTACGGGCGCAGCACGGGTCTGTCACCGGTCTCGGTGGTGATCGCGGCGATCTTCTGGACCTGGATGTGGGGTCCCATCGGGCTGATCCTGTCGATGCCGTTGACCGTGTGCCTGGTGGTCCTCGGCCGGCACGTGCAGCGGCTGGAGTTTCTGGATGTGCTGATGGGCGACCGCCCGGCACTGACCCCGGCCGAGAGTTTCTATCAGCGCATCCTCGCCAACGATCCAGACGAAGCGCTGGAATATGCCGAGTTCCTGCTCAAGGACCGGTCGCTCTCGACCTATTACGACGAGGTGGCGATCAAGGGGCTGCAACTTGCGGCGAACGATGCCGAACGCGGCGTGCTGAGCGTGGCCCTGCTCGCCCGCATCCAGGGGGCGATGAGCCGGCTGATCGAGGAACTCGATGGCTTCAGCGACGTGGCGCCCGCCTCCGCCAAACCGCGGAGCGAGGCCACCTCCGGCGTGGACATGCCTGCGCAGGAGGCGCCGCCGAGCCCGGCCGCGTCCGAGCGGATTGAGCCGGAAGAGGGCAAGTTGGTCGGCGCGTGGTCCGGGCCGGCACCCGTGCTATGCATCGCCGGCAGCGGTGCGCTCGATGGCGCGGTGACGGACATGCTGGTGCAGTTGCTTGCCAAGAACGGGCTCGGCGCGCGGGCCGTGCCGTTCGCGGCTGCGTCGCGCGAGGCGATCGGAAGCCTGGATGCGACGGGGGTGGCGATGGTCTGCATCTGCTATCTCGACATCAGCTTCAGCCCCTCGCAACTGCGCTACCTGGTGCGGCGTGTTCGCCAGATCGCGCCGCGGACGCCGGTTCTGGTCGGACTATGGCCGCGGGAGGATGCGCAGGCGAGCGAGGAGCGGCTGCAGGCCGCGGTGGATGCCGATTATTACGTGTCGTCACTGCGCGAGGGGGTGAACGCCTGCCTGGCGCTGGCGCGCGCGGCGCGTCAGGTCAACCTGCCGGGGTGTGTCGTACGCGCCGCATGATCTTTTCTCATCTCGACTCCTGGCGTCGGTCACCGTCGGAAAATACCCAGCGTGGAGCGGGAACCATCAAGCGAGAGCCGCGTTCCCATCGCTGTCGCCCATCTGGGCATTTACCCGAAGGCAGGGAGATCGGCATGTCCGGCACATCGACGGGGTTTTCCAAGCCGGCCGCGGGAGAGTGCGAAGACGGTGGGTTGGCGGTCAGCGAGACGGAGCGGCTGATCGCATCGGACAAGGTAGAGAGCACTGCGGTCTATGATCACAGTGGAAACCATCTTGGCTTCGTGCAGAACGTCATGATCGACAAGTATTCCGGCCAGGTGGCCTATGCGGTGATGAGCTTCGGCGGTTTCCTTGGGCTGGGTGCGCAGTACCACCCGCTGCCGTGGAAGAAGCTTACGTATGACCGTTCGATCGGCGGATACGTGGTGGATCTCACGCGCGAGAAGCTCGAGGGCGCGCCGCATTATGCCGCCGACGAGCAGCCCTGGACCGATCCGCGGTACGGGCGCTCGGTCCATGATTACTACGACGTGCCCTATTACCTGTGACCGCTTCGCAACGTATTGCGGAACCATGCTGGTTGCAGGGTGTTGTTGCTCGATGTTTTACTTTCACGATGGAGGCTTCCATGGGTCGCGGTATCCTTCTTTGGCTGCTTGGCGTTCCGATTCCGATCATCATCCTGCTTGCCTTGCTTTGGCACTGAGACGATGGCGGGTACAACTTCTTTATCGCGTGCGCGTGGCGACCTGCATGGAACCGCCGCGGATGGCGGTCCAGTGGGCGTGAGCCCCTCGCCGCTGCCCTGGACTGCCGTCATCGGCGGCGCAGTGGCGGCGGTCGCAATCACCCTGGTCCTGGTCACGCTGGGGTCTGGTCTGGGGCTGGCCTGGGTGTCGCCGGTGCGTGGCGACAATCCGTCGGCGGCCGGCTTCACGATCACCGCGGCTGCCTGGCTCATCGTGGTGCAATGGGTGGCGGCGGGCCTCGGCGGGTTCATCACCGGACGGCTGCGCACGAAATGGGTCGGCACGCACACCCATGAGGTGTTCTTCCGCGATACCGCGCATGGGCTCCTGACCTAGGCGACCGCGACGCTGGGGAGAGGGCGCGCCGCCATATCGAGGATGGCGGGGTTACCGAAGGCTACAGCGGCGACACCGAAACCGCATGCCGAATTCTCAACGAGGCGCTGGCGACCGAACTTGTCTGCGTTCTTCGTTACAAGCGCCACTACTTCATGGCGCAGGGCCTCCATTCCGAGCCGGTGAAGGAGGAGTTCCTGGAGCATGCGGGGGAAGAACAGGAGCACGCCGACCGGATCGCCGAGCGCATCGTGCAGCTGGGCGGCAAGCCCAATTTTTCCCCGGAGGGTCTGGTGTCGCGCAGCCACGCCGAATATGTCGAGGGCGAGACACTGCTCGACATGATCCGGGAGGATCTCGTCGCGGAGCGCGTGGTGATCGACAGCTACCGGGAGATCGCCGCGTATTTCGCGCCGTTTGATACGACGACGCAGCGGATGATCGAGGAGATCCAGGCGGTGGAGGAGGGACATGCCGACGACCTCGCTGAACTCCTGCAGCATTGTCCGCGCGATCCCACTGACTGAGTGGAGAGGGAGGGTGGTGGCGATCGCGCTGACGATCCGGAATTCGCGATAAGCGAGAGGAGGCAGGGCGTGGCCAGCAGCAGGGCGGTGACCCGGGCCATGGCGGGGAAAGGCAGCCGGCTCGCCGCCTACGCAACGAAGCGCAACTTCACCAAGACCACGGAGCCGAGCGGCGCGGACGATGTTGCGCCGGCGCCGGCGCTGCGCTTCGTCATCCAGAAACATGACGCGACGCGGCCGCACTATGACCTGCGGCTGGAGCTGGATGGTGTGTTCAAGTCCTGGGCGGTGACGCGGGGGCCCTCGCTCGATCCGCACGACAAGCGCCTGGCGGTGGAGGTCGAGGATCATCCGCTGGAGTACGGCGATTTCGAGGGGGTCATACCGGAGGGCCAGTATGGCGGCGGGACAGTTCAGCTCTGGGATCGCGGGTTCTGGACGCCGGAGGAGATGACGGCCGAGGAAGGGCTACGGTCCGGCGAATTGAAATTCACACTGCAGGGCGAGCGACTGCACGGAAGCTGGGTGCTGGTGCGGATGAAGCACGACCGCAATGCCCGCGGAAAGGCGGTCCGGCGGACCAACTGGCTGCTGATCAAGCATCGCGATGCGGCGGCGCGAGAGGCCGACGGGGGCGCCATCCTCGCCGAGGGCCGTTCCGTGGCGTCGGGGCGGACGATGGCGGCCATCGGAGCGCGCAAGGGGCCGGCGCCGACGCCCTTCATGACGGCCGGTTCCGCCGACGCGAAAGCGGGGGTGGTGAGGCATTCGCGGCATGGCCGTGCGGCCAAGCGTCGGAAGGCGCCAGAGGCGTCGCTTCCCGACTTCATAGAACCGCAGCTCTGCCGGCTGGTGCAGCGAGCGCCTTCGGGCGCGGCTTGGGTGCACGAGATCAAGTTTGATGGCTATCGGGTTCAGTTGCGCGTCGAGGGCGGACGGGCGGTGCTGCGGACCCGCAAAGGGCTGGACTGGACCGACAAATTCTCCGCCATCGCCGATGCGGCCCGCGCCTTGCCGACCGCCATCCTGGATGGGGAGATCGTGGCGCTCGACAGCAATGGCGCACCCGATTTCGCCGCGTTGCAGGCGGCGTTGGCCGATGACGAGACCGACGATCTGGTCTTCTTCGCCTTCGATCTTCTGTTCGCTGCTGGCGAAGATCTTCGGCCGCGCACGCTGTCAGACCGGAAGGCCGCGTTGCAGCGAATGCTGACCTCCCTGCCCGACGGTGGCGGGGCGCTGCTACGCTACGTCGATCATTTCGCGACGGGCGGGGAAGCAGTGTTGCGCTCGGCCTGCCGGCTGTCGCTGGAGGGCATCGTTTCCAAGCGGCTGGACGCGCCATACCGGTCGGGGCGCGGCGATGCCTGGACCAAGGCGAAGTGCCGCGCCGGACATGAGGTGGTGATCGGCGGCTGGGCCAGCGAAGCGGGCGAGCTGCGCTCGTTGCTGGTGGGTGTCCATCGCGGCAAACAGTTCGTGTACGTGGGACGGGTGGGCACCGGATTCACCCAGTTGGCCGCCGAGCGCGTACTGCCGCGGCTGCGGACGGTTGCCAGTGCAACCAGCCCATTCACCGGCAAGAGCGCGCCGCGGCGGGAGACGAATGTGACCTGGGCACGCCCGGAGTTGGTGGCGGAGATCGAGTTCACCGGCTGGACTGGGGCAGGGATGGTACGCCAGGCCGCGTTCAAGGGGTTGCGGGAGGACAAGCCGGCCGCGGACGTGGAGGCCGAGGCGCCGGCTCGGGAGACGACGCTGGCATGGCCGGCGACGCCTGCCAGGTCAAAGCCCGCGGCGCGGACGCCGGTTGCGGACAACGTGGTCATGGGGGTGCCGATCAGCCACCCCGGGAAAATGATGTGGCCCGATGGCGGGGGCGGTGCGCTGGTCAGCAAGCTCGATCTCGCGCGCTACTACGAGGCGGTGGGGCAGTGGATGATCCGCCACCTGAGGGGGCGACCGTGCTCGATCCGCCGCGCGCCGGATGGCTATGGGGGCGACCAGTTCTTCCAGCGCCATGCCATGCCAGGCACGTCTAACCTGCTGGAGCTCGTGACGGTGCCGGGCGACCGCAAACCCTATCTGCAGATCGACCGGCTGGAAGGGCTGGCGGCGATGGCGCAGGTGGCTGCGCTGGAGTTGCACCCGTGGAACTGCGCGCCCGGCCGCCCGAATGTCCCGGGGCGGCTGGTGTTCGATCTCGATCCTGGCCCCGACGTCGATTTCGCGATGGTCGTCGAGGCGGCGCGGGAGATGCGCGACCGGCTGGACGCAGTCGGGCTGGTGAGCTTCTGCAAGACGACGGGAGGCAAAGGGTTGCATGTGGTGACGCCGCTGGCGGCGCCCAGGCAGCGGGGCCCTGATTGGCCGCAGGCGAAGGGGTTCGCCCGGCTGATCTGCACGCAAATGGCAAACGAGCGGCCGGATCGGTTCGTCACGAAGATGGCCAAGGCGCAGCGGGCAGGGCGGATCTTTCTCGATTATCTGCGTAACGACCGGATGTCCACCGCGGTGGCGCCACTTTCGCCACGGGCGCGGCCGGGCGCCACGGTGTCCATGCCGCTGCGGTGGACGCAGGTACGCGCGCGACTCGATCCGGGCCGGTTCACCGTGCGCACGGCGCCCGCGCTGATCGCCAGGAGCACGGCATGGCGGGACTACGAGGACGCCTCCCGGCCGCTGGCACCGGCGATCGCGCGGCTGAGCAAGGCAGGCTGAGCGTGGGGGGAGGCGTTCGAGGGCTGGACATTTGGCCGGTGGATCGCCGGACGGTTCCCGACGGCCGAACGACGGGCCGAAGGGGACTGCGCAGATCCGTCTCGGCGGGTGGCCTCAGCCGTGACGCCGCACCGACGGGCGGGGTTTGCCCTTCGATGCCGGCGCTTTCCGCCGCTTCGGCCGGAGGGCTGGTCCCTTTTGGGAGGATTCCTCGCCGGTGAATCGGCCGAGGCTGCGTTTCAGCGTCGTCATCAGATCGATGACGTTGCTGCCGCCATCTTCATCCTCTTCGATGGCCTCGATCCCTTCGCCCTTCAGCCTGGCGTCGATCAAGCCTCTGAGGCGCGTTTCGTAGCGGTCCTCGAAATCGGCGGGGTCGTATTTGCCGGCCTGGCGGTCGATGAGCTGGGTGGCGAGCTTGATCATCTCGGGATCGGTCCCGACGCCAGCCATGTCCTCGAACAGGGCTTTCGGGCTGTTGAGGTCGCGCTGCTCGTGCAGGGTGTGGGCGACCAGGCCGTCGCCTAACGGCAAGATGGCGACCGGCCGTTCGCGGCGGGCGATAACGACACGTGAGAGCGCGGCCATGCCCGTATCGCGAATCGCCTCCCAGAGCACCTTGTAGACGTCCTGGCCCGACTTGTCGTCGGCGGCGAGGTAGTAGCTGGCGTCGAAATAGATCGGATCGATCGCGCCAGCTTTGACAAACTTGCCGATCTTCATGGTGGACGAGCTGTCCACCCGCGCGGTCTCGAAATCTTCCTCCGTGAGGATGATATAGGAGTCTTTCTTGTACTCGTAGCCCTTCACGAGGTCGCCGCGCGCGAGCTCCTCACCGGTCTCCACGTCCTGGCTTATCATGCGAATGCGGTTGCCGGTTTTCGGATTGATCAGGTTGAAATGCAGGGAACCGCTGTCGTGCTGGGCGCTGTAGAGCGCCACCGGGCAGGACACGAGCGCGAGCCGGAGATGGCCGCGCCAGATCGGACGTTGGTCCGCCATGACAGTCTCCGCAGAATACCGAGAAACCTGCAACGCCTTGGAAGGAGCTTTGTTCCCAGCAGGCGTGGCGATCAGGACTGCAACTTTTGCCGGGACTAAAACGTTGACCTATCGGCAACACGAAGTGGCAGCATGGAGGCGGCGATGAGCGACGAGGCCAGGAGCACGATGGAATCCATTCAGAGCGCTACGCAGGCAGTGGCAGACGGTGTGAGCGAGGCCGCGGGCCGGGCAACGACGGCAGCGCGACAAGCGAGTGACGGGGTGAGTGAGTTCCGGGCGGTGATCCGCAGGCAGCCAATCACCATGGCGTTCCTGATGCTGGGGATGGGTTATGTTCTGGGCCGGATTTCGGGCGGCGACGGCGGCCGGGACCGGCGATAGGAGATGCCGAAGTTTGACGCCGGATGTTGTCCGTGGTGGCTCGGGCTCATGGTGAGACTGTTGACCGGCGAAACGCCATGGATCGCCATAGGCGGCGACGGTCCCGCCGAATGAAAGGCAGCAGGATCGGATCAGCAGGGCGGCGCGGTGCCATTCGCGCAGACGACCGTGCTGCCTGGGGGGGCGATCACGGTCTGATGTGGCGGAGAGCTGCTGCTGAAGCTCAGGCAGCCCCCCAGGGCGAGGGGAACCAGAAGGACGAGGTGTGACAGGCGCATGCAACATCTCCGACCGTCATGAACACTACCCGGAAAATGCGCGCGTATATGGTTCGGTTCCGTGGCAATACGTGGCGGCATCGGGCAGTCACCACATCGTGTGGCCCGGCGGCCTACGGCGATGACGCGGCGGCGTCGTTGGTAAGTCCAGGATCGCGCCGGAAGCGGAGACGCAGATCCGAGGGGGACGTAGATGAGAGCATCTCGGCCTGGAGCTGCTCGATATAGGCGCGCATCAGGCGGCTACGCAGGAAATCGAGCGGCAATTGCTCCGACCAGCTTCCTTTCAACGACACAGTCAACAGACCGTCTTCGATATCTCCATTCACGCGCACCGTGCCGCGATTTGCCTTCGCATGGTCAAGATAGGGCGGCGCGACGACGGCGAGATACAGACCCAGGGCAATCGCCTGGTCGAGCCCAATGGATGCGTCGATCCGGCCGACATCGATCTCGACGCGCTCGAAAGCAAGGCCGGCGATCTGCTGCAATCCGGAAATCACGTCTGTGATGAGATCGGCGACGGAGACCTCGACCATCTCGCCGGTGGCATAGACCAGTCGGTAGGCGACGGCCATCGACTGGACATGCTCCTCGATGAAGCGAAGGTCTTCACGCTGCTCCACGGGCAGCATACGCTTCTTCAGATTCATCAAGCTAACGATGACCTGGAAGTTGTTTTTGACGCGATGGTTCAACTCCCGGAGGAGGCTTTCGGTCTTCGGCATCTCGCTCCTACTTGTCCGGCAAACACCGCACCGTGCAGGCTGAGACCTGATAAATGGTTCGACTATCTGAGCCGGTATCCGCGCCGCCATATCCGCGGCGGGTAGCGCGGATCAGCTTTCCATGCCCGGCGGACTCGATGCCGTCCATGCAGTATCGACAACGGCATCCCCCGCCTCATCGTCGCCGAATTGCGGGCTCTCCGGCATTGTCAACAGTTCCGCGAGCTTCGCACGGGCCCGGTTTGCGCGGCTTTTCATCGTCCCGACAGCGCAACCACACAATTTTGCCGCCTCCTCGTAGGACAAGCCGGACGCGCCGACAAGTATGAGCGCTTCGCGATGGTCGGGGGCCAATTTGTCGAGAGCCTCACGAACATCCAGAAGCTGCATATGCCCTTCCTGAAGCGGCCTGGTCGACAGGCGGGCGGCGTATTGGCCGTCGGTGTCCGCCACTTCGTGCCGCCGCTTGCGGAAGTCGGTATAGAACTCGTTGCGCAGGATTGTGTAGAGCCACGCGACCATGTTGGAGCCAGGTTCGAACGAGGCGAGGTTCGCCCAGGCCTTCATCAGGGTTTCCTGGACCAGATCGTCGGCCCGGGCACTGCGGCCGCACAGCGAAATGGCGAAGGCGCGGATCTTTGGCAGCGCGGCCAGAAGGTCGGCGCGGACATCGGGCGCGTCTGTCATGGCTTCTTGCCCGATTTGCAATCCAGTTCCCGCAGGAGACTCAGAAAACGCTCCGGTACCGGCTCGCGGAGCACCTCGTCGTAGACAGCACGCAACTGGCGCCCAATGTACGCCTGTAGATCCGCTGCCAGTGCCGTGGTCGGTATAGCGGCAGGGCTTTCGGCAGTCCGGCCGGCCCTTGGGGGAGGGTTGATCATGTCTTGCCTGTGGCGTGGTTTTGATCGGTCGCGCTGACCCATTTTGCTCTCCAATGACGCAAAACCGGATAAGTTCCAGCAAGATGTGGTCAGACGCGACGATAGCAACCGAAGCCACGGAATGTCGCAGGCGTCACGGATCAACCGCCGGACAGCTACATCACCCCGGGCAAACGGCGATCACACGAAAAAGTTCCAGGATTAAGGGAACATTTGCAGCAATCGGGCGTTAACGCCGGAGATTCCGGAAAGGGGGCCTTCCCGATGACAGTAGGTGCCTTGATTGCACCGCACTTGCCGTATCTGCGGCGGTTCGCCCGCGCGCTCACGGGAAGCCAGCGCAGTGGAGACGCCTACGCGATGGCGACCCTGGAGGCGGTCGCGGCTGATTGCGACAATGCCCACGACGGTCCGCTCACGCGCCTCGCGCTGTTCGAAGTGTTCCTGAGGATCTGGGGTTCCCTTCCAGTCAATAACGCCGCCGCCGACTTGCCTGCATCGCAGATCATGGATGCGGCCGACCGAACGCTTGAATCCCTTACCCCGCTGTCGCGCGTCGTCTTTCTGCTCCGCACGGTCGAGGGCTTCACGGTGGAGGAGATTGCCGACATTTTGCGCCGTGATACCAGCGAGGTCGATTCCCTGCTGGAGTGCGCAGGGCGCGAGATCGCCGCACAACTGCGTACGAACGTACTCATCATCGAGGACGAGCCCATCATCGCCATGGACATCGAGACACTCGTCTGCGATCTCGGTCATACGGTGATGCAGATCGCCCGCACCCACGGTGAGGCCGTCGCCGCGATCAAGAGGCAATCGCCGGGGTTGGTTCTGGCCGATATTCAGCTGGCCGACGGCAGTTCTGGCCTTGAAGCTGTCAATGAGATCCTCGGAGGAATGTCGGTGCCGGTGGTGTTCATCACGGCCTATCCCGAGCGACTACTGACAGGTGAGCGGCCGGAACCGACGTTCCTGATCACCAAGCCGTTCCAAGCAGAGACCGTCAAGGCGATCATCAGCCAGGCTCTCTTCTTCGATCGGCGAGCGTCCCTGGTGAAGGGGACCGGGATCACCACTGGTGGCGCGAGGGAGGAGTCCGCCCACTATCCCGCGGAGCCAGACCGTGGAAGCGGCCGCCCTGGTGGTAACAATACCTGAACTTTCGTCTCACAAAAAAAAGCTCAATGGCGGCCCCGAAGCTCGCTGCGGCCGAACGACGATCCAGGCCGACCGATATTGCTGCCCGCGGGCGCGGTACCAGCAAGGAGCAAGGACATGAGCACCGAAAATCCCCGCAATCTGATCTGGAAGCATATCCACGGCATCGGGACTTGCATGATGGTGACGCATGACGGGGAGCACGTGCGCGCGCGGCCAATGACCGGCATTGTGCGGCCCGAGCAGAACGTGATCTGGTTCTTTACGGATACCCAGACCAGCAAGGACGAGGAGTTGCAACGCGACCCACGTGCAAGCCTCACGTTTGCGGACCTACGCGATCAGAACTTCGTCTCAGTTTCCGGTCGCATCACGCGTGTCCTGGACAAGGAGACGATCAGCGATCTCTGGGACGAAGGGGCGGAGGCTTATTTCCCCAACGGGCCCGATGATCCGGGCGTCGTGCTGCTGAAATTCGTCCCCGAATTTGGCGAGTACTGGGACGCACCGTCCAGCACAATCGTGATGGCGATCAAGTTCATCGAGGCGCACATCATGGGTGAGAGGCCGGACCTTGGCACCAGCGGGGCGGCAAAGTTCTCGTAGGAAGTATTAGACGTCTGGAACCAACCGCCGGAACCCACTTGAATCCACAGACATTGCCGCATCTCGCGCTGCCGTACCTTGTGCCATTGAACGACAGCTGGTTGCGAAACCGGGTGTGGTTGACCGGTCGAACAAGAGTGGCGCTTGGCGCCGGACGGCGAGCTTCGTTTGCTGACGACAAATCTGGACGTGGCCGGTCGTTCAGACCCGGCGGTCGCGGCTCGCGGCGATGAGGACGGCGGCCACCACGATGGCGCCGCCGATCAGGGTGTTGCGATCGGGGTTCTCGTCGAAGACGAGCCATACCCAGACCGGGGCCAGCACACTCTCCAGCACCGAGATCAGGCCGGCGTCCGCCGAAGGGATCAGGCGCACGCCGGTGGTGAACATGATCAGCGCCAGACCCATCTGGCCGAAGCCGAACACCGCCAGCAGCGCCATGTCGTGCGCCGGCACAACCATCTGCGCAAACGGCAGGCTGGCCACGGCGACGATGAGCACCGCGAGGCAGCTTGATTCGGTGGTTGGCACGTCCGGCCGCACCCGGGCTAGCACCACCGTGCCGGCGAAGGTGAGGCTCATGAGCGCCGAGAGCACATCGCCCCACTGCCGGCCGGCCTCGCGGGTGCCGGAAACCATGACGAGCACGCCGACAACGGTCACCAGGATGGCGACCAGCTTGGCGGGAGACACACGCTCTTTCAGGGCGAGCCAGGCCAGGGCGGCCGCGAACAGCGGGGCGGCGGCCTGGAACACGATCACCGCGGCCACGGTGGTCATGCTCAGCGCGTTGATGAAGCAGATCATCGACGCGGCGAAGCACAGGGCCATGGCGACGCCGACCCAGCCGAGCCGGCGGAAAGATTGCGGCATGGCCCGGCCGTCACGGGCGGCGAGGTAGCCCAGCAGGAACACGGCGGCGAACACCGAACGCCAGAACAGGGTCGTCCAGGGATCGGTGTCGGCCCAGCGTTGCAACAGGCCGGCGCTGCTCCAGACCATGGTGGCGCCGGTCACCAGCAATGCACCACGGCGATACTCTGCCGCCGCTGCTTCACGCGGCAAGGCAGCGGCGAACGGGCCAGCGTGGCTCACACTCGAACTCCAGGTACCAATGCAATCTTTAATGTTATGCCATCTGCCCGGCGCTGCCCATCCCGCGGGCGAACCGGACGCAATCCCGGCAAGAAAGGGAGACGGGGCTCTGCCCCCGGAGCGTCCTCAACCGCTCTGGCGAACAACGCAAGAACAGGGTCGGCAGGAGCGCTATCCTTCCGAGGTTCAGCGCAACCCGGACCGGTGGCTTGAAGCATCGCCACCCGTTCGCAGATCAACTCGGTTCGCGGGGATGGCCATGGGTCTCATGCGGTGAGACGGTCCCCGCGCCGGCGGGAGCTCGCGCTCTCGCGGCCACCTCGGGCTGCCCTCCCGCCCCAGGGGCCGGCGGTATCCTGCTTGTCGCGGCTTTGGGGGATGCGGCCTCGGGTAGGCTGTCGATGAATACCTGACCGTTTTTTGCCGGGCAGATGGTGATGCCGCAACGTCGGGTGTCATGTGAAGTTGTCGATTACGAGGCGGCCGGCCCGGGTAAGATGTTGCTTCAAGCGGCGCAGTGCGGCTTCGCAGTTCCCCGTCCTGCAGGCCGTTACGATCGCCCGATGATCCCGAAGCCATTCCACGGTATTCCGCGGCAGTGCCGCGTAGGCGTTCTGATAGTGCTTCACGCTGCTGCGGAGCGTCAGAACCATCGCGAGGTGCCTTGGCCGGCGCGCAGGCGCATAGAGTGTTTCATGGAATCGGTCGTCGAGCTCGCTCCAGCGTGGCCCGTGCGCCTCGTGTTCTGCGGTGGAAAGTATCGTCTCGATCGCGAGCAGATCATCTCTCGACATGCAGCTCATGGCGCGTTCCAGAAGGTCGCATTCGAGCAGTATCCGCAGCTCATAGATTTCTTGCACCTCGGCCGCATCAAGGCGCGACACATAGGCGCCCCGGTTGGGGTGGACGACGACCAAGCCCTCCGCCTCCAGGCGCCTGAGAGCCTCCCGGATGGGGATGCGGCTGACACTGAAGCGTTCAGCGAGTTCCTCCTGGCGCAAGGCCTCACCCGGAGGCAGCTCTCCTTGCGCGATGTCGGCGCGCAAAGCGTCGGCAATGAGATCCGGGGTTGTCCGGGCGAGCGGCAAAGCAGGAGAAGATCGGTTGCGGTTCATGACGCCTTATGTAAACATGTATCCAATCCTGGTCCAAGCGGAGATATGACCTTGGCGGAAAAGCAGCATGTCTACCGGGTCTCGGTGGAATGGCTCGGCAATCGAGGCGTGGGAACGGTCGATTATGCGAGCTACGGTCGCGACCATCTGATTACCGCCCCAGGAAAGCCGGAGATCGCGGGATCTTCCGATCCTGCGTTTCGCGGGAATCCGCAACGATGGAATCCTGAAGACCTGTTGTTGGCCTCGATCTCGGCATGCCACAAGCTGTGGTACCTCAGTCTTTGCGCCCGGGCCGGCGTCTGCGTTCTCACGTATCTTGACGACGCCGAGGGCACAATGATCGAAGCGCCGGGCGCCGGTCGGTTTGTGCGCGCGGTCCTCCGTCCCCAGATCACGATCCGTGCCGGCGACGATATCGAGCTGGCGATGCGCCTGCATCGAGAGGCGCACGCCAACTGCTTCATCGCCAACTCGGTGAACTTCCCGATCGAATGCGAGCCTCAAATCATGGCCATGGCACCCAGCTGAACAGGAAAGCAACCTGCAAATTCACGAGAAGCCGGCTTCTCTGGTAGCCGGTCTCCTGGAGCAGCTTGAGAAGCTCCCGGTGTTCGACGGACATGACGCCGCCGATGGCTTCGATTTCTCCGCGCAAGCGGGCCGCATGGCCGAGACAGGCATCCCGCCCCCTTCTCCCGTTCACTTCAAGAATGGCTGCGACGTGGTGCCCTGCTCCTCAAGGGCGCTGTCAGGCTGCTGGTTCGATCTTGCGCAGGAATGTGCGCTCCTCCGCGAGGATCAGCTTCTCTGTCTCGGCCATCACGAAATTGGCGTTGCCTTCGGTATCGGCGCGAAGGCGAGCTCGATAGGTCTCGTAAGCGGCAAGACTGTCGAAGGAGATCAGTCCATAGGCGATGTTATTGGTGCCTTCATGTGGCATCCAGTAGCCGAGAAGATCGCCGCCGCAAGTGGGAATGATCCGAAGCCAGTTCTGCGCGTATCTTTCAAATGTATCGCGCTTGAAGGGATCAATCTTGTAGCGAATGAAAGCGGTGATGGTCATGGTCGTCTCCGTGCGTGAACCCACGTCGCGTTCTTGCACACCGACGCGGAGGCATGTTTCGCTCGTGACCGAAGTCTTCTTGAACCGGGTACTCAGGCGCGGCTGAAACGCAGCGGGACGACTGAGCCATGTGACAGACGCATCCAGCCCCGCCTTGCGCCGGTCGCCGACACCGAATTCGCGCAGATCTTGACGTCCTCCCCGCCGTGTCAGGCCGGGCATCACGACCACGTGTTCCTCCACTTGGATGCTGCAAGGGCCGGCGCAAGGCGTTCATATAGAGGAGCTGCCGCGGCACACGCGAGGAGTGGTATCCCATGCGTCCAGAAGCGAGATCCGGCCCAGGCCAGGGGGACTTCGCGCTTCTTGGCGATTCGGTCACACCTCTCGCCCGAGCGTCGACGATAAACGACACGGTCATGACCCTGGGAGCCCTGCATGGCGCCGGGCCTTCGGACACGCCGGTCTTTTCTGTTCTTGACCACTCACAGACGACCGCCGGATCGCACGATCCCGTACGACGGGCGTTGCTGGTAACCCTGCTCGCCGCATACGTGACGACGCTCGTCTCGCCGGCTCTCGCCGCGCCAAGCACTGACGCGGCACTCGCCGCGTTTCTGGCAGCCTCGAAACTCCTGACAGGTCGCCCCACGCTTGAATCCGAACAGGCTTCTCGTCTGTTTGGCGCCCTTACCGCTGACGACCCGCAATTTCCAGAGAAAGTGCAGGCATTGGCGTCCCTAATTGATCAAAGGAAGATCGACCCACTCCGCTTGCAGCAAGTACTTGACGCCGAGCGCTCTGAGCTTGCCGCATTGCCGCGCGACATTGTGACCGCGTGGTATGTGGGTGTTGTCGGTGACGACGAGCGTGCACGCTGCATCACGTTCGAAACGAGTCTGATGAACGTCATCGTCAGCGACCGCTTGAAGCCGCCCAGTTACTGTTATGGAGTCTACGGCAGCTGGGCGCAAAAGCCGACTTAGAGGTGGTCAGATGGCCCAGGATCTTTCGGCTGACATTGTTGTCATCGGCTCTGGGGTCTGTGGTTTATTGGCGGCGCATCGCCTGGTCATGCAAGGCGCCTCTCTGCTGATTCTCGAAGCTGGGCCGCGGGTTGATCGCGGCCGCATCGTGGCCGCCTACAGGAATTCAGCGTGGAAGGGAAACTGGATGGCGCCCTATCCATCCATGCCATGGGCCCCGCATCCCAACTATCACCCCAAGGACAACGGTTATCTCATCCAGGCTGGACCCTATCCCTATCCAGCCGAATACATTCGTGTCGTCGGCGGCACGATCTGGCATTGGGCTGCGCATGCGTGGCGCGTGCTGCCGAACGACTTGAAGATCAAAAGCCTCTACGGTGTGGGGCGCGATTGGCCCCTGTCCTATGAGGAGCTTGAGCCGTACTACTACGAGGCCGAGGTCAAGATGGGAGTCTCCGGCGCGCCGAACACCGGCTCTCCGCGCACGAAGCCCTTCCCCATGGAACCGGTCGCCGAGCCGTGGGCGATGCGCCGGTTTCGCGAGCGCCTCGCCGCCGGCGGTTACGAGGTCGTCAGCAACACGACGGCACGCAACAGCCGAACCTACGACGGCAGGCCGGCCTGCTGCGGCAACAACAACTGCCAGCCGATTTGCCCGATCGGCGCGCAATATGACGGCGGGGTGGCGGCCAGCGCTGCGGAGGCGGCTGGCGCGAAGATCATTCCCAACGCGGTCGTGTACCGGATCGAGCATGATCCACAAGGGCGTATTGTCGCGGTTCACTACTACGATCCGAACAAGACCTCGTACCGCGTGACGGGGAAAACCTTCATTCTCGCGGCAAACGGGATCGAGAGTCCGAAGCTGCTGTTGATGTCGGCCAGCGACAAATACCCGAAGGGGTTGGCGAACGGCTCGGACATGGTCGGCCGCAATCTGATGGACCACCCGAGCAGTTCGCTGACCTTCGACGCCGAAGAAGAACTGTGGCTCGGGCGCGGCCATCAGAGTCCGTCCTCGATCAACACCTTCCGTGATGGCGCCTTTCGCTCGGAGTATGCTGCGTTCCGTCTCGACTTCACGAATATTTCGCAGGTGCGTTCTGCGGCAGAAGATCTTATTGCAGCGGGGGTGTATGGACCCGAGTTGGAGAAGCAACTGCGCTATCGCTCGGCGCACCAGGTCAATGTCAAGGATGTGCTGGAAGTATTGCCCAATCCGGAAAACCGGGTCGTTCTGAGCTCCCAGAAGGATGCGCTAGGGATACCGAAGCCAGAGGTTCACTACGCATTGGATGACTACGTCCACAAGGGGATGGCCGCAGCGAAGGTCGAATACGCGCGCATTGCGGAGCTGATGGGCGGAACCAACCTGCGCTACACGCCGGACGGCCAGTACGCCAACAATCAGCACATCACCGGCACGATGAGTATGGGCAATGATCCGAAAGATTCCGTCGTCGATAGGTTCGGGCGTGCGCACGATCACCCGAACCTGTTCATCGCAGGCACCGGTGTGATGCCGACGGCAGCCACGGTCAACTCCACGCTGACCGGGGTCGCACTGGCTCTACGAACCGCGCAGCACATTCACGAGACGAGCTGAGCAATGTGCGGGCATTGCGTGGAATCTTTATCCGCGACCCGCTTGACCTCTCCGCTGCGACCGCCGCGTCCCGCGGGCTACGATGACCGACCAGCCGAACGCCCTTCTTCACGGTGGGGAAGTCGCTCGCCATGAAATCGATCCTACCCTTGCCGATTGCGTCCGGCGCCATCGCCATCGCGCTCGCGAGCGTGAATGCGCTCCCTGCATTTGCTGCGCCCCCTGCCGACGCCGACCTGATCCAGCGCGGCCAGTACCTTGCAGCCGCAGGGGACTGCGTCGCCTGCCACACCACGCCTGGCGGCAAGGCGCTCGCAGGTGGGCTGTCGCTGCCAACCCCGGTTGGCGCGATCGTGTCGACCAATATCACGCCTTCGAAGACATACGGTATCGGCACCTATACGCTCCCGCAGTTCGCGGACGCACTACGCAAAGGCGTGCGTGCTGACGGCCAGCGCCTGTATCCCGCGATGCCGTACACCTCGTATGCGCAAGTGTCGGACGACGACGTCAAAGCGCTTTACGCGTACTTCATGAACGCGGTCGCGCCCGTCGATGCGCCTTCGCCGCAGACAGAGCTGTCCTTCCCGTTCAATATTCGGCTGTCAATGGCTGCATGGAACCTCCTGTTCCTCGACAGCAAGCCATTCGAACCCGACCCGAGCAAGAGCGCCGAGTGGAACCGTGGCGCTTACCTGGTCCGTGGCCTCACGCATTGCAGTGCCTGTCATACGCCGCGCAACGTGTTGATGGCTGAAAAGGCGTCGCGCGACCTCGGCGGCGGCGAGGTTGGCCCCTGGCACGCGCCGAACATTACGTCCGACGCGAACAGTGGGATCGGCGGATGGAGCGAACGCGATCTGATCGACTACATGCGTGACGGGCGCGCGGTGAACAAGGCACAAGCGGCTGGCCCGATGGCCGAGGCGATCGACAACAGCCTGCATCTTCTGCAGGACAGCGACTTGCGTTCGATTGCCGTGTATCTGAAAGCCGTGCCGGCGGTGCGTAATGACGAGGACGCCCGCCCAGCATTCGGATGGGGCGCAGCTGCCGATGACCTCAGCGGCATCCGCGGTGTTCCGTTGCCGGCGGATCCGAATCAGATGTCGGGCCCGCAGCTCTACGATGCATATTGCGCGACCTGCCACCAAAGCGATGGGCAAGGGAGCGACGACGGCGGCCTGCCGTCACTCTTCCACAACACGGCACTCGGTCGAACCAACACGAATAACCTGGTCATGGTGCTCCTGGACGGAATTCACCGGCTGCCCGGTGCATCCGACATACTGATGCCGGGCTTCGCGCATGAGCTGTCGGATCAGCAGATCGCGACGCTTGGCGCGTATCTCACCCAACGCTACGGCAACCCGAGCGCCGCGGTTACAACCGCGCAGGTGCAAGACCTGCGAGCCGGGAGCGCCTCGTCGTTCCTGATCGTGGCGACGCGCGTAGCGATGTCTGCGGTGGCGGTTCTCGCCATCCTGGTTGCGGCATTCTGGATGTTCAGGCGACGGCGCCAGGGAGCGGCGCAGTAGGTTCGGTCCCTCTGGCGGGGGAGGTCGGCCGTCCCGGCCGGCTCAGCGCGCGCCGCCATTCACCTGGAAGCATTGCTTGGTGATCAGCGCGGCGTCATCGCTGGCCAGGAACAAGGCCAGGGCGGCGACGTGGGAAGGTTCCACGTCATCGGGGATGCACTGCCTTGCCCGGCCGGCCGCGATCTGCGCCTCGTCCTGGAACCAGAGCGCACGCTGGCGCGGCGTGATCACTTGCCCCGGCGCGATCGCATTGACGCGGATGCGCCATTGTCCGACGTCGCGCGCCAGCGAATTGGTGAAACCGACTGCCGCCGCCTTGGCCGCGCTGTAGGCCTGCATCGATGGGCCACCGCCGATCCAGGCGCCCGAACTCATGTTGATGATCGAACCGAAGCCGAGTTCGCGCATCTGCGGCACGACTGCCTGCGCGGCGAAATACTGATGCTTGAAATTCACCGACATCGACCAGTCGAACTCCGCTTCGTCAACTGCGAGGAAGTCCTGCCGCCGGTCGTTGGCCGCGTTGTTGACCAGAACCGCGGCCGGGCCCAGGCCGGCATACAGCGTGGCGAAAGCCGCTTTCAGCGCCTCGATATCGGTCAGATCGCATGCCACGAACAACGGCCGTGGGTTGCCGGCGCGGGCGAGCGCGTCGATCAGCGGTTCGGCAGCCGCCGAATCGCGGTCGAGAAATCCAACCCGTGCGCCCTGCTCGGCGAAAGCGCGGACAAAGGCGGCGCCGATGCCACTGGCGCCGCCGGTCACCACAACGGTGCGCCCGGCGAGGCAAGGATAGCGCGTTTGTGTCATGCGATGCGTCCTTCGCTGATCGGGTCGAACAGGCAGATCTTGCGCGTGTCGACGGCAAAGCGCGCGGTCTCGCCCATCGTCAGGCGGATGTCCGGCGCGACACGGCCGAGCGCCTGTTCTCCGCCGAGGCGCAGAACCACGATGGTTTCCGCCCCGGTCGGCTCGGTCATCTCGACCGGCGCAGCAACCGTGACGGTCGTGCCGGGCGCATCGCTGAAGTGCCGGGTCGGCTCGGTGATGCATTCCGGCCGGATCCCCAGCACGACCTCCCGCCCTGCCCATGTCTGTGCGACGTCCGGTGCGGGCAGGCGAACGGCCGTTTCCCCTTGCCCCATGACCGCGACAACGGCTCCGTCGACCATCTCGAGCCGCGCGGCAAGCGTGTTCATCGGGGGCGCCCCCATGAAGCGCGCGACGAACAGGTTCGCCGGCCGGTTGTAGACCGTGTCCGGATCGGCAAACTGCTGCACCACGCCCTGATGCATGACTGCGATGCGCGAGGCCAACGTCATCGCCTCGATCTGGTCGTGAGTCACATAGACGATGGTGGAGCCGAGGCGCTGGTGCAGCCGCTTGATCTCCATGCGCATCTCGACACGCAGTTTGGCATCAAGATTGGACAGCGGCTCGTCGAACAGGAACAGCAGGGGATCGCGCACCAGCGCACGGCCCATGGCAACGCGCTGCCGCTGCCCGCCCGACAGTTGCGATGGCTTGCGATCGAGCAGCGCCTCGATCTGCAGGAGCCGGGCGACGCGGTCGAGGATTTCGGCCTGCTGCTGCTTTGGCACTTTTCGACATTCCATGCCGAACGTCATGTTGCGCCGCACCGTCATCGACGGGTACAGCGCGTAGGACTGGAACACCATCGCGATGTTCCGGTCCTTGGCTGCGACGCCGTTCATCGGCCTCCCGCCGATCTCGATCATGCCCTCGCTCGCCGTGTCGAGCCCGGAAATGATGTTGAGCAGCGTCGATTTTCCACATCCCGATGGCCCGACCAGGATGGTGAATTCGCCGCTGTCGATCTCGAGGTTGATGTCCTTGAGCACCGGCAGCGGGCCATAGTGCTTGGAGACGTTGCGGATGGTCAGCGCTGACATCTATTTCACGGCTCCCGAAGTCAGGCCACGCACGAAATACCGGCCGCCGAACAGGTAGACCAGCAAGGTCGGCGCGGCCGCCATCAGCACCGCGGCGCTTTGCTGACCATATTGCGGCGCCTGGCTGATCTGGGCGGACAACGCGATCAGCGCGGCGGTGACGGGCTGGTTCTCGCCTGTGGAAAAGGTGACGCCATAGAGGAACTCGTTCCAGATGCCGGTGAACTGCCAGATCACCGTCACGATCAGGATCGGCGGCGACAGCGGCAACACGATCCGCCAGAAGATGCGGAAGAACCCGGCGCCGTCGATTCGCGCCGCTTTCAGCAGATCAGCGGGAATGCTGACGTAGTAGTTCCGGCAGAACAGGGTGGTGAAGCTTATCCCCTGGATCACGTGGATCAGCACCAGTCCGGAGATGGTGTTGAACAGACCGAGGTCGCGTAGCACGATGGCCCAGGGCACCAGCTTCATCTGCTCCGGCAGGAACACGCCAAGGGTGATGATGCCGAACACCAGCGTGTCGCCGCGAAAGCGCCAGAGCGCCAGCGAATAGCCGTTCAACGCCCCGAGCAGCGTCGAGATGACGGTTGCCGGGATCACCATTCGCAGCGAATTCCAGAAATACGGCTGAATCCCCGTGCAGTGCTCGGCGATGCAGTAGCTGCTCCAGGTGTGCGCGAAATTCCCCCACACATAGACGGATGGCAACCCGATCACCGAGCTGTGGTTGATGTCCTCGGTGCTGCGTACGGAGTTCAGCATCACCACCGCGAGGGGCACGAGATAGAAGGCCGCGAACAACGTCAGGGCCCCATAGATCGCGGCACGAGCGAGCAGGCGTTCAGACACGGGCAGCGCCTCTACGATTCTGCCAGGCCCGGAAGCCCGCATAGGGAATCAGGACCACGGTGAGCGACCCGAGCAGCATGACGGCAGCCGCCGCGCCACGGCCAAGCTCGCCACGCTGGAACATGAAGTCGTAGACAACGAGCGCCGGCAACGTCGATGCCAGTCCGGGGCCCCCCGCGGTGAGCGCGACGACGAGATCATATGTCTTGATCGCGAACTGCAGCAGCATCACCAGGACGGCAACGAAGATCGGCCCGATGGTCGGCAGCACCACCCGCGTGTATATCCGCCAGGCACCGGCGCCATCGATCTGCGCCGCCTTCACTAGATCGGCGTCCACCGACCGCAGGCCGGCCAGGAAAAGCGCCATGGCAAAGCCGGAGCCGTGCCACACCGCGGCGACCACGATCGTGTAGATCGCCATGTTCCGGTCGATCACCCAGTCGAAGCGGAAGCTGGTCCAGCCGAGGTCGTGCACCAGTTTCTGCACGCCGATGCTGGGATTGAACAGCCAGCCCCACACGGTGCCGGTCACCACGAACGACACGGCGATCGGATAGAGGAAGATGGTCCGGAACAGATTCTCCCCGCGGATGCGCTGGTCGATCAGCACGGCCAGCAGCAATCCGACGGCCATGGCGAGTACCACGAAGCAGGCGCCATAGATGAACAGGTTCGTGAAGGCGATCTGCCAGTTCCGGCTGGCCAGCATCGCCGTGTAGTTGCGAACGCCCGCCCAGCTGTAATCCGGCAGCAGCGTCGAGCGTGTGAACGACACCCAGGTCGTCCACACGCTGAACACCAGCACATACGCACAGCTGACCAGCAGCGGCGGCCAGATCACGAGATGCGGCAGGATCCGGTCCCAGCGCTGACGCCAGGCCATCATCGGTCAGCGGATGCTGTCGACGGCTTCGACCAGGCGCTTCTGCCCCTCCTCGGCCTTGATGCGGTTATCGTGCACGTATTCGGTCAGCACGTCGATCATGGCAGCGGCGATCTGGTTGGTCTGGGCCATGTTGTGCGCCAGGCTCAGCACCACGCGATTGGCCTTCACGGCCTCAGACATCGCGCGCGCCGCCTCGCGCTGCCCGTCGCTGAAGCCCGGATCCGACAGATCGGTGTCGGTGCGCACCGGCAGCGATCCGGTGATCTGCGAGTACATCGGGCCGAACGCCTTGCCCATGACGATCTTGGCAAGCAGCTTCTGCCCCTGCTGGAACTCCGGCTGCTTCTTCTGCCAGAAGATGAACTCGTCGGCGTTGAGGTCGAACGCCACCTTGCCGTCGTCCTGCGGCGCCGGCCCGACCATGTAGTCGCTGAGCTGGAACCCGGCATTCTTGAACACGCCCTGGGCCCAGCCACCCATCAGCAGCATGCCCATATCGCCCTTCATGTAGCGCGGAATGAATGTGCTGTAATGCTGCCCCGCCGATCCCGGATCGGACCACTCGCCGAGCTTGCGGAACTGACGGAAGGCGGCAAGCACCTCCGGCCCCTGCAGCGTCTTGGCGTCGAGCTCCATGACGGCCTTGCGGTACGCATCGGGACTGATGCCGCACAGGGCGATCTCCCATTTCATCCCGTCGTCCCACTTGATGCCGCCGTTCGCCACCGGCGTGATCCCGGCTGCCTTCATCTTCTCGGCCGCCGCGTTGAACTCGCTCCAGGTCGTGGGCAGGCTGGTCATGCCGATCCGGTCGGCCGCCTTCTTCGAGACGAACAGCGTGTTGATCCGATAGGCCTGGATCGGCAAGGCGATCCAGTGACCATTCGGCTTGCTCAGCCGCGCCAGCTCCGCCGGCACCACGGCTTCGTAGCCGGCTTCCTTCACTTGCTCGTCGAGATTGACGACCGCCCCCACCTTCGACCAGGCAGCGATCTCTGGCCCCTTGAGCTGCGAGGCGGCCGGCGGATCCCCGGCGATGATCTGCGCCCGGAGCTTGTTCATCATTTCGGTGGTGAAGCCGGGGACGGGGTTGTGCTCCCAGATGCCGCCCTGCCGCTCGAACTCCTTGCCGAGCGTGGTGATGGCGGCGCCGTCGCTGCCGGCACTCCATTGCGAAATGACCGTGACCTTCGGCTTCGCCCCTCCCGCACCCTGTGCGTGTGGCGTCGTCGGGATGGCGAGCATCGCGGCAGAGCCTGCGAGGATCGCCCGGCGGCTGATCTGGGGCATGGTTGCGCTTCCTTCCGTTCGGTGGTCTGAGAAGCTGCGCCCGGTCATGCCGGCCCGTCCGCGACCGCGGGAGGCTGCATGCATTCGGTCGACCAGATGGTGCTACCGCAACCGCGCGAGCCCGGGTCGATCGCCAGCCTGTTTGCTTGGTTCATGACGTCTCTTCCCGCGGTGCGCTTCGTCGGTCGATGCCGTGGCGCTGATTGTCTGCCGTTCAAGCAGATGCCGATCCGTTTGACAAGATGTTCGTATATGTTATCACAAATGCCGAACTCCCCCGGGGAGGCTGGATTTGCTGGTCACGCAAAATCTCGGCGTGCAGATCTATCAGCAGCTGCGCCACGATCTGATGGCCGGCCGCTACGAACCAGGACAGAAGCTCAAGCTGCGCGACCTCGCGGCGGAGCTGGGCGTCAGCGTGACGCCGGTACGCGAGGCGCTGGCGCGCCTGGTGTCGGATCAGGCACTGGTCCAGGTCGACTATCGCTCGGTCTGCGTCGCCGTCATGGACCTGGCCCGTTATGCGGAGGTACGCGAGCTGCGCCTCGATCTGGAGGGCAAGGCCGCCGCGCAGGCGGCCCTGTGCGCGACGGAGGCGGATATCGATACGCTTCGCGCCATCCACAAACGCCTCGTCGCCGCCCGGGCGGCCCGGTCGCATGCGCAGATCCTGCTGGAGAACCAGCGCTTCCACCTCACCCTGTGCGCGGCCGCCCGCATGCCGGTGCTTCTGCGCCTGGTGGAGATGCTGTGGCTGCAATGCGGCCCGCTGATGCACGGCATGACGCGCTGGCCGGTCGCCAGGCTGGCGCAGCATCCGCACGTGACCATCATCAAGGCGCTGCAGATTCGGGATGGGGCGCTGGCCCGCGAAGCCATCCAGCAGGACATCATGATGGCGACGGAAGCATTGCGGCTGTATCTGACGAGCCACGCTGAGCGTCCCGAATGGGCCAGGCGGTCCCTGCCGGCGGATGCGGCGGCCACCGACGTGCCGCCACCCCGGCGATAGGTAACGGGATCAAAGGGGCCTCTGCCCCTTTGCGGGTCCAGGGCAGAGCCCTGGCCTTTCTTTCTTACTTACTTAGCGGCTCGCATCCAGCGCGCTCTGCAGGGTGTAGGCCGCGGCCATGCGGTCGACCACTTCGGCGCGGCGTTTTCGGGTCATGTCGGCTTCGTTGATCAGGAAGCGGTTCACCGCGGCCGAGGACAGGCGTTCGTCCCACAGCGAGGCGGGCAGGCTGGTGGCCTCGGACAGGGCGTGGGTCCAGTCGCGGGCGGCCTGGGCGGCGGGGCCGGTGGTGCCGTCGAGCGACAAAGGCAGGCCGACGACCAGGCCGCCGGCGCCTTCCTTGCGGGCGATTTCGGCAATTTCGGCGGCGTTGACCGAGAGCTTGCCGCGTTTGAGGCTGCCATAGGGACTGGCCAGCATGAGGGTGACGTCCGAGAGGGCGATGCCGATGATCTTCGCGCCCGGATCGAGGCCGAGCAGGCGCTGTCCGGGGGGAAGCTGGGCGCGCAGGGTCCTGACGTCGAGGAGCGGCATGTTGAACCGGGGCATGGGCGCCGTTATGGTCCCGCGCTCTTCCTCAGGCCAAGGGAATATCATGTCGCTCGATCCCGCGACCGTACGGCGCATCGCCAAACTCGCCCGCATCCGTGTCGATGAGACGCAGCTGGGCCAATTGCAGACCGAGCTCTCGGGCATCCTGAGCTGGATCGAGCAGTTGAACGAGGTGGATGTAGAGGGCGTGGAGCCGCTGGCGGGCGGGGCCCAAGGGGCGCAGGCCATGGCGCTGAAGATGCGCGAGGACATCGTGACCGATGGCGGGATTCCCGAGCAGGTGCTGGCCAACGCGCCGGACCGGATCGGGAATTTCTACGCCGTACCGAAGGTGGTGGAGTGATGTTTTCCGAGCTGACCCTGGTGGCCGCCCGTGACGGGTTGCGCCGCAAGCAGTTTTCCGCGCGCGAGCTGACCGGGGCGTTCCTGGGCGCGATCGAGGCGCTGAACCCGCGATTGAATGCGTTTATCACGGTGACGCCGGAGCTGGCGCTGGAACACGCGGCGGCGGCGGATGCGGCGCTGGCGCGCGGCGAGCAGGGCAACCTCACGGGCATTCCGCTGGCCATCAAGGACCTGTTCTGCACGGCCGGGGTGCGGACGACGGCTGGCAGCCGGATCCTGGAGCATTTCGTGCCGCCATATGAGAGCACGGTGAGCGCCAACCTGCTGCGCGACGGAGCGGTGTTCCTGGGCAAGGCCAACCTGGACGAGTTCGCCATGGGCTCGTCCAACATGACCTCGGCCTTCGGGGCGGTGACGAACCCGTGGACGCGGCAGGGCGACAATGCGCCGCTGGTGCCGGGCGGGTCGTCGGGCGGGTCGGCGGCGGCGGTGGCGGCGCGGCTGGCATTGGGAGCCACGGCGACCGACACCGGCGGGTCGATCCGCCAGCCCGCGAGCTTCTGCGGCATTGCCGGCATGAAGCCGACCTATGGGCGGTGCAGCCGCTGGGGCATCGTGGCGTTCGCGTCCTCACTGGACCAGGCGGGGCCGGTGGCGCGCACGGTGGAGGATTGCGCCATCCTGCTGACCAGCATGGCCGGGCACGACCCGAAGGATTCCACCAGCGCCGATAGGCCGGTGCCGGATTTCGCGGCGGCGTGCCGGCGCGGGGTCAAGGGGCTGCGCATCGGTGTGCCGCGCGAGTATCGCAGCGAGGGCATGCCGCCGGAGATCGAGGCGCTGTGGCAGCAGGGGCTGGGCTGGCTGCGCGAGCAGGGTGCGGAGATCGTGGACGTGTCGCTGCCGCACACGAAATACGGGCTGGCGACGTATTATATCGTGGCGCCAGCGGAGGCGTCGTCGAACCTCGCGCGCTATGACGGGGTGCGGTTCACCAGCCGCGAGGATGGCGCCGACCTGACCGAGCTGTACGAGAAGACGCGCGCGGCGGGCTTCGGGGCCGAGGTGAAGCGGCGCATCATGATCGGCACCTATGTGCTGTCGGCCGGGTATTACGATGCCTATTACCTGCGGGCGCAGAAGGTGCGGGCGCTGATCCTGAAGGATTTCACCGACGTGTTCCGCGGCGTCGATGCACTGGTGACGCCGACCGCGCCTTCGGCCGCGTTCGCGCAGGGCGAGCGGATGGACGATCCCATCAAGATGTATCTGAACGACGTGTTCACTGTGCCCGCCAACATGTCCGGCATTCCCGGCCTGTCGGTGCCGGCGGGGCTGGATGCGCAGGGCCTGCCGCTGGGGCTGCAGGTGCTGGGCAGGCCGTTCGATGAGGAGACGGTGTTCGCGGTCGGCGCGGCGCTGGAGCGCGCGGCGGGTTTCGCGGCGCTGCCCAGCATGCGCGCGGAGGTCTGAGGCGATGGCGACATATACGATCGAAGGCGCGACCGGCAGCTGGGAGGTCGTGATCGGCCTGGAGGTGCATGCCCAGGTGATCAGCCGCTCCAAGCTGTTCTCGGGCGCGGCCACCGATTTCGGCGCCGAGCCGAACACGCAGGTGAGCTTCGTGGACGCGGCGTTCCCCGGTATGCTGCCGGTGATCAACCGCGAATGCGTCGCCCAGGCGGTACGCACCGGGCTGGGGCTGCGGGCGCATATCAACCTGGTTAGCCGGTTCGACCGGAAGAACTATTTCTACGCGGACCTGCCGGCGGGCTACCAGATCAGCCAGTACCAGCACCCGATCGTAGGGGCAGGAACGATCGAGATCGAGCTGGCGGACGGCAGCACCAAGCAGATCGGGGTGACGCGCCTGCATCTGGAGCAGGACGCCGGCAAGTCGCTGCACGACCAGCATCCGTCGAAGACGTTCATCGACCTCAACCGCGCCGGCGTGGCGCTGATGGAGATCGTGAGCGAGCCGGATTTGCGCAGCCCCGAGGAGGCCGGCGCCTATCTGCGCAAGCTGCGCACCATCCTGCGCTATCTCGGCACCTGCGACGGGAACATGGAGGAGGGCTCCATGCGCGCCGACGTGAACGTGTCGGTGCGCAAGCATGGCGAGCCGTTCCGCACGCGCTGCGAGGTGAAGAACGTCAATTCCATCCGCTTCGTGATGCAGGCGATCGAGGCCGAGGCGAAGCGGCAGATCGCGGTCTGGGAGGAGGGCGGCACCGTCGATCAAGAGACGCGGCTGTTCGATCCGGGCCGCGGTGAGACGCGCAGCATGCGTTCGAAGGAGGACGCGCACGACTACCGCTATTTCCCCGATCCCGACCTGCTGCCGTTGGTGCTGGACGAGGCGTGGGTGGCGGAGCTGCAGCGCGGCCTGCCGGAGCTGCCGGACGAGAAGCGGGCGCGGTTGATGCGCGAATACGGCCTGCCGGCCTATGACTCCGGCGTGCTGGTGGCCGAGCAGGCGATCGCGGATTTCTACGAGACCCTGGCGCGTGGCCGCGACGCCAAGCTGGCTGCGAACTGGATGATGGGCGATTTCTTCGCGGCCCTGAACCGAACCGGCAAGACGATCGAGACGAGTCCCGTGTCCGCCGCTGCCCTGGGCCAGCTGATCGACCTGATCAGCGACAACACGATCAACGGCCGCATCGCCAAGGAAGTGTTCGAGGCGATGGTGGAAACCGGCGAGGAACCGGGCGTGATCGTGGAGCGCAAGGGGCTGCGGCAGGTGATCGACACCGGCGCCATCGACGCGGCGGTGGACGCGGTGCTGGCGGCCAATCCGGACAAGTTGGCGGAATTCAAGGCGGGCAAGGAGAAGCTGTTCGGCTTCTTCGTGGGCCAGGTGATGAAGGCCATGGCCGGCAAGGGCAACCCGGCGCTGGTGAACGAGGCGCTGAAGCGCAAGCTGGCCTGAACCGGGTCACACTGGAACGGGCGGGCCGCCGGCGTGGTGGCCCGCCCGTCAGTGGAACCCGTCGTTGTGCTCGCGGACCCAGGATGGGATCAGGGCCGCGTCGATCAACGCCCAGAGCAGGAGCGTCACCAGTCCCAGGCCGCCGATTCGCGTGACCGTGGTGGCGGCCGCGGACAGGACGAACAGCACGGGCATGGCGAGCGCCGTGGCTTTCCGGTCCAGGTAGAATCGGTGGGCGCCGACATGGCCAAGCACGAACCACAGCACATAGGCCGCCCGCAGCGACTTGCGGCCACTCTCATTCAGCGCCAATCCGCGTGCGCCAGCCCAGGACGACACTGGCCGTCTCTCCAGAATCGATTCGACCGCGTCGAGTTTCGGGGCCATTTGCCGTGCGATCAAGCCTGTCGGATAGTCGGGGCAACAGGGCGCGGCCAATTTCGGCCAGCGCCCTGCATCATTGCTATGGGAAGCGCGGCATGAGCATCGAACTCTGGACCTGGAACACGCCCAATGGCCGCAAGATCAGCGTGGCGTTGGAGGAGATGGGGCTTGCCTACTCGGTGCACACCGTGAACATCGGCAAGGGCGAGCAGTTCAATCCGGATTTCCTGAAGATCAGCCCGAACAATCGCATTCCCGCGATCATCGATCCCGAGTCGCCGGATGGCGCGCCGATCAGCGTGTTCGAGTCGGGCGCGATCCTGATCTATCTGGGCCAGAAAACCGGGATGTTCTGGCCGAAGGACCTGCGCCACCAGGTGCCGGTGCTGGAGTGGTTGATGTGGCAGATGGGCGGCTTCGGCCCCATGCCCGGCCAGGTGCACCATTTCCTGCAGGTGGAGAACGAGCAGGACCGCCGCTACGGGCTGGAGCGCTACAGCAAGGAGACACGCCGGCTGTATGGCGTGGCGGACCGGCGGCTGGCGGAGGTGGAGTTCTTCGCGGGCGATATCTCGATCGCCGATTTCGCGATTCTGGGCTGGGCCTGGCGGCATGAGCGGCACCAGGTGGACCTGGCCGATTTCCCCAATGTGAAGCGCTGGTACGAGACCATGATGGCCCGGCCGGCGACGAAGCGCGGGTTCGAGGTGGCGCTGAGCTGAATTCGCGGGACGCGCGCCTCATCATTTGACGGGGCGCTTCCGAGACCCTAGAAACCGCCCTGCAAACGTCGTGTGACTTGCCTCTCTCGGCGGAGGGGTGGCCGAGCGGCTGAAGGCGACGGTTTGCTAAACCGTTGTACGGAGTAAATCCGTACCGTGGGTTCGAATCCCATCCCCTCCGCCAACCATAACACATTGATATCGCTCATTATTGCCTTCTTTGCCGATCCCGCAATCGTGGCCGTTGTGTCGGCGCCTTTGCGCGATGCGGCCTTTGCGGGTGGTCCACAGAGACCGGTTCCTCCGGGTTCGGCGGGGTTTGGGGCGCGGTTTTCTCTGTGCGGCTTTGTTGCAGTACCGAATGCCCGGCGGCGGTGCCGGCACCGCGGTTCGCCACCACCAGGAAAAGGTTCGGCCCCTCGGCGATCCGAGGGGCCGTGGCCAGTCGCGAATAGTGCGTTGGTGTCGGTCAGACGAAACCGAGGACGGCCCGCTGCTCCTGCCAGTCGAGCGGCAGAGGGCCGCTTTGCATCAGCTTGATCGCGGTCAGCGCCGGTGGGTGCTGAGCGCTGAGGATGGCCTGCGTGATATCGGGAGCGAGCCATGCGAGGCGGACCAGACGGGAGATGTAGGATCCGGTCATCTGCTCCTGGTTGGCAAACTCCGCGATGCTGCGGTGCTTGCCCTGCAGCAGCCGGCGCTGCATCTGATGCGCCTGAACCAGCAACCTGGTCAGCCCGGCATTCGGTTGGGCAGCCGCGGCGCGGGCGGTGTTCATGATCAATCTGGTGCCTTGGCCGATGCGGTGCAGGCGGACCGGGACCGCCAGGACGATCGGGTCCTGGTGCAACGCGGGCGGCAAGAGGGTGGCGTCGGATTGGCCCTCGATGGCGACGACGACGCGTGCGGGCAGGAGATGGACATGCACCGCGTCCTCGGTCACCTCGACGCGGGTGATCGGCGTGCGGAGGAAGCTGCGCCGACGCGGCGGCGGCAGGGTTGCCCAGCCCTGCGCGATGGTGGCGGCCTGCTCGACCAGCCGCTTCTGGTCTGATGTTCCCGTGACAATCGTCCGAACCGCATCGAAGACCGCCGCGCCGTCGGCGAGGAACGCCTGAACCCGGTCGGCGACGACCCGTTCGATCTCGGCCGCCGGAATCCGGCAGGTGCCCGATGCCTTGGCTTTTCCCTCGGCAATGAGTGGACGCGAGACATAGTAGCGATAGCGCTTGCCGTCCTTCACCGCATGCGAGGGGGTCATCCGGTTGCCGGCGCCATCATGGATCAGCCCGGCCAGCAGGCTTGGGTTCTTCGCGGTATGGCCGGCCTTGCGGTCGATCGCGTTCGCAGTGAGCACCGCCTGCACCCGGTCCCACAGCTCCTGATCGACGATCGGCGGATGCTCCGCGGGGTAATGTTGGTCCTTGTGGGCGATCTCGCCGCGATAGACCCGGTTCTGCAGCATCCGATAGAGCGCGCCACGGGCCAGGGGACGCCCACCCCAGCGCCGGCCCGCCGCACTCACCCGATCCTTGCTGACGATGCCGGCGGCATCCAGTTCCTGCTTCAGGAGCCGCACCGAGCGGAGCGCCGCATAGCGGCGAAAGATGTGCCGGACGGTTTCCGCCTCGGCCGCGTGCACGATCAGCTTGCGGTCCCGGGCGTCGTATCCGAGCGGTGGGGTGCCGCCCATCCACATGCCCTTCTTCTTGGAGGCGGCGATCTTGTCGCGGATCCGCTCGCCGGTGACCTCGCGCTCGAACTGGGCGAAGGAGAGCAGCACGTTCAGGGTCAGCCGGCCCATCGAGGTGGTGGTGTTGAACTGCTGGGTGACCGAGACGAACGCCACCTCGTGGCCGTCGAAGATCTCCACGATCTTGGCGAAATCGGCGAGCGTTCGGGTCAGCCGGTCCACCTTGTAGACGACCACGGTGTCGACCTTGCGGGCGGCAATATCGGCGAGCAGCTGTTGCAACGCCGGGCGATCCATCGTGGCGCCCGAGATCCCGCCGTCGTCGTACTGCTCGCAGAGCAGGACCCAACCCTCATGCCGCTGGCTCCTGATATAGGCCTCGCACGCCTCGCGCTGGGCATGCAGCGAGTTGAAGTCCTGCTCCAGCCCCTCCTCGGACGATTTGCGGGTATAGATGGCGCAGCGGATCGGCCGTCCAGGACGGCGGCCGGCAGTGGGATCAGGTTTGGCCATGACGGGCATCCTCGGCAGTGGGGCTTGGCGCCGGGCGCACCTGCCGGGCCTTTCCGGGTAACTGGGCAATGCCGAAGAAACGCGGACCCGACCAGTGGGCCCCGGTGATGAGCTTGGCGATCTGGGTCAGCGAGCGGTATCGCCGCGCCTGGTATTCGTATCCACCCTCAAGCACGAGCACCGCATGGGCTTCGCCGCGCCACTCGCGCACCAGCCGGACCCCCGGTTTGAGCGCGGCCTCGGGTCCGGGGGCGCTGCCGCCCCCGGGTCCCGTTTTCTGGCTGAGGGCGGCCAGCATCCGCTTTGTCGTCTGGTTCAACCCGCCCTGGGCACGTTCCTGCAGCGCGTAGGCCAGGGCCCGCAACAGGAGGTCACGGCTCAGGCTGGCCGGGGGCTCGGTGCGATGGGTGCGGCGCCATTCGATCCGCAGATCATGGGTCGACGCCTCTGCCAGTCGGGCGATCTCGTCGCGCATGGCGGTCATGTCACGCTGCCGCGACGATGCGGTACTGCGTGGCGCCGTTGGCCGTCGTGCTGCGGACGATCTCGTGTCCGTCCTGGCGCAGCCCGGTCAGGGCGGCGCGGACGCTGTGCCCGAGCCAGCCTGTCGCCGCCACCAGTTCAGTGATGGTGGCGCCGTCTTCGCGCTGGAGCAGCGCGGTGATTGCGGCCTTCTTGGAGGCGCGTGACTTCGGTGCAACGGCTGCACCCACGGTCTCCGGCGTCGCTGACTTTGTCGCTCGCCCGGCCGGGATCGCGCGGGCTGGATGATGCGGCGATTGCAGCGGCGCCTGCTTTGGCCGCCGCGCCGACTTGTTGGGCGGAGTGGCGGGGATCGCGCGCTTCCTGGTGGTGTGTTGGGTCTTGGTCATGGGAGTCTCCGGTGCTGTGATCAGGCCATGAGGGCGCTGTCACTGCCGCAAGCCCCGTCGGCGTCGCCGGCTGGGGCGCGTGCGGCCGGAGACGCGAGGTCCGGCGGGCACGTGACCCCCAACACGCTTCCTTTGCCTAGGAAGTCCAGTCCGTCGCAACGATATTTCCGGTCGCATCCCTCGGACTTTTAATCTTGGGTCGGGAGTTCAAACCTCTCCGGGCACACCAATCTCCCCAAGGGCGTACGGCTGCTCCCTCTAGGTCCTGTGGACTCTTGAGGGAGTCCGGCGCGGCGGATGATGTGATTCAAGACTGCCTTTGATGAGGAGGCAGCCGTGGGAGTTCTGGACCGCCTGATCCTGAGCGACGCGCAGTGGGAGCGGCGGGCGGGGTACATCATTGGCGACGAGCGCACGCGCGGTTCGTCGGGCCGCGACAACCGGATGTTTGTCGAGGCGGTGCGGTGGATCGTGCGGACGGGCTCGCCGTGGCGCGACCTGCCGGAGGTGTTCGGCGCCTGGAACAGCGCCTTCCGCCGCTTCAGCCGCTGGAGCGCGAAGAGCGTCTGGCACCGCATCTTTGCCGCAATGGCGGATGGTCCGGACTTCGAATACCTGATCCTGGACTCCACCATCGTGCGCGCTCACCAGCATGCCAGCGGCGCAAAAAGGGGGCGGACGATCAGGCCATCGGCCGCTCACGCGGCGGCCTGAGCGCCAAGATCCACCTGGCCGTGCGCGGCCTCGGCTGTCCCGCCAGGATCATCTTGACCGCCGGCCACCGAGGCGATGCCCAGCACGCGGCCGCCCTGCTCGGCACCGACCGGCCCGCCGTCGTCATGGCCGACACAGCCTATGACGCCGATCACCTCCGCACCGCCATCGCCGAGGCCGGCGCCATCGCCGTCATCCCCAACAATCCCTCCAGAGCCAGCAAGCGCCCCTTCGACAAAGACCTCTACAGGGAGAGGCATCTCGTCGAGCGCTGCTTCAGCAAGCTCAAGCAGTCCCGCCGCGTCGCCACCCGATACGAGGAGACCGCCAGAAACTACCTCGCCGTCGTCACCATCGCTGCTACCGTCCTCTGGATCAGGTAACTGTTCACGGAACCTAGGGAGATCAACGTCGCCGCGCATGTCGCGGAGCACACCAACGGGCGCCGTTCGGCCATCGACGGCCGGAGCACCCGCCACCCCGGCTACGACATCAGCTTGCGCATCCGCAAGCGGATCGAAGAGGCGTTCGGCTGGGCCAAGACCGTCGCTGGGCTGCGCAAGTCGCGCCATCGCGGGCGGCCGAGGATCGACTGGCAGTTCACCTTCGCCATGGCGGCCTACAACCTCGTCCGCCTGCCCAAGCTGCTGGCAGCGGCGGCGTGACACCGCGAGTCCGTCCGAAACGACATGCTGGGGCCGAAACCCACCCTCCGAACGCAGTGACCCGCCCATCAACGCGCGAAATGGCACCTCCCGACCACAAAGAAACCGACCAATCGCCCGTTACAGAAGCAGCCTGCTAGTGCTCTGACTCATTCGGATAGTGCAGGCGCTCTGCCGAGCTTTGCCAAGATAGCTGCGGCCGATCAACTCTGCGGATGTCGCCCGCGATGGCAGCTGGCGTCACGACGCGCCTGTTCGACGTGTCGGACCTTGTGAACCTGCTGATTGAATCACAGTCCAAAAAAGCGGCGTAGCCACCGTGCGGCTTGGGTGCTAGAATCGGGGAGTCTGGCCGTTAACGGTGAGGCCGGACGCTGTTTCCGGGGCCCAGACCCATGCCTGACGCACACCGCAGCCAAGCCAGAGACAAGGAAACACTCGTCTCAATAGTCAAAGAGATGACCGAATCTATGACTGGGGCCCAAAGCACGCGCCACTGGGCCGATGATGCCTTGTGGTTCGACATCCCTCCATTTGCCTCGCGAGGGGTTCAGCCTGCGTTGAAGTTCTTTGACCGCGTGTTTGGCGGTTTTCAGTCGTGCAAGGTTGACATTCTCGAAACGGACGTCGTTGTGAACGGCGACATGGGCCTTGTATGCACGATCCAAAAAGTGAACGTCGTTCTCAAGACCGGGGATGCGAAACGCCTCGTCGTGCGCGAAACAGATTGCTTTGAGAGGCGAAATGGCGAATGGAAGCTGATTCACCAACACGCATCCGTTCCAGCAGGCGGAGATTGGGACGGCAAAGTCACAGCGGCTTAAGCCATCAGCTTTTATTCAGGCCGATTTCAAAGTAGCCGCACTACCCAGGTGCGGCTTAAGTAAATCTCCAAAAACCATGAACAGCCCGGCAAACAATATATACGCTGGTGCTCCGGCTCATTCGGATGGTGCAGGCGCTCTACCGAGCTTTGCCAAGATAGCTGCGGCCGATGCCTTCCAGACGAATGGCCTTGGCTCGACGTTATGTTCGGCA
The DNA here is from genome assembly GCF_025989185.1 of Limobrevibacterium gyesilva. Taxonomy (GTDB): domain Bacteria; phylum Pseudomonadota; class Alphaproteobacteria; order Acetobacterales; family Acetobacteraceae; genus Limobrevibacterium; species Limobrevibacterium gyesilva. Next base: position 202,087 of record NZ_JAPDNT010000005.1, read on the forward strand.
ATATAGCGCTTGATGGCTGCTTGGAGATCGACGATCGAATGGAAGCTGCCGCGCAGGATGCGCTTGCGGGTCAGTGCCGAGAAGAAGTTTTCCACCGCACTCAGCCACGATCCTGAGGTCGGTGTGAAGTGAAAGGTCCAGCGCGGGTGCCTCGCGAGCCAGGTCTTCACCTTCGGATGTTTGTGGGTCGCGTAGTTGTCGACGACGGCCTCAATCACCTTGCCGGCAGGAACGGCACGCTCGACGTCGTTAAGGAAGCGGATGAATTCCTCGTGGCGGTGCTGCTGCATGCAGCGGCCGATCACCGAGCCGTCAAGGATGTTGAGGGCGGCGAACAGCGTCGTCGTGCCATGCCGTTTGTAGTCATGCGTCATAGTGCCGCACCGCCCCGGTTTGAGGGGCAGCCCCGGCTGGGTCCGGTCGAGCGCTTGAATTTGGCTCTTCTCGTCGATCGACAACACCACTGCATGCGCTGGCGGATCGACATATAGGCCAACGATGTCGATCAGCTTGGTGGCGAAGTGCGGGTCTTTCGACCGCTTGAACGTGCGCACCCGATGCGGCTGAAGCTGGTGCGCGTCCCAGATGCGCTGCACCGATCGCAGCGAAATCCCAGCGGCCTTGGCCATGGCGCGGCCGGTCCAGTGGGTCGCCTGGTGCGGCGGCGGTGCACAGGTCATGGCCACGACGCGCGCCACCGTCTCGGCCGCGATCGGAGCCTTGCCGGGCTTGCGTGCTTTGTCGCGCAGCAGGCCCGCCACACCCTTTTCGGCAAATCGACGCTGCCAGCGCCACACCATCGGACGGCTGACACCGAGCTGCGCTGCTACGCGCTGCACCGGGTAGCCGCGCGCGGACGCAAGCACCACGCGTGCGCGCTCCACATGCTTTTGCAGCCGGTTGCGATCCGCGACGATCGCCTCCAATCGAGCCTTGTCCGATGCACTCACGATCACGCAGACGGTCTGTGCCATGCAGAGAGAATCGCATGATTTCGCCACACTGTGAATCGTCAGAATGCGTCAGAGCACTAGGCAGGCTGTTCACCTCCCCTGCCTGCCGTCAGGTGACCGCTGCTTGGTTCCTGCTGGATCAGACGTCGTCGGGACTCAGGGTGCCGATCATCTCCGCGGCTTTAGTATGGACCTCTGCTTCCCGTTCCAGGTTTTTCGGAAACCGACTTCTGCGGGATTGAACGAGGGCCTTCTTGGCTTGGTCTTCGTGCCATTGGCGCGCGGCGGTTAAGGCGGCTTCCCAACCCCGCTGGAACTCGGGTGTGATCTCAGTCTGGGCCATCTGGTGGACAAATCCTCCGGGTGCAAGGCTCGCCGACGCGGCAAGCAACCATACCTTTGAATCGGCGTGGGGTCCCGACGCCGATCGGCGCGCTACACTATTGATCCGACATAAATCACAGGGGTCACCGGACGGCGCCGATTTACAGCCGTCCACCCCATCGACTCCAAAGGGGGTACTTTAAGCACGGCGAAAGCTCGTTCAGCGCTGCCTAATCATTGCCAGCATCTGACCGATTAGGCGAGGGTGGGATCACGTCCGTCGCCAAATGCGGGTTGGAGTTGCCCCGGATCGGTGCGGCTTCACAGGCGGCTAGTGACAGAACTGTTGGGAGCGGGTCGACCAAGGAGCCTTAAGACCGAAATGGCGTACTATGCTCATAGTGTATCTGGTCGTCCTGAAGGGGAATGGGAGCCTCTCGCCCGCCACCTGGCTGAGGTGGAGGACGGCGCCCGAAGCCGCGGGCGACGCTTCGGGGCGGAAGCTCTCGCGGCGCTTGCCGGGCGTATACATGACCTTGGCAAATATGGCCCTGACTTCCAGGCGCGGCTGCGCGACCCGACCAAGCACGCCGATCACTCCACGGCCGGTGCTGTCTGGGCCTTCGAGTACCTGCCCCCGACCTGGGGCCGACTGCTCGCGCATGTCGTCGCGGGGCACCATGCGGGGCTGAAGGATGATCTGCTTCGCCCTGAAGGCCGCATCGAGACCAAGAGCACCCTGCTGGCCCCAGCCGAGCGCGCGGCCCAGGCTGACGGCCTCGCGCTGCCGCAGGGCGTCTCCGGTCCTGCCGGTATGGGGTACCTGAAGGGCGAATTCGGGTTCCAGATGGCCTTCCTCACCCGCATGATCTTCTCCTGCCTCATTGACGCCGACCGCACCGCCGCCGCCGCCTTCGATACGCGTAGTGGTGGTGTCCAGGAGGTCGACCACCCGTCCATCGCGATGCTCCAGACAGCGCTGGACGCGTGGATGGCGCGCCGCGCCGTAGCGCCAAGCCGGCTCAATACGCTGCGTGACGACGTGCTGCGCGCAGCCACGGCAAGGGCTGCCGAGCCCCAGGGCGTCTTCACCTTGACCGTGCCGACCGGCGGCGGCAAGACGCTGACCTCCCTCGCCTTTGCCCTCGCCCATGCGCGGGCGCATGGGCTGGATCGGGTGGTCGTCGTGATCCCCTTCACCTCGATCATCGAGCAGACGGCCAAAGTCTATCGCGAGGCACTCGGCGCCCTCGGCGGCGCAGTGCTGGAGCACCACAGCGCTTTCGAGATGGAGAAAGAGGGCACGTGGGCCGAGCAGCGCGTAGGACCCGACCGCCTGAGGCTCGCCATGGAGCGCTGGGACAGCCCCATCGTGGTAACGACAGCGGTGCAGTTCTTCGAAAGCCTGTTCTCCGACCGGCCGAGTCGCTGCCGCAAGCTGCACAGCCTGGCGCGCAGCATCGTGGTGGTGGATGAAGCGCAGACTATGCCCCTGCCGCTACTGCGCCCCTGTGTCGCGGCGCTTAAGGAACTCGCGCGCAACTACGGCAGCTCCGTCGTGCTGTGTACCGCGACGCAGCCCGCGCTGGCGGCGCCGGCACCCGACAAGGCGGGTTTTCCCGGTGGCTTCAAGGCACCGCGCGAACTGGCGCCGGATGTGCCTGCGCTGTTTGCAGCGCTGCGGCGCGTGACGGTGCGGGATATCGGCACGCAGGACGATGCAGCGCTCGCCGCGCGGATCGCTGCAAGCCCGCAGGCGCTCTGCATCGTCAACCAGCGTGCCCATGCGCGGGCGCTGTTCCAGGCCATTTGCGCGTTGCCCGGGGCGCGGCACCTCTCGACGTGCATGCACAGCGTCCACCGCGCGCGGGTGTTGGCAAAGATCAGGGCCGACCTGAGGGAAGGCCGCCCATGCCGGGTGATCTCGACCAGTCTGATCGAGGCGGGCGTCGACGTGGATTTCCCCATCGTGCTGCGCGCCTCTGCCGGACTCGACCAGATTGCGCAGGCGGCCGGGCGCTGCAACCGCGAGTTCAAGCGCAGCCTGGAGGCGAGCGAGGTGCTGGTGTTCACGGCGGCCGAATACCGCGTGATCAAATCGCTCACTGCCCATGCCGAGACCGGCGCCGAGATGCTGCGGCTGCACACGGATGATCCCTTCGCGCCGCCCGCGATACGCGCCTTCTTCGATCTGTTGTATTGGAAGAAGGGCAAGTCTGAACTGGACAGGGGTGGCGTGCTGGAAATGTGTGCTGGGAAGGCCGGCGATATGAACTTCCCTTTTGAGAGCATCGCCGCCGCCATGCGCTTCATCGACGATGTGATGGTGCCGGTGATCGTGGCGCAGGAGGAAGCCAGGGTCGGCGAGGTCGACAGGCTCATCCGCGACCTGCGCTTCGCGAAGGGCGTCGGCGGGATCGCACGAGAGCTTGGGCGCTACACCGTCGGGATCCCGCGCACCGTGCGGACGGAGATGATCACTCAAGGCGTGGCCGAAGCCATCCGCCCTAAGGAGTTCGGCGACCAATTCGTGGTGCTGCACAACCTCGACCTCTACAAGCCCGAAACGGGGCTGGATTGGGACGACATCACTTTCCGCAAGGCCGAGGCGATGGTTCTGGTGTGATTTTACTCATTCGCAGAAGTTGCACTTGACCACGCAAAAACATCTCCTGCATATAGGCCGGCGGTTAAACCGATTGGAGACTGGTTATGCGCTCGTCGTTCGACGTCTCGATCGGGTTAACCACGCCCAACGGAATTTGGATTGGTATCCGCCTGAAGCGCGAGATTCTTACGTTGGTCGCGGATCGAAACGCAGAGGTGGCCCTTGAGGGCGAGAAGATCGACGGAGGGCCTCTTATCCAAAACAAGAGGTCCTCCGACGGCACGATATAGATGCCCGGCCAGCGGCCGGCGGCTTTGCCCATGGTGCCACGGAAAGAGCATCGCTTTCTTGCCTGCCGACAATTTTTGTGACACAACAAAAACAATAACCGTTACGAGTCATGCAGTTGATTCGCTTGAAGGTCTGGGGCCCGCGCGCACTGTTTTCCCGTCCGGAAATGAAGGTGGAACGCGTCAGCTATGACGTGATCACGCCCTCTGCGGCCCGCGGCATCCTCGAAGCCATCCATTGGAAGCCGCAGATGGTCTGGCGTATCCGGCGCCTGCTTGTGCTCAATCCGATCCGCTTCGAGTCCCTCCGTCGCAATGAGGTCGGCTCCAAGATCCCGGCCGGGAAGGTCACCGCCGCCATGCGTGCGGGCTCGACGGAGGGACTTGCGCTGCATGTCGACAAGGACCGGCAGCAGCGCGCCGCGACCCTGCTCAAGGACGTCGCCTACGTCATCGAGGCGCGGATCGAATTGACGGCGAAGGGCCGCGCCGATCCGGCGGAATCCGTGCAGAAGCACCTGGAAATGGCGCGACGTCGCGCCGCCAAGGGCCAGTATTTCCACCACCCCTATCTCGGCACCCGCGAATTCGCCTGCGACTTCGAATTGCTGGAGGGTGAGCCGCTGCAGCCGCACGAAAGCCTGATGGGGGAGCGTGACCTCGGCTGGATGGCGCTCGACCTCGATTACGCCGTCGGGATGGAGCCGCAGTTCTTTCGCGCCCGCATGGTCGATGGCGTGATCGAGGTGCCCGCGCCGGGGGATGAAGGCGTGGTCGCGTGACCATCCTGCAATCTCTGGCCAGGCGGTATGACCGGCTGGCACGGGCGGGCGAGGCGCCGATCCCGGGCTTCGCGCCCTCGCAGATCAGCTTCACGATCGTCCTCGATCGCGAGGGGAACTACGTCACGACGCAGGACGAGCGCACCGGCGACGGGAAAAAGTTTCGGCCGCAAATCCGACTGGCGCCGGCAGCGCCCAAGCGCACCGTCGGCATCGCCAGCGGCGCCTTCTGGGACAAGACCTCCTATGTCCTCGGCCGCACCGCGCTCGATGAGACGGTCTTCGCCGCCAAGCAGGCGAAGGATGCCGAACGACTGATCAAGGAACATGCCGCCTTCCTGGCGCGGCATGAGAAGCTGCTGGGCGGCACGAGCGATGTCGGTTGCGCCGCCCTTCTCGGCTTCCTGAGGCGATGGCGCCCCGATCGCTACGATGCGCTGGCTCATGCGGCAGCGATGCTCGACCAGAACGTAGCCTTCCGGCTGGAGGGTGAGGCAGGCTTCATCCATGACCGCCCGGCTGCCCGTGCCGCGTTGATGGCCGAGGCCGGCGCGCACAATGCCGTGCTGGAAGGCATGTGCCTGGTCACCGGGAAGGTGATGCCGATCGTGCGGCTGCACCCTTCGATCAAGGGCGTGGCCGGCGCGCAGTCATCGGGTGCCGCGCTCGTCTCCTTCAACCACGACTCCTTCACCTCCTACGGCAAGATACAGGGAGCCAACGCCCCGGTGTCGGAAGCGGCCGCCTTTGCCTATGCCACAGCGCTCAACGGGCTTCTCAGCGCCTCTCACACCAACGCGAAGGGGCGTCCGGTCTACCCGAACCGCGTCATGCTTGGCGAAACCACCGTGCCCTTCTGGGCTGAGCATGGGGACGCCGAGAGCATCGTGCGCGCTATGATCGGCGATGAGGAAGAACTGGTCGAGGTCGGCGACGCGCTGCCGGTCGATGAGAAAACCGAGACCGCCAGGCTCGGCGACGTGCTGCACAGGATGCAGGATGGCATCCCCCTGCGGGATGCGGCGCCCAGGATGGATCCGGCGTCGCGAGTCTTTGTGCTCGGCCTCAGCCCCAATGCCGCGCGGCTGTCGGTCCGCTTCTGGGTGGAGCAGTCGCTGGCCGACTTCACGCGGCACTTCCAGCAGCACTGGGCGGATCTGCGGCTCGACCCCCCGCCGCGCCCCTGGCCGCCGCCGCTCTGGCGCCTGCTGCTGGAACTCGCCCCACAACGCAAGTCCGAGAGCATTCCGCCGCATCTCGGCGGCGAGGTCATGCGCGCAATCCTCACCGGCCTGCCCTATCCGCGTGCCCTGCTGATTCAGACCATCATGCGCATCCGGGCGGACCACGACGAGGAGGACCGGCGCACCGGCCGCACGCTCGAAAGGGTCAGCGACCTGCGCGTCGCTTTGCTCAAGGCCTGCCTTGCCCGGATGCACCGCTGGAAACTCATCGCGGAGGACGTGCCCGTGTCGCTCGATCTGGCCACCACGAACAGCGCCTATCGCCTCGGCCGCCTCTTCTCGGTGCTGGAGCGCCTCCAGCGCACGGCGCTGGGCCAGCGCAACGCGACCGTGCGGGACCGCTTCTATGCCTCGGCCTCCGCGACCCCGGCGCTGGTCTTTCCCTCGCTCATCCGCAACGCGCGTAACCACAGCAAGACCATTCGCTCCCGGAGTGGCCCCGGCCTCGCCGAATGGTTCGAGGACCATATCGCCGACATCGCATCCGGCCTCGGCGACAGCTTCCCCAAGGCGCTGCCGCTGGAGGAGCAGGGTCGGTTCGCGCTGGGCTACTATCACCAGCGCGACGTGTTCCGCCGCAAGAAGGACGTGCCGGCCGACATAGAGGCCGCCGAAACCACTGCCGATACATCCTCGGAGGAAGAGTGAGCCATGTCGGAGATCGTCGCCCCGCCCATCGCCAACCGCTACGACTTCGTTTTCCTCTTCGATGTCCGCAACGGCAATCCGAACGGCGATCCTGATGCCGGCAACATGCCGCGCATGGACCCGGAGACGGGGCGCGGCCTGGTCACGGATGTCGCGATCAAGCGCAAGATCCGCAACTACGTCGCCATGGCGCGCGCAGCGACACCGGGCTACGACATCTATATGCGGGATGGTGCCGTCCTGAACGTCGAGCACCGCAAGGCCTACCTGCATTTCGGGATAGAGCCCGACACAAAATCGAAAAAGGCGCCGAAAGACAAGGCGCAGGACCTGACGCGCTGGATGTGCGACAACTTCTTCGATGTCCGCACCTTCGGCGCCGTGATGTCGACCGAGGTCAATGCCGGCCAGGTGCGCGGCCCCGTGCAGCTCACCTTCGCCGAAAGCATCGATCCTATCGTGCCGATGGAAATCTCCATCACTCGTTCCTCCGTCACCAACGAGAAGGACGCGCTGCAGAACGACCGCACCATGGGGCGCAAGCATATCGTGCCCTATGGCCTCTATCGCGCCCACGGCTTTGTCTCGGGCCGCCTCGCCAATGACGGGAAGAAGGGCACCGGCTTTTCGGAGACCGATCTCGCCCTGGTGTGGGAGGCGCTGGCCAACATGTTCGACCATGACCGCGCTGCCGCGCGAGGAGAGATGACGGCGCGTGGCCTCATTGTCTTCAAGCATGACAGCGACCTCGGCAATGCCCCCGCCCACAAGCTGCTGGAGCGCGTGACAGTGGCGCGGGTGGGCAATGGGACCGGCAATGACGGCCCGCCGCGCGGCTTCGGCGATTATGCAGTGACCGTGAACGAGACCGACCTGCCGCCGGGCATCACCGTCGAAGCCAGGATCTGATGGACAAGGCGATCGTTTCGGACGCCGATCTCATCGCCCTCTCCTCCCTGCAGCACTACCTGTTCTGCCCGCGCCAATGCGCGCTCATCCATATCGAGCAGGCATGGGCCGAGAATGCCGCGACCGCCGAGGGCCACGTCGCGCATGAGCGGGTTCACGCGGTCGAGTCCGAGATGCGGCGGGGAGTCCGCACCGTGACCGGCATGCCGCTGCGCTCCGACCGGCTGGGAGTTACCGGCATCGCCGATGTCGTGGAGCTGCATCGCGGCGTGGATGGCGCCTGGCGGCCCTTTCCTGTGGAGCATAAGCGCGGCAGGCCCAAGGCCCACCGCGCCGACGAGGTGCAGCTTTGTACCCAGGCCATGGCGCTGGAAGAGATGTTTGCGGTGGAAATCACCGAGGGCGCGCTGTTCTACGGACAACCCCATCGGCGCACGCCGGTCACCTTCGATCTGGCCCTGCGTGCCCTGACGCAGGAGATGGCAGCGGCCACCCATGCTCTCATCGCCGGCGGCCGCACCCCGCGCATGGGCTACGACAAGAAGCGCTGCGACGCCTGCTCACTGATCGAGATCTGCCGCCCGCAGACCACTGGCGCCACGCGCTCCGCTTCTGCTTGGCTCGAAGCGCAGATCGATGCGTAAGCTTCTCAACACACTCTATGTCTCAACGGAGGGCGCCTACCTCCGCCGCGACGGGCTGAACGTCGTAGTCGAGGTCGAGCGCGTGGAAAAGCTGCGTGTTCCGCTGCATCTTCTGGGCGGCATCGCGGTCTTCGGACAGGTATCGCTGTCCCCGGCGCTCATGGGCAGCCTCGCGGAAGCCGGGGTGGTCACCGCCTTCTTTAGCATGACCGGCCGTTTCCTTGCGCGCGTGGAAGGCCCCGTCTCCGGCAATGTGCTGCTGCGGCGCGAGCAGTATCGCGTGATGGACGACGGTCCCGCCTGCACGCGCCTCGCCCGCGGCATCGTGGCGGCCAAGGCGCTCAACCAGCGCGGCGTACTGCAGCGGGCGCTGCGCGACCACGGATCGGCACTGGCCGATACGGCGCGGGAGGCGCTGTCCGCCGCCATCGATCGCATGCAGGACATCGCACGGCGGGCCTTGCACGAGACCGATCTGGACCGCCTGCGCGGCCACGAGGGGGAGGCGGCTGCCCTGTACTTCGGCGTTTTTGGCCATGCGCTGCGGGTGGCAGACCTCGCCTTGGCCTTCCGCGGCCGGAACCGCCGCCCGCCGATGGATCCGCCGAACGCACTCATCTCCTTCATCTACACCCTGCTTGTGCACGATTGCCGCGGCGCGCTGGAAGGCGTGGGGCTGGATCCTGCCGCCGGCTTCCTGCACCGCCTCCGTCCCGGCCGGCCAAGCCTGGCCCTCGACCTGATGGAGGAACTGCGCGCGCCGTTGGCCGACCGGCTCGCGCTCTCGATGCTCAACCGGCGTGAGCTGGGACCGAGCGACTTCCGGGTCATGGAGAATGGCGCCGTCCTGCTGGTGGAGACGAGCCGCAAGACGGTGCTGACGGCCTGGCAGGAGCGCAAGCGCGAGGAGATCGAACACCCGTTCCTCAAAGAGCGCACGACGCTCGGCCTGCTGCCACATGTACAGGCGAGCCTTCTCGCCCGCACCCTGCGCGGCGATCTCGATGTCTATCCGGCCCTGATCTGGAAGTAACGGATGCTGGTTTTGGTCACCTATGATGTGGAAATAACCTCGCAGGGCGGCGCCCGGCGCCTGCGTCGCATCGCCCGGGCTTGTCAGGATTATGGGCAGCGTGTGCAGTTCTCGGTCTTCGAGATCGAGTTGGCGCCGGATCAATGGGTGCTGCTGCGCGCCCGGCTACTCGCCGAGATGGATGCGACGCGCGATAGCCTGCGCTTCTACTTCCTGGGCAGCGGAGGCCGCCGCCGGATTGAGCACGTCGGCGCGAAGACTGCTCTGGATTTCGATGCGCCCCTGATCGTATGAGATGCAGTCGGCTGCGGGTTCCGCGGAACCAGATGCCGGCCTCCGCCAGTGGCCCCGCGCGAACCAGAATCGTCCGGCGTTTTCCCGACCGGTTCGCGAGCGGTCTTTGTCATTGTAAATCAGACTATTATCTTAGACGTGCTGCACCATTCCTGATGGCGTGGGCGCGGTACGGTCGGTTTCGCGCAAACTGGCCGCTTTCGCCTGCTTTTTCCGTCGTGTGTGGCGGAGGGGTCGCTCCCCGTGCGGGAGCGCGGATCGAAACATCAATTCCCGCCGCCAGCCCGTCCAGACCTGGAGTCGCTCCCCGTGCGGGAGCGCGGATCGAAACCAGACGTTTCCGACGCTCACGGTTGCCGCCCCGCCGTCGCTCCCCGTGCGGGAGCGCGGATCGAAACCAGGTTAGCGGACATCTGCACTCTCCACTGTGCGGGCCACGTCGCTCCCCGTGCGGGAGCGCGGATCGAAACCAGGTTACCCGCGCCGTGCGCCTGCCCCGACAACGTCGCTCCCCGTGCGGGAGCGCGGATCGAAACAAGCTGGCGCCGGGCAGCGTGAACATCGACACATCGTCGCTCCCCGTGCGGGAGCGCGGATCGAAACCGCTTCACCACCACGTCGAACAACGCCTGGGTCGTCGCTCCCCGTGCGGGAGCGCGGATCGAAACTGATGATGACCGTCCTCTCTCTCTGCGACTACACGTCGCTCCCCGTGCGGGAGCGCGGATCGAAACTGCTGAGCCGTTGCCGGCTGGGCACGATCTGACTGTCGCTCCCCGTGCGGGAGCGCGGATCGAAACTCCCTCGATCCGGCGGGGACCATTCCCTCGCCGAGTCGCTCCCCGTGCGGGAGCGCGGATCGAAACAGCGATCGCGTGGCGGCCTCCGCACAGTCCCTCCGCGTCGCTCCCCGTGCGGGAGCGCGGATCGAAACTGGCCGAGATCGGCCGGCTGAGCGGGGAGGGCTGAGGTCGCTCCCCGTGCGGGAGCGCGGATCGAAACTCGCGCTACGAGTGCGTCGCGCCGCCCGCTCCGCGCGTCGCTCCCCGTGCGGGAGCGCGGATCGAAACTCTGCCAGTATTCGCGGGGCCGGGGCGGGGGTGCGGGTCGCTCCCCGTGCGGGAGCGCGGATCGAAACAGCGCGACAACTGCCGGACTATTCGGCGGATCGTGTCGCTCCCCGTGCGGGAGCGCGGATCGAAACGATATCGCGAACAAGCATCCGCGCCGCCCGGCAGGTCGCTCCCCGTGCGGGAGCGCGGATCGAAACTGTTTGAGATTGCGCGCCAAATCGCGATGCAGGCGTCGCTCCCCGTGCGGGAGCGCGGATCGAAACAGGTCAGCCGGTTGATGACCTTGGCGAGGTGTTGTCGCTCCCCGTGCGGGAGCGCGGATCGAAACGTTCTGGAGCCGAAGCAGGCGCTGCCCGTGACCGGTCGCTCCCCGTGCGGGAGCGCGGATCGAAACTATAAACTCATCGATCTGTTCACTGTTGAACAACGTCGCTCCCCGTGCGGGAGCGCGGATCGAAACACGACCATTTACGGAAAGTTGAGTGTGCATTGAGTCGCTCCCCGTGCGGGAGCGCGGATCGAAACCACGCCCTCGGCCATTTCGCTACCTCACCCGAACAGTCGCTCCCCGTGCGGGAGCGCGGATCGAAACACGGTGTCATGTAGCGGTGTCGCGCAACCGACATTGGTCGCTCCCCGTGCGGGAGCGCGGATCGAAACCGTCAGGCCGAGTCCGTCACCATCGAAGGCCGCGCGTCGCTCCCCGTGCGGGAGCGCGGATCGAAACGAGAACTACCTAGGCGACATCTACACGACGAACGTCGTCGCTCCCCGTGCGGGAGCGCGGATCGAAACAGGGTGGCCCGGTGACCGGCGGGGCAGCCGCGGCGGTCGCTCCCCGTGCGGGAGCGCGGATCGAAACGCAATCGTCATTCTGGTTGACTTAGGAAGACGCGCGTCGCTCCCCGTGCGGGAGCGCGGATCGAAACATCGAGGTCGTGTATCAGCAGACCGGCCCGACCGGTGTTGTCGCTCCCCGTGCGGGAGCGCGGATCGAAACATCGACGCCCAGGCGGCGCGGCTGTCCAAGGCGGGTCGCTCCCCGTGCGGGAGCGCGGATCGAAACGAGATCGTTGATCTGCACCAACAGCTCGTCCGCCGTCGCTCCCCGTGCGGGAGCGCGGATCGAAACGATCAATGGCGTCGCTAGCCCTTGGTTCCTCAGCCAAAAGTCGCTCCCCGTGCGGGAGCGCGGATCGAAACGATCACCCACACGAGTTGCGCGCGCACGCCGAATTTGCGTCGCTCCCCGTGCGGGAGCGCGGATCGAAACGATCGGCCATCCATCGGCATCGAAGCCGACCGTCGTCGCTCCCCGTGCGGGAGCGCGGATCGAAACATGCGTGTGTATTGCGAGCGACGCCGCGCTTGGCGTCGCTCCCCGTGCGGGAGCGCGGATCGAAACAGGTCAGCCGGTTGATGACCTTGGCGAGATGTTCGTCGCTCCCCGTGCGGGAGCGCGGATCGAAACCACTCGGGACGATCAGACACTCGATGAAGTCGATTGTCGCTCCCCGTGCGGGAGCGCGGATCGAAACGACCACCGGCGAGCCGAGCGGACGCGGCGCAGACTGGTTGTCGCTCCCCGTGCGGGAGCGCGGATCGAAACGACCACGGCCAGTCCGAAGCTGTCGTGGTCTGGCGGTCGCTCCCCGTGCGGGAGCGCGGATCGAAACAAGTGACCAGCGACCCGAAACCCACCCACTGGGGTGTCGCTCCCCGTGCGGGAGCGCGGATCGAAACAGACGAACTTCGCCATCCGCCCCGAGCCGACCGCGTCGCTCCCCGTGCGGGAGCGCGGATCGAAACCGCCATTTGCGACGCGGAAGCGCGCCTGACCCACTGTCGCTCCCCGTGCGGGAGCGCGGATCGAAACATCGCCAAGCAACGCGATCTCATCGGCGCCAACGTCGCTCCCCGTGCGGGAGCGCGGATCGAAACAGCAACGCATCGCCGGAGAACCCGTCGACCTCGCGTCGCTCCCCGTGCGGGAGCGCGGATCGAAACTTAGACATGCCGCTTCCTTCGCGTTGCCTTCTCGTCGCTCCCCGTGCGGGAGCGCGGATCGAAACCCGCAGACCAGGCAGCGAGCGCCATCTGTGCTCGGTCGCTCCCCGTGCGGGAGCGCGGATCGAAACCGGATCTCGGGCAACGGCGCCGCCGGCGGTTACGGCGTCGCTCCCCGTGCGGGAGCGCGGATCGAAACCGGGCGGTCGTGTCGCTGCCCGGCACCCAGCCGGAGGTCGCTCCCCGTGCGGGAGCGCGGATCGAAACAACCTGATCGAGCAGGCGTGGTACAGCGCCTCGCAGGTCGCTCCCCGTGCGGGAGCGCGGATCGAAACTTTGTGGCCGACGCCAGCGGCCCGGGACTATCGGGGTCGCTCCCCGTGCGGGAGCGCGGATCGAAACTTGCTGGCGCGGACTAATCTGACGACTGCGGCGAGTCGCTCCCCGTGCGGGAGCGCGGATCGAAACCAGGTGTTGGTGTAGCCGTGGTCAAAAGCTTGTTGTCGCTCCCCGTGCGGGAGCGCGGATCGAAACCTTACCAAGGCACGGGGAGTCCTGCCGCGACATTAGTCGCTCCCCGTGCGGGAGCGCGGATCGAAACCCGGCGGCAGGGTGCGCGTCAGAGTCAGGTACAGCGTCGCTCCCCGTGCGGGAGCGCGGATCGAAACATCGCGGTGGACGGCCAGCCCTACACCGGGGCAAGTCGCTCCCCGTGCGGGAGCGCGGATCGAAACAGCCAGTTTGGTCTGTGGTGGGCTCTTGGTGTACGTCGCTCCCCGTGCGGGAGCGCGGATCGAAACAGCGATGCGGTCGAGGCCGGCCTTGAAGCTGCTTGTCGCTCCCCGTGCGGGAGCGCGGATCGAAACCTCGGCCAGCCGGATCGAGGGGCCGCTTACGGTCGTCGCTCCCCGTGCGGGAGCGCGGATCGAAACTCCGGAACGTCGTTGAGGGCCCAGATAGACGCCGCGTCGCTCCCCGTGCGGGAGCGCGGATCGAAACAGCAATCTCGCTGAGGCCGCGGCCTACGCGCTCAAGTCGCTCCCCGTGCGGGAGCGCGGATCGAAACCGCGAGCCTTGCCCGCCACACTCGACCCACCTCCGTCGCTCCCCGTGCGGGAGCGCGGATCGAAACTCCCTGCCCGGCCTGCTCATCGGCACCGGCCTCGTCGCTCCCCGTGCGGGAGCGCGGATCGAAACAGCAAGACGATCCCACATCGCCACCGCAACCGAGGGTCGCTCCCCGTGCGGGAGCGCGGATCGAAACTCCATGTCGCTCACGCGGCCCGCTCCGCCACCTCGTCGCTCCCCGTGCGGGAGCGCGGATCGAAACCTTGAGTGTCTGGAGGTGGAAGTAGACGCGGGCGGTCGCTCCCCGTGCGGGAGCGCGGATCGAAACATTGCTCACGTCGCAACCCTGGCGGCGGAAGTCGTCGCTCCCCGTGCGGGAGCGCGGATCGAAACGGCGCGGACATCTCCCTGTCCGCAACCGGCGACCGTCGCTCCCCGTGCGGGAGCGCGGATCGAAACTTTGTTAGACCCCAGCGAAGATGATCTTGTTGACGTCGCTCCCCGTGCGGGAGCGCGGATCGAAACATCAACCAGACCATGCCGGCCTTGGTGGCGCAGGCGTCGCTCCCCGTGCGGGAGCGCGGATCGAAACTCCTTGCCTGGGCTGCTCATCGGCACCGGCTTGGCGTCGCTCCCCGTGCGGGAGCGCGGATCGAAACTATTTCATGGACGACGGCAACCAAGCAGAATGGGGTCGCTCCCCGTGCGGGAGCGCGGATCGAAACCGCCTGAGCAAGAAGCCGCCCCACACCGCGAGGGCGTCGCTCCCCGTGCGGGAGCGCGGATCGAAACCGTCACTCGGCGGCGCGGAAGTGCCGCTCGTAGGGTCGCTCCCCGTGCGGGAGCGCGGATCGAAACGTTGCGGTCATAGTGTGCAAACTCTGCATCCGACGTCGCTCCCCGTGCGGGAGCGCGGATCGAAACAGTCGGACCGTTCCACGCAAAGTGGCAATCGGGGGTCGCTCCCCGTGCGGGAGCGCGGATCGAAACTGGGCCTTCGAGGGCTTCGCGTCGGATGCGCGCCTGTCGCTCCCCGTGCGGGAGCGCGGATCGAAACCGGCACCTATGTCACCGGTCATATTGTGCGCAACGTCGCTCCCCGTGCGGGAGCGCGGATCGAAACGGCAAGATCGCGACGATGTGGAATGCGTATCTCGCGTCGCTCCCCGTGCGGGAGCGCGGATCGAAACTCCGAGCGTGTGATGTCGTGATACCCGCGACTGAGTCGCTCCCCGTGCGGGAGCGCGGATCGAAACCAGCCTATCTGCGAGAAGTCGTTCCCGTTCGAGCGTCGCTCCCCGTGCGGGAGCGCGGATCGAAACCGCCATGCGCAGGGCTTCGCACGCGCGAATGAGGCGTCGCTCCCCGTGCGGGAGCGCGGATCGAAACGCGTCGAACGTCGTTCCTGCGCGATTCCACAGCGGTCGCTCCCCGTGCGGGAGCGCGGATCGAAACAAGGCTGGCCAGCGGGGGGCGCTGTGATGCCGGTTGTCGCTCCCCGTGCGGGAGCGCGGATCGAAACGCGATCTGGCCGCTCTGGATTGTGGTTTCCGGGTGTCGCTCCCCGTGCGGGAGCGCGGATCGAAACCTTTTCGAGAGTTACGAAATCACCTGCGGGGGGCGTCGCTCCCCGTGCGGGAGCGCGGATCGAAACCGCCTGTGCGCGGCACGGTGATGTGATCGCAAGCGTCGCTCCCCGTGCGGGAGCGCGGATCGAAACGCGGTTTACCAGTGGAAGACGTCCGGCGTTCCGGCGGTCGCTCCCCGTGCGGGAGCGCGGATCGAAACTCCTCATACTCAATCTGGCGAAGGCGGGCGACGTGTCGCTCCCCGTGCGGGAGCGCGGATCGAAACAATTCACCTCTTACAAAGCTGGCAGGATTTGCTTGTCGCTCCCCGTGCGGGAGCGCGGATCGAAACCAGCATGGGCGTCTGTGCCATTTACATTTTCCTTGTCGCTCCCCGTGCGGGAGCGCGGATCGAAACGGGGGCTTGCTCCATCAAGGCGATGAGTCGCCGTACGTCGCTCCCCGTGCGGGAGCGCGGATCGAAACAAGCGGAATATGGCGGACGCCCTGGCCCACCACGTCGCTCCCCGTGCGGGAGCGCGGATCGAAACCAGTCTTTGATGCCCGTATCCGGCCGCGCCACACGTCGCTCCCCGTGCGGGAGCGCGGATCGAAACAAGTTCGCGACCCTTGACGCCGTGAACGATATGATGTCGCTCCCCGTGCGGGAGCGCGGATCGAAACGCGATCAGCGTGAGCGAATTGATGTCGGTTCCGTTGTCGCTCCCCGTGCGGGAGCGCGGATCGAAACTACCGGTTCCGCCGGCGGGGCTCGGCCGAGGAGATGTCGCTCCCCGTGCGGGAGCGCGGATCGAAACCCATCGTCCGGCACATGGACGATGGCACCGACGAGTCGCTCCCCGTGCGGGAGCGCGGATCGAAACGTTGAAGCCTTGATCTCGCGCATGGTCTTGCCAGGTCGCTCCCCGTGCGGGAGCGCGGATCGAAACTAGGCTACCAACGCGACCGCCAGCCGGGCCCGGGCGTCGCTCCCCGTGCGGGAGCGCGGATCGAAACCTTCCACAACAATTTCGGGGTTTAGGTTGACAGCGCGTCGCTCCCCGTGCGGGAGCGCGGATCGAAACACCAGCGTCGTGACAATGGCGGCGCCAACGAGAAGTCGCTCCCCGTGCGGGAGCGCGGATCGAAACGGCAATCGACACAAGCGCCGCCAGAATTTTCGCGTCGCTCCCCGTGCGGGAGCGCGGATCGAAACATTGGCGTGACGGAGAAAGCCACGGTCGACGGAAGTCGCTCCCCGTGCGGGAGCGCGGATCGAAACTTGGCACCCGCCTGCCGCTCGCGCCTGACCACCTCGTCGCTCCCCGTGCGGGAGCGCGGATCGAAACTTCCGTTGCCCGCGCCGCCGAGTGCGGGGTTCGGACGTCGCTCCCCGTGCGGGAGCGCGGATCGAAACTGCCAGCCAGACGAGCGTCATGTAGGCTCGCACGTCGCTCCCCGTGCGGGAGCGCGGATCGAAACAAATCGTGATTTGCAAGCGCAAGGCTCGCGCCGTTGTCGCTCCCCGTGCGGGAGCGCGGATCGAAACGCGTTCGGCGCCGCGATCCTCGGCCAGAACTACAGTCGCTCCCCGTGCGGGAGCGCGGATCGAAACGGTTGGATCGTGGCAGGACGGCCGATGTCTGGCGAGTCGCTCCCCGTGCGGGAGCGCGGATCGAAACAGGTCAACGTCTTGCTGCTGGTTGTGAAGCTGCTGTCGCTCCCCGTGCGGGAGCGCGGATCGAAACGAGGATTTGCCGCTCGTTGATCATCCGAAGGCCGGGCGTCGCTCCCCGTGCGGGAGCGCGGATCGAAACCATCCGCAGGGGTTCGGGCAGCACGGCGATGTAAATCGGCGCCACCCGGTAACCCCTGCGATGCCAACCGAATCAATGGCTTAGCGCGCCGATCGGCGTCGGGACCCCACGCCGAAACACACCAGAAGCTCATATGTCACGCCAACCGCGCTCCCGACCACTGGCCGCGAACCACCAAATCTCGTGCAGCCTCCTCCACGAGTGACACGACTGTCGCTGCCGCCGGGGACAGCGTCGCTTCCGCCGCGTGACACAACACGATGCTGCGATGGCAGCCCCCCTCTGCAAAGGGCTTCACCCGGACGCGGCCCTGGTTGATATCCATCCGAAGGCAGCCGCCGGGAAGGAGCGAGACGCCAAGTCCCGCCTCGACGCACTGCGTGATCAGGGCGATGGCATCGACCTCGTATTTGACGTTCAAGGGCAAGGAGCGTGAACGAAAATGTCCTTCGGCCGCGGCGCGCAAGCCATTGCCGACCGAGGGCAGGATGAATTCGTGCCTGGATGCCTCGATGAACGAAATATGGATCCCGCGCGCCTTCTCACCCCGTCGGACCGGCTCGACGAAGAGAAGCTCTTCCTCCAGTAGGGGCTGGCAGAAGAGGCCCGAGGCCGAGCGCGGGCTCGCCATAATCGCGAAGTCCAGCTTGCCGGCGCGGATATTGCCACTGAGCACATGGCTATGCTCCTGCTTGAGCTCCAGGCGCACGTCGGGGTAACGCTCGGTCGTTAGTTGCAGCATCGGCAGGGCAAGCACCGTCATCAGGCTGTGCGGCAGGCCGACGGTCACCACGCCGGATGGCCGTTCAACCGCCTTGCGCACGTCGAGCCTGGCGCGGTCAAGCTGCTTGAAGATGATCTGGCAATGCTCGTAGAGCCGCGCTCCCGCCTCCGTCGTTGCGACGCCCTTGGCCGAGCGCTGCAGCAGGGGAGTGCCGAGTTCTTCTTCCAGCGCCTGGATGCTCTTGCTGAGGGCCGGCTGGGCGACGTTCAGGCTGTGGGCCGCTCTGCTGATGCTCTTGGCCTCAACGATATTGCTGAAATAGCGAAGCTTGCGGAGGTCGATCATCTGCGTGGCCGTCGGTGATACGCGCGAAAGGGCATTCCTTCGAGGAATGCCCTCCTAACAACATGATATTTGTCGACTTGGCAAGCGAGGGATGGAATACGCGCGTCGCCATCGCGAATGCCAGGCTGGAACTCGGCGGAGCGACAGCGGCGAAGTGATAACCTTCTCTCATAGGCGCTTGCCAATGCCTGTTAATCGCTCTCCATCGATGCGCAGTAAGCTCTTCGTGCCGGGCTCCCGGCCGGAGCTTTTCGACAAGGCCTGGCAATCGGCGGCCGACGCGATCTCCCTCGATCTCGAGGATGCAGTCACGGCCGACCGCAAGGCCGAGGCGCGCGGCTATGTGGCGCAAGCGCTGGGCCGCCACGCTGACGACGACAAGATCGCCATCGTGCGGGTCAATCCCTGGGGCGAGGCGCTGTTTGCCGACGACATGGCGGCCGTGGTGCGGCCCGGTCTCGACATCGTCAATCTGCCGAAGATCGAAAGCATTGAGCCGATCATCGAGGCCGCGCGCCTGCTCGACAGGCTCGAGCGTGAACGGGGGATCGACCGGCCGATCGGCATCCTCGCCAATATCGAGACACCGCGCGGCCTGCGCATGGCCGCCGAGATCGCGCTGGTCCATAAGCGCGTCATCGGCTTGCAACTCGGCTTCGGCGATCTCTTGGAACCGCTGGCGATCGAGCGCAGCCCGGCCGCGCTCGTGCCGGTGCGGCTGGCGGTCCGCTTTGCGGCGGCCGAGGCCGGAATTGACGCCTATGACGGTGCTTTCGTCGCAGTATCGGATAGCGAGGCCTATCGCGCTGACGCCGAGGCGGCCCGCGCGCTCGGCCTCGCCGGCAAAAGCTGCGTCCATCCGAGCCAGATCACGACCGCCAATGCGGTCTTCTTCCCGCGCCCGGCGGAAATTGAGAATGCGCGGCGGATCGTCGACAGGGCCGACGAGATGCTGGCGCGCGGCGTCGGCGCCTTCACCGTCGATGGAGTCATGGCCGACGGACCGTTCATCGACCGGGCCCGCGCGGTGCTGAAGATCGTCCAATCGGCAGACCAGCATGTCTGAGGCCATGAATACCGAGAGCGCTGCGCCTATGGCCGAAGGCCCGCTGAAGGGCCTGCGCGTCATTGACAGCGCGACGCTGTTCGCCGGGCCGATCATCTCGACGCTGATGGGCGATTTCGGTGCCGATGTCATTAAGATCGAGCACCCGAGCGGCGATCCGCTGCGCAACATGGGTGCCAAGAAGGGCGGGCACGGCCTTTGGTGGAAGACCACGGCGCGCAACAAGCGCTGTATCGCGCTCGACCTCAAGGCCGCCGAGGACGCAGAAATCTTCAAGGCGCTGGTCGCAGATGCCGATATCCTCGTCGAGAATTTCCGCACCGGCACGCTGGAGAGCTGGGGCCTGGGTTGGGACGTCCTCTCCAAGATCAACCCGCGCCTCGTCATGGTGCGGGTGACGGGTTTCGGCCAGACTGGGCCCTATAACCGCCGCGCCGGCTTCGGCACGCTGGCCGAGGCGATGTCGGGTTTCGCTCATATCACCGGCCAGCCCGATGGCCCGCCGACCCTGCCGCCCTTTGGCCTCGCCGACGGCATCGCCGCCTATTACGGCTGTTTCGCCTCGATGTTCGCGATCTACGAGCGCGATATCGGCGGCAGCGGTCAGGGCCAGTACATCGACCTCGCCATCTACGAGCCAATCTTCGCCTTGCTCGGTCCGCAGCCGATCATCTTCGACCAGCTCGGCATCATCCAGAACCGCACCGGCAACCGCTCAGTCAACAATGCCCCGCGCAATGCCTATCGCACCCGCGACGGCCGCTGGGTGGCGCTCTCGGCGGCGGCGCCGAGCATCGTCAAGCGCGTGCTCGACCTGACCGGCGGTCCGGGGACGGCCGATGACCCGCGCTTCCAGACGAATCTCGACCGCATCAAGTATGTCGAGGAGATCGATGCAATCGTCGGCGGCTGGATCGCAAGGCACGACCTGCAAGAGGTGCTGGAGATCTTCGAGCGGGTCGAGGCAGCGATCGCACCGATCTACGATATCGAGCAGATCTTCCACGACCCGCAATACATCGCGCGCAACTCCGTCGTATCGGTGCCCGACGAGGATCTCGGCCCGGTCAGGATGCAGAATGTCTTTCCGGTGATGTCGCGCACGCCCGGTGCCATCCGCTCCACTGGCGGCAGGGTCGACCAGCATCGCGACGAGATCCTAGACGAGCTGCGGGCGGCAGGCAGGCTGCCGGCGTTCGGCACGCGAGCGGAGGGGGAACGATGACCCGCGTCTGGCATCCGAGTTTGAAGAGGCCCCGAGACTTCGTCGGCTATGGTCGCAAGCGCCCGGACCCGTGCTGGCCTGGCAAGGCGCGGGTTGCGGTGAATTTCGCCATCAACTACGAAGAGGGCTCGGAATACAGCGTCCTAGATGGTAGTGGCCGCACCGAGCTCGGATTGGCCGAGGCGCCCGGCGGACGCGTGCCGGCGGGCC
This sequence comes from Limobrevibacterium gyesilva, assembly GCF_025989185.1. Lineage (GTDB taxonomy): Bacteria > Pseudomonadota > Alphaproteobacteria > Acetobacterales > Acetobacteraceae > Limobrevibacterium > Limobrevibacterium gyesilva. The sequence continues at coordinate 222,919 of NZ_JAPDNT010000005.1, forward strand.
AGCGCGATCTCGCCTTCGAGACCATGTACGAGTATGGCAGTCGCGTCGGCATCTGGCGACTGTTCGAGCTGTTCCATGAGCGGCAACTACCGGCGACCGTGTTTGGTTGCGCGGTCGCACTCGAACGCAATCCCGAGGTAGCCGAGGCCGTCACTTCCTCGAATTTCGACGTCTGCTGCCATGGCTGGCGCTGGGAGGAGCATTTTCGCCTAAGCGAGGAGGAGGAACGCGAGCGGATCGCGCGCGCCGTCGCCTCGATCAAGCGCACGATCGGCAAACGTCCGCTCGGATGGTACTGCCGCTTCGGGCCGAGCGAGAACACGCGCCGGCTGCTCGTGGAGGAGGGTGGGTTCCTCTACGATTCAGACGCTTACAATGATGAGCTGCCCTATTGGGTCGAAGTTGAGGGCAGGAACCATCTCATCGTGCCCTATACGATGGATGCCAATGACGGGAAGTTCGCGGCCCCGTCGGGCTTTTCCGCGCCCGGCGATTTCGAGAGCTACCTGAAGTCAACGTTCGACCAGCTCTATGAAGAAGGCGCCGAGAGGCCTGGCTTGATGTCGATCGGCCTGCATCCACGCATCACCGGCCGACCGGCGCGCGCCCGCGCCTTGGCGAATTTTCTCGATCACATCCTGAAACATGACCGCGTCTGGATTTGCGGGCGTCTCGACGTCGCGCAGCATTGGCATGCCCAGCACGCGCCCTCCGAGGCGGACTGATGAGCACGAACGGCACGCAACCCTGGGACGCCTATCTGACCGAGGCCGACCGCGCCGTGCTGGCGCGCGGGCGCTTCGCCCGGCGCATGGGCTTCGGCGCCAAGCCCGCGATCGTGGTCATCGATACGCAGCGTTACATGGTCGGCGAGCGCGGCATCCGCGACGAGCGCTATCCCTCGTCGTGCGGCGAGATCGGCTGGGTGGCGGTCGACCGAATCGCCGCGATCCTTGATGCCGGACGCGCTGCCGGCGTGCCGATCTTCCTCTCCCGTTTCGCGCTCGATGCCAGCGGCAACGACATCGGCGTCTACGGCCGCAAGCGCGCTTTCATGAAGGAGCGCGAGGACTGGTGCATCGACGGGACGCCCGGAGCTGAACTGCTGCCGGAAGTCGGGCCCAAATCCGGCGACATCGTCTTCGTCAAGAAGAAGCCGAGCGGTTTCCATGGCACGCCCCTCCTTGGCTACCTCGTCGAGCGTGGCATCGACACGGTTATCGTGCTCGGCGGCGCCACCAGCAACTGCGTCCGCGCCACCGTCTTCGACGCCGCCTCCTATAATTACCGCGCAATCGTACCGGCCGATGGCGTCTTTGACCGGCTGCCGATTTCCCACGCCATTAGCCTCTTCGACATGGACCGGCAGTTCGCCGACGTTACGGACGCGGCCACGGTCATCGCGGAACTGCAGAAAAACAGAAAGAGGGGATAAGCCAATGAAGCAGCTCGCCTTGGCGGCGCTCGCGCTCGCTGCATCGACATTCGCCGCCCAAGCGCAGGAGACCTGGCGCATCGGCGCACTCTATCCGCTGACGGGTAGCCTCGCACTGCTCGGCAACGAGAATCTCAACGGCGCGCGCATCGCCGTCGACATGATCAACGAGAAGGGCGGCGTCGTCGGTAAAAAGGTCGAGCTCGTCCAGGGTGACGCCTCGACGCCGGACAAGGCGCAGTCGGAGGCCGAACGCCTGTCCTCGCTCGAAAACCTCCAGATCATCACCGGCACCTATTCGAGCGGCCTGTCCTATGCCGCGAGCCAGGTGGTCGAGCGACGTGGCGGCCTCTACTGGGAGACCGGCGGTATTGCCGACGGTCTGACTAAGCGCGGCTTCAACGGCTATTTCCGAATCGTCTTCACAGCGACGTCGAACGGCCAACTGGCGGCCAATCTCGCGGCGAGCGCCATCGCCCCCAGGCTTGGCAAGAAACCGGCGGATCTCACCCTTCTCGTCGTGCACGAGGATTCCGATTACGGTACTTCGGTCGCGACCGCGGCCGAGAACAAGGCCAAGGAACTCGGCTTCAAGGTTGCCGGCCGTCTGCCCTACAAGGCATCGACCACTGATCTCGCCTCGCTCGTCCTGCGCATGCGGGCGAGCGGCGCAGATATCATCATCGCCTCGTCCTATGCCAATGACGCGCTCCTGATCCAGCGCCAGATGAAGCAGCTCGGCGTCAATGTCGGCGCCTTCATCGGCACCGGCGGCATCTACGGCCTGCCGAGCTTCGGTGAAAGCCTGGGCAACGCCGTCAATGGCATCTTCGACACCGAAGGCTCCGCCGCGATCAACCCGGCCTCGCTCTCGGAGGAAGCCCGCACGCTGCTCGCCGAGTTCCAGAAGCGCTTCGAGGCCAGCCAGGGCAAGCCGCCGTCTTATGTCGGCACCCAGGGGTTCGTCGGCACCTATATCCTGCTCGACAAGGTGCTGCGCGAGGCCGGCTCGGCCGATCCCGCCAAGATGAAAGCAGCCGCGCTCGCGCTCGACATCCCCACTGGCGGCACCTCGCTCGGCTGGGGTGTGAAGTTCGCCGGACCGGGCAACGAGATGCAGGGCCAGAACGAGCGCTCGTTTCCGGTCGCGCAGCAATGGCAGAGCGGCAAGCTCGTGGTGGTGGCGCCGGAGAACGTCAAGACGGCTGATCCCGTCCTGGTGCCGCTTCCGGCCTGGGACAAGCGCTGACGCGGCCGCGGTGGCTGATTGAACCCGCCCACATCCAGCTTTTCACTTTTCGAATCGATCACGTTCATGATTTTGGATCGACCGGATCCAAAATCATCGTGACCCAGGCCCGGAAACGAGATGCTCGACATCCTTCCTCAGTTGCTGGTCTCAGGTCTGCTGATCGGCGGCGTCTACGGATTGCTGTCGATCGGCTTGACCCTGATCTTCGGCATGCTGCGCATCGTCAATTTCGCACAGGGCGAGTTCATCATGTTCGCCATGTTCGGCGCCTTCTGGCTGCATGCGCTCTGGGGGATCGACCCCTATCTGTCGATCTTCATCATCACGCCGGTCGTATTCGGGCTCGGGCAGCTGATCGAACGGGTGGTAATCAAGCCGATCCTGCACGCGCCGCACGCGATGCAGATTTTCGCCACTTTCGGCCTCTCGGTCGTCCTGCAGAACCTCGCACTGACCTTCTGGGGGCCGGATTATCGCTCGGTCCAGACCTCCTACACCTCGCAATCCTTCATCGTCGGTAATGTCGCGATCTCGGCGACCTCGCTCTACGCCTTCCTCGTCGCGTTCCTGATGGCGGGTGCGCTGATGGCCTTCCTGCAATTCTCCCGCGATGGCAAAGCGCTGCGCGCCATGGTGCAGAACCGCTATGCCGCTTCGCTGATGGGCGTGAACACTGACCGGCTGAATCGGCTCGCCTTCGGCGCCGGTGTCGCCTACGCCGCGGTTGCCGGCTGCATCCTGACGCCGATCTACTACACTTACCCAACCGCCGGCGTTGACCTGATCATCACCGCCTTTGTCGTTGTCGTCCTCGGCGGACTCGGTAGCGTTGCCGGCGCCATGGTCGGCGGGCTGATCATCGGCGTCACCCAGACACTCACCGGCTTCTTCATCTCGGTCGAACTCAAAGATGTCATCGCGCTCGTGCTGTTCATCCTGATCCTGCTCATCCGCCCGCAAGGGCTGTTGGGCCGCGCCGGCATGGAAGAGGTCGGCACCAAATGAGCGCGCTTTTCAACGACTATTATCTCAACATCGCCGTGATGACCTGCTTGTGGGCGGCTCTGTCGGGCGCCTGGAACCTGATGGCAGGCTATGGTGGGCTGGTCTCGCTCGGCCAATCAGCCTTCTTCGGCATTGGCGCCTACATCACCGCGATCGTCTACACGAAGTATGGACTCTCGCCCTGGCTCGGTCTAATCGCCGGTATCTTTGTAACGACGGGACTTGCCGTAGTGATCAGCTGGCCCTGTTTCCGCTTGCGTGGCGCCTTCTTTTCGCTCGCGACGCTGGTCTTCCCGATCGCGATGGAGATCGTCGCTAATAACTGGAGCGACTTCACGCGCGGGCCGAGCGGCATCGCCATCCCGTTTCGGCCCGGCCTCGACACCTTCATCTTCAGCTCGCGCTGGGCCTATCTCATCGCCGCATTCGTGCTGATGATGATGGTCTATGGCATCACGCGGTGGATGCATCGCGGCAAGCTCGGGCTATACCTGATCGCGGTTCGCGACGACGAGGCGACGGCCGCGAGCGCCGGCATCAACACGGTCAAGGTGAAGCTGGTCGTCACCATGATCAGCGCTGCGCTGACCGCGGTCGGCGGCTTCTTCTATGCCCAGTACATCCTGTTCCTCGACCCGCCGAGTGTGTTCTCGATCGACATCTCGGTGCAGATCGCGCTGCTCAGCATCATCGGCGGGCTTGGGACACCGCTTGGGCCGATCGTCGGCTCGCTGGTGATGACGCCACTAGACGGCGTGCTGAGCCAGTTCTTCGGCGGCGGGCCGCGGCTTTTGATCTATGGTGTCGCGCTGCTGGCGGCGGTGCTGCTCGCGCCGAAGGGCATCGTCGGCACGATGAAGGCATGGCGGCGCTCATGACAGGCACTCCCACTCAAGCCGCCGCCGGCAAGGAGTTGATGCGCGCGAGCGGGCTTGTGCGCCGCTTCGGCGGACTGGTCGCCGTCAACGAGGTCTCGCTCAGCGTGGCGACTTCCGAGATCGTCGGGTTGATCGGCCCGAACGGCGCCGGCAAGACCTCGCTGTTCAATATACTGAGCGGCCAGCTCAAGCCTGACTCCGGCAGCGTCAGCTTCTCCGGCAAGGATATCACCGGCGCCTCGGTCACGATCTGCGCGCGGGCCGGCATCGGCCGCACCTTCCAGATCGTCAAGCCGCTGACCAGCCTGACCGTGCATGAAAATGTCATGGTCGGCGCGCTGCTGCACCATCCGCTCGCTGCGGCGCGTGACAAGGCGGCCGAGATCGTGCGCCGGGTCGGCATGGGGCCACTACTGGAGCGGCCGGCCGGCAGCCTGACGCTGGAATCGCGCAAGCGACTCGAACTCGCCCGCGCCTTGTCGATCGAGCCCAAGATCCTGCTGCTCGACGAGATCCTCGCCGGTCTTAACGCCTCCGAGATCAACGAGAGCATCCATCTGATCAGGAGCTTCGCGCATGAGGACGGGCTCGCTGTGATCATGATCGAGCACAACCTCCATGCCGTGATGTCGCTCGCCGACAAGGTCGTGGTGCTCGATTACGGGCGCAAGATCGCCGAGGGCAAGCCGGAGGCGGTCGTGCGCGATCCCGCGGTGGTGGCCGCCTATCTCGGGAGCGACGACTGATGGCTCTCGACATTGTCGATCTCGTCGCCGGCTATGGCGACATCACCGTGCTGCGGGGCATCAACTTGTCGGTGCCCGCCCAGGGCGTGGTTACCCTGTTGGGAGCCAATGGTGCCGGCAAGACCACGACGCTGAATGCGATCTCCGGCCTGCAAGCGAGTGTGAGCAGCGGCGCGATCCGGCTGGAGGGCACGGACCTCACGCGGATGCCAGCGCATGAGCGGGTCGAAGCAGGGATCGCCCATGTCCCGCAGGGGCGGCAGCTCTTCCCGTTCATGAGCGTGCGCGAGAATCTCGAACTCGGAAGCTATGCGCCGCGTGCCCGAGGCCATGATAAGGATGTGCTCGACCGGGTCTTTAGCATCTTCCCGCGCCTCAAGGAGCGGCTCCGCCAGCAGGCCGGCTCTCTCTCAGGCGGCGAGCAGCAGATGTGCACGATCGCCCGTGGCCTGATGTCAAAGCCGCGCTACCTGCTGCTCGACGAGCCCTCGCTCGGTCTCGCGCCGATCGTGGTCAAACAAGTCATGTCGGTCATCCGCCAGATCGCGGGACAAGGGATCGGCGTTCTTCTCGTCGAGCAGAACGTGGCCCTCGCGCTCAAGCAGGCGCAATACGCCTATGTGCTCGAGCATTCCGAGATTACGATCGCGGGGCCAGCCACCGAACTCCAGAATGATGACCGGGTCAGGAAGGCCTATCTCGGCCTCTGACACTCGCCGCCGATCATCGACACCAGCTTTCGAAAGGAGAGTGCCATGAACCTCCAGCTTGCTGGCAAGGTCGCGCTCGTCACCGGCGCCAGCGTCGGCCTCGGCCGCGCCATCGCGCAAATGCTTGCCGAGGAAGGCTGCCGCTTGGCGATCGTTGCCCGTCGCGAGGAGCGTCTGCAGAAAGCCGCCGACGAGATTGCGGCTCTGGGTCATGCACGGCCGCTGGTGGTCGCCGCCGACATCACTGAGCGCGATGCGGCCGAGCTGATCAAAGGCAAGGTGCTTGCCACCTTCGGCCGACTCGACATCCTCGTCAACAATGCCGGCGGCTCGCGACCTTTCGACGGGCTCGGTACGCGCGAACAATGGGACGAGGCGATGGCACTGAACTTCCATGCCGGGCGCGAACTCGCCCATGCCTTCGTGCCGGTTATGCAGGCGCAGAAATTCGGCCGCATCATCAACCTGACCGGCGGCGACGAACCGTTGGCCATCAATGGCGGCATCCCACCGAACGGTGCGACGCATATTTGGGCGAAGTCGCTCTCGCGCGTCGTCGGTAAGGACGGCATCACAGTGAACTCGATCCCGCCCGGCCGGCTGCATTCCGAGCAGATCGACGAGAAGCTGCTTCCGACAGAGGAGGCCCAGCGCAAATGGGTCGCGGAGAATTGCCCCGCCGGCTATATCGGTGAGCCGGAAGACTTGGCCGTGCTCGTCGCCTTTCTGGCCTCGCCGCGTGCGCGCTACATCACGGGCCAGGTGATCCATGTCGATGGCGGTGCGCGGCGCTTCTCACATTAAATACCCAACGAGGTGCACAGATGGACAAGCGAAATTCGTCACCTGTCATAGCGTGAGAGCGTGTCGTATATTCGCTCTTGTCGGAATATCTTCGATTCACGTAGGCGTCAGCGGCTCGCCATCCTTGACGTCAGCGGCTGGCGTATTCAGGCCGTTTTGAGTTCGAGGGCTTCTTTACAGTTCCAGGGCAACAACTCGCCAAGTTTGGAAGTGAGATGCCCACTTGCAAGCCGGTCGATCACGTAGGTCCGATAAGCTTCTGGATCCACGGCGTTCAGCTTTGCGGTTTCGATCAGGGTGTAGAGGATGGCGGCCCGATCGCCGCCCTGGTCGGATCCAATGAACAGGAAGTTCTTGCGGGTGACGGCAATACCGCGCAGCAGCCGCTCGGCGACATTGTTGTCGATGGCCAGGCGGCCATCATCGGCGTAGCGGGTCAGTGCTTCCCATCTGCCGAGGGCGTATTGCAGCACCTTGCCCAGCACGGTCTTGCCCGAGGCACGTCGGCGCTGGGCCTCCATCCAGCTCTTCAGGGCGATCAACAGAGGCTTGCTGCGCGCCTGCCTCTCGGCGTGGCGGTGGGCGGCGGACTTGCCGGTGATCTCGGCCTCGATGGCGTAGAGCGCCTGGATGCGCCGCAAAGCCTCCTCGGCGATCGGCGAGCCGGTCGCCTCGTGCACGTCGAACAGCTTGCGCCGGGCGTGGGCCCAATACGCGGCGTGCCGGATGCGTGCGGGTTTACCCGGCTGCGGTCGATACAGCGCGTCGTAGCCCGTGAACGCGTCGGCGTGCATGACCCCGCTGAACCCGGCCAGGTGATCGCGTGGACGCTCGCCACGGCGGTCGGCCGAGTAGCGGGAGAACGCCGCCGGTGGATCCGGTCCGGCGGGTGGGCGCAAATCCACGGCATAGATCCGGAACCGCGACAGCCGGGTTTTGCCGGTGCCGGGCGCCAGGGTGCGGATGGGCGTGTCGTCGGTGTGCAGCACCGGCTGCGCCATCACATAGGCGCCGATCAGCCGGGCCACAGGTGCCAGCCACCACGCAGCGCGGCCGATCCAATCGGCCAGGGTCGCGCGGTCGATCTCGACGCCCTCCCGCGCCAGGATGACCGATTGGCGGAACAGCGGCAGGCCGTGGCAGTACTTCGCCACCGCCACATGCGCGATCAGTCTCGGCCCCGGGCGACCGCGTTCGTTAGGCAAGTCAGGCGCGGGCGCCTGGAAAACCCGCTCGCATTGGCGGCAGGCATAACGGGGGCGAATATGGCGGATCACCTTGAGCCGGGCGGGTATCTTCTCCAGCACCTCGGTCACGTCCTCGCCGAGGCTGGCGAGTTGGCTCCGATCGCCGCAGTCACACACCATCTTCGGCTCGTGCATCACGGTCTCGCGTGGCAGATGCTCCGGCAGCGGCTTGCGCACCGGCTTGGAGCGCTGCCTGGGAGGTTCCGCCGCGGCTGGATCCGCGATCGCGGCCCGGCGCTCGGCCTCGTTCTCCTCCAGGTCCTCGAGCCGCAGCTCAAGCTGGGCGATGTCGGCGTCGAGGCGCTCGGAGGATTGGCTATATTGCTGGCGGCGCAGGGCCGCCAACTGCACCCGAAGATGTTCGATCTCCAGAGCCGCCGTGCCGAGCTGGGCTCGCGTCGCGGCCAACTCCAGCCGCAATGCGGCGATCTCGTCCTCGGGCGTGCGGTATGCCAGATCCACGCGGCATTCTAGTACTACAGTTGCGTTTTATGGGCTTGGTAGTGGGCCTCAGCCGCACCGAACTGATGGCGTTGTCGCCAGGCGGACCACGCCAGGACGAACGGCGAGCGCAGGGCCGATCGTAACAACAGCTTTGCAATCAGACCTCGGATTTCTGGGACGCTGGGCAAGCCGA
>NZ_JAPDNT010000050.1 GCF_025989185.1 Limobrevibacterium gyesilva
GCTTGCCGGCCTGGGTCAGGCGCACATCGTCCAGCGCCAAGGCGGCGGCCATCGCCTCGGCATCCGAGAAGCTGCCGAACGCGTCCAGGCTGGCCGCCGCGAACGCTTCCGCCAGCCGCCGCCGCGCGGTCTGCGGCGGCGACGCCGGGCGATCGGGCGCGCGGCGCGGCCCCCAGTCACCCAGTTTCAGGTCGGCGGGGGCGAGGATCTCCGCCGGGTCCAGGCGGCCCAGCAGCGTCAGCAGATCGCCGCCGGCGACCGCCTGCGTCTCGAACAGGCCGGTGGACACATCCAGCCACGCCGCACCCAGCCGTTCGCCGGCCGGCGCCAGCGCCAGCAGCAGGTTCGGGCGCGCCGATTCCAGCAGCGCATCCTCGGTCAGCGTGCCCGGCGTGATCAGGCGCACCACCTCGCGCCGGATCGGCGCCTTCCCCGTGCGCGCCTTCGCCTCCTCCATCTGCTCGCCCACGGCGACACGGAAGCCACGGCGAATCAGGCGGGACAGATATGACTCGGCGGAATGCACGGGTACGCCGCACATGGGGATCGGCTCGCCCGCATGCTCGCCGCGCTTCGTCAGCGCGATGTCGAGCGCCGCGGCGGCGGCCTCGGCGTCCTCGAAGAACATCTCGTAGAAATCGCCCATGCGGAAGAACAGCAGCGCGTCGGGATGCTGTTCCTTGGCGGCGAACCACTGCGCCATCGCGGGCGAGGCGCCGCGGGCGTCGGGCGTGCGGCGGGGAGCGTTCATCCCCTTCCATTAGCCGTGCCCGCAGCCCTTGCGAAGCGCCCGCTTCCCCAAGGGCATGCGAATGACCATGATGATGCCGACAGGACAACGAGACTCGAAGGAAGGAAGCGATCATGGCCGATGGCAGCAACGATCCGCGCACAGCCCGAGTCTCCGGCGAGGAAGCGTTGGCGCTGCATGCGGCGGCGCCAGCCGGCAAGCTGGCGACGCGGCTGACCAAGCCGCTGACCACGGCGCGCGACCTCTCGCTCGCCTACTCCCCGGGCGTCGCCGAGCCCTGCCTGCACATCGCCCGCGAACCCAGCCTCGCCTATGACTACACCAGCAAGGGCAACATGGTCGCCGTGGTGTCCAACGGCACCGCCGTGCTCGGCCTGGGCAACCTCGGCGCGCTGGCCAGCAAACCGGTGATGGAAGGCAAGGTCGCGCTGTTCAAGCGCTTCGCCGACGTCGACGGCATCGATTTGTGCGTGGATACCGAGGACGTCGACGCCCTGGTGAATTGCGTGCGCTATCTCGGCCCCAGCTTCGGCGGCATCAACCTCGAGGACATCAAGGCGCCGGAGTGCTTCATCATCGAGCAGCGCCTGCGCGAGATGATGGACATCCCGGTGTTTCACGACGACCAGCACGGCACCGCAATCGTCGCCGCCGCCGGCCTGATCAACGCCTGCCATCTGACCGGGCGCGACCTCAATGCGACGAAGCTGGTGGTGAACGGCGCCGGCTCGGCCGCCATCGCCTGCGTCGAGCTGCTGAAGGCGATGGGCATGCGCCCCGAGAACGTGGTCCTGGCGGACACCAAGGGCGTGGTCTACCAGGGCCGCACCGAGGGTATGAACCAGTGGAAATCGGCGCATGCGGTCGCCACCAGGGCGCGCACGCTGACCGAGGCGCTGGAGGGAGCCGACGTGTTCTTCGGCCTGTCCGTGAAAGGCGCGCTCACCCGCGACATGGTCAGGCTGATGGCGGACCGGCCGATCATCTTCGCCATGGCCAACCCCGATCCCGAGATCACGCCAGAGGAAGCGCGCGCCGCCAGCCCGCAGGCCATCATCGCCACCGGGCGCAGCGACTATCCGAACCAGGTCAACAACGTGCTGGGCTTCCCCTACATCTTCCGCGGCGCGCTCGATGTCCGCGCCAGCACCATCAACGAGGCGATGAAGATCGCCGCCGCCGAGGCGCTGGCCCAGCTGGCGCGCGAGGACGTGCCGGACGAGGTGAACGCGGCCGGCGGCGGCAAGCGGCTGCAGTTCGGCCCCGAATATATCATCCCCAACGCCTTCGACCCGCGCCTGATCAGCCGCCTGCCGCCGGCGGTGGCGAAGGCGGCCATGGACAGCGGCGTGGCCCGCCGTCCCATCGCCGACCTGCGCCGTTACGAGCGTGAATTATCCGGCCGCCTGGACAGCACGGCCAACGCGCTGGACGCCATCAGCGAGCGGGTGCGCGCCGAGCCCAGGCGGGTGGTGTTCGCCGAGGGCGAGGAGGAGAAGATCGTCCGCGCGGCGGTGGCATTCCGCAATGCCGGCTACGGCACCCCGGTCCTGATCGGCCGCGAGGAGCGGGTGCGCGCCACCATGGAGAGCCTGGGCCTGGGCGACTGCACCGGCATCGACATCCACAACGCCCGCCTGTCGCACAACAACCGCAAATACGCGGACTTCCTGTATGCGCGCCTGCAGCGGCGCGGCCACCTGGCGCGCGACTGCCAGCGCATGGTCAACCAGGACCGCAACATCTTCGCCGCCTGCATGGTGGCCACCGGCGACGCCGATGCGATGGTGACCGGCCTCACCCGCTCGGCGGCCGTCTGCCTGGAAGATATCGGCCACGTGATCGAGACTCCCCCGCATGGCATCAGCTTCGGCCTGACGCTGATGCTGGGCGAGCGCGGGCGCGCCATCTTCATCGCCGACACGCTGATGCATTTCCGCCCCAACCCGCAGGAGCTGGCGGACATCGCCGTGGGCGCCGCCGCCGCCGCCCACCGCCTCGGCCATGAGCCGCGCGTGGCGCTGCTGTCGCATTCCACCTTCGGCAACCCGATGCACGCCACCGGCAACACGATCCGCGAGGCCACCGCCATCCTCGACGCGCGGCATGTCGATTTCGAATACGACGGCGAAATGAGCCCGGACGTGGCGCTCGATCCCTCCTATCGCGCGCTGTATCCGTTCTGCCGCCTGACCGGCCCAGCCAATGTGCTGCTCATGCCCGGGTTGCATTCGGCGCATATCACCTCGCGCCTCGCCCCCCGCCTGGGCGGCGGCGGGACGATCGGGCCGATCATCATCGGCCTGACCCATGCGGTGCAACTGGTGCCGATGGACGCCTCGGTCAGCCAGATCGTCGACATGGCGGTCCTGGCGGCATACCAGACCGTGCAGCACTGATACCAACGGCCCTTGATGATGACCCTTCCATCGTCAAGGGCCGTCGGTATCGCGCGCCGATCCGCTTGCGGCACGCAAGCGCGTGCCTGTCGCGGGCTTGGTGGGCGGCGGCGCGCAAAATAACGACTCATACCAGCGGTCATTCTTCATGGCCGCTGGTATGACGCGGCAGCGCTGCGCCGTGGCCGGGGCGACGCCATAGGCAGAAACGTCGGCGTTCTGTAATGATCCGCGGCATCCCCGCAGCTCGCAGGGATGCCAAGGGAGTCGCCGCCATGCGCCACGCCGCCGCCGCCGTCCACGACGATCGCGCCATGCCGCGATCGTGACTCACGACGCAGGCTCACGCAGCGTCGATTTGCGCGCCGGCAGCGCCATCGCGGATGGTGCCCTTCGCCGGCAGGAAGGGGACGTGCCGATGGGCGGCGATGGCCTGGACACGCTGACCGCGGAGCTCGCGGCGCTGCGAGGCGAGAATGCCATGCTGCGCGAAACCCTGGACGCAATCGACGGCACGGTCGCGGTCTACGGCCCCGACCTGCGCTACCGTTTCGGCAACCGCCGCTATCACGAGCTGTTCCCGCATCTGCCGCCGGACGAGATGCTGGCCGGACGCCACTATGCGGATGTACTGGCGCTGTCGATCGACGCCGGCACCGTGGCGGACCGCAGCGCCTATGCCGACCCGCAGGCCTTCATCGCCCGCCGGGTGGCGGAGATCGGTGACCGCGACCGCAAGTCCCGCGAGCTCTACAACAAGAAAACCGACACATGGGCGCTGATCCGGGTCAAATGGACCCCCACCGGCAACCGCGTGGCGTTGCGCGTGGACATCACCGAGCTGAAGCGCCTGCAGCAGGAATTGCTGCGCTCCCAACGCATGGAGACGATCGGCCGCATCAGCGGCGGCGTGGCGCACGACTTCAACAACCTGCTCACGGTCATCATCGGCAACCTCGAGATGATCCGCCTTCGCCCCGACGATCCGGCGCGCGTGCGGGCGCGGTCCGCGGCCGCGCTGGCCGCCGCCGAAGCCGGCGCGCAGTTGATCCGCCAGCTGCTGACCTTCGCCCAGCGCGACATCGCGCGGCCGCGCATCGTGAATCCGAATGTGCTGCTTGCCGGCATGGCCGACCTGCTGCGCCGCACCATCGGTCAGGCGATCCCGCTGGCGATGGCGCTCGGCCCCGATGTCGGGTCCGCCAACATCGACGCCTCGCAGTTCGAATCGGCCATCGTGAACCTGCTGCTGAACGCCCGCGAGGCCGTGGTTGCCGTCCGCGGCATCGACGCCACCGGCGCGATCACGCTCACGACCCGCAACGAAGGCCGCGACATGATCGCGGTCTCCGTCTCCGACACCGGCGCCGGCATGACCGAAGACGTCGCCGCACAGGCCTTCGAGCCGTTCTTCACGACGAAACCCATGGGCACCGCGTCGGGCCTGGGCCTGTCGCAGGTCTATGGCTTCGCCGCCGGCGCCGGCGGCCAGGCCCGCATCGACAGCGCCCCGGGCCGTGGCACCACCATCACCCTCCTGCTCCCCCGCGCGGCCCCGGCCAACGAGTCCCAAGGGGTTTCCGCGCCGCCCTGAGCGCGTGGCGCAGGTGACGGTGGACCGATCAGGCCGGCCGGTCGGCGATCGCGCGCAGGCAGCTTGTCTCGGTCATCCGTACCGGCGTGCGGGTGGAGGCATGGGCAACCCGCAGGCCGGATTTCTCGGGAAACAGCACCACGTCGAGGCGGCAGCCCTCGGCGGTGGCATAGAGCCACACTTCCGCCGTGCCTTCCGCCCGGCGCAGCACCGGCGCGCCGAGGGCCGCCTCGACCGCTTCGGGCCCGACGCCGATGAGGGCGGCAACATGCTCGGGCGGCACCGGGCGTGGCCGCGCCGGCTCGGCCGCCACGGGCGCAGGGGCACCCTCCGGCGCACCCACTTTCGGGGCACAGGCGGCCAGCAGGGTCATGGGCAGCACCAGGGCCAACGCCCAGCGCGCCATCATCCCAGCCCGCGCCAGCCGCCGGCCGGGGCAACGAACCAAAGCACTTTCAGTGTGCCCGGTCACGCCGAGCCAGCTCTAGCGCAGCATCCGGCGCGATACGTCACCCACGTCGGAGCCATCTGGCCACCGTTCAATCGGATGACAGCCGCGCCCGGCCATCTGCGACCCGAGGATCCCTACTCGCCCGGCTCGGCCGGGCGCGCCACCTCGACCGGGCGGGCCGGGTCGCTCGGGCGGGCCGGCTCGGTGATCATCTCGATCCGGCCGGTGATCTGGCCGCCATCCTCGACCTGCAGGCGCCGGCAGCGGGCAGTGCCCAACACCTTGCCGGTGGCCCGCACGATCAGGCTGCCGCGCGCGGTCACGGTACCGTCGATGGTGCCGGCGACCTCGGAGTCCTCCACCTCGACCTCGCCGCGGAACACGCCGCCGGGGGCCACCATCAGCTCGGTGGCATGGATCATCGTGGATTCCACGGTGCCCTCCACCACCAGCCGCTCGGCGTCCTGCACCACGCCCTGCACGCTGATGCCGCGGCCCACCACCAGGGTGCGCCGCTCGGCGGGCTGGCGGCCGGAAACGATGCTGCCCGGGCGGGGCTGCTGCGGTTGCATCGGCGCCTGCGGGGCCGGAGCGGGGGTGCCGGGGAACGGCGCACGACCCATGTTGGGTGTCTCCTTTGGTGGAGCGGGACGGAAGGGAGGCACGCCCAGGCCAAGATCCTCGGGGCGGCCGGACGCGCCAGCCTGCGTGCCCGGGCCGCCAGGCACGTTGGCCGGGGCGCCAGGAGGAGACCCGCCAGCGGGTCCCTGGGCAGGATTGGTGGCCTGCGGTTCGTCGGGCTTGCGACGCTTGAACACGGGAAATCCGTTTCACTCGGGTGAACAACTGTCCGGCTGGCCTAACACAAGGGGGCCCTCGCTCACAACCCGTGGCCGCGCCCCTGCATTCTCGTGATCAGATCTCGCCTGCATCTCCTGGCGTCGCGTGCAGCACATGCACCATGGCGGCGGTGCCCAGCACCGGGGCCAGCAGGTTCAGCAGCGGCACCAGGCTGCCGGCGGTCATCAGCCCGCCTTGCGCCAGCACCGCCAGGCGGCGGCGGCGATACAGGGCGCTGGCGGCAGCGCGGTCCATCCGCCGCATCGCCACCGCCACGAACAGCCCGCGCCCGATCGCCCAGGCCGCCACCACCCAGCCCAGCACCAGCCCCACCCCCGGCAGCAGCAGCGTCAGCACCAGCGCGACGATCTGCATGACCAGTACGCGCAGCCCCAGCACCACGCCGTCCCAGACCTGCTGGGCAAGCGGCGCCGGATGCGCCGGCGGCAGGCCGGGGTAGAAGCGCCGCTCCACCGCGTCGGCGATGCGGTCCACGAACAGGCTCGCGATCACGGTGGCCAGCGGCAGGAACAAAAACAGCGCCAGGATCGCCGAGCCGACGCCGCCGAGCAGTGCGGCCAGCCACGACCACCAGCCCTGGTCGGCCAGCGCCGCATGCGCGCCCCACACGATGCCGGCGGTCAGCAGCGCGAAGCTCAGCGCCGCCCAGGCCACGCTGTGGATCACCACGCCGAGGAACGCACGGTCGTGGAACTGGGCGATGGCGCGCAAAGGCGGAGCGAGCAGGAGCATGATGGTCCCGGGACGATGGAAGGTTGCCGATGCCGGGGCGGGGTGTTAGGCGACGCACCCCCGTCCCGTCCCGGAGTTCTGCCATGGTTTCCCCACGTTTCGACATCCTCGGCATCGGCAACGCCATCGTCGACGTGGTGGCGCCCGTGGACGAGGCGTTCCTGTCGCGCCATGACATGCGCAAGGGCGCCATGGCGCTGATCGACACCGCGACCGCCGACCGCCTCTACGATGCCATGCCGCCGGCACAAGAGAGCAGCGGCGGCTCGGCCGCCAACACCTGCGCGGTGGCCGCCGGGCTGGGCGCGAAGGTGGCCTATCTCGGCAAGGTCGCCGACGACCAGCTCGGCCGCGTGTTCCGCCACGACATCGGGGTCGTGGGCGTGCACTACCCCACCCCGGCCCTGACCGGCGGCGCCCCCACCGCGCGCTGCCTGATCATGGTCACGCCGGACGGCCAGCGCACCATGAACACCTACCTGGGCGCCTGCGTCACGTTCGGCGAGGGCGACGTGGACGAGGCGCTGGTGGCCGACGCCGCCGTGACCTACCTGGAAGGCTACCTGTTCGACCCGCCGGCCGCCCAGGCCGCCTTCCGCCGCGCCGCCGCCGCCGCCCATGCGGCCGGGCGGCAGGTGTCGCTGTCGCTGTCCGACGCGTTCTGCGTCGATCGCCACCGGGCCGCGTTCCGCGACCTCGTGGCCGGCCATGTCGACATCCTGTTCGCCAACGAGGCCGAGATCTGCAGCCTGTACGAATGCAACGACTTCGCCGACGCGGCGCGGCTTGCCCGCGCCGACGTGGCCCTGGCCGCCCTCACCCGCAGCGAGGAGGGCAGCATCATCGTCCGTGGTAACGAGACTGTGACCGTGGCAGCGGTGCCCACCAAGGTGATGGACACCACCGGCGCCGGCGACGCCTACGCCGCCGGCTTCCTGGCTGGGCTCACCGCCGGGCGCCCGCTCGCGCAATGCGGCCATCTCGGCAGCTTCGCCGCGGCCGAGGTGATCAGCCATTACGGCGCCCGACCGCAGCGCGATCTGCGCGAGGCCCTGAAGGCAATCGATTCTATCGTCTGACCTGCACCGATTTCAGGGCGTTTTGGCTCGCAAACGGCGGGCCGATCCATTATGTGTGCGCCGCAACATATCCCGTCGTGCCAGAGATCCGTCCGGCACGGCGTGCATCGGCGTTCTGAAATCCTGTGCCCTTAGGTCCCAATGGATATCCGCAACATCGCGATCATCGCCCATGTCGACCACGGCAAGACCACGCTCGTGGACCAGCTGCTGAAACAATCCGGCGCCTTTCGCGAGCACCAGCACGTGGCCGAGCGCGC
This sequence comes from Limobrevibacterium gyesilva, assembly GCF_025989185.1. GTDB lineage: Bacteria > Pseudomonadota > Alphaproteobacteria > Acetobacterales > Acetobacteraceae > Limobrevibacterium > Limobrevibacterium gyesilva. The sequence continues at coordinate 8,128 of NZ_JAPDNT010000050.1, forward strand.
TCTGGACCGCAGCGACCTGGAGCGGGAGCGCGGCATCACCATCCTGGCCAAGTGCGCGAGCGTGCTCTGGAAAGACACGCGCATCAACATCGTGGACACCCCCGGCCACGCCGATTTCGGCGGTGAGGTCGAGCGCATCCTGAACATGGTGGACGGCGCCATCGTGCTGGTGGACGCCGCCGAAGGCGTGCTGCCGCAGACCAAGTTCGTGGTCGGCAAGGCGCTGGAGCGCGGCCTGAAGCCGATCGTGGTGGTCAACAAGATCGACCGCCAGGACGCCCGCGCCGACGAGGTGCACGTGGAGGTGTTCGACCTGTTCGCCGCCCTCGGCGCCACCGACGAGCAGCTCGACTTCCCGATGCTCTACGCCTCCGGCCGCCAGGGCTGGGCCAGCCCGACGCTGGACGGCGAGCGCAAGGACCTTTCGCCGATGTTCGACCTGGTGCTGCGCCACGTGAAGGCGCCGGCGCTGGATCGCGACGCGCCGTTCGCCATGGTCGCCTCCATCCTCGACTACGACAACTTCCTGGGCCGCGTGCTGACCGGCCGGCTGGAGCAGGGCCGGGCGCGGCTGAACATGCCGCTGAAGGTGCTGCGCCAGGACGGCAGCGTCGTGGAAACCGGCCGCCTGACCAAGCTCATGGGCTTCCGCGGGCTGGAGCGCGTCGCCATCGAGGAGGCCGTCGCCGGCGACATCATCGCCATCGCCGGCCTGACCGAGGCCACCGTGCCCGACTCCATCGGCGCCCCCGAGTTGACCGCGCCGCTGCACGCCATCCCCGTCGATCCGCCGACGCTGGCCATGACGTTCCGCGTCAACGACGGCCCGCTGGGCGGCCGCGAAGGCAAGAAGGTCACCTCGCGCCAGATCCGCGACCGGCTGCTGCGCGAGGCCGAGGGCAACGTCGCCATCAAGATCACCGAAAGCGCCGAAAGCGAGGCGTTCGAGGTGGCCGGCCGTGGCGAATTGCAGCTGGGCGTGCTGATCGAGACCATGCGCCGCGAGGGTTTCGAGCTGACCATCGGCCGCCCGCGCGTGCTCACCCGTCAGAACCCGGACACCGGCGAGCGCGAAGAGCCGATGGAAGAGGTGCTGGTGGACGTCGACGAGCCCTATACCGGCGTGGTGGTCGAGAAGCTCAGCCGCCGCAAGGGCCAGCTTCAGGACATGCGCCCCTCCGGCGGCGGCAAGGTGCGGCTGACCTTCACCATGCCCAGCCGCGGCCTGATCGGCTACCACGGCGAATTCCTGACCGACACCCGCGGCACCGGCATCATGAACCGGCTGTTCGCCGGCTACGGTCCCTGGGCCGGCCCGATCGAAGGCCGCCGCAACGGCAGCCTGATCTCGAACTCCGACGGCGAGGCCATCCACTACTCGCTGTTCTACCTGCAGGAGCGCGGCGTCCTGTTCGTCGATCCCGGCGACAAGGTCTATCTGGGCATGATCCTGGGCGAGCACTCCCGCGGATCGGACCTGGACGTGAACCCGATCAAGGAAAAGAAGCTGACGAACATCCGCGCCGCAGGCAAAGATGACGCCATGCTGCTGATCCCGCCCCGCCGCATGAGCCTGGAACAGGCCATCGCCTATATCGAAGACGACGAACTGGTCGAAGTGACCCCGTCAGCGGTCCGGCTGCGCAAGCGCCATCTCGACCCGCACGAGCGCAAGCGCTTCGAACGCAAGACTGACGCCGAGGCGGCGGCTTGAGGGAAGGGCTGGGGGCTTCGCCCCCAGACCCCGACCAGGGCGCTGCCGTCGTCGCGCAAGCGGCGCGCCGGATAGCCCCGCAAAGGGGCAGAAGCCCCTTTGATCCCGTTACTTTAGGGGTGCGTTTGCAAGGGGGGCACGACCCCGCTCTGGCAGACCGCACCTCGCGCCCCTCTTGCAAACGCACCCCTAAAGTCTGGGGTTCCAAGGGCTCCGCCCTTGGCGGGCTCCAAGGGCAGAGCCCTTGGTCAGGGGCCTGGGGGTGAAGCCCCCGGCCTTCCTGTCGAACCGTCGCCTCTGGATCATGGTGGCGTTCGGGTTCGTCGCCGGGTTGCCGCTGGCCCTGTCGGGCTTCACGTTGCGGCAGTGGCTGACCGAGGGCCACGTCTCCCTGGCCGCGATCGGCCTCACTGCGAATATCGGCCTTCCCTACACATTGAAGTTCCTGTGGGCGCCGTTGCTGGACCAGGTGCGGCCGCCCGGGGCGCTCGGCCGGCTCGGGCGCCGGCGTGGCTGGCTGCTGATGATCCAGCCTTTGCTGGTCTGCGCCTGCCTGGGGCTGGCCCTGTCGGACGCGCAGGCCGGGCCGGGCGTAGCGATCGCGGCGGCGGCATGCATCGCCTTCCTGTCGGCGACCCAGGACATCGCCATCGATGCCTGGCGCATCGAGGCGTTCGAGCAGCGCATGCAGGGCGCGGCGACGGCGGCCTATGTGTGGGGGTATCGCGTCGCCATGCTGGTTTCCGGCGCCGGGGTGATCGCCTCGGCGGGCGTGGTGGGCTGGCATGTGGCCCTGCTCGGGGTCGCGCTGCTGGCGGCTCTCGGCATCGTGATCACCCTGCTGGCGCCCGAGCAGCCGGCGCCGGAGCGGACGGGGAGTGCTGGCGGCTTGCTGGCGCGCAGCCTGGGGGCCTTCCGGGACCCGCTGCGCGATTTCCTGTCCCGGCGCGGCGCGGTGCCGATCCTGGCCTTCGTGGCGCTGTTCAATCTGGGCGAGGCGATGGCCGGGGTGATGCTGGCGCCGTTCTACCGCTCGCTGGGGTTCGACCGGGCCGCGGTCGCCACCGCGATCGGGCCGTTCTCGCTGGTGGCGACCATGGCCGGCATCGGCGTGGGCGGCTGGCTGGTGGCGCGCATCGGGCTGTCGCGGGCGCTGATCTCCACCGGCTTCATCCAGATGGCGGCCATGGCCATGTACGTGTTGCTGAGCGCCTCGGCCGGCAACCACGCGGTGCTGTTCAGCACGGTGGTGGTCGAGGCGTTCGTGCAGGGGCTCGCCACGGCGGCGTTCCTGGCCTACCTGTCCGGCCTGTGCACGCCCGCCTTCGCGGCGACCCAATATGCGCTGCTGAGCTCGGTGGCGCCGATCGCCTCGCACACCGTGGGCGGGTTTTCCGGCTACCTCGCGCAAGCCACGGGATGGACGCTGTTCTATACGCTGGCGATGCTGGCCTCGCTGCCCGCGATGCTGCTGATGCTGTATATCCTGCGCCACTACCCGCCCGAGCCCGTCCGGGTTCCGCAGGACCGGCTCCCGGACAGCCGGCCGCGGGACGCCCGGCTGCAGGAAAGCCGATCGGCCGGCGCGTGATGTGATACCAACGGCCCTTGACGATGACCCTTCCATCGTCAAGGGCCGTTGGTATCGCGCGCCGATCCGCTTGCGGCACGCAAGCGCGTGCCTGTCGCGGGCTTGGTGGGCGGCGGCACGCAAAATAACGACTCGTACCAGCGGTCATTCTTCATGGCCGCTGGTATGAACGGATCGCCCGCGGCCGCCGCTCAGGCGGCGCGGCGCCGCACTTGGCCGGTGATCTCCTTGCGCAGCGTCACGTTCCGTACCCCCACCGTCTGGCTGAGATTGCCCTCGACCAGATGAACCATCTCGGCCGGCATCGCCTCCATGGCGATGTCGACGCGCGTGATGTCGCCGACGGTGCGAGCTTCGAAGCTGTCGGGGGTCAGGTCGCGCTTGGCGAAGGGTTGCAGCAGGCGCGGCAGCAGGCTGGGGGCGGCATCAGCCATCAGAGTGAAACGGACGGACGCGTGCAGACCCACGAGGGTCCAGGGTTCGGTCGACATCAAGGGAGACTCCGGACGAAGCGGAAGAAGACAGGCGCAGAACAGCCCCGGCTGCTAGGCAGCCGGGCCGATAATTCGCGCGCTGTCGGTCCAGAGCATCATGCAGTGCAATATAGCGTCTCAGGGCGCGTCTTGCCAGTAAAGTTCCGGCATCCGCGCCAGCGGAATGCGGCCGAGCGACAGCCCGCGGTTCTGCAGGGTCAGCGGCACCTCCACTTCCGGCGCGCCGCCCCCCTCGGGCGAGCGGGCCAGCAGCCCCAGCACGGCCTTGGCGGCACCCGCCGTGCGCGGGTTGATGGTGCGCGCGGCTGCCAGCGCGTCCAGCGTCTCGCTTTGGCCGACGATGCGGGCGGTGGCGGCCCCCATCGGCTGCATGTGGTCGTCCAGCGCCAAGGTGGCGCTTCCGGTCAGGCCCAGCGGGCCCCACCCCAACGCCACCCGGCGCAGATCCAGCGTCCCGCCGCCGTCACGCCAGCCGGCCGCCCGGGCGAACGGGGTGCGCGCCTTCGGCAGCGGCCCCATCAAGGCACCGTCCACCACCACGGAGGCGATGCGCCCGCCCAGCGCCCAGCTGCCGCCGGTCTCGGGCGGCGGCAGGTCGATGTCGCCGGCACTCATGGTGAACGACACCGCGGCCTCGCCCTGCGGCGCCGCCGGCTTCGAATCCCCCTGGATCTGCAGCCGGGTCACGGTCAGGCCGCCGGAGGGCAGGCCGGCGCGCAGGCGGTCCACATCGATCTCCACGCCGCGCGCGGGAACGCCCGGTTCCAACGGAATCTCGGCCCGGATGCGGTCGGCGGTGAACGGAATCGCCGGCAGGTCGCTGAGGCGAAGCTGTTGCTGGCCCTGCGCCTCGATGGTCAGGGTACGCGGGCGCAGCAGGGCGACATGCAGCACCACCCGCTCGGCTTTCCAGGTCAGCCCGTGCGGCAGGTCGGCCTTGCCCCCGGTTGCGGACAGGTCAGGCACGCTCAGCTCGGCGGCCAGCGGCCAGCCGCCCCGCACCGGCTGCCCGGCGGTGACCGACCAGCCCTGGGCGCTGCGCGCGGCCACCCAGTCGGCGAAGCCGGATTCAAGCTGGGTCGCGGCGAAGCGCCACAGCAGTGTGTGGCCGGCGATCAACGCCAGGATCGCGGCCGGAACCAGAAACCTGACGCGACGATTGGGCCGGCCTGGCGCGTCGGCGCCGTCCGGCCTGTCCGGGTAGGGAGGATTCGTCATCACCGGCCGTTATAGGCCAGCAATGGCATACGCGGGTATCCCCGGGGTTTGCGGGCCACGTCCGGCCCAGTCATCCCCAATGTGCGCCTGCAACATGCCGGGCCGCCCTGTTGAAAGAATTAATGCGCGATATCAATGTCTTGAAATCTCGATTTGCGGCAGGATCGCAACCCGCGGCGCCATTATCCCACAGAGTTGTCCACAGCCTGCACACGGACCCCTGTGGGTGCATCGAGGGCAGCCGCGCCATCGGCGAACGCCTGCTCCAGGCGGCGCATCACTTCTTCGCGCGGCAATCCGGGGGGAATCGGTGCGCCAACGGCGACATGGATCACGCCGGGTCGCTTGCGGAACGCCCGGCGGCCCCAGCAAAAACCGGAATCGGTCGCGACCGGGATGACCGGCAGCCCGGTGCGCGCTGCCAGTGCCGCAATGCCCGCGTGCAACCTGGCCTGTTGGCCGGGGGCGACGCGCGTGCCTTCCGGGAAGATCACGATCTGGCGTTCCTCCGCCACCGCCCGGTCGCCCTCGCGCAGCAGCGAGCGGATCGCGTTGGCGCCGGCGCCGCGGTCCACGGCGATCATGCCGGCCAGCTGGCTCAGCGTGCCGAAGACAGGAATGCGCAGCAGTTCCTTCTTCAGCACGTAGCAGGGCCGCGGCACCAGCAGCAGCCACACCATGGTGTCGAACGCCGACTGGTGCATGGAGGCGATCAGGGCAGGGCCGCCGGTCGGCAGATGTTCGCGCCCGGTGACGGCCCAGCGGGTTCCGCACAGGTGCCGCAGCCCGAACAGCACCGTCCTGGCCCAGAGGCGCGCGAGATTCAGGGCCCATCGCGGCGTGAGGCCCCTGGTGAACATCCGCGGCACGAGGCTGTACAGGACGAACACCAGGGTGGCGCCGTAGAACCAGGCGTTGAAGACGATCGAACGCAGAAGAATCATCCGCCGCGGCGCTCCTGTGCGGGGGGGTGGGCCTCGGTGCGCGGCGCGGCGTGGCCGGCGCTGCGCGCGGCTGCCCGTTCCTCGGCGCGGGAGGCAAGGCTGGACAGCCCGATCTCGGCCGCGAGCCATTTGGTGTATTCCCCGGCCAGCAGCCGCAACGCCGCCAGCCCCGGCCAGCCCCGCAGCGCCGGCGGCTGAACCGGCACCGGATACAGCGCCACCTCCGGCAGCGTGCGCGACAGCTCGGCCATGGCCCGCGGCATGTGATAGCCGGCGGTCACCACGATCAGCGTGTGGATGTCGTTGCTGTGCGCCCAGTCCGCCGTCTCCGTGGCGTTGCCGCGGGTGGAGGCGGCGGCGCGGCCCAGCGTGACCCGCCCGGACAACGCCGGATCGACGCCGGCGCGGTGGGCCAGCTCGACGAACTCCGCCGCCCGGCCGACGCCGGAGACCAGCAGCTTCTGTGCCTGGCCCCGCGCCAGCAGGCGCAGCGCCGTCTCCACCCGTTCCGCACCGCCGGTCAGTGCCACGATGCCGTCGGCCTGGGGCGGCGGCTCGCTGGGTGCCGCGGCCTTGTGCAGGAACCAGGCGAACCCCACCGCCCAGGACAATGCCATTGCCAGCGGCAGCAGCGCCGCCAGCAACAGCGGGCGCGGCAGGCGAAGGCCGGCGCCGGCCATCATGTGCCCCCCATCATCACGCCCGCCTGCTCATGGCAGTTGCCGCAGCCAGCGCCGCACCGTGCCCTGGGCGGTCGCGAATCCGATCAGCGACGCAGCCAGCGGCAGCCCGGGCAGCGCCAGCCAGAGTGGCCGCGGCAGGGCGCTAAGCCAGCCGAGAACGGCCTCGGCCGGCGCGGCCAGCGACACCGGCCGCGGTGCGCCGTCCATCCCGGCGGCGAAGGGCGCGGCCAGGTCGGCCAGCAACAGCAGCACCGGCAAGGCCGCCAGCGCGCCGACCGCGCCGCCCAGCGCCGCCAGCCGGGTGGCGCGCGCGGCGAAGCGGGCGGCGAGGTAGCTGTCGGTGGCGCCCAGGCCGTGCACGATCTCGATC
>NZ_JAPDNT010000051.1 GCF_025989185.1 Limobrevibacterium gyesilva
CCGCCAGGTCTTCCAACACACCCAAACCCCTCCACAAGACCACCCACGCGGGGTGGAGCAGCCCGGTAGCTCGTCAGGCTCATAACCTGAAGGTCACAGGTTCAAATCCTGTCCCCGCAACCACCGAGAATTGATTCCCCGGAACAGACGTTCCGGGGAGTTTCTCGTTCTGGGCCCCCGACGCCAGCGACAGGATCGTCGCCAGCTCCCCATACAGCATCGCAGCCAAGCCGTCGGCTGCGGTAAGGTCGGGGGTCAGCACCACGCGCTCGATCAACGACCGCAGCGCCTCGCCGGCTTCCGCGCGGATCTCCTCGGCAGCCAGCGATGCCTCCAGACCGGCCACCTTGGCGCGGTAGATCTCCGCGGCACCGGAAGTCAGTCGGGTCCGCGGAGTCGGATTGGCGGCGGCTGAAAGCTGCGCGGTTAAGTCGACCTTGCGCGTTTCCAGTTCGGTCAAACGATCGCGCAGGCTGTCGTTCCAGGCGCCGTTCTCGACCGCGCGCAGCACCCCTTGCAGGCGTCGCTCGACGTCCGCCAATTGCTTCTGGACGCGGGCCTGAGTGCCCAGCGAATTCTTCTGCAGGTCGGCCAGCTCCGCATCAAGGGCACGAACGAATTCGTCCACAAGGTCGGGGGTGAGCAGTCGGTTCTTGAGGGCGGCCAGGACGCGCGCCTCGATGCGCTGGCGGTCGATCGTCCGGCTATTGGTGCAGGTTCCCTTGCCGCGGCGCGTGGCGCAGCCATAGCGGTCCTTGGCCACGACGGTGTAGCCGCCACCGCAACAGCCGCAGACCAGTATGCCGCTCAACAGGAATTCCCGGCGGTGCGTCCGATTGAGCGCGTTGCCATCGGTATCGCGCCCCATCTCGATCCGGACATCCGACTGTCGCACTTTGACCCGGTCCCACAGCTCCTGGTCAATGATGCGCAGTTCCGGAACCTCGACCTCCTCCCATTGGGCACGGGGGTTCACCCGGGCGACCTTGCGGCCGGTGCGCGGGTCCTTGATGTAGCTGCAACGATTCCAGCTCAGGCGGCCGATATAGAGCGTGTTGTTCAGCAGCCCGGTGCCGCGATCGACTTGGCCGCGAATCGTGGTGTCGATCCAGGGACGGCCATCCGGGCCCGGGACCGCTTCTGCATTTAGGTCACGGGCAATACGGCGGGGCGACTTGCCGCCGGCATACTCGCCAAAAATCCGGCGGATGACCGCGGCCTCATCCGGCTTGATGCGACGCTCACCTCCTTCCTTGGCGTCCAGGGCCGGCGCGACAACCTCGTAGCCATAAGCCAGTCCACCTGGAATGCGTCCCGCGCGGGCACGGCCAAGCTGGCCACGGCGGACCTTCTCCCCGGTCTCCGACAGCATCATCTGGGCCATCGTACCCATGATGCCGATATGCATCTGGGTGATCGGGCCCTGGCTGGTGGTGTGAATTTGCACCCGCGCGAAGGTTAGACGGTCGTACAGGTCGGCCACGTCCGACAGCTTACGGCCCAGACGGTCGATTGCCTCAGAGACCAGGATATCGAAGCGGCCGGCCTCGGCGTCCGCCAGCACGCGCTGAAAGCCGGGCCGGAAGCGGCTCGCCCCGCTGATCGCCGCGTCCTCATAGATCTCGGTGATGGTCCAGCCCTGTCGCTCGGCATAGCGCCGGCAAACCTCGACCTGGTCAGCAATGGAGGCTTCGCGCTGATGCTCGGTGCTGTAGCGGGCGTAGATCACGGCGCGCATCGGCATCCACTCCTGCATAATCGGCTAAGTCGTCGGTTCATCGAAGTTGGCCCGCAGGGCGATGACGTGATCCTGCCACCACAGCGTAGCGCGACGCGTGCTCGATTGAATGTAGTATCGGTCCGTCGTTGCGAATGTCCTGTGGCCGAGTAGCGGCGCTGCCATGCGGATGTGACCGGGATCGTCATGGGCAATCGACGTTGCCGCGCAGTCCCGGAAGAAATGCGGATTGATCCCCCGGCCAAAGCGGGCGCGCGTGGTAGCGACTATTCGATCGTAGAGCGCCATCTCCGTCATCGGAGAGCCATGCGAAGAGATCCACAGAGCCGCGCCGGGGTCTTGCCACCACCGTCCACGTTGACCGATCAGGAAGTCACGGTGGACGGTGATGTAGCTGTCGACCGCCGTCGACAGGATGGCCGGCAGGGGCACGCTGATGTGCGCCTTGGTCTTGGTCTCGGATGCTGGGATATCGAGCCACCAATCACCACCACGCTGGACCACGGAATGACCGATCCGCAAGCCGGCAAGGTTGCGTCGGCGCAGAGGACGGGCGGCGAGCAGGGCGACGACCAGGCCGTCGCGATACTGAAGAGCTCGCTGGAGCGACTTGTCACGTTGTGATGCGTCCGACATCAACTGCGTTCCGAGGGAAAATAATTCGTCGGTGCCCACGATCCTTGGCGCCTTAGGCCTGGCTGGAACATGGCGAGCACGCAGTGAGGCGCTAATCCGGCTCAACCACTTCCAGTCCTGCGTTGGGTCCAGGATCAGCGCCATCTGCTGGAGTTCCACGACGCGCGAGATCATGGTTTGAGCGGCGTTGAATGCGGAAAGGTCCTTGACGTAGCCGGACACACGATCGGCCGTGATGCGGGCTGCCGGGGGCTGGCCCGCATCGAGAAGGCCGCGGATATCGAGCCATTGCAGCCACCGGCCATAGCTCGACACGAGTTTGCGGTTGGAATGAAAAGCCAGGCCGGCGCGCGCGCCAGCCCCGTCAATGATGTTGCCCGGGGGCAGTGACGCGAGCCACAGTTCCCGGTCAAATTCCGGCCACTCAAAGAGCGGTTTGCAGCGGCGGGCGGGATCGCGGGCGAGGATTTTAGTCACCGTGGCCCTCCCCGCCGCGGAGACCCAAAATGGTCTTATCGAAGTGCCGGACAGCTGCGGCGGATTCAAGCCCCGTATAGAAGTTCGTCGTGGTCTTCATCGACCGGTGATTGAGCACGCGGCGGACCACCTCATATGCGCCGGGGTTCTGATCGAGATAGAGCTTTGCCGTGATGTGGCGAAACAGATGCGGGTTGATGGTCAGACCCGCGTATCTCAGGATCGTCTGTGAAATCTGCTGCCGCAAAGTATTGTGCCCTTTAGGCTTGCCAGCCCGGCCCGGAAACACTGCCGTCGACCCCGCGGTGGCGATCAGCGGTCGGTACTCCTGAATATAGACGTCCAGCAACGCGACGCTCGTGGCGGGCAATGGAAAGTCCAGCAAGACTGAATTCTTGACCTCGTGACTTTGGATCACAATCGATACTTCTTTGCTGTTGCGAATCCGCTGGATGTGCAAACCGATGTCAAGCGCCGCAAGATTCGCCAGGCGCATCGGCGCCAACAGCAGTAGCTCAATGGCGAGGGCGGTCTGTACCAGGAGCGCAGCCTGGACCGGCGGCCTGGTCCGCCTCGCCTCGCGAAGTAACCGCTCCGGCAACCCCACCAGCGCCCGGACATTTTCCGGCTCGTCGAATGGCCTTAGGCGCCGCCGATTGAGCTCGGTCAGCCCCTGCTGCCGGCCTTGCTGATGGCTGATACGGCGGATAACCCCCGCCATGGCGTCGAGCGTCTCTTTCGGAATCCCGACATGAAACTGCGCAACCGATTTGAGGAGCGACGCGATATCGCCAACCTGTCCCCGCGCGCTGCCGTCCCGACGATCGATCAGATATCGCAGAATTTCCTTGAAACTCTCGATCTCGACCAGGTCAGCCAGCTTGCCGATCGAGGCGGGCTCACGACCCCGAAGTACGAGGGCTGAAGCCGCCGAGCGAAGTTGGTACTCTCGGATCTTCAACGTGCCTGGCCGGACAGGCTTTCTGAACGTTTCCATGGTCAGGTCGACGCCCGCCAGTCTGTCGAGCCAGGCCTGGGCGTCTTTCCGCAGCGAAGCCGGGAAGGTATCCCAGGCAAGCGTCCAAGTGACGCGCCTGGACGCCCGGAATACCCGAAAAGCGGGCCAGGTCGGAAATGCCTCGCCGGCTTTGTTCCAGGTCCGGCAGCAGTTTGCATATGTCTCCTCTGACCGCTTGCGCAGGGAGGACGACAGCGATGCCCGGAACGCTTCGAACACAACCTCGTTGACCTGCACCGGCGTGATACCGCGGCCGCTGCAGAAACGCATGAAGCCGGAAATGTCCGCATAGCGGCGTGCGTCCGCATACAGCTCGCCGAGCATCCCGCGCAGCATGCCCCATTCAGGGGTTAGGTCGGCCGCACGCCAGGCCGAAGCGACCGGGACCGCCAGGGCCAGAGCTGCGCGCACCAAGCTGCGCACGTTGTTCCAGCGTCGCAAGGTCACGTTGCAGGCCAGCGGGTTCGCCTCGGCCAGGCGCCTTCCTAGCAGCAAGGGGTCTGAGGGGATCTTTTCAAGGTCGTTGCCGAGCGCACGACCGACGGTGTTCAGAGCTGCAATGAGTTCCTGCGCCCGTTGCTTCGACAGATCAGCCGTCCTGACGACGGCGACGACGTCGGCCAAGGTGCCGACAACGCCAGAGCGCGGGACTCGTGATGGGGCTTGTTGTGGCACATTGTGACTCGTGATGACAGAAGAGGACTTGTGCTTCATATAGTTAATACTCGCTATTGTAAAGGAACCCGCTTTAGTTACTCGTGTTTTCACGAGTGAATATGTATCAATTACTTGGAATGGCTGCTCCGGGCGACCCTTCACGGCGTTAGCCGAGGCCGCCTCCCGCGATGATCCGGTCGACGTCAGTCGTGCGGATCCGCACGGCGCGACCGAGTCGGACCACTGGCATCCGGTCGTCGGCGATCCAGCGGCGCACGCTGCGGGGGTGAACCTGCAGTCGGTCGGCGACCTCACCAACGGTCAGGAGTGGTGGATTCGGTGTTGATGCTGGTATCGATGTGCCCATCGTTTCGAACCTCTTTTGTGGAGACGAGCATGCTGACCGCCTCGGCCGCGGCCTGCCGGGCGAGAAGGCGCACGAGATGGCGTAGCAACCGCGTGCTCTCGCCAGCGGCCGCTGCGGCAGGGTCAGGCTTCTGTGCGGACGGGTCGGCGTGCCTCATCCCGAAGGTGATGGCGACTTCCGGGGGGCAAAAATAGCCGGCAGCGCCAAGATGTCGTGCTAAGTCCGACTACCACGCTGAAATCAGTATGGAATATTGGAAAATCGAGACGAGGGGCGCTACGATTTTCGTGGTGCGCTACCGGCCTTGGATCGGGGACCGGGGGGCGCACCCGGCCGCTTCCAGCGGTCTGGAACGGTGGCCTCCCAGATCTTGTCGAAAGCGCGGGCAGTCAGATCTCGAAACTGCTCTCGCGCTTCGGCACGATATGCCGCTTTGCGCATTGGCTTCGCGTCGCGGAGCTGGCGAACCTCTTGCCTGAGCCAGTTGCGGCAATCGATCTTGGCCTGCGCGGCAACGTTCGGCTTGGCATCGCCAGACCAGAAGGCGGGGAGCCTGTAGCCCTTTGCGCGACAGAACGCCTGAAAATCCGCCCGTAAGACCAAAAGTTCGGACAGCATGACCTTGAAGTCATCGTGGTAATCGCACCAGTCGACGGCCGCCAGGTTCTCGCAGGCCTGCTTGAGCAATGAGCCGTTACGCGTCTTGGTATCCGCCGGCCAAATAATGACCGCCCTTGGATCGCCCCATTCGGACCCGTCATCATCCACAATGATCGCCGGCGGCGCCTTGGACTGCGACTCGACGACCACCAATCCGGGGTGGTCCGGGAACTGCTTCAGCACATCGAGCGCAAGCTCGCGTTGATCGGCCTTGATCGTGGCAGGGTTGCCCAGGCTGGCAACCAGTTCGCCTCGCCAGAACGACTGGACCAGCAACGTGCGAACTCTCTCCAGACTTCGGGACAGGTCGGCCGCCCATTCTTCCGCGATTTCGTCAAGACGAAGACTCTGTTCATGTCGGGGGTACATTCTGATCCGTCTAACGTTTTCGCCCCGGATGCTGTTATACGGGTTGTAAAGGTGCTGCCAGACGGCGAACCTGCCGGCAAGTCTGGGTTCCGGAGTTTGACGGTGAGCCAGAACGATCCTCCCCTGAAGGAGGGGATACGGACTCGACCTTGGGCCGCCACGGGACGAGTTCCAGGCGGGCTGGTGAGTGGCAGCCGGTCGCCGGATGCAGGCGCTTGCGATTGTAGATGTAAATCAGCACCGAACTGGGACCCCACGGCTAATTGCGCACAATACTTTGATATTCTGAGCGAAATTTCGTTCGGTGTGGGGTCCCGATCGGCGCCGATCGGGACCCTTTTCTTTTGCTGATTTCGCAAGTCGTTTCAGCGCATTGCGGCAGGTTTGGAGGGGGTCCCGCTTCGGTGCCGTTTTACAACCTGAAACGATCGGGGCAGCTGCTCCGGGCGTGTCTTCATAGCTCAATCCAAACTATTGCGCCGAAGCGGAACAGCGGGTGCTGGCGGAGTTTGGCGGCGCCAAAGATCCGCGGCGGATTGCGGCGTGATCTGCCGATTCAGCAATCGGGGTGCGCAACCGGCATTCCATTGATTATAATAGGCAACGATTGGAGCTTGCGGCGCCGCGCGTAAGCATTCGACAGGGGTTGAGATGGGAGAGGCCGCAAGACGGAACGCCGCTGAAGCGGCTTGGCTTGCCACGTTGGACGAACAGGAGCGCATCCTCGTCCGTGCGGCGAAAGGGCTTGCCGTGGCCCTTCCGCTCGATGGGGCCTGCTACCGCGCCTCTTTGTTCCTCAAGCTGTTCCTTGAACAGGAACACGGCACCGCCGCGAACGCCGTCGTCGGTTTCGTGAATGACGGGACCGATGAGCTTTACGCATCGCACGCCTGGCTCGAATTTCGAGGGCAGCGAACAGACCTGACCCTGTGCCGGCCTATGAGTCCCGAGGTGCAGAAGCGCGGTCAGCTCGTGATCCATGGACGAGTAATCGCCGAGGGTTGGTCGCGCTATACCTACCACATGCACCGACCGCTCGAAGGGCTGCGGGTCATTCAGCAGATGATGTCCAATCCCTCGACGCGGCCCATGGTCGCCGAACAGGAAGAGCTCCACCTGCGGATGGTCGCTACGGCGAAGAACAACACGCTGATCCGCGCCTACCTCGATGGCGCGCCGGATGGCCTTACCTATGACCGCATCGCCACGGCGGTGAAGCGCGGATGAACGAGACCTCCAGGCTGACGGGCAAATGGTCGCAGCCGGGAGTGCCGCACAAGGGCTGGACCTGCATCGACATCGAGGATCTCGGCGAGCCATCGGCAACCTGCGAGATGTGTGAGACGCAGGAAATCCGATATGTCCATCACATGCAGCATCCGCACTATCCCGACGTGCTGGGGTGCGGCTGCGTCTGCGCCGGCCACATGGAAGAAGACTATGAGGGCGCGCGGCAGCGTGAGAAGGTGCTGCGCAACGCAAGTGCCCGGCGCCGGAAATGGCTGACGCGCGGCTGGCGCGTCTCGCGCAATGGCAATCCGTTCCTGAACGTGGATGGCTACAACGTCGTGGTCTATCCGGCGGGTCAAGGATGGGGATTCCGGGTCAGCAACCGGGTGACCGACAAGAGCGTGGTCAGCCGCCGTGTCTTGGCCTCGATGGACGCGGCTAAGCTGCGGTCCTTCGACGCCATGATCTGGATGAAAGAGCGCGGCGACTGACGACCCCGACCCACCGTTACCGTGCGCTCGCCGGCAGTGAGATATTTTTGCGCCCATCATCGCGGCTCACACCACGCTTGATAACGCAAATTTTTCATGCCATATTCCGATAAACGCAAACTGCATTAGGCCGCGCATGCCCGATCCGATCCCCCGCATCCTGGGCAGCTACCCTGCCGGTTTCTTCCGGCAGACCCTTGAATATGCCGATGCCGGCTTCGGCGAAGCCTGGGCTCTGGCGTCGCGTCATTCCGAGGAGCCGGAGCGGGCCAACATGCTCGGCCAGCTGCGGCACGCGCGCTGCGAGGCAGGCTTCCGACAGGCGGCACGGGACAACGGCCTCGCGGTCTTCGCCCCGCACACGGAGCCTGCCGGCGGGCGCTACAGTCTGGTCGAAGGCGGCGGCGTCTATCTGATCCGCAGCAACATCCAGCGCCATTGTGGCCCGCCGCGTGCGACGGCTTTCCGGCAGCAATGGGCTGAGGTAAACGCCTGGTTGAACCCGCTGCAACTCGACCTCTTGAAGCATTCGACCGCGCCGTCGGGCGATCGCATGTGTGGGATGCTCGTCATCACTGCACATCCACGCCGGGGCGAGCCGACAGTCCCGGCCTATGTCGGCCTGGGCATTCCCAATGCCGACCTAACGGATTGGGTCCGCCTGATCGCCATCACGGACCTGCTGGCGCTTTATCATGATGCCGATGCTGCCGCGCGGAAGCCCGCCGAAGCACCGGTTGAGATCAAGGATGTGGCTGTGCCGCAGCTCAAGAAGCGGCCTGACGCGGGATAACGTTCGAGAAGCCCGTTCAACGGGACAGGAGGGAGAATATGCGTAACGGAACACCAGGGTTCCAATCGGAACGGCTGGTGGAAGCAAGGGATTCGCGCGGCCTCACCCAGGTTGCGCTCGCCGATCTGATCAACCGTACCAGCTCCAGCATTTCTCGCTGGGAAGCGGGCAACCAGTCACCGGAGCCCGAAGCGCTGGAGACCTTCGCGCGAGCGCTCAATCTGCCGATCACCTTCTTCCTCCGGCCCAAGGCGCGCTATGGCGACAATCCGATGTTCTTCCGCTCTATGGCGAGCACGACGCAAGCTTTGCGTCGGCGCACCTGTGGGCGTCTGCACTGGGCCGAAGAGATTGCCCTGACTCTCCAGGAATGGCTCGATCTGCCGGCCGTCAACGTACCGCGGATCGACGCAGCCGACTACCGGGAGATCGGTGAAGCCGATATCGAGCGGATGGCAACCGAGTGCCGGCGTCTTTGGAACCTCGGCATAGGCCCGATCGCCGACGTGCTCCTGGTCATGGAAAACGCCGGCATCTGCGTCGTAAAGGAAGAAGTCGGCAGCGTCGCCATGGACGGCCTGTCGCATTGGTCGGGCGCGGATCATCGACCTTATGTGCTGATCGCGGCCGACAAGGACACCTGCGCCCGGTCGCGTCTTGATGCGGCGCACGAGCTCGGCCACCTCGTACTGCACGCGCGGATTAAAGAAAAGACACTCGCCGATGCCGCCGCGTTCAAGGAAGTCGAGCGGCAAGCCTTTCTCTTCGCTGGTGCCTTCCTCCTGCCAGGCGAAAGCTTCGCCGCCGAGGTCTGGTCGCCGACCCTCAACGGCTTTCTGCCGCTCAAAGAGAGGTGGAAGGTCTCCCTGGGCGCAATGATCAAACGGTGCCGCACCCTCGGCATGATCAACGACGAATACGAACAACGCTTGTGGAAGCACTACAGCTCGCGGGGCTGGCGCAAAGCCGAACCGCTCGATGACAGTATACCCGTCGAAGCTCCGCGGCTCCTCAGCCGCTCGGTGAGGCTGCTGATCGATGAAGGAATCCGGACACGCGAGCAACTGCTTGATGACTTCCGGCTGCCAGCGGCCGATGTGGAATCGTTGTGCGGTCTGCCGCGAGGCTTCATGAGTTCAAACGGCGGCGACCTCGTGACGCTACCTCGTCTCAAGGAACGTCACCAGGCACCCGACAAAAGCACGTCTGGATCGGGCGCCATGCTCATTCCATTTCGTAGGCGCATGGAGTAGTACGCCCATGAGCGTGGCCCTGCGGTCAAACCAGAACGAGTTCGGCATCCCTGCGGTACTCATAACGGCATGTGCAAGGATACGACGTGAATGGACTACCCGACGCGACAAGGGTCTTCGGCCCGGACTGGATTTGAGTAAATGCCCGTTCTCGACTGGATCGGCAAAAAGGCTGTCGTCAATCATCACCGCGTTGTTCCTTACAGCATCATCAATTGCGACTCACGCCAATCCGCGGGCATCGGCGATGCCGGCAACCTTCTCGTGCAAGGCGATAACCTTGAAGCCCTCAAGGCGCTGTTGCCTTACTACGCCGGCAGCGTGAAGGCCGCCTATATCGACCCTCCGTACAACACAGGGAACAAGGAGGCTGCGAAGAATGCCTGGTTCTACAACGATAACGTAGACTCACCAGAAATTCGTGAGTGGCTCGGCAAGGTCGTTGGAGCGGAGGGGGAAGACTTTTCCCGCCACGATAAGTGGCTCTGCATGATGTATCCGCGCCTGCGGCTACTCAAAGAATTCCTGTCCGAAGACGGCGTGGTTTTCGTCAGCATCGACGACAACGAACATCGGCACCTTCATAGCCTCTTGGATGAGATTTTTTGGGCCTGGGAATCACGTCGGGAGATCGTCTGGCACAACGCCACGGACAACAATCCGACTAACATCGCGATCGAGCACGAATACATCGTCTGTTTTGCCAAGCGCAAAACCACCCTGGATCGTGTTTGGAAAGCCAGCGAGTCACCGGTCCGCGATGTGATCCAGACAAAGGCGCGTGAGCTTATTGCGGCCTATGGCGACAATCTTCCCGAGCTACAGAAGCAATATGCAGCGTGGTTCCGAGACCATAAGCCGCAGCTCTGGCCGTTTCAGGAATATGATCAGATCGACGCGACGAACGTCTTCACCGGAAGCCGCAGCGTCCACAACCCTGGCCGCGAAGGCTACCGCTACGACATCATCCATCCCGTGACAAAGAAGCCGTGCAAGGCGCCGCTCATGGGCTACCGCTTCCCGCCGGAAACGCGCGACCAGTATCTCGCGGAAAAGCGCTTCATATATGGGAAGGATGAGAACAAGATCGTCGAACTCAAGATTTACATCAACGAGTGGAAAGCCAAGCTCCCGAGCATCATCGAACTTGATGGGCGGCGCGGGGCGAATGAGCTTGCGCGGATTTTTCCGGGCAAGAAGGTTTTTAACAATCCCAAGCCAACCGACCTGATCGTCGAGCTTCTGTCCTTCGCGACTGGTCCGAACGACATCGTGCTGGATTCGTTCGCCGGTTCCGCCACCACGGGACACGCCGTGCTCAAGCTCAACAAGGATGATGGCGGCGCTCGGCGGTTTATTCTCGTCGAGATGAACGACGAGACCGCGCGCGGTGTGGCGGCACCTCGGCTCAAGAAAGCGGTCGAAGGCTATAGCTGGCAGGGCAGGGATGGCGGCGAGGGCGACTCGGCGGCCCCGCTTGGCTCTGGGTTTCGCTATTGCACGCTCGGACAGCCGCTGCTGGACGCCGGCGGCGGCATCGCGCCCCATGTCCGCTTTGCCGACCTCGCAGCGCATGTCTTCTTCTGCGAGACCGGCAGCCCAATTCCGAAGCGCGCCACGCATAGCTCATCGCTTCTCGGCGTTCATCAGGGGCGCGCCGTCTTCTTGCTCTTTGCCGAAGCGACGCCTGGCATCGCGACCGCCGAAACAGTGCTAACGGCCGGTGTGCTGAAGAAACTGCCGGCGCCAGCGAACTTCAGCGGAACCCGCGTCGTCTACGCGGAAGGCTGCCGGTGCCGCGCGATCGACTGGCGCGGGCAGGGGTCGTCTTCAAGCAAATCCCCTATCAGATCGAGGGGGTATAGGCTCCATGACCTCTTCGGCATCATTGAAGGGATACCAAACTGCTGCGCTCCAGACCCTACGGGCATTTCTGGACGCGGTGAGCGGCGGCAGTG
Source organism: Limobrevibacterium gyesilva (assembly GCF_025989185.1). Lineage (GTDB taxonomy): Bacteria > Pseudomonadota > Alphaproteobacteria > Acetobacterales > Acetobacteraceae > Limobrevibacterium > Limobrevibacterium gyesilva. The sequence goes on from NZ_JAPDNT010000051.1 coordinate 11,648, forward strand.
ACGCCGTTGCCGCCTTTGCCGCAACAACGCGCAGGCCTTATGTGGAGCCGCCCCAGCTTCCGGGGTTGCCGTATGTCTGCCTGCGTGTGCCGACTGGCGGTGGCAAGACGTTCATGGCGGCGCATACGGTCGCGATAGCGGCCGATGCTTTTCTCCGTGTCGAAAATCCGGTCGCTCTCTGGCTTGTGCCCTCGCAGGCTATTCGCGACCAAACGGTCAAGACGCTCAAGGATCGCGAGCATCCGAACAGCGGCGCGCTAAGAGACCGGTTCGGCGACAACGTGCGGGTGATGACTCTCGCCGAAGCGCTCTATGCTAAGCGGGCCGACTATGACGGCAGCGCGTGCATCATCGTCGCTACGATCCAAGCATTTCGGGTCGAGGATAAGGAAGGCCGCAAGGTCTACGATGCGAATGGCGAGCTGATGGATCACTTCACGGGTCTGTCTGCCGCTGTGCTGCCGCTCCTGCGGCTGGGCCCTTCCGGATCGCCCGTGCCGTCTCTTGAGAACGTACTGCGGCTGCACCGGCCCGCGGTGATCGTCGATGAAGCCCACAACGTGCGCGGGCCGCTTTCCTTCGATACCCTTGCTGGCCTGCGGCCGTCCATGATCGTCGAATACACCGCGACACCGGTATTGGAGAGCATCCCGGCGAAAGGTGTGTTCGCGTCGAACGTGCTGCATCACGTCACGGCGGCGGAGCTGAAGGCGGAGGAGATGGTCAAGCTACCGATCGTTCTTCGCGGGCGCCCCGATCCACGCTGTGTTTAGGCGTGGGAAAAGGGCTCTGACTCACTTTCGGTGCAGAGCAGGTAAGCTCGGACCTCCAAGATTCGGGGAGAGTGCACCATGCGACGCACGTCATTCACGGCGGTATCGCCTGCCGGTCTGGCCATCGAGAAGGTGACGGCGGATGGCGAAGGCGTGGTGATCATCGCTCATCCAACGGCGCTCGACGCCGCGTGTCTCGACTGCGGCCGGAGATCGCGGCAGGTTCATAGCAGCTACGGTATCCGCCCGGCGAAGGCCGCCTACCTCGGCTGATGGTGGCAGGCGATCTTAACGGCGTTCGTACGAGCGCCGTTAAGATCAGAGGCGGGTTGCTGAATGGAGATCATCACTGGCGTTGAGCGCCGTCGTCGCTGGCGTCTGGAGGAGAAGCTCCGGATCGTCGCGGAGGTGGAGCAACCGGGCGCCTCTTTCGCCGACGTCGCACGCCGGCATGAAGTCAGCCGCGGTCTGCTGTGGAACTGGCGTGGTCAAGTCCGGCGTGGCGAGTTGGTGCCGGAGCCGATGCCGATGTTCCTGCCGGTGCAGATCACGGCAGATCCTTCGGTTGCGGTGCCAGCGCCGGTCCAGGCGGCGGCTCCTTGCGAGGCAGCCCGGGTCGAGATCACCCTGCCGGACGGCACCTGCATCCGGGTGGGCGCAGATGTCGGGCTGGCGACCCTGCGGCGCGCTCTGACCGCGGTGCGCCGATGATCGTGCCGCCGACCGGCGTGCGGGTCTGGCTGGCCAACGGTCACACGGACATGCGCCGTGGTATGAACGGCTTGGCGCTGCAGGTGCAGGAGGCGTTGCAGCGCGATCCGCATGCCGGCGACCTCTACGTGTTCCGAGGCCGCCGCGGTGACCTGGTGAAGATCCTCTGGCACGACGGGCTCGGCATGTCGCTGTATGCCAAGCGGCTGGAGCGGGGCCGGTTCCTGTGGCCGTCGCCGGCGGACGGGTGCGTGGCGATCTCGGCCTCCCAGTTGGGCTACATGCTGGACGGGATCGACTGGCGCAATCCGCAGCGGACCTGGCGGCCCGAGATGGCTGGCTAACCCGGCAGCCCTCAGAAGGGGTACACAGTCGCCGGCCGGTGTGGTTGAATCGACGCCATGCCGCCCAGCTCCGACCCCGCTCCGGACGACCTCACCGCGCTGCGTGCGGCGCAGGCGGCCGAGCAGCTGGCGCGGCGCGAGGCCGAGGCGCGGGCGTCCGGTGCCGAGGCGATGGTGGCCCATCTGAAGCTGCTTATCGCCAAGCTCCGCCACGAGCAGTTCGGCGCGTCCTCCGAGCGCGGCAGCAAGCTGCTGGATCAGTTGGAATTGCAACTGGAGGAGCTGGAGGCGGCGGCCGCCGAGGACGGGGCGGCACTCGATCCAGATGCCGCCGGCGCGCGTGCTGGCCGCAGCCCGATCCGCCGCAAGCCAGTTCGTGGACCGCTGCCGGCGCATCTGCCGCGCGAGCGGGTGGTGGTCACTGGACCTGTCGTCTGCCGCTGCTGCAACGGCAAGCTGTCCAAACTCGGCGAAGACGTGACCGAGACCTTGGAGGTGGTGCCCCGGCAATGGAAGGTGATCCAGACCGTGCGGGAGAAGTTCACCTGCCGGGCCTGCGAAACTATCAGCCAGGCCCCGGCCCCGTTCCACCCGATCGCCCGCGGACGTGCCGGCCCCGAGCTGCTGGCCATGATCCTGGAAGCCAAGTTCCGCCAGCACCTGCCGTTGAACCGGCAGAGCGAGACCTTTGCCCGCGAAGGGATCGAGCTCGACACCTCGACGCTGGCCGACTGGGTCGGCGCCTGCGCGGCCAACCTCTCGCCGCTGGTCGCGCTGATCCGGTTGCACGTGATGGCGGCCGAACGGCTCCACGGCGACGACACGACCGTGCCCGTCCTGGCCAAAGGCAAGACGAGCACCGGGCGGTTGTGGACCTATCTATGGACGGTCCCCGCTCCGCAAGGACATTCGTGTTGATCCGACGAGTCGTCGGTGCAGCTATCTATCCGGCCTCTTTGGCCTTGCGGCCGCGGGCCTCGATGAGATCCG
>NZ_JAPDNT010000052.1 GCF_025989185.1 Limobrevibacterium gyesilva
CGGGAAGTCCATGTGCGCCAGCACGTCGGCCTCGCTCTCGTCGATGAATCCGCCGAGTTTGGGCCACTTCGCCCGGAGCTGGTCGGCGACGTGGCGCAACGTCTGGCTGGCCGTCGCGCGGTCGGGTTGAATGAACGCCTGGCGCAAAGCGGCCGAGACCATGCTCTGCTGGCCCTTGGGCACATACGAAAGGGCATTGCGCATCCAATGGACCCGGCAGCGCTGCCAGGAGGCGCCCATCACCCGGCGGATCGCGGCCTTGAGGCCCTCATGGGCATCTGAGATGACCAGCTTCGCCCCGCGCAGCCCGCGGCGAACGAGGCTCTTGAGGAACGTGGACCAGAAGGTTTCAGCCTCGCTGGGTCCGATGTGCAGGCCGACGATCTCGCGTTTGCCCTCGGTGTTGGCCGCCACGGCGATTATTGCCGCTACCGAGACAATGCGGCCGCCCTCGCGCTGCCTGAGGTAGGTCGCATCCAGCCAGAGATAGGGCCAGTCGCCGACCAGAGGGCGGTCGAGGAAGGCGCCGACGCGCTCGTCAATGTCGCGGCACAGCTTGCTGACCGTGCTCTTGCCGATCCCCGAAAGCCCCATGGCCTGCACCAGGTCATCGACGCGCCGGGTCGAGACGCCGCCGACCCAGGCCTCTTGGATCACGGCCACCAGCGCCTTCTCCGAGGTCTTCCGGGGCTCGAGGAAAGGCGGGAAGTAGCTGCCCTGCCGCAGCTTCGGGATCCGCAGCTGCAAGGACCCAAGGCGCGTGTCCAGGCTCCGATCCCGATAGCCATTGCGATACGTGGTCCGCTCGCCGGATCGCTCATGGCGGCCGGCGCCGATCAGCCCATCCACATCGCTCTCCATCAGCAGCTGCACCACAGCCTCCGCCACGCTGCGCAGGAAGTCGCCATCGCCGGCTTTGGCCAACAGTTCGGCCAGCGGTAGTCTGTCGTCGGTCATCGGGTCCTCGTTCGGTTCGGGGTAGAGCCTCGCAACTCCACCTTAGCCAGCCGATCCGATGACCACCTCCGCCTACACCGTTATGCCGTCGGAATTTCCACCACGACCTCGGACACTACCGGACGAGCTCGACATATTCGCCGCCAAACGCATGGCTTTTGCCCGTTGTGAAGTTCCGGAAGGACATTTTGAACGTGCCGCCGACTTTCGGTTCCAGATGATGCACAGTGCAGACAAAGCCGTTGGGCGGAAGCCATTTCGCGAGCGCGTCCGCCTCGAGGAACGCGCGATAAACTTTCTCTGGTCTGGTTGCCAGAACGCGGTGCAAACGTATGGTGTTCGGCATACTCGTTTATCCTTATATGAATCGAGGGAATGGAAGTTGGCGCCGATCAGGCGCCTGGTATCGGCAGGACCGGCATGATCTCCACGGACTCGCCGGGAAAGATCGTGAAATGCGGATGTTTCTCGAACAGCCTGGCGGCCGCCTCGTGCGATTCCGCCCTCACGACCATGAAGGCGCCCATTTCGTTGCTCACGTCCTCGATGCCGCGTTCGGTGATCTTCTTCGTCTTGCCGAGCGGCCCGCCCATGGCGGAAACTGCCGCGTGATGCTTTTCAACCCAAGCTTTCCAGGCGGCCATGCCCTCCTGTTCCCTGGCACGCCGTTCGGCTTCGGGAAGCGCCATCCACGCCTTCATGCGCGGGCTGGTTTTGCTGCCGAGAAAGACGGCAAGGTAGGTATCATTCGTGGTCATGCGGTTTCCTTTCCTCTGCGGATTGCGGGCCGAAATAAGAGTTCAACATAGCGAAGCAGGTGATCGCCGCTCGCAGCGGCGATGCCCGCGCTGTCTTTGACCGTTGCTAATATGAACGCGCTCTGCAGCACTGCTATTTAGCGAGGCGCCGCCTGGTGTGAGAACGAGTGATATCCGGCGACGCTGAGCTCCCGCACGGGGCGAACTTCGATGCTGCCATATTTTACCGGCGGTATCCGCGCTGCGATGTTGAGCGCTTCATTGAGATCTTTCGCGTCGATCAGATAGAAGCCTGCCAGCAGTTCCTTGGTCTCGGCAAAAGGGCCATCATAGAGCGCGGTCTGGCCGTTGCGCAGACGGACCGTCGTCGCCGTATGTCCTGGATGGAGCGGCTCGGCGGCGACGAGGCGCCCGCTTTCCGCCAATTCCTTGGCGAAGTCGAAGCATTCCTGGTCCGGGCATGCGCTCCAATGAGTGTCATCGAGGTAAACCAAACAGAGATATTTCATGGTCCTTGCTCCTCATAAATCCTGAGTGCTCCGGATCATTGAGCATGCGGAAGAGCGGCGGCGGGGTCCATCCACATCACTTCCCAGATATGGCCGTCGGGGTCCTCGAAGCTCCGGCCATACATGAAGCCGAAATCCTGTATCGGCGTCGGGTCGGCCTTGCCGCCTGCGTTCGCTGCCTTTTCGACCATCGCCGACACGGCGTCCCGGCTGTCTTCCGACAGGCACAACAGGACCTGGGCGCTGGCATGGGCGTCGACGATCGGCTTGGACGTGAACTGGCGCCACTTGTCGTGGGTGAGCAGCATGGCATGGATCGTCTCGGAAATGACCATGCAGGCTGCCGTATCGTCGGTGAAATTCGCATTGTTCGTGGCACCCACCGCCTCGTAGAAGGCCATCGACCGTTTGAGGTCGGTCACCGGCAGGTTCACGAAGATCAGCTTGCTCATCCTATTTCCCCCTTCAGGAAGCACCGGCATCGGCGCCTGGTATTCCTAGTCGCGCGGGGAGTCGCGATTTCGACAGGGGCGGGAAAATTTTGTCGAAAATTCGCGGGACCGGGCCCTAGCTGGCAGGCAGCCGATCGAGCTGCCGCTGGAAATAGCGCTTCGCCGGCCCCTGTTCGGACAGCTCCAAAGCCCGGCGGTAGGCGTCGCAGGCCTCGTTATATCGATCCGCTCGTCGGCACAAATCGGCACGCGCGGCATGGGCCGGGGCGTAATGCGCAAGCTCGGGCAGGCGCATAAGCTCTTCGACGAGCGCCAGCCCCGCCGCCGCGCCATCGCGCATGGCGAGGGCCACGGCGCGGTTGAGCGCGATCACCGGCGAAGGTTCGATGCGCAGCAGCGCGTCGTAAAGTCCGACGATCTGCGCCCAGTCGGTTTCCGCCCAGCATAGCGCGTCGGCATGCACCGCAGCGATTGCGGCTTGCAGCGCATAGGTGCCGATGCGGCCCGATCGGAGCGCCTGCTCGGCCAATGCCTGGCCTTCGGCGATGGCCGCGCGATCCCAGCACGCCCGATCCTGCTCTTCCAGGCTTATGAACTCCCCGGCAATCATCTCGCGCGCCGCCCTCCGCGATTCGTGCAACAGCATCAGCGCGAGCAGGCCGATCGCTTCGGGTTGCGGCAGCCGGTCCCGGAGCAGCCGCGCCAGCCGAATTGCCTCCTGCGAAAGCTCCGGGTTGGTTGTCCTCTCCCCGGTTGATGGCGCATAGCCTTCGTTGAAGATCAGATAGATGACCCTCAGCACGCTTGGCGATCGCTCCGGCAACTCATCGGCTTCCGGGACACGATAGGGTATCCGAGCATCGCGGATTTTCGACTTCGCCCGCACGATGCGCTGCGCCAGCGTCGTGGGTTTCACGAGAACGGCCCGCGCTATGGCCTCGGTCGCCAATCCGCACACTTCGCGCAAGGTCAGGGCAATCTGCGCTTCCTCAGCGAGGCTTGGGTGACAGCAGGTGAAGATCAGGCGAAGCTGGTCATCCTCCAAGACGTCCTCTTCATCGGGGAGAGCCGCCGGGTCGGGTTCGGCCTCGACCACGTGGACGACGTCGTCCAGCGGGACCAGGCGCCCGTCGCGACGCATACGATCGATCGCTCTGAACCGTCCGACCGAGACAAGCCAGGCGGTGGGATTACGCGGCACGCCTTCCACGGGCCAGCGATCGGCAGCGATCCGGAAGGCTTCATGGAGCGCCTCCTCGGCCATATCGAATCCGCCCAGGAGCCGAACGAGCGTGGCGAAGACCTTTCGGCCATCGCGGCGATATGTTTCTTCGAGTGCGTTGGGACCAGGCATATTTATCCATCTAGCGTGGAATATGCCGGCGAGCTAACCGGCTCACTCCTGTGAGTGTGTCCATTTATCACGGGCCATGCCTAGATGGAGACGGGTAGCTACCGGCCGGGCCCGGCGGCCGGATGTCTGATTTAAGCGCATTCCGCCCTGAAGCGGACCGGCAGAAAGCCACCCATGTCCGTCACGAGCCTATCCCGCTCGCATGTCCGCTTCGGAGAAACGGTCGGGGTCGGCTGAATGGCTGATGTGGGCGCGAAGCAGCCGATCTTGCCGTCTGCAACTTTATGGCAGCTTCACCCCTAAGACCGGACCTCGCAGGGCCGGACGCGAAGGTCCGAGAAGGGTCGACGGCTGCCGTTGGTTATCCCCATGAACGAACGTCTGCTTGTTGCCGTTGCGCACTCCAAAGCAGCTGTTCCGGTGTCGGCCAATGCTCGCTATCGAGTGACGCTTGGCGCCTGTCCCTCGGGCGTCCGCTTTCGGAGTTGATGCCGACGTCCCTCTTCCGGGACGGCTTGCCCGTCGTCGTGCCTTCGGGCCGGCCAGCGTGGGTGGAGAATTTCTGGCTTATCTTCACTCCTTGACGCTTACGATGAGCCAGAAATCCTCCGCTCCTCAACCTCCCCCACCTGTCTCATGGGCCCTGACGCTGGGCAGGGCCTCGAAGGATGCGGAAAGCGTGTGGCCCCCCACCGCTGGCGAGACGGACCAAGTCGAATGCAAGACGAGCTTCGGCCCGAGCATCCCGCGGCGTGACTACGCGCGATCGCTGCTCCGGCAACAGCCGCGGCGGCGCTTCACCACTGCCACAAGTAGTGAAGCGGCACGGCCACCCCCTTCCAGGCTAATTCTCTTCACGGACTGATACGTTGGCGCATCCCTGCCGTTGGACAGTGGCAATGGGCGGGGGCCGCTTGGGAGTTGGAGGGGCGTTGGGTCGGTGCCGCCGGGTCCAATGATCCGCTCGTCCCGCTGGCCTATTTTTCAATCCCCGAGCGCGCAAAGGCTTGCAATAATCTCGCTACGCTGCGGCTGCCGCTGTCCTCCGACTTGAGCAGCATGGCGGAAAGTCGGCTGCACAGCTTGATGATCTCGCCGCTCATGCGCTCGGTCCGGCCGGGCCATCGCGTGCGCGGCGCCGGGCTGCTGCAGAACTCGGCCCAATCCTCCATCATTTCGGCGCGGAGGTCATACGCATCGCCCCGACGATACGCGAGCGTCACCGCATTCCCCGCCGCATGCGCGAGCGCCGCCTCGGCCACTCTCTCCGGGTAGAAGGTCCCGTCACAGGCCCAGTCCATGAACGAACTTCGAAAGCCGTAGGGCACGGGCACCCTGCCGGTCTTGCGATCGCGATAGGTGACGTTCGGGGGCCTCTTTGAGTCACGACACATCCTCCGCAGGACCATGGTAAGCGCCGCGTCCGAAAGGGGCTGGCCCCGACGTGCCCCGGGGAACACCAAGGCGTCGGGGTCTGTCCCGTTGCACCCCGCTCGCGGAGGAGTGCCACGGCGGCATTGCTCAATGGTATGTCGAAGTCCTCGTCGTTCTTCATGTGGTGGGCGGGAATGCGCCATCGCCGCAGCTCCAGGTCGAATTCTCTCCACGCGGCCAAGCGTAAGGCTCCCGGGCGCGAGATCGTCAGCACGTGCAGTTCGAGCGCTCTCGCAGAGATCCCTGGGGTGGACCGCAGTTGCTGCATGAAGACCGGCATTTCCTTCCAAGGCATGGCGGGGAAATGCGTGACGCGGCGGGACTTCCCGGTGGCGTTCAGCGCCTGCTTGAGAAGCGGGCCCCATTGGGCTGGATTGGGTCCGTCGTGGCGCTTTTTCGCGATAGCGTGGGCAAGGATCGCCTCCAAGCGGCCGCGCACCCGCCTCGCTGTCTCGGCCTTCGTGTGCCATATCGGCTCGAGCACCGTCACCACGTCATCCAGGTTGATCCGCGAAATCGGCTTGTCCCCGATCAGCGGGTGGACGTACGTGGCGAGTGTCGCCTTCCATTGCGCTCGATGCTTGTCGTTGCGCCACTGGGACCAGCGCTTGGCTATGACCAGATCCGACACCTCCTTCAGCGGTGTGGAGCGGTCCGCCGAGAGCTGCCGGTCCTCGTCCTGGGCGTCCCGCACCTCCCGAGGGTCCCGGCCCTCGTTCAGAACTCCTGTCCACTTCTCGGCTGAAATGCGTGCTTGGGCGAGGCTGACCCTCTCCGCGGGACCGAGACCCATGGCGTGCGCGCGCCCGGCGAGCTTGTAGCGAAACAGCCACGAGCGCCGAGTGGCGCCGCGGACCTGCAGCCAGAGCCCCCCGCCGTAGCCATACCGCCCGAGCTCCGTCTCGAGCGGCCGTTCCGGCCTCCAATGCCTTGCCATTGGCCCGTCCTCCCCTCCGGCCCACACCCCGGCCCACGCCGGGGGCGCGCACGGGAAAGTAGCCCAGGGCGCAAGCCCCCGGAGAAAACACCCTCGTGACCAGTATGTTGACAAAGGAGTCTGCGAAGGTGGGCGAAGGTGGACGAAGGCAGACGAAAGCACCGCTGGCGGAGAGGGTGGGATTCGAACCCAGGGTCCCAAGATTAAAAGCCTGAGCGGCGGATAACGTGGTGGGGGTCCTACGACCGGAATAACGTCGGTCGGTCGCGGCGTGCCCACAGGCGGCGTCGGTGACCATCCAGCAAACCCGCGGAAACCGCAGCGATTGGATGCGCCACATATTCCTGGCTGTGCAGGGCGCTTCGGTTGGCATGGCAGGCGGCATCCTCCGGGTGCCGGGCCGAACTTCTTCGAGCCGCAATACCGAGGGATCATTGATCCGGGACAGGACAGCGCCGATGACCTTGCCCGAAGGATTCGCGCGGTCGCTGGACCCGTTTCCGGGTTCAGGACCGGCGGCCGTCGGTCGGCTCGAGACGTGCCCGTCCGCTGGGACGCCTGGCGAATCGCTTGACCGCCATCCACGGAGCAAGTAGCAGTCAAGGCGAACAACGGGCCGGCGCTTGTCCGTAGGCCAGCATCTTCTGAGGAAGTGTTGGCCATGTCCGTCCCGAATTCGCGGTTGCATTTCATTACCTGCCCGATCGACGAACCGCACCCTCCCGGTGCCCGCGTCGACTTGCCGCCAGGCGTGGCGGAGCGGCTCGTTCCGCTCGTCCGCCTCCTGGCACGGCAGGCGGCATTCTCGGACTTCGCCCGGTGTCGGTCCCGCGGGCCGGTTCCCGCCGGACCGTCCGACCAATGACGCGGTCTCCCCGATCCCCACGTGCCGCCGCGGCGCCCACGGCCGCGCCGCTGGAGAAGCTCCTCACCCTCGGTGAACTGGCCGCACTGGCCCAGGTTTCCGTTCGCACCTTGCAGCGCCATATCGACCAGGGACGGCTCGGATGCGTGCACATCGGACGCCAGATCCGCTTCCGTCGCTCCGACATCGAGCGTTGGCTGGCGAATACTCACACTGATGCGGGGCGAGGAGATGACGCCAAATGACCGCAACTGTCATGTATTGATGTGAACAACGCTCGTGTAGTGACTGCTACAGACCGTAGAAGACCGGCCTTTATGGCGAACTCTATTCATTTTGTCTTCTCCTGTCCTATGCTGACATCACGTGTCGTCTTTCGTCCTCCCGGAGGGATCACTATGGATGCCGACGCCGCCCGTAACAGCCCGCCGCGCGACCTGAAAGGCGTGCTGAATTTCATTGTGACGACGAGCCTGTGCAACCAGCGCCAGGCGCGCGAGCTCGCCTCCGCTATCCGCTCCTTCGGCGCATGGGCGGGCCTGCGGTTGGACCACCTTCCGGCTGACACAGCGGCGATCCGGCGGCACGTCGAACGGCTCCATCCCGAAGCGGTCGGCGTGTCACCCGCCCGCTTCGCGAACGTGACGTCGCTGCTCAACCGGGCGCTCACCCTGGCCGGCGTGAAGCCGTGCAACCGGCCCGTGGCGGAAGCCCTGAGCGTCGCCTGGAACACCGTGTTCGCGAGCCTGTCGAACCGCTATCTGCGGAGCAGCCTTGCACCCTTCGCCCGCTTCTGTTCGGCGTCCGGCGTCGCGCCAGACGCTGTGTCGGATGGCGTATCGTCCCTCTACCTCGAGCACCTCACGAAGACCTCGCTGGTCAAGGACCCGCAGACCGTTTACCAGACGGTCTGCCGCACCTGGAACCAGGCCCGCGCAAAGGTCCTGGGCTGGCCGGCGGTGACCCTGACGATTCCCTCTTAGGCCAGGACCTACACATCAGACCTGCGTGCCTTTCCCGCCTCGTTTCAAGACGAGGTCGAGGAATACCTGCGCCGGCTCGGCGCTGCCGGCGTGGACGACCTGCTCAACGAGTCGACACCGGCCCGGCCGCTGCGGCCATCGAGCATTGCGGCCAAGCGCTACCAGATCCGTCAGTTTGCCAGCGCCCTGGTTCTGACCGGCGTCCCGATCGAGGAGATCGATGCGCTGGCCGTTCTGGTGACGGCGGAGAATTTCAAGCTGGGCCTGCGGTTTCTCCTCGACCGGGAGCGGCGCGACAAGAGCAACACCCGGACGGCCGGGCAAGTCGCCCACACGATCCGGTCGATTGCCCGGTACCATCTGCGGTTTTCGGAGGCCGAGCTCTCCCCGTTGAACAACATCACGACCAGGCTGAACCGGCACGAGCCGGGTATGACCGAGAAGAACCGGCATCGCGTCGCGCAATTCAGTGACTAGGACGTGCTTGCGCGGTTCCTCGCGCTGCCGGCCCTCGGGATGAAGCGGCTGCTTTGCAAGGGCGACCTGACGCGCCATGACGCGGTGGAGTTCTCGTTGTTCCTGGCGCTGGAAATTCTGATCTTTGCCCCGATGCGGGTGGAGAATCTGGCCAGCCTCCGGCTGGACCTGCACATCAGGCTCCCGAGACCCAAAGACGGGGAGACCGTCATCCTGCTGCCGCGGCACAGCGTGAAGAACGCCGAACAGCTGCAATACCTGCTGCCGGCCGAGACGACAGCCTTCATTCGGTCCTACGTCGAGCGGGTCAAACCGCTTCTCGAAACGACCCCGTCGCCCTTTCTGTTCCCCGGTCGTCCCGGCCACCCGAAGCGCTCCGACACCCTGTCGAAACAGCTCTCGCAGCGCGTGTGGACGCATCTTGGGCTCGAATACTCTCCCCACCTGCAGCGCCATCTGACGGCGAAGATGAATGTCGATGTCCGTCCAGGCGACTACGAGACGGCGCGCCGCCTGCTCGGGCACCGCTCCCACGATACAACCTACCGCTCCTATGAGGGGATGGAGACGGAGTCTGCCGCGCGGCTGCATGATGACCTGATCCGCTCCAAGCGCCGTCATCTGCTGCCACCTGAAGGCCCGGCCCTGACTGCCCCTTCGGGGCCCGGAGCGGGCCACCGGCGGACCAGGAAGATCTGACCGTGGGCTATCCGTCGGTGACGCTGCCCGTGGAACGCTGGCCCGCTGCGGATCGTGATCTGTGGGAGGCTGCCAACCGCTCGGGCGATCCTCTCGAGGATGACGGCCGGGCGGCACATTGGTCGCCCAGGACGCGGCATCAGGTTGCAAAGGACTACGGACGGTTCCTGTTCTGGCTGGCCGGGAACGGGGAGCTCAACGCATCGGAGATGCCGGGATCGCGGCTCAGCCGCGATCGGCTCGAGCGGTATCTGTCCCATCTCCAGGCGACGGGTATGGCGTCGACCAGCCTGCTGTCCCGGTTCCGGGCGCTGCGGCAGGCCATCGCCGCGCTCGACCCCACGGCCGACCTTGCACATCTGGCGCGACTCTGCGCCCGGCTGAAAGCGCGTGCGGTGCCACGCCGGCAGAAGCATCTCCGTCTGGTCGACCCCGCCGAGATCGTTGACAAGGCTCTGGCATATTACGCGTCGTTGATCGCCAGCGTCGGCCCGGTTCCCACGCGCGGCTGCACGCGCGCCCGCGACGCCCTCATGCTCGCGTTTCTGACGCATCGCCCTGTGCGCCTCGCAAGCTTCGCCGGCCTACGCATCGGCGACAGCGTGCTGCGCACCCCCACCGGGATGCGGCTCAGCCTCGGCTCCTCCGAGACCAAGGAGAAGCGGCCATATGACTGCGCCTGCCCGGAGGATCTGCTCGCGCATCTCGATCACTACCTGGAGGTCATCCGTCCCCGTCTGCTCCGCGAAGGCACGAGCGACGCCCTGTGGATCGCCATGGGCGGCACTCCGATGTCAGAATCGACCATCTACTATCAGATCACCTCGATCACGCGCCGACTGCTCGGCCATCCGATCAATCCCCATTTGATTCGGGACTGCGTCCTCACCTCGCTCGCCATCGATGCACCGATGAGCGTTCGCGCCGGCGCGCGACTGCTCGGGCACCGGGACCTGAAGACCGGCGAGATGCACTACAATCACGCATCAGCGGCGTCGGCGCAGCGCGCGCACTTCACCGTCGTCCAGGACTTGCGCGCGCCGCTTCTGGCTGGTGCCAAGGATAAGGACGCATGACACAGCGCGCCGCCGTCTACGCCCGCTACTCGTCGGACAACCAGCGCGAGGCGTCGATCGAGGATCAGGTGCGCATCTGCCGCGCCCGCGCCGAGCGGGAGGGCTGGGTGGTGACCGAGGTCTATGCCGATTACGCGATCAGCGGCGCGACTGCGGACCGGCCGCAGTTCCAGGCGTTGATGGCGGCGGCGCGGTCGGGCCGGTTCGACATCGTACTGGCGGAGGCGCTGGACCGGCTGAGCCGCGATCAGGAGCACATCGCCGGGCTCTACAAACAGCTCTCCTTCGCGGGGGTGCGCCTAGTCACCATCGCCGACGGCGATGTCACGGAATTGCATGTCGGCCTCAAGGGCACGATGGCGGCGATGTTCCTCAAGGACCTCGCCCAGAAGACCCATCGCGGCATCGAGGGCCGTGTGCGCGCCGGCGCCAGCGGCGGCGGGTTGAGCTTCGGCTATCGGGTGTTGCGGCAATTCCGGGCGGACGGCACGCCGACCGCCGGCGAGATGGAGATCGTGCCCGAGGAGGCGGAGCTCGTCCGGCGGGTGTTCAGCGAGTACACGGGCGGCGTCTCGCCGCGCGCCATTGCTGTCGGCTTCAACAAGGCCGGCATTCCCGGCCCGCGCGGCGGCAAGTGGACGGCCTCGCTGATCCTCGGCAATGCGGTGCGCGAGACCGGCCTGCTGCGCAACCGGCTGTATGTCGGCGAGCGGGTGTGGAACCGGCAGCACTTCGTCAAGGACCCGACGACCGGCAAGCGGGTCGCCCGGCCGAACCCGCGGGAAGCCTGGATCATCAGCGCCGCACCGCAGTTGCAGATCGTCGATCGCACGCTGTGGGAGGCCGCGCAGCAACGGCTGGCCGTCGGCCGGCGCCAACTCGGGTCGGCCAACACCGACGGCGAATTGGGATCCCCTGCCGACGGCGCCAATGTCGGTCGCCGCCTTGCCGCTGCCCGGCGTCCGCCATGGCTGTTGTCAGGTCTGGTGCGCTGCGGAGTGTGCAATGGCCCGATGGGCGTGGTGTCGAGCGACGGCCGGCTGGGCTGCGCAAACCGCCGCGAGCGGGGTACCTGCAGCAATCCGCGGACGGTGCTGCGGGCGCGGCTGCTCGAGCGGGTGATGGCGGGCCTGAAGCATCGGTTGCTGGCCCCGGAACTGGTCGAGGAGTTCGTGCGCTCCTTCGTCGCCGAGGTAAACGCCGCCAACCGCACTCGCGGGCAGCAGCGTGCGCGGCTGCAGCAGGAGCACACAAAGCTCGGCCGTCAGATCCGCAACCTGCTGGAGCTGATCAAGGACGGGCACGGCAGCCCGGCGATGGCGCGGGAACTGGCGGGGCTGGAGAGCCGGCAGGACCAGATCGTCCGGGAGATCGCGGGCACCGGCACGCCGGAACCGCTGCCGGTGCTGCATCCGAACCTCCCCGAACTCTACCGCCGCAAGGTCGACACGCTGGAGGAGGCGTTGCGCGATGCGGCCACCATGGCCGCGGCGGCCGAGGCGCTGCGCAGCCTGGTCGATGCGATCCTGGTCTACCCGGGCGAAACGCGCGGTGAAGTGCGGGTGGAGCTGCGCGGAGATCTGGCGGCGTTTCTGTATCTGCCGGAGCCGTCCGACGGCGCACAGACAAGAACGGCCGCATCCCGAAAGGAGAACGGCCGTTCTGGTGGAGTGATGGGAACGTTGGTTGCGGGGACAGGATTTGAACCTGTGACCTTCAGGTTATGAGCCTGACGAGCTACCGGGCTGCTCCACCCCGCGTGGGTGGTCTTGTGGAGGGGTTTGGGTGTGTTGGAAGACCTGGCGG
>NZ_JAPDNT010000053.1 GCF_025989185.1 Limobrevibacterium gyesilva
GGCGAGTCCGGCGGCGTCGCGGTTCATCGGCAGGTCCCGCCCCGCCGCCAGCCGCGCCAGCAGCGCCTGGGCGAGGTCGGGCAGCAGCGCGCTCGCCGCCTCCGCGCCCGGCCCGGGCGGCGCCATGTCCAGCGCCAGCGCCAGCCCGCGGGGGGTGGGGGCGGCGACACGGGCGGGCAGCACGAAGGCGAACAGCTCCAGCAGATCCAGCGCCGGCATGGCCTGCAGCCCCAGCCGGCGCAGCGTGGCCGGGGCGTGCACCAGCAGCGGCGGCGGCAGGGTGCGCAGCAGCCGCGCTGCCTCGGCCGTGGGCAGGTCGAGCATCTCGCCGTCCTGCGTCAGGATCGCCGCCCGGCCGACGCCGGCCACCACCGCGGGGGACGCGGGCAGGGAGATGCCCGAAGGCGGTACGAAGCGGGGGGGCAGGGTTGGCATGCCCCCGCGCGAACTGGCGGCTTCGGTCATGGGGGCACTATAAGGTTGCCGCCGGATTGACCAAGGCACCCCCCATCCATAGCTTGCGCCGCATGGCCGACACACCCTCCACCACGACAGTTCCGCAGGGAACACACAAATCCTGGCCGTTCGAGGAAGCGCAGAAAGTCGCCGCCCGCCTCGCCGCGTCGGGCAGGAAATCGGCCCTGTTCGAAACCGGCTACGGCCCGTCCGGCCTGCCGCATATCGGCACGTTCGGCGAAGTGGCGCGCACCAGCTGGGTCCGCCGCGCCTTCACCGAACTGACCGGACTCGACAGCCGCCTGATCGCCTTCAGCGACGACATGGACGGGCTGCGCAAGGTTCCCGACAACGTGCCCAACCGGGACATGCTGGCGCAATACCTGGGCAAGCCGCTGACCCGCATCCCCGATCCGTTCGGCACCCATGACAGCTTCGGCGCGCACAACAACGCCCGGCTGCGCACCTTCCTCGATTCCTTCGGCTTCGACTACGAGTTCGCGTCCTCGACCGAATACTACACCGCCGGCCGGTTCGACGCCGCATTGCTGCGGGTGCTGGAGCGGCACGACGAGATCGTGTCCGTCATCCTGCCCACGCTGGGGGCGGAGCGGCAGGCCACCTATTCGCCGTTCCTGCCGATCCACCCGAAGACCGGCGTGGTGATGCAGGTGCGGGTGGAAAAGCTCGACCCCGCCGCCGGCACCATGGTCTGGCGCGACCCCGAGACGGGGGAGGCGTTCGAGACCCCGGTCACCGGCGGCGCGGTGAAGCTGCAATGGAAGGCCGACTGGGCGATGCGCTGGCACGCCCTGGGCGTGGACTACGAGATGTCCGGCAAGGACCTGATCGACAGCGTGCGCCTGTCCGGCAAGATCTGCCGCATCCTCGGCAGCGAGCCGCCGACCGGCTTCACCTACGAGCTGTTCCTCGACGAGCAGGCGCAGAAGATCAGCAAGAGCAAGGGCAACGGCCTGTCGGTGGAGGAGTGGCTGCGCTACGCTCCGCCGGAAAGCCTGGGCCAGTTCATGTACAACCAGCCGCAGCGCGCCAAGCGACTTTATTTCGACGTGATCCCGAAGGCGGTGGACGAGTATCTCGCCAACGTCACCAAGGCGCACGCCCAGCCGCATCACGAGCGCCCGGCCAACCCGGCCTGGCACATCCATGCCGGCCGCGTGCCGCAGGAGGCGCACAGCCCGCTGTCCTTCGCCATGCTGCTGAACCTCGCCAGCGTGGTGAACGCGGAAAGCCCGGAGATCCTGTGGGGCTTCATCCGCCGCTACAACCCGGACGCGACGCCCGAGGCGATGCCGTTCCTGGACCGGCTGGTGGAATACGCGCTGGCCTATTACCGCGACTTCGTCCGCCCGGCGAAAACCTACCGCCAGCCAGACGCCACCGAGCGGGCTGCATTGACCGACCTTGCCGACTCGCTCTGTGCCCTGCCGCCCGGCGCCAGCGCCGAGGACATCCAGAACCTGCTGTACGAAGTGGGCAAGCGGCACCCGTTCAAGGATCTCCGCTCCTGGTTCGGCGCGCTGTACCAGGTGCTGCTGGGGCAGATGGAGGGCCCGCGGTTCGGCCAGTTCGTGGCGCTGTACGGCATCCCCGAAACCATCACCTTGATCGAGCACGCGCTTGCACGGCCGCACCCCTCCGCCGACGCGGCCTGAGGGCAAGCCGCGCGTGAACGACACGTTGAAGAAGATCCTTCGGCATGTGCCGGCGGTGCTGGGCGTGGCCTTGCTGTTCGGCGCCATCTACGTGGTGCAGAAGGAGTTCCGCAGCCTCAAGGTCGCGGACATCTCGCGTGCCCTGCACGCCATCCCGACCGTGGCCCTGGTGGCCTCGTTCGTGTGGACCGTGCTGTCCTATTTCATCCTGACCTTCTACGACCGTCTCGGCACCATCTACGCCGGCAAGAAGGTCAGCTACGGCAAGGTCGCCTTCGCCTCGTTCTGCGCCTATTCGCTGGCCCACAACCTCGGTTTCGCCGCGGTGTCCGGGGCCGCGGTGCGCTATCGCCTGTACGCGCATTGGGGGCTGACGCCGCTGCAGATCGGCAAGGTGGTGGCGTTCTGCAGCCTGACCTTCGGCCTGGGCGGCATGGTGCTGGGCGGGATCATCCTGTTCACCGAGCCGCAGGCGGTGCCGTTCTTCGGCGACAAGTTCCCGCCTTCTGCGATGTATGCCATCGGCGCCGTGCTGTGGGTGATCGTGATCGCCTATATCACGCTGTCGCGCTGCCTCGGCGTGATCAAGGTGATGGGCCACGAGGTGGAACTGCCGGGCTGGCGCATGGCCATCCTGCAGGTGCTGCTGGCGACCGTGGACGTGGCGGTGACGGCGGCGATCTTCCACGCGCTGCTGCCGCCGACCCCCGGCATGACCTATCTGCGCTTCCTCGGCGTCTATCTTGCCTCCTACACCGCCGGCCTCGCGGCCAACCTGCCGGGTGGGCTCGGTGTGTTCGACACCGCCATGCTGCTCGGCCTGTCGCCGTACATGGAGCCGCCGCAGATCGTCGGCGCCATCGTGGTGTTCCGGCTGTACTACTACATCATTCCGCTGTTCCTGGCCGGCGCCCTGTTCGCCGGCAACGAGATCCTGCTGCGCGGCCGCGGCCTGCTGAAGCGCGCCTCCGGCCTGCGCGGCGTGCAGGCGATCGGGCGCTGGAGCGAGCCGGACTTCGTCGTCGCCGCCGTCACCGGCGTGGTGGCGCTGAGCGGCACGCTGCTGCTGTCGATCGGCGTGCTGGCCCCCGGCTCCGATTTCTCCTGGATCGATCCGGATTTCGCCGACGTGGTGAACCAGGCCGGCGACTTCGTGCCGAGCCTGATCGGCGTCGCCCTGCTGGTGATGGCCGCAGCCCTGGCGCAGCGCGTGAACCTGGCCTGGATCGCGACCCTCGTGCTGCTGCTGCTGGGCGCCGCGTTCACGCTGGCGCAGGGGCAGAATTTGTGGGTGCCGGCGGTGCTGGTGCTGGCGGCGGGGGTGATCGCGCCGTTCCACCAGGCCTTCTACCGCCATGCCCGGCTGCTGAGCGGCAAGCTGCAGGCCGGGACGGCAGTGCCGCTGCTGACGCTGGTCGCCTGCGTGCTGGCCCTGGCCTCGTTCGAGCCGCATGTCCGCTGGCTGGACAGCAACAGCTGGTGGCAGGTGATCCTGTCGCGCGACGTGCCGAACTCGCTGCGCGCCTCGGTGGCGCTGGCCGTGGGTCTGGCGCTGGTGGCGCTGTGGCGGCTGCTGCGCCCGGGCCGGGTGCGCTGGGCCGCCTGGACCGAGGAAGCGCGCCGCCGCTACGCCAGTCTTGGTGCCGAGCCGCCGGCGCAGGCCGATGGCATCGTCTGCGGCGAAGCCGACCGCGCCGTGATCGCATTCCGCCGCGTGGGGCCGGTGATGCTGGCCCTGGGCGATCCCGTGGGGCCCGAAAGCGACCGCGTCTCCGCCGTCTGGCGCCTGCGCGACCTGGCGCAGCAGGAGGGGCTCGACCCCGCCGTCTGGCGTGCCCGCCGCAACTTGCTGACGGTCTACGGCGACCTCGGCCTCGCCGCCCTGCCGCTGGGCCCGGACGGCTTGCCGCTGGCCGATGCCGAGGACGCGGAAGGCCCGCACGCCGACCGCTACCTGGTCTGCGTCGCCGAACGCGACCTGCCGACCCTGCTGCCGCTGCTGCCGGCGCTGGCGGAGCCCTAGCCCTGCGCGGGCGGCGGTTGTGCCGCAAAAGGGAAGGGGACACAGAGAACACAGAGGGCCACAGAGAAGAAAAAAAGAATGAGGCGCTTCGCGCGCAGCGCAACTCGCTTTCTTCTCCGTGTCCTCTGTGATCCTTCGTGTTCTCTGTGTCACCTTTTCCTTGCTTCGCTCCACGGCCACAGCTGCGCTGGTTATTGCCCCTCGTGACTCTTGATCATTTCTTCAACCTGCGCCTTCACGGCATCGAGGTTGAACGAGGCCGGCGCCTGCATCGGTGGGTAGTCGATCGCCGTCCGCGCCAGTTCCGCGACTTTCTGCTGCACGACAACGAAGCGCCAGAATTCGCGAGCGTAGAATTCGTTCATGTAGCCGCCGCCCATTTCGTTCGGGCTTTCGCCCCGGATCGACGGTGTGCGCTCGAACGGATCCTGGCGGATGTTGACGATGGTCGGCATGTCCGTCGTGACCTTCTCGCCGGGCCAGCCATAGGGCTGCTGGTAGAACTGGAACTTGAAGTCGTCGATCCGCAGCGCACCCAGTTTCGGTCCGCCGAAGTAGAACAGCTCATGGCGCGCCGATGGCCCCTTGCCCAGCAACAGCTCCATCTGGTCGTATCCGTCGAGGTGATTCTTGTAGGTTCGATCGCCCAGCTTCACGCCAGACAGCAGCCGGGTCGTGATGTCGGGGTTGCCTGCCGCATTGGCGAGGGTCGGCAGCCAGTCGAGGCCGGAGAACAGACCGTTCTCCACCGTGCCTGGCTTGACCTTGCCCGGCCAGCGGATAATGGCCGGCACGCGGAAGCCGCCTTCGAACACGGTGCCCTTGGTGGCCCTGAACGGCGTCATGCCGCCATCCGGCCAGGTGAAGACCTCCGCGCCGTTGTCGGTGGTGAAGATGACGATGGTGTTGTCAGCCACGCCGATGTCCTGCAGGTGCTTCAGCAAGTCGCCGACATTGTCGTCGATCTGCGCCATGCCGGCCTCTTCCAGGCCGTAGTTGGTCTGGTAGTTCATCAGCGCCTGGTATTTGGGCGCGATGTAGGTGAACACATGCATGCGCGTCGTGTTGTGCCAGATGAAGAACGGCTTGCCGTCCTGCTTCGCCTTGTCCATGAAGCCCTTGCTGCTTTCGACGAGCACCTCGTCAAAGGTCTCCATGTCGTATCGGGCCTTGCGGCTTTCCTGCCAGTTCTGCCGCCCGGTCATGTTCGGGAACGGCGCCAGCGGGCCTGCGTCCACGATCCGCTGCTTGCCGACCCTGCCCCAACGCGGCTGCACCGTGGGATCGTCCACGTCGGTTGCATAGGAATGGATCAGGTTGCGCGGGCCATACTTGTCGATCCAGTCCTGCGGGTAGTCGAACCAGTACGGGTCGGACATCGCGTCGAGGTGGTAGAGATAGCCGAAATACTCGTCGAACCCGTGCACCGTCGGCAGGAACTTGTTGAGGTCGCCCAGATGGTTCTTGCCGAACTGCGCGGTCTCGTAGCCGAGCGATTTCAGCACGGTGGCGAGCGTGACCGCCTCATCGGGGATGCCGACATCGGCGCCGGCCTGGCCCACGGTGGTCAGGCCCGTGCGCAGCGGCAACTCGCCGGTGATGAAGTTTGCCCGGCCGGCGGTGCAGCTTGCCTCCGCGTAGTAGTCGGTGAAGCGCATGCCCTCGGCCGCCAGCCGGTCGAGGTTTGGCGTCTTCCCGGACATGATGCCCTGGTGATAGGCGCCGATGTTGAACCAGCCGACATCGTCACCCATGATGACGAGTATGTTCGGTTTTTGCGCCGCCGGCTGCGCGGCCACCGGAGCGGCCATGCCGGCCCAGCCCGCCGAAATCAGGCCGACGGCAAGCCACCGCAGCCTGGCGCATATCTTGTTCCTGGCTTTCATGACAGACGCACCTCATGCCTTGTTGCATAGGGAACGCACGCAAGGTCTGCCGCAGATCTGCTGATCGGAAAATTGCCGGATGGACCGTCAGGTCCCGCAATGAGCCCGAATACCGTGCCGAAGCCCCGGAGTGTCTTGGGTGTTACGGTGTCTGCGGCGGCGGGCCGGCATCGGTACGATAACACCTTGCCGGGCGTTGGAGTGGTCAGCACATCGCGAGACAGGCGCCGGCGGCTAGAGCCTGATCGGAACCGATAGGCGTTCCGATCAGGCTCTAGGTCTTTGTTTTATCGCGTGATTCACGCCTCCGTGTGATTCCACCTGTGGCGATCACGCTTTAGCCTCCCGCCTCGTGGGGGCGGTGGAGGGGTTTCCAGAGGGTGGCGCCTTCCGGCTGGTGCCCGGCGTCGCGCAGGCCCGAGGCGACCAGGCTGGACTGGCCCAGCACCATGGCGCGGATGGCGTGGCAGCCGAGCGCTTCGGCCAGCGTGTCCAGCTCGGCCACCAGGGCGCGCATCGCCGGCTCGGCGTCCAGCACATCGACGGCGATGAAGTGCTCGGCGACCAGGGTCGGGCCGTGCGTCAGGTCGTTCTCCCGCCGGTAGACGAACAGGCCGCAAGGCATTGGCCGGGAGTTGCGCCGCACCACCATGATGCCCTCCTGCGACGCCCGGCGCGGATTGGTGATGCGCTTGGCGAAACGCAGCCATGTGCGCAGATCGAGCGCTGGCACCGCTTCCCGCACCAGCGGGTAGACCGTGGACGCCTGCTCCGGCATCAGGATGTGGCAGGTGAAGCCCGACATCACCGCTTTCACTCGTTGCTGGGCGGCAGTGTGCATACGATTCCGTTGCTGCTGCCTTGACGCAGATCAAGAGCGGGGATTCCGCACTGCGAAGAAACGTGTTCCCCGGTGAGCCGGCCGTAGAGTACAAGGGATGCCAGACAGGCGGGGCGGCGGAGGAACAACCGCCGGAATTGCGATGGTGGCCGTACGGGCCCGGCCGATCGTGCTTGAGCCGCTGGCGGCGGCCGAACCGTGTGCGCATTGCGACGCCAGGTCGTACAGCGTCTGCAACGCGATCGAGATCAAGGATCTGGAACGCCTCGCCGCGATGGCGGTGTCCATCTCCGTGGAACCCGGCCGCAGCTTCATCGTGGAAGGCGATCCGGCCGAGCACTTCTTCAACGTCACCGCCGGAACCGCCAAGCTGTTCAAGCTGCTGCCGGACGGCAGGCGCCAGATCACCGGGTTCGCCGGCACCGGGCATTTCCTGGGCCTGGCGGTGTCCTCGGTCTATGCCTTCGGGGCCGAGGCGGTGGACCCCATGCGCGTCTGCCGCTTCTCGCGCCCGAAGCTGCGGGCGATGCTGGACGATTTCCCGGCGATGGAGACGCGGCTGCTGGAAGTGGCGTCCAACGAGCTGGTGGCAGCCCAGGAGCAGATGCTGCTGCTGGGCCGCAAGACCGCGCGCGAGCGGCTGGCCTCGTTCCTGATCGCCCGCGCCTCGATCCCCACCCATTGCGTGGCGCAGGCGCCAGGGATGGCGCGTACCGTCACGCTGCCAATGACCCGTGGCGACATCGCCGACTATCTCGGCCTGACCATCGAGACGGTCAGCCGCACGCTGACGCGCCTGAAGGCCGACGGGCTGATCGAGATCCCGTCGAACGGCGCCATTGTCCTGCGCGACCGCGCGGCGCTGGAGAGCGTGGCGGGCGGGCTGGACTGACGCGGAAGCGGGCAACCCCTCACCCCGCCGCGGCGGCGTGCAGCCGGGCCACGTGGCGGGCGATCATCAGGTTCTCGTCGGTCGGGATCACCCAGGCGGACGGCCCGGCGCCCGCGGCCGAGATGCGCGGGCCGCCGGTTTCGTTGGCCGCCGCGTCCAGGGTCAGCCCCAGCCACCCCGCCTGGTGCAGCACCGCCGCCCGCACGTGCGGCGCGTGCTCGCCGATGCCCGCCGTGAACACCAGCCCGTCCAGTCCGCCCAGGGCGGCGGCCAGTGAGCCGAGTTCGCGGGCGATGCGATAGGCGAACAGGTCCACGGCTTCCTTCGCCTGCGGGCTGGCGCTGGCCAGCAGGGTGCGCATGTCGCTCGACAGGCCGGAGACGCCCAGCAGGCCGGAGCGGTTGTACAGCAGGTCGGTCACCTGGGCGGCGGTCATGCCGCGCTGTTCCAGCAGGTACAGCACCACGCCCGGGTCCAGCGCGCCGGCGCGGGTGCCCATCATCAGCCCGTCCAGCGCGGTGAAGCCCATGGTGCTGGCGACACTGCGGCCGGCCCGCATGGCGCACAGGCTGGCGCCGTTGCCGAGATGCGCCACCACCACCCGCCCGCCGGCGAGCTCCGGCGGCAGGCTGGCGGCGATGTACTCGTAGGACAGGCCGTGGAAGCCGTAGCGGCGCACGCCCTCGTCCGTCAGCGCGCGCGGCAGGGCGAAGATCTGCGCCAGCCGCGCCTGGCCGCGATGGAAGGCGGTGTCGAAACAGGCGTATTGCGGCATGGCCGGGGCCGCCGCGGTGGCGGCGCGGATCGCCGCCAGGGCGTGCGGCTGGTGCAGCGGCGCCAGCGGCACCAGCGCCTCCAGCGCCGCGAGCACGGTGGTGTCGAGGCGCACCGGGCGGTCATATTCCATGCCGCCATGCACCACGCGGTGGCCGATCGCCACCAGGTCGTGCTCGCCGGCATGGTGGTCGGTCAGCCAGCCGTGAATGACCCCGATGGCGCCGGCGTGGTCGCGCACCTGCGCCGGGTCCAGCACCACGTCCACGCGCGCATCGTCCGGCAGGCCGCGCACCTGCAGGCGCGGCGCGGTGCCGATGCCTTCCACCTGGCCGCACGCGCCCGCGTCCAGCGCGCCGTCGCGGCCGCGATAGACCGAGAACTTGATGGAGGACGACCCGGCATTGATGACGAGGATGGCCCCGTCGATGGCCACCGTCCGGTCCACGCCCTGCGGGCTGTCCGCGTCCGGGGACGCCGTCATTGCGCCGCCAGCCCCGCGGCGAGGATCCGTCGGGCGTGGCTGTAGATGGCCGCCACCGCGCAGCTCGCCAGCCGCGTGCGCACGTCGTCGGCCCGGCTGGTCAGGATGATCGGCGCGCGCGCGCCCAGCACGATGCCGGCGGCGTCCGCATTGGCCAGGAAGGTCAGCTCCTTGGCCAGCATGTTGCCGGCCTCCAGGTCCGGGACCAGCAGGATGTCGGCGTCGCCCACCACCGGCGAGACGATGCCCTTGGTGGCCGCGGCCTCGCGGCTGATGGCGCTGTCGAACGCCAGCGGGCCGTCGAGGATGCCGCCCTTGATCTGCCCGCGCTCGGCCATCTTGCACAGCGCCGCGGCATCGATGGTGGACGGGATCTTCGACGTTACCGTCTCCACCGCGCTGAGGATGGCGACCTTGGGCTGGGCTCTGCCGAGCGCCTGCGCCAGCTCGATGGCGTTGCACACAATGTCGGCCTTGTCGTCGAGCGTGGGGAAGATGTTCACCGCCGCGTCGGTGATGAACAGCGGCTTGGCGTAGGTGGGCACGTCCATGATGAAGACGTGGCTGACGCGCCGGGCGGTGCGGATGCCGGTGTCCTTGGCCACCACCGCGGCCATCACCTCATCGGTATGCAGGCTGCCCTTCATCAACGCCGCCACGCGGCCGGCGCGCACCAGCACCACGGCCTGTTCGGCGGCGGCGTGGCTGTACGGCGCGTCGACGATTTCCAGGCCGGTGATGTCGATGCCCGTCTGCACGGCCACGCGGCGGATCTTCGCCTCGGGCCCGACGAGGATGGGAACGATGATGCGCGCCGCCCCTGCCTCCACCGCGCCGCCGAGCGAGGCCGCGTCGCAGGGATGCACCACCGCCGTCGGCACCGGGGCGAGCCCGTGGCAACGCGCGATCAAGGCGTCGTATTTGGCGTGCCGGTCGGTCGTGGCGCCCATGGCTGCACCCCAGAATGACATGATCGGTATGGAACCTTACCGCACTGCACAATGATCAGGAAGCGGCATCGTCCCGCAAGCCGGACGCGGCGGCATTGACGTGGATCAAGCCGTGCCCGGGTCAGGTCATCCTTGCACCGCCATCCGCCGCGCGACGGCGGCGTGGCGCGCCAGCAGCCGCTCGGCGCGGCGGACGATCGGCACGTCGATCATCCGCCCGTCCAGCGCCACCGCGCCGCGCCCGTGCGCCCGCGCCTCGGCATCCGCCGCGATCACGCGGCCGGCATAGGCGACATCGGCCTCGCTGGGCGTGAAGGCGGCGTTGAGCGGCGCCACCTGGGCCGGGTTGATGCAGCTCGCGCCCTCGTAGCCCATGCGGCGGGAGCGTTCGGCCATGGCCTGGAACGCCGCGGGGTCGGCGAAGCCGGCGATGCTGCCGACCAGGCCCAGCGGCATCACGCCGGCGGCGCGGGCGGCGATCAGCAGCATCTGCCTGGCCACCAGCAGCGCTTCCTCGGTCGGCTCGGCGCCGATGGCGGTGGCGAAATCCTCCGCCCCCAGGCTCATCGCCACCGTGCGCGGCGAGGCGCTTGCGATGGCGGCGGCCTGCGGCAGCGCCTCCGGCGTCTCCACCAGCAGGTAGAACCAGGTGCGGCCGACCGGGAGGCCCGCCTTCGCCTCGCATTCGCTCACCAGCTCGTCGAGCAGGCGCACATGGTCGGGTCCGCGCGCCTTGGTGACGGTCAGCCCGTCCACGTCGGGGCCGATGGCGGCCTGGATGTCCGGCACCGCCAGCGCCAGCGGCGCGTTGATGCGCACCAGCACGTCGGCCGCGCCGCGCCGGACCTTCGCCGCCGCCGCCGCCACGCCCGCCCGCGCCGTGACCTTCTCTGACGGCGGCACGCTGTCTTCCAGGTCGAGCTGGATGCAGTCCGCGCCGCGCGTGTGCGCCTTGTCGACGAAGCGGCCGACATGCGCCGGCACGTACAGCAGCGAGCGCCAGACCGGCGCCGGGGAAGGGGCATGGTTCATGGCCGCAGCGTGCGCCGTCGGGGCGGGGGGTCAAGGGGGGAGCGGCCGGGGGCTCGGCGCCTGTCGCAGGCGACTCGGACAGGCCGATAGGGTACGCCCATGATCGGGATCACCCACGATGACATCGGCCGGGCGGTATCGGGCAAGGCATTCGATGCGGGGCTGCTCTACCACGTGAGCGGTAGAGTGCTGGACTGCACGGTGTCGCCCGGCGGCGACGCCGTCACTGGGCGGGTGAGGGGCAACGCCCACCGGCCCTATCGCCAGGATATCCGCATCGGCCATGGCCGCGACGGCCGCGCGCAGGTGGACGGGGACTGCAGTTGCCCGGTCGGCTACAACTGCAAGCACGTGGCCGCCGTGCTGCATGCGGCGATCGACCAGCAGAGACGGCTGCCGGTGCTGCGGGACGCGCCGGCGCTGTCGCCCCTGCTCGCGGCGTGGCTCGTGGAGCTGGAGGGCGCCGAGGCCGATGACGGCGAGGCCTATCCCGCCGCCATCCGCCAGCGCCTGTTCTACGTGCTGCGGCTGGGGCAGGCGGCGTCCGGGCGGCGGCAGCTGATCGTCGAGCCGACATCGGTGGCGCTGCGCAAGGACGACAGCTTCTCCGCCCGGGTGACGAAACTCGTCCCCGGCGCCATCAGCCAGGCGGCGGCGCCGAAATATCTGCGCAACGCCGACCACCCGATCCTGGCGGGGCTGCGCGATCTCGCGCCCGGCGGCGTCGCCGGCATGGGCGAGCCGTTCCCGGACACGCTGCACCGCATGATCGCCACCGGCCGCGCGCGCTGGGGCGGCGTGGAGGGGCCCGCCGTCACCCTGGGCGCGCCCCGCCCCGGGCGCATCGCCTGGCGGATGGGCGAGAACGGCGAACAGCGGGCGGAGCTGGAGCTGGAGGACGGGCTGCTGGGGCTGGCCCTGGCCGAGCCCTGGTATGTCGATCCGGCCGCCGGGGTGATGGGCCCGGTCGCGCTCGATCTGCCGCGGCGGCTGGCGCGGCTGCTGCTGGCCGCCCCCGCTGTGGCGCCCGACGCCGCGCCGCTGGTGCGGGCCGAGATGGCGCGCCGCCTGCCGGC
>NZ_JAPDNT010000054.1 GCF_025989185.1 Limobrevibacterium gyesilva
TGCCGCACCCGCCGCGGTCCAGCAGGCGCGCGCGCAGCAGCGTGCCGCCCCAGCCCAGCACCCCGCCGCCGCCACCCCGCAGGCGGCCGGCCGGCCCGCGCCGCCGGCCCCCGGCCAGATCCTGCCGCGCGGCTCGCTGCTCGACCTGTCGGTGTGATGCGCCGCATGTGACATCGGCGACACGCGATGTCGCGATTACGCAACTTCCTGTCCGTCAGGGTTGCACGGGGCTGAGCATGGCGTCATTTTAAGCAAATGCCCGCATTCGTGCGCCGGGTTCCGGACGGTGACAATCGCGAGCGTCTGCTTTGTCCGGATTGCGGCTACATCGCCTACGAGAACCCGAAGGTCGTGGTCGGCTCCGTCGTCGCGCATGACGGGCGGGTGCTGCTGTGCCGGCGTGCCATCGAACCGCGGCGCGGCTTCTGGACCCTTCCCGCCGGGTTCCTGGAAATGGGCGAGGCCATCGAAGACGGTGCGATCCGCGAAGCTGCCGAGGAAGCCGAGGCGCAGATCGCGCTGGACGGCATCCTGGCCGTCTACAGCATCAGCCGCATCGGCCAGGTGCAGGTGATCTTCCGCGCCCGTTTCGCCGACCCCGCCGCGCCCGGCTTCGCCGCCGGCCCGGAAAGCGCTGAAGTCCGCCTGTTCGGCTGGGACGAGATCCCCAGGGACGACATCGCCTTCCCGTCGGTCCATTGGTCCCTCGCCGCCTGGCACGCCAGGCCGGACGGGCCGCTGGGCGCGCCCGCCCGGAATCCCGTCGAAGACCCACGCGGCACGAGAAGCCTGCCTCCCAACCTGGAGTCGGCCCTATGATCCGCGTCCCCCTCCTGCTCGCCGTGCTGGCGCTGACGGCGACCCAGGCCGCCGCCGGGAGCTTTACGGTGATGAGCGGCCCGAACCCGCTGGCGCCGCCGGCGCCCGTCGTGCCGAACCCGCAGGGCTTCGCGCCGGCGCCCACGCCCAACCAGGACCTGTCGGCGCCCCGTACCCAGGTGAAGCGCCAGAAGGGGCAGGCCGAAATCAGCGCCAGCCTCGGCGAGAAGCAGCGCGCGCTGCGCCCCGGCGACGGCTTCTCCCCCGGTTCGAGCTTCAACGAAGACCTGCAGCGCCGGAACCGCTCGGCAACCAATTTCGCGCCCACCATCAACCTGACGATGCCGGTCGAGTGACGGCCGGCGCGCCCCGGCGCTGCCGAGCCGGCTGATCACCATCACGCGCACGGTGACGCAAAGCCGCTCACCCGCTATTGCCGCCCTTTGCCCCGCCTGGACCGCTGCGCTATGACGGCGCCCTGATCGGAGGCTCCTTTCTTGAACAACATTGCTCCCGGCGCACGGTTCGGCGCCAACAGCCTGCGCAGCGGCCCCGACGAACGCGGCCGCTTCGGCGAATTCGGCGGGCGCTTCGTCGCCGAGACGCTGATGCCGCTGATCCTGGAAGTCGAGCAGGCGTACAACGCCGCCAAGGCCGACCCGGCGTTCCAGCCGGAGCTGGACGCATATCTGAAGAACTATGTCGGCCGCCCCAGCCCGCTCTGGTTCGCCCAGCGCCTGACCGAGCAGCTCGGCGGCGCCAAGGTCTATTTCAAGCGCGACGAGCTGAACCACACCGGCGCGCACAAGATCAATTCCTGCATGGGCCAGATCCTGCTGGCCCGCCGCATGGGCAAGACCCGCATCATCGCCGAGACCGGCGCCGGCCAGCACGGCGTGGCCACCGCCACCGTCTGCGCGCTGTTCGGACTGCCCTGCACCGTCTACATGGGCGCGACCGACGTCGCCCGGCAGGCGCCCAACGTGTTCCGCATGAAGCTGCTGGGGGCCGAGGTGAAGGCGGTCACGTCCGGTGCGGCCACGCTGAAGGACGCGATGAACGAGGCGCTGCGCGACTGGGTCGCGAACGTGCGCGACACCTTCTACATCATCGGCACCGTCGCCGGCCCGCACCCCTATCCGATGATGGTGCGCGACTTCCAGAGCGTGATCGGCGACGAGGCCAAGGCGCAGCTGCGCGAGGCCGAGGGCCGCCTGCCGGATGTCGCGGTGGCCTGCATCGGCGGCGGATCGAACGCCATGGGCCTGTTTCATCCGTTCCTGGACGACAGCTCGGTCCGCCTGATCGGCGTCGAGGCGGCCGGGCATGGGCTGGACACCCAGCAGCACGCCGCCAGCCTGTCGCGCGGGCGGCCGGGCGTGCTGCACGGCAACCGGACCTACCTGCTGCAGAACGACGACGGCCAGATCCAGGAGGCGCACAGCATCAGCGCCGGCCTGGACTATCCCGGCATCGGCCCGGAGCATTCCTGGCTGCACGACATCAAGCGGGTGGAATACGTCGCCGCCACCGACGACGAGGCGCTGGCCGCCTTCCAGCTGTGCACCCGCACCGAGGGCATCATCCCCGCTTTGGAGCCGGCCCATGCCCTGGCCCATGTCGCCAAGATCGCGCCCACGATGGACAAGGACAAGATCATCCTGATGAATCTGTGCGGCCGCGGCGACAAGGACATCTTCACCGTCGCCGACGCCCTGGGGGTGAAGCTGTGAGCCGCATCGCCGCCCGCTTCGCGAAGCTGAAGGCCGAGGGCCGCGGCGCGCTGATTCCGTTCCTGGAAGCGTGGGACCCGGATTCCGCGACCTCCATGGCCATCCTGCGCGGCATGCCCGGCGCCGGCGCCGACCTGATCGAGATCGGCTGCCCGTTCACCGACCCGATGGCCGATGGCCCCACCATCCAGCGCGCCGGCCGGCGGGCGCTGGACGGCGGCGCCAGCATGGCCCACACGCTCGCCATGGTGCGGGAGTTCCGCCGCGAGGACGACGCGACGCCGGTGATCCTGATGGGCTACCTGAACCCCATCCTGTCCTATGGCCCGCAGCGCTTCTGCACCGATGCCGCGGCCGCGGGCGTGGACGGGCTGATCATCGTCGATCTGCCCAGCGAGGAAGCCGACCTGCTGGCCGCCGACGCGGCGGCGCGGGGGCTCGACATCATCCGCCTGGTGGCCCCCACCACCGACGACGCGCGCCTGCCGCTGGTGCTCGCCGGCAGTTCGGGCTTCGTCTACTACGTGTCCATCACCGGCATCACCGGCACCCGCACCGCGAGCAGCGCCGAGCTGGCCGAAGCGATCCCGCGCATCCGCAAGTTCACCGACCTGCCCATCGCCGTCGGCTTCGGCGTGCGCAGCGCCGCCCAGGCGGCCGAGGCGGTGCGCGCGGCCGACGGGGCGGTGGTCGCCTCCGCCCTGATCGACACGCTGGCCGACAGCCTGGACGCGCAGGGCCGCGCCGGCCCGGACACGGTGCGCCGCGTGCTCGACCAGGTGCGCGCCCTGGCCGAGGGCGTGCGGACCGCCCGCGTCCCTGCCTGAGGAGACCCGCATGAGCTGGCTGACCGAATTCGTCCGCCCGAAGATCCGCACCCTGCTGGGCCGGCGCGAGGTGCCGGACAATCTGTGGATCCAGTGCCCGGCGTGCCAGCAGATGATGTTCCACACGGAACTCGACAAGAACCTCAAGGTCTGCACGCATTGCGGCCACCACATGCGCGTGACCGCGCAGCAGCGCCTGGGCTGGACCTTCGACGAAGGCCGCTTCACCCGCATCGAGCTGCCGAAGGTGCCGAACGATCCGCTGCGCTTCCGCGACACCAAGCGCTATCCGGACCGGCTGAAGGAGGCGCGCGAGAAGACCCAGCTCGATGACGCGCTGGTGGTGGCGCACGGCACCATCGGCGGGCACCGCGCGGTGGTGGCGGTGATGGCGTTCGAGTTCATCGGCGGGTCGATGGGGGCCGCCGTGGGCGAAGGCATCGTGGCGGCGGCGAAGCTTGCCGTGCTGCAGGACGCGCCGCTGATCGTGTTCACCGCTTCCGGCGGGGCGCGGATGATGGAAGGCGCGATCAGCCTGATGCAGATGCCGCGCACGGTGATCGCGACCCGGCTGGTGAAGGATGCGGGCCTACCCTTCATCACCGTGCTGACCGACCCCACCACCGGCGGCGTCACCGCCAGCTTCACCATGCTGGGCGACATCCAGATCGCCGAGCCGGCCGCAGAGATCGGCTTCGCCGGCGCACGCGTGATCGAGCAGACCGTGCGCGAGAAGCTGCCGGAGGGCTTCCAGCGCTCGGAATACCTGCTGGGGCACGGCATCCTGGACATGGTGGTCAAGCGCACCGAGCTGGCGGCGACGCTGGCCCGCCTGATCGGGCTGCTGCGGGTGAAGGAACGGGAGGCGGCTTGACGGTAATTGCTCCGGGGCGGGCCGAGGCGATCATCGACCGGCTGCACGGCCTCTATCCCAGACTGATCGACCTCAGCCTGGACCGCCTGCAGCGCGTGCTCGGCCAGCTCGGCCATCCCGAGCGGGCCTTGCCGCCGGTGATCCATGTGGCCGGCACCAACGGCAAGGGCAGCACCTGCGCGTTCCTGCGCGCCATGGGCGAGGCCGCCGGGCTGCGCGTGCATGTCTATACCAGCCCGCACCTCGTCAGCTTCAACGAGCGCATCCGCCTCGCCGGCGAACTCGTCACCGACGCGGCGCTGTCCGATGCGCTGGAAGAGGTCGAGCGGGTGAATGGCGGCGCGCCGATCACCGTGTTCGAGGTGCTGGTCGCCGCCGCCTTCCTGCTGTTCGCGCGCGTGCCCGCCGACCTGCTGGTGCTGGAGGTCGGCCTCGGCGGCCGCTTCGACGCCACCAACGTGATCGACCGCCCGGCCGCCTGCGCGATCGCGTCCATCTCGCTCGACCATCGCGAAATGCTCGGCGACACGTTGGCAAAGATCGCCTTCGAGAAGGCCGGCATCATCAAAGCCGGCGTGCCCGTGGTGACGGGCGCGCAGGAGGCTGAGGTGCTACCGGTCCTGATGGCATGCGCGGTGGAAGCCGGGGCGCCGCTGCTGGCGCGCGGCCACAACTGGACGGTGACGCGGACGGCGAGCGGGTTCCGCTACGCCGACCCCGCCGTCACGCTCGATCTGCCGCCGCCTTCGCTGCTGGGCCCGCACCAGTACGACAATGCCGGCATCGCCGTCGCCGCGATGCGCGCCTCCGGCCTGCCGGTTCCCGCCGCGGCGATCGCGCGCGGCATCGCCACGGCGAGCTGGCCCGCGCGCATGCAGCGCCTGAACGGCCGGCTTGCCCGCCTGCTGCCGGCGGACTGGGAGCTGTGGCTGGATGGCGGGCACAATCCCGGCGCGGGCGTGGTGCTGGCCGAGCACCTGGCCGGCTGGGCCGACCGTCCCGTGCATCTGCTGGTGGGCATGAAGCAGGCGAAGGATTCCGCCGAGTTCCTGCGCCCGCTGATCCCGCATGCCGCGACACTCTGGGCCGTGGCCGAGCCCGGCCAGCATCTGGCGCTGCCGGTGGAGGCCATCATCGCCGCGTCGGGCGGCGTGGCGCGCCCAGGCCCGACGGTCGCCGACGCCCTGGCCGCCGTGCCGAAAGATGCGCGCCCGGCGCGCGTGCTGATCTGCGGCAGTCTTTATCTGGCTGGTGAAGTGCTCAAGGCGGACGGCTGAAGAGGCGGCTTTTCCACGGGCATTACTTGCAAATCCCCGCAATGATGGCCATCTGTCTTCAAGCGTTTTCTTGCTTTCGATTTTCCGAAGGCGTCCGTTTCATCAGGTCAGGATTTGCACGACATGAATGCACCGGGATCGAAGCCCGCGCCATCGCCGCCCCCTGCCGTCATGCCGCCACGCTGGGACCGCAACCGGGTCCTGTTCGAGATCGTCCAGAACGGGCAGGCGGTGGAGTGCGCCATCTCGCGCCAGGCGCTGCAGGATCTGAGTGCCCGCCGCTACGCCAAGCCGGACGAGCTGCTCGCCAGCTTCGCCAAGCTACGCAAGCGGGTCGAACGCATCGCCCGCAGCAAGCTGCGGACCCGCTCGGACGCGATCGAGGGCCTGGTGACCATCTGGTCCGGCGATGTCGATGATTTCGACGCCGCGCCGCCGGCGCCGGAAAGCCGGGCCGTCTGAAGCGGCAATGGTCTGATCGGCTCCACGCGATCCGGCCCTGTCCGGCAAGCCAATTCCGGGCATACTTCGCCGGAACCTGCCCACGTGGAGACCACCCATGCCTACCCCCACAGCCCCCGCGCGCATCGCGCTGGACGCGGCCAGGGCGGCGCCGCTGGAGCCCGGGCGCGCCTCCTCGCGGCTGCTCACCCATGGCAGCCTGGAGCTGCGCTTCTACGCCCCCAAGGGCCGCGACGATCAGACCCCGCATAGCCGCGACGAGGTCTACGTGGTGGCGTCCGGGCGCGGCTGGTTCCGGCGCGGCGAGGAGCGCGTGCCGTTCGGCCCCGGCGACGCCTTGTTCGTCGCGGCCGGGGTGGTGCACCGGTTCGAGGATTTCTCGGACGATTTCGCCACCTGGGTGATGTTCTACGGCCCCCACGGCGGCGAGAAGGAGAGCGGCGCGTGATCGAGATCAGCCAATTGCGGCCGGACGACCGGCCCGAGTGGACCAGGCTGTGGCAGGGCTACCTGGCGTTCTACAACACCGTCCTGCCCGACGCCCGCTACTCCGAAACCTGGCGGCGGCTCATGAGCGGCGACGGGCTGTACGGCTTCGGCGCGCGCCAGGATGGCAAGCTGGTCGGCATCACCCACTACCTGTTCCACCCCAGCACCTGGGTGGACGACGTGTGCTATCTGCAGGACCTGT
Organism: Limobrevibacterium gyesilva; assembly: GCF_025989185.1. Taxonomy (GTDB): domain Bacteria; phylum Pseudomonadota; class Alphaproteobacteria; order Acetobacterales; family Acetobacteraceae; genus Limobrevibacterium; species Limobrevibacterium gyesilva. The sequence goes on from NZ_JAPDNT010000054.1 coordinate 6,684, forward strand.
TCGTGGACGAATCCGTCCGCGGCCAGGGCGCCGGGCGGAAGCTGATCGAGGCGGTGGCCGCCGCTGCACGCGCCAAGGGCGCGCCGCGGCTGTACTGGCTCACCCATCAGGACAACGCGACGGCGCGCCGGCTCTATGACACGCTGGCGCGCTGGCACGGGCATTTGCGCTACGATTATCCGATGGGTTGAGCGCGGGGGGTGTCGTCACCCCTCCCCCGACCTTGGTCCGCTCCGCGGCCCAAGCCCGTAAGGGGAGGGGGGAAGGCGTGATGGTCAGATCGACTGGGCGACCCACTGCTTCAGCACGCTCTTGGGCGCGGCGCCGACCTTGGTGGAAACCGGCTTGCCGTCCTTGAACAGGATCAGCGTGGGGATGCCGCGCACCGCGTAGGTGTTCGGGGTCAGGGGGTTGTCGTCGATGTTCACCTTGGCGATCGTCAGCTTGCCCGCGTATTCGGCGCCGATCTCTTCCAGCGCCGGGGCGATCGCCTTGCACGGGCCGCACCATTCGGCCCAGAAATCCACGAGCACCGGGCCCTCTGCCTTCAGCACATCGGTGGCGAAGCTGTCGTCGGTTACGGGCTTGGTGTTCTGGCTCATGTCTATCGCCTTTCGGATCAAAGAAGTCGGCAGGTGAGGTGGGGCGGTCGCGGGCCGTGATCAAGCGGCCGGTTCATGATGGCGCCTGCGCGCCCGGAGCATGCCGGTCCAGCACGGAGTCGGGAAGCGGCATCACCCGCGCGCCCGTGGTCCAGACCAGCGCGCAGGTGACGGCGCGCTCCGGGAACACCGCGCGCAGAACGGCGCGATAGGCGGCCATCTGGCGCAGGTACAGCACCGGCACGCCATCGGCCTGCGCCGGCGGGGCGCGGTTGGTCTTGTAGTCGGCGATCAGCACGCGGTCCGGCAGCACCGCCAGACGGTCCACCAGGCCGCCGATCACCGTGCCGGCGACCACGCCGGTCAGCGGCACCTCGGCCCGGCCGGACGGGCCGAACAGCGGCGCCAGATCGGGGTGATCGAGCACCGCCAGCACCTCGCCGGCCAGGGTTTCGATGTCGCCCTCGGGAATCCCGTTGCCGGGGCGCGCGAGGAAGCGCAGCGCGGCCTCCATGCGCTGCGCCGGCGGCACGCCGGGCAAATGCTGCAGCAGCGTGTGCACGAACTGGCCGCGCCGGAAGCGCTGGCCGGTGGCATCGCGCTCGGCCAGGGGCGAGGCGGCCTGCGGCACCGAACCCAGGCCGGCATTCTCCGGGCGGCTCGGCGCCAGGGGCGAGGGCAGCGCGGGTTCCGCGGGCGGCGGTGCCGGAATCCAGGCCGGCGCCGCACCGGCCCAGGCGGGCAGCGGCAGCATGGGCCCGGTGCGCGCGGCGGTCCTGGGCAGGTCCGGCGCGGCGCGTTGCGCGGAGTCGTGGCTGAGCAGCTCGCCCTCCCACGCGTCGGGCACGGCATCGAACGGGGCGGCCGCGGCGCCCAGGCGCAGGAAGCCGCGGCGGGCGAGCTCATACCAGCATGCGTCCGGCAAGCCCTTGCCGTTCTGCCAGCCGCAGACGATCAGCCGGTCCTCGGCCCGGGTCAGCGCCACATACAGCAGGCGATTGTGTTCCTCCTCCCGCCGCCGCGCGGACTCGGCGCGCAGCGTGTCGATGGCGGCGCAGCGCAGTTCCTTGCGCGGCGACCACAGCGGCACCTGCACGTCGGCGTTGGACGCTGTGTCCTCGGCCCACAACAGCGGCCCGTCATCCGGCGGCAGGGCGGTGGTGTCCGGCAGGATCACCAGCGGCGCCTGCAGGCCCTTGGCGCCGTGCACGGTCATGATCCGCACCGCGGCGCCGGCGCCCTCGGCCTCGCGCTTCACCTCGGCGCCGGACTGGCGCAGCCATTGCACGAAGCCCTGCAGCGACGGCGGGTGCGACTGGGCGTAGGTCAGCGCCGCGTTCAGCAATTCGTCCACCGGCTCGGCCGCCTCCGGCCCCAGCCGCGCGAACAGCCGGGCGCGGCCGCCCAGCGGGCCCAGCGCCTCGGCCAGCAAGGCGTGCGGGCTGGCATAGTCGACGCGCGCCAGCAGGGTGGCGATGAAGCCGTGCGCGGCGCGCCATTCGCCCCGCTCATCGGCGCGCTGGCGCAGCGCGTCCCACAGCGATCCGGAGCGGGCGGCCGCCAGCTCCATCAGGCCGGCATCGTCCAGCCCGCCGAGCGGGCTGGTCAGCACACAGGCGAGGGACAGGTCGTCGGCCGGCAGCAGCAGCGTGTCGCACAGCGCCAGCAGGTCGGCCACCGCCGCCTGCTCGGTCAGTACCAGCCGGTCCAGCCCGGCCACCGGCACGCCCTTGGCCTTGAGCGCCCGCACCAGCGCGCGGGCAAAGGCGTTGCGCCGGCGCACCAGCACCAGCACGTCGCCAGGGGCGAGCTTGCGGCCCTTGCTCGGCAGGTCCTCGTGGCCGCAGCGCGCGGCGATCCAGGCCGCCAGCGCGTCGGCGAGGCGCTGCGGCGCGCCGACGGTGCCGAGATTCGCGTCGGGCACAGTCCAGGGCTCGGCCGTCGCCGGGTCGGGCTGCGGCGCCAGCGGCCACAGCTCCACCCGCCCGGCATGGTCGGCACGGTCGGCGATGTGGCGCAGCTTGCCGGGCTCGGCCACGCCCGCCGCGGCCACGGGGTCGGCGAACACCGCATCGACCAGCCCCAGCACCGGGGCGGTGGAGCGGAACGACACGTCCAGCTCCACGTCGCGCCAGTCCTGGCCGGACTGGCGCACCCGCTGGCGCAGGATGGCGCGCCAGCGCTCGAACTGGTCGGGGTCGGCGCCCTGGAAGGAGTAGATCGACTGCTTGCGGTCGCCGACGGCGAACACGCTGCGCGGCGCCTCGCGCGCGCCGGTGCCGGCGAAGAACTCCTGCGTCAGCGCGCCGGCAATCTCCCATTGCGCGGGCGCGGTATCCTGCACCTCGTCCAGCAGCAGGTGATCGAGGCCGCCGTCGAGCTTGTAGAGCACCCAGGCCGCGCCAGGATCGACCAGCAGCCGGCTGGTCCGGCCGATCAGGTCGTCGTAGTCGAGCTGCGCCATGCCGTCCTTGCGCCGCGCATAGGCCTCCACCACCGGCGCCGCGAGCGTCACCAGGGCGGCGGACACGGCAGCCACGCGCAGGGCGCGGCGCGCGTCCTCGAGGGCGGCGATGCGCGCCTGCTCTTCGGCCAGACAGTCGCGCAGATCGGCGTGCCGCTTGGCCAGCGCCTCGTTGACCAGGCGGCTGAGCGCCGCCGGTTTGCCCTCTTTGGTCTGGAGCAACGCGCACCACTCGTGCCAGTTCTCCGCCCGCTCCTCCGGCGGCAGGCCGAGCCAGCCGAGCATCTCCCCGGCCTTCGCAACGACACCGGGCGAGCCGCCTTGCTGCATGCGCAGCAGCGCATCGCGCAATGCCGCCTCGGCGGGCCAGGCGACGGCGCCGGCCAGGATCAACGCGTCGTCGCCGTGCGCGCCCAGGGCGCGGCGCTGCGCCTCGTCCAGCGCCGCCGGCCCCAGCCGCAAGGCGGCCTGCAGCCGGTCGCGGTCGGATTGCAGCGTGCCGACCAGGGTGGCGAACTGCTCGGTGGTGGCGAGCCCCGCGAGGTCTTCCAGGGCGCCGCGCATCCGCTCCGTATGGGCGCTGGCCAGCATGTCCTCGCGCGCGGCGCGCAAGGCGATGCCGGCATCGGTGTCGTCCACCAGGCTGAAATGCGGCGAGAGCTGCGCCTCCAGCGGGAAGCGGCGCAGCAGCGACTGGCAGAAAGCGTGGATGGTGCCGATGCGCATGCCGCCCGGCAAGTCCAGCACCGTCGCGAACAGGGCGCGGGCCTGTCGGCGCAGGGCCTCCGAGGGCGTCACCTCCAGGGCGCGCAGCCGCGCATCCAGCGCGGCATCGTCCAGCGTCACCCATTCGCCCAGCGTCTTCTGCAGCCGCAGCGCCATCTCGGCGGCGGCGGCCTTGGTGAAGGTCAGGCACTGGATGCGCGCGGGGTTGGCGCCGGTCAGCATCAGCCGCAGCAGCCGGTCGGTCAGCAGCTTGGTCTTGCCCGACCCGGCCGAGGCCGCGACGAAGGCGGAGACGGCGGGGTCCGAGGCCTGCAGCTGCTCGCGCTGGGCGCGGGCGCGGGCGGTGGTGGTCATCCCTCGCCTCCCGACAGGTCCCATTCCGCCACGCGCGCCAGTTGCGCGTAGTCGGAGAAGCGCGGCGCGCGGCCGGGATGCGGCTGCGACAGATAGGCGCGGGCGGGATCGTAGAAGGCCAGGATCAGGTCGCACAGCTTGTCGCGTGCCGTGGCCACCGCGGCGGCGATGGCGGCCGGGTCGCCCTTGAACAGCGTGCGCGCGCCACCCGGCTCGAAGCCGCCGGTCAGGTGCCAGTAGGTCAGCTCGGCGGTGTCGCCCCGCAGCGCGTCGCCGAACGCGCCGGCGGCGGCCATCGCCGCTTCCAGCGGCAGTTGCGGCGCGAAGCCGGCATCGACCTGCTTCTGCGACGGCGGCGCGCCGGTCTTGTAGTCGAGGATCGCGAGCCGGCCGTCCGGCCGCCGCTCGATGCGGTCGGCGCGGCCGCGCAGGCGGAAGCCGCCGGAATCCGGAACCGGCAATTGCCACTCCCCCTTGGCCTCGGTGACGATTGCGGCGGGGGCGACGAGGCTGCGGCGCTCGGTTTCCTGCCCGACCACCCAGTCGGCGATGCGGCGCAGGCGCGGCGCCCACCATTCCGCCAAGGCCGGACGCAGGCCGGCTTCCTGCAACGCCCGGTCCATCGCCTGGCGCAGGCGCGCGCGCGCATCCGGCGGCCAGGCGGCGCCGGCGTCGCGCAGGAACAGCTCCAGCCCCTTGTGCACCAGCGAGCCGTAATCGGCGGCGTCCGTCTCCTCCTCCAGCGGCTTCAGCTTCTCCAGCTTCAGCACGTGGCGGGCGTAGATGGCGTAGGGGTCTTCGAGCCAGGTCTGGATCTCGGTCACGCGCAGCGAGCGCGGGCGCAATTTCACCGGCGGGCAGGGCCGTGGCGGCTCGGCGGCGCGGGGGCGGCCGGCGGGCTGGTCCAGCAGGCGGGCCCAGGACGCGGCGGGATGCAGGTCGAGCCGGCGCTGTTGCCCGGCCAGGAAGGCGTCGAGACGGGCGAGCCAGCGCGCCGGCACCGCGGGCGCCCCGTCGCGGCGGCGCGGGCAGGACAGCACGGCCAGCGGCGCGG
>NZ_JAPDNT010000055.1 GCF_025989185.1 Limobrevibacterium gyesilva
GCCGCTGCTGCTGGAGACGCCGCCGCACGCCGCCGTCGCCACCGCCGTGGCACTGGCGCGCAGCCGCGGGCTGGTGCCGTTCTGCCCGCTGGTGAACGCGGTGCTGCGGCGCGTGGCCGCCGCCGGACCGGCGGCGCTGGACGGCTTGGACGGTCCGCGCCTGGATACGCCGTCCTGGTTGTGGTCCGCCTGGGGCGGCGAGGCGCGCGCCATCGCGGAATCGCATCTGCACGAGGCGCCGCTGGACCTGTCGCTGCTGCCCGGCACCGAGGCGCCGCCCGGGGGCGAGCCTCTGCCCACGGGCTCCTGGCGCTATCCGTCCGGCACGCGCGTCACCGCGCTGCCCGGCTTCGACACCGGCACGTTCTGGGTGCAGGACGCCGCCGCCGCCCTGCCGGCGCGGCTGCTGGCCGCCGCATCCGGCGAGCGCGTGGCCGATCTTTGCGCGGCACCCGGCGGCAAGGCGGCGCAACTGGCCGCGACCGGCGCCAGCGTCACCGCCGTCGAGCGCGATCCCGCCCGGGTGGCGCGGCTGCGTGAGAACCTGGCCCGCCTGCGCCTGCCCGCCGAGATCGTCACCGCCGACGCCGCGCAATGGCGCCCGCCGGCGCCGCTCGATGCCATCCTGCTGGACGCGCCGTGCAGCGCCACCGGCACCATCCGCCGCCACCCGGACGTGCTGCACCTGAAGCGCCCGCGCGACATCGCCGCCCTGGCCGCGCAGCAGGACGCGCTGCTCGCCGCGGCCAGCGAGATGCTGCGGCCCGGTGGGCGGCTGGTCTATGCCGTCTGCTCGCTGCAGCCGCAGGAAGGCGCCGAGCGCATGGCGGCCGCCCTGGCCCGCCTGAAGCTGCGGGCCGAGCCGTTCACCACGGCGGAAATGGCGGCGCTGCCGGAGGCTTTGACGCCGCAGGGCTGGGTGCGGACCACCCCGGCACTCTGGCCCGAGCGCGGCGGCATGGACGGATTCTTCGTTGCCCGGGCCGTACGGATATGAGGCGTCGCTTGTGTGCAACGGAGTCCAGTGTCTAGAAACAGCCGATGTCCCACGCGTCCATATCTTCATCCGCGCAGCGTATCGTCGTCGCGCCCAGCCTTCTGGCGGCGGATTTCTCGCGGCTGCAAGACGAGGTCGCCGCCATCGAGGCAGCCGGCGCCGACTGGCTGCATCTCGATGTCATGGACGGGCACTTCGTCCCCAACATCAGCTTCGGCCCACCGGTGATCAAGGCGCTGCGCAAGCACACGCGCATGCCGTTCGACGTGCATCTGATGATCGCCCCGGTCGATCCCTATATCGTCGCCTTCGCCGAAGCGGGGGCGGATCATATCAGCGTGCATCCGGAGGCCGGGCCGCATCTGCACCGGACGCTGCAGTTCATCCGCTCCCTGGGCAAGAAGGCCGGGGTGGTGATGAACCCGTCCACGCCCATCGAGGCGGTGATGTGGGTGCTCGACCTCGTTGATATCATCATGGTCATGACGGTGAATCCCGGCTTCGGCGGCCAGGCCTTCCTGGAGAGCCAGTTGCCCAAGATCGCATCGCTGCGTCAGGCGATCGACGCCAGCGGCCGCGCCGTGGCGCTGCAGGTGGACGGCGGCGTGACGGCGCAGACCGCCCCGCGCATCCTCGGCGCCGGCGCCGACACGCTGGTGGCGGGAACCGCCGTGTTCGGCGCTTCCGACTATGCCGGCGCCATCGCCGCCTTGCGATCGGCCGCTGGATGAAGCCCCCGACACCCGCCGGATGGCTGCGCGACGCACGCCGGCGCCTCGCCCGCCTGCCGAGCCTGCGCATGACCCGCCTGCCCGACGCCCCGGCCCAGCCGGTGCGCGACCCGTGGCCCGGCGACCCCGGGCGCGGCGCGGCCCTGCTGAAAGGCGAACTGGAACTGGGCGGCGCCACCATGCCGCTGCGGCCGGGCATGTTCGCCGAACGATCCGGCGCCGACCTGTCCGGCGCGCCGATGCTATGGGCGCTGGCGCACGGCTTCACCTGGCTGCGCGACCTGCGCGCCCTGGGCACCGACGCCGCCCGCCTGCGCGCCCGCGCGCTGGTGGCCGAATGGATCGCCGACACGCCGGTGGATGGCCTGCCGCAGCGGCCGGACGTGGCCGGCGCGCGCATCGCCGCCTGGCTGGGGCATTACGACTTCTTCGCCGCCAGCGCGGATGACGCGTTCCGCCAGAAGCTGATGGGCCGCCTGGTGGCCGATGCGCGCAGCTTGGCCGCGTCGCTGCCGCCGGAGGAACTGGATGCGCGCGCGCTCACCGCGCTGAAGGGCCTGATCGCCGCCGCCGTGGCCTTGCCGGACCATGCGGCGTTCCTGACCCGCGCGCTGCGCGTGCTGCCGCAGGAGATCACGCGGCAGATCCTGCCCGATGGCTGCCATTGCGAGCGCAGCCCGGCGCAGCATCTTGCCGCCCTGCAGGACCTCACGGAAATCCGCGCGCTGCTGCAGGCCGCCCAGGCGCAGCCGCCGGCTTCCCTGGCCGGAGCGATCGAGCGGATGGCGCCGGCCCTGCGCGCGCTGCGCCACGGCGACGGCGGACTGGCGCTGTTCAATGGCACCAAGGAGGAAAGCGCCGCCTTGATCGACCAGGTGCTGGCCCAGGCCGGCCGTGCCGGGCGGGCGCCGTCTTCGCTGATGGATGGCGGCTTCCAGCGGCTGCAGGCCGGACGCAGCGTGCTGATCATGGATTGCGGCGCGCCGGCGGCGGCGAAGATCGACCGCTTCGCCCATGCCGGCACCCTGTCCTTCGAGTTGTCGATCGGGCGCGACCGGATGATCGTGAACTGCGGCGCCGCCCCCGCCGCCACCGGCGGCTGGCGCGACGCCTGCCGCGCGACGGCCGCGCACTCCACCCTGGTCATCGCCGACACCAATTCGTCCGAGCTTCGCCCCGACGGCCTCGGCCGCCGGCCGGAGAAGGTCGAGGTCCAGCGCCAGGAAGCCAACGGCGCGCACTGGCTGGACGCCAGCCACGACGGCTATCACCGCCCGTTCGGCGCCATCCACCGCCGGCGCCTGTACATGTCCGAGAGCGGCGAGGATATTCGCGGCGAAGACGCGCTGGAGGCGCAGTCGCCGCAGCCCTACGCCGTGCGCTTCCACCTGCACCCGACAGTCGACGCCAGCGTGCAGCAGGACGGCGAAGCGGTGCTGCTGCGCCTGCCCAGCGGCAGCGGCTGGCGCCTGCGCGCCGACGGCGCCCGCATCGGCCTGGAAGAAAGCATCTATCTCGGCGGCCCCGAAGCACGCCGGTCGGAACAGGTAGTCCTGACCGGCTACCAGGACGGCCCCCAGCAGGTGAAATGGGCGATCACCAAGGTGGGGTAGCAAGGCCAGGGCTCTGCCCTGGACCCGGCAGGGCGCTGCCCTGCACCCGCCAAGGGCGAAGCCCTTGGAACCCGCGACTTAAGTGGTTTGGACAAGAGGGGGCCAACCGAGCAGGTGGCCACGGCAAGGTCGGCCCCCTCTTGTCCAAACCACTTGAAAGTACTGGGATCAAAGGGGCTTCTGCCCCTTTGCGGGTCCAGGGCGGCGCCCTGGTGGGGTCCAGGGGCAACGCCCCTGGCCTTCCTTCTCCGCCATGAAGATCGTCGAGATCACCAACGTGGATTTCTCGCTGCGGCATTTCCTGTTGCCGTTGATGCGGGGAATTCGGGCGCGTGGGCATGAGGTGGTGGGGGTCTCGGCCGAAGGGCCGTTGCTGGAGGTGGCGCGGGGCGAGGGGTTCCGGGTGGTGTCGCTGCCGTTGGCGCGCAGCTTCTCGCCGGTGGCGCAGTGGCGGGCGTTCCGGGCGTTGCTGGCGTTGCTGCGGGCGGAGCGGCCAGACCTGGTCCATGGGCACATGCCGATCAGCGGGTTCCTTGCCCGGGTGGCGGCGCGCGTGGCCGGGGTGCCGCGCGTGGCCTACACCTGCCATGGCTTCCTGTTCAACCAGCCCGGCCCGTGGTGGCGGCGCGGCATTGCGCTCGCGATGGAGTGGGTCGGCGGCCGGCTGACCGACGTGCACATGACCGTCTCCACCGAGGAAGCGGCGGACGCGCGGCGCCTGGGCATCAACCGCGGCTCCATCGCCATCGGCAACGGGCGCGATCCGGCGCGGTTCCACCCGGACCCGCAGGCGCGGGCGGCGATCCGGGCGGAGCTGGGCGTGCCCGAGGACCGGGTGGTGGTGGTCGCCGTGTCCCGCCTGGTGCGCCACAAGGGTCATCCCGAACTGCTGGCGGCGATGCGCGACGTGGACGCGGAATTGTGGGTGGTCGGTGAGCGACTGGAGTCCGATCACGGCGAGGACCTGGAGCCGTATTTCGCCGCTGCCGGCCTGGGCGAGCGACTGCGCCGGCTGCGCTATCGCGAGGACATTCCGGCGATCCTGGCCGCTTCCGACATCTTCGCGTTGCCCAGCCATTTCGAAGGACTGCCGATGTCGGTGATCGAGGCGATGCTGACCGGCCTGCCGGTAATCGCCACCAATATCCGAGGGCCGCGCGAGCAGGTGGTGGACGGCGAGACCGGCCTGCTGGTGCCGCCGATGCGCGTGCCGGAGCTGGCGGCGGCGCTGCGGCGGCTGGCGGCGGATCCCGGATTGCGGGCGCGCATGGGGGCGGCGGGCCGGACGCGGGCGCTCGAACATTACGACGAGGGCAGGGTTGTGGCGCGCACGCTGGACCTGCTGGGCCTGTAGGTCTATCCCGCGCCGGGCTTGGCCCCTTCCTTTCCGAATCCGGGTGGCATCATGACCGACATCGTCCAGATCCGCCGCGCGCTGATCTCCGTTTCCGACAAGACCGGCCTGGTGGCGTTCGCCCAGGCGCTGGCGGCGCGGGGGGTCGAGATCCTGTCCACCGGCGGCTCGGCGAAGGCGCTGCGCGATGCCGGCATCCCGGTGGTGGAGGTGTCGGAGCACACCGGCTTCCCGGAGATCCTCGACGGCCGGGTGAAGACCCTGGTGCCGCAGATCCACGGCGGCATCCTCGGCCGCCGCGACCTGCCGGAGCACGTGGCGCAGATGGAGCAGCACGCCATCGCGCCGATCGATCTGGTGGCGGTGAACCTCTATCCGTTCGAGGCGACGGTGGCCCGCGGCGCCGCGTTCGACGATTGCGTGGAGAACATCGACATCGGCGGTCCGGCCCTGATCCGCGCCGCCGCCAAGAACCACGATTTCGTCGCCGTGCTGACCGAGGCGGCGCAATACGAAGCGGTGCTGGCCGAGATCGAAGCCCAGGGCGGCACGTCATCGGCGCTGCGCCGGCGGCTGGCAGGCGAGGCCTATGCCCGCACCGCCGCCTACGACGCCGCCATCTCCGCCTGGTTCGCCGAGCAGCGCGGCGAGACCTTCCCCACCCGCATGACCGTCGCGGGCACGCGGCGCCAGGCGCTGCGCTACGGCGAGAACCCGCATCAGGCGGCGGCGTTCTACGTCACCGGCACCCGGCCCGGCGTGGCGACGGCGCGGCAGGTGCAGGGCAAGGAGCTGTCCTACAACAACCTCAACGACACCGACGCCGCGTTCGAAGCGGTAGCCGAGTTCGACGCGCCGAGCGTGGTGATCGTGAAGCACGCCAATCCGTGCGGCGTGGCCTCGGCGGACTCGGTGGCGGCGGCGTGGGATCTGGCGTTGCGCTGCGACCCGGTCTCGGCCTTCGGCGGCATCGTCGCATTGAACCGCACGCTGGACGAGGCGGCGGCCGAGAAGATCGCGGCGATCTTCACCGAGGTGATCGTGGCGCCGGACGCGACCGCGGGCGCGCAGGCGATCCTGGCGCGCAAGAAGAATCTGCGGCTGCTGCTGACCGGCGCGTTGCCCGATCCGGCGGCGCCCGGACTGACCGTCCGCAGCGTCGCCGGCGGCTTCCTGGCGCAGACGCGCGATGCCGGCCGGGTGTCCCGCGAGGCGCTGAAAGTGGTGACGAAGCGCGCGCCCACGGCCGCCGAACTCGATGACCTCGTCTTCGCCTTCCGCGTCTGCAAGCACGTGAAGTCCAACGCCATCGTCTATGCCAAGGGCGGCGCCAGCGTGGGCATCGGCGCCGGGCAGATGAGCCGGGTCGATTCCGCGCGCATCGCCGCGTGGAAAAGCGGCGAGGCAGCAAAGGCCGCGGGGCTCGACGCGCCACTCACCCAGGGCAGCGTGGTCGCCTCCGACGCGTTCTTCCCGTTCGCCGACGGGCTGGAAGCGGCGGTGGCCGCCGGCGCGACCGCGGTGATCCAGCCTGGCGGGTCGATGCGCGATGCCGAGGTGATCGCCGCCGCGGACGCCGGCGGCATCGCCATGGTGTTCACCGGCATGCGCCATTTCCGGCATTGAGGTGATCATGGACAAGCTTATTGAGGGCTACAGGCACTTCCGCGGAACAACCTGGCCGGACCGGCGGGCGCTGTTCGAGAAGCTGGCCCGCGAGGGACAGCGACCGCGCGCCTTGGTGCTCGCCTGTTCCGACAGCCGCGTCGACCCGACCATGGTGTTCGACGCGGCGCCCGGCGAGATGTTCGTCGTCCGCAACGTCGCCAACCTCGTGCCGCCCTACATGCCGGACGCCAACTATCATGGCACCAGCGCCGCGCTGGAGTTCGGCGTGTGTGTGCTGGAGGTGCCGGACCTGATCGTGATGGGCCACGCCATGTGCGGCGGCATCCACGCGCTGCTCAGGGGATATCGGGACCCGACCTCGGATTTCGTCAGTGACTGGATCCAGATCGCGGCGCCGGCGCGCGACCGGGTGCTGACATGCACGGCGGTGGACCAGGCGCAGCAGGCCTGCGAATACGAAGCCGTCAAGCTCACGCTGGCGAACCTGAAGACGTTCCCCTGGATCGCCCAGCGCGTACGCGACGGCCGGCTGCACCTGCATGGCGCGTATTTCGACATCCGCAGCGGCATCCTGGAGCTGCTCGGCAAGGACGGGGGCTTCGCGCCGGCCTGAATCACGGGTGGCTTTCCGCAGGATCTGTTGTCTATCGGCGCGGGTCATGCGGAAATGCGGCACCTGATCCTTCCGGGAGTGCCGTCACGTGAAAATCATCGTCCTCGGCGCCGGCATTGTCGGCATGACCACCGCGTGGTGGCTGGCGCAGGATGGGCATGAGGTGACGGTGCTGGACCGCGCGGCCGCGGTGGGCCAGGGCACCAGCTTCGCCAACGGCGCGCAGCTCTCTTTCAGTTATGTGGCGCCGATGGCCTCGCCTGCGGTGCTGCGCAGCCTGCCGAAATACCTGCTGGAGAAGGGCAGCCCGATCCGTTTCGTGCCGTCGGCCGATCCCGGCCAGTGGCTGTGGCTCGCGGAATTCCTGCGCGCCTGCAACGCGCACACCGCCGCCGCGACCACTGCGCAGATGCTGGCGCTGTCGTTCCACAGCCGCGATGCGCTGCATGAGATGCTCGCGCGCACGCCGATGGAGTTCCTGCACCGGCGCAACGGCAAGCTGGTGGTGCAATCCTCCCGCGAGGGCATGGTGGATGCCGAGGCGCAGTTGCGGCTGCAGGCCGCCATGGGCTGCGAGCAGCAGGCGCTGACCGCGCAGGACTGCCTGGCGCTGGAGCCCGGCCTGGAATCGATCAGGCACCGGCTCGTGGGCGGCATCTATACGCCATCGGAAGAAGTCGGCGACTGCCACATGCTGTGCCAGGAACTGCAACGCGTGCTGTCGCCGCGCGTGCAGTGCGCGCTGGGCACCGAAGTTCAGCAGATCGTGACCGCGAACGGGCGCGTGACCGGCCTGCGCACCGACAAGGGCGTGATGGAGGCCGACCTGTATGTGCTGGCCGCCGGGGTTGCCAGCCGCGTGCTGGGGCGCGACGCCGGCCTGCGCCTGCGGGTGCAGCCGATTCGCGGCTATTCCATTACCGCACAGGTGCGCAACGGCAACAGGGCGCCGGTGCGCAGCATCACCGACATCCACCGCAAGACCGTCTACGCCCCCCTGGGCGACTCGATCCGCGTCGCCGGCTTCGCCGAAGTGGGCGCGGCGAAGACCGAACTGCGCCCCGACCGCATCGCCACCCTGGCGCAGACGCTGGAGGAGACGTTCCCCGGCACCTGCTCGCTCGATGACGTGCGGCCCTGGTCCGGCCTGCGCCCGGCCACGCCCACCGACAAGCCGGTGATCGGACGGACGCGGCTGGACAACCTGATGTTGAACCTGGGCCATGGCTCGCTGGGCTTCACGCTGTCGGCGGGCAGCGCGCGCCTGCTGGCCGATATCGTCGCCGGCCGCCGCCCGGGCATCCCGGAAGCCGATTATAGACTTGCGATGTAGTTGCGACGCATTCTCATTATTTCGACTTCGTCTTGATCGTTGCACTTGCGAACGCCATAGTCCGCGCCGGCCGATGAATGCCCTGGCGGGCCGCCGCCGGGCCTGACGACTGTCGTATCGCCCGCTTCACGCGGGTGTGCAGCGCGAGGTGGAGCAGATGCGCAATTTCGACGAGCTGACCGAGAAGGAGATCCTCGCGCTGGCCATCGCCAGCGAGGAGGAGGACGGTCGCATCTACGCCGACTTCGCCGAGGGCCTGCGCGCCGACTATCCGGCCAGCGCCAATGTGTTCACCGAAATGGCCGCGGAGGAAGGCGAGCACCGGCGCCGGCTGATCGACCTGTACCGGCAGAAATTCGGCGAGCATATCCCGCTGATCCGCCGCCAGGACGTGCGCGGCTTCGTCAGCCGCAAGCCGGTGTGGCAGTTGCAGCCATTGGGGCTGGAGACGGTACGCCGCCAGGCCGAACTGATGGAGCTGGAAACCGCCCGTTTCTACCGCCAGGCCGCCAGCCGCAGCACCGATGCCTCGATCCGCAAGCTGTTGGGCGACCTCGCGGAAGCCGAGGTGGGACACGAGCACATCGCCGCGCAACTGATGCGCGAGAACCTGCCTGAGAACGTGCGCGCGCAGGAAGACGAGTCGGCGCGACGCTTGTTCGTCCTGCGTTTCATCCAGCCCGGTCTCGCCGGGTTGATGGACGGCTCCGTCTCCACCCTCGCGCCGGTGTTCGCCGCTGCTTTCGCCACGGGCAATTCGTGGGACGCATTCCTGGTGGGCATGGCTGCCTCGATCGGCGCAGGCATCTCCATGGGCTTTGCCGAGGCACTGTCCGACAACGGCAGCCTGACCGGCCGCGGCGCGCCGTGGCTGCGTGGCGCGATCTGCGGGGTGATGACCACGCTGGGCGGTGTCGGCCACACGCTGCCATTCCTGATCCCGAACTTCATGACCGCAACGATCCTGGCGATCGCCGTCGTGATCGCGGAACTGGCAGTCATCACCTGGATCCGCTGGAAATACATGGACACGCCGCCGGTGTCCGCGGCCATGCAGGTGGGCTTCGGCGGCGCCCTGGTGTTCGCGACGGGCATCCTGATCGGCAGCAGTTGATGCGAACGAATTGATTTGAATTACCGGGAATAAATTTGCTGTCCGAGCACTCCGCCCGTTAACTGGGCCGGCTCGTTGCCCAACATGGATGCAAACATGACCCGGATGCAGACGGCCTTCCTGCGCTATGACCAGAAAACCATCGTGCTGCACTGGCTGACAGCAGGGCTGATCGTGCTGCTATGGGGACTCGCGCAAATCATCGACGTCTTTCCGCGCGACTCCGACATGCGCGTGCATGTGCGTTCGGTGCATATCGTGCTGGGCGTGGCCCTCGGATTCGTTCTGGTCACGCGCATCCTGTGGCGCCTGCGCGACGGCCGCACCCTGCCGCCATCCGACACTGGCCTGCTGAACGTCCTGTCCCACGCCGCGCATTATGCGCTGTATGCGCTGATGATCGCCGAAGTGGCGCTGGGCCTCGCCACCGCCTGGACGCGCGGCGACAGCATCTTCAACCTGTTCAGCATCCCGCCCTTCGATCCCGCCAACACCGCACTGGCGCGCGAGACGCGCAGCCTGCACGGACTCGTTGCCAACCTGATCCTGATCGTCGCCGGCGCCCATGCCGCCGCCGCCCTGTTCCACCACTACGTCCGCCGCGACGGCGTGCTGCAGCGGATGCTGCCGGAAATGTAGGAAGCCGCCTCGCGGGCTCGTCGTCAGAACGGCCGGCGGGCCCGCAACGCCGCCGCCAGGGTGCCGTCGTCCAGCACGTCGAGCGCGCCGCCCATGGGAACGCCCTGGCCGACGCGGCTGACGGTGACGCCGAGGGGCTTGAGCTTCTCGGTGAGCCAATGCGTGGTGGTGGCGCCGTCCACGGTGGCGCCGAGGGCGAGGATCACCTCGGACACGCCGCCTTCATGCACGCGGGCCAGTAGGCTCGGCACATTGAGGTCGTCCGGGCCGGTGCCGGCCAGCGCGGACAGCGTGCCGCCGAGCACGTGATACAGGCCGCGATGCACATGCGCCCGCTCCAGCGCCCACAGGTCGCCCACGCCTTCGACCACGCAGATCAGGCTGCGGTCGCGATGCGGGTCGCTGCAGATGCTGCAGGGGTCGGCGCTGTCGAGATTGCCGCAGAGGCTGCACGATTTCACCGCCCGCGCGGCCTCGGCCATGGCGACCGCCAGCGGCAGCATGCGCGACTCGGGTTGCTGCAGCAGGCGCAGGGCGGCGCGGCGGGCGCTGCGCGGCCCGAAGCCAGGGAGCTTCGCCAGCAGGCCGATCAGGCGCTCGATTTCCGGCCCGCCCATGGGCGCTCTTTCAGAACGGCAGCTTCATTCCGGGCGGCAGGTTCAGGCCGCCGGTGACCTTCTGCATTTCCGCCGCCGCGGCGGCCTCGATCTTGCGCTTGGCGTCGGCATGCGCGGCCACCAGCAGATCCTGCAGCATCTCCATTTCCGCGGGGTCGGCGAGCTTCGGGTCGATGCGCACGCCCTTCAGCTCGCCCTTGCCGTTGAGGGTGACGCTGACCATGCCGGCGCCGGCGCTGCCGTCGAGCGTCATCGCTTCCAGCGCGGCCTGCATCTCCTCCATCTTCTTCTGCATCTGGGAAGCCTGCTTCATCAGGCCGGCGATATTCTTCATGACTGGTTCTCCCAGAAGTCGGATGGATCGTCGACGAACGCGGCGTCGACGGGGGCAAATTCGGGCATGTCGTCATCGCCACCGGCGATGACATCCGCCTCGCCGCCGAGCGTCGGCTCGGCGAGCAGGCCGTAGGCGTCGGTGCGGCTGTCGTGCACCGCTTCGATACGGGCGCCGGGGAAGGTGTCAAGGATGGCGCGCACCAGCGGGTGCTCGGCGGCGGCATTGCGGCGGGCGGTGTCGGCGGCCACGCCCTGCTCGGCCAGAGTCGGCTCGCCCTGGGCGGTGGACAGCGCGATGGTCCAGCGCGTGCCTGTCGCCTCCTGCAGGATGGCGGCGACGCGGGCGGCGAGGTCGCGCGGCGCGTCCGGCTCCGGCCGCAGCTCGATCACCGGGGGGGCGAAACGGACGAGATGCACGGAATGGACGAGGTGGCCGTGCAAGGTCGGCTCGCGCTGCTCGGCCACCAGGGCCGCGACATCGCGCAGGCTCGCCAGGCGCGGGCCGGGCGCTTGCGCGGGCGCCGGCTCGGCCGCCGCCATGCGGGCGGAGGCACCGCCGGCCACCGCGCG
>NZ_JAPDNT010000056.1 GCF_025989185.1 Limobrevibacterium gyesilva
CGCTCATCGTCACTGCCCAGCTGAACGGCGTCGATCCCCGCGCTTGGCTGGCCGACGTCCTGCGCCGTATCGCAGACCACCCCGCGTCGCGTCTGCATGAGTTGCTACCGTGGAACTGGCGATATCTCGACCAAACCAACGCCGCAGCAGCATAACCAACCCGTCTCCGCGGCCATCGTCGGATGGATACGCTGATGTGGAGCCTGCGGGCGCTGATGCCGCGCCGCTCGTCCTGGCGGGTCGCCCAGTTCGACACACTGCGGCTGCGCCTGCTCAAGCTGGCGGCACGGCTTGAGGTGCTGAAGCGCTGCGTACGCCTGCACCTGCCGCGGGCCACACCGGATCAGGCCATCTTCGTCCTGGCGCTGACGCGCATGTCCCATCTGACCATCTGAGCAACGGGGCCGCCGCCCCCGAACCGCCCCGATCCAATCAACCCTAACGCCCAGCCACCACCGCGCCTAACCAAACGCCCCCGCATCGGGCGCGTAAACCGCTGCCCAGCCACAGCGGCTCCGCAAAACCTTCGCCTCATGCATAATCCGGGTTAGCTTCATTCGCCAACTGCCGCCGACGTTGCCAGAACGGCTGATCAGACCAGCGGGGCTGGATGCCATAATAGAAATCTCGTTGCGACAAGTACGCTTGCCAGAGTTGGCGCTGTTGCTCATCGTATCGATGGACGTACGCATTGCGGCTGTCCAATCCCGCCGTGCCCTGCGGACAGTCTGTCAACGCGTAATGGATCATGTGTCCGGCGTGGCTGGCCGTCCTAAGCGCCTTGTCGATACCTTGCGACGACAGCGGATCGTATGCTTGCGCCGCATCGCCCACCGCCATCCAAGCGTCACCGCAGAAGTCCCGTAATCGCTGGCTGTTGGCCGGTGCGCCTCGGATTGTCCCGCAGGGGCGATAGCCCCTAGCTTTGAGCAATGGCGCGATATGCGTCGAGTCGTCCAGCAGCTGATCGAAGCCTTGCCGACACGCAGCCATTCTCGCCGCCGGCAGGTCCTTGTCGGTGTGCAAAACCACCAATCGCTTGGTTTCATTGCCTTCAGTGCTTGGCAAGCGGTTGCTATACCACCAGCCGTGTGGCGCGGCCTCGATCCGGGTATAGCGGTCATCATCGTCGCCGATGCGGGAAAACCATTGTGCATAGGCGAACAACCGGTCGTCGTTGTGGACGGTCTGGACACCGAGCGTCCTGGCCACGACCGCCCGCCGACCGGAACAGTCGACCAGATAGCGTGCGCGATACTGTCGTGTCCGCGTTTCCGAGGTTAGCCTCAGTTGCCAATTGAAAGAACGGTCAGCGATACGTGCGCAGGATTGGAAGCGGACGCCCTTGAGCAAGGTTGCACCGGCTGCAACCGCATTCGACCGCAGGGCCTCATCGAAAGCCAATCGTTCGACGCACAGGCCGAAGCCGGTCAGCGTGAAGAAAAAGTCCGCGACATCCGCCTGCTCGGTCGCCCATAGCGAAACGTTGCCAGCCGTTCTGAAAAGGCCTGGAAGATTCTGTTCTGGACCCTCAGGGTCTCCCAGGAAGTGCTTGACTAGACCGATAGAGGTCGGCGGCAGCGACTCGCCCAGCTTGAAGCTAGTGGATACCCGCTCCTCCACCAACAGCACACGTTGGCCGTACTTGGCCAGCGTGATCGCGGTTGCGGCTCCCGCCGGTCCGGCGCCGACGATAACAACGTCCCATGTTGTATTGGTCCCGTCGTGTCGGGTCGATGGCACGAATTATTTGCCTTTGGCGGGCGGCCGGTTCAGTGCCGGATCACGCTCTTGTTCGACGAACACGGTCTCGCCGTTGTCTTTCAAGAAACCGCCGTCCTCGGTCTTGATTGGGAGCACCATCCCCAGTTTCGACCAAGCATACGCCATCTGGTTGTAACCATCGGTGGACGATAGCGGTTCGCCGTTAGCATCGTATCCGCGGAACCACTCCTTATAGGTTCTCGTCTGGCTCTTTTTATCGTACTCGAAAACGATATCTGGCCGTTGTGTTGGCCACCATGCCACGTTACACGACCAGAAGTCGCCCTGCCACGGGCTCGACATATAGGCAGCGAGCGAGCCAGGCTCGATGTCTTTGTTCACGCGAAACGCCTCGGCGAAATTCTCCCGATAGAGGATCAAGTAGGGGAATTCTATACCCGGGTGAAAGCCACCACCGATGGTCGGTTCGAGCGCCGAGCTGTCGAGTGCATGCGGCTGTTCGGTCAACGGCAATTGCTCCAGGGATACGGGTTTTTGCGGGACACCGACCTCAAAATTTCCGTCTGCCCAGTACTTCAAATGATTCAACTGCCAGTCGGTCAGGCTCAAGAATTGGTCCGGGAGATTGTTGCCCAACTGCTGATTCTGTAGGGGCTTGCCCCCCGAGCCCCACAGCTTGGGCATCTTGAAGTCTTCCTCGGAGCGTTTGAACTCTTCGCTCTTCCAACTGGTTGGCCGCTGCGGAGGGACGGGTAGCAACGAATCGACCAGCCGTCCGTGCTTTCCGGGCGCACGCCGCATCAGATCATAGACCATCTGTCTTATCGGCTTGCTTTTGTCGAGTGGATCGGCCAACGCCGACATGTACTCGGGGCTGAGCAAGTTGCCCGGCTGCCTCGGGCCATGGGCGATGTCCTTTATCTCGGGCGTGACGCCCGCCGCCTCGGCGCTCACCCAACCGTAGTTAACCGCGTTGGCGAAGACCGGATAGACATCGCGGTAGAAATTCGTCTTCTGCCCGGCGTAGGGGTAAGCCTCAGGAAAAGCCTCATAGACGCGATCCAGAATGGACACCACGTGGTACATGTGGGGTGCAAACTTCGGTGGTGCGGTGACGATCCATGCCCCTGCACGCGGATTCCTCGTGCCTTCGTCCGTTACCGATTTCACGTTGTCGCGTGTACTCAAGACAGTGCCGTCCTTGAGCGTGACCGTGACGTCGATTTCGCCACCGCAGGTATCGTCCCACCAGCCTGGAACGTTGAAATAGGCAAATTGGTTCGTCAGTGGGTTTTTACCGTTCTCCGGGCCGTTCGGAGGGGTGATTGTTTCACTCGGGTTCGACAACGCCACCTTGGGTGTCGTGACGCATTCGCCTTTCCCGCGCCCGGGAACGAACAGCAGACGGTCCTTGGAATCGAGGCGAAGCTCCCCCAGTTCGATATCCTTGGCGGCTTTATAAGTGACTTCAACTTCTTTCGAAGGGTCCTTCGGCGTGAAACCCTCGAAACGCAATTCGCCCGGCAACGAACCTTTTTCAATGCCAGTGAAAACATCACCCTTCATGACGACCGGTCCGGCCTGCCCGGAGGCGATCGTATGCACACCGGGATCGATGATTAGCTTATCACGTTCGATCGGCTTCTTCCCGGGCTGGATGGACGGGTTTCGCAACTTGTCCGGGTCAAACAGATACGCACCCTGAAACGCATAATTCGCCGCTTTCATGTTCCTGACATGGACCCGCCAGCGCACGGATTGGACCAGGCCCGAATCCGACGTGAGCTCCGCGACGACCTTGTCGTTGGCATCGTAGGCATACACCCGGTACCGCTGCGCCTGGCGTTTCAATCGCGCCCCGCTGTCGCGGTAGGTTCCACCGTTCGGCCCCGGTCCATCGCTACCGCCCGGATCGACCACGACCCCCGGCGCTTCGGGACCGATGTAAAACTCGTCACTGTCCCCCAAGCGCGCAATGCCGATACCGGGGTGGATGCGAATGCTCTCGATCTTCTCGGACACGGCTCATCCCTTCTACAAATTGCTGTTATTAATTCGGCGCGGAAGGGGCACCTCAGCCACCAATATCCAAGTGTTCTCACACCATAGAAATCGACAATCTGCTGACGGAAGGAGATGCGAAGCCCGGGTTGCTCAGAGAGGACCCAACGATCTTCCAGTCCAGCAAGTCTGCAGAGGCGACCTCGTACCGATTGCCAAAATGTTCGATGTCGGCGTAGGTCAGTCCGTCTGATCGGGTATGAGACCGTACCGAGAAGCCACCGCCGAAGCTCGCCTTGATCGATTTCTCGATGTGCGAATCGGCACCTGTGGCCGGTGCGTTGTTCGCGTTCTCGCCCTTCGCGGCGCTGGCGATGCCCGGCAGCAACAGGACAGAGGCCGCTGCGCACCCCTTGACGAAATATCTACGCTTGATGTCCATGTTATATCTACGTCTGATGTCCATGTTCCATTGCCCCTTTGGTTGCAGCGCCCCTCCTTACACATTATTGTGAAACAGGATTTAGGAAAGCCCGACCTTGCCGGTCATGAACCAGCTGATCGCGAAGGTGTCGAGGGTCCCAAGGATTCGCCAGCTGATGGCTTTGAGGGCCGACCGTGAATGGGTTTCGCTGCCGCTGAACAGGATCGCGCTGGGTCTCTCCAACCGGTCTATCAGTTTGCATCATATCACGGCGGCCGGCTGTCACACGCCTCTCATCGGCGCGATGTCGTGCATATCCTAGAATTGCACGACCTTTTGACAACTCTCTGCGTTGGGTCGCAATGGGGGCAGCTCTGAACAGCAAGGAGCAGCCATGAGCGCGATCCTTCTTGAATTCCAGCGCCGGATTGAACAGCGATGGGCAGCCGGTTCCTTCCCGCGGAAGCGCCGCGTCCCTCACGACCGGGAATTCCACCGCCAAACCTGACGGCTGCCGGCTGGATCGGTGCCGGGGATGGCACCGCCGCGGTCGAACTCGAACCACCCGTCATTCGACGATCACGAGGACTTGCACGATTGTGGCAATGCCGCGGCGATGTTCTGATCTATAGTACCGCACGCTGCGCGCGCCCACGATGTTCTCCGAATGCTCTCATATCGAAGATGAGTTACGCCCGACTGAAGTTCGAGAAACCTGACTCTCCCGGTGACCTGACGCTCCAAGACTCCTGACGCTCCAAGACGATTGCAGGACTATGGAGGCGGCATGTTGTCGACACCTCTCAATCGGGTTCTTCTGCAGACCGATCCGGCGGAGCAGGCCACGTTGACGATGGACGCGCCCGATTTCGCGCCACCACCCGGCAAGCTGCGCGCCCGCCGAGAGATCTGACACAGTTTTCGACCGCGCAAGACCGGCAGGAGGACGCGACCCGCAATCATCCGGTTGCCATGTTCTCAATCGGTGCGCCCAAAGCGGATGCCTTCGACGCGACGTTCGAGATCTCCATGGGGACCTCTCGCCATGAAGCCAGGTTACGCCCATCAGGATCAGGCCTTGATCTGCCACGTCGCGGCGATGCCGGCGGGTAGAGTTGTGCGGCCGGCGTCGATGCGCACCGCTTCCTGCCTTGTAGCCGCAGCGTGCGGCTCGACTGTCGTTGCCACTCTGTTGCTGGTCCTTCCCGGATTCCCCCGCCCGCGCCGCAACGTCGGCCGCGGCAGAGGCGGCGGAGGCGCAGGGGCAGGCGGTGGCGGGCTCACACGGCTGCGTCGGCTGCCACTCTCCTCTCCGGAAAAAGGGCCGGCGCTATCCGGCAACAAGGTCGGGGCGTGGCTTGCCCCCAACATCACGCCCGGTCCGGTGAGCGGCATCGGCGCTTGGTCGCGCGCCGGTGTCGTCGAGTATCTCCGCAACGGGGCGGCGCCCGACCGGGCGCAGGCAGCTGGCCCGATGGCGGCGGCGGTGGAGGCGCTTGCGGCATGGCTCGCGAGCCAGCCGCCGGTCCGCGACCCCGCCGATCAGATCGCCGCTTCGGCGCGCGGCAAGCCGCTGGCGCCGGAACTCGTGCCGCGCGGGATCATGCCCGCGCATCTCAGCGCCGAGCAGGGCGGCGCCGTACTCTACAATACCTCCTGCGCGAGTTGCCACGGCGCCACCGGCGCGGGCGACGGCTACTTCCCCTCGCTTTATCACAACACCACGACCGGCCATCGCGACCCGTCGAACCTGATCGCCGTGCTGCTGAACGGCGTGCAGCGCACGACGGCGGCCACGGGAGTCGTCTTCATGCCCGGCTTCGACGGCTCGGTCGGAATGCCGGGCGGCCTGAGCGATGCGGAGCTCGCCACGCTGGCGAATTTTGTACTGACGCAGTTCGGCGACCCGGCGGCGGCCAAGGTCACTGTGGCGGACATCGCCGCGTCCAGGGCGGGCCAGTGAGCGGGCACAACGCAGCGGAGGGAGTGCGGACCCGATGATTGAAGGGAACAAGTCGGACCAGCTGGAGTCGGTGCTGGGGGTGGTCCCCCGGGGTGCCGTTGCCCTCGCCGGCACGGCCGTCGGGGTGCTCATGCTCGCGTGGCTCCTCATCTATCTTTTCGTGTTCCTCCCGCGTGGTCAGGTGGGCTAGCCGATGGCGAGCTCGCACCAGGAGATCCTGCGCACCGAGCTGCGCTGGGGCGCCGTCATGGGCGTGCTGGTGGCGGGGATACTCGGGCTGATCATCTATGCAGCCCTGGCCCTGCATATCTCTCCGCCCAGCAACGTCGAGCGTATCGACCCCAAGACCCTCCAGCTCTCCGACGAATTCACCGAGCAGAACCTTGGCACTCAGGTGTCGGGCGATGGCCGCGTCACCGCGCGGATCGTGGCGACGCAGTACGCCTTCCTGCCGCCATGCGTCGCCGTGCCGCTGAACCGGCCGATCACGTTGCGATTCGCGAGCCCCGACGTGATCCACGGGCTCCTGATCGCCGGCACCAACGTCAACACCATGGTCGTGCCGGGCTACGTCTCCCAGGTGCACGCGACGTTCACCCAACCGGGCGAGACGCCGATGCCGTGTCACGAATTCTGCGGCCTTGGCCACAGCGCGATGCTGGGTCGGGTACAGGTGCTGCCGGCGGACCAATTCAAGCCCGACGCGCAAGGGAGGGTCGCCTGTGCGAAGCATTGACGACATTGACCGCCGGACGGCTCCCCTGGTTCTCGCGCATCTCTGGCTCGCGGTGGTGGCATTCGCGGCCGCGGCGGTGCTCGGCGGCTGGCAGATGTGGGCGCGCAGCCCGTTGCCGGCGCCCTTCTCGACACCGCACAACTACTTCTTGTCAGTGACGCTGCACGGCACCGTGATGGCTTACGTGCTGCCGACCTTCTTCATTATGGGGTTCGGCTACTTCGTCGCGGTGACCGCTCTGGAACGCCCGTTGCCGGCGCGCTGGGCCGCCTGGATCGGGTTCGGCATGGGCGTCGTCGGCGTCGTGCTCGCGGCGGTGCCTGTCCTGATGGGACGCGCCTCGGTGCTATACACTTTCTATCCGCCGCTCTCGGTCGCCGCCTCCTATTACATCGGCATTATTCTTGTCGTTGTCGGGTCATGGATCTGGAGCGCGCTGATGATTCTCGCCATGACAGCGTGGAAGCGGGAGAACCGCGGCGAGGCCGTGCCGCTGGTGATGTTCGCGACCGTCGCCAACGTCATGCTATGGCTGTGGACGACGGTGGGCATGGGGTGCGAGCTGCTGTTCCAGGTGATCCCGGGCGCGCTCGGCTGGACCGAGACGGTGGACGTCGGCCTGTCCCGCACCTTGTTCAGCTGGACGTTGCACGCGATCGTCTATTTCTGGCTGCTGCCGGCCTACATCGCGTTCTACACGCTGGCGCCGCGCGCCGCCGGTGGGCGGTTGTACAGCGACACGATGGGGCGGATCGCCTTCATCCTGTTCCTCCTCTACAGCCTGCCGGTGGGTATCCACCACCTGTTTATGGACCCCGAGCACGGCACTGGGTTCAAGTTTCTGCAGACGGTGCTCACGTCCCTGGTCACGATCCCGACGCTGATGACCGTTTTCACCATCAGCGCCTCCCTGGAGATCGCCGGCCGGCTGCGCGGGGGACACGGGCCGTTCGGCTGGCTGTGGACCTTGCCTTGGGACCGACCGATGGTCCTGGCCACCGGCTTGTCGTTCGTCATGCTGTGGTTCGGCGGACTCGGCGGCATTGTGAACATGAGCTACGGCATGAATGCCATGATCCATAATACTTCGTGGGTCACGGCGCATTTCCACCTGATCTTCGGTGGTACCACCGTCATCATGTATTTCGCGATAGCCTACGAGATCTGGCCGACGCTAACCGGACGCGCCGTGCAGTCGGCGCGTGCCATGAACATGCAGCTCTGGCTGTGGTTCATCGGCATGATGGTCACTACGCTGCCCTGGCACTGGCTCGGCCTGCAGGGTCAGTGGCGGCGGGTGGCGGAGTTCAACTACGCCGATCCCATCGTCGCCGCGTGGGCGCCGTACGTGATCGTTTCGGTCATCGGCGGGCTGGTGCTGGTCGTCAGCGCGCTGATGTTTGTATGGAACCTCTTCAAGCTGCAACGCGGCGAGGTCTCGGTTGCGGCGCCGATGTCCTACGCGGTAGCCGTCTATCCGCCCGGTCGGGTGCCCGGCATGTTGAACGGATTCACCTCGTGGAACGTCGCGGTGCTGGTGCTGATGCTGGTCGCCTACGGCTACCCGATCGCGCAGTTCTTCATCGAACCGGCGCCTCAGGCGATCGTGCAGCGTATACGATAGGAGCCGCCCGAGATGGCCACAGAACCGCTCGACCTCACGCCCGAGCAGCGCGCCGCCGAGGACCGGACATTTCGTCGCGGCGCTGCGTTGGCAGTGGGTGTCGTTCTTGTCGCAGGCATCGTGCTGGGCTTCGTCGTCCTGCCGGTGGTGCAGGGAGCTTCCGTGGGACTGGATGCGTGGTCAGCGATCTGCCGTGCGATCGGCGTGCAGCCCGGAACCCCGATCGCCCGGCAACCCTCCAGCGAGGCCGCAGCAACTCCGGTGTCCCAGGTATCCTGGGGGCCGGCCACCCTGGGGGCACTGCGGAACGGGAATGTCGCGCGCGGCGCCCAGCTGTCGCGGGTCTGCGACGCCTGCCACGGCGCCCAGGGCCTGTCGAGCGATCCGCAATTCCCTAACATGTCGGGCCAGACCGCCTACGCGATCTACAAGCAGTTGCACGACTTCCGGTCCGGCGCGCGGAAGAACTACCTCATGTCCATCGTCGCGACCTATAGGAGCGATCAGTCTATTGCCGATCTGGCCGTCTACTACGCCAGCCGCCAGGCGCTGCAACACGGCTCCATCGAGGACCCGGTCGCCGCCAATCTGGCCGTGCGCGGCGACCCGGCGCGCAGCATCGCCGCCTGCAATGCCTGCCATCTCGGCAACCCCGGCGCTCCCGTCGAGACGCCGAATCTGATCGGACAGCACAAGGAGTACCTCCTGAACCAGTTGCAGGCCTTCGCGCACGACACCCGCCACAACGACGTCTATGCCCGGATGCGGACAATTTCGACAGCGCTCACCAGTGACGAGATGGAGCGGCTGGCGGCCTATTATGCAGCAACGCCCCGGCCCTGATGCCGGGTGACAAACAAAAGGCCGGCGTCGCCGCCGGCCAGTTTTTCAGGAGGAGTAGCGAAGTTCAGTACGCCCCGATACCGGGACCGCCGAACTTGTAGTTCACGCCGAGGCGAAGGATGTTGTCGGTCACGCGCGAGCTGTAGGTGCTGACAAGGGTGCCTCCGCCAAGCGCGGGAAGCGCGGTCGCCAGGCTGCCGGATACGCTGCCGAGATCGACGTAGAGATATTCGAGCCTGGCGGTCCAGTTTCTGGCGAACATACCTTCCACGCCGGCGCCCACCGAATAGCCGACCTTGGTCTTGTTGGGAGAGAAGCTGTTCAGGGGACCGACCGAGATGTTGGAGGCGACTTCGCCATAGGCCAGACCGCCGGTCGCATAAAACAGCGCGGCCGGCGTGGCCAGCACGCCGACGCGCCCGCGCACCGTTCCGAACCATAAGAGCTTTTCAGTCAGCGAGACCGGAACGGCAGGGCCGGGAATCGGGAGAGCGCCGACGATGGCGGGCGTGCAGACGCCGATTGGACAAATGAAGTTGCGGGTGCCCTTTTCACCGGAGCCCTGAATGTTGGCTTCCAGTCTCCACACACCGTTCTGCACCTGCCAGTTATAACCGAACTGACCGCCGCCCACGACGCCGGTCAAATTGGAACGATCGGCCGTGCTGAAGAAAACGGTGCCGGCGCTGTTGGTCGGTTCTGTCAGATCTCGCGCCAAAGGGCTGGTCTGGCAGTGAAGGGCCCACTCCCGTAGGATTTCCGCCAATTTAGGCTGATTGGGCGTTCGGATGGATTGTGCTTGCTGTGGCTCGGCGGCGGTGACGGAGCGCCCGGACGTCACCGCCCGCGGCTATCGCCGCTTCCGGTGTCGGGATTGTGGTAAGCAGTTCAACAAGCGCAGCAACGGGGTGCTGAACCGGACCTGCCTGCCGAGCGACATCATCGCCTTCGTGGTGTTCTGTCGTCTGCGCTATCGGCTGACGCTGCGGGATCTGAGCGAGAGTCTCCTGCTGCGCGGCTTCACGGTCAGCCACGAAGCCGTCCGGACATGGGAAGCGAAGCTGCTGCCCGTCATGGGAGACGCGCTGCGTTGGCGGCGTCACGGCATGCGGCGCCGATCCGGCCGGAGCTGGCATGTCGACGAGACGTACCTGAAGGTCCAGGGCCGTTGGTGTTATCTGTATCGCGCGATCGATCGTGACGGAAACCTCGTCGACACGATGCTCAGCGACACCCGCGACATGACGGCGGCCAGGGCGTTCTTCCGTTCGGCGACGGCGACCAGGGGCTTTACGCCGGACCGGGTGACGACGGACGGGCACGGCTCCTATCCAAGGGCTATCCGCTCGACGCTCGGCCGGGAGGTCTGGCACCGGACCAGCGCCTATTTGAACAACCGGCTGGCACAGGACCATCGCGGCATCAAGGGCCGCATCCGATGTATGCGCGGCTTCAAGAACCATGACGCGGCGGATCGCTTCTGTCGAGAGCATGATGAACTCCGCGATTTCCTTCGTCACCGTTCCCGTCGCAATCAACACGTTCCAGCGCCCCGACGCCGTAGGCGCTTTCTCCGCAATACCCGCATCGCGCTCGTCATTCTGCAAACCGCATGAGCTATACAGCCGCCATTCAGGATGTCCCGTGGAAATGGCGTGAGAACCGACAGAACCACTCGAAGCCTTGACCCCAAGATTAAAAGTTTCAGGTGGACAAGACATCGCGTTGCACACACAATCTCGTGCTCGCGCTTCGCGTGGCGGAGGACTGCAAGCGTTGACGCAAATACCGAATAGCTGCCGTCATTCCCATCAGGGCCAGATGGCAACGGTCGAATGATGGGAACGTCGGTAGCGTGTCCCCGCAACCAACGACAGTTGACTCCCCAGAACATCCGTTCTGGGGAGTTTCTCGTTCTGAGTTCCGCTGCCACGACGGCCGCCACCGCTGGGTTCCGCCGACGTCGCCAGTTTCAGAATCATCGCCAGCTCACCGTGCAGTTCGGCCGCCAAGCCGTCCGGGGCCGTGGGGTCTGGCGTCAGGGCGACGCGCTCGATCAACGACCGCAGCGCCTCGGCCGCCTCGTCGCGGATCTCCGGCGCGTTGAGCGAT
>NZ_JAPDNT010000057.1 GCF_025989185.1 Limobrevibacterium gyesilva
ATCGGGTCCTCGTTCGGTTCGGGGTAGAGCCTCGCAACTCCACCTTAGCCAGCCGATCCGATGACCACCTCCGCCTACACCGTTATGCCGTCGGAATTTCCACCACGACCTCGGACACTACCGCCGAATTCCCGGTGCAGAGGAACAGTACGTGGAAGGCAGGCCGCATCGCGTCGGGCGGCGACTCCGGCAGCAGCCGGGCGAGGTCGCCGCACAGCTCCGGGTGCCCCGCGCAGCAGTGCTCGGTCAGGAAGGAGAGGAGCTCCCGCAGCGCGGCGATGCGGACGGCATGGATCACGTTGCGCCCCTGACGGGTCGCGGAGGTCAGCCCCGCGCGCTCCAGCGCACCGACATGGAACGACAGGGTGGACGCCGAGACCGCCAGCGCGCCCGCCAGTTCGCCCGCCGCCATGCCGGAGGGTCCGCGGGCAATCAGCAGCCGCAGGAGGTCCAGCCTCGTCTCTTGTGCGAGGGCGCCGAGCGCCTCCGCAGCCTCTCTGGTTTCCATGCTTTCGGTATATGCGACACCGACCGCGCTGTCGTGAAGGTTCCGCGACCATGCCCCTGGCTGTACCGGAAGCGCCCAGGAAGACGGGCGTGGGCCCGGTTCGACTGCACCGGATTAGTTGATACCTCGAGGGTCTACGCATAGCCCACCGATATGTCACCCAACGCCACGACGCTGGGACCCGTACCCCGCCCCGGCCCGGACTACGCGAGCCGGGCCTATTGGGCGGGCACCATCAAGATGTCGCTGTCCAAGTTCTTCATCCTGCGTGTGCTGCTCGAACAGCCAATGCACGGCTACGACATCACGCGCGCCGTCGAGCGCATCACCAATGGCTGCTGCTCGCCGACGGAGGGAACGATCTACCCCGCGCTGCGCGAGTTCGAGGAAGGCGGCTACGTCACCGTCGAGAACGAGGTCGTGTCCGGCCGCCAGCGGAAGACCTACACGCTGACCGACAAGGGACGCCTGGCCTTCCAGGTCGGCGCCGAGGCCTGGATGGACGTCTCCCATGCCCTGCTGGAGACTGGCCGGGCCGGTAGTGTCTCAGTTTGAAATTTGAGCGCCACCGGCCGGATCAAATTTCGCGGGTACAAAACGCTGTTCCGCGGGCATATGATGCTTAGCTGAATCTCGGAACCTGAACATGGTCACATTCATCCTGGTCGTACTGAACATCGTGACCGCCTGCCTGTCATTCCGAACAGCTGAAAGGCGTGGTCGATCGGTAAAAGCGTGGATGTGGCTAGGCATTCTCTTCGGCCCGTTCGCGTTGCTGACCGTGGCGCTACTGCCCTCCATTCGGAAAGAGGGGACGGTCTGATGCCCAAAGGAACAAAAGGTGAGAAGCGCGCCCTGCCGACGTGATCGGCCACACCGTAACGGTGGGGAAGATCGCGACGGGGAGATCGAGGAGTCCGCTCCTGGGCCTTGTTTCAACCTGAGTTTTCAAACTGAGACACTACTTAGAACGCCTTTCAAAACCTTCCCTGCAACGCGCGCATGCATATGAGGGAACAAGCGAGAGACGTGAATGCGTGATGGATGTCGAGCCGGCGTTCGTAGCGGACGGTAAGTCTTCGGAACCTGTTGAGCCAGGCGAAGCTACGCTCGATGACCCACCTGTGACGGCCGAGCTTTTGGCTGGTCTCGATACCTCGCCGCGCAATGCGGGGCTTGATCTGACGGCGGTGGCAAGCGCGGCGGCAGCGCCGATGATCATAGGCCTTGTCGGCGTGCAGCTTGGCCGGTCTGCGTCGTGGTCGGCCACGCTTTCCTGCAATGGGCGGAATGGAGTCGAGCAGATCTTCGAAGGGCACGCTGTCGTGGACGTTGGCACCGGTCAGGATAAAGGCGAGCGGGATGCCACGACGATCCGTGATCAGGTGGCGCTTGGTGCCGGGTCTGCCCCGATCTGTCGGGTTGGGGCCTGTCGCGGCACCCCCCTTTTCGCCGCGATGGACGAACTGTCCATGCAGGCCCGGCTCCAGTCGATGCGGTCCGCGTCTCGCAGTTGGCGCAGAAATTCACGATGCAGACGGTCCCACACTCCCAGTGTTTGCCAATCTCGCAGCCGTCGCCAGCAGGTCACGCCCGAGCCACACCCCATCTCCGCCGGGAGCATCTCCCATGGGATACCGGTGCGCAGGACGAAGAGGATGCCGGTGAGCGCCGCACGCGCGGGAACAGGCGGGCGACCGCCCTTGGGCTTCGGAGGCGCCGGCGGCAGCAGTGGCTCGATGATCGACCACAGCGATTCGGGCACGAGGGGTAGAGTCATCCCCCTTCATGAATCAGCTCCGAACAGCGTACAAGGGTTTTGAAAGGCGTTCTTAGTAGGGATAAGGCGGGTAATAGGGATAGTAATAAGGATAGTATGGGTAGGGTGGATAAGGCACCGGAACGACTGGGGGCCCAATGAATACCCCGCCAAAGAAGAAGCGGCGGTCGGCAAATCGCCGGTGTGCAAAGAAGCGCGGATGCGGGAAAAAGCCCGGGTGATGGAACGCGAGGGGTGGCCGCGCGAAGGCCATATGGCCTCCGCGCTCGAAGCGCTCGGCAGCAGCGGGGCCAGCAAGAATTGTAACCGTCAGAAATGCGGCAGCGAGGGCCTTGCGCATCGGCATCCGTCCTCAGTGCGGGCCTCGTCGGCCCTGGCATCTCCCGAAAATTCCGCGCAGGATTGCCGAACGCTCATGCGGCATGCGTCCGCCTGGGTGATGTCAGAAGAACGTATGTGAGACGAATAACTCGGACGATTATTCCGAACTTACTTATTGCTACTACGCGAAATCGGCCCGCAGCAGCGCTTTTGGCCGTGATAGATTATAGTGCGCCGATCTGGCCACAAAGCGAACGGCATCCGCGTTGCTGCAGCCTATTACAAGCGGGCGCGCGGAGAATCCAATCCCACCACGGTAGACGCTCACTTACGGCCTGCCTCCGCAGGGCCGCAGAACTTGACTCCGGCTCGCAACGGGCGCTTTGCCGCAAGACCGGGGGTGCCCCAGCGGAGCTGGCGTTCCGCGCGAAGCACGGCCTCCGGCACGCCGCACTAGCCAATGAGTGTTGCCGCTCACCCATGCCGTCCTCCGGAACCGGCGTTCCTGAACCGGTTCTCCATTCCGTGATGAAAGCCGCTGGACGCGAATCCGTGGCGTTCATGGAACCGGCGGAAGTCGTGGAAATGGTGGTGGCGGTCCACGAAGACAAACGCGCCCACGCTGAGGCCGATTGGCGGTTCCCAGAGCCAGGGATCGTAGTAGGGGTAGTAGGCATACGGGGGCGGCGCATAGATCATCATGGATTGGGCGGGCTGGCCCTGTGGGGCCTCCACGATCCTCCAAGTGCCGTCGGGTTGCTGACAGGCGTGCCCCACGATGGTCTGCGGCTCGCCGTGCACGATCGCCTGCAACGTGTAGTCGCGGCACGCCGGGTTATCCGGAGGCGTGGTGATCGTGGCTTGCGAAATGAGCGGCTCAGGCGGCGGTGCAACGCAGCCAGCACAAATAAGGGCCAACCCTGCCGCGAGAACAAACCGGCGCATCTCCGCCCCCTCGTTTACGCGACATCCCTAGGCGGCTCGATTGCCAGACTGCTTCTTCGCCATCACCGTCCTCTGTGGCCGCCCATGCCCCCGCCCATGCCCGAGCCACCGCCCGTCACGCCCATGCCGCCAGCGCTGTCCACGCCACTGTCCTTTGGCACCGATCCACTGTTAGATGCCCTGAAGTCGCCTGAGCAGGCCCCGAGCGCGAGAGTGCCGACCGCGAGGACGACCGCCACGACCAAGCTGTTCATCGAGGCCCTCCGCTCCGGTCGGGGCGGATACATCGCCTGACCTGTGTGAAGGACGCATCGCGCGGCCGATCAGTCCTTGACGCTGAAAATTTGACCGGATGGCCCGGACTGAGTGGCCCGACCAAGCGCCGGTCTCCTGACGCAAGCTCGGACGCTACCGTCCGACTGGAAGAGCGGACATCGTGACGACGGCGACGCCCAACATGGGGGCGCCCTCATGTCAGGAAGGCGGTTGCCCCCCTGCGCCGAGTGCGGCAGCTCAGGCCCGCTTCATGCGAAACACCTCATACAGGTCGTCCAGGACAGCGCCACCGCGCTCGAGGCGCTGCCGGTCGTCCCTGTGGGCCACCGAGATGCCCTCCACGAGACGTGCGATGCCGCTGGCCTCCTCGCGCCCGAACTTACCGTCCTTGAGGTCGATGTCGTGCACGATCTCGCCGATGTCGACGAGCGCGGGGTCGTCCAGGCCCGCGCGGGCCAGCAGCACCTCGAAGGTGCAGTGGTCGCCCTCGTGGGTGTACTCGCCGTCGTACATGTCGAAGCGCAGCTCTTCGGGCTCGGGCGCGTAGCCCTTGGCAGGGACGAATTTGAACCGGGCCTCAGGGTCGATGAAGCGGCGGATCAACCAGGCCGATGCGATCCGGTCCACGTAGACTCCCTGGCGCGTCACCCAGACGCGCCCTTTGAGCGTGCCAGATGGCGCGCCGCCTGCCGCGTCCTCGCGCCGGTCGTCGGTCATCGTTTCCGCCTCGCGTAGCCGGGATTCCGTGCCCGCGAGCAGTCCCTCGACAGTCTCGCGCCCGTCCGCCCCGAAGAAGTCGATCGCCGCCACCCGCGACACCTCCGCCTGGAGCCGGGTCAACCTGGTCCTGGTCTCCGCTTGGCTCCCCCCGGCGCCGTCCGCGGACAGCGCGTCCGCCAGTGCACGGAGCTCCTTCGCCAGGGCGTCGTAGTTCTCGGCGCGGGCGGCGTTGAACAGCCCCCGGACGTCCTGGTCCGACAGGCCGTCGATGAGGCGGGCGTCGCAGATCATGCCCTCGCCGCCGCCCTCGGTGATCTCCTTGAGCAGCCACTCGAAGTCCTCCTGGGTCTGCTCCCCGGCGGGCAGCACGTAGACGGAGTTCTTCACCGTCACGGCGCCAAGCGCCTGCAGACGCCGCCAGACCTTCACCCGCAGGTAGGCGGGCTTGGCTGGAAGCTGGTGGATTAACAGCAGCCAGCGGGCGGTCTCGGCATGCACGGGGGTCTCCGCATGTCTCATGAAGGCAGTATAACACTTGGCCTCACGAAAGATACATTTGTATCTCGGTGCTCATTGGAATATGGAGTTCTGTATCATACGGGGTGAGGCGCCAAATGGACTATGAGGTCCTGCCGCTGCCCTTCAAGCCGCACAGGCTCGACGGCCTGTCCGATCGGCTTCTGGTCAGCCATTACGAGAACAACTACGGCGGCGCGGTCCGGCGCCTGAACGCCATCGAGGGACGGCTTGCGGGCCTGGACTGGTCGGCGGCCCCGGTCTTCGACCTCAACGGCCTCGGGCGCGAGCGGCTCATCGCCGCCAACTCCATGCTGCTGCACGAAGCGTATTTCGACGCACTCGGCGGCTCTGGCGCGCCACACGGCGGACTGGCCCGGGCGCTGGAGCGCGACTTCGGCTCGATCGACCGCTGGCGGGCCGAGTTCACCGCCATGGGCAAGGCGCTCGCGGGCGGCTCGGGCTGGGTGCTGCTGACCTGGTCGGAGCGGCTCGGCAGGCTGACCAACCAATGGGCGGCTGACCACTGCCACACCCTGGCGGGCGGTGTGCCGGTGCTGGCGCTCGACATGTACGAGCACGCCTACGCCCTCGATTTCGGCGC
This sequence comes from Limobrevibacterium gyesilva, assembly GCF_025989185.1. GTDB lineage: Bacteria > Pseudomonadota > Alphaproteobacteria > Acetobacterales > Acetobacteraceae > Limobrevibacterium > Limobrevibacterium gyesilva. The sequence continues at coordinate 5,671 of NZ_JAPDNT010000057.1, forward strand.
CAAGGCGGCCGCCTACGTGGACGCGTTCATGCGCAACATCCACTGGGAGCGCATCGAGGCGCGGCACGGCCGGGCGCTGGACCCTGACCTGCCGAGCACGCCATGGCCGAACCCCGACGTGCCCAAGATCACCGCAGCCGAGCTCCGCGGCGCGCTGGACCGTGGCGAGGACCTCACCCTCGTGGACGTCTGCCTCGCCGACGACCTGTCCCGGCGCACCGACATGCTGCCCGGGGCTCGCTTCCTTGCGCCCGAGGCCATCGCCGACTGGGCCGACGACCTGCCCCGCGGCAAGCCGGTGGTCGCCTACTGCGTCTACGGCTTCCAGATCAGCGGCGAGGCGACCATCGAACTGCGACGGCGCGGCCTGGATGCCCGAATGCTCGCGGGCGGCATCACCGCCTGGCACGCCATGGCTGGGCCGACCGTCCCGCTCACCCCGCGACACAACCAAGGAGACGTGTGATGACGAAGTGGGTCACGCGCGAACGCCCGAAGATCGACCGCATCGCCTGCCCCTGGCTGATCCGGCGCTTCATCGAGCCGGAGGCGGAGTTCATCTACGTCCCGACGGACCGCGTCTTCGCGGTCGCCAAGGAAACCGGCGCGACGCCCTACGACATTCCGGGCGCCGAGCCCTTCGCGCATGACGGCGAGTTCTGCTCCTTCGACGCGTTCCTGAAGCGCTACGACCTCAAGGATCCAGCGCTCCAGAAACTCGCGCTCATCGTGCGTGGCGCCGACACGGCACGGCACGACCTGGCGCCGCAGGCGTCCGGCTTGCACGCCATCTCGATGGGACTGTCCGCTAACATCCCCGACGACCACGCCATGCTCGAGCAGGACATGGTCATCTACGACGCCCTCTACACCTGGTGCCGCGACTTCCAGCAGGAGGTCCACAACTGGACGCCGTCCACGGCATCGCCCACGCGCGCGCAAGAGCGCGTACCTTGAGCGAGACCGGTCCCGTCACCGAGACCACCGCGGCACCTGCGCCGCACCAAGCGGCTGCCTGGCATGGTGTCTCCTTCCGAGAGGCGTTCTGGGTCTGGCTGCGCGTCGCCGCGCTCTCTTTTGGCGGCCCCGCCGGGCAGATCGCGGTCATGCACCGCCTCATCGTCGACGAGAAGCGCTGGATCGGCGAGGCGCGCTTCCTGCACGCGCTCAGCTACTGCACGCTGCTGCCTGGTCCCGAAGCGCAACAGCTTGCCACCTACATCGGCTGGCTGATGCACCGCACCGTTGGCGGCATCGTGGCGGGTGCGCTGTTCGTGCTGCCCGGCCTGTTCGCCATCATGGCGCTGAGCTACGTCTACGCGGGCTGGGGCCAGGTCGGTGTCGTCGCCGCACTGTTCTTCGGGCTGAAATCCGCCGTGCTGGCCGTGGTGCTCCAGGCGGTGTTCCGGGTCGGCTCCAGGGCCCTGAGGAACCGGGTGATGGTGGGCAGCGCCGCCGCGGCGTTCGTCGCCATCTTCTTCTTCGACGTGCCTTTCCCGCTCATCGTCCTCGCCGCCGGTTTGGTCGGCTACCTTGGCGGGCGGTCGGGATCCGCCGCGTTCAAGGACGGTGGTGGACACGACAGCGGCGGTGCCAAGGGAGTGGCCGACGCGGACAGCCTGCTCGGGGAGGTGCTGCCCGACCACGCGCGCCCGACCGTCGGGGGCGCGTTGCGCGCCGCCTCGGTCTGGCTCGCGCTCTGGCTCGTGCCGGTCGCCGTCCTGCTCGCCACGCTCGGGATCGGTAACACCTTCAGCCAGATCGCCCTGTTCTTCAGCCAGATGGCGGTGGTCACCTTCGGCGGCGCCTACGCCGTGCTCGCCTACGTCGCGCAGCAGGCGGTCGAGCACTATGGCTGGCTCCGCCCGGGCGAGATGCTGGACGGCCTCGGCATGGCGGAGACCACGCCGGGGCCGCTCATCATGGTGACTCAGTTCGTGGGCTTCATGGCCGCCTTCCGCGACCCCGGCGCGCTGCATCCCATGCTGGCCGGGACGCTTGGCGGCCTGCTGACCACCTGGGTCACCTTCACGCCCTGTTTCCTCTGGATCTTTCTCGGCGCGCCATTCATCGAGGTGATGCGCGGCAACAAGGCGCTGAGTGGCGCGCTCACCGCCATCACCGCCGCGGTCGTCGGCGTGATCCTGAATCTCGCGGTCTGGTTCGCCCTCCACACCTGGTTCCACGAGGCGCACCGAGTGCGCGCGGCGGGCCTGTCTTTCGACGCCCCTGTCCTCGCCAGCCTCGACCCCTGGGCGCTCGCGCTCTCGGCGGCCGCCATGGTGGCGATCTTCTGGTTCAAGACGGGGATGATCCCGACGCTGCTGGCCTGCTCCGTGGCGGGGCTCGTCCTGCACCTCGTGGGGGTTACGCCATGAACCGACGCCACATCGCCCTTGGCGCGCTCGCGTTGCCCTGGCTCCCGGCGGTGTGCCGGGCGCAAGGCGCAGCGGGCGGTCCTGACCTGTCGCGTTACCCGGTGGGGCCGTTGCCTCCGGACTTCCTGGGGTCGTGGCGCACCGGGCAGGGACCGCCCGGCGACTGGAGGGTCGTCGAAGATCGGACGGCCAGCCATGGCAAGGCGATCGCACAGATCAGCGCCGATCCGACCGACTATCGGTTCCCCCTGGCCGTCTACCAGCCGCTGGCGGCGCAGGACGTGGAGGCCAGCGTCCGCTTCAAGGCCGTCGAGGGCCGGGTGGACCGCGCCGGCGGCATCGCCGTCCGGCTTCGCGGGCCCGACGACTACTACGTCGCGCGCGCCAACGCGCTGGAGGACAACGTCAACCTCTACAGGGTCATGGGCGGCCGACGGCAGCAGATCGCCGGAGCTCAGGCGAAGGTGTCGTCCGCCGAATGGCACACCCTGACGCTGCGCGCCGAGGGCGACCGCTTCTCCGTCTCGTTCGATGGCAGGCAGCTTATCACGGCGACGGACAGGACCTTCGCCGGTTCGGGCAAAGTCGCCCTGTGGACCAAGGCGGACTCCGTCACCCGCTTCGACCGGCTGGAGATCCGGTCCCTCCGGTGACGGCCCGGTGCGTCCGGACCGCGCATGGAAATTGGAGGACGCGAACATGATGAGGACGATGTCCCAAGCTCACGCACCAAGTGGGCAGACCTTCGTCCGGTGACCGAGAGGTGAAAGGAGAGTTTCGATGCGCAGCACTTTCGCAGTTGCAATCGCGGGTTCCCTTCTGGCGATGTCGCCCGCCATATCCGCCGAGATCGATTGGAGCAAGGTCGACCAGGCGCTCGGAAAGCAGGGCGCCGACCAGCCGGGTGCGGTCCGGAAATACGGGCTGCCGCGCACCGATCTGCAGGTGACGCTCGACGGCGTTCCGATCAAACCGACCTTCGCGCTCGGGGGCTGGCTCGCCTTCAAGTCCATGGGCAACCAGGCGATGGTGATGGGCGACCTGGTGCTGACCGAGCAGGAGATCAACCCGGTGATGACCAGGCTGCTCGCCGACGGCGTCACCGTCACCGCCGTGCACAACCATCTGCTACGCGCCCAGCCCGCCACCTTCTACATGCATGTTGCGGGACGGGGCGACCCGGTCGAGTTGGCCGGATCGCTCCACGAGGCGCTGTCCGCCAGCAAGACCCCCTTCGGCGCGCCCGCCGCGACCGCGCAGCCAGCAGCCCAGATGGACCTCGATACCGCGAAGCTGGAGCAGACACTGGGCCACAAGGGAACGGTCAACGGCGGCATCCTGCAGTTCGGCATTCCGCGCAACGACGCCGTCGAGGACGGCGGCATGACGGTGCCTCCGTCGATGGGAACGGCGATCGCCATCAACTTCGAGCCGATCGGTAACGGCCAGGCGGGCGTCACCGGCGACTTCGTGCTGCTGGCCAGCGAGGTGAATCCGGTCCTGCAGGCCCTGCGCCAGAACGGCATCGAGGTGACCGCCCTGCACAACCATATGCTCGACGAGCGGCCCAGGATGTTCTTCGTTCATTTCTGGGCTCACGACGACGCCATGAAGCTGGCCCTAGGTCTGCATGCGGCGCTGGAAAGGGTCAACGTCGCGAAGAGCTGACGCGACTCGGAAGGGACCAATGACCCGGTGCACGATGCTGCCGAGGCTCGCCACCGAGGATCCGACCGTCATCGGCCACGGCAAATGCTGACACCAACTTTCCTTGCTAAGGAGGCCAATATGGCTATGAAATCATTGCGATCCACATGGCTGGGCGCCATCGCCATCGCCATCGCCATCGCAATCTCGGCCTTCGCGCAGCCCCAGGCAAACGCGGAGGGTTCCGACTAGGCTGCGCTGGCAGCGGCCCTGAAAACTGTCCCGACGACACTGCAGCAGGGCTTGACGGCGAGCGAGAGGACAGGGAAGCCGATCTCGGCGAAGTTCGAGATCGAGGACGGAAAGCTCCAGCTGTCGATCTACACCATGTCAGACGGCGACTACACCGAGGTCGTTGTGGCGCCAGACAGCGGCGCCGTCACGTCGGCGAAGAAGATCACCGACGATGAGGATCTCGAGGCTGCCAACTCCCAGAAGGCGGCAATGCAGAAAGCCTCAACGCCCCTGATTGCCGCAACCGAGAAAGCGGTCGCGCAGAACACGGGATCACGGGCCGTCAGCGTCTTCCCGGAGCTCAAGGACGGTCAGCCTGTGGCGGTTATCACCATCCTGCGCGATGGAAAATTCACAACAGTCCCGGAGAAGCTGAACTGAGAGTCTGACTCTGAACTCATGCGGAACGACCGAGCCATCTGATCAACAGCATGGCTGAGGCGGCATGGAGGAAGGCTGTCGCAGAGGCGATAGAAGCCTCGAAGTCCTTGGCCAGCCGCCGATTTCGTCCCAACCCGGCAAAGCACCGCTCCACGACCCATCGGCGTGGATGGACCTCGAAGCCGACTTGCCCAGGGATTTTCCGGACTATCTGGATGGCAATGCAAGCCGCGTCCTTCACGCGGTCGGCCGCGTAGGCGGTGTCAGCGAAGGCAAGTTCCACGAAGGGAAAGCTGCGACGCGATGCCTTGAGCAACGGCACGGCGCCATCTCGATCCTGCACGGACGCTGGATGAACCTGCAACGTCAGCGCCCGACCATCAGTATCGACCATGACGTGCCGCTTTCGGCCCTTGATCTTCTTTCCCGCATCATAGCCGCAGGGGCCGCCAGCCTCCGTCGTTTTCACGCTCTGACTGTCGATGACGGCAGCACTTGGGCTGGCTTCACGCCCGACATGCTCGCGGTCGGGCATGACCAGGCGATGTTGATCGACGGCCAAACGCCAGCGTCTCGCCAGGTCGCGAACCAGCCATCGACGGTCTGCCGGGGTGGAAAGCAGGGCCGCAGCATCCGCCACGGAATGCCGCCCCGCAGGACATAAAACATGGCGTTGACCAGCTCGCGCAAAGGCCAGGTGGGCGGTCGCCCGACAGCCCAAATGGGCGGAAGCAGCGGCGCCAGCACGGCCCATTCGGTGCAGACGATCGCTGGGTCATGCGGTGCATAGCCGAGCTCGCAGCAGATCGAGCTTGGCACGACCATACATCTGCCGCTTGATCAGCTTGAGTTTAGTAATCTGACCTTCGGTTTGCCCGTTTGACCACGGCTGAGTGACCGCGGCGCCAATTGCCTGCCGTTCGGCGGCAATACCGGCAGCAAAAGACGAGAGCAGACTCCCCGCTGCGTCGCTGATCCAGCTGTCCAGAGCCGCTTTCGCCTTCGACCGAATGATCGTGTGGAAGCGG
>NZ_JAPDNT010000058.1 GCF_025989185.1 Limobrevibacterium gyesilva
GATGGGTGCGTTCATTTGGATGACCCCAAGGGACACATCGGGCGCCTAGCTGCGCCGGGATACCACATAGGCGACCAGCTGCCGCAGCAGCGCCGCCGACTCACCAAAACTCTCCACATGCCCGGCCGCCTGCTCCGCCAGCATCGCCGCCTGCCTCCGCGCCCGCTCCACGCCCAGCACCGACACCAGCGTCGCCTTGCCGGCGGCGGCGTCCTTGCCGGCGGTCTTGCCGGTCTCCTCGGTCGTGCCCACCGCATCCAGCAGGTCGTCGGCGATCTGGAACGCCGCCCCGAGGTCGCGCCCATAGGCGGCCAGAAGATGGCGCTGATGCGCCGGCGCCCGGCCCAGGATCGCCCCGGCCTCCGCGCTATATTGGATCAGCCGGCCGGTTTTCAGCGCCTGCAGCCGGGCGATCTCGTCGGCCGTCAACTCGCGTCCCTCGGCCAGCATGTCGATCATCTGGCCGCCGCACATGCCGCGCGCGCCGGCGGCATGTGCGAGTGCGGCCACCAGCTCGCAGCGCGCCTCCGGGTTGGAGTGGGTATCCGGCTCGGCCAGCACCTCGAAGGCGCGGGTCTGCAGCGCGTCCCCGGCCAGGATCGCGGTGGCCTCGTCGAACGCCTTGTGGGTGCTGGGCTTGCCCCGGCGCAGGTCGTCGTCGTCCATCGCCGGCAGGTCGTCATGCACCAGCGAATAGGCGTGCAGCATCTCCACCGACGCCGCCACCCGCGCGGCGCAGCCCGGGTCCACCCCGAACAGCCCGGCGCTCTGCATCACCAGGAACGCCCGCAGCCGCTTGCCGCCGCCCAGCGTGGCGTAGCGCATCGCCGCCAGCAGCCGCGCTTCCCCGCCCTCCGGCGCCGGCAGCAGCACCTCCAGCGCCGACTCGACCTCGGCTGCGATCCGCGCCATCGCGGAGGAGAGGGATTCAGAGGCGGCGAGATCCGGGGACATGCGGCTGCTCATTCGGACGGCCGCAGCGACAATGCGCCGTCGGCGGCGGCGACGATCGCCTGCACTCGCTGTTCCGCCTCGGCCAGCTTCGCTTCGCAGTGCTGGCGCAGCTTCGCCCCGCGCTCATAGGCGGTGATGGCGTCCTCCAGCTTCTGCTGGCCGCCTTCCAGGCTGCGGACGATCTTTTCCAGCTCGGCGAGCGCGTCCTCGAAGGACAGCGACGCCACGTCCGGCTCGGCCGGCGGCTTCTGGCCAGGGTCTTTTGTAACCGAAGATGTCGATGAGCGGGCGCCAGACATGCGCTGCAACCTCCGTATCCTGTATCTGTAACGCCAAGCGGCGGTCGATAGCGGCTTGGAAGCGGCGCGCCAACCCTGAAAACGCACGCACTGTGTCAAGCTTGCAACAGGGTGCGCACATGCAAGGCGGCCGACGCCGCCAGGGCGTCGAGGTCGTATCCGCCCTCGAGCACCGAAACCAGCCGTCCTTTGCAACGAGTTTCAGCCAATTCCAACAGTTTGCGCGTGATCCAGCCGAAATCGGCGGTGTCCAGGCGAAGCTGGGCCAGCGGATCGGCCTTATGGGCGTCGAATCCGGCCGAGACGATCAGCAGCTCCGGCGCGAATCGATCGAGCGCCGGCAGGATCTTTTCCTCCCACGCCGTGCGGAACACGGCTCCGGTGGAACCCGGGGGCAGGGCGGCGTTGACGATATTGTCCGCCACCCCCCGATCCGCCTCGGCGCCGGTGCCGGGATAGCAGGGGTACTGGTGGCTCGATCCGTAGAACAGCGTCGGGTCCCCGGCGAAGATGGCCTGGGTGCCGTTGCCGTGATGCACGTCGAAATCGACCACGGCGACGCGGCCCAGCCCCCAGCGCGCCTGGGCGTGGCGGGCGGCGACGGCGGCGTTGGAGAACAGGCAGAAGCCCATCGGCCGGCTGCGTTCGGCATGGTGGCCGGGCGGGCGCGTGGCGACGAAGGCCGCGCGGGCCCAGCCCTCCATCACCGCGTCCACCCCCAGCACCGCCCCGCCGGCCGCGCGCAACGCCGCCTCGCGCGACCCGGCGCTCATCAGCGTGTCGGCATCCAGCGGCACGTGCTCGCCCGGTTCGGGGCGGATATCCAGGATCGCGTGGACGTACTCGGCCGGATGCACGCGGGTGAGCTGCTCCACCGTCGCCTCGGGAGCGTGCTCGCGGATCAGCGGCAGGAATTCCTCGCCCTCCAGCGCCCGCAGCACATAGCGCAGACGGTCGGCGCATTCCGGGTGCCAGGGGCCGGTATCGTGCTCCAGGCAGGCCGGATGGGTGATCAGGGCCACGGACACGGCGGTTCCCCCTATCCTTCCTTCTTGCGGATCAGGAAGCTGAACACGCCGCCATCCTCGCTGAAGGCGAGCAGGGCGTGGCCGGTCTCGCGGCAGAAGGCCTGGAAGTCGGCGACGGCGGCACGGTCCGTCGCCAGCACGCGCAGGCGCTCGCCGGCGGCGAGCGAGCGCAGCGCCCGGTTGGCCCGCAGCACGGGCAGCGGGCAGTTCATGCCCTTCACATCCAGCAGCGTTTCGCTCATGGCATAATCCTGTTCCCCGCCATCCTGTTCCCTGTCGCACCGCTTGAGCAAGCGGCCGCCGACCGGCAGATTGATCGCATGCAGCAAGTATACGACTTCCGCATCGGCATCGACCTGGGCGGCACCAAGACCGAGATCGCAGCGCTGACCCGAGACGGCATGGTGGTCGGTCGCCGCCGCGTGCCGACGCCGCCGGGCTACGATGCCAGCGTGGGCGGGATGGCCGACCTGGTGCGCCAGCTCGAACAGGAGATGGGTGGGACGGGCAGCGTCGGCATCGGCATCCCCGGCGTGATCAGTCCGGCGACGGGCCTGGTGAAGAACGCCAACACCATCGCCCTGAACGGCCACCCCTTCGACCGCGACATCGCCGCCGCCCTGGGGCGCGAGGTGCGGGTCGAGAACGACGCCAACTGCTTTGCGCTGAGCGAGGCGGCCGACGGCGCCGCGGCAGGGCAGTCCATCGTGTTCGGCGTGATCATCGGCACCGGCTGCGGCGGCGGCATCGTGTTCGACGGCAAGCTGCTGCGCGGCCGCCACCATATCGCCGGCGAATGGGGCCACACGCCGCTGCCCTGGCCGGCGCCTGAGGAGCTGCCGGGCAGGATATGCTGGTGCGGCCACCGCAACTGCCTGGAGACGCTGATCGCCGGCCCGGGGCTCGCGATGGACACCGACGGGCCGGGCGCGCGCGACGCCACCCACATTCCCGCCCGGGCCGCCGCCGGCGATGCGCGGGCCCAGGCGGCGCTGGCCCGCCATGCCGACCGGATGGCGCGCGGGCTGGCCGTGATCGTCAACCTGATCGACCCGCATGTGATCGTGCTGGGCGGCGGCCTGTCCAACATGGAGCATCTCTACACCGAGTTGCCCCGGCTGATGGCGCCACACGTCTTTTCCGATTTCGTGCACACTCCGGTGGTGAAGAACAAGCACGGCGACTCGTCGGGGGTGCGGGGGGCGGCCTGGCTGTGGCCGCCGCCGCCCGGCTGATGGCCGCACTCTGCCGCGATTGCGGTGCGGACCCGGGCGAGGGCCCGGTCTGCCCTGCCTGCGGCAGCCGCCGGATCGTCCGGCACGCGGAGCTGTTCACACTGCATATCGCCCATGTGGACTGCGATGCGTTCTACGCCAGCGTCGAGAAGCGCGACCGGCCGGAGCTTGCGGCCCGGCCGGTGATCGTGGGCGGCGGGGTGCGCGGGGTGGTGACGGCGGCGTGCTATGTCGCGCGCATCTACGGTGTGCGCAGCGCCATGCCGATGTTCAAGGCGCTGCAGGCCTGCCCCGACGCGGTGGTGATCCGCCCGGATTTCAGCAAATACGTCGAGGCGTCGCACCAGGTCCGCGCGCTGATGGGCCGGCTGACGCCGCTGGTGCAGCCGCTGTCGATCGACGAGGCGGTGCTGGACCTGGCCGGCACCGCGGCGCTGCATGGCGCCCCGCCGGCCGTCGTGCTGGCCCGCTTCGCCCGCGAAGTGGAGGCGCAGGTGGGCGTCACCGTATCGATCGGGCTGGCGCGCAACCGGCTGATGGCGAAGATCGCGGCCGGGCGCGACAAGCCGCGCGGCTTCTGCGTGATCGGGGCCGAGGCGCGCGAAATCCTGGCCCCCGAGCCGGTGCGGCTGCTGCCGGGTGTCGGGCCGAAGCTGGCGAACAGGCTGCAGGCGCAGGGGATCACCAGGCTCGCCCACCTGCAGGGGCTGGACGAGCGCGAAGCGCGCCGCCGGCTGGGCGACGACGGGCCCGCTCTGGTGCGCCGCGCCCGCGGCGAGGACGACCGGCGGGTGAACCCGGAGCGGGAGACCAAGTCGATCAGCGCCGAGACCACGTTCGACGTGGACCTCTCTCGCGCCGAGGAGCTGGAGCGGCCGCTCTGGCGGCTGGCGGAGAAGCTGGCGGGGCGGCTGAAGAAAGAGGATTTCTGCGCCGGCGGCGTGGTGCTGAAGCTGAAGACCAGCGCCTTCGCCATCCGCACGCGCGCCCAGCGCCTCGCCAGCCCGACGCGGCTGCCCGACCTGCTGTTCGAGGCGGCACGCGGCCTGCTGGCGCGCGAGACGGACGGGACCGCCTATCGGCTGATCGGCATCGGCGCCGCGCCGCTGCTGCCCGGCCATCTGGCCGACCAGCCGGATCTTGCCGATCCCGAGGCGCCGCGCCGGGTGGCGGCGCAGGCGGCGATCGACGCGCTGCGGTCGAAGTTCGGGGCGGCGGTCATTGGCAAGGGCCGGGGGCTGAAATAACGAAGGCCAGGGGTTCTCACCCCTGGCCCCCGGCAAAGACGCAGCCTGCGCCTTGCTTATCTCTCTTCTTCGCCGCTCTCGGTCTCGACTTCCACCATCGCGTCGGCGCCGTCTTCGAGGTCGGAGGTGTCTTCCAGCACATCCTCCTCGACCTCTTCCTCGGTCACCTCGACCTCGACGTCGGCGTCTTCGAGTCCGGGGACGGGGGCGGCCTTGGCGCGGCGCTTCTCGTCGGCGACGTTGCCGGCGGCGCGGCGCATGCGCGGCTGCTCGGCCGGCTGCTCGGTGCCGCATTTCGGGCACAGGGCCGGCTGCTTGGCCAGATCGTAGAACCGTGCTCCGCAGGAGACACAGACGCGTTTGGTGCCGAGTTCGGGCTTCGCCATCGATCGCCTCGCGAGGGGTAGGCCGCCCTGGATCCAGGTATTGGCCGGAGGGCGCGCCCCATGCCACCGCCGCGCCCACATGTCAAACCCTGCGTGGTCAATGGCGGAATCCCGTGCTAAGCGGCCCGCATCATGCAGACCCACGATATCAAGCCGCTCATCGCCGCACGGCCGGCCTCGCCCCTCAACGGAACGCTGCGGATGCCCGGCGACAAGTCGATCAGTCACCGTGCTTTGATGTTCGGCGCGCTCGCCGTCGGCGAGACGCGCATCAGCGGCCTGCTGGAAGGCGAGGACGTGCTGCGCACCGCGGCGGCGATGCGCGTGCTGGGGGCCGAGGTGGTGCAGGACGCGCCCGGCGCCTGGCGCGTGTCCGGCCGCGGCGTGGGCGGGCTGACCGAGCCCGCGGACGTGCTGGACATGGGCAATTCCGGCACCGCCGCGCGGCTGCTGGCGGGCATCCTGGCGAGCCATCCTTTCTTCAGCGTGATGACCGGCGACGCCAGCCTGCGGCGGCGGCCGATGCGCCGGGTCACCGATCCGCTCGCCATGTGCGGCGCGCGGTTCCTGACGCGCGAGGGCGGAAGGCTGCCGCTGGCGATCGAAGGCGCGCGGGACGCGTTGCCGCTGGAATACCGCGTGCCGGTGCCGTCGGCGCAGGTGAAGTCGGCGCTGCTGCTGTGCGGGCTCAATGCGCCGGGGATCACCCGCATCGAGGAGCCGGAGGCCACCCGCGACCACAGCGAGAACATGCTGCGCCATTTCGGCGCCGCGGTGACGGTGGAGGAGGCCGGCCGCGTGCGCGTGATCTCGCTGCAGGGCCAGCCGCATCTGCGGGCGGCCGATGTGGCGGTGCCGGGCGACCCGTCCTCGGCCGCGTTCCCGGTCGTGGCCGCGCTGCTGGTGCCGGGCTCACGCCTGCGCATCGAGGGGCTGGGCCTCAATCCGCTGCGCTGCGGGCTGTTCACGACGCTGCGGGAGATGGGCGCCGACCTGACCGTGGAGAACGAGCGGATGGAGGGCGGCGAGCCGGTGGGCGACCTGGTGGTGCGGCACGGCCCGCTGCGCGGGGTGGAGGTACCGTGGGATCGTGCGCCGAGCATGATCGACGAATACCCGGTGCTGGCGGTGGCGGCGGCCTGCGCCAGCGGCACCACGCGCATGCTCGGCCTGAAGGAGCTGCGGGTGAAGGAGAGCGACCGCCTGGCCGCCACGGCGGCGCTGCTGACCGAGAACGGCGTGAAGGCGGAGATCGTCGGCGACGACCTGGTGGTGCATGGCAGCGGCAAGCCGCCGGCCGGAGGGGCGGTGGTAAAGACCTATATGGACCACCGCCTGGCGATGAGCGCGCTGGTGCTCGGCCTGGCGACCGAGACGCCGGTGGGCGTGGACGATGCCAGCTTCATCGACACCAGCTTCCCCGGCTTCGTCGCGCTGATGAACGGGTTGATCGCGGCACCGGCGTTGCGCGCGGCATGACCGGCGTGCGCGCGGCCCCGCTCATCATCGCCATCGACGGTCCGGCCGCGGCCGGGAAGGGCACGCTGGCGCGCCGGCTGGCCGCCCATTTCGGGCTGCCTTTCCTCGATACCGGGCTGCTGTACCGGGCCGTGGGGCGGCGGGTGCTGGACGCGGGCGGGGACCCTGGGGATGCCGCGGTGGCCGAGGCGGCGGCGCGGGCGTTGCGCGCGGAGGATCTCGATCGCACCGACCTGCGCGGCCCGCAGGCGGACGAGGCGGCCAGCCGGGTGGCGGCCATCCCCGGCGTGCGGGCGGCGCTGCTGGACTTCCAGCGCGGCTTCGGCACGGCGCACGGCGCGGTTCTCGATGGCCGCGACATCGGCACGGTGATCTTCCCGCAGGCGCCGGCCAAATTGTTCGTGACCGCGAGCGTGGAGGCGCGCGGACGGCGGCGCTGGCTGGAACTGCAGGCCAAGGGCGTGCCTGCCGACCTGGCCACGGTGACCGAGGACGTGCGGACGCGCGACGCGCTGGACCAGGCCCGCGCGGCGGCGCCGCTGAAGCCGGCGGCGGATGCCATCGAACTGGACACGACGGCGCTGGATGCCGATGCGGTGTTCGCCAAGGCACTGGAATTGCTGCAAGCGAAGCTGGCCCAGCCCGCCTGATCGGTGCGGGTTAGCGACAGTTTGCCTTGACTCCGGCGCAACTGCGCTTATCTGTCTCCCCCACGAACAGCCATGAGGGCTGTCCGCCCGATCGGTCGGGGACGCTTTCCCCGCTCTCGGACATTATCATCAACTCGGCCTGCGCAGCCCTGCGCGGGCAAGTCGTGCGCCCATGGACGCGCGCAATTGTTGCGACGAAGCGGGCCTTGCCAGCAAGCCTGTCCTCCGCCGCCCCAAGGACGAAACCAACCCTATGGCATCAAGCGCCACGGCGACCCTTAACCGGGAAGAAGACTTCGCCTCCCTCCTCGACGAGACCCTCGGCCGCGACAGCGGCTTCGACGGATCCGTCGTTACTGGCCGGGTGATCCGGCTCACCGACGAATTCGCGATCGTCGATGTCGGACTGAAAAGCGAAGGCCGTGTCGCGCTGAAGGAATTCGGCCCGCCCGGCGCCACGCCGGAGGTGAAGCCCGGCGACCATATCGAACTGTATGTCGAGCGCTACGAAGACCGTGACGGCTCCATCGTGCTGTCGCGCGAGAAGGCGCGGCGCGAGGAAGCCTGGACCAACCTGGAGAAGGCGTTCGAGGCCAACCAGCGCGTGAACGGCACCATCTACGGGCGCGTGAAGGGCGGCTTCACCGTCGATCTCGGCGGCGCCGTGGCGTTCCTGCCCGGCAGCCAGGTGGACATCCGCCCGGTGCGCGACGTCGGCCCGCTGATGGGCCAGCCGCAGCCGTTCCAGATCCTGAAGATGGACCGCGCGCGCGGCAACATCGTCGTCTCCCGCCGGGCCGTGCTGGAAGAGACCCGCGCCGAGCAGCGCAGCGAGCTGATCCAGGGCCTGAAGGAAGGCATGATCCTCGACGGCGTGGTGAAGAACATCACCGACTACGGCGCCTTCGTGGACCTGGGCGGCGTCGACGGCCTGCTGCACGTCACCGACATCGCTTGGCGCCGCATCAACCACCCCAGCGAGGCCCTGCAGATCGGCCAGCAGGTGAAGGTGCAGGTCATCCGCTTCAACAGCGAGACCCAGCGCATCAGCCTCGGCATGAAGCAGCTCGAGGCCGATCCGTGGGAGGGTGTGGCGGCGAAGTATCCGCCGGGCGCCAAGTTCTCCGGCCGCGTCACCAACATCACCGACTACGGCGCCTTCGTGGAGCTGGAGCCGGGGGTCGAGGGCCTGGTGCACGTCTCCGAGATGTCGTGGACGAAGAAGAACGTCCATCCGGGCAAGATCGTCGCGACCAGCCAGGAGGTCGAGGTGATGGTGCTGGACGTCGACAGCTCCAAGCGCCGCATCTCGCTGGGCCTGAAGCAGGTGCAGCGCAACCCGTGGGAGCAGTTCGTCGACGAGCATCCGATCGGCTCGGTGGTCGAGGGCGAGATCCGCAACATGACCGAGTTCGGCCTGTTCATCGGCCTGACCGCGGACATCGACGGCATGGTGCACATGTCCGACCTGTCCTGGGACGAGCCGGGCGAGCTGGCCATGGCGAAGTACGAGAAGGGCCAGGTGGTCAAGGCGAAGGTGCTCGACGTCGATATCGACAAAGAGCGCATCAGCCTGGGCATCAAGCAGCTGGCCGACGACCCGGCCGCGAGCGTGCTGGACCGCGTCCACAAGGGCGACATCGTCACCTGCGTGGTGACCGCGGTGCAGTCCAACGGCATCGAGGTGAAGGTCGACGACGTGCTGACCGGCTTCATCCGCCGGGCCGAGCTGGCGCGCGACAAGTCCGACCAGCGCCCCGACCGCTTCGCCGTGGGCGAGAAGGTCGATGCGAAGATCGTCGCCGTCGACCGCGCCTCGCGCAAGCTGTCGCTCACCATCAAGGGCAAGGAGATGGAAGAGGACAAGCAGGCGATCGCCGAGTTCGGCACCTCCGACAGCGGCGCGTCGCTGGGCGACATCCTGGGGGCGGCCATCCGCCGTCGGAACCAGCAGGCCCAGTCCGAGAGCTGATCGGACGGGGCGCTGATGCAGTAAGGGTCTTCGCGCGATGAGCCTGGAGACGGACCTGCTGATGGACAGGCGGCGCCTCAAGCGCCGCCTGTTGTTTTGGCGTGTGCTGGCGGTGCTGGCCGTGGCCGCCTGCGCCCTGGCGCTGTTCGGCCGCAACGCCGTGCCGATCGCGCGTGACCATGTGGCGCGGCTGAGCGTCACCGGCGTGATCACCGAGCAGCGCAAGCTGACCGAGGCGGTGACCGCGCTGGGCGACGACAGCAGCGCCAAGGCGCTGATTGTCTCGATCGACAGCCCGGGCGGCTCGGTGGCCGGCGGCGAGGCGCTGCACGACGCCATCGCCAAGGTGGCGAAGAAGAAGCCGGTGGTCGCCGTGATGGGCGGCACCGCCGCCTCGGCCGGCTACATGATCGCGCTGCCCGCGGCGCGCATCTACGCGCGCGAGGCGACGCTGACGGGATCGATCGGCGTGCTGCTGCCGACCGGCGAGATCTCCGGTCTGCTGCGCATGCTGGGCATCACCGACGAGACCATCAAGTCCGGCCCGCTGAAGGACGAGCCCAGCTTTACCCGGCCGATGACCGAGCAGGGCCGTGCGGTGCTGCAGGAGCTGGTCATGGACATGTACGACCAGTTCGTCACCATGGTCGCCGATGGCCGGCAGATGGACCTCGCCCGGGTGCGCGAGCTGGCCGATGGCCGGGCCTATACCGGCCGACAGGCGATGAAGCTGGGCCTGGTCGACGCCATCGGCGGCGAGGCCGAGGCGCGGTCGTGGCTGGCGCGCGCCAAAGGCGTGCCGGAAGCGCTGCCGGTGCGCGATGTCAGGATCGGCGGGCTGCGTCAGCGGCTACTGGGCGACAGCGCCGAGGGGCTTCTGAGCACATTCCTGAAAACTGTTCTGTCTCAAGGACTTAGGCTTGACGGCGCGTGGGCTGTCTGGCAGCCTTCGATATCCCGCGATTGAGTGCGGGGGCGGGGGAGATGGGTCATGACCAAGTCTGAGCTGATCGCAGAGTTGTCGGCCGCGAATCCGCATCTGCTGAGCCGCGACGTGGAGCTGATCGTCGCGACCATTTTCAACGAGATCACCGCGGCCTTGTCGCGCGGCGAGCGGGTGGAACTGCGCGGATTCGGCGCCTTCACCGTGAAGAAGCGCGATGCCCGCACCGGGCGCAACCCGCGCACCGGCGAGGCGGTTCCGGTGGACGAGAAGGCGGTGCCGTTCTTCAAGGCCGGCAAGGAGCTGCGCGAGCGGGTGAACAAGGGCAAGGCCGCGCGCGGCGAGGTCGTCGCGGCCTGACATGCGGGTGCTGATCGCCGCTCCGTTGCTGCTGCTGCTGGTGCTGTTCGCACTGTCGAATCCGCAGATCGTCCATATCGGCCTGTGGCCCACGGATTTCGCGCTGGAGGCGCCGCTGTCGCTGACTGTGCTGATGGCGATGGGGGTGGCGTTCCTGCTGGGCGGGCTGATGCTGTGGGTCAGCGCCATCGGCGCCCGCCGCCGCGCCCGCCGGGCGGAATACGCGGCCCGCCTGCTGGAGGCGCAGGTGCAGGAGCTGAAGGCGCGGCTGGACCGGCCGTTGCGTCCCGGCATGGCGACTCCGGACATGGCCGGCCCCGCTTTGCCGCCGCCGTCATGAGCCGCCGCACCGGGCTGATCGCCGCATTGGACACCACCGACCCGGCGCAGGCGCGGCGCTGGGCCGACGCCGCCGGCGCGCATTGCGGCATGATCAAGCTGGGCCTGGAGTTCTTCCTGGCCAATGGCGCCGATGGGGTGCGGGCGCTGGGCGGCCGCCCGGTGTTCCTCGACCTGAAGCTGCACGACATCCCCAACACCGTGGCCGGCGCCGTGCGGGCCATCCTGCCGCTGGCCCCGCGCCTGCTGACGCTGCACGCCGCCGGCGGCGCCGCCATGGTCGCCGCCGCCCGGCAGGCGGCCGAGGCCGCCGGGGCGGCGCGCCCGAAGCTGCTGGCGGTGA
>NZ_JAPDNT010000059.1 GCF_025989185.1 Limobrevibacterium gyesilva
GCTGGCCTGGCTGCCCCCGGCGCGGCCGCCCCCGCCCGCGGCCGGGCCGCCGGTGGCGCTGGCATGGTCGTCGCCGACGTCGCCGGCGTGGTGGCCGCCGCCATGGCCGCCGCCCTGGCCGCCCTGGCCGGGGCCGTCGCCGTCGTTGCGCTCGGCCTGCGCCGACTGTCCGGTCAGGTGCAGGCCGATGGTGAGCGATACCGGCAGGCAGGCCAGGGTGGTGGCAATCGCCGTCGAGGAACACAGCCGGAGCAGCCGGACAGACGACGCGGTCATCGCATGGTCCTCCTGATCAGGTGCCAAAACGGTGGACGCCGCCGCCCGCCATCCTGCCTGTTGCGCCGGCGCTTGCGATCGAGTGCGAAAGGATAGGGGCAGATCAAGGCGGATTCCGGGCCGCGGCATCACGAACGGCTGATCCGCCCCGGCTGTCGCGCGGAAGTGAACGCCGGAATCGATACGCCACCGCCGCCGCCCGCCGGGTTGCGGACAGAACCCCGCCTTGCGAGCGCGGATCGAGTATCAGTGGCTGCCGGGGGCCTCGGCCGTGCGGCTGGCCTCGAACAGGAACCAGGTGCGCCGCTCCGCCTCGTCGATCCAGGTCTCCAGCAGGCTGGTGCTGGCCACGTCGCCGAATTCGCTGCACAGGCCATGCGTCTCGCGCATGTTCGCCGCCAGTTGCAGGTTGTCGTCGCGCAGTTCCGCCAGCATGTCGAGCGGCGTGACGTACTCGGCGTCGTTGTCCAGCACGCGCTTCAGGCGGCTGATATGGCCGATCGAGCGCAGCGTGGCGCCGCCGATCTTGCGGGCGCGTTCGGCCAGCGGGTCGGTGACGGCGAAGATCTCCGCGCTCTGCTCGTCCAGCAGCAGGTGGTAGTCGCGGAAATGCGGGCCGGACATGTGCCAGTGGAAATTCTTCGTCTTCACGTACAGCGCGAACATGTCGGCCACCAGCTTGGTCAGCGCGCCGGCAATGTCCTGCACCGCTTCGGGCGTCAGGTTCGTGGGCGTCGCCAGCCTGCCGGTTCGCCGGGCATGGGCCTTCTTGTCGTCCTTCATCCGCCTGTCCTCCGAGATTGCCGGGTCGCGCGCCTGGATACTGGCGCAGCCGGCGCCGGCCGCCTGCCCCTTCATGCCGCCGCCGGCGTCACTTTTTGTCGAGCGGGGCGTCCGGTCAGATGACCATCTTGCCGGCGACGACGACGAGGGTGATGGCGAGCACGGTCCTGAGCACGAGGTCCGGGATGCGCGGGGCGAAATAGCTGCCGAGAACGATGCCGGGCAGCGACCCCGCGAGCAGCGAGGCCAGCAGCCCCCACTGCACGGTTCCCATCACCCAGTGGCCGATGCCCGCGAGCAGCGTGAGCGGCACCGCATGGGCGATGTCGGAGCCGACGATCCGCGCGATCGGCAGCCGGGGATACAGCAGCAGCAGCGCCATGATGCCGATGGCGCCCGCGCCCACCGACGACAGCGACACCAGGACCCCCAGCGCGGCGCCGGTGAGCACGGTCAGCACCAGCGCCAGGTGCGGGCTGACCGCGCCCAGGCGGGCCGCGGCGAAGTGCAGGATCTGCTTGCGCAGGATCAGCGACACGGCGGTCAGCAGCAACGCGGCGCAGAGGATGGCGGAGATCACCGCGCCGGCCGCGTCGTTGTGGGCGTCGAGGCTGGACACGACGAACAGGGTCAACGCCGTCGCCGGCAGGCTGCCGGCGGCGAGGCGGGCGGTGACGCGCCAGTCCACCATGCCATGCAGGCCGTTCATCAGCGTGCCGACCGTCTTGGTGCCCGCCGCGAACAGCAGGTCGGTGCCGACCGCGGTCACCGGATGGACGCCGAACAGCAGGATCAGCAACGGCGTCATCAGCGACCCGCCGCCGACGCCGGTCAGCCCGACGAGCAGGCCGACGCCAAACCCGAGGGCCGAAAACGGCAGTTCGATGAGGCCCGGATACGTCATGCGCTGACCCAGAAGGACATAGAAGGTGGTGTATGCGTCGCCGCCACGGCGCGGCTGTCGCCGGCGGGGCGATGGGCGGCCGTGACGCGCGGATTGGAGCAGCGCCCGGCCGCAAAGTCACGCCAGGAGCGCTGCAGACGCCGCCGGCGGCTGTGCTATCAATACCGCTCCCGCTCGCAAGGAGCCAGACAATGACGCGAGACATCGCCGATCGCGACATCGAGGCGGCCCTGGCCGACCCCTCGGCCTTCTTCGCCCAGCCCCAGGACATCGTCACCCATCCCCGGCTGTCGCGCGAGGTCAAGCTCAAGCTGCTGCGGCAATGGGAGCAGGACGCGCGCGAACTGTCCGTCGCCGAGGGGGAAGGCATGGGCGGCGGCGAGGAAAGCATGCTCGGGCGCGTGCATCTGGCGCTGCGCAAGGTGGAGGGGGCGGCTGGGGCCTGACGTTCGGGCGGGGGCACCCCGCCCCCCGGCCCAGGGGCAGACGCGGGCGGGCGGAGGGGTTATGTAGCGCGCCGCCGGCTTCCGCCCGGACACACAGAATATGGAACGATCGCCATCATGATCCGTCGTCTTGCCGCCGCGGCCGTCCTGGGCGGCGCTGTTGCCTTGTTGGGCCAATCCTGCCCGGCGCGGGCCGCGGAGCTGCGCGTCGGCCTGCCGGACGCCACCACGTCGCTCGATCCGCTGTTCTACGTGGCCGGGTCGAACACGCAGATCGCGCTGAACATCTATGACAGCCTGATGCGCCAGGACGCGCGCCAGAAGCTGGTGCCGGCGCTGGCCACCGCCTGGGTGCCGCTCGACGACATCACCTGGGACGTGACGCTGCGCGCGGACGTGACGTTCCAGGACGGCACGAAGTTCGGGCCCGAGGACGTGATCGCCTCGATCCGCCATGCCGCCACGGTTCAGGGCAGCGCGAGTTCGTTCAAGCCGTACACGGCGGGGATCGCGGACATGCAGGTGGCCGGGCCGGGCCATGTGCGCATCCGCACCAAGGCGCCGTGGCCGCTGCTGCCGAACGACCTCAGCCGCATCTCGATCATCCCGCGCGCCCAGCAGGACGCGCCGCAGAGCGACTTCGACGGCGACAAGGTGGTGGGCACCGGGCCGTTCCGCCTGGTGTCCTGGCAGCGCGGGGCCAGCGTGGTGGTGGCGCGCAATCCCGCCTATTGGGGCGGCGCGCCGGCGTGGGAGAAGGTGACGTTCCGCTCCATCGCCGATCCCGGCGCGCGGGTGGCGGCCTTGCTGGCGGGCGACGTGGACGTGATCGCCGCCGTGCCCTCGGACGCGCAGGCGACGGTGGCGGCGGGCAGGCAGGCGCAGGTGGTGGGCACCGAGGGCAACCGGCTGATCTATCTGCACCTGGACAGCAACCGCGAGGTGACGCCGTTCGCGCGCGACGCCGCCGGCCAGCCACTGCCGCACAACCCGCTGAAGGACGCGCGCGTGCGCCGGGCGCTGTCGCTGGCGCTGAACCGCACGGCGCTGGTGGAGCGGGTGATGAGCGGCCAGGGCAGCCCGGCCGGGCAGTTCATGCCCGCGGGCTATTTCGGCTATGACCCCACGATTCCGGCGCCCGCCTACGACGTGGCGCAGGCACGCAAGCTGCTGGCGGAGGCCGGCTATCCCGATGGGTTCTTCCTGACGTTGCACGGCCCGAACGACCGCTATCCGAACGATGCGAAGCTGCTGCAGGCGATCGCGCAGCAGTTCACCCGCATCGGCGTGAAGACGGCGGTGGACGCGCTGCCGGGAGCCAGCTTCTTCACCCGCGCCTCGAAGCTGGAGTTCTCGGCGATCATGGGCGGGGCGGCGATCGAGACCGGCGAGCCCACGGGCATCCTCAATCCGCTGCTGGCGACCTATGACGCGGCGAAGGGGGCGGGCACCGGCAATCGCGGGCGCTGGTCCAATGCGCAGTTCGACGCGCTGCTGGCGCAGGCGTACCGCACCTTCGACAACCCGGCGCGCGAGGCGCTGCTGCAGCAGGCCAGCCGCGTCGCCGTGCAGGACGTGGGGGTGATCCCGGTGCTGTTCCTTGAGCAGAGCTGGGGGCTGCGCCACGGCTTCACCTATGCGCCGCGCAGCGACGGCTACACGCTGGCGATCGACGTGAAGGCGGCGAAGTGATGCCGCCGCGCCCGATCGTTATCGACACCGACCCCGGCGTGGACGACGCCATCGCGATCCTGCTGGCGCTCGCTTCGCCGGAGCTGGAGCTGGTGGCCGTGCATACCGTGGCGGGGAACTGCCCGCTGGCGGACGCCACCGGCAACGCGCTGCGGGTGCTGGAGCTGGCGGGGCGCGCGGACATTCCCGTGCACGCGGGCTGCCCGCGGCCGCTGCTGCGCGAGCAGATCTTCGGCAAGTTCCATGGCCGCGGCGGGCTGGGCGGGACGGTGCTGCCGGCGCCGCGCCAGGGGGTGGCGCCCGGCCATGCGGCGCAGCGGCTGATCGAAGTGTCGCACGCGGCGCGCGCGACGGGCCGGCCGCTGACCGTCTGCCCGATCGGGCCGCTGACCAACCTGGCCGCGGCGATTGCGCTGGACCCGACGGTGGCGGCTGCCTGGGACAAGGTGGTGGTCATGGGCGGCGGGTTCCGGGTGCCCGGCAACCGCACGCCCTATGCCGAGTTCAACATCCTCGCCGATCCGCATGCCGCGCGGATGGTGCTGAACAGCGGCGCGGACATCGTGATGATGCCGCTGGATCTCACCCACCAGGCGATGGCGACCCCCGCGCGCATCGAGCGGCTGCGCGCCGCCGGCGGGCGCATCGCGGCGGCGGTGGTGGAGCTGCTGACCTTCTGGGACCGCGGCGACATCGAACGCTTCGGCGAGCCCGGCGGGCCGCTGCACGACCCCACGGTGATCGGCTACCTGCTCGCGCCCGAGCTGTTCCAGGGCAAGCGGGTGCATGTGGACGTGGACTGCGAAACGCCGGAACGCTACGGCCATATGGTGGCGGACTGGTACGGGCAGACCGACCGGCCGGCGAACGCGACGGTGATGACGAAGCTGGACGCCGAAGGGTTCTTCGCCCTGCTGACGCGGCGGCTGGCGGCCCTGGAGTAGGGCGGGCCCCGGCGCGGTCCTGCAGGGCCGCCGGTCAGTCGCGGGCAGAGAAGAGATATTTCACCAGCGCGGCGATCCCCAACAGGAGCAGGAGGATCACGAGGAGCCAGATCGCCCCCATCCCCCACATCGCCATCCCGCCACTGTTCATCATCTCATGCATGGGGCTGCTCCCTGGCTCGTTGGCGTTGCGGACCGTATTGTCGCCCGGGCGCAGGGGCCAGTGTCCTGAATCTGAAATTCGCCACCTGAGCGAACCCCGAATTCATGACACTAGCGTGTCATTCGCGCAACCGTCGCGACCAGTTCGTCGACCTTGTGGCGCTGTTCGTTCACGTCGCCGGACATGAACGCCTCGGCGACGCAATGCGAGACGTGATCCCGCAGGATCTGTTCTTCCACCTTGTGCAACGCCGCGCGGACCGCGTTGATCTGGGTCAATACGTCCACGCAGTACCGATCCTCGTCGACCATGCGGAGCAGGCCGCCCACCTGGCCTTCGATGCGCCTCAGGCGGGTGACGACCGCCGCTTTCGTCGCCTCGTGCACGTGTCCGCTCCTTGATACGATACCCCTGTGCGGTATATAGGGCAGGCGCGTCGTCCCGTCATCCTCCGCGTGGTGATGTCGTCGCAACCAGGGAGCATCGCCATGACCGAGGCCGCCCATCCGCATCATCGTCACGCGCCGGCGCCGGACCAGGTGACCGATCCGGTTTGCGGCATGACGGTCGATCCGGCGAGCGCGAAGCATCGCCACGAACACGATCACCGGCTGTTCCATTTCTGCTCCGCCCGCTGCCGCGAGAAATTCATCGCCGATCCCGGTGCCTACCTGAAGCCCGTAGCCGCGCCGCAACCGGCCCCGCAGGGGACCATCTACACCTGCCCGATGCACCCGCAGATTCGCCAGGAAGGCCCGGGCAGCTGCCCGATCTGCGGCATGGCGCTGGAGCCGCTCGCGCTCACGGCCGAGGCGGGGCCGAACCTCGAGCTGGTCGATATGACGCGCCGCTTCCGGATCGGCCTGGTGCTGGCGCTGCCCGTCGTGGTGCTGGAGATGGGCGGCCACGTGCCCGCGCTCGGCCTGCATGATGTCGTGCCTCCGCGCCTCTCGGTGCTCGTTCAGTTCCTCCTCGCAACGCCCGTCGTGCTGTGGGCCGGCTGGCCCTTCTTCGAGCGTGCCTGGGCCTCGGTGGTGAACCGCAGCCTCAACATGTTCAGCCTGATCGCGCTCGGCACCGGCGCCGCCTATCTCTACAGCCTGGTCGCGGCGTTCGCGCCGGACCTGTTTCCCGACGGGTTCCGGGGCATGGATGGCGTGGTCGCGGTGTATTTCGAGGCCGCCGCGGTCATCACCGTCCTCGTCCTGCTTGGCCAGGTGCTGGAACTGCGCGCGCGCGAGCAGACCGGCGGCGCCATTCGCGCTTTGCTCAATCTCGCCCCCAAGATCGCGCGCCGTCTCAACGCGAGCGGCGACGACGCGGAAATCCCGCTGGAGCAGGTCCAGGTTTCCGACCGGCTGCGCGTGCGCCCCGGCGATGCGGTGCCGGTGGACGGCGTGGTGCTGGAGGGCAGCAGCGCCGTCGATGAATCCATGGTCACCGGGGAATCGATGCCGGTGGGCAAGCAGCCCGGCGACAAGCTGATCGGCGGGACGGTGAACGCCACCGGCGCCCTGATCATGCGGGCGGACAAGATCGGCGCCGACACCATGCTGGCGCACATCGTCGCCATGGTGGCGGAGGCGCAGCGCAGCCGGGCGCCGATCCAGCGCATGGCGGATACGGTGTCGGGCGCCTTCGTGCCGGCGGTGATCGTCGTGGCCCTGCTTGCCTTCGTCGGCTGGGCCGTCTGGGGCCCCGCGCCCGCGCTTGCCTACGGGCTGATCGCGGCGGTCTCCGTCCTCATCATCGCCTGCCCCTGCGCGCTTGGCCTCGCGACCCCGATGTCGATCATGGTCGGCGTCGGCAAAGGCGCGGGCGGTGGCGTGCTGATCAAGTCCGCCGAGGCGCTGGAGCGCATGGAGAAGGTCGATACGCTGGTGGTCGACAAGACCGGCACGCTCACCGAGGGCAGGCCGCGCGTCGTCGCCGTGGTTCCCGCCGCCGGCTTTTCGGAGGCGGACATCATGCCGCTCGCCGCCAGCCTGGAACGGTCGAGCGAGCATCCGCTTGCCGCCGCGATCGTCGCCGCGGCGCGCGCGCGTTCGCTGGTGCTTGCGAACCCGACGGAGTTCGCGTCGGTCACCGGCAAGGGCGTCACCGGCAGGGTCGGCGACCGGATGGTGGCGCTCGGCAACGCCAGGCTGATGGACGAGGCCGGCATCGCGCTCGGAGATCTTGCGGCGCAGGCGGATGCACTGCGCCGTGACGGCGCCACCGCGCTGTTCCTGGCCATCGACGGCAAGGCGGCCGGCGTGATCGCCGTTGCCGATCCGATCAAGGCGACGACGGCGGCGGCACTCGACAGCCTGCGGGCGGACGGCGTGCGTATCCTCATGCTGACCGGCGACAACAGGACGACGGCCGAGGCCGTTGCCCGCAAGCTCGGCATCGCCGATGTCGAGGCCGACGTGCTGCCGCAGGACAAGCACCGGATCGTCCGGCGCCTGCGCGGCGAGGGCCGCGTGGTCGCCATGGCCGGCGACGGCGTCAACGACGCACCGGCCTTGGCGGAGGCCGAAATCGGCATCGCCATGGGCACCGGCACCGACGTCGCCATCCAGAGCGCCGGCGTCACGCTGGTGAAGGGCGATCTGGCCGGCATCGCCCGCGCGCGCACGCTGAGCCGGGCGACGATGCGCAACATCCGGCAGAACCTGGCGCTGGCTTTCGTCTACAACGTCGCCGGCATCCCGATCGCCGCGGGCGTTCTGTATCCGTCGCTCGGCATCCTGCTGAACCCGATCGTGGCGGCGCTCGCCATGGCGCTGAGTTCCGTCTCGGTGATCGGCAATGCCCTGCGGCTTCGCTCCGTTCGCCTGTAGGCGGCCGGGCGCTCACATGGAGCGATGTGGCCGGCGTCAGCGGGCGGCGAGCGGCCGGTTGAACCAGCGGTATTGCAGCGTCAGCCCGACGGTCTGGTAGGCGTTGTTGCGGCCGGTCAGCCAGGTCGACCAGCTCAGCTTCGTGGACCAGCTTGCTGTGAGCGGAACGGAAAGCGTGAGGCCGTAGCGCGAGTTCGCCTGGATGTCGTGCTTGCCGACGCCGTCGATGCTGGTCTCGCCGCCGGTGAAGTAGGTCGCATCCGCCGCCAGCCACAGCCCCGGCCTGAAATTGTAGCCCCCGTGCACCTGCACGCTGTAGATCGGCAATTGGGAGCGCACATGGCCGTGGAAGAAGTTGTTGTTGTCGGTGAAGATCCAGGTCCCGAAGGAGGCGTCCGCGAACCACTGGCCCAGCGGCACCGACAGGCCGATCTCGGGCCGGACGGCCCAGCGGTTGGAACTGATGTTGACAAGGCGCTGCGGGTCGTACGCCCCGCTGGGGGCGATCACGATGAGGCTGACGCCCAGCGTGGGTGTCGGCGTGCGCTGGGCGAAGGCGGCCGGCGTGAGGGCGGGGCCGCCGAGCAGGTTCACCGAGAAGCGCAGCCTCAGGTCGCCTGGCCCCAGCCGGGTGGCGCGCGCGCCCTGCTCCTGGACCTGGCCGCTGAGGTTGCCGTCGAAATAGGGCAGCAGCAGAGAGGCGCGGGCCGCACGCCCGGCGAGGGCGAAGGTGTGGTCGTAGCCGAGCGCATAGGTATCGATCGCCGCCTTGACGCCGGTGATGGGCAGCGAGGGGTCCAGCGAGACCCGGCCGCTGGTGTGCGAATAGCCCGCGACCAGAAAGTTGGTGCCGATCGGCGACGCCGAATAGGCCCGCGGCTCCAGGTCCTGGGCGTGCGCGCAGGCGATCGCGAAGACGCTGCCGGCCGCCGCGAGCGCGAGCATGGCGGCCGATCGAAAGCGTTGCGACAACGATCCGCGTGCGGCGCGCCGGGGCGCGACCGCGCGAAACGCCGGCGCGTGTAGGCCTTCGTGCGGCGATCGTCCGATGGGTGCGCCGGTCATATCACGTCTGATGCGGACGCAGTTTCGGCCGCCTCGCGCGTGCGGGGCAACGAACGTTGCGGTGAAGCGATCGCCGATGGCCGCACTGGCGCCCATCATCCGGGCCCGTTGCTGTTGAGCGCCGCCACGATCAGGCCGATGCCCTGGGCATGCCAGCGCTGCACCGCCTTGTGGTCGGCGCCGAGCAGGGTGGCGAGGCGGCGCCAGGTGAACAGGTGGCGCTCGGTCGCCGGGCTGACCAGGCTGCGGGCGCCGACGATGCGGCGCAGCACGTAGCGGTCGCGGGGGATCAGGGGAATCCAGCCCAGGGCCTCGTCCATGCGGGTGACGCGGGCGGCGTCCGGCATCGCCGGGCGCAGGCGGCCGGCGTCGTTGCGGTGATTGTCCCAGCCATAGCCTTCCAGCGCCGAGCGGACGATATCGAGCTGGCTGGTGCGCAGGCGGGTGGAGTAGCCGGTGGCGGGCAGGGCCAGCAGGGCCTGCCCGGCTTCCTCCAGGCGGTAGACGACGGTTTCGGCGTCGTATCGTGCGCCATTGGCCGCGCCGTTGCGCGCCGCCGGATGGCGCACGCGCCCGTGCGCCCGCACGCCCATCGGGCCGCCATGACCCCCCGGTGAAACCGGGGGGCATGGCGCGGACGGCGCAACCGCCGCGGCAGCCGGCCGGGCTGCGCCGTTCGCTGCGCCATTGCCGATGCAAAGCGCGCCATTGGCCGGAAGGGTCGCGATGAAATTCATGCATTGCTCCTGTCGTGGTTCGAGCCGGTGGGGCGGCGGGCGTCGATCACGCGGACGCCCAGGCGGGTCTTGCGCTGCTTGCCGTCGTGGTAGGGGGCCTCGGCGAGCAGGCCGGATTTGAGCCAGGCGGCGATGACGCGGGCGGCCTCGTTGTCGTCCAGGCCGAACTGGCGGACGAGCACGCGGCCGGCCCAGCGCTCGCCCTTGCCGTCCTGGCTGGCGCGCCCGGTGCGGTGGGCGGAGTAGGCGACGCCCTCGCCGGGGCCGGCGGCGATGAGGTCGAGCGCGCGGTTGCAGTCCGCCGCGGTCATGCCGCGCAGCGGACTGGGCGGCTTCCAGGCGGCGATGGCGGCCACCGCGTCGCCGGACGGGTAGGCTTCGGTCGCGTTGCCGAGGCTGACCGTCTCCAGCCGGAACCAGCGGGCGTTGTCGGCGCGCGGCGCCAGGTTGGCCTTGGCGTCGTCGAGGCGGACATAGCGCCAGCGCTCGGCGGCGGGGACGGAGAGGTGCTCGGCCTCCTCGGCGGTCATGGGGGCGAGCAGGGCGGCGCTGCGGGCGGCGTCGGTGAGGGACTTGGCGCCGCGGGCGGCGTCGACGTCGGCGGAGGCGCCCTTGCGGACATGGTGCACCAGCAGGATGGCGGCGCCGGTGGCCTCGGCGATTTCGGCCCAGGCGGTGGCGGCGGCGTCCATCTGGGCGTTGCTGTTCTCGTCCAGGCGGTGGCTTTTCACGAACGGGTCGACCACCACGAGGCCGATGCCGCGGGCGCGGCAGGCGGCGGCGACGGCGGCGGCATCGGGGTGGACGATGGCCTGGGTTTCGTCGAGGGCGGCCATGGTCAGGCGGCGGCTGCGGCCGGAATGCAGGAACAGCCGGCCGGCCAGGGCGTCGCGCGGCACGGCGTGGAGCTGCATCAGCGCGGCGACGCGACGGTCCTGCTCCTCCTGCGGGTCTTCCAGGTTCATCACCCAGACCGGGACGGAGTGGTGCACGCGCTCGTTCAGGATCGGGCGGCCGGAGGCGACGGCGACGGCCTGGGCCAAGGCGAGGGCGGACTTGCCGACGCCGCCGGGGGCGGCGAGCACGCTGACGAAGCGGCGGATCAGGCGGGTGCCGTAGAGCCATTCGCGCGGCGGAATGGTGGCGGGGTCGGGCAGGGCGGCCGGCACGGCGGCCAGCGGCGGCTCCGGGGGCGGGGGCGGCGGGGGCGTGGCGGCGCGGCTTTCGGCCTCGGTGTGGGCGAGGCGCATGCGCAGGCCGGAGGTGTCCA
>NZ_JAPDNT010000006.1 GCF_025989185.1 Limobrevibacterium gyesilva
CTCGTTGGACCTATCGGGCAGCAACAGCCCGCCACACGTACTTGAGCGCCGCCCCGCGGATCTCATCGAGGCCCGCGGCCGCAAGGCCAAAGAGGCCGGATAGATAGCTGCACCGACGACTCGTCGGATCAACACGAATGTCCTTGCGGAGCGGGGACCGTCCATAGATAGGTCCAAAGCCGTGCTTTGCGGGTCCTGCCCAGGCCCGGCTCCAGCACCGGCACTTCCGTGTCATCGGCGTGTACCCGCTCGCCCGCCATCACATGCTTGGCCAGGGCATCGACCAGCGGGCGTATCAGGGCTGCGACCTGGCCCACCATGTCGGCCAGCGTTGAGCGGCTGAGGTCAATGTCCTCGCGGGCGTAGATCTCGGCTTGGCGGTGCAGAGGCAAGTGGTCGCAGTATTTGCCGACCAGCACATGCGCCAGCAGACCAGGTCCGGCACGGCCGCGGCGGATGGGCAGGTTGGGCGCCGGCGCCTGCGCAATCGTCTCGCAACTCCGGCAGGACAGCTTCGGGCGGACGTGCCGGATCACGCGAAATGATCCCGGCACATAGTCCAGGATCTCCGTGACGTCCT
The DNA here is from genome assembly GCF_025989185.1 of Limobrevibacterium gyesilva. GTDB lineage: Bacteria > Pseudomonadota > Alphaproteobacteria > Acetobacterales > Acetobacteraceae > Limobrevibacterium > Limobrevibacterium gyesilva. The sequence continues at coordinate 581 of NZ_JAPDNT010000006.1, forward strand.
CGCCGAAGGGCCGCAAGGCGCCGCCGCAGGCCGGGCAGGCGCAAGCAGCGGCGTGCTCGACGACGTCGCGCGGCAGAGCCTCGGGCAATGGCCGGCGGGCCGGCTTGCGTCCTCCAGCCTCACTCTGCCCGTCCGCCGGGCCGTTGGCCGGGGTGATCTCGCCCAGCATCTCGTCAATGTCGGTGAGCGTCAGTTCGAGCTGCTCAACCTGGTCACGGAGCTTCTCCGATGAGCGGCCAAACGTCAGTCGCAACAGCCTGGCAAGCCGCGATTTGAGCGCCTCGATCTCGAAGCGCTGCTCGATGAGCCCGGCCCTGGCCGCAGCCAGATCCGCCTCCTGCGCCTGGCGGAGCGCCCTGCTCTGCGCCAACTCCGCGGTTTGCGCCAGCAACATCGCCTTCAAGGTGGCGACGTCGTCGGGCAATGCGGCAGTGGTGTCCGGCATGACCGTAAATTCGCCGACACGTCCGCGTCGCGCCAAGCAAAACCTGACGCTGCCAGACCTGTCTCAGCCCATCATCTCCGGCTGCCAGGTGCGTGCCGGCATCCGCCAGTCGATCCCTTCCGTGAGCATCGACAGCTGTGCCGGCGTCAGCGATACGACACCGTCTTTGGCTTGCGGCCACACGAACTTGCCCCGTTCCAGCCGCTTGGCATAGAGCACCAGGCCCTGACCGTCCCAGGCCAGAATCTTCAGCAGATGACCGCGGCGCCCCCGGAAGATGAACAGCGCACCGCCGAACGGATCGTGCCCGAGTTGCTGCTGCACCAGCGACGCAAGGCCATCAAAGCCGCGCCGCATGTCGGTCACCCCGGCCGCCACCCAGATGCGGACGCCTGGAGCGGGTGCGATCATCCACGCAAGGCCGCAATGACACGACGCAGTGCCGGCAAGCTCACATCGCCACCGACGTGAACCCGGACGCCGCCGGCAAGCTCGATTTCGATCGAGCCCGCGGGCCGTGACACTGGAGGCGATGGCCGCGGCGGAGCCGGGGCAACACACGGCGGCGGGTTCTCCGAAGCGATCCGGACCGGCAGCAAGTGCGCGCCCGCGCCTGCCTCCACGTCCGGCTGCTCTCGTCGCCAGCGATAGATCAGGCTCGCGCAGATGCCGTTTCGCCGAGCGAGGTCCTTGACACCAACGCCGGCAGCCAGCGACTGCGTCACCATCTCGGCACGGAACCCAGCGTCGTGCGCTCGGCGCCGATCACCCACGATCTCGATCCGTTGCATTGGAGCAGCCACTGTGGCCGCCTCACTTCTGTCCCCAGCCATGGCACTACGCTGAACCAGCCGCACCGCGCAGCACAAGGCGGACTCGCCGGACGCTTACGACGAACACGCCGACCTGGCAGTTCTCCACTCGCCCTGCCGTGCCGGAATACTGCCGCGCGACGCCGACTGAATGCGTACCCTTCTTGAGGAAACCGGTCTCATCGACCACCAGAACTCCGCCGGCATCCCCCAGCGTGGCGAGCACGTCGGCCCGCACCAGGTCGCGTAGCGTGTCCGCCTGCCAGGAGCTGCAGCCCAGCAAGGATTGCAGCCGGTATGGTCGTTCCAGCCCGGCTTGTTCAGCCAGTTGCCAGCCGGTCTTGCGTGCCACGCATGACAGCAGGCCGTCGATGAAGGCGCTGGCCGAGCGCCGTAACTCGGCCCGGCCAAAGGCCGAACTCAGCTGCGATTTGAAGGTGGTGAGTTCCAGTTCCCAGGCCAGCAGCGAACCGGACCATGTTGCAACCAGCATTCCCTGATATTCCCGAATCAATGCGATACAGAGAGTCGGGGTTTCGCCCAAAACGCAACTGTAGTACTAGTCGACCGATCGCGCGGGCGGCCCAAGCGACTGTTCGGGATACCGGACAAAACAGCGGACGGAGCACCACGCTCTCCCACAAGCTCGCGCACCCCGGGCCGGGTCGGGCTTCCGTCCGCCGACGCCCGGTCAACTTACCGCCAATCGGGGCCGAGCGAGACATACAAGGCACGGGCTCGGGTGGTTGCCAACGTGTCCGAGCACGAGGCGCGCCGGGTGTTGGACGAAACAGTCGATCCGTCGGCCCACCTGATGCGCGACGAGTGGAAGTCGTTCATGTCGATCGGTGAGGCCTTTGCTGCACGCGACACCGTCCGCCACTCGGAACGGGAATATGCGCGCGGCGCCGTCCATTCCAATTCAACCGAAGGCTTCGACAACCGCGTGCGCCGCACCGTCGCTGGCGTCTTCCATCACATAAGCCCGCCCCATGCCGACCTGTATCTCAATGAGATCGGCTTCCGTTGGTCCCAACGAGTGCTGGCCGGACATGCGAGGCGCCGGACACGCAAGGAGCGAGAGGTCGTCAAACCGCTGTGGTCTCGAATTACGCCCGCCCTGTAGTTGCCCGCTGTCGTCAGGTCGGCTGTCGGACGACAGCTGTGGCGAACACCGCAGGGCGGCGTCCCGATTCCCTCCGCCGTTGCTGTGTTTGGGTGATAAAGGCGACGCCCATCAGGCGCCCTTCGATTTGGCCCCAATTGGCGCGAAGCCAGCCGGTGGCCACCGGCTCGCCTTGGAATTCGGCCCGCATTGCCACGAAGGCCACCTGCTTTGCCCGGTAGCGCAGGCTCGTCGGTAGGCCCGAGAGCAATCCGCTCAGTTCGTCTAGAACGGCAGCGGGAAACTGGCGCATATAGGCCGTCCGCTCCGGGCCGAAATCGAACCGGGGGGCGTCACTGGCTCGCTCGCCCGTCTGGCGTTTCGACGTCGTGGCCGCCTCATCGACCGCGCCCCGGTTGATCAGCACGCCATAGACATCCCGCGCCGCCTCAGCGCTGATGAACCCGTCGAGGACATCGGCGAGCACCTTGGAAGTTGCCCGAGTCGTCGGGTCGCCATAGCCGCCGCCGCCGGGCGTGCGCAGGCTGATGACGTCGCCGGCGGAGAGGTGCTCGACATTGACCTTTCCGAGGCGCTTGGCCCGCGGCGTGTCGGGATTGAGCACGCAATCGCCCGGGGCACCGGCCCGCCCGCCATCGAGACCCCATGGTTGGAACTTGGTGCGCTCCATACCGCGCGCCGTGAATACGGTGTTCGGATGCATCAGCCGCACATCGAGGCGCAGCGCGCTGCCGCCGCGATGATTGCCGGCGCCGCCGCTGTCCGGAATGACCGAATAGGTCAGGACCCGCAGGCCGGCCTCATGTTCGAGAATCTCGCAGGGTGTGTTGCGCAGCGACCCAAGTGAAATGTCGCAGCCTTCGACGCCATCGGCCCAGGGCCTGCCGCCGGACCCGCCGATCATCGGCTGGATGACCGTCACCTGGCGCTGACCGGTCTTGGGATCGATGGTCGAGATGGCCGGGATTGTCGCCTGGCCGGCGCCGGCCGCCGGAACCGTGCCGGGGAAGGCGCCCGCCAGCGCGCCCTGCACGATGGTGAAGATCAGCTGCGTCAGCGCATAGCGCACGCCGGTCGCGGCCGGAAAGCGCGCATTGACGACGGTGCCCTCGGGCGCCGTGAAGCGGAACGGCCGGATGAGGCCGGCATTGATCGGCAACCCCGGGTCACGGGTGCGGAAGAACCCGAACATGGCGAGACACAGGAACGGATGGCGTCCGTTGGTCGCCAGGTTGAACGCCGCCTGCACCTGCGGATCGGAGCCGGTAAAGTCGAAATGCAGGCCGTCGGCGCCGTCCTTCGACACTTGCAGCTTGACGCGCACCGGCACGTCGGAGACGAAATCGTCCTCGAGATAGTCCTCGAAGCTCCATGCCGTCGCGGGCATCGTACGGATGATGTCGCGGGTACGGCGTTCGGTATAGTCGATCAGCGCCTCGCGCCCCTCGCGAACTGCGTCCAGCCCCCATTTCACCACAGCCTGCCGGACGCGTGTGTCGGCGATCCCCAGAGCCGAAATAACGGCATTGAGATCTCCCCAGTTCTTGTCGGGAATACGCACGTTGGAGAGAAGGAACTCCTTGACGTCCTCCTGCAGGACGCCCTCGCGGTAGAGCTTTTTCGGCGTGATGCGGATGCCTTCCTGGAAAATCTCGTAGGCGCTCGGCTGGATGCTGCCGGCGACGATCCCGCCCATGTCCGACGAGTGGATGAAGGCCCAGGCGAAGGCGACCAGTTCGCCTTCCGCGAAGATCGGCTTCAAGAGGTGATAGTCAGGAAGGTGGGTCGAGACGCCCTTGGTGGCGAAGGGGCAGTTGGCAATGCCGATATCGCCTTCGCGCCATGGTGCGAGAGAGGCGATGAAGGTCGAGTAATCGATGCCGATATAGCTTTGGGCGCCGATCGAGACCGGAAATGCGAAATGCTGCCCAGCCGGCGTGATCAAGCCGGTCGTGAAGTCCTGACTTTCCTTGATGAAGGTCGTGTAGGCCGTACGCTCCAGCGTGTAGCCGGCAGCTTCGGCCGCGGCTCGGAAATAGTTGTTGAAGATGCCGAGAAGGACGCCGTCGACGCTCATTGCGCTGGTCTTTCCATGATGAGCGTGCCGGATTCATGTGCGAGCGCATTCCATCCCGGCGCGACATAGATCGTGGTGTCATCTTGTTCGACGATGGCCGGCCCGGCGATGCTGGTGCCGATGGCCATGGCCTGGCGTGAGAGGACCGGAACCGGCACGAAGCGGCCGCCGACCACCAGCGGACGCGTGGTGTCTCGTGCAGCAGCCTTGGCTTCGATTTTCGAGCCTCCTCCCGCGAAAGGCTTCTCGGTCGCCCCGGCAATGGTCAGACGCAGGTCGACGATCTCCACCGGTGCTGCAGCGTCGGCATGGGCGAACATGGCGCGGTGGCGCTGGTGGAATGCCGCGGAGATCGACGCCAGATCGCCGCTGGTCAGCCAGTCCGGCTCCACCGCGACGTCGATCTCGTAGGACTGGCCGATATAGCGCATGTCGGCCGCCACATCGAAGCGATGGCCGGCAAGCCCGGGGGATTCGCTGGCAAGCCAGGTCGTCGCCCGGTCGCGAAGGTCGCGCAAGGCGTCCGCGAGCACGCCCCGGGCTTCCGCCAGCGGCAGGACGATGGATCGCACGAACGGTTTTGAGACATCGGAGAGCAACGCGCCGAGAGAACAGAGCGTTCCCGGATTGGCCGGGACGATGATCCGGCGAATGCCGAGTTCCTCGGCTACGGGTGCCGCGAGCAATGGACCGGCGCCGCCGAACGGCAGCAGCGCATAGTCGCGTACCGACACGCCCTGCTTGGCGGCGAGGTTGGACAATTCGGCATAGATCGAGCTGACCGCCACCTGGATGACCGCCTCGACCGTGCCGGCCTCGTCGCGGCCAAGCCGGCCCGAAAGCGACACGAGTGCGCGGCGCGCTGCGTCCACCGAGATGTCCAGCCGACCGCCGGCAAAGGTCCTGGGGTTGAGGAAGCCGCCCACGAGAAAGGCATCGGTCACCGCCGGCACGGTGCCGCCCTTGCCGTAGCAGACCGGTCCCGGATCGGCGCCGACGCTGGTCGGACCGACGCGCATCACGCCCATCTCGTCGACGGTGATGATCGACCCACCGCCGGCGCCGATTGACGAGACGCCGATCACCGGCATCAGCAACGGGAAGTCCGCGACGTGTTCGCTCTGGCTGATGCGCGGAACGCCGCCGTCGACGAAGGCAACATCCGCGCTGGTGCCGCCGATGTCGAGGGTGACGAAATCGCCGACGCCGACGAGCCGCGCCGCCTCGACCGCGCCCATCACGCCGGCCGCCGGCCCGGAAAGCAAGGTCTCGACCGGAAAGCGCCGGGCGCTTGCCGCGGTGACGATACCGCCGGCCGACTGAGTTATGAACGGCGTCGCGTCCAGCCCCACGCTTTCCAGCCGCGTCTGGAGATCGCCCAGATAGCCGTCGACCTTCGGCATGACATAGGCGTTCATGATCGAGATCAGCGCCCGCTCATATTCTCGCATGCGCGGCCAGATTTCATGAGAGCAGCAGACGAAGAGATCAGGCGCCTTGGCGCCGATCCAGTCGCGCGCGCGCTGCTCGTGAACGGGGTTGCGATAAGCGTGCATGAAGCAGACGACGAGGCCGTCGAGCCCCGCTGCGCGTGCCGCGTCGATCGCGACATCGACGTCGGCGTCGACGAAATCGGTCTCGATCTCGCCATCGGGGCCGAGGCGCTCGGTGATCTCGAACACATGCCGCCTCGGCAGCAGCGGCTCCGGCCGTCCGGTCCGCCAGTGATAGGGTGTCGGCATCCGCAGCCGCTGGATGACGAGCAGATCACGAAAGCCGCGGGTCACCAGCATCCCGAGTCTGGCGCCGTCGCGCTCGATCAGCGTGTTGAGCGCGATGGTCGTGCCATGGACGAAATAGCCGATGTCAGAGGGCTGGACGTTATGCTCCGTGGCAAGGCGCTCGAGGCCGCTGATGACGCCCGCGGCCGGTCGGGCTCGTGTGGTTGGAACCTTCATGGTCACGAAGCGGCGCTCGTCGGCGAGCCAGAGCGCGAAATCGGTGAACGTTCCGCCGATATCGATGCCGAGACTGTGCTGTGGGTACATCATTCTACTCTCCCGGGCCCGGAAAGCCCGAACAGGCGCCCCGTCACGACGACGACGGCCAGGATGAGGGCGATCTGGATCGCCGAAGCGGCGGCGACCAGCGGCGACTGGTCCCATTCCATGAAGGTGAAAAGCCGCATCGGCAGCGTGATGGTCTCCGGCCCGGAGATGAAGATCGCCAGGTAGATGTCCGAGAACGAGATGATCAGCGCGAAGATGAAACCGGAGAGCAGCGAACTGCGGATGATCGGCATCGTCACCAGCCGGAATGTCTGCCAGCGGGTGGCGCCCAGCATGCGGGCGGCTTCTTGCACTGAGAGCTCGACCGCCCGCATACCGACCGCGACCGTCCGCGTGGCATAGGGCATGGTGATGAGCACATGGCCAAGGATCATGCCCCAGAGCGCGCCCGTGACGTCGAGCCAGGCGAACGCCAGCAGGAGCGACAGGCCGATCAGCACGCGTGGCACATAGAGCGGCGCCATCAGCAGCGTCTCGAGCGACGCGCTCGATGACCTGGAGCGCGCCAGCGCTATTCCGGCCATCGTGCCGAGCGCGGTCGATATGGCGGCGGCGATCAGCCCGAGCTTCAGGCTGACGACCAGCGAGGTGACGAAGTCGCCGTTTTCGACGAAGGCCCTGAACCAGCGCAGTGTCAAGCCCTGAGGCGGGAAAGTCATGTCATCGCTGTCGTTGAAGGCTTCGATCAGCACGACGATGATCGGCGCCAGTACGAAGGCGAGCGTCAAGGCGGTCACGATCGACACCGCGATCCACACCGGCGAGCGCTTGTTCCCCGTCATAGGCCCTGCGCTTTCTGCGGAACAAAACGCAGGTAGCCGTAGATCAGGGCCGACGACACGACGACCATGACCATGCCGACGGCCGAACTGAACGGCCAGTTGTAGCTGACCAGCATCGAGTCATATGCGATGGCGCTGATCATCTTGACCTGTGCGCCCCCGAGCAGGGCCGGCAGGGCATAGGCGGTGATGGCAAGCGAAAAGACGATCAGCGATCCCGAGATGATGCCGGGGACGCTCAACGGCAGCGTCACCTTGAAGAAGGCCTGCGCCGGCGCGGCGCCGAGCGCTCGCGCGGCTTCCTCGACCGATGGCGGGATGTCTTTCAGGACGGCGATAAGCGGCACGACCATGAAGGGCAGCAGCACCTCGACCAGCCCGAGGACCACCGCCGTGACGCTGTTCAGCATGCGCAGCGGCATGTCGATCACGCCGAGCCGGAGCAGCACGGCATTGACCACGCCGTTATAGCCGAGCAGCACCATCCAGCCGTAGGCGCGCACCACCAGGCTGATCATCATCGGCACAAAGACGAGATAGACGAGCAGCGGTTGCAGGCGGCTCTTCGTCCGCGCCAAGAAGAAGGCAACGGGATAGCCGAGTACCAGCGACAGGACCGTCACGGTCACGCCGAGTTGCACCGTCTTGGCGATGACGCCGAGATAGAATGCATCGCCGAGAAAGCGCCGGTAGTTCTCGAAGGTCAACGCATAGTTCGTGATTTTGCCCGGCACAAACTCCCAGAAGCTGAACAGCAGCATCAGGCCGAGCGGCGCGACAAGTACCGCCGCGATCACCGCAATGCTCGGCGCGGTCAGCCAGCACGAGTGCGACATGAGGGGCGCTTTGCTGGCCATCAGTCGGGCGCCCGCTCGAAGACCGGTACGCAATCGGCCGGTGCGACCGCAAGGGAGATCCTGTCGCCGACAGCGGGCGTCGCCTGGCCACGCAGCGTCCGCCACGCCGCGACCAGCGGTTCCGCCTCGGCGCCGCCGGCATTGAGCGGTGCGACCGTCACCTGCGCGATGTCGCCGAGATAGACGACATCCGCCACGCGGGCGGTGAGCCGGTTGCCGGCCGCAACCTCGCCGAAATGGATCGTCTCGGGCCGGATGGCGAGGCGGATGTCACCCCGCTCGAAGGACGAGGTGGCTGCGGCCTCGACATCCATTGTCAGCCCGCGAGGGGTACGAAAGCGCGTGCCCTCGAGCGTGCCCGGCAGCAGATTGCACTGGCCGATGAAGCTCGCGACAAAGGTCGTGCGCGGCCGTTCGTAGATGTCGCGCGCCGCGCCCACCTGCTCTATGCGGCCGGCATTCATCACCGCGATCCGGTCGGACATGGCCATGGCCTCGTCCTGGTCGTGGGTTACGTAGATGGCGGTGATGCCGAGCGAGCGTTGCAGCGAGCGGATCTCGCTTCGCAATTGCTCGCGCAGCTTCAGGTCGAGATTGGAGAGAGGCTCGTCCATCAGCAGCACCGACGGATTGACCACCAGCGCGCGGGCGAGCGATACGCGCTGCTGCTGGCCCCCCGACAATTGCCGGGGCGAGCGGCCGTCAAACCCGACAAGGCCAACCTGGTCAAGCGCTTTGCGAACCCGTTCCTCGATCTCGGGCTTGGCGATGCGCTTCAGCTTGAGGCCAAAGGCGACGTTCTCGAACACGGAGAGATGCGGAAACAGCGCGTAATTCTGGAACACCATGCTCAAGCCGCGCCGCTCGACCGGCACGCCAGTCATGTCCCGGCCGCCGATCAGCAGCCGGCCGGAGCTCGGCGTCTCGAAACCCGCGACGATGCGCAGCGTCGTCGTCTTGCCGCAGCCGGACGGCCCGAGCAGGGAGACAAACTCGCCCTCGCCGATCGTCAGCGAGACGGATCGGACCGCTTCGAAATCGCCGAAGCGCTTGCCGATGGTTTCGAGCTGGATCATGGGGGGGATCGCCGGCGATGGAACAAGAAATTGAAAGGCTTCCGCCTTGCGGCGAAGGACGGAGACGCTCTACCCGACGACTTCCTTGTTCCAGCGCTCGAGGCTGGCATCGGAATATTTGACGACCTCACTGTAATCGAGGTTCGCAGCCAGATCGAAGGCGGCCGGCGCGATCCTGGAATCCGGCATATCGCTCGGAATCTCCAGGCCCTGCAGGGTCGGCACATAGGCGAAACCGCGGGCGAAGGCGAGCTGGGCCTCGTCCGAGAGTGAAAAGTCGACCATCTTCTGCGCGAGGTCAGGATTGGCGCGGCCGGCGACGACGCTGAAGCCGAAGCCATAGGGGCTCCAACCCCTCACCAGCGCGAAGTTGAGCGGCAGGTTCTTGCGCTGCAACTCGAGCGTCCGACCGCTCCAGAAGGGCGCTACGACGATCTCGCCGGTGGAGAACAGCTTCATGCCCTGGTCGTTGGAGATCATGACGACGCCACCATTCTCCTTGGTCACCTTGCGGGCGAGCGCAAAGGCCGGATCGAGCTGATCATAGCGGGCACCGGCAGCCTGGTTGACCGAGTTGAGCCACACCTCGCCCATCCAGCCGAAATTCGGGATGGCGACGCGCCCCTTGACCTTCGGGTCGGTCAGGATCGACCAGCCGCGCTGCTCGACCTCTTCCTTCGAGAATACCCGCTTGTCGAACGACAGCACCCAGGGCGCGATGCTGCGCGCAGCCCAGTAGTCGTTCCTCAGCACCGGGAACACGCGCTTGATATTCGGCGCCAGCGCCTGGTCGATCTTGCTGATAAGACCAAGCGCGATCGCCTGGCCCATGCGCGGGCCGCCGAGCTCGATCGTGTCGATTGTCGGCTGGCCGCGGCTCGCCTGGAGGGCCGCGAGCTGCTGGGCATTTGGCCGGTTGTCGAAGGTAAGTCGTAAATTATGAGCCTTGGCGAAGGGTTCGGCGATGATCTTGCGGATCGCGTCGCCCCAGGTGCCGCCGACCGTCATGATCGTAAAGGCCGTCTCCCGCGCCCGCGCGCCCCGGCCACAGAAGCTCATCGCGACGCTTGCCGCGCCGGCCGCCGTGAAAGCGCGACGCGACAGTGCCTGTGAACCGAAAGTCGGGGAGCGCGAAACGGTCATGATAGGTCTCCGACAGCGTCTGTGAGGACGACGCTAGCACTAAAAATGAATTCTGCAATACGGGTTTCATTTTCCGTAATATGGAATATAAGAGGGAAATGGCCAGACCTAGAAGCAATTCGCCCAAGAATGCGTCGTTTCCCGTCATCGCTCCGCTCGCCAGAGGCCTCGATATCCTGCGGGCGTACCGATCCGGCGATGCGGCTCTGCAGAATCATGAGATCTCGCGTCGCACCGGCATTCCGCCTTCCTCGGTATCGCGGTTGACGGGCAGCCTAGTCGCACTGGGTTACCTCTCCTATGACCCCGCTGCACAGGGCTACAGGCTGACACCTGTCGTGCTGACCCTGAGCTACGCCTTTCTCGGTGGCATCCCGCTGCGCTACCGCATTCGCCCGAGCATGCAGGCGCTGGCCGACGAGGCGCGGGCCTCGGTCTCGCTCGGCGCGCGCCACCAGCACAACATGATCTATCTCGAATGCTGCAAGGGGCCCTCCCCCGTGCCCTTTCGCTTCGACGTCGGATCGTGGCTGCCGCTCTGCCGCTCTGCCATGGGCTGGGCTTATCTCGCGGGGCTCGACGAGGCGGATTTTGCCGGCGCCATGGACGAGATCAAGCTTGCCGACGAGGCCGCATGGCAGATTGCCAGGCAGAAGATCGAGCGGGCACGCGAGGAGGTCGCGACCCACGGCTTCTGCGTCAGCATAGGCGAATTCGAATCTGGCGTGCATACGGTCGGCGTGCCGGTCCGAAGCCGCCCCGGCGAACCGCTCTACGCGCTGAACTGTGGTGCGCCGGCCTATCAGCTGAAGGCCGAACAACTAGTGGGCGAAATAGGGCCACGGCTGGTCTGGTTGGCGAGATCCGTGGTCCAGGACGCCACGCCGTCATCGGCTCCGGCAGCATCGTGCGCGATTTAGAACGCCTTTCGAAACACTTGTACGCTGTTCGGAGCTGAATCATGAAGGGGGATGACTCTACCCCTCGTGTCAAAGCAGCTCGTCGATCTCCGCCGATACATCGCCGGCACGCGATGGCCCGACCGAGAGACGGTCAATGACCGGTCACAGGGCATACAGCTCGCAAAACTCCGCGGCCTGGGCGCGCGAAAAGCAGAACGTAGCTGAGGCTGCGTAGAAGGGGGATTCAACAGCTCGATCCGGCGGACACCCACCACGCCAGATCGACAGTCCGTCAGATCAAATAGAAACCTCTACGCCTCACGCCTTCAGCTTGTCGATCCCGATTCCGTTCGTTCAACCGGCCGTCGTCCTGCCCGCGCCGGCCATCGGGCCAGCACGTAGAACACCGGCGTGAACACCAACCCGAACAGCGTCACGCCCAGCATCCCGGCGAACACCGCAGTGCCCAGGCTCTGCCGCATCTCTGCACCCGCGCCGGTCGCCACCGCGAGCGGTACCACGCCGAATATGAAGGCGAGCGAGGTCATCAGGATCGGCCTCAACCTTGTCCGGGCCGCTGCCACCGCCGCATCGAAGCGGTTCGCCCCTTCGTCCTCGGCCTGCTTGGCGAACTCCACAATCAGGATGGCGTTCTTCGCCGCCAGCCCAACCAGTACCACCAGGCCTATTTCCACCAGGATGTTCCGGTCGAGCCCGCGCGCGTTCACGCCGAGCATCGCGGCGAGGATGCACATCGGCACGATCAGCACCACCGCGAGCGGCAGCAGCCAGCTCTCGTACAGCGCCGCCAGCAGCAGGTACACGAACACCACGGCGAGCCCAAACGCGATGATCGCGGTGTTGCCGGCGAGCTTCTCCTGCAGCGCGATCTCGGTCCACTCGAAGCCGAAGCCCTGCGGCAGTCGCTCATGCGCGATCTTCTCGATCGCGGCGATCCCTTGTCCGGTCGAAAAGCCGCGGTTCAAATTAAGCTGGACCTCGGCCGCCGGGTAGAGATTGTAGCGCGGCACACGGAACGGCCCTGTCGTGTCACGGAATGTCGCCACTGCGCCGATCGGCACCATGTCGCCGCGGTTGTTGCGCGCCTTCAGGTTCTCCACGTCGCGCAAGGTCAGGCGATACTGGTTGTCGGCCTGTGCGTTCACCTGGTAGGTGCGGCCCAGCAGGTTGAAGTCGTTGATATAGGCCGAACCCATATAAACCGACAGCGCCTCGAACACGCTGTCGATCGGCACACCGAGCTTCTCCGCCTTGGTGCGGTCGATATCAGCATAGACTTGTGGCGTGTGCGTGTTGAATAGCGTGAAAGCCTGGTTGAAGCCCGACATCCCCGCGGCTGACCCGGCGACGATCCAGGTGGCCTGCTCGAGCGCCGGCAACCCGCGTCCCGCGCGGTCCTGCACGTAGAGCTTAAGCCCGCCGCCGGTGCCGATGCCCGGCACCGAGGGGGGTTCCAGCACAAAGGTGAAGGCATCACTCAATAGTGCGAGCTGTTGCTGCAGGTCGGCGCGGATGCGCGCGGCGGTAAGCCCAAGTGGCACGCGCTGCTCAAACGGCTTGAGCGGAACGAAGATCACGCCGGTGTTCGGCGCGTTGGTGAAGGTGGCCCCGTCAAATCCGACGAATGCCACTGCGTTCTGCACACCCGGCCGTTCAAGGATGATTTTCGACGCCTGCCGGACCACTGTATCCGTCCGGCTCAGCGACGCGCCCGGCGGCAACTGGAATGCGGTGATCAGGTAGCCGCGGTCGAGCTGCGGGATAAGGCCCGTGGGTGTCTTGGCGAGACGGTCGTAGGCGAAAAAGATAAGCCCTGCATATACCACGAGAGCGACCGCGCCGACTCGCACCAGCCGTCGGGTCATCGCCCCGTAGCCGCGCGACAGCCGGTCGAACACGAAGTTGAAGCCCGCGAAGAACCAGCGCACCGGCGCGGCAAGCCGCCACAGCAGCGTGGGCTTCGGCGCCGCCTCGTGCGGTTTCAGCAGGATTACGGCGAGCGCCGGCGAGAGGGTGAGCGAGACGAAGCAGGAGATCACTGTGGCAGCCGCGATGGTGATCGCAAACTGTCGGTAGAACGCGCCCTGCAAGCCGCTGATGAAGGCGGTCGGGATGAACACCGCGCACAGCACGAGCGCGATCGCCACCAGAGCAGTGCCCACTTCGTCCATTGTCTTGTGTGCGGCCTCGCGCGGCGTGAGGCCCTGGCTGATGTAGCGTTCTACATTTTCCACCACCACGATCGCGTCGTCTACAACGATGCCGATCGCAAGCACGAGGCCGAAGAGCGACAGCGTGTTGAAAGTGATGCCGACTGCGCCCATCAGCAGGAAGCAGCCGATCAGCGAGATCGGGATTGCGACAACAGGGATGATCGCCGCCCGCCAGGTCTGCAGGAACACGATGACGACGACCACGACGAGGCCGATCGCCTCGAACAAGGTGCGCACCACCTCGTTCACGGATTGCTGGATGAACTCGGTCGGGTTGTACACCACCCGATAGTCCATCCCCGGCGGAAAGTTGCGCTTCGCCTCCTCCATCGCCGCCTTCACCGCGGCGGCGGTGGTGAGCGCGTTGGAACCAGGGCGCTGGAAGATAATGATCGCGGTTGCAACGTCCCGGTTGAGATATGCGTTGATCGTATAGTCCTGCGAACCGAGCTCGACGCGGCCGATGTCGCGGATGCGCACATAGCCGCCGTCGGGGTCGGCGCGGACTACGATGTCGCCGAACTGCTCCTCCTCAACGAGCCGCCCGAGTGTCTGCACCGAAAGCTGGAACGCTCCTTCGGATTTCGCAGGCGGCTGATTCATCGCGCCGGCCGCAACCTGCAAATTGGCCGCCCGCAGCGCAGCCACCACGTCGGCCCCACTGAGCCCGCGCGCCGCCACCTTGCCGGGGTCGAGCCAGACGCGCATCGAGTAGTCACGCGCGCCGAAGATGCGCACGTCGCCCACGCCGTCGAGCCGAGCTAGAACATCCTTGATGTAGAGTGTCGCGTAGTTGGAGATGTATTGCTGGTCACGCGAGCCATCGGTCGTGATCATGTGCACGACCATCATAAGGTCAGGCGAGGCCTTGCGCACCGTGACACCGAGCCGCCGCACGTCCTCCGGCAGTCTCGGCTCGGCGACCGACACGCGGTTCTGCACCAGCACCTGTGCGGTATCGATGTTGGTGCCGGGCTTGAAGACGACGTCGATTGACAGAGTCCCGTCGCCCACCGACTGCGACACGACATAGAGCATGTTGTCTACGCCGTTCACCTCCTGCTCGATTGGCGTTGCCACCGTCTCGGCCAGCACCTGCGCGGAGGCGCCGGGATATACGGCCCGGATGTTCACCGTTGGCGGCGCGATCTCCGGGTATTCCGAGATCGGCAGGCTACTCTGAACAATCGAGCCCGCGATTATCAGGATCAGCGACAGGACGGTCGCGAAGACCGGACGGTCGATGAAGAAATGCGAGAAGCGCATGAGCCGCGCGCGCTCAGTTTGTGGCCGGCCGCTCGGCGGGCTTGGCATCGCTGCCCGCCTTCACCTCCCCCGCTTTCACCTCGAGCGGCCGCGCCGGCACCGCGCCAGCATCCGGCTTCGCTTCAACCGGCATGATCTCTCCGGGCGTCGGCTTCACCACGGCGCCTGGACGAACGAATGGGTTCGCGAGTCCGCCGATGATCACCTTGTCATCCGGCGCAAGACCGGCGACAACAACCCGAAGCCCGAGCGCAATCGGTCCCTGCGTCACCGGCTTCGCCACGACCTTATTGTCGGCGCCGACTGTGAACAGGATCTTGCGTGCCTGGTCCGACACCACTGAACCATCCGGCACCAGCAGGACGTCCATGAAGCCGCCGAACACGCGTAGTCGCCCGAACGTGCCCGGCGCAAAGAAATAGTCCTTGTTATCGAACACCGCGCGGCCGCGGATGGTGCCGGAATGCGCGTTCACCTCGTTGTCAACGAAGTTCATCCGGCCCATATGCGTCCATTCCGTCTCGTCGCTAAGCCGCACCTGCACGGGATTCGGCACATCGCGCGAGGACGGCCGCTGGCCGCTCGCGTTGAGTCGGGCATAGCGGATGTAATCGGTCTCTGATGCCTCGAACACGAAATGGATCGGGTCAAGTGTCACGATAGTGGTCAGCAGTGTCGGGTCGCCGGTGCCGGTGACCAGATTGCCGGCGTCCACCTTGCGGTCGGAGATTCGCCCGGCGAAGGGTGCGGTCACGCGTGTCCATTCCAGGTTGAGCTCGGCGTTGCGTCGCGAGGCTTCGGCAGACATAAGCTGGGCGCGGTCAACGTCGAGCGTCGCGCGCCGTTGGTCGAGCTCGCGCACCGTCACCGCGGCAGTTCTTACCAGATCCTGCGCTCGGCTGAAATCTACCGCCGCCTGTTGTACCTGCGCCTGGTTACGCAAAACGTCGGCGCGCGCTTGCTCAACAGCAATTTCGTAGGGCCGCGGGTCGATGGTGAACAGCACATCGCCTTTGGCGACGATCGCACCGTCCGTGAAATGGATCGCAGCGATATAGCCTGAGACGCGCGGCCGCACCTCCACGCGCTGTACGGCCTCGAAGCGGCCGGTGTACTCGTCCCATTGCGCGACGCGCCGAGCGAGGGGAACAGCGAATGCCACCTGCGGCGCAGGCGGTCCATCCTGAGCCGCTGCAGCACGGGCAACTGTTGTTGCAGCAAGGCACCCGAGAAATATGTCGAGGAACCGCCAACGACGTTGCGTTTTCATTAAAAAACTCTCCCCGGTCTTCGACCTCAGCGGCGGCAGACACGGGAATGGCTACTCTTTATGACAAATTAGGCCGTGCCGACAAGCCCGATCCAGTGTCGAACGCTGGCTGTCGCGTTGCGGCTATGGGCGCAAAGCAGTTTCGATCGCGCCTTTCCGCATGGACGCGTCGTCAGGTGACAATATCGCGCATTCCGGACCAGCTGGCAAAGGCTGGATGTGTTCGGGACCGGTCGTGGCCGCCAGTGCGGCGCCCGCCCAGCAACGCGATAGACATCGTCGCGGTCACCTTGGCTGGCAGGCCGAGCCGAGCTGGGCAAGATTGGTGGGATGAGGCCGTTACCCTATCCTCCCTATCGCCATCGCTTCCCGGCTGGGATCATCACCTTAGAACGCCTTTCAAAACCCTTGTACTCGGATCGAGCCTGATTCATGAGGAGGGATGCCCGCTCCCCTTTGCCCGAATCGCTGTGGCTGATCATCGAGCCGATGCTGCCACCTGTTCCGCCTAAGCCCAAGGGCGGTCGGCCGTCTGTTTCCGCGCACGCGGCTTTGACCGGCATCCTGTTCGTGCTGCGCACTGGCATTCCATGGGAGATGCTGCCGGCGGAGATGGGTTGCGGGTCGGGCGTGACCTGCTGGCGGCGACTGCGCGACTGGCAAGCGGACGGGGTGTGGAACCGCCTGCACCGCGAGTTGCTGCGCCAGCTGCATGACGCAGACCGCATCGATTGGAGCCGGGCCTGCATGGACAGCTCGTCCATCGCGGCCAAAAAGGAGGTGTCGCGACAGGTCCGAACCCGACCGACCGAGGCAGGCCGGGCACCAAACGCCATCTGATCACGGATCGCCGCGGCATCCCGCTCGCCTTTCTGCTGACCGGGGCCAATGTCCACGGCAGCATGCCATTCGACGACCTGTTGGAAGCTGTGCCGCATGTCGCAGGCAAGCGCGGCCGACCGCGACGCAGACCCGACAAGCTGCACGCCGACAAAGCCTACGACCACCGGCGCTGCCGGCGCGCCTGCCTGCGTCGCCGTATCAAGCCACGCATCGCCTGGCGCGGCGTGGAGACAAGCCAGAAGCTCGGCCACCACCGATGCGTGATCGAGCGCAGCTTCGCATGGTTCAACAAATTCAGACAGCACACCATCCGCTATGAACGAAGGCTCGACATCCATCACGCCTTCACCTCACTCGCCTGTTCGCTCATCTGCATGCGCGCATTGGCAGGACGGTTTTGAAAGGCGCTCTAAGGCTGACTGCGGCGCGGCGCATCTTCGCAGTCAGGGCGAGATCGGTCTCCATGCCTGTCAGCAGGAGCAGCATCAGGATGCCAAGCTGAGACACGGCGTCGAGCATGCCCTTCTGCTCCCCGGTCATCGGGAAGATGGCGTGCTGGACATCGGGCAGCAGGGCACCCAGCGCGGAAGGGCCCAACAGGATGCCGGCGAGCAACTGTCCCATGATGGCGGGTTGACCGAGGCGCTGCATCCCTTCGCCAAGCAGCCGTCCGACGATCAGCAGCAGGACGATCTGCGTGACGAATAGGACCTCGGAGGGCTGCCTATGCGCTTCATTCGCCGCCAAGGTCGCTGGCGCCACTATGACCACAACGAAGGACGAGCCGAGCGAAGCGCCCGAGAACGACTTGATAGACTTGCGAAGACTCATCGGTCACTCTATCGGTGCGTAGCCATGCCGATCACCGGAAATGGGACGGACACTCTCGTGGCGCTACGGGAGGCAGCCGCGGCCATTTCAGCCAGTGGCCGGGCCGCGACCTCCGGTCCGCGGAAACGCTCATCTCGCGGATGAGCCGACACGGTGTCACCGGACAGGAGCGCGCTGCGCCGGCTCTACGTTCGATAGGTTACACGAGGACCGTTGTCACGGAGCCGGGTCCGGCAGCTCCGGCCCGTTGTTCCGCGGACTGTTCACCTTCCCGCTCACAGGTCACGTCCGCAATGTGGGATCCGGCGCAGGCCGCAGCAACGGCGCCGGATCGCCCTCTGCCTCGCCCAGCCAGAGAGGTCAGTCACCCTCCTCTAAGCCCGGATTTCCCCTATGAACGACAATATAGTTGTACGAATCGGCCAAATCTGCCCTGAATATCCGGACGTTACGTTGGTCATGGTAGTGGGTTCATGGGACACCCAGCGGGTGAATCGGATGATAGCGCTCTGCGGGTCGGTTTTGACCGCCGCCTGAAGCTGGAATTCCATGGCAGCCGCATCACTTCCGATGACGGCATCCTGGTGCATCGAGAACTGGATGACGTGCTCGGCCTCACTGATCTCGCAGGTGCAGTGGCGTCGGCGTGCCGTCGGGACAAGAACACCCGTCATCTATAGACGGGGCAGTGGCGACAGTTCGTGTTTGGCCGCCTCGCTGGCTATGAGGACGTCAATGACGCCGTTATCCGGCATGATGATTTCGGTGCCTTGCGTTCGGCTGATCCAAGATGCGGGTCGGCGCTATGGTGCGACCATCCGGGACGAGAGGCATCGGGAGCACGTAGGTGCGGGCAGGCCGTCGATCAGACTGTGAGCCGAGAGCTCGAGCTCGTTACGTGGCCGCCTCTGCGACTGGCCCGGATGCGCCGTGAGCGCGGATCTGTATGTGTCGTGTTGCCCGTTGGCTCCCGTCGGCTTAACCGAGGAGGGGCAGAAGGGTGCGTATCATCGGACTGGATATCCACCGCGTCTTCGCGGAAGCGGTGGCGCTGGAAGCCAGAAGCCTCATCCGGCTTGGTCGGATCGAGATGCGTCGAGACCGGCTGGCGGTGTTTGCGCGGTCGCTGACCCATAACGATCATGTCGTGATCGAGGCGACCGGGAATGCCGCGGCGGTGTCCGAGGTCTTGCGCCCGCACGCCGGTCGCGTGGTGATCGCCAATCCGCAGCAGGTACGGCTGATCGCGCACGCGAAGATCAAAACCGACAGCATCGATGCATCGGTGCTGGCCCGGGTCTACGCGAGCGGGTTCCTGCCAGAAGTATGGGTGCCCGACGAGCGGACCCAAGCGCTGCGCCGTCAGGTTACCCGGCGAAACCAGCTGGTACGCCAGCGCACGCGTCTGAAGAACATCGTGCAGTCGATCCTGCATTCGCACCGTGTCCCACCCTGTCCGGCAGCGGACCTCTTCGGTCCAAAAGGCCGCGCATGGCTTGCGGAACAACTCCTTCCCGTGGACGAGCGCTTTGCCGTGACGAACACCAGGGCATAGAGCGCATCGGGCGGCCGGTTCTGCCATTCCGCCACCTGCTCCAGAACGGCATCGGTGACGACGCTGATCAGGTCCGGCGAGACGTCGATGCCGTAGAGCTCGCGCAGATGGCCCTGGATCTCGCGCACCGTCATGCCCCGGGCGTAGAGCGAGACGATCTTCTCATCGAAGTCCGGGAAACGCCGGCGATATTTGGCGATCAGCTGCGGCTCGAAGCTGGCCTGCCGGTCTCTCGGCACCTGCAGTTCCAGCTTGCCGGTCCCGCTCAACACGGTCTTGCGGCTATGGCCGTTGCGGTGATTGCGCGGATCGCCCCCGTCCGCCTCGGCCCGCTCCGAGGCCAGGTGCTGATCCATCTCGGCATTGAGGATCCGCTCCGCTAACGCCTTCTTCAGCTCGTCCAGAAGCCCATCCTGCGCGAATACTTCCTGCGGATCCTTGCCCGCCAGCAACTCCTCGATCAACTCGGTCCGGATCGTCATATATCCCTCCTGCCCTCAGGGTAACTGTATGACCCTCCACACAAAATTTCCAACACCCCCCGGCTGCGAGATCGCGGTACTCGCTCAGCATGACGTCGACCAAAGCGCCGTCGCGATCGATCGCCCTATAGAGATACCGCCATCGGCCACGCACCCGGATATACGTCTCATCAACGTACCAGCTCCGACCGACTCTGCCTTTGCGTCGCCGGCGCGAGTTCTCCGCCAATGCTGGCGTCAGCTTGGCTTCCCAATCGCGCACGGCCTCGTAGCTGAAGATGAACCCGCGTGTCAGGAACATCTCGGCAAGATCCCGCAGGCTGAGCTTGTAGCGCAACCGCCAGAACACCACGAGAGCGATGACATCACTGGGATACTGTACACGATTGAGCACACCGGCGCTACGTTCGTTGAACTTCTTGCAGCGGTGCCCGCAGCGGAACCGGCGATAGCCTTGCGTGGTCCGCTCAGGCCGCTCGCTGATAGACGTCGATCGACATTTCGGGCACAGCATCCCGTTTCATCCCCTCACACCGGAGACAGCGTGACCCATCCAACGACTGGCGCAAGGGCTGACAGAACCCTCGGAGGGGGCAGCACATCGACGCGTACCCGCCGCACGCGCAGTTTAATCGAAACAACTCTCACTCCCGTCGTAGCGACATTGCCTTGGTCAGCACCGGTCGCCCTTTCGCCCCGACGAGAGGACAGATCCCTCCCCGCTCCGCCGTCGAGTGACGCCCCCGTGTATGCCTGACATCAGATCGGTACGGCCGACATCGTATTTGAGCCGCCTGCGAACGTGGCATCGGCATGCTTGGCCGATGTGCTGGAATCCGCTCGATGTCGGCCCGCAAGCTTGAGTTTCAGCGCGCCCGTCTCAGGTTTCAGTCGGCTGAAGTGGGCTTGGTGACGAGGGCCACCCGGGCCACATGGCCGGCTTGGAGCATGCGCTGCACCATTCCCGTGGTGCCCCGGCTTACGACTGCGGGTGCCATACCCCGTGCCGATCGCAGACACCGACACCGGTGCTGTTTCCGAAAATGTGTTACGCGATCCCGGAGTAACGGGGGGACGAGACCGAACTTGCGAAGAGGCAAACATCGGATGACGCGTCACCCGAACGAATGGCGGGGCGCCATAACTCGAGAGAAAGGCCGGTCTCGGCTGACAACGGCAGCGGTGGATCCCGACAGGGCGGCCGCAGCGGAGAGCTTCTGATAGCTAGGAAATTGCGCATTTGAACCGGCGTCTGCATTTGGTGTCGGTGCCCAGAGCGGCTCCCTGACGTCATCCAACCAACCGGTAGGCCAGCCGTGACTGAGGGTAGTCGTGAAACATCGGCGCGGAAGTCGCCGCATCGAGCGCTTCGGCTGCCTTTCCTCAGGTCTGGCCGCAGACCGAACAGCCCTTCGGTGCCTGGCAGAATGACGGCCACACTCCCCGGGCTGGAGGCCAGGAAGGCCGCCGTGACCCAGGGTCGCGGCCCGGCCCGTCATGCACCGCGCGACGGCGGACGTCAGGTGTGGCGGCACATCTACGAGGGCGTGATCGCCTAGCGGCTCAGTACTGCCACAGCCAGGATGGGACCAATGCTTCGACACGAGGCTGGCAGAATGCCCCGGGACCCGTTGCCGTTCGCGCGGACCCAAGCGGCAAACGTGTTGCCCGAGTCCAGACAGGTGATCACCGACGCGCAGATCGGGATTCTGGGTGTGAAGGCGACGTTACCCCCAATGGCGGCACCGTAAAATACCGTATGGCTCCGGCAACCTGCCGTGGGCCTACGGCAGGTTGCCGTGTGTCCGAGCAGGATCGTTGCGGTCAGCTCTGACAGAAGGCCACCATCAACCTGACCCGCGCGCTGGACCAGGGCCTGTCGGACACCCAGGCCGCAGCGGACTGCGCTGACAAACGGCGTGGTGTGTTCCTGCCCTGTCACGGCCCAGGCGCTTGGTGCGAATGGCGCTGGCCGATCCGCGCCGGAATACGGCGTCCCGGCTGATTGCGCCCGCGTTCCGTCTTTCCGGAATGCCGTTGCCCGACACGGAACAGGTGTTACGTCCTTCCTGATATGTGTTTCTCCATTCGGAACTTGTGTTCTCCGCTTTCGAAAGAGCCTGATCCAGCCGAGAAGTCCTGGGACCTGGACGTGTGGCAACGCAACGGCGTGCTCGCGGGCCGAAGGTCAGCATGTGAAGGCAAGGCAGACGCCTAGCTTAGCGAGAGAGGTCCGACCAGAGGGAAGGCTGTTCAATCCGGCGTCGGCGCCTTCGTGTCGGGGCCACGACGAAGCAACAGGATGCCACCCGGCATTGCCAAGTTAACAACGAGTGGCGCCTGGACGGACGTTGGGCGAGGCTGGCGGGATGATACCACAGCCCAGCACCTATTACCGGCACCGGTTTCCGGCCGAGATCATCAGCCACGCGGCTTGGCTGTATCACGTCTTTGGCCTCAGCCTACGTGACGTCGAGCTGATCTTGGCCGAGCCCGACATCGTGGTGACCCACGAAAGCATCCGGCACTGGTGCCGGAAGTTCGGTGCCGGCTTCGCCAGAAGACTGCGCCGGCGACGACCGCAGCCCGGCGATACCTGGCACCTCGATGAGGTGTTCATCCGCATCCGCGGCGTGGTGCCCTATCTGTGGCGCGCGGTAGATCAGCACGGCGTCGTGCTGGACATCCTGGTGTAGGATCGGCGCAACGGCGCGGCTGCGAGGCGTTTCTGCAACTGCATGGGCTGAGATACAAGCCACGACGCCTCGTCACTGACGGCCTGCGCAGCTACGGTGTTGCTCAGCGAGCGGTTCTGCCCGATGCCCGGCATCGGACGAGCAGGTATTTGAACAATCGAGCCGAGAAGTCGTATCGATCCACTCGGCGACGAGAGCGGCAGATGCAGAGGTTCAAGTCGCCAGATCAGGCATAGCGGCTCCTGTCGACGCACGCCATGATCTACGGTCACTTCCGGCCACGGCGCCATCTCTTGCCCGCAGCCCGCGACCGTCGCGCGCGGTCGTAGACATTCCGGATCTGGCGACAGGAAACCTGCGTCCAGCAAACAGCGTGATGCGTTGCTGTCGCCTGCCGATTGCCCTCCCACGTCTCGGCATCGGTTAAGTTGGCAATGCCGGCGGAGGAGATCATCGGCAAGCTGCGCGAGGCAGACGTGGCATTGAGCCAGGGGCGGCTGTCGCGCTGCCGCTTGGATGGCTCTGGATCGCATTTGCTGCTGCCGTGAGTGAGCGGGGCGAGTCTAACTCGTTCGCACGCGCATCCCCTCGGTCAGGTTGATCGGTGGATTGAGGATAAGTTGATCGCCTGGCTTCAGTCCGTCGCGCGCCTCCACCACGACGCCGCCGTCTGCCTCAAGGTCAAGCTGGCGAAGCTGCACCTTCCCATCAATGACGACGCTGACATTCAGCCCCGCGGCATTGAAGATCACCGCCTGGAAGGGCACGAGCACGACCGGATTCGCGCGATGCACCTGCAGATGAACGATGCCATAGAGGCCAGCCGTCAGCGTGCCGTCCTTGTTGTCGACAACGACTTCCGCAAGCAGCGTGCGCGTGCAGTCGGCCAGTACCTGCGCGTTGCGCGCCACTTTGCCCACACACGTGCGGCCCGGCAGCTCCGGAATCGGGAGCGTCGCGCGATCGCCGTCCACGATGCCGAAGTAGCCGCTCTGCGGCACGTATACCTGCACACGCAGCACGTCCGTTCGCGCGATGGAGAATAGCGGCGTTCCGCTCGCCGCGTCGGCGGTGACGAGGCTACCAACGTCGATTTTCCGGCTCGTGATCACGCCGTCAAACGGCGCCGTGACCTGCTCGAAAGCCGCAAGCTGCTGCAGCCGATCGACGGCGGCGCGCTGCGCCACCACGTTCGCCTGCGCGACCGCCAGCGCCGCCTTGCTGGAGGCGAAGCTGAGCCGGTCCTGGTCGCCCTGCTGTCGGCTCGACCAGCCCTGGGCGACGAGTCGCGACGTGCGCGCATCGGTGACGCGGCCCAGTTCGGCATTCGCCTCGGCTTGGCCGACCGCCGCTTGCAACTGCGCCAGCTGTGCCTTCGCTTGGGCGAGCTGCTGATCGAGGTCGGGCGCCGCGATCACAGCGAGCACGTCGCCTCTGTGCACCTTGCTGCCGATATCGGCATCGCGGAAGCTGATATAGCCGGTGGCACGGGCATAGAGCGTCGCGCTGTCGAATGCCGCCATATTACCCGGCAGCTCGATCGTCCGCGGCCCCGTTTCGGCCTTCACGGTCACCGTGCGCACGATTGGCACCGCGTTCCGCTGCACCTCCAGCGCCGCGACCGTCCCTGCTTCGCGGCTGGCGTGACTTCAGGCGCCAACGCCGACCAGCAGCGCAACGGTGGCGACTGCACCAAGACCAAGCCTTCGGGCGATCCGCCGCCGCCGAAGTTCGTCCGGGGTTTGCTGCGGGTCCTCTCGAACCTCCGGCTGCACGGGCATATAGGTCATGGCGACGATCCTTGATACGTTAGGGACGCAGGTAGTTCGGCTTCCTTCTGCTCAAAACGACCGATCACCGAATAGAGGTAGGGCACGAACAGCAGCGTAGTCATGGTGCCGACTATCACCCCGCCGATAACGGCGCGCGCGAGCACGGCGTTCTGTTCCTCGCCCGGGCCGCCGATTGCCATCGGCGTCATGCCGACGATCATCGCGGCGGCGGCCGTCAGCACGGGGCGAAGTCGTGTCGTGCCGGCGAACAACGCCGCCTGGAATGCGCTCATTCCGGTCTGCCGCTGCTCGCGCGCGAAGGTCACCAGCGGGATCGAGTTTGCCGAGGCAACGCCGACCGCCATGATAGCGCCCATCAGCGAGGGCACGCTGAGCGTCGTGCCAGTGACGAACAGCATCAGCAGTATGCCGGCGCCCGCACCCGGCAGCGCGAGCACCACGGCCAGGGGATCGAGGAAGCTCTGATAGTCGACCACCATCAGCATGTAGACGAACACCGCGGCGAACAGCAGACCAATCGTCAAATTGCCGCAAGCTGCGTGCATGCTCTCGATCTGGCCGCGGATAACGATGTGGTTGCCGGGCTTGAGCTGCGGCGCGACCTCGTCGACGATCCGTTGGATCACTGCCGCCGCGCTGGCGAGATCGCGATTCTGCACGCTGCCATAGACGTCGTAGACCGCCTGGATATTGGACTGGTTGTAGACGGACTGAACAGCAACACGCCTCGCTTCGGCAATGTTGCCGAGCATGTTGGGGATCGGCGTGCCGTTGACGCTGGAACTGCTGGCGACCAACGTGTTGTCGAGCTGGGTCTTGTTCGAAATCCGGTATTCCGGCGTCTGCACCGCGAAATAGTACGGAATGCCGTTCTTCGGATCGGTTCAGAAGTTGGGCGAGACCTGCTCCGACGATCTGAGGCTGATATTGAGGTCGTTGGCGGCCTCCTGCATGTTCAAGCCCAACTGCTGCGCCCGCGTGCGGTCGATCGTGTAGGAGAGTTCGGGCGCGTCGAGCTCCTGCTGCACGTGTGCATCGACGATACCCGGCACGGCGGCGATCCTTTGCTGCAGCAGTGCCGCAATCCGCTTGTTGTTCTCGCGGTCGCGTCCCTGCACCTGCACGTCGATCTGCGTCGGCACACCGAAATTCAGCACCTGCGTCACTAGGTCCGCGGGCTGGAAGTAGAACTGCACGTACGGAAACGCTGTCGTCAGCTCACTGCGCAGCTTACGGATGATCTCCGCGGTCGGCCGGTGGCCCTCGGCGAGCTCGATCTGGATGACACCGTCGTTCACCCCGATCGTGCTGCCGTCGGTGAAGGCGAGGTTGTACGTGCGCTGCGGCAGGCCGATGTTGTCGAGCATCAGCCGCAGCTCGTTGGCCGGGATCTGCTCGCGGATGTTGTCCTCGATCGCCTGGAAGATCTGCTCAGTCCGCTCGATGCGCGTACGCGCCGGCGCACGGACATGCAACTGTATCAGGCCCGCGTCCACACCCGGAAAGAAGTCGGTGCCGACGAAGAGGGAGAGCGCGCCGGCGCCGACCACTACGGTCGCGGCCACGACAGGTATCAGTATCCGTCGGCGTAGGATGCCGGCGAGCAGCCAGCCATAGAAGTCGCGAAACCGGTTGAACCGTGCGTTAATCGCCGATCACCCGGCGTCGCGCCTGCACGAACTGCTGCCGTGGCACTGGCGCACCCAATTCCCCGACCTAGCGGCCGCCTGAGCTGCTACATCTCACGGCATTCGCCGGAAGGATACGCAAAGGGTACGGGCTGAGCGGGAGATCTCTGACGCCTGAACGTGGTCACGGGCGGCACGAACAAGGGGGGCAGCTCGGCAACGCTGCGTTGCTCAATTGGTTCAGGCGACTGCAAGTTCCGCGAGCCGTGTATAAGATTCGGCTGGTAGTACCGGTTCAGCGATTTCAGATCGAGGTGACCGGTGATGCGCATGAGGTCCAAAGGATTCTTGTAGATCTCCGCAAGACGGCTCGCCGACTCGTGGCGCAGGTCGTGATACGTGAGGTCGCTGAGATACCCGAGTTCCTTCAGCGGGGCCGGGATATGCCTCACGCGCGCTCGCGCCAGCAGGCGGGCGAACCGCACTCTGAACGCCATCTGGCTCCCAGCAGGAAAAACCAGCGCAGATGGCTGCAGGCCACCAACCGGCATGACGGCCTCAAGCACGGCGATCGCCTGCGGCATTAACGGACGCAACTCGGGCCCCCGCTCCTTCCGGTGCTTCGCATTCTTGGTGCCGCGGTTGTGCCGGCCGCGACCGGTCACAATTTTCGCGTCAAGATCGACGTCGTGCCATCGGAGTGCGAACGACTCGCCTTGACGCATTGCCTGGGCAATCGCCCATTTCACTAGCCAAATGTCCCACTTGTTCTCTGACCGTGCTACCGCATCGTAAAGGTATTCCTCCTCGTTCTTCGGCGGCTCCTCGCCGCGGGCGGCCGCATGCCTCAATTGGGCGCGGCTCACGACTAGAAGTCTGCGGTCCCGCTTCGCATCTGCATCCGAGGGCCGCTCGACCAAATCCGCCGACGCTGGGTTCACGGCCAGCGGCAAGTACCACGGGTCCTTCCTTGCCCAATTCAGCACTGTCGCGAGTAGGTTCAGGCGCTTGACAACCGTACTCGGGGCGTAGAGCGACTGCTGGCGGTCCCTGAAGCCCACCACGGATTTCGAGGTAAGCTTCGACAGGACGACGTCGGCGATGAAATCGCCGAGGATTGCCGGGATGTGCCCAAGGCGGTCCTCCTCAGCGCCGCGCCGCAAGCCGCCGTCCTGCATCCGTTGGTCGACGAAGCTCTGGACCAATTCCTTTAGTTTAACTTTGTCCAGGGATCGACGGTCTACGTACTCCCCTTTGCGGATCGCGGTGGCCGCGTCGTCAAGCTACTCTCGAGCAACCTTGGCGGTCTCGAATGTCTTGGTGACCCGGGTCCCGTCGATCAGCTTCCGGGCACGATACTGGTAGGGGCCGCGATAGGCGACACCCAGTGGCAGCGGCCTGCCCGTCGCCGGGTCGAGCGAGTTCTCTTTGGATTTCGTGCGCGCCATGGTCCACCGCCCCTTTGGGGGGACATCGGGCCAGAATTGGACCAAAAAACAAGAAAGATTGGCGTCCCGTAGGGGATTCGAACCCCTGTTACCGCCGTGAAAGGGCGGTGTCCTAGGCCTCTAGACGAACGGGACTGCGACCGCGCGCTGGGTAGCCGAGGGCGTCCCGGGGGTCAAGCCCAACACGGTGGCCCCGTCACACAATCGCCGCGTCCGTGATGATGAAACTGGCCGACACCGTCCCGTTCCACTCCTCGGCGCGCAGGTGCCCCGCAAGATGCAGTGGCAGCCTGTCGCGCCCCAGCAGCGCCTCCGGCAGCGGTCCCTCCTTGGCACGGAACATCACCGCCTTCAGCCGCCCGCCGCCGCCCTCGCCCTCGACGAAGGCCCGGATGGTCGCGGCTTCGCGGCCCACCCGGTCAGCTCGCACCACACGCGTGCGCGGCAGGATCAGCACCGGCTCCTCGTTGCCGTTCCCGAACGGCGCCAGCCGGCCGATCTGCGACGCCAGCTCCGTCGTGCAGCCCGGTACCGCCAACGTGCCTTCCACCGCCAGGTCCGCC
Source organism: Limobrevibacterium gyesilva (assembly GCF_025989185.1). GTDB lineage: Bacteria > Pseudomonadota > Alphaproteobacteria > Acetobacterales > Acetobacteraceae > Limobrevibacterium > Limobrevibacterium gyesilva. The sequence goes on from NZ_JAPDNT010000006.1 coordinate 28,479, forward strand.
GCCGGGGGCAGCCGTACGGCGTCGGCCAGCCGCGTATCCAGGAAACCGTGAAAGGCCGCCAGCTGCGCCTCCGCCAGCGAGAACCCGGCCGCCATCGCGTGCCCGCCGCCGGTGGCGAGAATGCCGGCCTGACGGGCCGCAATCACCGCCGCCCCCAGATCCAGCCCTCCCACCGACCGCCCGGACCCCTTGGCCATCCCGTCGGCGATACCCGCCACGCAGGCCGGGCGGTTGAAACGTTCCTTGATACGCCCGGCAACGATGCCAACCACACCGGGGTGCCACTGCGCCCCGCTCACCAGCACCGCCGCGTGTCCGGCAGCAAGCTGCGCCTCGGCCGCCTGCAGGGCCGCGTCCAGCATCGACGCCTCCACTGCCTGGCGCTGCCGGTTCACCGCGTCCAGCGTGGCGGCCAACCCCCGCGCCTCCACAGGGTCCTCGCACAGCAGCAACCGCAAGCCCAGATCCGCCTCGCTGATCCGGCCGGCGGCATTGATGCGCGGGCCGAGCGCGAAGCCCAGTGTCATCGCATTGGGCCGGTCCTTGGCCTGCGCCACCTCCAGCAGGGCGGCAATCCCTGGCCGCTCCCGCCGCGCCATCACCTTCAGCCCCTGCGTCACCAGGGCGCGGTTGAGCCCGGTCAGCGGCATCACGTCGCATACCGTGGCCAGCGCCACCAGATCGAGCAGCCCCAGCAGGTCCGGCTCGCGACGACCGGAGAAGAACCCGGTCCGGCGCAAGGCGCGCACGGTCGCGATCGCGGTCAGGAAGACGATCGCCGCGGCGCACAACGTCCCCAGGCCGGAGTCGCAATCGAGGCGGTTCGGATTCACCGTCGCCACCACGGCCGGCGGTGGCCCTTCGGATTTGTGGTGATCCAACACCACCACGTCGGCCTGGCCGCGCACGCTGCCCAGCACATCGCCCGCGGCGGTGCCGCAATCCACACACAGGATCAGCGTCGCTCCGCGCTCGATCAGCGAGCGCAGCGCCGGCACGTTGGGCCCGTAGCCCTCGGCCGTCCGGTCCGGCACATGCGACAGCACGCGGCAGCCCAGGCTGCGCAGGAATGTCGCCATCAGCGCGCCGCTGCAGGCGCCGTCCACGTCGTAGTCGCCGAACACCGCCACCGTCTCGCCACGGCGCACGGCATCGGCAATTCGCTCGGCCGCCACGTCCATGTCGGCCATCACGCTGGGATCGGGCAGCAACGCGCGCAGGGTCGGCTCCAGGAAGTCGCCTGCTCCCTCCATGCCCACGCCACGCGCGGCCAGCAGGCGCCCCAGAATCTCCGGCACGCCAAGCCGCTGGGCGATCCCAAGGCTCACCCGGTCCTCGGCTTCACGCCACACCCAACGCCGGCCGGTCAGGCTCTGGGCGACGCCCAGGACTGGCGCACCGGTGCCCGAAGCCCCCACCTCAGTTTTCGGTCCAGGTCTTGGTCGCGAAGTTGTGGTGCGCCTCGATGTAGCGAACGGTGCCGGACTTGCTGCGCATCACCACCGAATGCGTCACGGCGCCGTGGCCAAACCGCCGCACGCCGCGCAGCATTGCGCCCGTGGTAACGCCGGTCGCCGCGAACATCACGTCGCCACGCGCCATTTCGGTGATGCTGTAGGTGCGGTTGGGATCGGTGACGCCCATGCCGCGCGCGCGCTCGATCTGCGTCGCATCCTCGAACAGAAGACGCCCCTGCATCTGCCCGCCGATGCAGCGCAGCGCCGCCGCGGCCAGCACGCCCTCGGGCGCGCCGCCGGAGCCCATGAAGATGTCGACGCCGGCCTCCGGCTGTGCCGTCGCCATCACCCCGGCCACGTCGCCGTCGCTCAGCAGCATGATGCGCGCGCCGGCCTCGCGCGTCTTGGCCATCAGCTCCGCGTGCCGCTCGCGGTCCAGCATGCAGGCAACCAGGTCGGACACCTCGCATTTCTTGGCCAGCGCCAGGTTGCGCAGGTTCTCGCCCACCGGCGCGTCGATATCCACCACGCCCTCCGGCAACCCGCCGCCGACCGCGATCTTCTGCATGTAGATGTCCGGCGCGTGCAGGAAGTTGCCGTGCTCGGCCAGAGCCACCACGGCCAGGGCATTGGGCCCGCCCTTGGCGGTCAGCGTGGTGCCTTCCAGCGGGTCCACCGCAATGTCCATGGCCGGGCCGCCGGCGCCCACCCGCTCGCCGATATACAGCATCGGCGCCTCGTCCATCTCGCCCTCGCCGATCACCACGGTGCCGGAGATGGCCACCGTATCGAATGCCCGGCGCATTGCATGGACCGCGGCGCCATCGGCCTCGTTCTTCTTGCCAAGCCCCATCCAGCGGCTGGCGGCCAAGGCCGCGGCCTCGGTGACGCGCACCAGCTCAAGTGCGAGGTTGCGGTCGGTGACCTGTTCCAGCTTCGTGCTCATGCGGACTCCTCTCTTCAGGCCGTTTCGATGCGGATCAACGCGGGCTCTTCCAGCACGGCGTCCAGCGCGGCGATGCGGGCCAACGCTGAGCGCATCGCCGCCTCTCCGGTTTCATGCGTCACCAGCACCACCGGCACCGCCTCGCCGGGGCTGCGGCCGTGCTGCAGCATGCTCTCCAGCGACACGCCGGCATCGCGCAGCACCGCGGTCACGTCAGCAATCACCCCGGGGCGGTCCACCACCATCAGCCGCAGGTAATAGGCGCCGACATGCGCCGCCATCGGCACCGACGGCGCATCCGACAATGCCCCCGATCCGGCCCCCCAGACCGGCGTGAACCGGCCGCGCGCGAGGTCCACCAGGTCGGCCACCACGGCGGACGCAGTCGGGCCGGCGCCGGCGCCGCGGCCCTCCAGCATCACCCGGCCGACGAAATCGCCCTCTGCCACGACGGCATTGAACACCCCGTCCACCCGCGCGATCGGCGCCGAAAGCGGCACCATGCAGGGATGCACCCGCGCCTCGATGCCGGCATCGGTGCGCCGTGCGATGCCCAGCAGCTTGATGCGGTAGCCGAGTTCCCCGGCGAAGGCGATGTCCACCGCCGAGACTTGGCGAATGCCCTCGACATACACGGCATCGAATGCAACGGGGCGGCCAAATGCGAGGGCAGCCAGGATCGCCAGCTTGTGCGCGGCGTCGATGCCGTCCACGTCGAAGGACGGGTCGGCCTCGGCATAGCCAAGCTTCTGCGCCTCGTGCAGCACCTCGGTGAATTCGCGGCCGCGCTCGCGCATCACCGTCAGGATGTAGTTGCAGGTGCCGTTCAGGATGCCGGTCACGCGGCTGAGGCGATTGCCCGCCAGGCCCTCGCGCAGTGCCTTGATCACGGGGATGCCGCCGGCCACCGCCGCCTCGAAGGCCAGCGGAACGCCGGTCTGCTCCGCCATTGCCGCAAGCTCGGCCCCGTGCACGGCCAGCAATGCCTTGTTGGCGGTCACCACCGGCTTCTTCGCCGCCAGCGCCGCCTCCACCAAAGCGCGGGCAGGTCCGTCGGAGCCGCCGATCACCTCCACCACCACGTCCACGGCCGGATCGGCGGCCAGCTCCACGGGATCGTCGTACCAGCGCAGTCCGGACAGCGAGATGCCGCGGTCGCGGGTGCGGTCGCGGGCGGACACGGCGGTCACGGCGATCGAGCGGCCGGCGCGGGCCGCGATCACGTCCGCGTTCTCGCGCAACATCGTCAGCACGCCGGTGCCGACCGTGCCCAGGCCGGCAATCCCGACGGAGAGTGGACGGGTCATGAATGGTCTCCCTGGGAGGCGGGCTCGGCCGGCGAGGCATTGTCCGCCTGCAGGAAGCCACGGATATTGCGCAGCGCCTGGCGCAGCCGGTGAGTATTCTCCACCAGCGCGATGCGCACATGCGTGTCGCCATGTTCGCCGAAGCCGATGCCCGGCGCCACCGCCACCTTCGCGCGGGCGAGCAGCAGTTTGCTGAATGCGACGCTGCCCAGATGGGCGAAGCGCGGCGGGATCGGCGCCCAGGCGAACATCGAGCCTTCCGGGCTTGGCACGTCCCACCCAGCCGCCTGCAGGCCTCGGACGAGCACGTCCCGACGTTCGCGATACAAGTCACGCATCGCTTGCACACAGTCCTGCGGGCCGTTCAGCGCCGCCGTCGCCGCGACCTGGATCGGGGTGAACGCGCCATAGTCCAGATACGACTTCATCCGCGTCAGCGCCGTGATCAGCCGTGGATTGCCCGCCGCGAAACCCATCCGCCAGCCGGGCATTGAATAGGTCTTGGACAGGCTGGTGAACTCCACGGCGATGTCCTTGGCCCCCTCCACCTGCAGGATCGACGGCGGCGCCTTGTCGCCGAAATAGATCTCGGCATAAGCGAGATCGGACATGATCCAGATCCCGTGCTTGCGGCAGAACCCGACGACCTGCTTGTAGAACTCCAAGTCCGCCAGATATGCCGTTGGATTAGAAGGAAAATTCACGATCAATGCGGTCGGCTTCGGTACCGAGTGCCGCACCGCCAGATCGAGCGCCTGGAGCATGTCGTCATCGGGCGTCGCGGGCAGGCTGCGCACCGAGGCGCCGGCAATGATGAAGCCGAACTGGTGGATGGGATAGGACGGATTCGGCACCAGGATGGTGTCGCCGGGGCTGGTGATGGCGGCGGCCAGATTGGCCAGCCCCTCCTTCGACCCAAGCGTCGCGACCACCTCGGTCTCCGGGTCCAGCTGCACGCCGAAGCGGCGCTGATAGTAGCCCGCCAGGGCGCGACGCAGGCCGGCGATGCCCCGGCTGACAGAATAGCGGTGCGTGCGCGGATCCTGCACGGCCTCGACCAGCTTGGCCACGATATGCGGCGGCGTCGGGCTGTCAGGGTTGCCCATGCCCAGGTCGATGATGTCCTCGCCCGCGGCACGCGCCTGCGCCTTGGCCTTGTTGACCTCGGCGAAGACGTAGGGCGGCAGGCGGCGGATGCGGTGGAACTCTTCAGGCATTGGGAACGGGTCCGTCACACATGGGGCCTAGAGAGCCGAGTCGCGCGAGTCTGGCAATGCCTGGCCCAGGTCTGGGCGCGAACCGGGTCGGGGATCAATCGGCGATCCGCGCGACGCCACCACGCCCCGCCGCCTCCGCGGTGATGTGCAGCGCACTGGCCGGCACGCCGGCGGCCTGCAAGACGCTGGCGATCGCGTGCGCGCGTTCGAGCGCCAGCGGCAGCGCGGCCGATTGGTCGGCCGGCTCGCTCGATAGCGCCTCGCCATAGCCGGCAACGGCGATGCTCGCGTTGCCACGCCGCTGCGCCAGCGTCTTCAACTGCCCTTGTACCGCAGCCGGAAGCACGGCCGAGCCGGCCGGGAACGGCACTGCCACCGGCTCACCCGGCGCCAGTGGCGGTGCCGGCGGAGCCGGCGGGGTCGGCGGCGGCGGCGTCGGAACGGTCGTGGCGGGGACGCCGGCACCGGCAATCGACGGCGGTGGCGGCGGACGGTCGGGAATCCCAGGAAACGCCGCGACATCTGCTGCCGCTGCGCCCGCCGCGGCGGCTGTCGGGGTTGGCGCCGGCTCGGCAGGCGCCGGCGCGGGTGGCGCGGCCAGCGGCGCTGCCGCCACCGCTCCGACCGGTGCACGGCGCGGCGGGGCGGATGTCGGCGTTGGCGCGGCCACGGGCGGCGCGGGGGGCGCGGGGGGTTTCGATGCCGCGTCCAGGGACGCGCTCATATCCCCCTGCGGCGCCGCGGATGCCGGCGGGCGTGGCGGCGGCGCGCCCGCCGGGGTCAGTGGCGCGATGCTCGCCCCATACTGCGCGTTGGCCCGGTCCGCGACCAGGCTGTTGGCGATCCGGCCGCGCGCCGCCGCATCGATCGCCGCGGGCCGCGACGGCACCGAGGCGAGGTTGGGATAGGGCGCGTCCGCATTCGGCGGCGGCGGCCGGGTCGAGGCGATTCGCCCGCCCTCCAGGTCGTGCCACCACTCCACCGGGTTCAGCGAGGCCGGCGACGAGCACTCGGCAAGGACCAGGCAGCCGGCGATGCAGCCGGCGAGCCGCGCGCGCATCAGGCCCCTTCCGAGGCTCTCTTGAACGGTATCGGGCAGCCCTGTAACACGATACTTGCCTGCAATTGCCATAGGTCGGACCCGCTCCCGGCTTGCGCCGCATCCTTTGCGCGGCACATGTAGCAGTGTGCAGGCTCCGACGGAAAGGACGCCACCGATGGCCGACGAGAAGAAGCCGACACAGGGCAACGAGGAGGCCGGCACGTTCAAGCTGCCCGACCCTGCCGAGCTCGGCCGCTCGATGGCCGACATCGCCGAGCGTTCGCAGCGCATCGTCGGCGAATGGCTGAAGCGCCAGGCGGAGGAAGGACTCGCCAGTCCCGACCCGCTGAACATCAGCCGCGCCTTCATGGAGATGACCGCCCGGCTGATGGCCAACCCCGCCAAGCTGGTGCAGGCGCAGATCGGCTTCTGGCAGGACTACATGTCGCTCTGGCAGAACACCGCGCGGCGCATGATGGGGATGGACACCGCCCCGGTGATCAGCGCCGACCCGAAGGACCGCCGCTTCAAGGACGACGCCTGGAAGGACAACGAAGTCTTCGACTTCATCAAGCAGTCCTACCTGCTCTCCGCCCGTTTTGTGCAGGACGTGGTCACCCAGGTGGACGGACTGGATGCGCCGACCGCGCAGAAGGTCGATTTCTACGCCCGCCAGTTCATCGACGCGATGAGCCCCAGCAACTTCCTCCTCACCAACCCGGAAGTGTTGCGCAAGACCGCCGAGACCGGCGGCGAGAACCTGATCAAGGGCCTGAACAACCTGCTCGCCGACCTCGAGCGCGGCCGCGGCAACCTGCGCATCAAGATGACTGACATGGAGGCCTTCAGGCTCGGCGAGAACATCGCGGTCACGCCCGGCAAGGTGGTCTACCAGAACGACCTGATGCAGCTGATCCAGTACACTCCTACGACCGAGAAGGTGCTGAAGCGACCGCTGCTGATCGTGCCGCCCTGGATCAACAAGTACTACATCCTCGACCTGCGGCCGCGGAACAGCTTCGTGCGCTGGGCGGTGTCGCAGGGCCACACCGTGTTCATCGTCAGCTGGGTCAATCCCGACGCGAACCTGGCCGAGAAGGGCTTCGACGACTACATGCGCGAGGGCGTTCTCGATGCGCTCAGCGCGATCGAGGCCGCCACCGGCGAGACCGCGGTGAACGCCATCGGCTACTGCCTCGGGGGCACGCTGCTCGGCTCGACGCTGGCCTGGATGGCGGCCGACGGCGACGACCGCATCAGGTCGGCCACGTTCTTCGTCACGCTGATGGATTTCCGCGAATCCGGCGAGCTCAACGTCTTCATCGACGAGGAGCAGCTGAAGATGCTCGAAGAGAAGATGAGCAAGCGCGGCTATCTCGAAGGCAGCGACATGGCCACGACCTTCAACATGCTGCGCGCCAACGACCTGATCTGGTCGTTCGTGGTCAACAACTACCTGATGGGCAACGACCCGTTCCCGTTCGACCTGCTGTACTGGAACAGCGATTCCACGCGCATGCCGGCGCGGATGCACAGCTTCTACCTGCGCAACATGTATCAGGAGAACCGGCTCGCCCAGCCCGGTGGCATCAGCCTTGCCGGCACGCCGATCGACCTCCGCCGCGTGAAGGCGCCCGCCTATTTCCTGTCCACGCGCGAGGACCACATTGCGCCGTGGAAGAGCACCTATCGCGGCACGCATCTGCTGGGCGGGCCCTGCCGCTTCGTGCTGGCCGCCTCCGGCCACATCGCCGGCGTGGTCAACCCGCCGGACGGCGGCAAGTACAGCCACTGGATCAACACCGATCTGCCCGAGGAACCCGAGGACTGGTTCCACGGCGCTACCGAGATCGCAGGGTCGTGGTGGCCGGACTGGCAGCGCTGGATCACCGGGCTCGACAAGCGCCAGGTGAAGGCGCGCGCGCCGGGCGACGGCAAGCTGCAACCGGTCGAGGATGCGCCCGGCAGCTATGTGAAGGTGCTGCTGAGCTGACGCGCGCCGGCCCGGGCCGGCCGGTGCCGCCTGTCACCGGCAGAGGAAGCAGTGGTCGTTGTGCTCGTACTGCTGCTGGGACGCCCGCAGTGTCGCGCTGTTGGCGATCTGCAGGTAGGGCATGTTGGCCAGACGCTCGACGGTGCGATCCGGCCCCCAGGTGAACACCGGCGGCTGCAGCGCCGCGCGCACCGCCGCGTCGTCACGCTTGTCGAGTCCACGTGCCGAGGCGAGCAACCCGTCGACCACGGTCTGCGCCGGCACCGCCTGGGAAATGCCCAGCGCGTTGCGCACTTCGGCCCGCGCCCTGACGAGATCGTCGAGCACCAGGGGCGATATGATCACCCAGCGCGGATTGCCCGGCATGTCGCTTGCCATGTACTCCAGCGACGCAACCGCCCCCGCCGCCGCTCCCGGCCGGCCGCGTGCGCGGGCGGGGTCGGCAAACACATAGGCGGCAAAGTCGATGGCCGAATAGCCGGCGCCGATGCCGCCGTAATTGAGTGCGTCGGGCGGCAGGTTCACCTGGTTGGGTGTCACCTGCGATCCGCAGCCCGCAACAAGGCCGAGCAATATCAGGGTGATGACGCGCTTCATGGCCGTCTGCCCTCGAATCCCGGTCGCGCTCCTTGCCGACCGATGCATCACATGGACGCGCGCAGCGCCGCTGTCATCCCCTTGCGCCCAAGCCGTTGCGGAAGCGTTGCGCCAATTCGACGTAGTGCGCCGCCGTCCTGTCGAACTTCGCGCGCTCCTCGGCATCCATCACCCGCCAAAGCTTGGCCGGCGAGCCCTGCCACAGCTCATTCGGACCGATGCGCTTGTTCGGTGTCAGCAACGCGCCTGCGGCCAGCATGCCGCCCGCCTCGATCACCGCCCCGTCCAGCACCGTCGCCCCCATGCCGACGAAAGCGCGGTCCTTCAGGGTGCAGGCATGGATGATGGCGGCGTGGCCCACGGTCACGTCGTCGCCGATAATCGTAGGATATTGGCCGGCATTCACGTGGATGATGGTGCCGTCCTGGATGTTGGTACGGGCGCCGATGCGGATGAAGTTGGTGTCGCCGCGCAGCACGCAGTGGAACCAGATGCCGGAAAGCGCCCCGATCTCGACGTCGCCGATCACCGCGGCGCTGGGGGCGACGAAAGCGTCCGCCGCCACCTTCGGGCTGACGCCGTCCAGCGTATAGAGCGGCCCGGAGAGGCCCAGCGGAAGGTCAGGCATGTTCCGGCTCCCTGGCGCGCGCCACTTCGGTCAGGCCCAGCATCAGGCCGATATTTTGCACCGCGGCGCCGGACGCACCCTTCCCCAGGTTGTCCAGCCGCGCCACCAGCACCGCCTGGCGGTGCGCCTCGTTGGCATAGACACGCAACTCCAGCATGTCGGTGTCGTTCAGCGCTTCCGGCTCCAGCTTGCCGTCGGCGGTCGGCGGCACCACCCGCACCAGCGGCGCCCCTTCATAGCGCGCCGCCAGAACGGCGTGCAGATCGGGCCCGGACGGCTTGCCGGGCAGCGTGTCCAGGTGCAGCGGCACCGACACCAGCATGCCCTGGCGGTAATGCCCGACCGACGGCGCGAATATCGGCCGCCGCGCCAGCCGGGTATGGAGCTGCGTCTCCGGAAGGTGCTTGTGCTCCAGCCCCAGCGCATACAGCTCGAAGGCCGGCCCGCCCTTGCCCTCGTGATCGGCGATCATGGACTTGCCGCCGCCGGAATAGCCGCTGACCGCATTGATGGTGATGGGATAGTCGGGCGGGATCAGCCCGGCATCCACCAGCGGCCGCAGCAGGGCGATGGCGCCGGTGGGGTAGCAGCCGGGGTTCGACACCTTGTTGGCGGCAGCGATGCGCGCGGCCTGGCCCGGCTCCATTTCCGGGAAGCCATAGACCCAGTCCGGCGCCACGCGGTGGGCGGTGCTGGCGTCCAGCAGCTTCGGCGCCCGCTTGCCGAGGCCGTCGGCCAGCGCCACGGATTCCCGCGCCGCCGCGTCCGGCAGGCACAGCACCACGAGGTCCACCTCTTCCATGATCGCACGACGGGCGCCGGGGTCCTTGCGGGTCTCCGCGGTCAGGCTTCGCAGCTCCACCCCAGGCACGCGCAGCAGGCGCTCGCGGATGCCCAAGCCGGTGGTGCCGGCCTCGCCGTCGATGAAGACCTTTCCGACACTCCCGGTGGCCGTGTTCGCCATGGCGCAATTCTCCTCTCGTGCATCATCGTTCTCCGTAGCCGACCCGGAAGGCAAGAGGAATGGGGCTGACCAGCGCGCGGATCAGCCGCGCGCCGCACCATCCGGCCGCAGCATGTCGCTGCGCACGCTGAACACGCTCTCGCGGCGGAACAGCAGGTCGCGCGGCGCGCTGCCGGCGAGCGCCTGCACGAAGCTGCGCGAACTGGCCTGGCCCGGCAGCAGCCAGTCGTGCAATTCGATGACCAGCAGCGGAAACAGGTCGATCCAGCCGAAATCCGCCGCGAACAGCTCCGCCTCGAATCCCTCGATGTCCACCTTGATCAGAAACGGCACCGCCCCCGCGAACGCCGGCAGGGCCAGGATCTCCGGCACTGAGACGGCGCGCACGGCCGCGTCCGCCGCCGCCGTCTCGACCGTGCGGAACCCCCACTGGCCGGTGCCGGGATCGACCATGCGGACCGCCGCCGGGCGGTGATGCACCGCGACGTTCAGGGCCTCGATGCCCAGCCCCGCCACGTTGGCACGCAAGGCAGCGTCGTTTCCGGGCTCCGGTTCCACCGCGCAGATCAGCGCGTCGGGGAACAGCAGGCGGAAATAGACCGACGACAATCCGATATTGGCGCCGCAATCGACGATCAGCGGCCGCTTCCCGTCGGCAAGGATGCGCGCATAGGCCTGCGACAGGGCGCCCCAGAAACCCCAGTTCGACAGGCGGTACTCGAGCGCGACGAAGACCTGGAAAAATACCGCCAGATCGGTCGTCCCCGCCCGCATCCGGACATCGGCCCACCGCCCCGCGGTCGCCACGCGCCACCGCCGGGCACCAGCCGGCAGCAGCCGGATGCCGTCCACCGGCACCAGCATCCGCCGCGCGATCGCGCCGCATTTCGCCAGCCGCGACACCAGCAGATCCATCGGCCCCCCGAATCGCGGCTGTGCCGCGCCGTCCGCCACCAGACCACGGGCCGCAGGCACAAAAAAGGGGTTGCCCAAAGGCAACCCCTTCTTCGCGGCGCAGGAAAGTCCCGCCAGTCAGCGCTTGCTGAACTGGAAGCTGCGGCGTGCCTTGGCGCGGCCGTACTTCTTGCGCTCGACCACGCGGCTGTCGCGGGTCAGGAAGCCCGCCACCTTCAGGATGCCGCGCAGCTCCGGTTCGTAATAGGTGAGCGCGCGGCTGATGCCGTGGCGCAGCGCCCCGGCCTGGCCGGACAGGCCGCCGCCGGTCACCGTGCAGAACACGTCGAACTGGTTGTAGCGGTCGGCCACCAGGAAGGGCTGGGTGATCAGCATACGCAGCACAGGGCGGGCGAAATACTGGCCCACCTTCTTGCCGTTCACCAGGATCTCGCCCTTGCCGGGCTTGATCCACACGCGCGCCACTGCGTTCTTGCGGCGGCCGGTGGCATAGCTGCGGCCAAGCGCGTCGCGCTTCGGCTCGGCCTTCGGCTTGTCGGTCGGCACCGCCTGGGCGACGGCGAGGTCCTTCAGGTCGGCGAGCGTACGGGTCTGGGTTCCGGACATCGGATCAGCCCCTCCTGTTCTTCGGATTCATGGCGGCGACATCGAGCGTCTTGGGCTGCTGCCCGTCATGCGGGTGCGCCGCGCCGCCATAGATGTGCAGGTGCTTCATCTGCTTGCGCTGCAGCGGGCCGCGCGTGATCATGCGCTCCACCGCCTTCTCCAGCACCCGCTCGGGATGCGCGCTGTCCAGCCGCTGGCGGATGCTGCGCCCCTTGATGCCGCCGGCATAGCCGGTGTGGTAGTAGAACACCGACTGGTCGGCCTTCTTGCCGGTGACCTTCACCTTCTGCGCGTTGATCACGACGACATTGTCGCCGCAGTCGACATGCGGGGTGAATTGCGGCTTGTGCTTCCCGCGCAGGCGGCTGGCGATGATCACGGCGAGGCGGCCAAGAACCACGCCCTCGGCGTCGATCAGCACCCAGTCCTTCTGCACCTCCGCGGGCTTCAGCGAGAGGGTTGTCTTCATCTGGGGGTATCCCTTGAAACAGGCGGCGGCTTATGCCGTCGGGACCGCATTCCGTCAAGGGTTTCCAGTGGTGGTATCATGATACCACAACCCGCCAGCAGCCTGTGACCAGGCTCTCGATTGCGTTATATTGACATAATGGGTGATGACTCGGCCGACCATGCCTGACCGGATTCACGTCATCGGCGCTGCCGGCCGTTCCGGCTCGGCGCTGTGCCGGACGCTCGCGGACTCCGGCATTCCCTACGTCCCTGTGGTGCGCGACAGCGCCAAATGGCGTGCGCTCGGCCTGCCCGGCGAGCGCCGGGCCGCCGACCTTACCGATGGCCTGTCGTTGGCGGACGCCCTCGGCGATGCACGAGTGGTCGTCTCCTGCGCGCATGCCCGCCATACCGCGGCGATCCTGGCGGCCGCGCCCGACCAGGCCCGCTTCGTGCTGCTCGGCAGCACCCGCCGCTACACGCGCTGGCCGGACGGTCACGGCATCGGCGTGCAGGCCGGCGAGGCGGCGCTGCTCGGCTCCGGGCGGTCCGGCGTCATGCTGCACCCCACCATGATCTACGGCGCCCAAGGCGAGGACAACGTGCAGCGCCTGGCCGCCCTGCTGCGCCGCCTGCCCGTGGTGCCGCTGCCCGGCGGGGGCCGGGCCCTGGTCCAGCCCATCCACCAGGACGACGTCACCCGCTGCATCCTCGCCGCCACGGCAATCGACTGGCCGGGCCCGCGCGCCGTCGTCATCGCCGGCCCGGCGCCCCTGCCCTATGCCGACTTCGTCCGTGCGGTCGCCAGGGCCGCCGGCCAGCGCCGCCCGCGCATCATGCCGGTTCCCGCCCCTGTGCTGATGGCGCTCGCCCCGCTCACCGGGTTGCTGCCTTTCGTGCCGCGCATCACCGCCGCCGAAATCCGCCGGCTGCTGGAGGACAAGGCCTTCCCGATCGACGCGATGCTGGGCACCCTGGGCGTCCGGCCCATTCCCCTGGAGGAAGGGCTGGCCCGCACCTTCCCATCCTGAGGACTTGCATATGCCCATCATCAACCGCATCGCCGACTTCCACGCCGAGATGACGGAATGGCGCCACGACCTGCACCGCCACCCCGAGCTCGCCTTGCAGGAAGTCCGCACCAGCGGCGTGGTGCAGGAGAAGCTGCGTGAATTCGGCGTGGACGAGATCATCACCGGCATGGCCCGCACCGGCGTGGTCGGCGTCATCCGCGGTCGCGGCCCCCATTCCGGCGCCGGCGGCAAGGCGATCGGCCTGCGCGCCGACATGGACGCCTTGCCCATCCACGAGGAAACCGGCGCCGCCCATGCGAGCCAGACCCCCGGCGTGATGCATGCCTGCGGCCATGACGGCCACACCACCATGCTGCTGGGCGCCGCCAAGTACCTGGCCGAGACACGCAACTTCGACGGCACCGTCTACGTCATCTTCCAGCCCGCCGAGGAGAACCTGGCCGGCGGCGAGATCATGGTGAAAGAGGGCCTGTTCGAGCGCTGCCCGATGGACATGGTGTTCGGCATGCACAACTGGCCCGCCGCTCCGGCTGGCAGCTTCCTGTGGCGCAACGGCCCCACCATGGCCGCCGTCGCCAATATCGAGATCACCATCACCGGCAAGGGCGCGCACGGCGCCCACCCGCATCGCGGCATCGACCCCATCGTCGTCGCCGCCCAGATCGTCTCCGCCCTGCAGACCATCGTGGCCCGCAGCATCGAGCCGGTGGAGAGCGGCGTCGTCACCATCGGCCACATCTCCGGCGGCCACATCTACAACGTCATCCCCGAGACGGTGCACATGAAAGGCACCGCGCGCTGGTTCACGCCCGAAGTGGGCGACCGCCTGGAGGCCGGCGTGCGCAAGCTCGCCACCGGCATCGCCGAAAGCTTCTCCGCCCAGGCCGAGGTGATGTTCGACCGCGCCTATCCGCCCACCGTGAACGATCCCGACGCCACCGCGCTCACCGTCCGCGCCGCCCAGGCGGTGGCCGGCGATGCCCGGGTGGCGCCGATGGCCAAGCCAACCATGGGCGGCGAGGATTTCGCCTTCATGCTGAACGCCAAGCAGGGCAGCTACATCATGCTCGGCGCGGGCCGCGGTCCCGACGACGCCATGCCGCACCACCCGAAATACGACTTCAACGACGAAGTCCTGCCGGTGGGCGCCAGCTATTGGGCGACGCTGGCCGAGCAGCTCCTGCCGCGGCGCTGAGGCACGCCGCCCGAAGCGCCGGTTTCCCCGCCGCTTCGGGCCAGCGCATCACCTGCGCCGGCTACGCCTTCGCCAGCCGCTTCTCATACGCCTGCGCCATCAGCGTCGCCGGGAACAGCAGCACGAAATAGATCACCGCCACCACGGTGTACACTTCCAGCGGCCGGTAGGTGTCCGCCGTGATGAGCTGGCCCTGGTACAACAGATCCGGCACCGCGATGGTCGAGACCAGCGAGGTGTTCTTCAACTGGATGATCGACTGGTTCATGAACGGCGGCACCATGCGCCGGATCGCCTGCGGCAGGATCACCAGCCGCATCATGTACCAGGGCCGCAAACCCATGGCCCGCGCCGCATCCCACTGCCCCCGCTCGATCGAGACGATGCCGCCGCGGAAGATCTCGGCATAGAAGGCGCCGGTATAGAGCGACAACACCATCGTGGCTGCGGCGATGGCGGGGATCTGCACGCCCAACAGCACCGGCAGCGCGTAGTAGAACCACACGATCTGCACCAGCAACGGCGTGCAGCGGAAGATCTCGATGAGTGCCACCAGCGGCGCGTTCACCAGCCAGGACTTCGACAGCCTGGCCATGCCGATGACCAGCCCCAGCACCAGGCCCAGGAAGATCGTGCCAAGGGTGAAAGCGAGAGTCACCTCGATCCCGGTGACGAACAGCCTCTGGTATCGCCACAGGAAGCCGAAGCTCCACTCGTATCCCATCAACCCGCCTCAGAACGACAGCTCGGCGGGAATGTCCGCGCGCCTGGCGCCGGTCTTCTCGATGCCCGCGATCATCCACTCGCGGATCTGGCCGGTGCCGCGATTCATGTCCAGCCAGGCGTTGAGCACCTCCAGGAACCGCGTGTCCGGCTCGCGCCGCACGCCCAGGTTGCTCGGCAGCGCCACCGTCGGATTGGTCAGCAGGCGATAGCTGCCCAGGCCGGGGTTCTTGGCCAGCGCGGTGAGGCCCAGCATGGCCGCGAGGATGTCCACGTCCGCGCGCCCGCCCTGCAGCGCCAGAATGGCATCGTCGCGCGTCTTGAAGGCGGTGATCTGCGACTTCGGCGCGAATCGCCGCGCCGACACCTCGTGCAGCGAGCCGAGATCGCAGACCACACGCACCTCGGGCTTGTTGATATCGTCCCACGTCCTGGGGTCGAAGCCCTTGCGCGCGATGCAGCCGAAGGGATGAATGATCATCGGATGGGTGAACCCGATCGACAGCGCCCGCTGCGGCGTCGGGTTCAGCGCAAACGCGAGATCGACCTTGTTCGACTGCAGATCCAGCACCGAATTGCCGTAGGTGGATTCGACATATTCCAGCTTCGCATCCCAGATCCTGGCGATGTCCTTGGCCATGTCGATCGCCGCACCGGACCATTCGCCGGTGGTGATGTCCTTCTGGAAATACGGCAATTCGCCCGGCAGGGCGGCGATGCGCAGCACCTTGGTGCGCGTCACCCGCTCGAAGGTGCT
Organism: Limobrevibacterium gyesilva; assembly: GCF_025989185.1. Taxonomy (GTDB): domain Bacteria; phylum Pseudomonadota; class Alphaproteobacteria; order Acetobacterales; family Acetobacteraceae; genus Limobrevibacterium; species Limobrevibacterium gyesilva. Next base: position 44,310 of record NZ_JAPDNT010000006.1, read on the forward strand.
TTCGTTGGCGGTTTGCGCCTGCGCGCTGCCGATCAGGGCCACCGGTGCGAGTGCCGCGATCCCGGCCAGGCCACGGCGTGACAGTCGGTTCGTCATCGTCTTTCCTCCCCTTGTTTGCGGGCCATCCCCAATCATGCCCGGCACGTACGCTGTCCGGATCGATATCGCCGGCATACAAACAGCGCCTGGACGAGCACCTCGTCGTGCGGGTGGACGCGGCAGAACTGCTCGAAACCACCCTGGTGACCCGTGAACACATGCACGGCCCGCGTCCGCAGGCAAGGCGGAACGATCGCCGTGGCAACACGACAGTGAGTTGACGTTCCATGCGCCTCACCGGACCATGGCGCGATCGTCCGGTTCAGGGAGGCATGGATGAAGGCATCAACCGCTCGGCTGGCGGCCGTCGTGCTGGTCGGGACCAGCCTGCAGGCCGCTGCGGCCCAGGACCACCCGCCGTTCGAGCCCACCCGCGACGTGACCGTGGACTACGTCACCGACGCCCGCAGCCGCGCCCCGAACATGCCGAACACGATGCGCATCTATCTCGCCGCCGGCGGCAAGCGGATGCGCATGGAGGCTCCAGGCATGCCCGGCTACATGCTCATGGACCGGGCCGCCAGTCGCGTGGTCATGGTGATGGCCGAGCAGCGCATGTACACCGAAATTCCCCTCGACCCGTCGCGCACGGCCATGCTTACGCTGAACGACAAGATGGCCTTCACCCGCAAGGGCACGGACACAGTCGCCGGCCTGCGCTGCACGGTGTGGGAGGTGCGCAAGGATGCGGCGCATGGCGGCACCGCCTGCATCGCCGACGACGGCGTGGTCCTGCGCGGCGAATCGAGCGAAGGCGGCGGAGCCCCGACGCACGTGACCGCCACCGCCGTCAGCTACGCCACACTGCCCGACAGCGTGTTCCAGCCCCCGGCCGACTTCAGGAAGCTGGAGCTGCCGGCGGGGATGACGCCGGGCATGATGCCGCCCGGTGTGGGCCGCCCGGCAGTCCCCGCGCGCTGAACCACGCTCGGTGCTTCTATCTGCACCGATCACCCTCCGGCGAACGAGATCCCCCCCAGCGGCAGCAGCTCCTAGCTGCCGATCTTCAAGGTCGAGGTCAGCCCGCGCAGGCAGGCCAGCACCGACAGCGGCGTCAGCTTGCCGGTACGCGGATTGGCCTCGCTCGGCACGTTCTCCACGGTCATGGTCAGCCGCGCCGCCGCGGCCTCCACGCGGATGGTGTGGATGTTGCGGGTCACGCCGGGGTCGGCCCAGATCTGCACCGTGGTGCGCTGCGGCCCGATACCGGCCAAGGCCAGCGCCGCCGCCACGTTCACGTTGGCCGGAAAGCCGGCGGCGGCGTCGAAGGCATTGCCCTCGAAGATCACGGTCGGCGCGGTCACCGCCAGCACGTCGATGCCGTGCTGGTCCAGGTACGGCGCCCCCACCAGCCCCTTCGGCGGCTTGCGGGACTCGATGGTGACGCTGTCCACCGCGCCCTCGGCGCAGGCCCGCACCGCGTCCAGGCCCAGCAGCGCGCCGGTCGGCACCACGATGCGGGCGCCGGTGGCGCGCGCCTGCTCCACCAGGTGCATGCGCGGCAGCAGCGCGCCCACGGAACTCGGCACGAAAATGCGGCCGGCGGCGATGGCGGGCCCGGCGATCTGCTCGAACACCGCGGCCGGCGCCGCCTCCACCACGATGTCGGCCTGCGCCAGCTCCGGCAGGTCCACCACCGCCGGCGGCGCGGCGAACCCGGCCACATTGGCGCGCGCCCGGTCCTTGTCGCGGGCACTGACCGCAATCAATCGCAGCCCGTCCACGCCCCGATCCAGGGCGCGCGCGACATCGAGCCCGATCGCGCCCAGCCCGCCAATGGCAACCGTGAGCGTCATGGTGTCGGCCTCATGCGTCGGGACGAGAAATTCAGGGAAGGAAAACTGGGGCGAGCAACGGGACTCGAACCCGTGACATCCAAGACCACAACCTGGCGCTCTACCAACTGAGCTATGCCCGCCATCGAGAGGGATCACCCCCCGACTTCCAGTGGGGGCCGTTTAGGACGAAGCGCCCTGCCGCGTCAATGTCGTGCATGCCGCACGGCATCGCGCCGGCGCGGCCGTCAGGCGGTCGCGCGTCCAGCCTCCCGCGCGAAGTGCCTGACCAGCCGCGCCACCGCCTCGTCCAGCACCTCCGGCCGCTTGCAGAAGGCGAAGCGGGCGAAATGGTTGGGCGCCGCGCCCTCGTAGAACGCGGTCACGGGAATCGCGGTCACCCCGGCCTGCTCGGTGATGTGCCGGCAGAAAGCGACGTCGTCGCCGTTGAACCCCAGCGGGCGGAAATCGGCGGTCACGAAATAGCTGCCCTGCACCGGCAGCACCGTGAACCCGATGCGGGCCAGGCCCTCGGACAGCCGGTCCCGCCGCGCCGCCAGGTCGGCGGACAGTTGCGCGAAATAGGCGTCGTCCTTGCCCAGCCCCACCGCCACGGCGCGCTGCAGGTTCGGCGGCGTGGTGAAGACCAGGTTCTGGTGCGCCTTGGCCGCAACCGCCGCCAGCGCCTTGGGTGCGGTGATGTAGCCGACCTTCCACCCGGTCAGCGAGAACGTCTTGCCGGCGCTGCCGATGCGCAGGCAGCGGTCGCGCAGCCCCGGCAGCGTCATCAGGGGGATATGCTTCCAGCCATCGAAGGTCAGGTGCTCATAGACCTCGTCGCAGATGGCATAGGCGTCGTGCTTCTGCAGCAGCTCGGCGATGAAGGCGAGCTCGGCGCCGGTGAACACCTTGCCGGTCGGGTTCATCGGCGTGTTCAGCAGGATCGCCTTGGTCTTCGGCCCGAACGCGGCGGCCAGCTCGGCGCGCGGCAGCTCCCATTTCGGCGGCGTCAGCCGCACCAGCCGCGGGATGGCGCCCAGCAGGCGCACCACCGGCAGATAGGTGTCGTACAGCGGCTCGATCAGCACCACCTCGTCGCCCGGATTCACCAGGGCCATCAGGCTCGCCGTGATCGCCTCGGTGGCGCCGGAGGTCACCACCACCTCGCTGTCGGGGTCCACCTCCAGCCCGTAGAAGCGGGCATTGGTGGCCGCCACCGCCCGGCGCAGCTCGGGCACGCCGGTCATCGGCGGATACTGGTTGCGCCCGTCCAGCAGCGCCTCGGCCGCCGTCCGCAGCACGTCCTCGGGCCCGTCGGTGTCCGGGAAGCCCTGGCCGAGATTGATCGAGCCATGCTGCACGGCCAGCGCCGACATCACCGTGAAGATCGTCGTGCCGACATTGGAAAGCAGGGAGTTCGGAGTCTTCACCGCGTGCGAGCCTTTTGATGGGTGCCAGATCGGGTCGCCCAGTATGGGTCGCCCGGGCCGGTGGTTCAACCGCCGCCCGCCCGCGCGCCGCTCGCATATCGCCTGACCTGCCCGGAAAACAGGCAGCGCTCGCCCAAGCAACAGGCGGGAACCCCTGCAAAAACAATGTGCAAGCCCCGGGAAAACGGCGCCATGTGCCGCTGATTGCCGGGTGGCACGCAACATGCAACCCTATTATCCCGCCTTCCCTGTCCGCGGGATGCGCGGTTCGTTGGCACGAGGGAGGTACCCGGGGCAGTCCGGGCGCACAGGTACGGATGAAAAAGATCGAGGCGGTTATCAAGCCATTCAAGCTGGACGAGGTGAAGGAGGCGCTGCACGAGGTCGGCCTGCAGGGCATCACGGTCGTCGAAGCCAAGGGCTTCGGCCGCCAGAAGGGGCATACGGAACTGTACCGCGGCGCCGAATACGTCGTGGACTTCCTGCCCAAGGTGAAGATCGAAGTGGTCTGCGAGGACGATGTGGTGGAGCGGGCCGTGGAGGCGATCGTCAACGCCGCCCGCACCGGCCGTATCGGCGACGGCAAGATCTTCGTCAGCAGCGTCGAGGAGGTCGTGCGGATCCGCACCGGCGAGCGCGGCGAAGACGCGATCTGACAACATCGCTTCGGGCGCGGTGCGCCCGGGGGACTCATCTTCCGGCCCCTGCGGCACACCGCCAAAGGGGGCCGGCATCGGGGCCGCGTGGGGCGGCTTCGACCCATCGCCGCGGAGCGATCCGCCGGCTGTTTTGACGAGGGAATCGGGGTATGGCGAAGAAGGCCGCGGCCGCGCCGAGCGCAGGCAAAGGCAGCATCGAGCGTGTGCTGGACATGATGAAGGAGCACTCCGTCGAATACGTGGACCTGCGGTTCACCGATCCGCGCGGCAAGTGGCAGCACACCGCCCAGCACATCTCCACCATCGACGAGGATGCGTTCCGCGACGGGATCATGTTTGACGGCTCCTCGATCGTCGGCTGGAAGGCGATCAACGAGAGCGACATGATCCTGATGCCGGATGCCGACACGGCGGTGATGGATCCGTTCTCGGCCAAGCCGAGCCTGATCCTGTTCTGCGACATCTTCGAGCCGTCGACCGGCCAATCCTACAGCCGCGACCCGCGCGGCACCGCCAAGCGCTGCGAGGCCTATGTGAAGGCCACCGGCATCGGCGACGCCCTGCTGGTCGGCGCCGAGGCCGAATTCTTCGTGTTCGACAGCGTGAAGTTCGGCACCGGCGGCAATTACGGCACCTACCACATCGACAGCATCGAAGGCCCCGAAGCCAGCCTGAAGGACTACCCCGAAGGCAACATGGGCCACCGTCCGGTGGTGAAGGGCGGCTATTTCCCGGTGCCGCCGGTGGACAGCGACAGCGACCTGCGCGCCGAGATGCTGTCCACGATGGGCGAGATGGGCCTGCCGATCGAAAAGCACCACCACGAGGTGGCGCAATCCCAGCACGAACTGGGCACCCGCTTCGGCACGCTGACAACGATGGCCGACCAGATGCAGATCTACAAATACTGCGTCCACAATGTCGCCCACAGCTACGGCAAGACCGCGACCTTCATGCCGAAGCCGATCTACGGCGACAACGGCTCGGGCATGCACACCCACCAGTCCATCTGGAAGGCGGGCAAGCCGCTGTTCGCGGGCAACGGCTATGCCGACCTGTCGGAGCTGTGCCTGTATTACATCGGCGGCATCATCAAGCACGCCAAGGCGATCAACGCGTTCACCAACCCGTCGACCAACAGCTACAAGCGCCTGATCCCCGGCTTCGAGGCGCCGGTGCTGCTGGCCTACTCCGCCCGCAACCGCTCGGCGTCGTGCCGCATTCCGTATACGACCAGCCCGAAAGCCAAGCGCGTCGAGGTCCGCTTCCCCGACGCCGCCGCCAATCCGTACCTGGCCTTCGCGGCGCTGGCCATGGCCGGGCTGGACGGCATCAAGAACAAGATCCATCCGGGCGACCCGATGGACAAGGACCTGTACGACCTGCCGCCGGAAGAGCTGAAGGGCATTCCCACCGTCTGCGGCAGCCTGCGCGAGGCCCTCGGCGCGCTCGCCGCCGACCACGACTTCCTGCTGGCCGGCGACGTGTTCAGCAAGGACCAGATCGAGAGCTACATCGAACTGAAGTGGAACGAGGTGTACCGCTTCGAGCACACGCCGCATCCCGTCGAGTTCGAGATGTACTACTCCGTCTGACACCGACCGGCTTTTCCGGCTGAACGCCCCGCCTCCGGCAACGGAGGCGGGGTTTTCATGTCCGGATGGCGCAGCCGGCGCGCCGTGATCCGCCCTGCGCCACCTTGCGGACACGCCCCTTTCCGCCGCTCCGTGGTGCCCGCAAGATGCGGCCCCACCCGAAGCAACGGAACGCCACGATGACCGACCGCTACGTGCCCCCGCCGCATGGCCAGGACTGGCAGCGCATCACCCCCGCCGAGGCCGGCTTCGACTCCGCGAGGCTGGCCGAAGCCATCGCCTTCGCCGAGGCGCACGAATCGCCCTGGCGCCGCGACATCAAGGCCCAGCTCGAAGCCGGAAATTTCGAGCCGCCGCCGGACAACGCGATCATCGGCCCCACCGCCCCGCGCGGCGGCCCCAACGGATTGCTGCTTCGCGGCGGCCGCCTCGTCGCGCGCTGGGGCGACACGCGCCAGGTCGACATGACCTTCAGCGTGGCCAAGAGCTACCTGTCGATCCTCGCCGGCCTCGCCGTGTCCGACGGCCTGATCGCCGACCTCGACGAACCCGTCGGCCGCACCGTCCATGACGGCGGCTTCGACGGTCCGCACAACGGCGCCATCACCTGGCGCCACCTGCTGCAGCAGACCAGCGAATGGGAAGGCACGCTGTTCGGCAAGGCCGACATGATCGACCGCTACCGCACGCTCGCCACCGAGTTCCGTGGCAGCCCCGCACACCAGAAGGGCACGGCGCGGCCGCTGCAGGCGCCCGGCAGCTACTGGGAATACAACGACGTGCGGGTGAACCGCCTGAGCCTCGCTTTGCTGCGCCGCTTCGGCCGCGCCCTGCCCGATGTGTTCGCCGAGCGCGTGATGCAGCCGCTCGGCGCCTCCACCGAGTGGCACTGGGAAGGCTACCACAACTCCTTTGTCGAGATCGGCGGCCGGCAGGTGCAATCCGTCTCCGGCGGCGGCCACTGGGGCGGCGGCGTGTTCATCCACGCCGAGGACCAGGCGCGGATCGGCCTGATGATGGCGCAAGGCGGCAGCTGGGGCGGCCGGCGCATCCTGCCGCAAAGCTGGATCGCGGAGTCCGTCGCCCCCTGCGCCATCAATCCCGATTACGGCCTGCTGTGGTGGCTGAACACGGGGCGCCGCTCCAGGCCGTCCGCCGGGGCGGACAGCTATTTCGCCCTCGGCGCTGGCGGCAATGTCACCTGGATCGACCCGGCGAACGACCTGGTTGCCGTGCTACGCTGGATCGACACCGCCGTCCTCGATGCCTGGATCGGCCAGGTCATGGCGGCGCTGAAGGCGGAGGTCCCGGCCGGGTGAGATGACGAAGACCGCCCTTGTCACCGGGGCCGCGCGCGGCATCGGCGCGGCCATCGCCGGCCGACTGGCCGCCGGCGGCTGGCGCGTCGTACTGGCCGACCGCGATCCCCGGGGTGCGGCAACCGCCGCCGGCATCGGCGCCCCCGCCCGCTTCGAGCAGACCGACATCGCCGATGAGAGCGAGGTGATCCGCATCGTCAACGTCCTGCGTGAGCGCGAGGGACGCCTGGACGGGCTGGTGTGCAACGCCGGCATCATGGTCCGCAAGAAACTCGCCGACCTGACCGTTCGCGACTGGCACCGCGTGCTCGCGACCAACCTCACGAGCACGTTCCTGCTTGCCCGCGCCGCCGAGGACCTGCTGCGGGCCACGCGCGGCGCCATTGTCACCATCGCCTCCACCCGCGCCCACATGTCCGAGCCGGACACCGAGTCCTATTCGGCTTCCAAGGGCGGCCTGCTGGCGCTCACCCATGCGCTGGCGGCCAGCCTGGGTCCGGACATACGCGTGAACTGCATCAGCCCTGGCTGGATCGACACCACGGGTGGCGATCTGCGCCCGCAGGACCACGCCCAGCATCCAGCCGGGCGGGTCGGCACGCCCGAGGACGTCGCCGCCATGGCCGCCTTCCTGCTGGGGCCTGAAAGCGGCTTCGTCACCGGCAGCGAATTCGTGGTGGATGGCGGCATGACGCGAAAGATGATCTACGTTGAATAATTGTAAATACTGATGAATATTGTGAATTGCGGATAAGACTCCTATCTTCCGGAAATTGGCGGCCACCACGCGCCGTCGCGTCCCATCCGGAGGACCTACGCCATGAGCCGCATCCACGTCCTGCATGAAAACGCGGCCTGGGTGGTGCCGCTGGCCGCCGCGCTCGATCAGCGCCATCTGCCGTGGGCCGAGTGGTTCCTGCACACCGGCACCTTCGACCTATCGGCGCCACCGCCCGAGGGCGTGTTCTACAACCGCATGAGCGCCTCCTCGCACACGCGCGACCACCGCTACGCCGCCGAGCTCACCGCCGGCGTGCTGGCCTGGCTGAGTCGCTGGGGCCGGCGCGTCATCAACGGCCCGGCGGCGCTGGACCTGGAGATCAGCAAGGTCCGCCAATACGCCGCCCTGGAATCCGCGGGCATCCGCACGCCGCGTACCGTGCTGGTCGCTGGCCGCGACGAGATCGTGGCCGCCGCCCGCGCCCATTTTGCCGGCGGCCCGGTGATCCTGAAGCCCAACCGCGGCGGCAAGGGCCTGGGGGTGCAACTGTTCCATACGCTCGAGGGCCTGGAGGCGCACGTCCAGGGTGCCGGCTACGTTGAACCAGTGGACGGCTTGCAGTTGCTGCAGGAATACGTGCATGCGCCGCGCCCGGTGATCACCCGTGCCGAGTTCGTCGGCAGCCGCTTCGTCTACGCGGTCGAGGTGGACACCAGCGAAGGCTTCGAACTGTGCCCGGCCGATGTCTGCGCCATTGGCGACGCCGTGTGCCCGGTCGGCGACCGCCCAGCGCACAAGTTCACCGTGACCGACGGCATCGCCCCCGCCTTCCGCGCCCGGCTGGAGCGGTTCCTGTCCGGCGTCGGCATCGACGTCGCCGGCATCGAGTTCATCGTCGACGAAACCGGCCGCGTGCTGGTCTACGACGTGAACACCAACACCAACTACAATGCCGAGGCGGAAGCACGCGCAGGGGTTGCCGGAACCGGGCGTTCCGGCATGGGGGCACTCGCCGAATACCTGGGCGCTGAACTCGCCCGCACCCACACCGCCGCGGCCTGAGCGCCGACACGTACGACGGCGTCGGAGCCGACGCTGACCCGCAGGGCTATTTGCCCGCGGGTTTCGGCGACGGCTTCTTTTCGGGCAGGAACGGGGCGGTCGTTCCGGCCGGCCCGGTGCTGATCTTCTTTGCCTTGGGTTTCTTGGGTTCGCGGCCGCTGCGCTTCTGACCTTTGGCCATGTCTGTTCTCCGGGTTGCACGAATAGGATGCCGCAGCCAAACAGCGCGCCTTCGGCGCCCGCCTGGCCACCGTCTTCTGGACCGCCTTGCCGGCCTGGAAGCCGCCTTCGTTTGCAGCCGCCACGGCGTGGCAGGCCGCCAGCACCAGCACAGACAGTATTATATCGTATCGCCTTTTGACAAAATCAGATCCGACGCCCGGCTTTCGCGTGGCGCTGCTTCGGCACATGGTGGAGCCGGCAGAGTGGCTATACGCAGATTTTTCCGCTCGTGTCAGAGGCGTCCCGTCAGCAGCAGAATCACCAGGATCACCAGCACCAGGCCAAGACCGGAACTGGGGACGTAGCCCCAATTGGCGCTGTGCGGCCAGGTCGGCAACGCGCCGACAAGCAGCAACAGAACGATGATCAGCAGAATCGTCGACATGACACCCCCACCGTCCATATGACGGGTGCGCGACGCCGCCGCCTGCGACCTGAAAGCCGCCTCCGGCAGGCGCGGCTATTTGCTCATGGCTTCAGCGGCATTTCCCTGCCGGGCACCGAGGCGCCGGTCACTTTGACCGGCCTGATGCCCGGCTTCTTCGCCTTCGGCTTCTTGGGTTCACGGCTGCTTCGTTTCCGACCCTTGGCCACGCTGATCCCCCATGGTGCACGAAAATGGTGAAGCCGCCTGAGCCGTTGGTCACGGCGTGTGCTTGACCGCGCTCTTCTCGATCGCCTTGCCCGTCTGGGAGATGTCTTCACCGGCGCCTGCGGTCGTATGGCACGCAGCCAGCAACGGCACGGCCGTCAGCAGGGCCAGAAGCGTCAGCGTCAGTTGGAAGGTCCGGGTCATGGGCGTGTCCTTTGCTGTGAATGCGGGTTGGTTTCGGCCGTCCGATGGAGCCGGCATCGCGCCTCAGCGCCAGACCGGCCGCCCGAGATTGACGTCGCGGCTGCTGGTCGCGGCACCGCCTACGGCACCGACGGCGCCGCCGATCAAGGCACCACCGCCGACGCTGCCACCGCTGACCGCGCCGACCGCGGCGCCGGCGCCGGCACCGATCAGGCCGCCGGAGACGGCACGATCGCCCGTGCTCTGACCGCATGCGACAAGACCAGACGCCAGCCCGGCGAGAACGAGGATCGTCGTGATGCCGCGTGACATGATTGTTCGCTTCACTGTTGTGTCGCTCATTGCTGGGTCCGGCGCATCGTCGCGGAACCGGCCCTGCGACACCCGAAATCGGATGCCGCCATCGTGTGGCTGCGGATCGTCCAGACGGCGGCCCGTTTGGGCAAGCAACGCCGCACTCAGCATTGCCTCCGGCAGTCCATCAAGCAGACCCCGAGAGGATCGTCACGCATCAGGTGTCATTGACATAATCCGATACCTGCTCATTACAAGGCCCGACCAGATATTCGCTTCACACCGGCCGATCACCAGCCAAGAGCAATTATCGTGCATGGTGAGAAGGCAGGCAGATGAGGTATTTTATTGAATTTTTCGGAAATATACCGTAGTAATACTTTGCTGTATTTCGATTTGAAAGGGTATTCCATGAACGCACCAGACGTCTTCGCCCTGCGCCACTCCGATCTCAATCCCTTCCTGTTCGCAGATGTCGGCATCGAACGGAATGGCATGACCCTTTCTGTCGTGTCCGTGTTCGCGCGCCTTGGCAGCGACCCCTGGCGCGAGGCCGGGCGCCTGGCCGGCCTGCCGGTCGCCGCCGCCGCCGACAGCCTCGCCCGCACCATCGCGGCCATGCCGGAAAGCGTATGGAGCCAGGCCGATGCCCGCACGATTGCGGCCCGTCTCGTAGCACTGCTCCCGGCCCATCCCCGCCCCACGTCCGCGGGCGCGCCAGCACCGAGCCTCCGTGGCTACTCGATCTGGGTGGTCGGCGGGCTGTTGCTGGCGGCGTGCCTGAGCGGTCTCTTCAACCTGCTCTTCTGAGACCCTGCATAAGAATATGCTGCGGCTGCTATGCTGCCTGCGCACGGTTCGCGCGTCCGGCGCTGCCGAACAGGACCGAACGACACATGAAGCCGCACTGCCTGCGCCATTCCGATCCACCGATGCCTCCCCTCGTGCATGGCGCCCGCGTCCGTCGCGGCGCCGGCGTGACCGCGCTCGTCCTCCTGGCCTCCGCCTGCTCGGTCCGCCCGCCCGAGGGCCGGTTGGTGGCCGGCGAGATCGGGCCGCCCCTCACCCGCCAGGACATCGACCAGGAGAAGCAGGCCCAGGCCTCGCGCTTGCATTCCAGTGCGGTGTTCGCTTTCTTCCCGCCGGAAAGCCTGGAGTCGTCAACCCTCGTCAGGTTCCGCTGCTCATCCGGCCAATGGGTCGGCGTCTACCAGGATGCCGCGGTGGTGGCAGGCGGTCCGGTGCCGGCCAAGGGGACGATCGCGCTGATCCAGCTCGGCGGGCAGCAACGCGGCGACGACATGGTCGAGCCGCATCGTGTCATGGGTGAGGTGCCGGCGTCGCTGGCGCCGCGCGGCATGCTGTGGACCGCGGCGCCGCCACCCCCCGAGACCGCGCGGACGATCCAGCGAAATTACGACCCGCAGGGGTCCTGGTACGTCGTCAGTTGCCAGCCCGCCGATCTCGACCAGATGCGCTCGGCCGCGCGGTGATCTCAAGCGGACCGCTGTCCGGCGCTGCCATCACCGCTGCCTCGCCGCAGAACGGATCCGGCCCATGCGTGTTGCCGCCGCATTGATGTCGTTCGCCCTGCCCTGCCTGGCCGCCACGGCCCAGGCAGCCGGCTGGCAGGACCTCTACCAGTCAAGCGCCATCGTCACCGGCACCGTGGCCACGACCCGCGCCGACGGGCTGGCGCAGTGTCTGCGCGACGTCCTGGTGAAGGTCTCCGGCAATCCGGCCCTGCTCGACGACCCCCGCGTGGACGCGCTGGGCGGGACCGCGGCGGAGCTGGTCGAGGATTTCGCCTATCTCGACCGCCAGTCCGACATGCCCCGTCATGACGAACAGGGCTCGCGCGACCGCCCGTTCACGCTGATCGCGCATTTCGCCCCGACGAAGATCGACGCCGCCCTGGCCGCACTCGGCGAGCAGCCCTGGCGGGCCGACCGGCCGCCGCTGCTGGTGCGGATCACCGTGCGGGACCGCAACGCCACCTTCCCGATGACCGCGGACGCCGACGCGGACGAGCGCCAGCGCCAGGCGCTGCTGGCCTCGGCCGAGCGCTATGGCATGCGTGTGGTGCTGCTGCCCAAGGACCGGCTCGCGGTTGGCGCCGCGCCGCCCGGCAGCGTGCCGCTGGACGGCACGCTGACCTGGAGCGACGCCGCCTTCGGCTGGGTCGGCGAATGGCGCCTCGCCTGGCAGGGGCGTGACATTGCCTGGGGCATCACCGGCGTGTCCTTCGACGAAGCCTTCCGCAACGCCGTGCGCGGCGCCATGGGCGTGCTCTCAGGCCACGCCGAGGCGGTCAGTCAACACTGACCTTCAGCGCCAGCAGCGCCCGCACCTCGTGCAGATCGCCGGCGATGGCCACGCATATCCGGCGCATCTCCTCGTTGGGCGGCAGCATGTCCGGCACCATCACCGGCATCGTGCCGGCGGCGTGCGCCGCGCGCACGCCGACATGCGAGTCTTCGACGGCGACACAGCGTCCGGGCGGCCGCCCAAGCGCCGCCGCGGCCTTCAGGAACAGGGCCGGATCGGGCTTGCCCTGCACCACGTCGTCACGCGTCACCACCGCGCCGAAGCGCGCCAGCAGTCCCGCGCGGCCCAGATTGGTCTCGGCATTGCTGCGCGAGGACGATGTCGCGACCGCTGTCGGCAGCCCGGCCGCGGCGAGGTGGTCCAGCAGCTCGATCACCCCGGGCTTCAGCGGAATGCCGTCGCGCAGCCGCTCCGTGCGCTGCGCCACATAGGCGGCATGAAACGCATCCGCCCGGAACGCCGCGCCGAAATGGCCCTGAAGCAGGCCCATGCACTCCTTGCCGGGCAGCCCGACCATGGCGCTGGCAAGCGCATCGGGAACCGCGAAGCCGAGTTCCACGAGGGCGCCGAACATGGCGCCGACATAGACCTGCTCGGTGTCCAGCAGGGTGCCGTCCATATCCAGCAACACGGCTTCGACAGGCGACGGGAACACCATGCAACGCGCTTTCAGGGGTTCCCCGCAGGCTACAAGCGGCACGAGCCCCCTGCAACGCCGGGCCCCGCGCTACCTGGACGGCGACGCCTGCCGGCGCCCCTCCTCAGCGGGGCCGGCTGAACCGGTGCGTGTCCCCGCATGCGCCGAACCACCGGCGGCGGGCGCCGCAGGTTCGGCGCTTTCCGGCGGCTTTCGCCGGCTCAGGATCTCCGAGATGTCGCTGACGACGTCGAAATCGAACTCACCCATGATGGGCCTCCTTGGTTGAGAGGCCGCCCTGCCCTGACGATCGATCGGGAGACTGGAATGGGAAAGTCGGAAGCCGTCCAGAAACACGAAAGCCGCCTTGGCGTGGCGGCTTCGGGGATCTGCGATGACTGCGCGATACCTAGGCCGCCGGGAAATACCAGCGGTACCAAAATCGCGATGCGAGATGTGCGCCGGCACCCGGCTGCTTGCTCGTCATGGCAAGAACGCTAACAGGGATGCGCAGGCAAGGCAACCGCCGGCGCGGCGATCATGCTTCCAGCACACCTTCCATGACCGCGACGCAATACCCGCCGACGCGAACATGCGCGGGCACGCCTGCGATCTTGTCCACCTCGGTCATCAGCAGGCTCGGCCGTCCCATGTCCTCGCCCTGGGCAATGCGCAGATGCAGCGTCGTGTCCGTCGCCGGCGACAACGCCGCCAGCAGCGCCGCCAGGGCCGCGTTGGCGCTGCCGGTCGCGGGGTCCTCGCCGGTGCCGTCGAGCACCGAGAACATGCGCGCGTGGATGTCGCAGCCCGCCGCCGGTTCGGCCCGGGTGTAGATATGAATGGCGTGGGCGTCGTCGACCGGCAGGCAGGCGGCCCAGGCGGCGGCATCCGGCCGCGCCCGCGCCAGCGCCGCACGGTCGCGCAACTCCGCGATCACGAAAGGCAGGCCGACCGACGCCACCTGCGGCGGATGCGCCCGCATCACGATGTCGTCTGGCGACAGCGACAGGCAGGCGGCCAGGCGTTCGGGCGGCATCGTGGCGCCGCGATACAGGCGCTGTGGTGCGGTGAGCTGCGCCCCGGCCGGCGTATCGTCGCGCCGCAGGATGCGCACGGGAACCAGACCCGCCGCTTCCTCGAACACCACCGCCTCGCCCACCGGCCGGCCGAAGGCCATGCCGATCCGCGCCAGCGCGAAGGCGGTGCCCACGTTCGGATGCCCGGCGAACGGCACCTCGATGCCGGGCGTGAAGATGCGCACATGCGCGGTGTGCGCGGGGTCCGCGGGCGGCAGCAGGAACGTCGTCTCGGAATAGTTGAACTCGCGCGCGATCGCCTGCATGCGCGCCCCGTCCAGACCTTCGGCATCCAGCACCACGGCCAGCGGGTTGCCGCCGAAGAGGCTCTCGGTGAACACGTCGGCGGTGACGTAGCGGCGCTTCATGCCGCGCGCTCGCCGCCGCCGCCCTGGTCCGCCAGCATCTTCTCCATCGCCGCGCGCATCAGGAATTTCTGCATCTTTCCCGTCACCGTCATCGGGAACGCGTCGACGAAGCGGACATGGCGCGGCACCTTGTAATGCGCGATCTGGTCGCGGCAGAAATCGCGCACGTCCTGCTCGGTCATCGCCTCGCCCTCGCGCAGCTTGATCCAGGCGCAGATCTCCTCGCCATATTTCGCGTCGGGCACGCCGAACACCTGCACGTCGGAGATCTTCGGGTGGCGGTACAGGAACTCCTCCACCTCGCGCGGATACACGTTCTCGCCGCCGCGGATCACCATGTCCTTGATGCGGCCGACGATGGCGCAATAGCCCTCGGCATCGATGGTGGCGAGGTCGCCGGTATGCATCCAGCGCCCCCCGTCGATCGCCTGCGCCGTCCGCTCGGGGTCGTCCCAGTAGCCCTGCATCACCGAATAGCCGCGCGTGCACAGCTCGCCCGGCGTGCCCACCGGCACGACGCACCCTTCACTGTCCACCACCTTGACCTCCAGATGCGGATGGACGCGCCCGACCGTGGACACGCGGCGCTCGACGGCATCGTCCAGCGTGGTCTGGAAGCTCACCGGGCTGGTCTCGGTCATGCCGTAGGCGATGGTGATGTCGCGCAGATGCATCAGCTTCATGGCGCGGCGCATCACCTCGATCGGACACGGTGATCCGGCCATGATCCCGGTACGCAGACACGAGACGTCGAGCTCGGCGAATTGCGGATGGTCCATCTGGGCGATGAACATGGTGGGCACGCCGTACAGCGCCGTGCAGCGCTCGGCCGCGATGGTCTGCAGCGTCGCCAACGGATCGAAGCCCTCGCCGGGGAATACCATCGCCGCCCCGTGCGTCAGGCACCCCAGCACGCCCATCACCATGCCGAAGCAGTGGTACAGCGGCACCGGGATGCACAGCCGGTCCTCCTCGGTCAGCTTCATGGCCTCGGCGGTGAAGAAGCCGTTGTTGAGGATGTTGTGGTGCGTCAGCGTCGCCCCCTTGGGCGAGCCGGTGGTGCCGGAGGTGAACTGGATGTTGATGGGGTCGTCGAACTGCAACCGCGTCCCCAGCTCGGCGAGTTGCGCCCGCGTGGCGGCGGTGGCCAGATCGGGCACCTCGGCGAACGGCAGCGCGCCCAGGATCGTGCGGGCTCCGATCTGCACCACCAGCTCCAGCTTCGGCAGCCGTGGCGAGGCCAGCCGTCCCGGCAGGCAGGCATCGAGCTCCGGCGCCAGGGTCGTGAGCATGCCGGCATAGTCGCTGGTCTTGAACGCGGTGGCGGTGACCAGCGCGCGGCAGCCGGCCTTGTTCAGCGCGTATTCCAGCTCGGCCAGGCGATAGGCCGGGTTGATCGTCACCAGCACCAGCCCGGCCTTGGCGGCAGCGAACTGCGTGATCACCCATTCGGCGTTGTTGGGTGACCAGATGCCGATACGCTCGCCCGGCTTCAGCCCGAGGGTCAGCAGGCCGGCGGCGAAAGCGTCCACGCGCTCGGCCAACTCGCGCCAGCTCCAGCGCAGGCCCTGCTGGCGGGCGACGAGGGCGAGGCGATCGCCGAAGCGCGCCACCGTGCGGTCGAAATGCTGGCCGATGGTGTCGCCCAGCAGCGGCATGTCGGACATGCCGCTGACATAGCTCATCGCGACCTGGCTGGAAGCGTGGGCCATCATCTGCATCCTCCCCTTTTTATGCCCTATCGTTACAGCAACGGGGCGTGCTGCGGAAAGCATTGCGTGCCAGCGACGCCCGGATACCCAGCCGCCTCCTTCACGCCCCTGGTGTCGTGGGCGCCGCTTCACTACCCTGGCGCGCGAAGGTGGAGGATTCCATGAGCGAGTTTCTGGGGCAGATGATGGGCAGCGTGGCGCAGATCCTGGGCGTCGCACAAGGCGCGGCCGGCGGCGCTCTCACCCCTCTGATCGCGCAGCTGGAGAATGCCGGCCTCGCCGAGAAGGTGCGCTCCTGGATCAGCCACGGCGAGAACCTGCCGATAACGCCGGAGGAGCTGGAGGCTGCGTTCACGCCAGAGCAGCTCGATGCCTGGGCCGAGCAGGCCGGCACCACGCCGGAGGCGCTGCTGAAAGTGATGGCGGACGCCTTGCCCCACGTCATCGATCACGCGACGCCGGAAGGCAAGCTTCCCGGCTAGTGTCCTGCCCCCGAGGTTCGCCGCATCTTGCGGCGGACGCAGGGGCCAGCAGGCCACTGAAAACAAAGGGCTAGTGTCCTGAATCTGAAGTTCGCCACCTATGCGAACTTCAGATTCAGGACACTAGCGGCTCGCCACCGTCTCCAGGAACGCGCGAACCGCGTGCACCCGAACCGGCTTCGTCGCCGTGTGCACTGCGGTGAGCCCCTGGGCGCGGCCCAGGGTCACCCCCATCTGCAGCCAGACGTCGCCGTGGCCGGTGACCAGCATCACCGGCAAGGACGGATCGAAGCGGGCGATGTCCTTCATCGCCTCGTAACCGTCCTGGTCCGGCATCATCACATCCACGATGACGCAGCTCGGGCGATGCCGCTGCAGCAACCCCAGCATGCCCACGCCGTCCTCCGCGACCTCGGCATCGAAGCCGCAGGCCCGGCACATTTCCGCCAGGGTGACCGCCACGTCCTTGCGGTCGTCAACCACCAGGACCGTCTGAGCAGAGGCCGCTTCCATCCAGTTGGGGCCGAATTTCCAATGTAACAGCGCCATCATGCCGCAGGCGCTGGTATACCACCAGCCCTCGCTTGGCCACCCGCCCCACGCGCAGGCGGTTTCGTGCGGATCAGTCGGCGCGGGTGCCGATCATCAGCAGGTTGCTCGGCCATCCCAGCAACCTGGCCGTGCGGCAGCCGATCGACCACGCCGGGTGCCGCGCGGCGATCCGCATCAGTTCGCGCGCCGACATCAGGTTGAGGTTCGCCTCGTCGGCGAAGAACCCGTAGCCCGTGCGCCGGAACACCGCCCGGCACATCGGCTTCGGCAGCCAGTGCACCAGCGGCAGCTGGGTGTGGAACTCGATGGGAAACCATCGGTTCGGCGTGGTCAGGAACACGCCCCGCCGCGCCACCCGCAGGCACTCCGCCACCATGCGCGCCTGGTTCTCGAACGATCCCACATGCTCGAGCACCGCCGAGGAATGCACGAGGTCGAATTGGCCGTCGGCAAACGGCAGGTCCAGCGCATCGGCATGCACGAAGCGGACGCCGGGATACATCACCTCCAGGAACTGCGCATCATCGATGCCGGCGGCGGTGATCCGGTCCTTGTGGGGGTACAGCGCCTCGAAGTAGTTCGACGAGGTGTAGGTCTGGTCCGACGTCACGCCGAGATCCAGCACCGTCTCGTCCGGAGCCGGCGCCAGCGTCTGCATGAACAGGTCGAACATGCGTCCGCGCACCGCGGTCGCCACCCGCACCGACAGGGAATCGGGCGCGGCAAGATTGTACTGCGAATTCGGGGTCCGGGGGTTCATCGGGTCAACTCGCAGATGTCGCGCATTTTTCAATTGTGAACCGCGATCCCGACGGGCGCAAACCGACAGGCCATCCATGGCCGCACCCCGCACGCGCGCGCCACCCTCCACACGGGTTTCCCGGCCGCTTGAAGGCTATCATGGGTCTGCCTTCACGCTCCCTGATTCACCGGCGCAGGGCATAACACCTGCGTCGGCGCCGCGCGATCAGGACCGGCGTGCTACCGCGCGGCGCCGGTTGCCGAAGCGGTGGCATGGCCGGGCCGGGCCTCGGTAAGATAGGCGGTGGCGTGACCGAAAAACCGGGTCTCGAACACCACCCGCACGGGAAGCGCCGGCGCGCCGGGCACCACGCGCGCCAGCCAGGCGGTGCTGTAATGGATCTTGTGCAGTTCGGCCTCGTCGGTGTCGTGCTGGAACCCGCCAATCTGCCGGCCCTCGATGTCGCAGCGCAGCGCCCGGCCGTGGAAGCTCGAGTGGTAATCCGCGCGCAGCTCCTCCTCGCCCCCGGTCCGGGCGGTGATCTCGGAGGCGCGGCGCCCATCGAAGGTGGCGACTCGCCCGTCGCACCGCCCGGTGCTCGCCACCTGGCGCACCAGCAGCGCCATCGCGCTCAGCGTATCGATCGTGTCGTGCTGCATGGCAGGCGGCACCGGATCGCGGTCCGCTTCCTGCGCCGGTTCCAACGCGCGGATCACGGGCTGATGCGCCTGGTAGTCGATCGTGGTGCGACGGGTATTGCCGCGCAGCACCCCCCAGCTGGCGAAGCGCAGCGGCTCCGGCCGCGAGTCGGCCCAGAACCCTTGCACGAAGCTGTTGATTTCGCTTCGGAACAGCGTTCCGAACAGGCCGGCGGTGCGATAGGACAGGTCGATCCGGTAGCCTGGCCCGCCCAGGTCCAGATCGCTGTCGATGTTCAATACATTGAATCCGGCGGCATAGACCGCGAACGCCAGATGCGCGGGCGCCTGTTCCTCCGCGCCCGCCGGAGCCAGCGCCAGCGGGACAGCCATCAGCACAGCAAGCAGCAGGGCAGAGAGCCGCTTCATGCCGCAAATGTCGCCCCGTTCGCGCGCAGATACAACGCCGGCGTGACGCCGCGCCGCCCACCTCGCGGTGCTGTGTGCCTGCCCGCGATCCCCGCTTGACAGCGCGGAGGCGCCCGACCTATCACCCGGCCTCCGGGAAGGGTGCGTAGCTCAGCGGGAGAGCATCGCCTTCACACGGCGGGGGTCACAGGTTCAATCCCTGTCGCACCCACCATTCCCGGTTCCTGAAATTGTTCAATCATGTGCGATTCCGCGAGAATGAGGCGGTGGCCTCCTCGCCACGCGGGAAGCGGCGCGCGAGCACAGGCGCCGAGCTCCCCGCCCCTTCACTGCCTGGCCGGTGCGGTGGCGCTCGCGGGCATCGGCATGTTCTGCATGTCCATCGGCGCAGCCACGGCAGTCGCTGCCGTGCCGTCAGTCGCCATGAAGGTGGGCAGGGCCTGCGGTGCGGCCAGCACGACCGCGCCATAGCCCACGAGAGCGGCGGCCGTGACACGCGCCACCCGGCGCCTCCAGGGCAGCGTCTTCTCGGCGAAAATGACGAGCGTGATCACCGCCATGGCGACGACATTCATGATGCCGAGCGGGAACAGGATGACGAACAGCAGCCAGCAGCAGCCGAGGCAATAGGCGCCGTGGAGCACGCCCATGCGCAGTGCGCCCGCCACTCCGTCGCGCCACGAGGTCATGATGAAGCCGATCGGCGTGCGGCACTTCGACAGGCACAGGTCCTTGAACGGCGTGACCTGGTAGAGGCCTGCCGCGACGAGGACCGCCCCGCCGATCCGGGCGGCGGCAGCGGGCGACAGCGCGACGCGTGCGGCAACGGCCTCGGCGGCGAGGGCGCCGGCATAGGCGGCAACACCCGACAGCGTCCACACCAGCAGGTAGGCGGCCACGAACACCCAGGTTGCAACGAAAGCTTCGCCGCGCTGCCGCCTGCTCGCCTGCACCTTGTGGAAGGTGAGGATCATGGGCGCGGCGGTCGGAAACATCATCGCCACCATCATGACCACCCAGATCGCGAGGAAAAGCGGGGCACGTAAGCCCATGGTTGGCGATGTCATCGCCATGTCCATGCCTTGCCATGCGAGCAGCACCCAGGCGGCAGCGGCCAGCGCCAGCAGCAGACCAAGGATGACGTTGCGTTGCACCAGGAGCCGATCGGTCTGGGCGCGTTCCATGACAGCTTGTCCCCATGGCGGCCGTCCGGCGCCACGGCGAGGGTCGGGAAGCGGCGAGCGGAGGCCAGCGCGCTGCTAGTTCGACCAGTTGATCGGTGCGTAGTGGCCGTTCCTGCCGGAATTGTCCCACCGCATGCCGTGGTCAGCAAAGGTGCTGTCCTTGCCGCCAACGCCGAACGCCATCTTGTCCGGCGCGACCGGATGGCCCATCGCGCCCCAAATCTCCCCGCTCGGGTGCAGGCTCGGCAACGGCGCCACTGCCATATGCATGATGCCGGGAATTTCCGCCGAACGGGTGTTGCCATCGATGGCGTATTTGATTGCCACCTTCTTCGCGCCGAGATGCTTGCCGACCAGCGGCGCGAAGGCCGCCATCGGGCCGCCCTCGGCACCGCCGAAAATGGCGCCAAGCGCCGCGGTCTGCTTGTCGTCGGCGCGCTCGTCGATATAGGCGGCAAGCGTCCAGTTGCCGTCCCCCATGGGTCCCGGCGTATGGGCGACCACGGCGACATTCAGCCCGTCGAGCGGGATCTGGTCGTAGTTCCCCTTGTCGATGTGGAAGACCAGAGCCACGTCGCACACGCCCTGACTCGGCCGCGCGGTCAACGGCGCAGCGGGCGACACGAGGCATGGGCACACCACGTCGCAGTTGCAGTTCTCGAAATAATCGCCGGAGAAACGCCATTTGGCTTGTGCGGCCATTTTTCCCCCTCCCGACGATGGAAGAGGCGCCAGCCTAGCCAGGTTCCTTATCAGCCACCAACGCTCTGTCGATCCGTATCAGGGCGGCGTCATAAAATTTTCGACAAGCCATACGCTGAGCATCGCCTCCACACGGCGGCGGTCACAGGTTCAATCCCTGTCGCACCCGCCAGTCTCGGATGCCGATGCCGCCACGACCCATGGCCATGCCCGCCAACCGGCTCGCGCGCCGGTTGGCGGGCGCGCCGGTTCAGCGCGGGCCGACTGCGGGCGTTCCGGCCTCGCCCAAATCCCACCAGATGCCGGCATAGGCGGCCATGCCCTGGCGCGCCGGGGCGATCAGGAAGTGCTCGTTCGGCCCGTGCTGCTTGCAGCCGTTGTAGCTGTGCGGAATCCACACCAGCGGCACATGCAGATGGTCGACGAACACGTCGCCGGGCAGGCCGCCGCCGCTGTTCGGGATCACCTGCACCCGGCGGCCCAGCGACCTCTCCATGCTGTCCACCGTCCAGCGCACCCAGGGATCGTCGGGATTGGTGCGGCTCGCCGGCATGCGGATGCCCGCGCGCTCGATCTTCACCTCGGGGAAGCCGTTCGCGTCCAGATGCCGGCGCAGCGCGGCCTCGAACGTCGTGGGGTCGCTGTCCACGGTGTAGCGGATCTGGCAATGCGCCCGGGCATTCGGCGCCACCGCATTCACCGGATTCTCCGGCCGGCCGGACACCATGGCCAGCACGATGAAGCTGTTCCAGCCGAACACCTTCTCCGCCGCGGTGAAGCCGGGCTCGCCCCAGCCGGGGTCGATCGTCGCCGACGCCTCGCTGTGCAGCTCGCAGCCTGCCAGGGCGGCGCGCACCGCGGCGGGCATGCCGTTGCGGGGCAGCCAGTCGCGCACCAGGATCTTGCCGTTGCGGTCGCAGATCGCGCCGATGGCATGCGACAGCACGATTGCCGGATCAGTGGTCATGCCGCCCCAGTTGCCGGAATGCACGCCGCCCGGGCGGACATCCAGCACCAGGTCGAAATGGAACGTGCCGCGCGTGCCCGTGGACACCGTGGGCGTGTCGGCGGCCACGCGCGGGCCGTCGCTCGCGATCAGCACGTCGGCCTTCAGCGCCTCGGCATTGGCGGCCACGAACGCGCGCAGGCCCAGCGAGCCGCGCTCCTCACTGGTCTCCAGCACCAGCTTCACGTTGAAGCCGAGCTTGCCGCCCCGCTCGGCCAGCACCTGCTCCAGCGCGGTCAGGTTCAGCGCGTGCTGGCCCTTGTTGTCGGCGGTGCCGCGGCCGTACCAGCGGTCTCCGGCCTCGGTCAGCGTCCAGGGCTTCAGGCCCTCGTCCCACTGGTCCTCCAGCCCGCGCACCGTGTCGCCATGACCGTAAGTGAGCACGGTGGGACGTGACGGATCTTCGATCCGCTCGGCGGTCAGGATAGGGCCGAAGCCGGGCTGCGGGTTCGGATGCACGGCCACCGTGAAGCCCAGCCGTTCGATCCAGGGCCGGATGCCCGCTTCCAGGTAGCGCTTCACGTCGGCCTCGTGGCCGGGATCCTGGGACGTGCTCGGGATCGCCACCAGCCCGGCAAGCCGGTCGCGGAACTTGCCCTCGTCGAAGAAAGTCAACGCGCGCGCGATCGCGCCTTCCCGTGTGCTCATCAGGTCCTCCGTGTGTGCGCGCAGGCTGCCAGCGGACGCGCCATCGGTCCAGACGGCCAAGGGGCGATGTCTTGCCCTGCGCACTGGCAGGCGGCACGATCGGCATCGCCGCGATTGATGCGATGATGGAACCGACGGACGGCAACGGTCTCATCGAGGTCGAAATCATGCCCGCCACGGACTGGTGGACGTGTGATCCGGACACGGTGCCGCGCACGGTGAAGGACCGCCTCGCGACCTGCGTCCGACTCTGCTAGCCTGCTCACAAAGACAAATATCGGGAGAACTGCCAAATGCATCGCCGGACCCTGCTCAAAGGCGCCGCCGCCTCGCTCCTCGCCGCGCCCGCCATCGCCCAGCCGGCGAAGACCGCCACGCTGCGTTTCGTGCCGCAGGCCAACCTGACGCTGCTGGACCCGATCTTCACCACCGCCACCGTCACCAGCAACCACAGCTATTATGTCTTCGACACGCTCTATTCCACCGCCGCCGACGGCAAGCCGAAGCCGCAGATGGCCGAGGGGCACGAGGTCTCCGACAACGGCCGCGTCTGGCGCATCCGCCTGCGCGACGGCCTGAAGTTCCACGACGGCACGCCGGTGCGCGCCATCGACTGCGCCGCCAGCCTGGAGCGCTGGTCCAAGCGCGAGCCCTTCGGCCAAGTGCTGGCGAAAGTGGTGGAGAAATGGGGCGCCGTTGACGACCGCACCATCGAGATCCGCCTGACCAAGCCGTTCCCGCTGCTGCTGGAAGCCATCGGCAAGCCCGACGCGTCGGTCGCCTTCATCATGCCCGAGCGTCTCGCCCGCACCGACGCGAGCAAGCAGATCACCGAGATGGTGGGCTCCGGGCCCTATCGGTTCATCGCCAGCGAGTACAACACGGGCAGCTCCGCCGCCTACGAGAAGTTCGACGGCTACGTGCCCCGCAGCGAAAAGCCGGACTGGGCGACCGGCGGCAAGGTGGCCTATTTCCCGCGCATCGAATGGAAGATCATCGGCGACCCCGCCACCGCCGGCGCCGCGCTGCAGAACGGCGAGATCGACTGGTGGGAGCAGCCGCTCAGCGACCTGCTGCCGACGCTGGCCAAGGACAAGAACATCGCCCTGCAGATCGACAATCCGCAGGGCCGCGAATCGCTGATGCGGCTGAACCACCTGCAGGCGCCGTTCAACGACGTGCGCATCCGGCGCGCCGTGCTGATGGCGGTGAACCAGGAAGACTACATGCGCGCCACCTTCGGCGACGACACGTCGCTGTGGAGCATCTGCCACAGCCAGTTCCCGTGCGGCACGCCGTATGAGACGCAGGACAACGGCAAATGGATGAAGAGCGACCTGAACGCCGCCCGCGCCGCGCTGAAGGAGGCCGGCTACAACGGCCAGAAGGTGGTGATCATCAATCCCACCGACTTCCCTGCCATCCACCCGCTCGGGCTGGTAACAGCGGACACGCTGAAGAAGATCGGCATGAACGTCGACCTGCAGGAAACCGACTGGGGCACGGTGGTGCAGCGCCGCTCCAGCCGCGAGGCAGTGGAGAAAGGCGGCTGGAGCATCTTCCACACCTTCGGCTCGTCGGCCGCCTATTCCACGCCGGCCACGTCGGCCCTGGTGCGCGGCCAGGGCAAGGATGGCTGGTTCGGCTGGTGGGACAGCCCGAAGGCCGAGCAGCTCACCCAGGAATGGCTCGACGCGCCGGATACGGCATCGCAGAAGCGCGTCGCCTCCGAGCTCGCCAACCTCGCGATGAGCGAGGTCGCGACCATTCCGCTGGGCCAGTGGTACGGCAAGACCGCTTTCCGCCGCAGCATCACCGGCGTGCTGCAAGGCGTCTCGCCCTATCCCTGGAACGTCCGCCCAGCCTGACGGAGCCGTTGATGTATCGCCGCAATTTCCTGAAAGGCGCCGCCGCTCTGGCGGCGCCGACGGCACTCGCAACGCCGTCGATCGCGCAACCCGCAAAGACCGCCACGCTGCGCTTCGTGCCGCAGGCGAACCTCAGTGTGCTCGACCCGATCTGGACCACCGCCACGGTCACCAACGAGCACGGCTATTACGTGTTCGACACGCTCTATTCCACCGACAGCAGGATGCGCCCACAGCCGCAGATGGCCGAAGGGCACGAGGTTTCCGGCAACGGCCGCCTCTGGCGCATCCGCCTTCGCGAAGGCCTGAAGTTCCACGACGGCACCCCGGTGCGGGCCATCGACTGCGTGGCCAGCCTGCAGCGCTGGGCCAGGCGCGAGTCCTTCGGTCAGCTCCTGGCCAAGGTGGTCGATCGCTGGGCCGCACCCGACGACCGGACTATCGAGATCCACCTCACCCGCCCGTTCCCGCTGCTGCTGGACGCGATCGGCAAGGCCGACTCCTCGGTTGCCTTCATCATGCCCGAGCGGCTGGCCCTTACCGATGCCAACACCGCGATCAAGGAGATGGTCGGTTCCGGCCCGTACCGCTTCATCGCCAGCGAATTCAATTCCGGCAGCCGCGTCATCTACGAGAAGTTCGACGGCTACGTGCCCCGCAGCGAGAAGCCGGACTGGGCCACCGGCGCCAAGATCGCCTATTTCCCGCGCGTCGAATGGACCATGATCCCCGATCCCGCCACCGCCGCCGCGGCGCTGCAGAACGGCGAGATCGACTGGTGGGAGCGCCCGCTCAG
Source organism: Limobrevibacterium gyesilva (assembly GCF_025989185.1). Classification (GTDB taxonomy): domain Bacteria; phylum Pseudomonadota; class Alphaproteobacteria; order Acetobacterales; family Acetobacteraceae; genus Limobrevibacterium; species Limobrevibacterium gyesilva. The sequence goes on from NZ_JAPDNT010000006.1 coordinate 69,450, forward strand.
CGACCTGCAGCCGGCGCTGCTGAAGAACCCCAACGTTGCCGGCCAGGTCGCCGACCCCGGCGGCCGGCTCGCATTGATGCGGCTGAACCATCTGCAGCCGCCGTTCAACGACGTGCGCCTGCGCCGCGCGGTGCGCCTCGCGGTCATCCAGGAAGACTACATGCGCGCCGCCCGCGGCGACGACACTTCGCTGTGGACCACCTGCCGCAGCCTGTATCCGAAAGACACGCCGTACTACCGCGACGCCGGCCCGGCCATGATGCCCGGCAACCTGGATGCCGCGCGGGCGGCGCTGAAGGAAGCGGGCTATGCCGGCCAGAAAGTGGTGATCATCAATCCCACGGATTTCCCCGATATCGGCCCGCTCGGCCAGGTGACGGCGGACGCGCTGAAGCGGATCGGCATGAATGTCGACCTGCAGGAGAGCGACTGGGGCACGGTGGTGCAACGCCGCGCCAGCCGCGAGCCGGTGGAGAAAGGCGGCTGGAGCATCTTCCACACCACCGGCTCGGCCATGAGCTATGCCAGCCCGGCGGTCTCGCCGCTGGTGCGGGGCCAGGGCGCGGCCGGCTGGTTCGGCTGGTGGACCAGCGCCAAGGCCGAGGAGATGACGCAGGAATGGCTGGAGGCGCCGGACGACGCCACCCAGGCCCGCGTCGCCGATGCCATCGGCGCCCTGGCCATGGACGAGGTGGCGACCATACCGCTCGGCCAATTCTACATCCGCACGCTGTTCCGCCGCAGCATCACCGGCGTGCTGCAGGGGGTCTCGGCCTATCCCTGGAATGTGCGCCCGGCCTGATGCGTCCCCTCACCCGCCGCATCGGCGAACGCCTGGTGCAGCGGCGCTTATTCGCGCTCAGGCTGGATCCGTGGATATGACAGGCTCCTGTGCCGCTTCATCACGCGCCGCCGTGCCCACCCCGGGCGCCGGCGGCACCGCCTCGAGGTCGAGCCGGCGCATCTCCGCGTAGATCGCCGCAGATCTCTCACGCTGGCTCAGCGCCCACCACGCGCGCTCACCATATTTCTGCAGCGCGAGCGCGGCAGCATCCTCGAAAGACACCGGCATCAGAAACATCTCGTCAACATCGGAGCGGTGGCGGCTGGCAGCTTCTCCGTCAGAACCACCCGGCCCGCCGCGCCTCCGACACCTGCACCGCGGTCGTCGAGGTGGGCCACCGATATTATATCAGCGCACGAGGACGTCCTCGTCGCAGACGAGACAGGCGTGATGATGGCGCCGCAGCGCCGAGGCAGGACAATCCTCGGAAACGGGTCCGTTCAGCGCCGCCTCGACCGCCCGCTTCTTGTCGCGGCCTGTGGCGACCAGAACGATTTCCCGTGCGTCCAGGATCGTCGCGATCCCCATGGTAATGGCGTGGCTCGGCACAGCCCGGCCTTCTCCGAACGAAAAGGAATTGGCGGCGCGCGTTTCCGGCGCCAGGGTGACGCGGCACGTGCGCGACCGAAGCGGTGATCCGGGTTCATTGAAACCGATATGGCCGTTGATCCCGATGCCGAGCACTTGCAGGTCGATGCCGCCGGCGGCCGCGATCAGGCGCTCGTAACGCAACGATTCGCCGTCCGCGTCCGCCGCCATGCCGTCCGGCACATGGGCGTGGTCGGCGCGCAGGTCCACGTGGTCGAAGAAACTCGCCCGCATATAGGTATGGAAGCTCGCCGGGTCGTGGGCGGCAAGACCGCAATATTCGTCGAGATTGAAGGTCGTGCATCCGCGGAAAGAGACCGTGCCGGCGCGATACGCCGCGACCAGACGCTGGTAGATCGGCACCATCGTCCTGCCGGTTGCGAGCCCGAGCGTCAGGCGCGGCTGCGCGCGAACGCGTGCGAGGATGATGTCCGACACGCGCTCGGCCACCGCGGCGGCATCGGCGACGATCTCCGTCGCGATCTGCTGGTCGATCTCGCTCATCTCGCGGCGCCATCCGCCGACATGGTCCGCGACTCGCCCGACGAAGAAAGACGCAGCCAGGGGATGGCGAACACGGAACGATAGAAGCTGTCGAGCGCGCTGCCGATCGCGCCCGTCAAGGTCGCGCGGCTCCCGAGAACGCTGATCTCGACCCGCACCGGCCGGCTCATGCAGGCCGCCAGGTGCCGCTCGACCATGGCCGACAATTCCGGCCGCGAGCCGATACTGCCGCCGAGCACGACCCGCTCCGGATCCAGGACGCTGTGAACCGCCAGGATCGCGGTGGCGAGAATGCGCGCGACATCGTCCAGCGCGACACAGGCGGCCTGATCGGTGCCGATCACGTCGAAGATTTGACGGACGGTCTTTCCCGGCGCGCCGCCGAGCGCCTCATAGCGCGCGACGATCGCGCGGCTGCCGATCGCCGTCTCCAGCGTCCCGAGCCGCAGGTTGCGGCGGTCGAACGGGTCGGCGCCGAGCGGCAGATAGGCGATCTCGCCGGCAGCGCCCCGCGCACCGTGCAGCAGCTCGCCATCGGCGACGATCCCCATGCCGATTCCGGTGCCGACGGCGATGAAGGCAAAGTTCGCGGCACCGCCTCGTGCGCCGCGCCACGCTTCGCCGACGGCAGCGAGGTTGACGTCGTTCTCGATGGCGACGGCGAAGCCGAGGCGGCCCTTCAAGGCCGCGCCGACGTCGATCTCGTCGAGGCCGGGAATGTTGGGCGCTATGGCTATTCCGCCGGATCGCGGATCGACCACGCCCGGACTGCCCATCGCCCCGATACGGATGCGGCCGTCCGGAACGTCGCCGCGCCGTGCCAGGACGTCGGCAAGCCGGCCAATCTGCTCGACCACATGCTGGCCGCCGCGCTGATCGGTCGGCTCGACGCCTTCCGCAACGACACGCCCGCGCAGGTCCGCCACGGCCGCATGCAGCTTCGTGCCTCCAAGATCGAGGCCGAGAACAAAGGCAGCATCGGCGCGCAGGTCGAAGACGGCCGCGCCACCGCTTTCGCGCGCGCCACGCGTCGCCAGCCACCCATCACGCTCGAGCAAACGAACGGTGTCCGACGCGGATCGTGCCGGCAGGCCGATGCGGCGCGACATCTCGTCGATCGTCAGCGGACCGGCAGCGAGCACTGCCCGGACGACGGCGCCCGTGGCATCGAATGGTGCGACGCTTTGCGCAGCGGTGGGCATCGTGAGATCAGCCAAGATGCGTACCGACCTCGGTTCCGCCGTCGGCGATAGCCTTGCCGGTCGCGATGTCGAACAGATGCAGCCGCCGGGCGTCCGGTATCATGGTGATCCGCGATCCGGGTGTGGGAATGAAGTGCCCGTCCGACATGCCGATCCACTCGGACCCGCCGATCCGGCTGATGACCTGCGTCGTGCTGCCGAGCGGCTCGGACAGGACGACCTCGCCGCTCAGGTGGCGAACGCCGTCGCCGGCGCCCGCCTGGCCAACCGGGCGGATCTGCAGATCGTCCGGCCGGATGCCAAGGATGATGCGGGAGCGGCCGCCGATCCTGGCGGCACCTTGCGGCAGGCCCAGCGCGGCGCCGCCGCCGAGATCGAGCCGGGCGTCCGCCGCATCCGCCTGCACGCCAACCTCCACCAGGTTCATCTTCGGCGTGCCGATGAAGCCGGCGACGAAGGTGCTGGCGGGATGGTGGAACACGTCGAGCGGGTGGCCCATCTGCTCGATACGCCCGTCCCGCATGATGACGATACGGTCGGCCAGCGTCATTGCCTCGACCTGGTCGTGGGTCACGTAGACGATCGTCGTGCGGATCGTGTGGTGCAGCCGCTTGATCTCGGTGCGCATCTGCCCGCGCAGTTGCGCATCGAGGTTGGACAGCGGCTCGTCGAACAGGAACACCGTCGGGTCGCGAACGATGGCGCGCCCCATGGCGACGCGTTGGCGCTGGCCACCGGAGAGCGCGCTCGGCCGCCGGTCGAGCAGATCGGTCAGGCCGAGAAGCGTCGCCGCCTTGCGCACGCGCAGCTCGATCTCGGCCTTGGGCAGGCGCGCCGCATAGAGCCCGAAGGCGATGTTGCGGAACACGGTCATGTGCGGATAGAGCGCGTAGTTCTGGAACACCATGGCGATGTTCCGTTCCTTCGGCTCCAGCGTGTTCACGACGCGGCCGCCGATGGAGATGGTCCCGCCCGAAAGGCTCTCCAGACCGGCGATCATCCGCAGCGTCGTCGACTTGCCGCAGCCCGAGGGACCGACGATCACGACGAACTCGCCGTCGGCAATGTCGAGGCTGATGCCGTGGACGATGTCGATGTCGCCGTAGCGCTTGACGACGTCGCGCAGGGAAAGCTCGGCCATGATCAGGCGCCCTTTCCTGACCCGCCGGCATGGACGATGGCGGCGATGGCCGCGCCATGGCGCTTGCGCGCGGCAACATCCCGTTCCCGGTGGGCAGCGAGGGCGGCGCGCGCCGCCCTCGCCTGCGCGCAATAGAGCGCCAGGCTCTCCGTCATCGCCTCGCGCGCCGGTCCGCCGGGGCGGTTGCGCACGGCGACGAAATGGTCGGGCGTCGTCACGCGCCGGAAGGTCGGCTCGTCGAGGCCGGGCCGTCGCCCGAAGCGCGCGGCGAACAGGTCGGCGAAAACTCCATAGGGAACCGTCGAGAGCGTCTGGCCGGTCGCCTGCATGGCACGGGCGAGCGCTGCCGCGACGTGATGCGCGCCGGAGAACGCCACCCCCTCCTCGCGCACCAGCGTGTCGGCGAGCTCGGTGATCGTGGCGTAGGACGCATCGATATTGGCCCGCGCGCGCGTCTCGTTCACTTCGGCCGAGGCGATGACGGCGGCCAGCAGCGACAGCAGGCGGTCGGCGGTGGCGAACGCGGCATAGCCCTGCCCGTGAACCTCGTGCTCGTTGTCGTTCATGTCGGTAAACGGCGTGTTATGCAGCGCCAGCATCACCGCGTCGCACTGCCCGGCACAGAGCGAAGCCATGAGGCGCATATGCTCGATCGGCACGGGGTTGCGCTTCTGCGGCATGATCGAACTGATCTGCACGAAACCGTCCGACAGCCGCAGCTGGCCGACCTCGAAGGCCGCCCAGAATCCCATATCCTGGGCGAAGCGGCCGACATTCAGCGCATTCAGCTTCAGCGCCGCATAGGTTCCGGCGGTGTAGTCGCTCGAGGCGATGCAGCCATAGGAGTTGCGCAGGATGGCGGAGAACCCGAGGAGATCGGCCATGCGCTCGCGGTTCAGCGCGAAGCCGGTCGTCGTGATGGCGGCCGCGCCCATGGTGCAGCGGTCGACGACGTCGCGCGCCTGCATCAGGCGGTCGAAGTCCCGCAGCAATGCCTCGGTCATGGCGCTGAGGTAATGGCCGAACGTCGTCGGCTGCGCGGGTTGCCCATGGGTATAGGCAAGCACGATCGTGCCGATATCCGCCGTCGCGCGCCGGATCAGCACTTCGACCACGTCGAGCAGCGTCGAGGCGAGCGCGTCCAGCCGCTCGCGCAAGGCCATCTTGAACAGGGTGTGGTCGATGTCGTTGCGCGACCGGCCGGTATGCAGCCGCCCTGCGATGTCGGGATCGACGTGCCGCGCAAGCCGCGACTCGATGAAGAAGAACAGGTCCTCATGCTCGCCGGTGAACGCCGCCGGCTCCGTCGCGTCGGCGCGCTCGCGCTCCACCGCATCGAGGGCGCCGAGGATGGCGGCCGCATCGGCGCGTGACATCAGACCCTCCTCGGCCAGCATGACCGCATGGGCGCGGTGCAGGCGCATGAGGTGGCCGAGGTGATGGGCCTGCGTATGCGCGAAGGCGGGCGCCAGCACCGTGCGGGCATAGACCGGCGCCGGGAAGCGGTCGTCGCTGCCGGAGGGAGCGGCTGCGTGTTGCGGGCTCATGCGCGTCAACCCTTGATGCCCGCGAGCACGACGCCGCGGATGATGTAGCGCTGGAAGACGAGGAAGACGACCAGCGTCGGCAGCGTCGCGATCGTCGCACCCGCCATGATCAGTTCCCAATCGGTCAGGTACTCGCCCGAGAAGGAGGCGAGCCCGACCGGCATCGTATAGAGGCCGCGATCGTTGGTGGCGATCAGCGGCCACAGGAAGGCCGTCCAGTTGCCGAGGAACGTGAAGATGGTGAGCGCCGAAAGCGCCGGCGCCACCAGCGGCATGGCGACGACCCACCAGATACGGAACTCACCGAGCCCGTCGACGCGCGCCGCGTGGATGTAGTCGTCGGGGATGCCGGAAAAGAACTGCCGCATCAGGAACACGCCGAAGCCGGTCATCAGGCCGGGGAACATGATGCCCCAATAGCTGTTCAGCCAGCCGAAGTTCTTGGCCATGATGTACCAGGGGACGACCAGCATTTCGGTGGGGATCATCAGCGTCGTCAGGATGGCGATGAAGACGATCTCGCGCCCCCGGAACTTGAACTTCGCCAGCGTGTAGCCGATCAGGCTGTCGAAGAAGAGGACGGAGATCGTGACGAACGTGCTCGTCACCAGCGAGTTCACGAACCACAGCCCGAACCGCGTGTTCTTGAAGATATAGATGTAGTTCTCGAAGGTCGGCTCCTTCGGAATGATGTTGAGGTCGTAGACCTCATGCGGAAACTTCAGGGAGGTCGCGACCATGTAGACGAGCGGCACCATCATCGCGATCCCGCCCATCATCAGCAGGGTCCAGGCAACGACGAGGCCGGGCCTCGTCCGCACGCCCGACGCCGCGACGAATGGGTCGCGCGGCGCGGACGGGGCATTCAAGGGCGTGCTCATGCCCGCTCTCGCAGCAGCCGAAGCTGGACGAGGCTGACCACCAGCAAGATCAGGAACAGCACCAGGGTTTGCGCCGCGGCATAGCCCATCTCGAAGGAGCGGAACGCGGTCTGGTAGATGTTCAGGACGAGCGGCCGGGTGGAGTTCAGCGGGCCGCCGGCGCCATTGTCGGTCATGTTGTAGACCTGGTCGAAGATGCGCAGGAAGCCGATCGAGCTGATCACGACGAGGAAGATCATCGTCGGCTTCAGCAGCGGCAGCGTGATCTCACGCAGGATCATGCCGCGGCCGGCCCCGTCGATCCGCGCGGCCTCGTAATAGCTCGACGGGATGGCCCGCAGGCCGGCAAGAAACAGCACCACCTGGAAGCCAAGCCCGGCCCAGATGGCCGGCGCCAGCACGGCCGGAAGCGCCTGTTCGGTCGAGCGCAGGAAGGGCAGCGCGTCGAGCCCGATCGCATTGAGCATGTTGTTGAACAGGCCGATCGGCGGCGGCTGGTAGAACCAGCGCCAGACCCAGGCCATGGCCACCGTCGTCGTCAGATACGGAATGAAGTAGAGGGCGCGAATCAGCCCGTGCGCAAACCTGACCTGATCGAGGTAGTAGGCCACGACGAACGAGATCACGAGGCTGACCGGCGTGCCAATGATCAGATAGAGGAACGTGTTCCTGAAGGACAGCCAGAACACCGGATCGTCGATCATCCTGCGGAAATTGGCGAAACCCACGAATTTCGGCGGCGACAGCAGGTTCCATTCAGTGAACGCGATGCCAAAGGAATCGAGCGCCGGGTAGAAGCGGATGACCGTGAAGAAGACGATCGGCACGGCCAGGAACAGCCAGGCCTGCGCGGCCTGCTTCGTCTCCACCTTCCAGTCGCCGTAGCGCTTCATTCGCAATCCCGCTTCGGCAACCACCCCACGGGCGGCGACCCCTTAAATCACAGACGTTGATTTAAGGCGCAGATCACGCCATGGTGCAAGGGCCGCGTCCGGAAATTCGTGCCCGGGCGCCGCAACGGGGGAGAAGGTCTGGGATGGATGAGCGTTTCCGGCCTCGCGCCCTTTGACCGTCGCGGCCACCATCGCCGCGTCGTGCTCGACGCCCTGCGCCGGGGCGGCCCCGCGTCTCGCGCCGAGATCGCGGCCGCGACCGGCCTTTCGGCGCAAACGGTGTCGCTCGTCGCCGACGAGCTGTGCCGGGACGGCCTCGTCAAGAACATCGGCCGCCGCGCCACCGCGCGGGGGCAGCCGCCGATCGATCTGATGCTCGACGTCGACGGCGGCTATTCGATCGGCCTGCAGATCGAGCCTGGTGGGCTCACCGGCGTTCTGGCGGATCTCGGCGCGCATGTGCGCGCCGAGATCGTCCGGCCCTGCAAGACGGCAACGCCGGAAGGCACCCTTCCCGACATCGCCACGCTGGTGGACGATCTGCTCGTGAAGGCCGGGGTCGACCGGTCCCGGCTCTGGGGCGCCGGCATCGTCCTGCCGGGCCCGTTCGGCGCTGTCGAAGAAGCGGAGCCCGACTCGCTGTCGATGGCGGCCTGGTCGCGCGAGGCCTTCGACGCCGCTTTCTCGGCAGCCCTGAAGATGCCGGTCCTCGTCGACAACGACGCCACCGCCGCGGCAATCGGCGAGCATCTGCTCGGCGTCGCGCGCGATCTGCGAACCTTTGTCTATCTGTACCTGTCGGAGGGCATCGGCGGCGGCATCTTCGTCGACGGCCGGCCGCTCGCCGGCGCCTGGGGCAATGCCGGCGAAATCGGCCGCATGGTCATCAGCGAGGACCGCCGTGGGTGTCCGGTCACGCTCGAAGCCACCGCGTCGCTGTCGGCGCTGCGGTCGGCATCGGGGGCCTCCGACCATGTCACGGCCGACGAGCTGTTCGCAGGAGACCCACGCGTCGTCGCCGCATGGTTCGACGCGGCCGCGCGCGTGCTCCGCATCGCCATCGCCAACCTGGAGAACATCTTTGATCCCGAGACGGTCGTGCTCGGTGGACAACTGCCGGAGACGGCGCTGAAGGACCTCGCCTCCCGTCTCGAACCGCTGCCGCCGACGGTGAGCGCCCGCGCCGGGCGCTGCCGGCCCCGGCTGATGCTGGGCCGGGTCGGGCGGGCGTCACCGGCCCTCGGCGGCGCGACCCTGCCGCTGTTCAGCGGCCTGACCCTGCAGCCACGGGTCGTGAAGGTCCGGCAGCGCCCCGCCGCCAGGCCGCGCGTCCCGGCGGACACCGGCCCGGGCAAGCGGCGATGATGCGCCGCGCCCCCCTGGGCTCACCCGGCCGGCGCGGACCCGCGCAGCGGCGCGAAAGTGAGGCCCCCACCCGTTGCCCGCATAATCGTTCCGAAGACGCGATCATGGGGGAAGTGGCCGGCGGCGACGATCGCGCCCGCCTCCGCCGCCCAGCCAGCCAGCCGCGTCCGGCTCTCGATCGCGCGGGGCTGGTCGCGATCGGCGCGATGGCACCACGCCGGCACGGCGATCTGCGCCGGGCTGTGCCAGAGATCGCCGGCGATCAAAACCGGCCGGCCGCGCCCCTCGACCAGCACGGCGTGATGCCCCTTGGTGTGGCCCGGTGCCGCGACGAAGCTGAGGCCCGGTGCGAGCAACGCTTCGCCGGACTCGGCGGTCTCAAGCCGGCCGCTCACCACCAGCGGCGCAATGCAACGCTCATAGGCCGCGACATGGTGCGGCAAGGCGGCCTGCCGGCCCTCGCTTTGCCAATGCGCGAGCTCGGCCGCCGGGGCCAGATAACGCGCCTTCGGGAACGTCGGGCGGCCGTCGCCGCCGCACGCCCAGCCGACATGGTCGAGATGGAAATGCGTGAACAGCACCGTGTCGACGGCGGCGGGATCGAGGCCCGCATCTTCCATCTCCGCAAGCAGCCTGCCGGCAAGGCCAGGAAAATAGGCATGCGGCCCCGGTCCGACGCCGGTGTCGACCAGCGTGATCCGGACGCCGTCGACCAGCGCGAACACGCCGAACCGGGTGTGGAACTTGCCGTCGGGCAACCAGGCGTCGGCAACATCCCGGTGCGCGTCGATCGCGGCGGTCGGGAACGAATAGGCCCAATCGGCGGGCGGCGGCTCGGCATCGCAGAGCGCGAAAAGCGTTGCGCCCGTGAGCGCCATCCGTCGTGGCCCGTCCATCCCCTGCCCCAACCCCGTCACGCCGCAGAATCGCAGTGCGCGGCCGCCTTATAGCTCAATCAAGGGAGAACGATCGATGACTGAGGACAACAACTTCCGGCTCAGCCGGCGCGGCTTCGCCAAGGGCACGCTCGCGACCGGCTTCACCCTCGCCGCGCCCGCCGTCCTGCGCGCGCAGAACGTGATCGAGATCGAATACTGGCAGTATTTCTTCAAGGAGCGCGTCGAGGCGATCGACGCGCTCATCGCCAAATTCGAGGCGGCCAATCCAGGCATCAAGGTCAAGCACACCCACTTCCCCTATGCGCAATACCGCACCAAGGTCGCGGCGGCGGTTCCGGCCGGCGAGGGCCCTGCCATCCTCCAGCTGTTTTTCGGCTGGATGCGCGAATATGCGAAAGCCAAGCTGATCCAGCCGCTGCCGTCGGAGCTGTTCAAGACGGCCGAGATCGACGACGCCTTCTTCGACTTCGTCAAGCTGATGAAGACGGACGGCACCTATTGGGCGATCCCGACCGCGGTGCGCAGCCTCGGCCTGTTCTACAACAAGAAACTCCTCGCCGATGCCGGCGTCCCGGGCGGCAAGCCGCCGGCGACTCTCGACGAGATGCTGAAGGACGCACTTGCCGTCACGCAGCGCGATTCCCGCGGCAACATCACCACGGCCGGCGCGACCATCGGCCTTCCCTCGCAGGACCACCATTGGTGGCGCGAGGTGCTGGTGCGGCAATTCGGCGGCCGGCCCTACAGCGATGACTTCAGGACGGTCATGTACGGAAGCGACGCCGGGGGCGCCGCCTTCGCCTGGTACACCGATCTGCAGCGCAAGCATAAGGTTGCGGCCGCGGGCTTCCTCTCCGAGAGCCAGGCGGCGTTCAAGGCCGGCAAGGCCGGCGTCCATGTCGACGGCTCGTTCCGGCTCGGCACCTTCAAGAGCGCGCGCGGGCTGGATTGGGGCGTCGCCGAGTTGCCGCAGCACAACGGCGTCAAGAGCAACTATGCGTCCTACTGGGTGAACGGCCTGTCCTCGACCGTCGCGGGCGCCAAGCGTGATGCCGCCGCGAAGTTCCTCGCCTTCATCACCACGAACGAGGCCATGCAGCTCTGGTTCGACACGACGGGCGAGCTTCCCGCCCGCAAGTCGGTCGCGCTGAGCGACAAGAACCTCGCCGATCCGCTCGCCGGGCCGATGCTGGCGGGCCTGCGCTACGCGCACGCGACCGACTTCGTCAACGAGGACGCGCAGGGCCAGATCTTCGCCGACATGCTCGATCGGGTGCTGATCCAGAACCAGGACCCCACCGCCTCGGTGAAGCAGGCGGCCGCGGCCGAGCAGCAGTTGATCGACAACTACTACAAGACCTGATGGTGCACGCCGCCTGGCTCGCGGGCCAGGCGGTGAAACCCCAGCCAAGGCGCTCTGCACAAAGAGCGGCCTCGCCTGTCGGGCTTTTCCAGGGAGCCGGGCGCGACGGAACCGCGTCAGCTCCCGCCGTCCCACGGGCAGGCGGTCGGCCTGGCGCGGTCCCGTCGCGCCGGGGGCACTTTGCAATCGTCCACGCGCTGATCGTCCGACGCCTTGTCGCTCAGCCGCTCCTTGCCCGTCCTGGCGGCCACGAACATCGCCGCCGCGGGCGGGTCATGGGCGGTTGCTACAACCGGGCCAGATGGAGAGCCCGCGATCAGGACTGCCAGGATGAGATGCTGCATCGGCTGTCCGCCATCAAAACGGGCCATCCTCGCCTGTCCCCGCGCGGGCGTGCACTCCGTTTCTTGCGCTCGAAGTCCCAGCCCCGCCCGGGGACTCCCCCGCCCACACGGGGATGGCCCAATCTGGAGAATTTTCCTGAGTTTTTCGACAAATTAATTATTGGCGCGCCCTCCTGGACTCGAACCAGGGACCCACAGCTTAGAAGGCTGTTGCTCTATCCACCTGAGCTAAGGGCGCGCAACGCCGGGCCGCACACAGGACGGATCAGTGCGTCCAATTCTCGCTGCGGCCGAACTTGAAATTATCCGCATAGGCCTTCGGCTTCATCCGCCGCTGATGTGGCAGTTCCACCTCATACGCAAAACCCTGCTTCGCGGCATAGGCCACGGCCTCATCGCGGGTCGCGAAGGTCAACCGCACCTGCCCCCTGGTGTCGGAACTGCCGATCCAGCCCATCAGCGGGTCGGCCCGGCGCGCCTCGGTCGGCTCGAACTCCAGCACCCATTCATGCGTGCCGGCCATGCCGGATTGCATCGCGGTCTTCGGCTGCTGGTAGATCCGTACCCTCGGCGCCATCACTGTCTCCATATCCCGTTGGCTGGTCGGGGCGGCCGGACTCGAACCGGCGGCCTCGTGTACCCAAAACACGCGCGCTACCAGGCTGCGCCACGCCCCGGACCCTATCCGGTGCCCCACCCTTCCGGCGCGGGGCATCCGGCCGGCAAGCTATTGATGCGCCCCCGGCAAAGCAAGCCTCAGGGCGCGTTCGCGAAGATGCGCTGCAGCACCCTGTCGCCCACGCGGATGTCCAGCCGCTCCGCCGTGCCGGCCGCCACTTCCAGCGTCGCGCGCACCGGGCCATTGCTGTCGACGATCGCCAGGCTCTGCGGCACGGTGCGCTCGGCGATGTGGCGGATGCTGCCATCGGCGTTGATGAACAGCATGTCCAGGCTGCTGACGGTGTTACGCATCCACATCTGCGACGGCCGCGGCGCGCCCCAGTCGAACAGCATCCCGCCATCGGGCGGCACCTTGGGGCGGAACATCAGGCCGATGGTCTGTTGCGCCGGCGTCAGCGCCATCTCCACGATGAATTCGTGCCGCTTGCTGTCATGCGTCACGATCGTGAGCGGCTCCTTGGGCAGCTCGGGCTGCGGACCGGTCGGGTTCAGCCCGATCTGGGCGCGCGCCGGCAACGCCAGCGCGGCGCCGGAGAGCAGGGCAAGCACATGGCGGCGACGGATCATGCGGTCGGACCTTCGTTTGGTTCAAAGCTCTGCCAAGCGCCGCACCGCGTCGCGCACCGGCCCTTCCCGCGGCGCGTCGCGCAGCGTGGTGAACCAGTGCTCCGGCGGGTTGCGCCCGGCGGCGCGGTTATAGACCAGGCCACGCAGCACCGCCTCGGCCGCCGGCGTAGTGTGGTCAGGGATCGGCTGCCCGTTCAGCACCGCCCAGATCCCCGCCCAGCAGCGCCCGACGGCATAGGGGTTGTAGCCGCCCCCGCCCACCACCACCAGCCGCGGCGCCAGGTCGCGAATCGCCGCCACCACGCCGAAATGCGCGTTGTTGGACAGCGACAGCCGCGCCAGCGGGTCCTCCTCCAGCCCGTCCGCCCCCGATTGCAGCAGGATCGCCTGCGGGCGGCGGGCGTAGATCAACGGCAGCACCGCGGCCTCCAGCAGCCAGCGCAGCTCGGTGTCGTTGAACCCCGCGGGCACCGGAAAATTGCGCGCGGCCCCGCCGGCCCGATCGTCCGCCGCCCCGGTGAACGGCCAGCGGCCGGCCTCGTGGATGCTGATGGTCAGCACCCGGTCGTCGTCATGGAATGCGTCCTGCACCCCGTCGCCGTGATGCGCGTCGATGTCCAGATAGACGATGTTGTCCAGCCCCTGGTCCAGCCAGGTCAGGATCCCCAGCACGGGGTCGTTGAGGTAGCAGAACCCGCTGGCCCGGTCCGGCCGGCCGTGATGGGTGCCGCCGCCCGGGCAATGCACGATGCCGCCTTGCGCCACCATGCCCGCCGCCAGCATCACCCCGCCCGCCGAGATCGCCGGGCGGCGGAACACCTCGCGATAGACCGGGTTCCCATCGGCGCCGATGCGGAACCGCGCCCGGTCCTCGGCGCTCACCGCCTGCGTCGCCTCGGCCCGCTTCAGCGCGGCGATGTAGTCCGTGTGGTGGAAGCGCAGCAGTTGCGCATCGCTCGCCAGCGGCGCCTGCACGAAGGCGCTGTCATCCAGCCACCCCATCGCCCGCGCCAGATCGGTGCAGGTGGAGACGCGCGGCACCGCCAGCGGATGCTTCGGCCCATAGGTCGAATGGCGATAGATCTCGCTGCCGACATAGACCGGACGCAGCCGCGGATCAGGCGCCTGCGCCCCTGCCATATGCGCCACCCAGCAATCACGCCACCTGGGGCATCGCCGTCGGAATCACCGTCTTCACGATCGAGGCGTCCAGCGCCTCGTAGTCGTGATAGCCGATCGTTGCATACAGCTCGGCCCGGGTCTGCATCCGGTCCACCATCCTGTGCGTGCCGCCGTCGCGCCGGATCGCCGCATATAGCTCCTCCTGCGCCTTGTTGGCCACGCGCAGCGAACTCACCGGCCAGATCACCATGCGGTAGCCCATCTGCTCGAACTCGCGCGCAGTGAAGAACGGGGTGCGGCCGAACTCGGTCATGTTGGCCAGCAGCGGCGCGTTCACCCGGCTGGCGAATTCGCGGAACATCTCCGCCGTGGTCAGCGCCTCCGGGAAGATCGCATCGGCCCCGGCGTCCAGGTACAGCCGCGCCCGCGCCACCGCCCCGTCCATGCCCTCGCTGGCCGCGGCATCGGTGCGGGCGATGATGAACAGGTGCCGGCGCGCCTTGCGGGCGGCAGCCACCTTGGCGGCCATGTCATGCGCGTCAGCCAGCTTCTTGTCGTTCAGGTGGCCGCATTTCTTCGGCAGCAGCTGGTCCTCGATATGCACCGCCGCCGCCCCCGCATCCTCGAAGCTGCGCACCATGTGCATCACGTTCAGCGCCTCGCCGTAGCCGGTGTCGCCGTCCACCAGCACCGGCAGGCCGGAGGCGCGGGCCACCTGGCGGATGAAGAAGCACACCTCGTCCACGGTGATGATGCCGAGATCGGGCAGGCCCATCGAGGCGGTCATCGCCGCCCCCGACAAATACGCTGCCTCGAACCCCGCGGCCTTGGCCTGCAGCGACGCCTGGCCGTTATGGGTGCCGGGTATCTGCAGAATGCCGCCACGTGCCAGCAGGCGCCGGAAGCGCTCGCCCGCGGGCTCGGCGGGAAGATCGTCGGCGACCAGATACGTCATGGCAGGGTTCCTCTATACGAAGAAGATCAGGGTCAGCAGCACGAAGACGGGCAGCATGATGGCGCAGGACCACGCCATGTAGCCGAAGAAGCCGGGCATGCGCACGCTGCGATGCGCCGCGATCGTGCGCACCATCAGGTTGGGCGCATTGCCGATATAGGTCAGCGCGCCGAAGAATACGGCCCCCGCGGCGATGGCCCGCAGCGTGCCGCTCAGCTCGCCGGTCAACAGCGCGGGATCGTTCCCGGCGAGCTGGAAGAACACCAGATAGGTCGGCGCGTTGTCCAGGAACGCCGACAGGGTGCCGGCCAGCCAGAAATACGCCAGCGGGATCGGCCGCCCCCCGGCGTCCGTCATCAGCGCCAGCAGCGGCGCCAGCGGCCCCTCCCGCCCGGCCGCGAGCATGGCCAGCACCGGCCCGATGGTGATGAAGATGGCCGCGAACAGCTTGGCCACCTCGGCCATCGGCGCCCAGGTAAACAGGTTGCCCTCGCGCACCGCGGCCGGCGTCACCAGCAGCGACACCGCGGCGACCGCCACGAACACGGCCATACCGCCCAGCCGCTCCAGCTCGATCGCCTGACCCAGGATCTGCGCCGTCCCGGGGTGCCACATCCCCTGCGCCAGCACGGTCGCCACCACCACGCCGATCAGCGCCACGTTGGGCCGGCCACGCACCCGGATCCGCTGTACACGGGCCGGCTGCGGGTCGCGCGCCGCCAGATGCCGGTCAAGCAGCCAGAACGCCGCCAGCAGCGGCACCGCCACCACCAGCATCGGCGCTGTCAGGTTGCGCAGCGGCCAGAAGAACGGCACGCCGTGCAGGAAGCCGATATACAGCGGCGGATCGCCCAGCGGCGTGGTGGCGCCGCCGACATTGGCGCACAGCAGGATGAAGAACACGACGATATGCACCCGCCGCCGCCGGTGGGAGTTGGCGCGCAGCAGCGGATGGATCAGCACCATCGACACCCCGGTGGTCCCCATCACCCCCGCAAGCATGGTGCCGAGGGCCAGCAGCAGCGTGTTCCCCCGGGGCGTCCCCCACGGCCCGCCTTCCAGCAGGATGCCGCCGCCCACCGTGAACAGCGCCAGCAGCAGCGTTACGAAAGGCAGGTATTCCAGCAGGATGGCATGCCACACGGCGGCGCCCGCCACGCCGACACCCTGCATGACCGCCAGCGGCAGCACCAGCGCCAGCGTCCATCCCGCCGCGACGGCCCCCATCCGCCGATGCCAGAAATGCGGCGCCAGCACCGGCATCAGCGCGATCGACAGCAGCACCCCGGCGAACGGAACGCCCCACTCCGGCCCGGGCGCCGCACCCCCGGGCGGTGCCGCCAGCGCCGCACCCGGAGCAAGGCTGGCCAACAGCGCCGTCCCACCCCACATCCAGGCAGCGCCGCGGCGAAAGGGGGGGGATGATTGCATGGCCCAACCCCTATAAGTAACGTCCAGTGCGCGCAACCTTAGGCACCTACGCCGCGCGGAACGGAGAACGGCCCGACATGGACATGACCGGCGAGCGGCGGATTCCAGCGCCGCGCGAGAAGGTATGGAACGCCCTGAACGACAACGCGATCCTCAAGGCCGCGATTCCCGGCTGCGAAAGCCTGGAGCGGGAGGGGGACGACAGCCTGAAGGCCACCGCCTCGGTCAAGATCGGCCCGATTTCCGCCCGGTTCGCCGGCAAGGTCCGGCTGCTCGACCTCGATCCCCCAAACGGCTATCGCATCGAGGGCGAGGGCCAGGGCGGCGTCGCCGGCTTCGCCAAGGGCGGCGCCGTGGTGACATTGATCCCCGACGGCAGCGACACCATCCTGAAATACGACGTGAAGGCCCAGGTCGGCGGCAAGATCGCCCAGCTCGGTGCGCGCCTGATCGACGCGACCGCCAAGCAGATGGCCGACGCCTTCTTCGACCGCTTCGCCGCCCAGGTGGCGCCGCCCGTCGAGGCCGAAGCCGCCGGCGCGCCACCGGCCGCCGCCGCGGCCCCCTCCGTCAGCGTGCTCGGCATGCTGCCGCGCGAGCCGATGGGCTTTCCCATCATCGCCTGGATCGGCGTGGCCCTCTTCCTGGCCATCCTCGTGCTGCTGTTCGGAAGCCTGCTCTGAGCGAAATTTCCGGCACAGCGCCCTGTTTGCAAAGGATAATTTCACGGTGACGAACGCCTGCCCAGCCTTCAGCGCCCCCCTCCACGCCAAGGGGGTCGCGTAATGCTCCCCTCCTCCGTCACCGAAACCGCATCGCTCCTCGCCGCCGGCGGCTATGTCGCGGACACCGCGCTGGCCACCACCGTGTTCCTGGCCCTGTCCATGCGGCGCCCGCTGTTCCTGGAAGGCGAGCCCGGCACCGGCAAGACCGAGATCGCCAAGGTCCTCGCCGCCGGCCTGAACCGCCGCCTGGTCCGGCTGCAATGCTATGACGGCCTCGATCTCGCGGCCGCCGCCTATGAGTGGGATCATGCCCGCCAGCTGATGATGATCCGCATCGCCGAGGCTGCGGGCACGGTCGACCGCCACACGCTGGCCGGCGACATCTATTCCCGCGAATTCCTGCAGCCCCGCCCGCTGTTGAGCGCGATCGACCCGGACCAGCCGCCCGCCGTGCTGCTGATCGACGAGCTCGACCGCGCCGACGAGCCGTTCGAGGCGTTCCTGCTGGAAGTGCTCGCCGACTTCCAGCTCACCATCCCGGAATACGGCACCGTCCACGCCGCTGTCCCGCCGGTGGTGGTGCTGACTTCCAACCGCACCCGCGAGGTGCATGACGCCATCCGCCGGCGCTGCCTCTACCACTGGGTCGACTACCCCGACGCGCGGCGCGAGCGCCAGATCCTGGCCCGCAAGGCCCCCGGCGTGTCCGAGAAGCTGTCGGCCGAGATCGTCGCCTTCGTGCAGCGCCTGCGCAGCGAGGACCTGTTCAAGCTGCCCGGCGTCGCCGAAACCATCGACTGGGCCAGCGCGCTCACCCATCTCGACCAGCACGAGCTGGCCCCCGAGGCGGTGGATGAAACGCTCGGCGTTCTCCTGAAATATCAGGATGATATCGCCAAGATCAAAGGTGCGGAGGCAGCCCGCCTGGTGGGTGAGGTCCGCGCCGCGGCGGCGGCATGACGCCAGCGGGCGGACCGCAACCGGGCGGCAAGATGGCCGCCAACGTGATGCATTTCGCCCGGTTGCTGCGCCGCGCCGGCCTGCCGGTGGGCCCGTCCGACATGCTGGCCGCCCAGGAGGCCCTCGGTCTCATCGATATCGGCCGCCGCGATCACGTCCGCACCGCCCTGCGCACCACCATGGTGCACCGCCACGAGCATGAGGACCTGTTCAACCAGGCCTTCGTGATGTTCTGGCGCGACCCCGAACTGGCCCGCACCGCTGCCGCCATGGCGCTGCTGGAGGCGGCGAAGGAGAAGCGCCCCGAGCGCGCGCCGCCCGGCAGCCGCCGCCTCGCCGAGGCGATGGCGAGCCCGCAGGAGAAGCGCCCGCGCCCGCAGGACGAACCGCCGCAGATCGAGGCGGACATGACCGTCTCCGAGCGCGAACGGCTGCAGCAGATGGATTTCGAGGCGATGAGCGCCGCGGACATCGCCAACGCCAAGACCGAGATCCGCCGTCTGGCCCTGCCGCTCTCCCTGCACCGCACCCGCCGCCTGCGCCCGGACCCGGCGGGCCCGCATGTGGACCTGCGCGCCACCATCCGCTCCAGCCTGCGCCATGGCGGCGAGATCCTGTCGATCGACAGCAGCCGCAGGGTCACCCGCCCGCCGCCGCTGGTCGCGCTTTGCGACATCTCCGGATCGATGTCGCGTTACGCCCAGATTCTGCTGCATTTCCTCCACGCCGTCGCGAACGACCGCGACCGCGTGTCGGTGTTCCTGTTCGGCACCCGCCTGTCCAACATCACCCGCCAGCTTCGCCACCGCGACCCCGAGGTGGCGTTCCAGCTGGTCGCCCACGCCGTGCCCGACTGGTCCGGCGGCACTCGCATCGGCGAGGCGCTGAGCCTGTTCAACCGCAACTGGGCCCGCCGCGTGCTCGGCCAGGGCGCGGTCGTCCTGCTGATCACCGACGGGCTGGACCGCGACGGCGCGACCGGCCTCGCCGAGAACATGGAGCGGCTGCACAAATCC
Source organism: Limobrevibacterium gyesilva (assembly GCF_025989185.1). Lineage (GTDB taxonomy): Bacteria > Pseudomonadota > Alphaproteobacteria > Acetobacterales > Acetobacteraceae > Limobrevibacterium > Limobrevibacterium gyesilva. The sequence goes on from NZ_JAPDNT010000006.1 coordinate 88,478, forward strand.
TGCCGCCGCGTGATCTGGCTCAACCCGCTGTTGCGATGGGACGGGTTCGAACCCAAATCCCAGGGCATCCGCGCGATGCTCCCCCATGTGGACGAGTTCCGCCCGATCCACAATCTGGCCAGCCTGCGCGAACTGGTCGAAACCCTGTCCCGTCCGAGCAACCCCCGGGCGATGGACGCCTGGAGAGTGGCCCTATGACCGACGCGACCCCTGCCCCTCAGCAAGCCGACGATATCCTCGCCCTCGCCGCCCAGTGGCGCGCCGCCGGCGAACAGGTCGCCGTCGCCACGGTCACGGAAACCTGGGGCAGCTCGCCCCGTCGCGCCGGCAGCCAGCTCGCCGTCACCGTCTCCGGCAAGATGGCCGGCTCGGTCAGCGGCGGCTGCATCGAGGGCGCGGTGGCCGACGCCGCCATGAAGACCATCCAGACCGGCGTGCCGCAACTGCTGGATTTCGGCATCACCAACGAGCGTGCCTGGGAAGTGGGCCTAGCCTGCGGCGGCAAGCTGAAGGTGTTCGTGGAGAAGCTGGCATGACCCCGGACCTGCTCGCCGCCCTCACCGCCGCGCGCGCGGCCAAACGCCCGGTCGTCGTCGCTACCAGGCTGCCGTCCGGCGAGCAAATGCTGCTGCCGTCCCCTGATGCCGGGCCCGAACTGGCAGCCGCCGCCGCGCGTGCGCTTGACCGCGACGAGAGCGACACGGTGAAGCTCGCGGACGGCGCCTGGTTCCTGCACGTCTTCAACCCGCCGCAGCGCCTGGTGGTGGTGGGCGCCGTGCACATCGCCCAGGCCCTGGTGCCGATGGCCGCCCAGCTCGGCCTCAACGTCATCGTGGTCGATCCCCGCGGCTCCTTCGCCACCGCGGAGCGCTTCCCCAACGTCACCATCATGACCGACTGGCCGGACGAGGCGATGGACGCCCTGGTGCCGGACGCACGCACCGCCGTCGTCACCCTTACCCACGACCCGAAGCTCGACGACCCCGCCCTCGACCGCGCTTTGCGCAGCCGCGCCTTCTATATCGGCGCCCTCGGCAGCCGGAAGACCCACGCCGCCCGCCTCAAGCGCCTGCGCGAACTCGGCCACGGCGAGGAAGCCCTGGCCCGTATCCGCGGCCCCGTCGGCCTGGACCTCGAGGCGGTGACGGCCCCCGAAATCGCCCTGTCCATCCTGGCCGAATTCGTTGCCGTGCGCCGCAACGCCCCGCTCGCGACCAAGACGGCCGCAAAGGCCGCGGCATGATCTTCGGCACGTTCCCGCTCGACGAGGCGCTCGGGGCAGTCACCGCGCACTCGCACCGGCTGCCGGACCGCGTGCTGAAGAAAAGCGCGCTGCTCGACGAGGCCGCCATCGCCGCCCTGCGCGCCGCCGGCCGCACCGAGATCGTCGCCGCCCGCCTCGAACCGGGCGACGTGCCCGAGAACGAGGCCGCCGACCGCATGGCCCGTGCCTTCGACGCGCCGCTGCTGTCGCGCCGCCGCGCCGTCACCGGCCGGGTGAACCTGCACGCCGACGCCCCCGGCCTGCTGCGCGTGGACGCCGCCGTCGTCGACCGCATCAACCTCATCGACGACGCGCTGACCATCGGCACCCTGCCCGATTTCACCATGGTCGCGGCCGGCGACATGGTGGCGACCCTCAAGGTCATCCCCTTCGCCGTCGCCGAGACCGTGATGCAGAAGGTCGAGGCGGTGGCGCGCACGGCGCCCGCCATCACCCTGCACAAGTTCCGCAAGCGCACCGTCGGCCTGGTGATCTGCGAGCTGCCCGGCCTCAAGGAAAGCGTCATCGAAGGCACCATCGAGGCGACCGACGCCCGTGTCACCGGCCTGGGGGGCCGCCTGCTGGCGCCGCTGCGCTGCCCGCACGCCGAGGTGCCGATCGCCGCCGCCCTGCACCAACTCCTCGCCGCCGGCGCCGATCTGCTGCTGGTCGCCGGCGCCTCGGCCACGGTCGACCGCCGCGATGTCGGCCCCTCCGGCGTGGTGCGCGCCGGCGGCGAGATCATTCATTTCGGCATGCCTGTCGATCCCGGCAACCTGATCTGCCTGGGCCGCATCGGCGACACCCCCGCTTTGGTCCTGCCCGGCTGCGCCCGCAGCCCCAGGGCCAACGGCATCGACTGGGTGCTGCAGCGCATCTTCGCCGACCTCCCGATGGGACCGGCCGAGATCATGCGCATGGGCGTGGGCGGCCTGCTGAAGGACACCGACGCCCGCCCCCTGCCGCGCGCCAAGGCCGTCGCCAGGGAGGAGCCGCAGCCGAAGCGCCGCCAGTTCGCCGCCGTGGTGCTGGCCGCCGGCAAGTCCACGCGGATGGCGCCGTACAACAAGCTTCTGATCGCCGACCGCACCGGCAAGCCGATGATCGCACGGGTCGTGGACAACGTCCTGTCCTCCGGCGCGCGCCCCATCGTCGTCGTCACCGGCCATCGCGCCGAAGACGTGCGCGCCGCCCTCGGCGGCCGTCCCGTCACCTTCGTGCACGCCGACGACCACGAATCCGGCCTGTCCGCCAGCCTGAAAGCCGGCATTGCCGCGGTCCCCGCAACCGTCTCGGCCGCCATCGTCTGCCTCGGCGACATGCCGCTGGTCACCGGCCGCATCATCGACCGCCTGATCGCCAGCTACGACACTGACGAGGGCCGTTGCATCGTGGTCCCCACGCACCAGGGCAAGACCGGCAACCCGATCCTGTGGGACCGCCGCTATTTCCCGGAAATCCGCGCGCTGTCCGGCGATGTCGGCGCCCGCGCCCTGCTGAAGCGGCACATGGAGCAGGTGGAGGAAGTCGAGGTCAAGGACGACTCCGTGCTGCGCGACTTCGACACGGTGGACAGCCTGGCCACGCTGCCACAGCGCCTGCGCCCCGTGGATGTCGGACAGTAACAAAGGCTGCACGCATCCGGCGAAACCGGCCGCCTGATACCGGCGATCACGCCTGTTTCGCCGCCCCTGTGGCCGGTCCCGTATTGAACGCCATCCCATCGCTCCCCTAGCATCGGCGCCCTTGCTTTGGCCATCCGGAGGCGGAAAACCGCCCCGGCAACAGAGGGGCTTGTTCATGAAACGGAGAGACTTCCTCGCGGCCGGCGCCGCTGTCCTGGCGGCACCGCGGATCGCGGCGGCCCAGGGATCGCGAACGCTGAAATTCGTCCCGCATGCCGACCTGGCGTCGCTCGACCCGGTCTGGACCACGGCGGACATCACCCGCAACTTCTCGCTCGCCGTCTTCGACACGCTCTACGGCCTCGACGCGTCGCTGACCCCGCGCCTGCAGATGCTGGCAGGCGAGCGCGTCGAGAACGACGGCAAGCTGTGGGAACTCACGCTGCGCGACGGCCTGAAATTCCACGACGGCACCCCCGTCCTGGCGCGCGACGTGGTGGCCAGCATCCAGCGCAGCGGCAAGCGCGACGCCCTGGTCAGCGTGCTCGCCAGCCGCATCGACGAAATCTCCGCACCCTCGGACAAGACCGTCCGCATCCGGCTCAAGCGGGCGTTCCCGCTGCTGCGCGACGCGCTGGCGCAATACGCCGCCTGCATCATGCCCGAGCGCCTGGCCCGCACCGACGCCAACGCCCAGGTGCCGGAGATCGTCGGCAGCGGCCCGTTCCGGTTCCTCGCGAACGAGCGCGTGCCCGGCTCGCTCGTGGCGTTCGCCCGCAACGAGGCCTATGTGCCGCGCGCCGACGGCACCCCGAGTTTCACCGCCGGCCCGAAGGTCGCGTATTTCGACCGGGTGGAATGGCAGATGCTGCCCGACCCCGCCACCGCCGCCGCCGCCGTGGGCTCCGGCGAGATCGACTGGTGGGAGAACCCGCCGATCGACCTGGTGCCGTCGCTCAAGCGCAACGCGGCCCTGACGATCAAGGTCATCGACCCCTACGGCTCGATCGGCTGCCTGCGCTTCAACCACCTGCACCCGCCCTTCGACAACGTGGCCATCCGCCGCGTGGTGCTGTCGGTGGTGAACCAGGACGAGTTCATGACCGCCTATGCGGGCGCGGACCCCAGCATCATCAAGAACCCCGCCGGCCTGTTCGCCCCCGGCTCGCCGCTGGCGAGCGATGCCGGGACGGAGGCGCTGGGCCGGGTCAAGGACATGGCGCAGGCCAAGCGCGACCTCGCCGCCGCCGGCTACAAGGGCGAGCGCATCGTCGTGCTGGGCGCCACCACCATCCCGCCGCTGCACGCCTATTCCCAGATCGCCGTCGACCTGCTGCGGCGCATCGGCATGAACGTGGACTACGTGGCGGTGGACTGGGGCACGGTGGTGCAGCGCCGCGCCAGCCGCGAGCCGATCGACAAGGGCGGCTGGAACATCTTCCTCACCAATCTCGGCGGCACCGGCAACGTCTCCCCGGCCGCGAGCTCGGCCATCCGCAGCGGTCCGGCCGCCTGGTTCGGCTGGCCGGACAACCCGAAGATGGAGGAACTGCGCGAGGCCTGGCTGGACGCGCCAGACCTGGCCGCCCAGAAGGCGGTGGCGAAGCAGATGCAGCTGCTGATGTTCGAGACCGTGCCCTTCGTGCCGCTGGGCTTCTATTCGGGCCCGAACGTGTTCCGCTCCACGCTGCGCGACATCCGCGACGGCTTCCCGCAGATGTACGGCGTGCGGCGGGCCTGATACCAACGGTCCTTGACGATGACCCTTCCATCGTCAAGGGCCGTTGGTATCGCGCGCCGATCCGCTTGCGGCACGCAAGCGCGTGCCTGTCGCGGGCTTGGTGGGCGGCGGCGCGCAAAATAACGACTCATACCAGCGGTCATTCTTCATGGCCGCTGGTATGAGGCCGGCGGCGGACACGACCAGGCGTGATGCCGGGGGGGCCATCTTGATCAGATGGGTGGCCCCCTGATGGCAACTCTGTGCCAAATTGCGGCCGTGGCAGCCGCAACACAGGGAGCCATCCGCGCATGGCACGCGCCCCCGGGACTCTGGCCCTCACGGTCCTGCTCGCCGTGTCGGCCTGCAGCCGTGAGACGCCCGACTCCCGTACCCCTAACCTCTCCTCCGGAGCCTCCTTGTCCGCGCTGATCGGCGCCGGCGAGGTCGAGCTGGTGCAGCGCCTGGGCCAGCCCACACGCAGCTTCGACACGGCGGGGCTGCGCTACGTCGTCTACGAGCGCACCGATATCTGGCAGATGCGCATGCGGCTGCCGGCAACCTTCACCTGCCGGACGACCTTCATCCTCGACGCCGGCCATGTGCGGTCGTTCGACCGCACCGGCATCGGCTGCGCGTGAGCGGCACCAGATGATGCAGTGGCGCGCCATGACCCAGGACGACCTGCCGGACGTCGCGCGCATCGCCGACGCCGTTCACCCGGACCATCCGGAAGACATCTCGATCTTCGCCGAGCGGCTGCGCCTGCACCCCGCCGGCTGCTTCGTGCTGGACGGCGCGGCCGGCTACCTGGTCAGCCACCCCTGGCGCGCGCTCGACCCGCCGGCGCTGAACCATCTTCTCGGCGCCCTTCCCGCGGCGCCCGACACCTACTACCTCCACGACATCGCCCTGCTCCCGCGCGCCCGCGGCACCGGCGCCGCGGCGGCGATCGTGCGCGCCATCATCGGCCACGCCGCCGCCGCCGGCTTGCCCGGCGTGTCGCTGATCGCCGTTGGCGCCTCGGCGCCCTTCTGGGAAGCCCAAGGGTTCATCGCACTCGACAACCCGGCGATGGCGGCCAAGCTGGCCAGCTACGGCACCGGGAGCCGCTACATGGTCCGCGACACGCGGCGCGCGCCCTGATCCAGGCGCCAGACCCGATCGAACCAATTACCGAGGACGGCGCCGGGCCGGCGCCAGCGGCCCCGGCAGCGCGCGCTCGGCATCGGCCAGCAGCCGCGCCGCGTGGCGCCGCCAGAACACCCAGCCGCCAACGCCGGCGATCCCGGCCAGCACCAGCATGGTCCAGCCGACCGGCCCGAGGAACTGGTGAATCCGGTCGCCCAGCACGTAGGCGCCAAGCCCGACAAGCGTCGCCCAGACCACGCCGCCGGCGACATTGAACGCGAAGAAGCTTCCCCACGGCATCCGGTTGGCACCGGCCAGCAGGGCCGCGAGCGCGCGCAGAATGGCGACGAACCGACCGAAGAACACCATCTTGCCGCCGTGCCGCAGGAACAGGTATTGCCCCAGCTTGAGCCTGTCTTCAGCCAACCCCATGCGCCGCCCATGGCGCAGCAGCAGCGGGTAGCCGGCCTCACGCCCGATCCAGTAGCCGATATTGTCGCCGATCACCGCCCCAGTGGCGGCGGCGGCGATCACCAGGGCGATGCCGAGCCGGTGGGTCGTGCCCGCATAGATCGCCGCCGCCACCAGCGTCGTCTCCCCCGGAACCGGCAGACCGATGCTCTCGAGCCCGACGACAACGGCAACCACCCAGTAGCCATAGATGGCGATCAGGTCGGCAAGCGGCATGTGCAGCAAGTGGAACACGGCGCCCCCCGGCGGGATCGCGCGCGGGCCGCATTGCTGCGGCCTGCCCCCCAACACTATCCCGGCGTCATACCAGCGGCCATGAAGAATGACCGCTGGTACGAGTCGTTATTTGGCGCGCCGCCGCCCACCAAGCCCGCGACAGGCACGCGCTTGCGTGCCGCAAGCGGATCGGCGCGCGATATCAACGGCCCTCGACGATGGAAGGGTCATCGTCAAGGGCCGTTGGTATCAGTCGCGATATGACGGATCGGTATCGTCCAGCAGCCGCAGCAGCGACGGCCAGGCCGTATTCCCCAGCTTCAGCGAAAAGTCCTTGTTGCCGACCAGGTCTCCGAACCAGGAAGCCGTCTGCTCCGAGACCGGATGCAGGGCCGCGCCGCCGGCCAGCGCCGCCACTTGCGCCGCGCAGGCCTTCTCCAGCGTGTGCATCAGCCAGAACGTCTCGGCCACGGTTCGCCCGCAGGCCAGCAGGCCGTGGTTGCGCATGATCAGCGCCGGGTGCGGGCCAAGATCGCGCGCCAACGCGGCACGCCCCTCCACCCCGTGCTCCATGTGCTCGATGTCGTGGTAGCCGATATTCCCATGGAAGAAGCAGGCGTGCTGGCTGGCCGGAAGCAGCCCCTGCGCCTGCATCGACACCGCGATGCCGGCCACCGAGTGCGTGTGCATCACGCAGATGGCGTCCGCCCGCGCCATATGGATCGCCGAGTGAATCACGAAGCCGGCCGGGTTCACCCGATAGGGCGATTCCATCACCGGGTTGCCGTCGCAGTCGATCTTCACCAGCGACGAGGCGGTCACCTGCTCGAACAGCATGCCGTGCGGATTGATCAGGAAGTGCTGGCGGTCGCTGCCCGGCACCTCCACCGAGGTGTGCGTGGCGGTCAGGTCGGCCCAGCCGTAGCGCGCGATCAACCGGTAGCAGGCGGCGAGATCGACCCGCGCCTGCCATTCTTCCGGCGAGACCCGCGAACGGACCGACGGGATCGTGATCGCAGAGATGTTTGTCATGTCTGTGCTCCTGCGCCGTTCAGGCGCGCCGTATGTTCCAGGGCAGTGGGTTGGTCGCGGGTATCCGGTCGACGATATTGCTGCGGTGCGCGGTGGCGGGATAGTACTGGCCGAGCGGGATGATCGGCGCGGTCTCGAAGGCCTGGCGCTGGATCGCGTCGAATATCACCTGCTTCTCGGCGTCGGTCGCGGCCTGCGACCAGGCATCGGTGAGACGCTCGACCTCGGCGTTCTCGTACCAGCCGAACCAGCCGGCCTGGCCCTGGCCGCGGACGTAGTAGTTCAGGGCCGGGTTGGTGATCGACACGCTGTTGGTCCAGGTGTGGAAGATGTTCCAGCCGCCGGCGTCAACCCCGGCCTTGGAGGTCCGCCGCTGGCCCAGCGTGCCCCAATCCATCTGCTGCAGATCCACATTCATCCCGAGCTGCTTGAGCAGGTCGGCGGTCACTTCGCCCAGCGGCGCGATCGAGGGGAAGTCGGCCGGGTTCATCACCACGACGCGCTCGCCGCCATAGCCCGCCGCGCGGATCGCCGCGCGCGCACGCGCCAGGTCGCGCGGCTGGTTCATCACGCCGGCGCCGAGCTCCTTCACGAAGGGTATGCCGCACGGGAACATGGCGGCGCAGTTGTGCCAGCGAACGTTCTCCCCGTTCACGGCGCGCATGTAATCCGCCTGGTCCACGGCAGCGAGCACCGCCGCGCGCAGCTTCGGATTGTTGAACGGCGGAACCAGCGCGTTGAATCGCAGGATCGAGATGAACCCGAGATCGTCGACCTGCGTCACCTTCACGCCGCTGTCGCGCGCGAACAGCGGGATCAGGTCGGGATGCGCGAGTTCCCACCAGTCGACCTCGTTGTTGCGCAGCGCGCCGGCGGCGGTCGCCGGATCGGGGATGATCTGCCACTCGATCCGGTCGAAGAACGCACGCTTCCCGCCGGCCATGAAATTGGCTGGCTCCTGGCGCGGCACATAACCCTCGAAGCGCGCATACGCCACGCGGCTGCCGGCGACGAACTCGTCCTTCAGGAAGCGGAAGGGGCCCGAGCCCACCATCTCGGTGATCGCCGTGTTCGCATCCGTCTTCGCCAGCCGCTCCGGCATGATGAACGCCACCACGGAGGCCGGCTTGGCGATGGCATCGAGCAGCGGCGCGAACGGCCGGTTGAGGCGGATGCGGATGGTGCGGTCGTCGGCCGCCTCCCACGCATCCACGAACCGGGCAAGGGTCTGGCCGAAGCTGTCGCGCTTGCTCCAGCGCACCAGGCTCGCCACGCAGTCGGCGGCGCGCACGGCTTCGCCGTCGTGGAACTTCAGCCCGTCGCGCAGCCTGATCTGCCAGACGCGCCCGTCGGCGGAAACGTCGTGGCCCTCGGCCATCTGCGGCTGCGGCCGGAGGTTGCTGTCCACGCTGTAAAGCGTATCGAACACCGCGTAGCCATGAGCCGAGGTGACCGAGGCCGTGGTCCAGACCGGGTCGAGCGCCGTGAGGCTCGTCTGCGGAACCATGCGCAGCGTCCGCGCGCGCGCAGGCTGGGCGATGGCGGGCGCGGCCAGAAGCGCGGCGCCGGCGCCGGCGAGAAGTGTGCGTCGGTGCATGCCGATCTCCTTCATTGCGGCCGGCCTATTGCGCCGCCGCCGCGCGCGTCGCGTAGGGATGGCGCGCGTACAATCTCTCCGTGCCTTGCATGAACACGCGCCGGACCATCGGCTCGAAGGCCTCCAGCGGCAGGTTGTCGTAGGCGCCGTCGAAGCAGCTCTGGTCGAAGCGTTCGCAGAAATCGAGCGTCCGCTCGAAGGCCGGGTGGCCCTGGTATTTCAGGCAGGCCTCGCGGTCATAGCGCGAATGGTCGCGGAAATGCAGCTGGAACACCGGATGATTGGCAACCATCCAGTAGTTCTCCGGGGAGACGAAATTCTTCACCACCTCGCCGGCGATGTCGCCGTGATTGAACGGGTCCAGGAACTCGCCGATGTCATGCAGCAGGGCGCAGACGACGTACTCCTCGTCCATGCCGGCGCGCAGGGCCTTGGTCCCGGCCTGCAGCGCATGGGTGTAGGCATTGATGGCCCATCCGCTCGTCGCGACCGACTCCTGGCTGCGCAGAAGAGTCAGAACGTGGTCTCCGGCCGTGGAAATGTCACGCGCCCTGGAGCGATCGAACACCTTCTGCCATTCCTCGGCCGTCGTATCCCGGAAGCTGGGTGCTGCGATGAACGCGGTCATGCTTCTCTCTCGTTCTGGTGGTGGATCACGCGCGCCAGACAATGCTGGCGGAAACGGGCGGGATGTTCGGACATCTACAGATGATGTCAACTCCGGACATGTAACATAGCCATTCCGGCCGCAATAATTCCCCTGGCATTGCTTGTCGTTTCGTGTACGACCCGATCGCTGCGCGCCGATGATGCCGTGCGCAGCCGTCCCGCCGAACACCGAACTGTGACTGCGCCCGCGCCCGCCGCGCACGGATCGCCGCATCACCGCCGCATTGACACGCTACCTGCGCGCATCCGTCACACCCAATGGGAACAGCATCCGGTATCATTCGCCGGCTCAGGGGGGCAGCGCCATGAACGACACCACCGAACCGCCACGCATCCGCATCGCCCTGTTCGGCGCCGGCAATCGCGGCATGGGCGCCTATGGCGCCTATGTGCTCCGGCGCCCCGACCTGGCCCGCGTCGTTGCGGTGGCGGACCCCCGTTCCGACCGCCTACAGGATGCCGGACATCAGCACGGCCTCGACCCCAGGCACCTGTATCCGGGCTGGGAGGAATTGCTGGCGGCCGAGACGGAGCTGGACGCCGTCATCATCGCAACCCCCGACCCATTGCACCTGCAGCCCGCTTTGGCCGCGATCGAGCGCGGCGTCAGCATCCTGCTGGAAAAGCCGATCTGCCCGACCGAGGCGGAGATCCAGGTCCTGCAGGACGCGTCGCGGGCGCACGGCAGCGACATCACCGTCGCGCATGTGCTGCGCTACACGCCGTTCTTCTTGCAGATCAGGCAGTTGCTGGACCGCGGCGCGATCGGCCGGCTGCAGACGCTGCGCCATACCGAGCACATCGCCTACTGGCATTTCGCGCACAGCTATGTCCGCGGCAACTGGCGCCGCCTTGCCGATGCCAGCCCGATGATCCTGGCCAAGGCGTGCCACGACCTCGATATCATCCGTTGGTTCGTCGGCGCGCCTTGCGTGGCGCTGAGCTCGTTCGGCGCGCTCGCGCATTTCACCTGGCAGAACGCCCCCGACGGCGCCACCGATCGCTGCGACGGCGGCTGCAAGGTTGAGCGCAGCTGCCCCTACTCGGCGCCGCGGATCTACCTCGAGAAACTGCCGCCGCAGAACCGGTGGCCGCACACCATGGTGGCGCTCGACCCCTCGCCCGCTGCCCTGGCGCAGGCCCTGCACGAAGGGCCATACGGGCGCTGCGTCTATATGTGCGACAACGACGTCGCCGACAGCCAGGTCGTGAGCATGCGCTTCGCCAACGGCGTCAGCGCAACCCTGAACGTCAGCGCCTTCACCGGCGAGAACACTCGCACGGTGCACCTGATGGGGAGTCACGGCGAGATTACCGGCAACTTCAACCAGAACGAGATCACCGTCACCGATTTCCGTACCGATGAAGTCACCCGCATCCAGCTGAGCCTTCCGGCCGACGGCTATCATGGCGGCGGCGACGACGGGATCATGGCCGACTTCCTCGGCCGGGCGCAGCAAAGGCTGCGGCACACCCAGGTCGGTCCGGCGCTGACGTCGCTGCAGGAGTCGCTCGACAGCCACATCATGGCCTTCGCCGCCGAACGGTCCCGGCGCTCCGGCGAAACGATCCTCCTGCGCACGTAACACCATCGCCCCACGGCAGCACGGCACCCGAGCCGCGCCAGTATACCCGGCGCCGCTTCCGAATCATGAAAAATCCGTTCAATTGCTTTTGAACACTATTGAAATATAACGAGGCACGCAGCACGTCCGTTCCGATCAAAATACAACAAATCAAGTTGACGGTTTCCAGCGCATCCTTTTATGCGTGGACCTCCTTGATCCTGTAATTCGATGCCTGGCCCTCGTCGCTTCATCTTCTTTCGCCTGTCCCGGCTCTGCTCCATCACGACCGGTTCATGGTCCCTTACGCTGCCGGTCCGGGGGGCAGCACGCAACGAATGCCGGGCCTCGCTTTCCGCCAGGAGAACACACCGTGGCCCGTCTCGTCGTCGTCTCCAACCGCGTTCCGCAGCCGCGCCAGCGCCTGCCCCAGGCCGGCGGATTGGCGGTGGTCCTCGCGGACGCCGTCAAGTCTGGCTCGCTGTGGTTCGGCTGGAGCGGAAAATGCGCCCCCGCCACCGCAACCGCGGCGACCTTGCAGGAGGCAGGCGGCGTCACCTACGCCACCATCGATCTCGGCGAGACCGACCATCGCCTGTTCTATACCGGCTTCGGCAACGGTGCGCTGTGGCCGATGCTGCTGTTCCGGCTCGGCCTGATCAATTTCCGCCCCGAGGAATATGCCGGCTATCGCGCCGTGAACCGCGCCTATGCCCGGGCCCTGGCGCCGCTGCTGCAACCCGATGACCTGATCTGGGTGCACGACTATCTGCTGATCCCGCTGGCGGAGGAGCTGCGCGCGCTGGGCGTGGACAACCGCATCGGCTTCTTCCTGCATACGCCGTTCGTGCCGCCGGCGATCCTGTCGGCGCTGCCGCGGGCGGCCGAACTGCTCGGATCGCTCTGCGCATACGATGTCGTCGGCTTCCAGACGCGCGGCTACCTCGCTGCATTCAAGGACTGCGTGACCCAGGTGCTGAACGTCGAAGTGCCGAACATCCAGTCGCCGAACGGACAGGCGGACGAGACCGTCTGCTTCAGCCATGGCGGGCGCCGCGTGCGCGCGATTGTCGATCCCGTCGGCATCGACGCCGACGCCTTCTCGCGCGTGGCGCAGCGTGCGGTCGGCAGCCCCGAAACCAGGCGCCTGGCCGCCAGCCTGGATGGCCGGGCGCTGGCCATCGGCGTCGACCGGCTCGACTACGCCAAGGGCCTGCCGAACAGGGTCGAGGCATTCGGTCGCCTGTTCGAGCAGCATCCCGAGCACCGCCGGCAGGTCAGCTTCCTGCAGGTGGCCGCGCCGTCGCGCGAGGACATCGGCGACTATCAAAGCCTGCGCCGCCAGCTCGACCGGCTGGTGGGCGACGTCAACGGCCGCTATTCCGACGCCGACTGGACGCCGCTGCGCTACATGACGCGGCCGCTCGGCCGTCGCACCCTCGCCGGCTTCTACCGCCTCGCCCGCGTCGGCGTGGTCACGCCGCTGCGCGACGGCATGAACCTGGTTGCCAAGGAATTCATCGCCGCCCAGGATCCGCTCGATCCCGGCGTCCTGATCCTGTCGCGCTTCGCCGGCGCGGCGGACGACATGGCCGGCGCCCTGATCGTCAATCCCTTCGACGCCGACGAAGTCGCCGAGGCCATGCACGCCGCATTGTCCATGCGCGAGGAGGAACGAAAGGCCCGCCATGAGGCATTGCACGCGCAGGTCCGCAGGACGACGGCGAACCGCTTCTGCGAGGTGTTCCTGGCCCAGCTGCAGCGCACGCCACGCCATGGCGGCATCGGGCACCCGGCGTTCGCAGCGGCGGCGATGTAGGGCCACGCAGCCGGTTCCGGGCGATGCGGGTCGGCAAATATCACCTCACCGCAGCAATGCCTCCGCCGCCGCCACCGCATCCGCGACACTTCGGTAGCAGCGGGCCGGCTGCACCAGCGATGCGGCGCCGGCGCGCGCCAGGCGGTCACGCACCTCGTCCTTGATCCGCGCGAACAGCAGCACGCGGCCGCTGCCTTTCACCTGCGCGTCGAACGCGATCAGCGTCTCCGCCGCGGTGCTGTCGAGGTCGCTGCTCTCCTCAAGGCTCAGCACCACCACCTGCACCGCGTCCTGCCGCTCCAGCCGCGCGCCGATCTCGGCCAGCATCAGCTCGGCATTGGCAAAGAACATCGGCAGCATCGGCCGGAAGATCGCAATGCCGGTGGATGTCAGCGCCTCCGGATGTCGCATGCGGTCGACGTAGTTGCGGCTGTCGCCGAGCTCGCCGAGCTCACTGACCTGCGGCCGCGAAAACCGCTGCAGCGCGGCGGCCAGCGACAGGCCAACCGCGATCAGCATGCCGTCGACCACGCCGAATGCGATGACCACGACGGCCGCGACCAGCGCCACGTACTGATCGCGGCCGATGCGCCACAGCGCCAGCAGCGGCGTGGGGTCGAGCGAATGCGCGAGCGCCGCAATCACCACGGCGGCGAGCACGGGCTCCGGCAGGTTTGCGATCAGCCCGCCGGCGCCCAGCATCATCGCCGCGAGCGCAACCGACGCGGCCACACCGGCGAGCTTCGAGGCCGCCCCCGCCGCTTCGTTGGCCGCCGTCGCCGAGAACCCCGCCCCTACCGGCATGCCCTGCACCAATGCCGCCGCGGCATTCGCCGCCCCGAGCGCCATGAGCTCCCGGTTGGCGTCCAGCGTATCGTTGTGGCGCAGCGCGAAATAGCGCATCGATCCCCAGGATTCCGCGAAGACGATCATGAACAGCGGGAGTGCCAGCGCGCACAGCCGAGCCCAGTCAGCGCGGGCCAGATCCGGCAGGCCGGGCACCAGCCCGGTGATGTCGATGACGCCGACGACCTGCACCCCATGCCCCGGCAGGTCGGCGGCCCGCGATGCCGCAACGCCCAGCACCAGCGCCACGAAGGCCCCGGGGATGCGCGGCCATCGCTTCAGCGCGAACAACACGGCCAATGCCGCGACGCCGGTCGCGGCGCTGTACGGGTGCCACTCCCCCACCCGGTGTGCCAGCTCGCGCAGGATCAGGAACGGCGATCCGCCGACCCCCGCGACACCCACCAGCAACGGCAATTGCTTGACCACGATCGTGACGGCGAGGCCGAAGCCGAATCCGCGCAGCACGGGGCGCGCAATGAACGCGGAAAGGTTCCCGAACCGCGCCATTCCGGCAGCCAGGAAATACGCGCCGGTCAGCAGCACCATGCCGAAGGCCAGGGCCAGCCGGTATTCGGGCGTCCCGGGGGACAGCTCGGCCAGCGACGCCGCCACGATCGCCGCCGACGACGAGGTAGGGGCCACCACGGCGAACCGGCTGCCGCCGATCGCCGCATAGACCACCAGGCCGGCCACCGCCGCCGCCACCGCGTGCTGCGGCGGCACGCCGCCGATCCCGGCATAAGCCACCGCTTCCGGCAGCAACAGCCCGGCCACCGACAAGCCGGCCAGCAGATCCGCCCCTGTCATGCGCGACCGGGGCATCGCCGGTCAGCGCCGGCGAACGAGTGTCAGCCCATCGCCGATCGGCAGCAGACACATGTCCACGCGCGCGTCGGCATGGATCTTCCGGTTGAGTGCCCGCAGCGCCTCGGTGTCGGGGCTCGTGTCGGCGGGGTCGATCACCGCGCCGCCCCACAGCACGTTGTCGATGGCGATCAGCCCGCCGCGCCGGACCAGCACCAGGCAGCGCTCGTAATAGGCGTCGTAGCCGGTCTTGTCGGCGTCGATGAAAGCGAAGTCGAACGTGCCGTCCTGCCCGTCGGCCAGCAGCCCGTCCAGCGTGGCCAGGGCCGGGCCCAGGCGCAGATCGATGCGCCTGTCCACCCCCGCCTGCCGCCAGAACGGGCGGCCCACGCTGGTGTAGTCCTCGCTGATGTCGCAGGCGACCAGCTCGCCGCCCTCGGGCAGCGCCGCCGCCACGCTCAGCGCGCTGTAGCCGGTGAACACGCCGATCTCCAGCGCCCGCCGTGCCCCGGTCAGTTGCACCAGGAAGGCCATGAACTGGCCCTGGTCCGGGCCGATCTGCATCCCCGCCCCGGGCCGCCCCCGCGTGGCCGCGCGCAAGCCACGCTGGGCGTCGGACTCGCGCGTGCCCCGTTCGGCCACATAGGCCGCCAGGGCGTCGGTCATGGCGAGGTGCCGGCCCATCAGTTCGCCACCGCCGCGGCCACCCATTGCGCCCAGGCCAGCGTCCGCCGGTCGTCGCCGCGGCGGCCGACGATCTGGATGCCCAGCGGCAAGCCGTTCGGCCCGGTACCGGCCGGCACGGTGACACAAGGTACGTGCAGCGCGGTCCAGTAGGCGTTGAAGGCGGGATCACCGGTCCACTCCAGCCCGGCCGGCGCCTCGCCGGGAGCGGCCGGCGTCAGCAGGATGTCGACCCCGTCCATCAGCGCGGGAACGCCGTCCTGCAGCCGGGCGAACACCGCCAGCGCCGCGTCCAGCTCCGCGGTCGGATGAGCGAGGCCCCATTCCAGCCGCTCGCGCAGCACGTCGCTGATCTGCGTGCGCGCGGTCAGCAGCTCCCAGCCCATCGAGCGCCCGCTCTCCGCGTTCATCACCAGCGGATGCGCGGTGTCGAGCGCGCGATAGGCCTCTGGCAGCTCCCGCTCCTGCAGCGCCGCCCCGGCGCGCGCGACCGCGCCGGTCACGCGCTCCCACAACACCTGCGTCTCCGGCGCCGCCTTGTCCCAGGCCGGCGAGCGGCACAGGCCGATATGCGGGGCGCGGTCCAGGCGGGCGTCGGGGTCGCCCAGGTCGCGATTTGCGACGGTGCCGGCGAACAAGGCGCAATCGGCGACGCTGCGGGCCATGACGCCGATCGTATCAAGGTTATCCGACATCACTTTCATGCCCAATCGTGGAATGCTGCCGAAGCTCGGCTTGAAGCCGACCACGCCGCAATAAGCCGCCGGCCGGATGATGCTGCCGGCGGTCTGGGTGCCGAAAGCGAGCGGGAAGAAGCCGGCGGCGACGCCCGCGGCCGAGCCGCTGCTGGAGCCGCCGGGAGTGTGGGCGGGATTGGCGGGGTTGGTGGTGGGCCCGGGCTTGCGGGTGGCGAATTCGGTGGTGACGGTCTTGCCGAGGATCACGCCGCCGGCCGCCCGGGTCCATGCCACACAGGCCGCATCCGCAAGCGGCCGGTGCCCGGCCCAGATCGGCGAGCCATATTCGCTTGGCATATCAGAGGTATCGAGAACATCCTTCACACCGACCGGCAGACCGTACAGCGGCCCATCCACCGGCTTCGCGCGGCGTGCCTGGGCCGCATCGAAATGGGCGAAAGCCCGGACCTGGCCTTCGCGCGCGTCGATCCGGTCCAGGCAGGCCTCCAGCAATGCCGCGGTGCTGAGTCGTCCCGATCGAATCCGGCGCGTGGCTTCGGTAGCGGTCAGGTCGGCGGGATCGGACATGGACGGCGCTCCTTGAATGTTCGTGAGAGGGTGGCGCGGCTCGCGGCGGAGGTCCATCCTAGGCGCATGGACGACAATGCGCGCGCAACGACGATTCAGATGGGAGCGGCCGCGGACGGCACGCTGACCTATCTGGTCGACGCGCCGCCCGAGGCCCTGCCGCCCGTGCGCCAGCGCGACCTGGCAGCGGCCTGGGACGCCGCGCGCAGTGCCGCCACGCATGAGGATTGGGGGCCCGCGCGCCTGTTCCGCTTCCGTCGCGGTGACGGCAGCGCCACCGATCTCGCCTTGGCCGACCCCGATGCGTGCTGCTGGGCCCATGCGGTCGACGCCACCATCGGCACCTCGACCAGCTACGGGCTGTCGCTGTGCCTGCGCCTGCTCGGGCTCGTCGACCTGTTGGCGCAAGCGCGCTGGGCCGATGCGCTGTTCACCGTCCGCCGCGACGGTGCCGAGATCCACCCCGCGCTGCTGCACGCGGCCGCGACCACCGCGCTCACGCCGGATGCGCGGCTCGACCCCGAGCGTGTCCGTGCCCTTGTGGCGCGCGCCAGCATGCTGTCCTCTTCAGCCACCGCGCCCCGCCTTTCGTCAGGAGCCCCTGCATGACCCGCCTTCGCCTGCCCGCCATCCGAACGGTCCGGGGCCCTACCCTTTCCCTGCTGGCTACCCTGGCGGTGGCCGCCTGCGCCGCGCAGCAGCCGCAGTCGCACGCCTCCGCCGCACAGCAGGCCGCCTGCAAGCAGCGTGCGGACGAGGTCTATCTGCGGCAGAACCGGGCGGACATCTATCGCGCCGACACTTATGCCACCAGCACGCGCGACGCGCCGCTGAGCGGCCTGCCGCAGTCCAACACCACCAGCGGCCTGTCCGGCCGCTATGCGCGCGACGTGCTGCTGTCCAACTGCCTGAACGGGATCGGCGGCACCGCCGGCGCCAGTCCGCAAGCCGCGCCCGAGGCCACGCCGCTGCCGCCGCCACCACCGCCGCCGCCACCCAAAAAGCGCTAGGCACGGCATCATCGTGGGCAGCCTCACGGCGATTCGCCGTGTCCTGTCGAGCCGGAACACGCAGATCTTCTACGCCTGCAGCCTGACCTCATGGACCGGGCTGTGGATGCAGAAGGTCGCGACCGACTGGCTGGCCTGGCAGTTGACGCATTCGGCGCTGTGGATCGGCATCCTCACCTTCTGCAACCTGGGCCCTTCCGTCATCGTCTCGCCGTTCGCGGGCGCGGTGTCGGACCGGGTGGACCGGCTGCGGCTGACCGTGTTGACCCAACTCATCACCGCCGGCCACGCGCTGACCCTGGCGGTGCTGACGCTCACCGGCCTGATCCGCATCGAGTACATGGCGGCGCTGGAGATCCTGCTGGGCACGTCGCAGGCCTTCGCCCAGCCGGCGCGGCAGAGCCTGGTGCCCGGCATGGTTTCGCGCGCCGACCTGCCGGGGGCGGTGGCGCTCAATTCGCTGTGCTTCAACCTGGCCCGGTCGATCGGGCCGGGCATCGGCGGCGTGATCGTCGCCACCTGGGGCGTGGTGCCGGCGATCCTGGCGAATTGCTGCGCCTATCTGGCGGCCAGCATGACCATGCCGCTGCTGAAGCTGGATGCCGCCACGCGGCGCGGCCACGCGCCCACCGGCAGCGTGCTGCGCGAGGCGCTGGACGGCATCGTCTACGTGGCGCGCCATCCCGGCATGGGCCCGCTGTTCCTGTACGCGGCGACGGTGGGCGTGCTGATTCGCGCCGTGCCGGAACTGCTGCCGCCCTTTGTGGCCGGGCTGTTCGGCCGCGGCGCCGAGGGACTGGCAACGGTGTCGAGCGCGATCGGGCTGGCGGCACTGGCCGGCGGCACGTTCATCGCCATGCGCGGGCGGCTGAAAGGGCTGTGCAAGCTGGCGGTCGGCAGCGGGCTGGTGCTGGCGCTGGCCACCGCCGGGTTCGTGGCGACGCACGCCTTCCCCTTTGCGGTGGTCTGCGCGGCGGCCATGGGAGCGGCCACGACCATACACGGCATCGCCGTGCAGACGCTGCTGCAGACCGCCACCGCCAGCCACATGATTGGCCGGGTGTTGAGCCTGTGGGGCATGATCACCCGCGCCGCCCCGGCCATGGGCGCGCTGTCTTATGGCGCGGCGTCCGAGGTGGCGGGGCTGCAGGCGCCGGTGCTGGTCGGCTGTGCGATCGCAGCCGGCGCCTGTGTCGCCGCGATCAGCCGCCTGCCGCACATGGCGCGTGCCCTGGAGCGGGGCGAAGCGCCGACGTGACCACGCTGCGGCTGCCCCGTTGCGAGAACCGTCCGCCGGCGCCGGGCTCGCTCCGTTCGGCAGCGATTCCGATCCTACCCGGGAACGAGCATCTTTTTGCGGCGCGGTGATTTCGCCGCGCCGGAAGATGCTCTAGAAGCCAAGGCTTCGTATCGCCGGGAGACAGAGGGGCCATGAGCAAGATCATCCGCACCGAACCGAACAAGATTCTCGCCAAAGCCGTGGAGTATCATGGCTTCGTGTACCTGCAGGGCTGCACGGCCAAGGATGTGGCGAAGGACATCAAGGGCCAGACCGCCGAGGTCCTGGACGCCATCGACGCGATCCTGGAGACGCATGGCACCGACAAGACCCGCATCCTGCAGGCGCAGATCTGGCTCAAGGACATCCGCGACCGCGACGCCATGAACGAGCTGTGGTCCGCCTGGCTGCCCAAGGACGGCGCCCCGGCGCGGGCCTGCGTGGAGGCCAACATGGCCGATCCGCGCATCCTCGTCGAAATCATGGTCACCGCCTGCAAGTAGGCTTCCACGACAATCCGGGAGGGATCGCGGCGCCTGCCGCCCCTCCCGGCCGCGGCTTCGTTCGGCGAAGCTGCGATGGCGCAACGACATGGCGGCGCGAATCGCCGCCGGTCCTCGCTACCAGCGGTTGTTGCATTTGCGCCACATGCAACAAATTTATCGGCAACACCCCTGGAAATCCAACGTTTTAGGACAGCGTTCCTCATTCCAGCCGTTATCCACAGGGGCGTATCCACTAAATCGCATGCCTGACGTGCACCCAATGCTTTCCCGGGTTGTCACGCTCACGGCCGTGTAGCAATCGGAAACACGGTTGCAACGGCTAGAAGGATTCGGCGTATGCGGGCATGGATGATGGGGGGAACGGCGGTCGTGCTCGGGTCATTCCTGACACTCGGCAACCCGACACCCGCACATGCCGCCCGGCCGAACGACACCGCCAATCGCACCCAGGCCACGCACAAGGCCAGCACGGCACAGCCCGGCCGCGCGGCCGCGCCGCGCGCCTCCACCGCGCCGGCGCATCTGTCCTCGAAGAAGCCCCAGTCCAAGACCGGCAAGGTGGTGTATGCGCGCCACAGCTATGGCGGCATCAGCTGCGTGCCATATGCGCGCGCGGCTTCCGGCATCGACCTCAAGGGCAACGCCGTGAACTGGTGGGATGCCGCCGCCGGCGTCTACCAGCGCGGCAGCCAGCCGGAGCCGGGCAGCGTGCTGAATTTCCGCGCCACCGGCTCGATGCGCCTGGGCCATGTCGCCGTCGTGACGCGGGTGATCAATGCGCGCGAGGTCGAGATCGACCATGCCAACTGGGCGCGTACCGGCAAGGGCAACGTGGCGCGCGGCATCGCGGTGATCGACGTCTCCGACAACAACGACTGGTCGGCCGTGCGCGTGAGCCTGGGCCGCAACGGCGATTTCGGCAGCGTGTATCCGACCTACGGCTTCATCTATGACCGCCCTGATCGCGGCGTGATGCTGGCAAACTCCCGGGCGCGAAGAACCCCCAGCCGCGCCGCCAGCTATGACGAGGTCGCCGAGGCGCCGGCCGTGGCAGGCGAGATCGACGCGGTCAACCGCAACATCCGCTGACACGCGAACGACCGCGCTGAGCCGCCTGGCGCGCCGCGCCGGGCGTTGACGCCTGCCGCCGCCGGTGCGAGACCTGCGGCACCATGCATCCCACATCTCCCCGCGTCCTGACGCGGCGCAGCCTCGGCGCCATCGGCCTCGCGGCGCTGGCCACGCGGGCCCACGCCGCGGACGCCCCTCTCCAAATCGCCCAGGTGATCCCGCTGTCCGGCGAGCGCGCCCTGATCGGCGACGACTGGCGCAACGGCGTGGAGATGGCGGTGCAGGACATCAACGCCGGCGGCGGCATTCTCGGCCGCATGGTGCAGGTCAGCACCTATGACACCCAGTCCAGCGCCGCCGGGCTGCGCGGCAGCCTGCAGCGCGCGCTGGATGGTGATCCCTATGCGCTGCTCGGCCCGCTGTCGGCGGCCGACACGCTGGCATCGCTGCCGATGGTGCGTGAACGGCGCATCCTGCAGATCACCGGCAGCACCATGGTCTCGACCGCCGGGGCCCCGTTCCTGTTCCTGGCCAGCGTGCCCGAGGCCGCCCGCATGACCAAGCTGGTGCTGTGGATGCGCGCCGCCCTGCCCGCCATCACCCGGATCGGCGTGCTGTGGACCCCCGCGGAACCCGGCCGCGCCAGCCGTGACGCCTTCGTCCGCGCCGCCCAGCCGGTGGGCCTGGCCATTGCCGGCGACCTGCCCGTGCCGACCACGGCCGCCGAGCTGCCCGGCGAGATCGCCAAGCTGCTGCGCGCCGCGCCGCACGCCGTGTTCCTGGCGGCCCCCGGCCGTGACGCCGCGCGCCTGCTGATCGAGCTGCGCCGCCAGGCGCCGGAGCTTCCCATCTTCGGCGAGGCCATCCTGGTGGCCAACCGAACGCTGGAAAAGGCCGGCGCCGCCGCCGTGGGCGTGCGCGCGAGCGTGGCGCTGGCCGCCGCGGCCCCCCCGCTGGCGGCGTTCCACGACCGCTTCCAGGCCCGTTTCAAGCAACCGGCGAGCAGCGCCGCCATCGAGGGCCACATGGCCGTCGCCATGGTGAAGGCCGCCACCGACCGCCTGGGCCGCGCCGACCCGCGCGGCCTCGCCGACGCGCTGCGCGGGCAGCACATCACCACGGCCGAAGAGCCCGCCTTGCTGCTGGACACCACCTGGAATGCCGCCGGCGAGCCGGACCGCGTCAGCTTCCTCGCCGAAGTGACCGCGCCCGGCCAGGTTGCCTGGCAAATCCTGCCGCCATTGCAGGCGGCCTGATCGTCAGATCAGCGCCACGGGCCGCACCGGAGCGCCGGTGGCGCCACGCAACTTGGGCGCCAGGAGGATCAGGCAGAATCGGGTGACCCGGTCCCGGGCGAGCTCCTCGAGGGCGAGGTTTTCGATCAGATGGACCCCGGCCTCCGCCAGCGCGTGCTGGTGTACCGGCAGGGATTGCGTGGGATCGGGGTTGGGCAGCACTTCGACGGCCATGTTGTCGCAGCCGATCGCGACCACGCCTTGCCGGGTGAGCCAGCGTGCGGCGGGAACGTCGATGCCGGGCTCGCCGGCCAGGTAGCGGGTGTTGTCGGCGGCGAAGAAACGGCCCCAGCCGGTTCGGATCAGCACCACGTCGCCGGGGCTGATGACGCTGTCGCCGGCGGCGCAAGCGAGGTCGTCAGGCGTGACGACGCGGCCGGGTTCGAGGAACGCGCCGCCGTCGAGGCCGGCGACGTCGAGCAGGAGGCCGCGGGTGATGATGGGCGGGACGTGCTCGATCCCGAGCCGGTCGAGGCCGCGGTCGGTGACGACGTCGGCAGCGCTGAGGCCGTTATAGAGCCGGTCGCCGATGGAGAAATGGCCGAGCGCGTCGATATGGGTTCCGGTATGCGCGGTCATTTCCAGCCGTTCCACGTTGGAACCGGCATCGTTGGTGAAGCCGTGCCGGCGGCGGCGGCGGATGGTGTCGCGCCAGGTGGCCCAGAGCGAGAGCAGGAACGGCGTCTGGTTCGGGGCCATGAACGGCGCGTCGGCACCGGTGACGTGGCTGAGGTCGTAGGCATGTCCCTGCGTCACCAGACGCAGGGCGGCGAGGCGCAGTTCGGGCGTCAGCAGATTGGCGGCGCCGATCTGGTCGGCTGGCCCCCAGCTTGCGTGGCCATGGCCGCAGCCGGTCATGCGCCCCTCCCTCTTCCGGCAGGATGGCGACGGCGCGGGTCCAGCCGGCGGAGGCGCGGTGGACCTTGACCGGGAAGCAGACGATCTCGAACCCGTCGGGCGGCAGCCGGTCGAGGTTGTTCAGCTTCTCCATGTGGGAATAGCCGATCTCGCGCCCGGCGCGGTGGCCTTCCCAGATCAGGCCGGCGTCGCCGGTTTCCTGCACGCGGCGGCGGGTGTGGGAGAACGGGGCGTCCCAGCTCCAGCCATCGGTGCCGACCAGGCGCACGCCGCGCTCCAGCAGCCACAGCGTGGCGGCCTTGCCCATCCCGCAGCCGGAATCGACGTAGTCGGGTTCGCCGTAGCGGGCGCCGGCGCTGGTGTTCACCACCACGATCTCGAGCGGGCGCAGGGTGTGGCCGATGCGCCTGAGCTCGGCCTCCACGTCGTTCGGGGTGGCGACGTAGCCGTCTTCGAAATGGCGGAAATCGAGCTTCACGCCGGGCTGGAAGCACCAGTCCAGCGGCACCTCGTCGATGCGCCAGGACGGCTCGCCGCCGGGCTTCAGCGCGTGGTTCATGGTGCTGAAGAAGTGGTACGGCGCGTCGAGATGGGTGCCGTTATGGGTGCTGATGGTCACGCGTTCGACGGCCGCGTATTCGCCGCCGGGAAGCTGGTCCACGGCAATGCCGAAGAACTGCGCGAGCGCCGGCGCCGATTGGTGGTGATCGATGTACTCGATCTGCGGCAACATGTGGGGCGGATCGCTGGCGATGCCGGCGCGCAGCGGGCTGGAGATGTCGATCAGGCGGCGCGGCATGGACGGTTGCTCCCGGGTCTGCGGCTGTCGGCTGGCGCCGGCATGGCGGAGGCGCCGAGTTCAGGCCACCGTTTGATCTCGGTCAAGGCGCGCAGGCGCGCGGCTGCGCAGGATGCCGGCCTGACGCGCAGACGGAGGACTGGTGGATGCCCAGAATGAAAGCGGCCGTGTTCGTGGAGCCTGGACGCATTGTCCTGGATGAGAAGCCGATCCCGGAGGTGGGGCCGCTGGATGCGCTGCTGCGCGTGACGACGACGACGATCTGCGGCACCGACATACACATCCTCAAGGGCGAGTATCCGGTGGCGAAGGGGCTGACCATCGGCCATGAGCCGGTGGGCGTGATCGAGAAGCTCGGTGCGGCCGTGCAAGGCTATCGCGAGGGTCAGCGGGTGATTGCCGGGGCGATCACGCCCAGCGGCCATTCGGCGGCGTGCCTGTGCGGCTATCACTCGCAGGATGGCGGCTTCAACAAGAGCGGCTTCAAGGCGATGGGCGGCTGGCGCTTCGGCAACACGATCGACGGGTGCCAGGCGGAGTATGTGCTGGTGCCGGATGCGATGGCCAATCTGTGCCCTGTGCCCGACGAGCTGACCGACGAGCAGGTGCTGATGTGCCCGGACATCATGTCCACCGGGTTCTCCGGGGCCGAGAGTGGCCGCATCCGCATCGGCGACGTCGTGGCGGTGTTCGCGCAGGGGCCGATCGGCTTGTGCGCGACGGCCGGGGCGAAGCTGTCAGGTGCTACGACGGTGATCGCCGTCGACGGCATTGCCGGCCGGCTGGAGATGGCGCGCAAATGCGGCGCCGACATCGTCCTGAACTACAAGGAGGTCGATCCGGTCGAGGAGATCGTGCGCCTGACCGACGGGCGCGGCGTGGATGCGGCGATCGAGGCACTGGGCACGCAAGGGACGTTCGAGTCCTGCCTGCGGGTGCTGCGGCCGGGCGGCACGCTGTCCAGCCTGGGGGTGTATTCCGGCGACTTGCGGATTCCGCTAGGGGCGTTTGCGGCCGGGCTGGGCGACCACAAGATCGTGACGACGCTGTGTCCGGGCGGGAAGGAGCGGATGCGCCGGCTGATCAGCGTGATCCAGTCCGGGCGCCTGGACCTGCGGCCGATGGTGACGCATCGCTATCGGCTGGACGACATCGAGGCGGCGTACGAGCTGTTCGCGAATCAACGCGACGGGGTGCTGAAGGTGGCGATCACGCCATAGGGTCATGCCGTATCGGGACATCGATGAACTGCCGCATTCGGTGCGGAGCCATCTGCCGACGCATGCGCAGGAGATCTATCTGGCGGCGTTCAACAACGCCTGGCAGCAGCACGCGCACGAGCCCGATGGCGAGGCGATCGTGCACCGGATCGCCTGGGCGGCGGTGAAGCGGCGCTATCGCAAGCTGGGCGACGCGTGGGTGCCGATCCGGCCGTAGCGGCCGGATCGGCACCGCCGGGCCGGAACCGCCTCGTACCAGCGGCCATGAAGAATGACCGCTGGTACGAGTCGTTGTTTTGCGCGCCGCCGCCCACCAAGCCCGCGACAGGCACGCGCTTGCGTGCCGCAAGCGGATCGGCGCGCGATACCAACGGCCCGTGACGATGGAGGGGTCATCGTCAAGGGCCGTTGGTATCAGGGGCCGTCGCCGGCCCAGCCTTGCAGGATGCGGATGTAGTTGGCGCGTTCGAAAGCCGTGGGGTCCTGCACGCGGCGCTGGCTCATGCGGCCGCGGATGTCGCCCACCGTGGCGTCGCGCGCGTCGAGCCAGGCCGCGAGGCCGTCGCGCAGCACGCGCATGTGGCCGACGCCGTGGCGCAGCAGGGCCGAAGTGGTCATCACCGCGTCGGCGCCCACGAGCAGGAACTTGACGACCTCGTCGGCGGTCTCGACGCCGCTGCTGGCGGCGAGCGAGCCGCGCACCTGGCCGGCGAGGATGCCGATCCACAGCAGCGGCAGGCGGATCTCCGTGGGCGCGCTGAGCTGCAGGTCGCGCAGCAGGCGCATGGCGACGAGGTCGATGTCCGGCTGGTAGAAGCGGTTGAACAGCACGCAGCCGTCGGCGCCGGCATCGTCGAGCGAGCGGACCATGGCGCCGGGCGCACTGAAATACGGGCTGAGCTTGATGGCCACGGGAATGGCGACGGCGGATTTCACCGCGCGCAGCACATGGCGGTAGCGGGCTTCGACCTCGGGGCCGGTCACGGCGAGGTCGGCGGGGATGAAGAAGACGTTCAGCTCGATGGCGCTGGCGCCGGCCTGTTCAAGGTCGCGGGCATAGCTGGTCCAGCCCGCGCTGGTGACGCCGTTGAGGCTGGCGATGACGGGGATGTCCACGGCGGCGCGCGCCTGGCGGAGGGTTTCGAGATAGCGGTGCGTGCCGGTGCGATAGAGGCTGGGCGCCAGGAAATGGTTCTGCGCGCCGGCAACGCTGTCGGCACAAGCGGCGGCAAGGCGTGCGTATTCGTCGGACTCGGCGTCGAGCTGTTCCTCGAAGATCGAAGGCAGCACCACGGCGCCGGCGCCGTGGTCCTCGAGCGCGCGAATGTTGTCGAGCTCGAGCGTGAGCGGAGATGCCGATGCGATCAGCGGCGTTTTCAGATCGAGGCCGAGATAGCGCGATGCGAGGGTCATGCCGCGCGTCCTTTCAGGCCGGTGCGGAATGCAGACGACCAGGTGGGTCGGCATTCCGCTCGTTCCTCCGCCAATAGCGGTTGCCGGAGGGCGCTGGGCCATTGTTTTCAGTGGCCTGCCGGCCCCTGCGTCCGCCGCAAGATGCGGCCAACTTCGGGGGCAGGACACTAGGCCCGCGTGGCCATCCCCGCCTTGATGCAGATCAAATGCGGATCAATGCGACATGAAGACGGGAACCGTCATGTGCGACAGCAGGTTGCGGGTGACGCCGCCGAACACCAGCTCGCGCAGGCGGGAATGGCCGTACATGCCGCAGACCAGCATGTCCGCGCCGAGATCGGCGGCGTAGGACAGCAACGCGTCGCCCTCGCTGATATCGACGGCGACCGTATGCGCGGCCTCGGCCTTGATGCCGTGGCGGGCGAGGTGCAGGGCGATGTCGGCCGCGGGCACATCCCCGTCGCCGGCGATGCCGCGGCGCGGATTGATCGCCAGCACCGTCACCTTCTTCGCGTGCAGCAGCAGCGGGATCGCGTCGTTCAGCGCGCGCGCGGACTCGGCGCTGGCGTTCCAGCCGACCAGCACGCGCTCACCGATCGCGGGAAAGGTGCCGGCGAAGGGCACCATCAGGATCGGCCGGCCGGAGGTCATCAGCGCCGGCACCGGCACGTTCGCAGCCGGACCGGCGGGGGTGTCGGGATCGGGCTGGCCGAGGATGACCAGATCGGCATAGCGCGTGTGCAGCGCCAGGGTCTCGCCGACATCGCCCTCGACCAGGCGCCATTCGCCGGACAGGCCGTCGCGGCGCAGCCGGTCGCGGAAGGCGGCCTCGATGCGGGCCGCTTCCTCCAGCCGGGCGGCGCGCAGCCGGTCGATCACGTCCTCCGCCCGCTCCAGGTCCATGAAGGCGGTGGGAAAGCCGTAGAACATGTCCGGCGGCGGCAGTTCCACCACGTGCAGGCCGATCAGATTGGCCTCGTGCCGGGCCGCCAGCCCCGCCGCGAGGGTCAGCCGCACGTCGCTGCGCGGCGATGTGTCCAGATGAACCAGGATGTCCTTGATGGGCATGAACGTTACTCCCGTGCGCTTCAGGTCGTGCGGTGGCGGTACTGGTAGTTCTTGTCGAGCCGCTCCATCAGGTAGTCGCCGTAGCGCACCGGCGCATGGCGCGGCGGATTGCCGGGGCCGGTGCAGGTGGGCACGCATTCGACGGTGCTGTCCATGGACATGTCGAAGAAATACGGGCAGGAAAAACGGTCGCCGCCCGAAAGGTTCTTGACCCGGTGCGGGGTGGACTGCCAGCGCCCGTTGGTCCAGCGGCTGAGCATGTCCGCGACGTTGACGACCCAGGTGCCGGGAACCGGCGGCGCCTTCAGCCAGGTGCCGTCCTTGCGGCGCACTTCCAGGCCGCCGGCATTGTCCTGGCACAGTATGGTGATGAAGCCGTAATCCGTGTGCGGGGCCGAGCCGAACGCGTCGTCCGGGCTTTCGGGCGGCTGCGGCGGGTAGTGCAGAAGCCGCAGGAAGGTGGTGGGGAAATCGAAATGCGGCAGGAACCAGTCGGGGTCGAGCCGCAGCGCGCGGGCCAGCGGCCGCAGCAGGCGCATGCAGAAGGCGCGCATCGCCGCCTCGTAGGCCTGCACGGCTTCGCGGAAGCCCGGCAGGTCCGGCCATTGGTTAAGGCCGTGCAGCGGCTGGCCGAAGCGCGGGTCGGCGGGGTCGACCTCGTGCATGATCATCAGGGATTCGCTGTAGTTCGGCCGCTTCACCTGCGCCACCGACGAGGTGACGATCAGCGAGGTGTTGGGCGCCATGTAGCCGCGATGGGCGTCGTTCATCGCCAGCGCCCGCTTGGCCGCGTCGGGCAAGGCGTGGAAGCGGCGGGAGGCGTCGAACAGGCCGCGCACGAGGGCGTCGGGCACGCCGATGTTGCGGAAATAGCAGAAGCCGATGCGGCTGAAGGTTTCGTCCAGTTCGCGGGCGATGGCCGCCTCGCCGGCCTCGCCGTCATCGAGGCGGGCGAAATCGATGATCGGCAGTTCGTTGGCCCCGATCGCGGCGGGTGTGGCGGTGGCGGGCATGCTTTGTCCTGTCAGAGGGCCGCGGCTTGCAGGGCGGGGCGCGGGCTATGCGGCGGCGGCAGAGCGTCGTGCCGGCAGGGGGCGGCCTGACCGCCGCTGTTGTGCAGGGTGATCTCATGCATGGGTCACCGCCTGGGTTGCGCCGCCGGTATTGCCCGGACAGCTTAGAGCCGCAACGGACCTGCCGGCAAACCCTGGCGCGCATGAGTCGGGTGTGCTGGCCGGGTCCGGCGGCGGGAAGCCGGCCTACATTCCCCAGCGCCGCACGAACCAGGTCTTCACCAGGTGGGTCAACACCGCGTACAGGCCCATCATGGCGATGACGCAGGGCCAGTAGAGCAGCGGCAGCGGGTGAAAGCCGAGCGTCGTCCCGAGAGCGGAATACGGGATGGCGGCGCCGATCAGGCAGATGACGATGGTGGTCGCGATCAGCGGCGTGCTGGCGCGGCTTTCGAAGAACGGAATCCTGGCGGTGCGGATGATGTGGATGATCAAGGTCTGAGTCAGCAGCGATTCCACGAACCATCCGGCCTGGAACAGGCCGGGGCTGTCCCAGGCGCCGAACAGGTAGATCATCGTGAAGAACGTGGCGTAGTCGAAGATCGAGCTGATCGGGCCGATGAACAGCACGAATTTCGTGATGTTGCCGATATCCCAGCTGCGGGGCACCGAGAGGTATTCCGCGTCGACGTTGTCCGTCGGGATCGTGGTCTGCGAGAAGTCGTACAGCAGGTTGTTGGTCAGCACCTGGATCGGCGCCATCGGCAGGAACGGCAGGAAGATGCTGGCGCCGAGCACGCTGAACATGTTCCCGAAATTCGAGCTGGCCCCCATCTTGATGTACTTGGTGATGTTGCCGAAGATCTTCCGGCCTTCGAGAATGCCGTCGCCGAGCACCGCCAGGCTCTTTTCCAGCAGGATGATGTCGGCGGACTCCTTGGCGATGTCCACGGCGGTATCGACGGAAATGCCGACATCCGCGGCCTTCAGCGCCGGGCCGTCGTTGATGCCGTCGCCCATGAAGCCCACGACATGGCCGCGGTGCTGCAGCGCCTCGATGATCCGCGCCTTCTGCGCGGGCGCCATCTTTGCGAACACGCACGCCGTTTCCGCCACTTCGGCGAGCTGGCTGTCGGACATCGCCTCGACCTCGCTGCCGAGCACGATGCGGCCCGGCTCCAGGCCGACCTGCCGGCAGATGGTGCGTGTGATCACCGGGTTGTCGCCGGTCAGGATCTTCACCGCCACGCCGGAGCGGTGCAGCTGCACGATCGCCGCGGCCACCGACTCCTTCGGCGGGTCGAGGAAGGCGATGTAGCCCACCAGCGTCATGCCGGCCTCGTCAGCCACGCCATAGGCGGCCTTCGGCGCCGCGATGTCGCGGAAGGCGACGGCGACCACGCGGAAGCCTTCGCCGTTGAGCTTCTCCATCTCCCGCTTGGCGTCGTCCAGATGCGTGGGATCGAGCGGCCCGCCGCTGTCGCCGAGCATGTAGCGGTCGCAGACGGCGAACACCTCCTCCACCGCGCCCTTGGTAATCATCAGGTGGCTGCCGTCGGCGCGGCTCAGCACCACGGACAGGCGGCGGCGCTGGAAGTCGAAGGGGATCTCGTCGACTTTGGTGTAGCCGGCGCAGGCGGCGGCCAGGGCTGCGTGCTCGGGCCGCGCGGCGTGCTGCACCACCGCCTCGTCCAGCAGGTTCTTCAGCCCTGACTGATGGCGGCTGTTGAGGAACGCGTATTCCAGCACGCGGGTGGATTCCTCGCCCTCGAAGTCCAGGTGGTACTGCAGGATGATCCGATCCTGGGTCAGCGTTCCCGTCTTGTCCGTGCACAGCACGTCCATGGCGCCGAAGTTCTGGATGGCGTTCAGCCGCTTCACGATGACGCGTTTGCGCGCCATGGCGATGGCGCCCTTCGCCAGGTTCACGGTGACGATCATCGGCAGCATTTCCGGCGTCAGGCCCACGGCGACCGCGGTGGCGAACAGCAGCGCCTCCAGCCAGTCCCCTTTGGTGAGGCCGTTGATCAGGAACACCGCCGGCACCATCACGCCGATGAAGCGGATCATCAGCCAGGTGAAGCGGGTGATGCCCTTGTCGAAGCTGGTCTCGACCCGGCTGCCGATGACGCTGTCGGCGAGCTTGCCGAAATAGGTGGCCGGGCCGGTCTGCAGGATCACGCCCAGGCCGGTGCCGCTCAGCACGTTGCTGCCCATGAAGCAGAAATTCGGCAGGTCGAAGGCCTCGCCGGCGGCGTGGTCCGGCACGACTTCGCTTTTCTCCACCGGCATGGCCTCGCCGGTGAGGGCGGACTGGTTGATGTGCAGGTCCTTGGTCGCCAGCAGCCGCAGGTCGCCCGGCACCAGGTCGCCCGCGGCAAGCTGCACCACGTCGCCGGGCACCAGCGCGTCCACCGGCACCTCGCGGACCGTGCGCGTGCCGTCCGCGGCGACGCGGCGAACGGTGGCGGTGGTCTTGACCAGCGCGCGCAGTTCGGCCGCCGCCTTGTTGGAGCGGTGCTCCTGCACCACGCTCAGCGACACGCTCAACACCACCATCAGCGCGATCACGATGGCCGCGCGGGCATCGCCGGTCAGCCACGACACCCCGGCCAGCGCCAGCAGCAGGAAGTTCAGCGGGTTGCGGGCACGGCCGAGGATTTCCCGCGGCAGGGTCTGCGGCCGCTCGCGCGCAACCAGGTTCGGGCCGGCGCTGGCGAGCCGCCGCGCCGCCTCGCTTTCGGCAAGCCCGTCCAGGGACGTTCCAAGGCTGCGCAGCAGCTCCGCCGGCGGGGTGCGGCCAAGCGCGAGCACGGTGGCGGACGAGATGGCGGCGGTGGCCGGTGCGGCCGGCCGGCGAAACCACCGCAGCAGGCGCAGCCGGGCCGTCTGGGAGGGCGTTTCACCTGCCGTTATCTCACGTGCGGTCATCGTTGCCTCTCAGCCTGCGGTCTCGCGACGCCATTGCGGCGGCCATGGGACGCCACGGCAGCCCGGTCGCGGGACCGGGCTGCCACACCGAACCAACAGAGTAGCGCCATTCCCCCGCCCGGGAACGAGGAGATGGCCAGGCGCGAGGGCCGGCTAGACGGGCGGGATTTTGCGGAACTTGTGCAGCGACCGCAGCCCCTCCGGGCGCGGCGTGTCGGGATAGAAGGTCGGCCAGTTGGTCCAGGAGACCTCACCCACGTAGATGTCGCCGCGGCTGTCCACGGCGATGCCGTGCGGCGCCTGGAACTCGGTCGGGCCCAGGCCGGGCAGCAGGGCGCCGATGCGGGCGATGCGCTTGCCGGTGTTGTCCACGATGGTCAGGCGTGGGCCGAGATTGGGCAGGTCGCGGTTCACCGGCATGCCCGAGCCGAGCTCGCCGACATAGCAGACCGGGCATTTGCCGCCGGTCATGAACAGCGCGCAGGGGCGGTGGAGGTTGTTCCACTGGGTTTCGTAGCGGCCGTCGCCGTCGAACACCTGCACCCGGTGGTTCTCGCGGTCGGCGACGTAGACCCAGCCGGCGTCGTCGCAGACGATGTTGTGGACGATGTTGAACTCGCCGGGGTCGGTGCCGGGGCCGCCCCAGCTTTTCAGCAGCTTGCCGTCGGGCGCGAATTTGTGGACGCAGGAATTGCCGTAGCCGTCCGACACATAGATCTCGCCCTTCGGCGAAAGCGCCGTATGGGTGCAGCGATGGAACGGCAGCCCGCTCATATAGGCCGAGGGACGGCCGGGAATGCCCAGCGTCATCAACAGCTTGCCGTCCAGCGTGCACTGCTTCACGGAGTGGTCGCCGTCGTCGGTGAGCCAGATCGTGTCGTCGGGGGCCATGTGCAGGCCATGTGCGCGGGGGAACATCCCCTCGCCCCAGCTGCGCAGGAAGTTGCCGTCGCGGTCGAACACGATCATCGGGTGTTCGCCGCGGTTGAACACGTAGACGTTGTCATGGCGGTCGACGCCGACCGAGCCGATTTCCTTGAACGACCAGCCCGGCGGCAGCCTGGCCCAGTTCTCGACGACCTCGTACGTGTAGTCGCCCGATCCGACGGTTATGCTCACGCTTTTCCTCCCTGCGCTCTGCGGAGGGGGGAGCCTAGGGCTGACGGAAAAATGATGAAAGAACCCGCGATCGGCAGATGCGTGCCACACTCGGCCCGCGGTTGTCTTAAATCGGCAACAGTCTTGGTTTCATATGCAATGAATTCCGGGACGGCAGAAGGGAACGACCATGGATCATCGGCACATGTCGGAGGTCATCCGCCGCACGCCGGTCACGCAGCCGGGCTCGGCGACCGTCCAGGAGGCCTGCAGGCTGATGCATGAGCATCGCATCGGCGCGATCCTGGTGGTGGACGAGCACGGCCGGCTTGAGGGCATCTTCACGGGCCGGGATGTGGTGCGGCTGCTGGCCGAGGGCCACAGCCCCTTGCACACCCATCTGCGCACGGTCATGACCCGCAACCCCGACCATATCCACCCCCGCCACACCGCCATCGAGGCACTGCGGCTGATGCATGACGGCGGCTTCCGCCATGTGCCGGTGGTCGACGAAGGGCGCGTGGTCGGCATCGTCTCGCACGGCGACTTCCGCGCCATGGAGCATGCCAGGCTGGACGAGGAGACCGGGATCTGGGAACGGATCTGACCGGCCCGGCCGGTCAGGCCGCGCAGGGGTGCGTCGCGGCCCAGTGGCGGGCGATGTCGATGCGCTGGCACAGCCACACCGCGCTGTGCGAGCGCACGTAATACAGGAAATTCCGTAGCGCCTCCGCCCGCCCGGGGCGGCCGGCCAGGCGCATGTGCAGCCCGATCGACAGCATCGAGCCCTGCTGCGCGCCCTCGCGAAACAGGCAGTCGAAGCTGTCCTTGAGGTAGGCGTAGAAATCCGCACCGCTGCTGAACCCCGCGGGGTTGGCGAACTTGGAATCGTTCACGTCCATCGTGTACGGAATGACCAGATGCGGCCGGCCGTGGCGCGTGTCCCAATAGGGAAGCTCGTCGTTGTAGGCGTCGCTGTCGTAGAGGAACCCGCCCTCCTCCACCAGCAGGCGGCGGGTGTTCACGCTGGGGCCGGTGCGGCAGTACCAGCCCAGCGGCCGGCTGCCCATCGTCCGCTCCAGCGAGGCGACGGCTTCGCGGATATGCGCGCGCTCCTCCGCCTCGCTGAGCAGCCAATGCTTCTCCCAGCGCAGGCCGTGGCAGCAGATGTCATGGCCGGCGGCGGCGATGGCCCGGGCGGCCTCGGGGTTGCGCTCCAGCGCGCGGGCGCAGGCAAAGACGGTGAGCGGGACGCGGACCTCCTCGAACAGGCGCATCAGGCGCCAGAAGCCGACGCGGCTGCCGTATTCGTAGAGACTCTCGGCGTTCATGTCGCGCATGCCGGCGGGAACGCCCGTGGCCCCCTCCAGCAATCCGGTCTCCGGGCCGGGATCGCCATCGAGGATCGAGGATTCCGAACCTTCCTCGTAGTTCAGGACGAAATTGACAGCGACCCGCGCGTGGTCGGGCCATTGCGGGTCGGGCCGTCGCGCGCCGTAGCCGATCAGGTCGCGGGGATAACTGGCGTCGGTCATGGGGCGGCCTCTTCGTCTGCATGCATTTGGTTGCATTTTGGGGCATGGCGCATCAAGGCCCGATCCGGCAAGCTGCCGTGCACGGCGCAACGGATGACGATGCCGCCGAAACAGGTCGGGGGGCAGCGGGTTCGGGCATGCGTGGGCAGACCATCTTCATTTCCTCGCCGCTCGAAGCCGAGCATGTCGCGCGCATCCGCGCCGCCAGCCCCGCTGTGACGGTGCTGCACGAGCCCGCGCTGCTGCCGCCGATCCGCTACATCGGCGACCACAAAGGCGCACCGATGCAACGCACGGCCGACCAGCAGCGGCGCTGGCGCGAACTGCTGGCGCAGGCCGAGATCGTCTGGGACCTGCCGGCGGCCGAGGACATGCCCTTTGCGGCGAAGCTGCGCTGGGTCCAGACCACCAGCACCGGCGTCGGCCAGGCCGTGGCGAAGCTCGGCCTGGACCGGCGCGACGTGCTGATCACCACTGCCCGCGGCGTGCATGCGGGGCCGCTGGCGGAATTCGTGTTCATGGCGCTGCTGGCGCATTTCCGCGAGCTGGCGCTGTTGCAGGCCGAGCAGCGCGCGCATCGCTGGGTGCGCGCCTGCTACACCGAGGTCGCCGGCCGCACGCTGGTCATCATCGGGGCCGGCGACCTGGCACGCGGCTGCGCGAAGCTGGCGAAGGCGCTGGACATGCGCGTGGTCGCCGTCGCCCGCGATCCCGGCAAGAGCCGCGCCCACAACGCCCTGTTCGATGCCGTCGTTCCCGCCTCGGAGCTGAATGCCGCGCTGGCCGGCGCCGATGCCGTGGTGGTCACGGTGCCGCACACGCCGGCGACCGAAGGCATGATCGGGCGAGCCCAGTTCGCGGCGATGCGGCCGGGCGTGGCGTTCGTGAATATCGGCCGCGGCCAGGTGGTGGACGAGGCGGCGCTGATCGACGCGCTGCGCGCGGGCCATGTCGGCTTCGCCGCACTCGACGTGGCGGCGGTCGAGCCGCTGCCGCCGGACAACCCGCTATGGGACCTGCCGAACGTGCTGATCAGCCCGCATTCCGCCAGCACGGTCACCACCGAGAACGCGAAGATCACCGACATCTTCCTGCACAACCTGAAGTGCTGGCTGGACGGGCGCGCCGGCGATATGCGCAACGTGCTCGACAAGACGCTGATGTACTGAACGAAAAAAACAAAATAAAGGGAGAGACCGACATGCGCCCTGCCCTGCGACTTCTGCTCGCCGCCGCGCTCGTCCTGCTTGCGCCGGCCGCGCGCGCCGCGGACCCGTCCGGCGAGATCGTGCTGCTGGCCTATCCCGGCGCCTTCCAGGACAACTACACCAAGGCCGTGATCGAGCCATTCACGGCGAAGTATCCGGGGGTGAAGGTGATCTACGCCGCCGGCGGCAACTCGGCGCAGATGCTCGGCCAGTTGCGGGCGCAGAAGGCGAGCCCGCAGGTGGATGTCGCCATCATGGATTTCTCGCTGTCGCGGGTCGGCAACGCCGAGGGCCTGTTCGCGCCGCTCGACCGCAAGGAGATCCCGAACCTTGCCGACGTGTTCGACGAGGCACGCATGGGCAGCGCCGCTGCCGGCGAATGGGGACCGGGCATCACCTTCGACCATCTGGTGCTGCTGTATGGTGAGGGCGTGAAGCCGGCGCCTCTGGGCATCAAGGACCTGATGAACCCGGCCAACAAGGGCAGCATCGTGTTCTCGCCGGCGCCGAACGTGATCGGCACCTCGGTGCAGATCCTGACCGCGAAATATCTCGGCAGCGACTACAAGGCGCCGATCGATCCCGTGATCGACGCGCTGAAGAAGATCGCCGCCAATGTGCAGACCTGGCAGGCGACGCCGGACAACTACACCATGATCATCAATGGCGCGGCCGGCATCGGCGTGGGCTGGAACGCGCGGGCGCAGTTCTATGCCGACAAGTCCGGCGGCAAGGTGAAGTCGACGGTGATGACCGAGGGCAGCGTGCTGGACATGGACACCATCAACCTGGTGGCCGGCGCGCGCAATCCGGCGGCGGCGAAGGCGTTCATCGACTTCGCGCTCGGTGCCGAGCCGCAGGTGAAGCTGGCGCACATGATGTATTACGGCCCGACCAACCGCAAGGCGGTGCTGCCGCCGGAGCTGCTGGAGCGGACGTCCTCGGCGCCCGCCACGCTGGCCAGGATGGTGCCCGTGGACTGGGGCTATGTCGCCTCGGTGCTGGACCAGTGGTCCGGCCGGTGGCGGCGCGAGGTGATCCCGGCGCAATAGCCGCATGCGCGCCCGGCGCACGCTGCCGGCGCTGCTGCTGACGCCGGCGGGCACGATCACGCTGGTCGCGTTCCTGCTGCCGATGGCCTGGCTCGCGCGGCTGTCGCTGTCGCGGGCCAGCGGCGGGGTGCTGATCGACGACGTGGCGCTGACGAACTATGTACGGTTCTTCAGCGACCGTTTCTATCTCGGCGTGCTGTGGCGGTCGGTGTGGATCGCCGCCGGCGTGGCGGTGCTGTCCATCCTGGCGTCGTATCCGATCGCGCTGTTCCTGTTCCGCAGCCGTTCGCGCTGGCGCGGGGTGCTGGCGGTGCTGGTGATCGCGCCGCTGCTGGTCAGCTCGGTGGTGCGCACCTTCGGCTGGATGATCATCCTGGGCGACCGCGGCTGGATCAACGGCATGCTGGCGATGACGGGGCTGATCACCGCCCCGGTGCGGCTGATGAACACGGTCTGGGGCGTGCTGATCGGGCTGACCGAGATCATGATGCCCACCACCACGCTGGCGCTGCTGGCCGGATTCTCGCGGCTGGACGCCACGCTGGAGGAAGCGGCGCGCAGCCTGGGGGCCGCACCCTGGCGCTGCTTCCTGCGCGTGACGCTGCCGCTGACCATGCCCGGCATCATCGTCGCCGGCCTGGTGACCTTCGTGCTGTCGATCAGCTCGTTCGTGACGCCGAGCCTGCTGGGCGGCGGGCGCGTGCAGGTGCTGGCGAGCACGATCTACGAGGAGGCGCTGGAGACGCTGGACTGGCCCTTCGCCGCCGCCGTGTCCGTCATTCTCGTGCTGGTGTTCGGGCTGACGCTGCTGGGCTACGAGCGCATGGCGAGGCGGTGGCAATGAGCCCCTGGTTCCGCCTTCTGGTCGGCGTGTTGCTGCTGTTCCTGCTGGCGCCGCTGATCGTGGTGCTGCTGACCAGCTTCAGCAACGATTCCTTCCTGGCCTTTCCGCCGCAGAACTGGGGGTTCGCGGGCTATCGCGCGCTGCTGGCCAACGAGGCGTTCCGGCGCGGCTTCGGCGTCAGCATCGTGCTCGGACTGGCCGTCACCGGCATCAGCCTGGTTTGCGGCACTGCCGCCGCCTATGCCATCGCGCGGCTGCGCGTGCCCGGGGCGGGCACGCTGCTGGCGCTGTTCACGGCACCGCTGCTGCTGCCCGGCATCATCCTGGGGCTGGGGCTGCTGCTGGTGTTCGCGCGATTGGGCTGGCTCGCGACCTGGCCGGGGCTGATGATCGGCCACTGCCTGGTCACCCTGCCCTATGTCATCCGCGTGGTGCTGACATCGCTGCGCGGCATCGACGCCACGCTGGAGGAAGCGGCCGCCAGCCTGGGGGCGGCGCCGGTGCGCGTGTTCCGCCGCGTCACCCTGCCGCTGATGCTGCCGGGCATCACGGCCGCGGCGGCGCTGTCGTTCCTGGCGTCGTTCGACGAAGTGGTGATCTCGCTGTTCCTGGTCGGGCCGCGGCTGACCACGCTGCCCATCGAAGTGTTCCACACCATCCAGTACCGCGCCGATCCGCAGATCTCCGCGTTGTCGGTGGTGCTGATCGCGCTGACCGCGGGGCTGGTGGTGGTGGTGGAGCGCAGCCTGGGGTTCCTGCGCGCGCTGGGGCGATAAGATAGGCCGTCAGGCGGCGGCCCGCTCGCGGGCGCGGATGCGCTCGCGATGCACGGTGTAGATGCCGCTGCCCACGATGATGCCGGCACCCAGCAGCGTCCATTGGTCCGGCAGCGAGCCGAACACGAGATAGCCGAGCGCCACCGCCCAGATGAGCTGCACGTAGCTGAACGGCGCCAGCAGCGACGCGCCGGCGTAGCGATAGGCCAGCACCATCAGGTATTGCCCGGCCGACGCCACGATGCCCAGCACCAGCGCCACGGCGAGCAACCAGGCGGAGGGCATCACGAAGTCGAACGGCAGCAGGATCGTCAGCACCACGAGCCCGCTCACCGCCGACCACAGCAGCGTGGTCGCCGCATCATCGGCGCCGGCCATCTTGCGGGTGAGGATGCTGGCGATAGCCCAGCACAGGGAGGACGTCACCACCAGGAACGCGGCCGGCTGGAATGCGCCGGTGCCAGGGCGGACCACGATCAGCACGCCCAGGAAGCCGACGACGATCGCGGCCCAGCGGCGGATGCCAACCACCTCGCGCAGCATCGGCACCGACAGCATGGTGATCAGCAGCGGCGAGACGAAGCCCACGGACGCGGCGTCCGCCAACGGCAGGTAGCGCAGCCCGAAAATGAAGAACACCGCGGAGCCCACAAGGGTCAGCCCGCGCATCAGCTGCAGCGTCTGGCTGCGCACCCGCAGCCGGCGCAGGCCGGAGGGCGCGATCAGCCCCGCGGCGAAGATCACGAAAATGACGTAGCGGATCCAGGCGATCTCAATCACCGGCAGATGCTGGCCGAGATACTTCGCCATCGCATCGGACAGCGAAAAGAGCATCGTGGCGCCGAGGATCAGCGCGATGCCACGAAGGGGGTTGTCCATATCCTGATTGTTCCCGTGCGCGAGGCTTCCGCCCGCCGCACGATCGCGCGAGGCCCCCTCGCCGCATGAAGCGGTGAGGGGCCGGGGCTGTCAATCCGTGGGAACAAGACGTGACCAGCAGCCTGGGATGCGGCAAGGCGCGTGTCCTGAACCCGAAATTCGCCATAAATGGCGAACATCGAGGACAGGACACGAACGCCGAGGGCGGGACGCCAGCCCTTTGTTTTCAGTGGCCTGCTGGCCCCTGCGTCCGCCGCAAGATGCGGCGAACTTCGGGGCAGCGACAACTAGGGCGTGGCGACGTACCCGTCGCGCCGCGGATCAGCGGCGCCTGTCATGGCACCCGTGGCGGGGTCGATGGCGATGGCCTGCATGCCGCCCACGGTCATGGTCCAGGGCGGCGCCGTCTCCACCCCGTGGCCGCGCTGCCGCAGCGCCGCCAGCGTGTCCGCGGCGATGCGGCCTTCGGGCTGCACCAGGGTGCCGTCCCACAGCCGCGCCCGCGGCGCCTCGATGGCGTCCTGCAGGCGGAGCTTGAAGTCGACGTACTGCACCAGGGCCTGCGGCTGCGTCTGGCAGATGCCGTAGCTGCCGGGCGTGCCCAGCGCCAGCACCGGCTTGCCGTCGCGGGTGGCGATGCTGGGCGCCGTCGGCAGCGCCAGCGCGCCGCCGGGCAGCAGCGGGTTGGTGCCGCGGGTGTCCACCTCGCCCCAGTAGAGGAAGTTGTTCATGCACACGCCGGTGCCGGGGATCACCACGCCGCAGCCGAACAGCGCGCCCAGGCTCTGTGTGATGCAGACGACATTGCCCTCGCGATCGGCGACGGACAGCGAGGTGGTGTGCTCCTTGTCCGGGTTGGGCGGCGCCGGCGCGATCCACTGCTCGGTGGGGCCTTCGACCGGAACGCCGTCCCGCACCCGGTCGCGCAGCGTCGCCACATGGGCATCCGACAGCAACCGCGCGAGCAGCTGGGGATCGGGGTTGTTGTTGGCGATGCGCTCGCCGGCGGCGATGCGGATGGCGCGCCAGACGATGTCGAGATGCTCGACGCCGTTCGGCTCCAGCGCGGCGAGATCGAAGCCGTCGAGGATGCGCAGCGTCAGCAGGTACTGGAACGCCTCGCAGGGCGGCGGCAGCGAGTGGACGGTCAGGTCGCGATAGGTGACGGAGAGCGGGTCGAGCCAGACCGGCTGCACCGCTTCCAGGTC
The DNA here is from genome assembly GCF_025989185.1 of Limobrevibacterium gyesilva. Lineage (GTDB taxonomy): Bacteria > Pseudomonadota > Alphaproteobacteria > Acetobacterales > Acetobacteraceae > Limobrevibacterium > Limobrevibacterium gyesilva. Next base: position 128,252 of record NZ_JAPDNT010000006.1, read on the forward strand.
GGCCATGGTCAGGCAGCCGCCGAGCGTCTGCATGTGCTCGATCATCGCGCGCCCCAGCGCGCCGCCGTAGAGATGGCCGGGGCCGTCGGAGGCGATCGCGGTGTAGGTGCGCGCGAGGTCGGGCTGGCGCAGCAGCTGCCCCTGCACCACGCTGCCGGCGCCGCCGGTATAGTTCCGGTTCCAGGTGTCGAAGAACGGGAAGTCCTTCAGCGCCGCGGCGGACTGGTTGATGCCGGAGGTGTTGAATTCCACCAGCGGAAACCCGTCGCGGGCCAGCGCGATCGCGGGCGCGAACACCTCGGCGAGCGACTTGCGGCCATGGGCCCTTACCAGCTCGCACCAGCCGGCGAGGTTGCCGGGCGTGCCGGCCGCGAACGGGCCGCGATACATCTCGTCGCGGTGCTTGAAACGACCGGCGGGGAACTGCGAGGGAACCCGGGTGATGTAGTCCAGCGTGCGGATACGCTGCTCGGTGGCGATGTAGCAGGTGGCCATGCCCATGCCGGCGAGGCCGGACATGTACGGCTCGACCACGTTCAGCGCGGCGCAGGTGGCCGCGGCCGCGTCGAACGCGTTGCCGCCCTGCGCCAGCAACCGCGCGCCGGCCTGTGCGGCCAGCGGATGCGCGGCCGCAACCATCCCATGCACCGACGCAATTGTCGGGCGCTTTCCGTCCATCCTCATTCCCCCCGGAGTCGTCTCGTCGCGGCAGCCTGCCCGTGCTCTGCCGTCACGGCAAGACGTGCCGCGGCGATTGCGGCATCCGGGGTTTCGGGCCGCATGCGCAACAGCGGCGCGGCCTCGTTGAAACCGGCAAGAATGACAGGATGCAACGTCGCGGCACGGCCGAGCAGAGCCACGGGCTTGTCGCCTTCGCGCTTCGCCAGGGCGAGTCCGAGCCGGGCGAGCTCGCGCCCTGCCGCGCGCAGGATACGCCGCGCGTCGTCGTCGTCGGCCCGCGCGACGGCGCGCGCAAGCATGGCGACTGCGGAACGTCCGCCGCCATACACGTAGTTCCGCACGGCATCCCACGAATCGCCGCCGATCGCCGCGGACAGTTCGCGCGCCAGCGGGCCGCCGGCCTGGGGGTCCTCGTCCAGACGGCGCCAGACCAGGTTGAGCGCCTCGCGCCCGATCCAGAACGCCGAGCCCGCGTCGTCCACCAGCATGCCGCGCCCGCCCACGCGCACCGCCGTGCCGTCGGCGCGGATATGGATGCCAATCGATCCGGTGCCGGCATAGACGACATGCCCCTCGCCGGGCCGGAAGGCGGCGTGATAGGCGATCCACATGTCGTCCTGCACCTGCACCCGGTCCGCCGGCAGGCCGAGCGATTCGGCGAGAATCGTTGCGGCGACCGCCGCTTCCGGCGAGGCGGCGGACAGGCCGGTGATGCCGGCGACGACACGCGCGACCGCAACATCGCCGATCTGCGCACGCAACGCCGCCGCCACGCGCTCGAAGCGCGCCCGCTCGTCCGCGTTGAACAGATGGCCCGAGACCGGCGGCACCTCGCCGCGCGCGCGCACGGCGCCGGTGTCGTCGCACAACGCCCAGCGTGTGGCGGAGCCGCCGCCGTCGATGCCCAATCCGGTCATCGTGGCGCGGCGGCGGCGAAGCGGCGGGTGATCTCGCGCGGGTTGGTGATGGCGGTGCCCACCACCACGGCGTGCGCGCCCAAGGCGAAGGCCTGCGCCACCAGGGCCGGCGTGTCGAACCGGCCCTCCGCGATCACCTTGGCGCCGCATTCGCGGACCAGGGCGGCAACGAGGGCGAGATCCGGCCCTTCCGCCCCTTGCGTGTCCTCGGTGTAGCCGGACAGCGTGGTGGCGACATAATCGGCACCCCAGGCCCGCGCGGCCACCCCCTGCTCCAGGGTGGCAATGTCCGCCAAAACGGGCTTGCCAAGTTCGCCGCGGATGCGCGCGATCAGGGTGGCGACCGGCTCGCCGTTGCGCGGGCGCGCGGTGGCATCCAGCGCCACGATGTCGGCCCCCGCCTGCACCACGGCGCGCGCCGCGGCGAAGTCCGGCGTGATGTAGACGGGAAAGCCCTCGTCCCAGCGCTTGTTCAGCCCGATCAGCGGCAGCGTCGTCACCGCACGGATCGCCGCCACATCGGCGGGGCCGTCGGCGCGGATGCCGCCGGCCCCGCCCTGCGCGGCGGCGCGGGCCATCGCCGCCATGAAGGCGGGGCCATGCAGCGGATTGTCCGCGCGCGCCTGGCAGGAAACGATCAGGCTGCCCTGCGGGAGCATCAGCCGCCGGATGCGCGCGCCAGCTTGCGTTCCACCAGGCTCGCCAGCAGGGCCGCGCCATACGGCGTGGCCTCGTCGTTGAAGTTGTAGGCCGGGTTGTGCAACTGCGCGCTGTCGCCGTTGCCGAGCTGGATATAGGCGCCCGGCACCTGCTCCATCATGAAGCTGAAATCCTCCGAGCCCATGCCCGGCGGCTTGGCGCGGTCCACCTTGTCCTCGCCCACCAGCGCGGCGGCGGCATCGGCGATCGCGTCGGTCTGCGCGGGGTCGTTGATCAGCGGCGCGAAGATGACGCGGAAATCCACCTCGGCCGTGGCGCCGAAGCCCTCGGCCACGCCCTTGGCGATGCGCTTCATGCCGGTCTCGATCAGCTCCATCGTCTCCTTGCGGAAGGTGCGCGCGGTGCCGGAGATCGTGGCGCTTTGCGGAATGACGTTGTAGGCGTCGCCGCCGACGATGCGGGTGACGCTCAGCACCGCCGTGTCCGCCGGCGGCACGTTGCGGGCCACGATCGACTGCAGCGCCGTGGTGATGTGGCAGGCCACCAGCAGCGGGTCGATGCTGGCCTCGGGCCGCGCGCCATGCGCGCCGCGGCCGGTGATGGCGATGTCGAAGAACGCGCCGCCCGCTGCCGACGGGCCCGGGGCGATCGCGAACTCGCCGACCTCCATGCCCGGCCGGTTGTGCATGGCGAAGATGGCGTCACAGGGAAAGCGTTCGAACAGCCCGTCCTTCAGCATGGCGAGCGCGCCGCCGATGCCTTCCTCGCCGGGCTGGAAGATGAAGTTCACGGTGCCGTCGAAATCGCCGGAGGTCGCGAGGTAGCGCGCCGCGCCCAGCAGCATGGTGGTGTGGCCGTCATGGCCGCAGGCATGCATGCGGCCGGGGCTCTGGCTGCGGTAGGGCAGGTTCGTCTGCTCGTCCATCGGCAGGCAGTCCATGTCGGCGCGCAGGCCGATCGCGGTCTTGCCGCTGCCCTTGCGCAGCACGCCGACGACGCCGGTGACGCCGACGCCGCGATGCACCTCGATGCCCCACGCCTCCAGCTGCTTCGCCACGATCTCGGCGGTGCGGTGCTCCTCCAGCCCCAGTTCCGGGTTCGCATGGAAGTCACGGCGGATGGCGGTCAGCTCGTCGTGGAAAGCGCGGATCGCGTCGATGGGGGGCATGCGGGACTCCTGCGGATGGGGTGGCGCAGTATGTCCGGCATGGCACCTCATGGCGAGGGGCCGTCATGGCGCGGCCCCGGCCTGTCCTACATCGCGCCGCGCGGCAGCTTCTTCTCCACCAGTTGCGCGAACATCGCCGCCCCGAACGGCAGGGCCTCGTCGTTGAATTCGTAGCTGGGGTTGTGCACCTGGCAGCTTCCGACCGTGTCGCCGTTGCCGATGTTGATATAGGCGCCGGGCACCGCTTCCAGCATGAAGCTGAAATCCTCGGACGCCATCACCTGCGGGCCATCGGCTTCCACGTTGGCGGCGCCCACCACTTCGGCGGCCGCCTCGGCGATCACCCTGGTCTCGGCGGGGTTGTTCACCAGCGGGGCGAACAGGAAACGGAAATCCACCTCGGCGGTGGCGCCGAAGCCTTCGGCCACGCCCTTGGCGATGCGCTTCATGCCGGCTTCCAGCAGCTCCATCGTTTCGCGCTTCATGGTGCGTGCGGTGCCGCGGATCATCGCCTGTTGCGGGATCACGTTGTAGGCGTCGCCGCCGTCCACGCGGGTGACGCTCAGCACCGCCGTGTCGGCGGGCGGAACGTTGCGGGCGACAATGGATTGCAGCGCCGTGGTGATGTGGCAGGCGGTCAGTACCGGGTCGATGCTGCCTTCCGGCCGGGCGCCATGCGATCCGCGGCCGGTGACGGTGATGTCGAAGAACGCGCCGCCGGCCATCATCGTGCCCGGGCGGATGGCGAACTGCCCCACTGGCAGGCCGGGGCGGTTGTGCATGCCGTAGACGAAATTGCAGGGAAAGCGCTGGAACAACCCGTCCTTGATCATCGCCTCGGCGCCGCCCAGCCCTTCCTCGGCCGGCTGGAAGATGAAGTGCACGGTGCCGTTGAAATCGCCCGAGGTCGCGAGGTAGCGCGCCGCGCCCAGCAGCATGGTGGTGTGCCCGTCATGGCCGCAGGCGTGCATCCGGCCGGGGTTCTGGCTGCGGTGGGCGAAGTCGTTGGCTTCCTGCATCGGCAGCGCGTCCATGTCCGCGCGCAGGCCGATCGCGGCCTGGCCGTTGCCGCGGCGCAGCACGCCGACGATGCCGGTGCCGCCAATGCCGCGATGCACCTCGATGCCCCATTCCGCCAGCTTCTGCGCCACCAGCTCCGAGGTGCGATGCTCCTCGAAGCCGATTTCCGGATGCGCATGGATGTCGCGGCGGATGGCTGTGAGCTCGTCGTGGAAGCTGCGGATCTGGTCGATCGACGACATCGTGGTTGTCCTCCGGTGAACGCCGGGCACTATGCCATCGGGCGGCGCGGGGATGAAGGCTCGGCCGGGCGGCCTGACGGCTACTTCTCGCCGCAGTGATTGGCTATGCTGCGCCGGACCCTGAAGGAGCCCGCATGACCCAGCTCATCGGCGTGTTCGATTTATTCCGTATCGGCCTCGGCCCGTCCAGTTCGCACACGGTGGGCCCGATGCGCGCGGCGCGGGCGTTCGCGCACGGCGCGGCGCCACTGGCCGGACGCGCGGCCCGCGTCGTGGTCACGCTGTACGGCTCGCTCGCCTGGACCGGCAAGGGCCACGGCACCGATGTCGCCGTGCTGGCCGGGCTCGCCGGCATGGAACCGGCCACCGCCGACCCGGACGTGGTGCATGGCCTGCCCGCCCGGGTGCGCGAAACCGGCACGCTGGAGCTTGCGGGCCTGGGCGCGATTGCCTTCGACCTGGATCGCGACCTGCTGTTCGACCGGCTCACGCCCACGCCGGACCATCCGAACACGCTGGACCTGCGCCTGGAAGATGCGGCAGGCGCGGTGCTGCGCGCGGAGCGATGGTTCTCGGTCGGCGGCGGCTTCGTGGTGCGCGCCGGCGACGCGCCGGAAGCCGGCGACGTGATCCGGCAGTTGCCGTTTCCGTACCGCAACGCCAGCGACATCCTGGCCCACTGCGCGCAGCACGGCATGAGCATCGCCGAGCTGCAATTCGCCAATGAATGCGCCGTCCATTCCGCCGAGGCCGTCCGCGCCCATATCGCCGAAGTAGCGGCGGCGATGGAGTCCTGCATCGAACGCGGCCTGGGCAACGAAGGCGAGCTGCCCGGCGGCCTGAAAGTGCGGCGCCGCGCCCGCACCCTGGCCGCCCGCATCGAGGACAAGCGCCGCCGCAACATCGGCGCCGCCACCGAAGCGATGGATCATGCCAGCCTGTGGGCGATCGCGGTGAACGAGGAGAACGCCGCCGGCGGCCGCGTCGTCACCGCCCCCACCAACGGCGCCGCCGGCGTGGTGCCGGCCGTGCTGCGCTATTGGCACCGCTACCACGCCGACGCCTCGCCCGAGGGCACCGAGACCTTCCTGCTGGCGGCGGCGACCATCGGCGCGCTGGCCAAGACCAACGCCTCCATCTCCGGCGCCGAGGTCGGCTGCCAGGGCGAGGTCGGCGTCGCCTGCGCCATGGCCGCGGCCGGGCTCACCTCCGTCCTTGGTGGGACGCCGGCGCAGGTGGAGAACGCGGCCGAGATCGGGCTGGAGCACCACCTGGGCATGACCTGCGACCCGATCGGCGGGCTGGTGCAGATTCCCTGCATCGAGCGCAACGCGATGGGCGCGGTGAAGGCCATCAACGCCGCCTCGCTGGCGCTGTCCGGCGACGGCACGCACCGCGTCAGCCTGGACGAGGCCATCGCGACGATGCGGCAGACCGGGCTCGACATGCACGACAAGTACAAGGAAACCTCGCAAGGTGGGCTTGCCGTGCATGTGACCGAATGCTGATGCCATGGTCGCGCGGGTGATCGCCGTCGATCCCTTCGACCTCGTGGTGGTAGGCGCCACCGGAGATCTGGCGCGGCGCAAGCTGCTGCCGGCGCTGTTCTATCGTTGCGCCGCCGGCCAGATGCCGGCGGAAGCGCGCATCTTCGGCGTCGCCCGCCGGGCGATGACCGCGGACGCCTTTCGCGCCATGGCCCACGAAGCGATTGCCGCCCATGTGCCGCCCTCCGATCGCGACGAGGCGGGTGTGGATACCTTCCTCGGCCGCGTCGGCTATGTCGCCGTCAAAGCCGACGCCGATGACGGCTGGGCGGACCTCGCGCGGGCGCTGGCCGACCAGCCCGGGCGCATCCGCGTGTTCTACCTGGCGACCGGGCCCGACCTGTTCGGCCCGATCTGCGACCAGCTGGCCCGCCACGGCCTGGCCACGCCCGGCTCGCGCGTGGTGGTGGAGAAGCCGATCGGCAAGAGTTTGGACTCCGCCCGCGCCGTGAACGACGCCATCGGCCGCACCTTCCCCGAGGACCGCGTCTACCGCATCGACCATTATCTCGGCAAGGAAACGGTCCAGAACCTGATGGCGCTGCGCTTCGCCAACGCGCTGTTCGAGCCGGTGTGGAACGCCGCGCATATCGACCACGTGCAGATCACCGTGGCCGAGACATTGGGGGTCGAGGGGCGCGCCGGCTATTACGACACCGCCGGGGCGCTGCGCGACATGGTGCAGAACCACATGCTGCAACTGCTCTGCCTCACCGCCATGGAGCCGCCGACGTCGCTCGCCGCCGATGCGGTGCGCGACGAGAAGCTGAAGGTGCTGAAGGCGCTGGTGCCGATCACCGAGGAGAATGCCGCCGACCGCACCGTGCGCGGCCAGTACCGCGCCGGCGCTTCCGCCGGCGGGCCGGTTCCCGGCTACCTGGAGGAACTCGGCAAGCCCGCCAGCAACACCGAAACCTTCGTGGCGCTGCGGGCCGACATCGCCAACTGGCGCTGGGCCGGGGTGCCGTTCTTCCTGCGCACCGGCAAGCGCCTGCCCGCCCGCGTGTCGGAGATCGTCGTGGCCTTCCGGCCGATCCCGCATTCCGTATTCGACGACACCGCCGGCCCGATCAGCGCCAACAAGCTGGTGATCCGCCTGCAGCCCGACGAAAGCGTGAAGCTGTGGCTGATGATCAAGGACCCCGGCCCCGGCGGCATGCGGCTGCAGCAGCAGGCCCTGAACATGAGCTTCGCCGAAGCCTTCGGCGTGCGCAATCCCGACGCCTATGAGCGCCTGCTGATGGACGTGGTGCGCGGCAACCAGACCCTGTTCATGCGCCGCGACGAGGTGGAAGCCGCGTGGACCTGGATCGACCCCACCCTGCAGGCCTGGAGCGCATCGAGCGAACCGCCGAAGCCCTATACCGCCGGCACCTGGGGCCCGTCCGCCTCGATCGCGCTGATCGAGCGGGCCGGGCGCACCTGGCACGAAGACGAGGGATGATACCAACGGCCCTTGACGATAACCCTTCCATCGTCAAGGGCCGTTGGTATCGCGCGCCGATCCGCTTGCGGCACGCAAGCGCGTGCCTGTCGCGGGCTTGGTGGGCGGCGGCGCGCAAAATAACGACTCGTACCAGCGGTCATTCTTCATGGCCGCTGGTATGACGCAGGCCGGGCGATCCGGCCCCTCGCCTTCTACTTGACGGTCACCCACTTCGCCTCAAGCTCGTTATCCGGCCGCATGTGCACATCGACATTGGCACGCGCCGCCCAGGCGATTTCCTGGTGGTACAGCGGCAGGTTCGGGATGTCCTGCTTGTACAGCGCCAGCACCTCATGGATCAGCGTGTCGCGTTTGCCCGGATCAAGCTCGGCGCGCACCTTGTTGATCAGGTCGGTCATCGCCGGATTGTTGTAGCCGCCCAGGTTCCATGCCCCGTCGCCCGGCCGGCCGGTGGGCGGCAGCAGGTGGATCTGCAGGATGTAGTAGGCGTCCAGCGTCGGCGAGCCGGAGCCGAGGAAGAACATGCTGGTGTCCTTGCGCTGGACCTTCGGGAAGAACGTCGCCAGCGGCTGCGCGTTCACGGCCACGCGCACGCCGATCTTCGCCCACATCGCGCCCAGCGCCGTGCACACGTCGGCGTCGTTGATGTAGCGGTTGTTCGGGCAGTCGAGCGTGATGGCGAAGCCGTCGGGATAGCCGGCTTCCGCCAGCAGCGCCTTCGCCTTGGCGATGTCCAGCGGCAGGCGCTGGTCGATCGCCTTGTCGTAGCCGCGCACGCCCGGGCCGAACAGCACGCCGGCGGGCAGCGCGAAGCCGCGCAGGATACGGCTGCGGATCGCCTGGATGTCGATCGCCTGGTACAGCGCCTGGCGCACCCGGTGGTCCTTCAGCGGGTTGCGGCCCTTCACGTCGCTGTAGAGAAGCTCGTCACGCGCCTGGTCCATGACGATGAACATCGAGCGGATCTCCGGACCCTGCAGCACGCGCACGTCGCTGCGCTCGCGCAGCCGCGGGATGTCCTGCAGCGGCGGATCCAGCAGCACGTCCACTTCGCCCGACAGGAACGCGGCGAGGCGGGTGGAGGCGTTGGCGATCGGCAGCGACACGTATTGCGTGACGTTGCCCTTCATCGTGCCCCACCAGGCGGCGTTGCGGTCCAGCACCGTGCGCACCTGCGCCTCGCGGCTGGTGAGCTGGTAGGGGCCGGTGCCGTTGGTGTGGCGCGTGGTGTAGCTTTCCTGCGCCTGTGCCGCGTTCTGCGGTGCCGTGGCATTGTTCGCCTCGCACCAGGCCTTGCTCATGATCACGACGCTGCTGAGCTTGTCGACCAGGATGGGATCGGGCTCGCTGGTGATCACGTCCACGGTCAGCGGATCGACCGCCTCGGCGCGCACGACGGTATCGACGAAGTTGCCGTAGTTGGAGCTCGGCGCCGCGGCGCGCTTGAGCGAGAACACGACGTCATCGGCGGTGAACGGACTGCCGTCCTGGAACTTCACGCCGGCGCGCAGCTTGAAGCGCCAGCGCGTCGGTTCCATCGCGGACCAGCTTTCGGCCAGCGCCGGCTCCAGCTCCAGGCTCGGGCCGCGATTGACCAGCGGCTCGTAGATCTGGCGCAGCAGTTGCGCCGTCGGGATGATGTTCTGGGAATGCGGATCGAGCGTGCCCGCATCACCGGCCGACGACACCCGCAACGTCGCGGCGTTCGCGGCAAACGTCGCCAGGCACAGCGCCACGGCTGCACCGATGATCCTGCGCATTACGGCTCCCTTTCGCATCAGAGCAATATCGGCGCAGATGGAATCGCGCAGCGATTCCATGCCGATGAAATTGCTCGCGACATACATGCTCTAGCGCCTCGGAAACTGCCGCGGCCGCAATCCCTGGTGGAACCAGTGGACCAGGCTCACGGAATCGAACACCGGCACGCCGAACCGCTCGGCCATGGCGGCGGAGAACGGCGTCAGGTTCGTGCACTCGCAGATGATGGCGCCGATATTGCCATGGTCCATCAGCCGGCCAGCGGTGGCCAGCACCTCGGCTTCCAGAACGTCGTACGGCACGGCAGCGTCGCCGTCGCGGATTGAGCGGCGGAATTCGGAACCGGCGGGAACGCCGACAACGGGGGTCGCCGGGTCCACCCCCACCGCTTCGAGATAGGGGGCGGTCAACGCCGCCTCGTCATAGGTGAGGATGCCGATCCGCCCGCCGCGCGGCAGCGTGCGCGCCACCATTGGCCCCTGCAGCAGCGCGCTGGTGGCCACCGGCACGCTGCAGAACGCCGCGAGTTGCTGCTGGTAATAGGCCAGGAAACCGCAGGTGGTGGTGATGCCGTCCACGCCTTCGTCGATCAGCTCCTGCGCGGCGCGCTTGAACGGCTCCAGCAGCACGTTGTCCTGCAGCTGCGTGATGTTGGCGGGGGTGGCGCCGCGCACCACCTTGTATTGCACCGGGAACGGCCAGGTCTCGGCGTTGCCGATGTCGCCGGCGAAGCGGCGGAAATAGGTCTCGACCATCAGGATGCCGATGGTCACGCCGTAATAGGTCTTCCTCGCCATGAGATCTCTCGTCCGCTTGCGTCGCGGCGACCGGGTGCGCGCCCTCGGATCCGCCGGACGGGGAGGCTAACCGCTCGCGGCGTCCGGCACCAGCACCGCGGCCCCGGTCAGCCGGCCCTCGCGCAGCCGGGCCAGGGCCTCGTTGGCCTGCGACAGGTTCAGGGTGACGGTCTCGGTCACCACCGGGATCTTCGGCGCCAAACCGAGGAACTCCTCGCCGTCACGCCGCGTGAGGTTGGCGACGGAGCGCAGCGTGCGCTCCTGCCACAGGATGGAATACGGAAAGGACGGGATGTCGCTCATGTGGATGCCGCCGCACACCACCACCCCGCCCGGCGCGGTGGCGCGCAGCGCCGCGGGCACCAGGGCGCCGACGGGGGCGAAGATCAGCGCCGCATCCAACGGGTCCGGCGGCATCTCGTCGGACCCGCCGACCCAGCCGCCGGTCAGGCGCCGGGCGAAGTCCTGGGCGGCAACGTCGCCCGGCCGGGTGAAGGCATAGAGCTCGCGCCCCTCGTGCCGCGCCACCTGGGCGGCGATATGGGCGGCCGCGCCGAAGCCGTAGATCCCCAGCCGCCGGGCATCGCCGGCCATGCGCAGGGTGCGGTAGCCGATCAGTCCCGCGCACATCAGCGGCGCCGCCTCGGCATCGCCGAAGCGGGGATCGATGGCAAAGCAATAGCGCTCGTCGGCGACGGTGTACTCGGCGTAGCCGCCGTCGATCTGGTAGCCGGTGAAGCGCGCCTGCGGGCACAGGTTCTCCCGCCCCGAGCGGCAATAGGCGCAGGCCCCGCAGGTCCAGCCGAGCCAGGGCACGCCGACGCGCTCGCCGGTGCGGAACCGGTCGACATCGGCCCCGACCTCGACCACGCGGCCGATGATCTCGTGGCCGGGAACCAGCGGCAGCTTCGGGTCCGCCAACTCGCCGTCCACCACATGCAGGTCGGTGCGGCACACCGCGCAGGCGCAGACGCGGATCAGCACCTGCTTGCGCCCCGGCACGGGAAGCGGCAGCTCCATCGGCTGCAACGCCTCGCAGGCCCGCCGCAGAACCATCGCGTGCATATCCGCCTCCCTGGGGCATGTTCGTTTCAGACGAACCTGCCCCGGCTCATGTTTCGCGAGCAATTTCGTCGGCATGGAATCGCTGCGCGATTCCATCTACGCCGATATTGCTCTACGCCACCGCCCGGCGCACAGCCACCACCGCAATGCCCATCAGTGCCGCCGCAATCAGCGCCATCGGCCAGATCGAATGCAGCGCCACGGAGAACGGCATGTCCTGCAGGAAGGTGCCGCGCGCGATCACCAGCATATACCGAACGGGGTCGAGCCGGCTCAGCCACTCCACGCCCGGCGGCATGTTCTCCACCGGGGCGGCGAAACCGGACAGCACGATCGCCGGCGAGGCATAAACGAACACGCCCAGGATCGCCTGCTGCTGCGTGCGCGCGAAGGACGAGATCGCGAGCCCGACCCCCACGCCCGCGAGCATGTAGACGAGCAGGGCCGACTCCAGCAGCAGCACGCTGCCGGTGAACGGCACGCGGAACCACAGCAGCGACGCCGCTACCACGATGTTGGCTTCAAGCATGCCGACAAGCACCGCCGGCACCGCCTTGCCCACCAGGATCTCCGCCGGCCGCAGCGGGGTCACCAGCATCTGCTCGAACGTGCCCAGCTCGCGCTCGCGTGCCAGCGACAGCGCGCTCACCAGCATCGCGATCATCAGCGACAGCACCGCCACCAGCCCGGGCAGGATGAAATATTGCGGCTCAAGCGTCGGGTTGAACCAGTCGCGCGTCACGATCGCCAAGGGCGGCGGCGGCGACGGTTTCAGGTCCTGCGCGAACTGTCCCACGATCGCCGTGGCGTAGCCGTTGACCAGCAGCGCGGTGTTGGAGCGTCGCGCGTCCAGCAGCAGCTGCACCTGCGCCCGGCGCCCGCCCAGCACGTTGGCGGAAAAATCCTGCGGCACGTGCAGCACCGCGGCCAGCCGCTTGGCGTCGAGCGCGGCTGCCGCGTCGGCGGGGCCGGCCGGCGCGGCCGCCACCTGGAAGGCCGGCGACGCCGCGAAGCGCCGCACCAGTTCCGCCCCCTGCGCCCCGGCATCCTCGTTCCAGATGCCGATCGGCACATGCGTCACCTCGTAGGTCGCGGCATAGGCGAACACCATCACCTGCACCAGCGGCGGCACCAGCAGCACCATGCGCGTCTTCTGGTCCTTCCATAACGAGGCAAGCTCTTTCAGGACCAAGGCGAGGATGCGGCCGAGCATGACGGCCTCAGTCCAGGCGCCGGCGGGTCACGGTCAGCGTGGCGCCCACCGCCAGCGCCGCCGCGACCGCAAGCGCCGCGAGGTTCGGCAGCAGCAGCTCCCACACCGTGCCTGCCAGGAACAGTGTCTGCAGGATCGACACCAGATAGCGCGCCGGCACCGCGTAGGTGACGGCCTGCAGCCAGGCGGGCATCGAGGCGATGTCGAACAGCATGCCCGACAGCATCAACGCCGGCATCATCGTCACCAGGAACGCCAGCTGGGCCGCCACGAACTGGTTGCGCGCCAGCGTGGAGATGAACAGCCCCAGCGCCAGCGCGAACACCAGGAACAGCGACGACGCCGCGAGCAGCGGCAGCATGCCGCCGCGGAACGGCACGCCGAACAGGAGAATGGCCATCGCGACGGCGCCCAGCATCGCGGCCATGCTCAGCACGAAATAGCAGCCCAGCTTGGCCACGATCAGCTCGCCCATATGGGCCGGGCTCGCCAGCATGCTCTCCATCGTGCCGCGCTCCCACTCGCGCGCCACGATCAGCGCGGTGAGCAACGTGCCAGTCATGGACATGACGTAGGCGATCATGCCCGGCACGATGAAATCCGCCGACCGCAGCTCGGGGTTGAACCAGTAGCGATGCTCCAGCGAAATGCCGCCGGACGGCAGCAGCCGCAATTCATGCGCGCGGCCGCTCAGCCAGGTGAGCAGCGCCCCCTGCACATAGCCTTCCAGCACCCGCGCCGTGTTGGGGTCGGTCGCATTCGCCACCAGTTGCGCCGGCGCAGGCCAGCGCGCGGGGCGGCGCAGGCGCTCGGCGAACTCCTCGCGCAGAACCAGCATGCCGCGCACGTCGCCCGCGATCATCCGGGCCTCGCCGGCGGCGGCGCTGTCCACGCGGACGACGTCGAGATAGGGCGAGGCGGCGAGCGCCTGCAGGATTTCGCGCGTGTCCTCGGCCGGCGCCTCCACCAGCACGGCCACACGCATCTCGCGCGCATCCAGCGAAATGCCGAAGCCGTTCACCACCAGCAGCAGCACCGGCAGCAGGAAGGCGATCAGCAGGGCCGAGGGGTCGCGCAGGATCTGCAGGACCTCCTTGCGCACCAGGCCGCGCATGCGCATCCAGCTTGTCATGCCGCCAGCTCCGCCGGCCCGGCCGCGACCAGGGCGATGAACGCGTCCTCCAGCGTCGGATCGGGCAGGCCCGCGCTGCGCACGCGGGCGCGCAACTCCGCCGGCGTTCCGGTGGCCACCAGCCTGCCGGCGCTGACGATGGCCAGCCGGTCGCAATACTCTGCCTCGTCCATGAAATGGCTGGTCACCAGCACAGTGACGCCGGCCTGCGCCAGCGCGCCGATGCGGGCCCAGAAGGCGCGGCGGGTCAGCGGGTCCACGCCCGAGGTCGGCTCGTCCAGGAACAGGATGTCCGGCCCGTGCAGCAAGGCGGCCGCCAGGGCCAGTCGCTGCTTCACGCCCAGCGGCAGGTTGCCGGCGACGTCGCCCGCGACACCGGCAAGGTCGTAGCGCTGCAGCGCCTGTGCGATGGCCTGCGCCCGGGTGGCGCGGGACAGGCCGTAGACGCGGGCGAAGAATGCCAGATTCTCGGCGACCGACAATTCGCCATAGAGCGAGAAGCGCTGCGCCATGTAGCCGATGCGCGCGCGCGCGGCCGCGGGCGCGCGCAGCATGTCCTGCCCGGCCACGCGCGCCGTGCCGCCACTGGGCTGCAGCAGGCCGCATAGCATGCGGAAGGTCGTGGACTTGCCCGCGCCGTTCGGCCCCAGCAGGCCGAAGATCTCGCCGCGCGCCACCGAGAAGCTCACATGGTCCACCGCGGTGAACGCCCCGAAGCGCCGCACCAGGTCGCGCACCTCGATGGCGGGGCCGTCGCCCGCTTGCGGGCGGATCGGCTCCGTCGGCGGCGGCGGCGCGGCAGCCGTGGCGAGGCGGTCGACGAAGCCGTCCTCGAAGCGCGGCGGCGCCGGTGCCAGCGCGGTGCCGCCAAGGGACGCGGCGTCCGGGACTGCCGCATCCGCGTGAAGGACCAGCCGCAGCGTGTCGCCCTGGACCGCGGCGTCCAGCACGCCCGGATGTGCTGCGGCCCGCCGCGCGGCGTCGCGCCGGGACGCCGCCGGCACCGCCAGCCGGAACACCCGGCCCTGCATCGGGGCCAGGAACCCGGCCGGCGGCCCGGCCGCCAGCATCCGCCCCTCGTGCAGCAGCAGCACCTGGCCGCAGCGCTCGGCCTCGTCGAGATAGGCGGTGGCCCAGACCACGCCCATCCCGTCCTCCCGCCCCTCCTCCAGCATCTGCGACACGATGGACCACAGCTCGCGCCGCGATGCCGGGTCCACGCCCACCGACGGCTCGTCCAGCAGCAGCAGGCGCGGCCGCGCCAGCAGGGCGCAGGCGAGGCCGAGCTTCTGCTTCATCCCGCCGGAGAGCTGTCCCGCCAGCCGCGCGGTGAACGGGGCGAGGCCGGTGAAGCGCAGCAGCCGCGCCACGCGCTCGGTCCGCAACCCGGCAGGCAGCTGGTGCAGGTCGGCGAACAAGGAGAGGTTCTCGGCGACGCTGAGGTCTTCATACAGCCCGAAGCGCTGCGGCATGTAGCCGATGCCGGCATGCGCCGCCTGCGCGTCCGTCGCCATATCGTGGCCCAGCACAGTCACCCGCCCGCCAGTGGGGCGCAACAGCCCGGCCAGCAGGCGCAGCACCGTGGTCTTGCCGGCGGCGTCCGGGCCCACGACCCCGGTGATCATGCCCGGCGGAATAACGGCTGAAATGCCGTCCAGCGCCACCCGCGGCGGCGCCCCGCGCGCACCGGGGAAGACGTGGCGCAGGCCGCTGATCTCCGCCAATGCCGGGGGCATGGCTCAGCCGCCCGGAAGCTGGATCGTCACCGGCATGCCCTGGCGCAGCGCGTCGTCCGGGTTCTCGATGCGGATGCGCAGGCGATACACCAGCTGGGTGCGAAGCTCGGGCGTCTCCACGGTCTTCGGCGTGAACTCCGCCACCGGCGAGACATAGCCGACGCGCCCGCGCCAGGCATGGCCGCCATCGCTCGACACCCGCACCTCGGTGCCCGGCGCGACCCGGCCCAGCAGCGGCTCGGGCGCGAAGGCGCGCACCCACACCTCGCCGGCGATGGCTATCGAGTAGACCGCCGATCCCGGCAGGACCACCGTTCCGGGCTCGATCACCCGCGTCATCACCACGCCGTCGGTGGGCGCGGTCAAGCGGGTATGGGACAGCTGCACCGCGGCGAGCTTGGCCGTGGAATCAGCCGAGCGCAGTTGCGCGCGCGCGGCCTCGATCTCCTGCGGTCGCGGCCCCGCCACCGCCTCGGCCAGCGCCGCCTTGTACTGCGCCAATGCGGCACGCCCGGCGTCCAGCGCCATCCGTGCATCGTCATAGGCCTGCCGCGACGCGACATCGCGCCGCACCAGATCCTCCTGGCGCGCGAAGGTCGCCTCGGCATGCGCCAGCGTCGCCTGGGCGTTGGCGACATTGGCGCGCGCCTGGTCGATCTGCTCCGGCCGCGTGCCGGCCAGCAACAGATCGAGCTGCGCCTTGGCCGCGTCGCGCCGCGCCTCCGCCAGGGCGTAGGCCTGCTGGTAGGTTGCGTCGTCCAGTTCGGCGACCAGTTCGCCGGACCTGACCGCGTCGCCTTCCCGCCTGGCCATAGCCTGGACCGCGCCCGCGGCCTGGAAGGCGAGGTCCACCTGGCGGATCTCCACATTGCCGAACATCGTGCCCGGCGACGGGACCGACCGGGCGCGCTCGACCGCCAGCACCCCAACCCCGGCCAGCGCGGCCAGCACAACCACCGGCAGCACTACGCGCCGGACCGTCCCGAAACTCGCCAACCTCGCTCTCCCTCGCCCCTCCCGGGCGCCCGGGACGGGTTGCTTATGCATGCTACACGGTTACGGGGCGTTGACATGCATCAAGGAGAGCCGGTTGCGGCGCGCGGGCGCACCGTTCAGGCCACCGGCCAGGGACGTTGCGCCGGCCGCATCCGCTCCCACGCGCGCCCCAGCTGCAGCACACCGAGGTCATCGAACCGGTGCCCGACGATCTGCAGGCCGATCGGCAGGCCGCCAGCAGTGTAGCCGCAGTTGATCGAGAGCGCCGGCTGCTCGGACATGTTGAAGGCGACGGTGAAGCCGATATGTTCGAACGGGCGCGCGGGATCGTTGGTCGGGCACGGCCAGTCCGCGCGATAGGACGGCATCGGCGCGGTCGGCGAAATGATGAAGTCATAAGGCTGGCAGGCCTGCACCGCGGCGGCGCTCATTTCGATGATGCGGTTGAAGCCGCGATACACCTCCAGCCCGGAAAGCCCCTCGGCCGCCTCGATCCAGGCGCGGATGAACGGCAGCACCTTCTCGCGCCGCTCCCGCGGCAGGCGCGAATAGTCGGACCAGGAGCGGGTGCGCCAGAACCGGTCGAGGCCATCCAGCATCTCCGGCGTGAGGAACGGCGCCACCGGCTCCACGATCGCGCCCTGCGCCTCGAACAGCCGCGCCGCCGCCGCGACCGCCGCCTGCACCTCGGGCTCGGCGGCCGCGCCGATGCCGGGATAGGCCAGCACGCCGATGCGCAGCCCCTTCACGTCGCGGTCCAGCGCGCGCCAGGCGATGTCCGCTGGCGGCAGGCTCATGTGGTCGTGCCAGTCCGGCTGCGACAGCACCTCCATCAGCAACGCGCTGTCGGCCACGGTGCGGGTCATCGGGCCGGCGACGCGGCCGATATAGGGGGGATCGATCGGCACGCGCCCGAAGCTCGGCTTCAGCCCGACGATGCCGCACCAGCCCGCGGGCAGGCGGACCGAGCCGCCGATATCGGTGCCGAGATGCAGCGGCCCGTAGCCCGCCGCCGCCGCACTGCCGGCGCCGGCCGACGAGCCGCCGGGATTGCAATCGGTGTTCCAGGGATTGCGCGCCAGCTTGTGGAAGCTGGAAAGCCCAGAGGACAGCATGCCGTAGTCGGGCATGGTGGTTTTGCCCAGGATCACCGCCCCGGCCGCGCGCACGCGTGCCGCCGGCGGCGCGTCCCCGGCGGCCGGCACCAGGTCGTTCGCGGCCGTGCCCAGCGGCACCGGCGTGCCCTTGGTCGCGATGTTCTCCTTGATGGTGATGGGCACGCCGTCCAGCGCGCCCACCGGCGCGCCGCGCCGCCAGCGCGCCTCGGACTCGCGCGCCGCCGCCCGGGCGCCCTCGGGATCGAGCGCCCAGGTGGCGTTCAGCGCCGGCTCGAACGCCGCGATGCGCGCCAGCACCGCCTCGGTCACCTCCACCGGCGACAGCGACTGCGCCTTGTAGGCATCGAGCAGTTCAACGGCGCTGAGATCGGGCAGGTCGGTCATGGCAAGCCTCCGGTTCCAATCAACGTTCGCGCGACAGGCGCGGGTCCAGCAGGTCGCGCAGCCCGTCGCCCAGCAGGTTCAGGCCGAGCACGGACAGGGTGATCGCCACCCCCGGGAACACCGCCAGCAGCGGCGCACGGTAGATGAAGGTCTGCGCGTCGTTGAGCATCCGCCCCCAGCTGGGAAACGGCGGCTGCGTGCCCAGGCCCAGATAGGACAGGCCGGCATCGGCGACGATCGCCAGCGCGAACTGGATCGTCGCCTGCACCAGCAGCACCGCGGAGATGTTGGGCAGCACGTGGCGCCACATGATCGCGGCCTCGCCGCGCCCGGTGGCGCGTGCGGCCATGACGAACTCCTGCGCGCGCACCGCCAGCGCCGCACCGCGGGCCACGCGGGCGAACACCGGGATGTTGAAGATGCCGATCGCCAGCATGGCATTGACCGCCCCCGGCCCGGCCAGCGCGGTGATCATCACCGCGGTCAGCAGCGCCGGGAAGGCGAAAGCGAGGTCGGTGGCGCGCATCACCAGGTTGTCGATCCAGCCACCCATGGCGGACGCCAGCGCGCCCAGCGGAATGCCGATCCCCGCCCCCACCACCACCGCGATCAGCGCCACCGACAGCGAGCTGCGCGCGCCGGCCATGATCATCGACAGCACGTCGCGCCCGAACGGATCGGTGCCGAGCAGATGCGCGGCCGAGGGCGCGGCCAGCTTGTGCAGGATGTCGATCTTCGTCGGCGGATACGGCGTCCAGACCAGCGAGACCAGCGCCATCGCCACCATCGCGACGGTCAGCACGCCGCCGACCAGCAGGCTGCTGCGGCGCCAGGGGCGGTTCATTGCGCCCCTTCCCGGCTGATGCGCGGATCAAGCCCGAGATAGGCGAGGTCGACGAGGAAATTCACCACGATGACGCTGCCGGCGAGCAGCACCACCAGGTCCTGCACCACGATCAGGTCGCGCTGCGCGATCGCCTGGAAGATCAGCCGGCCCAGGCCCGGCAGGGTGAACACGTTCTCGATGATCACGGTGCCGGCCATCAGGAACGAGAACTGCAGCCCGATGATCGTCACCACCGGGATCAGCGCGTTCGGCACCGCATGCCGCCACAGCGCCGCCGCCCCGGTCAGCCCCTTGGCCAGCGCCGTGCGCACATAGTCCTGCCCCAACGTCTCCAGCACCGCCGAGCGGGTGACACGCGCCAGGATCGCCGCCTGCGGCAAGGCCAGCGCCAGCGCCGGCAGCAGCAGCGAGCGGATCGCGGCCCACGCGCCCTTGTCCCAGCCGGCGAAGCCGCTGGCGGGGAACAACGGCAGCGTCACCGCGAACAGCAGGATCAGCAGCAGCCCCAGCCAGAAATTCGGCAACGCCACGCCCACCTGCGCGATGCCCATCAGCGTGGTGTCGGCCGCCCGCCCGCGCCGCGCTGCGGCCAGCACGCCGACGGGAATGGCGATCGCCGTAGACAGCAGGATCGCCATCACCGCCAGCGGCAGGCTGACCATCACGCGCTGGCCGATCAATTCCGAGACCGGCACGCTGTAGGTGTAGCTGATGCCGAAATCCCCGCGCACGAGGCCCCAGATCCAGGCGAGGTAGCGAACCCATGCCGGCTGGTCGAGGCCCATCTGGTGGCGCAGCGCCGCCAGCGTGTCCTCGCGCGCCGACGTGCCCAGCATCAGCGACGCGGGATCGCCGGGCAGCACGTCCAGCACCAGGAACACGACCAGCGAGGCCGCCAGCAGCGTCAGGACAAGCGCCACCAGCCGCCGGGCGATGAACCCGCTCACCCCAACGCTAGTCCGCCCAGGACACCCCGGTCAGGTCGTTCGCGGGGATCGGGTTGTTGTCCCACAGGCCGCGCAGCCTGGCGTTCCACACGCCGACCTTGGCCAGCGCGTACAGGAACACGTTCGGCTCGTCTTCCGACAGCTTGCGCTGCAACTGCTCCAGCAATGCGAGCTGCGCCTTCGGATCGACCGCTTCCTGGTACTGCTTGTACAGCGCCTTGTACGCGGGGCTCTGGTAGTTGAAGTAGTATTTGTCGCGGGCGTAGATGTCGAGGTCGCGCGCCTCGGTGTGGCTGATGATGGTCATGTCGAAATCGGACTGCTTGAACACCTGGTCCAGCCACTGCGCCCATTCCACCGGCACCAGCTTCGCGGTGATGCCCACCTGCTCCAGCATCGCCGCGATCACCTCGCCGCCGCGCCGCGCATAGGCCGGCGGCGGCAGCTTGATCACCATCTCCGTGCCCGGCTTCACGCCGGCCTCGGCCAGCAGCGCCTTCGCCTTGGCGGGGTCGTACGGATACGCGCCGGTGAGGTCGACATAGCCGGGATCGCCGGGAATGTAGTGCGAGCCGATCGGCTTGCCGTAGCTCGACAGCGCGTCGATCAGCGCGGCCCGGTCCACCGCATAGGCCAGCGCGCGGCGCACGCGCAGGTCGCTGAACGGCTTGCGGTCGTTGTTCAGCGCCAGGATCGTCTTGCCCGCCGTGGTGCCGACGCGCACGGTGAAGCGCGGGTCCTTGCGGATGGCGTCCAGCGCCTCGGGCGCGGGGAAGTTCGGATAGGCGTCGAGGTCGCCGGCCATCACCGCCGCGGTGGCCGCCGACGGATCGGCGATGAAGCGGAACGTCGCCGCCGCCAGCTTCGGCTTCTCGCCCCAGTAGTCGGCGTTGCGCACCATCTCCACCCGGTCGCCCTTCACCCAGCGGGTGAAGCGGAACGGCCCGGTGCCGATCGGGTTGGTCTTGTTGGTCGCCACCGAATTCGGCGCCACCATCACCGCGTCGCCCCAGCCCATGCCGAACAGGAAGCCCGCGGCTGGCCGCTTCAGCGTGACCACCGCCGTGGCGGGGTCGGGGCAGGCGGTGCCGGCGATCGGTTCGAACAGCCCCTTCTGCGCGTTCACGCTGTCCGGCGCCACCGCGCGCTCGTAGGAGAATTTCACGATCCCGCAGTCGAACGGCGTGCCGTCGTGGAACTTCACCCCCGTGCGCAGCTTGAACGTGTAGGTGAGCCCGTCCGGCGACACCGTCCAGCTCGCCGCCAGCGCCGGCTGCACCTCGCCCCTGGCGTCGATGCGCGTCAGGCCCTCGAAGATGTTGGCGTAGGTCACCTCGCGAATCGCCGAGGCGGCGCCGGCGGTCGGGTCGAGATGCGGCGGCTCCAGCACCATGCCGAGCGTCAGCGTGTCCTTGGCCTGCGCCGGGGCCGCACCCAGTGTCGCGGCCAGCGCGGCGGTGGCCAGCGCGGTGGCGAGATATCGGCTCATGGCGAGCTCTCCCTTGCGTGTCGCTGCGGAGTGCAACAGCCGCATCCCCCATCGGTCAAGAGCAGGCGCCGCGGGAGTGTTGCGTCGCAGCGTAACCGGCCACACACTCGCATCGATCCAACAGCAGCCGAGGCGTCCATGTCCCTCCGCCATGCCCTTGCCGCCGCCATCCTGCTTGTGACAACGCCGGCCTGGGCGAACCGCGACGTCTTCGTTGTCGATACGGTGGGCAGCCCGGCCTCGCTCGACCCGCAGGTGCAGTGGGACCCGGACAGCTATTTCGTCTACCGCAACGTGTTCGACAACCTGGTCACTCGCGACCAGTCCGGCAAGATCGTGCCACAGGTCGCGACCGCATGGTCGTACCAGTCCGACACGGCGATCACCTTCAAGATCCGCGACGGCATCACCTTCCATGACGGCACGAAGCTGACGCCCGAGGACGTGGTGTTCAGCTCCGGCGCATCACCGACCCGGCCTTCAAAAGCCCGCAGCTCAGCCAGTTCGACACCATCACCGCCGCAGAGGTCACTGGCCCGAACGAAGTCCGCCTGACCACGAAGCGCGCCTATCCGGTGCTGCTGGCGCAGCTCACCAAGCTGTCCATCGTGCCGAAGGCGGCGGTCGAGAAGCTCGGCAACGAAGCCTTCAACCAGGCCCCCGTCGGCAGCGGCCCGTATCGCCTGACCGGCTTCACCCGCGGCGTGAAAGCCGAGTTGGCGGCGGTCCCGGACTATTGGCGCGGCACCCCGCCGTTCCCGCGCGTCGAGTTCCGGCCGGTGCCGGACGAGAGCACCCGGCTGGCCAACCTGCGCAGCGGCCGTTCCGACATCACCCGCATCCTGCTGACCGACGACGCCGATGCACTGAAGTCCGAACGCCAGATCAAGGTGCTGTGGACGCCGGTCGAGCGCGTGGCGATGATCGCGCTGAACGCCCTGGTGGGGCCGACCAAGGACAAGCGCGTGCGCGAGGCCATCGCGCACGCCATCGATCGCGACCTGATCGTGGAAGCCCTGCTGAAAGGCTACGGCAAATCCGTCGACCAGATGATGCCGCCCTCCAATTTCGGCTGGATCGACGGCCTGCCCGGCTACAAATACGATCCTGCCCGCGCCCGTGCCCTGCTGAAGGAAGCCGGCATCGCGCCCGGCACCAAGGTGACCTTCCCCACCGCCCCCAGCTTCGACCAGCGGGTGGTGCAGGCCATCCACCAGATGCTCGGCGACATCGGCCTCGATGCCCAGATCGGCATGGTCGATATCGGCACCTATCTGCGCCTGCGCCAGGGGCGGCCCGAAGAGGCCGGCGAGGTGAGCTTCTTCCGCTGGTCCTGCGGCTGCCAGGACGCCGACGGGGTGCTGTTCCCGCTGTTCCACAGCAGCAGCCAGTGGTCGAAATACACCAACCCGGCGCTGGACGCGCAAATCGAGGCCGGCCGTGACACGCTCGACGAGAAATCCCGCCTGGACCACTACCGCCGCGCCCTGACCATCATCCACGACGACGTCGCCGCGGTGCCGCTCTACCAGGACGTGATGATGTTCGCCGCGCGCAAGGAAGTGAAATGGCAGCCGACCGCCAACGAGGCGTT
Organism: Limobrevibacterium gyesilva; assembly: GCF_025989185.1. Classification (GTDB taxonomy): domain Bacteria; phylum Pseudomonadota; class Alphaproteobacteria; order Acetobacterales; family Acetobacteraceae; genus Limobrevibacterium; species Limobrevibacterium gyesilva. Next base: position 151,013 of record NZ_JAPDNT010000006.1, read on the forward strand.
CTTCCTGATGGACATGTCCTGGGCGCCGTGACGAGGCGCGGAACGCCCGGGGCGCCTGCCTAAGGCACCGGCCGGAAGCTCGCGGCGAAGGTGCGTTCGTCCGTGCGCGGTTCGATGGCGATGCCTTTGCGGGCGGCCCAGGTGGTGGCCTGGAAGTGCAAGGGGATGATCGCTTCCGTCGTCACCGCGAGATGTGCGGCCTTGCGCAGCAGGTCCAGCCTCGCCTGGTCGTCGACGGTGGCCAGCGCCCTGGTCAGGTAATCATCCACCTGCGGGTTGCAGTAGTGGCTCCAGTTATAGAGTCCGCCGCCGCTTTTCGGGTTCTGGCAGGCGATGATGGCGCGCAGGATCGAGCTGGATTCCCCGGTCTGCGAGCCGAAGCCGATCAGCCCGAACGAGAACTCGCCCTTGGCGCCGCGCGACGCATAGGACGCCATCGGAATCGTCTCCACCTTGGCGGCGATGCCGATGCGGGTGAGCATCTGGGCGACGGCCTGCACGATCTGCGCGTCGTTCACCAGGCGGTCGTTCGGGCCGTGGATGGTGAGGGCGAATCCGTCGGGATAGCCGGCCTCGGCCAGGAGCCGCTTCGCTCCCTCGGGGTCGAACTTCACCACGGTCAGCGTGGGGTCGTAGCCGAACAGCGTTTCCGGCACGAGGTTGTTGGTGGGATAGCCCAGCCCTGCCATCACCCGGTCGGCGATCGCCTCGCGGTTGATCGCCATCGACATGGCGCGCCGCACCCGCTCGTCGGCCAGCGGGTTCTTCGCAAGCTTGCCGCCATCCCTGGCGGTGACCTGCGGCGTGTCGGCGCGGCCGGAATCGACATAGAAATAGACCAGCCGCCCCGACACTTTCTGCGCGTAGACCAGCTTCGGGTTCGCCTTGACCTGGGCGAGGTCGGCGGTCGGCACGCCCTCGATCGCGTCCACGTCGCCGGACAGCAGGGCGGCGAGACGCGAGGCGTTGTTGGGAATGAAGCGCACGCTCACATGGTCCCAGGCCGGGCCCGTGCCCCAGGCGGTGTCGTTGCGCGCGAGCTCGACCCGGTCATCGCGCTGGAACGAGACGAAGCGATAGGGGCCGGTGCCGACCATGCCCTTGCCGCGCGCAAAATCCTCGGCGGCCAGCCCCTCGGTCGCCTTGCGGTTGAGGATATAGATCACGCTGAGGTCGCTCAGCAGCAGCGGATAGGGCCCGTTGGTGGTGATGCGCAGCGTGGTCGCGTCCACCGCGGTCTTGGTGGCGATGGAGCGGGTGTAGATGCCGAATCCCGCGGGGCTGTTCACCAGGGTCGCCGGCCGGTCCAGCGACCAGATCACGTCGTCGGCGGTCAGCTTGGTGCCGTCATGGAAGCGCACGTCCTTGCGCAGGCGGAATTCCCAGGTGCGGTCGTCGATCACGCGCCAGGATTCGGCGAGCCACGGCATCAGCCGGCTGTCCGCGTCCATGCGCACCAGCGTATCGAACATGTTCTGCGCCACGTTCAGGTTGGCGCCGAGATTGTGGAATTGCGGGTCCATCGCGCTGGGGGAGGAGCTCAGCGCCAGCTTCAGGTCGGCGGCCTGTGCCGGCACGGCAAGGGCGAGTGCCGCCATTGCGCCGAGCATGGCCTTAAAATGAAATCGCATCGCCTTCCCCCTCGCCTCGTTGCCGCGGATATTCCGTCGGCGTCCCGGGCGAGTCAAAGAATGCCGGGGTCAGATCCTCCCAGGGAGTTGCGCGCAATCGGCGCCGCATTGATAGGTCCAGGCATGCGCGTCGGCCCGGCGCCACGGTGCCGCCAGCACCGGCGGGGGGTTCGTCTGCCACATGGAGGCGTCAACGCGCTGCCACGCCGCTGCCAGGGTGGCGTTGCCCAGATGGTGGGCATCCAGCACCACCAGCGCCGACGCGTCGCCCGATGCCGCGCCATCTGCCATCGGCATCGCCACACTGTACAGGTCCGTCGGCTTGGCGCCGGCGCCGGTCGCCCCCAAAATGGTTGCCAACCCCATGGCCACGCCGATGCCGGCGCGGACTATTTGATGGTGATGCATCGCTCGCCCCCTTTCATTCCCCACTCCGTTCGTTCCGGAGATCGTGACATAAGCCGCCGTGGCCGTGTCAAAGCCTTGCTGTTGACCTTGCGGCGTGGCCGGGGTTGCATGCGGGGTAACTCAGGCGGGGAATGACGATGGGACTGATCCGGCACGACATCGAGGTTCTGGAGGACAGCCCGATCGTCGATGTCTGGCGCATGGGCTACGGCAAGTCCGAGGTGATCGGCATGTTCGCCGGCGAGCCCGACGTGCCCACGCCCGACTTCATCTGCCAGGCCGCGAGCCGGGCCCTGTCCGAGGGCAAGACCTTCTACACCCCGAACCGCGGCATCCCGGCGCTGCGCGAGGCGCTGATCGCCTACAACAAGCGCATCTACGGCGTGGACATCCCGGACCGCCGCATCGCGCTCACGCCGTCCGGCATGAACGCGGTGATGCTGGTGGCGCAGGGCATGGTGAAGCCCGGGGACAACGTGGTGACGATCACCCCGTCCTGGCCGAACATCATGCGGGCCATGCAGATCTGCGGCGCCGAGGTGCGCGAGGTGGCGATGACCTCGGGCAATGACGGCTGGTCGCTCGACCTCGACGCCGTGTTCGCCGCCTGCGACGACAAGACGAAAGTGATCTACACCGCCTCGCCCGGTAACCCGACGGGCTGGATGATCGAGCGCGGGCAGGCCGAGGCGATGCTGGCCTTCGCCCGCAAGCGCAACATCGCCATCCTGTCCGACGAGGTCTATCACCGCCTGGTCTATGACCGGCCGGTGGCGTTCAGCTTCCTCGACATCGCCGGGCCGAACGACCCGGTGTTCGTGGTCAACAGCTTCTCCAAGGCCTGGGCGATGACCGGCTGGCGGCTCGGCTGGGTGATCTATCCCGAGGGTTGCGTCGACGCGTTCGAGAAGCTGATCCAGTTCAACACCTCCGGCGCCCCGGAGTTCCTGCAACACGGCGCCATCGCCGCCCTGCGCGACGGCGAGGATTTCGTGAAGTTCTTCGCCGAGCGCTGCCGCATGGGGCGCGAGGTGGTGAACGCCCGACTGGCCCGCATGCCGCGCGTGCGCAACGTGCCGAACCAGGGCAGCTTCTACGCCATGTTCGAAGTGGACGGCGTGACCGACACGCTGGCCTTCTGCAAGCGCGCGGTCACCGAGGCGCAGATCGGCATGGCGCCGGGCATCGCCTTCGGCAAGGGCGCGGAACGCCATATCCGCCTGTGCTACGCCAAGAGCACCGAATTGCTGACCGAGGCGATGGACCGCCTGGAAGCCTTCGTCGCCACCTATCAGGAAGGCTGATGCAGCCCGATCCGCGCACGCTGGCGTGCCTCGAGCGGCTGATCGGCTTCGACACGGTCAGCCGCAACTCCAACCTCGACTGCATCGACTGGGCGCGAGCGCACATGGAAGCGCATGGCGCGCGCACGCGGATGGTCTGGAACGCCGACCGCACCAAGGCGAACATGCTGGCCACGTTCGGCGAGGGTCCCGGCGGCATGGTCCTGTCCGGCCATGTCGACGTGGTGCCGGTGGACGGCCAGGACTGGAGCAGCGACCCGTTCACCGCCACCGTCCGCGACGGCCGCGTCTATGGCCGTGGCGCCTGCGACATGAAGGGCTTCGATGCGGTGGTGCTCGGCCATGTGCCGGACTACGCCGCCGCGAAGCTGAAGCAGCCGATCCATGTGGCGCTCACCTATGACGAGGAGCTGGGCTGCCTGGGCATCCCGCATCTGATTTCCGCCATGCGTGCCTGGGACATCCGCCCAACCGGCTGCATCGTCGGCGAGCCGACCTCGATGCGCCTGGTGTCCGCGCACAAGGGCGGCCGGGTGTTCCGCTGCCGGGTGACGGGCAAGGCCGCGCATTCCTCGCTGACGCACACGGCGGTGAATGCCATCGAATACGCGGCCCGCATCATCGCCCGCATCCAGGACATCAGCGATCGCGAGCGCGAGAGCGGGTTGCGCGCCGCCGGCTTCGACGTGCCGTTCACCACCATCTCGACCAACCTGATCTCCGGCGGCAACGGCCCCAACATCGTGCCGGCGCTGGCGGAGTTCGTGTTCGACTACCGCTACGTCCCCGGCTTCGACCCCGACTCGATCATCACCGAGCTTAGGGAGCTGGCGGCGGCGCTGACCGCCCGCATGCAGGCGATCGACCCCGGCACCGGCATCGAATTCATCCCGATCAACGCCATCCCCGCCCTCGCACCCGACGAGGACACCGAGGTGTTCCGCATGGCGCTCGACCTGGTCGTCGACAAAAGCGTGGAAAAGGTCGCCTACGGCACCGAGGCCAGCTTCTTCCAGCAATACGGCGTGCCCAGCATCGTCTGCGGCCCCGGCAGCATCGCGCAGGCCCACAAGGCCGACGAATACGTGGAATTGGACCAGCTGGCCGCCTGCGACCGCTTCATCGCAAGCGTGGTGCGACGGCTTTCGGCATAGACGGACCGGCACGGGTGAATCCAGGAATGATCACGGCAGGCAGCGTGGAAACCCGCGCCTCCTGGACCGCTGCCCTCGCCGCCCTCGCGATCCTGTCGGTGACCTATGGCGCGCCGCTGGTGCTGGTGGTGGCGCTGAAGCCGATCGCGGGCGATCTGGACACGCCCCGCTCGATCCCGGCGCTGGCGAGCTCGCTGGCCTATTTCGGCACCGGCCTGGGCGGCATTCCCATGGGCTGGGTGGCCGAGCGCGTCGGCATGCGCCGCGTCGTCGTGTTCGGCGCGTTGTGTGTGGCCGCGGGCATGCTGGTGTCCACCCAGGGCGGCGTGTGGGGGCTGTATGTCGGGCATGGGCTGCTGATCGGGCTGCTGGGCAACGGCAGCTTCAACGCGCCGATGATGACCTATGTCACCCGCTGGTTCGATCGGCGCCGCGGCACCGCGTTGGCGCTCATCACCAGCGGCCAGTACATCGCCGGGGCGGTCTGGCCCACGGTTTTCGAGCGCGGCATCGAGCATTTCGGCTGGCGCTGGACCATGCTGGGCTTCGGTGCGCTGGAGGTGCTGCTGGTGCTGCCGGTGGCGTTGCTGTTCCTGAGCCCGCCCCCGCCGGCGCCGGCCGCCGGCAGCTATGGCGCCGGCCCGCTGCCCGGACGGCGCGTCCTCGGCTGGCCGCCGAACCTGGTGCTGGGGCTGATGTCGCTCGCGGTGTTCCTGTGTTGCGTGCCCATGGCCCTGCCCGCCGCGCACCTGGTGTCGTTCTGCACCGATCTCGGCTTCAGCGCGGCGCATGGCGCGGCCATGCTGTCGGTGCTGCTGGCCTGCGCCTTCGTCAGCCGGCAGTTCTGGGGCTGGATCGCCGACCGCATCGGCGGGCTGCGCTCGGTGCTGATCGGCTCGACCTTCCAGGCGGTCGCGCTGGCCTGCTTCCTGGCCACCCAGGACGAGATCGGCCTGTTCACCGTCGCCGCCGCCTTCGGCCTCGGTTTCTCCGGCATCGTGCCGGCCTATGTGCTGGGCGTGCGCGAGCTGTTCCCGGCCAGCGAGGCCGGCTGGCGGGTGCCGGTGCTGCTGTTCTTCGGCCTCGCGGGCATGGCCGTCGGCGGCTGGATGGGCGGCGCGATCTACGACCATTTCGGCAACTACGCGCCGGCGTTCGTCGCCGGCGTGGCCTTCAATGTCGTCAACCTCGTGGTGGTCGGCACGCTGGTGGCCCGCCGGCGGCCACTGTGGCCGCGTCGCGCGGACCGGGTCCTGGTCGGGGCGTGACGGACGCCAGGGCCGGTTGATTCGTTCCTGGATCGGTGTGAGAGTGGCTTCTCATTGATCCTGCAACGATAGCTCCCGGGGGCCGTCATTCCCTGCAACCCGAGCCGGCCTTTGCCCGCCCTGATCCCGTCCGCCCTGATCCTGCTGGCGTTCGGCGCGGCCTGCACGCCACGGCCGGTCCAGCCCTTCGCCATGTCCCGCCCGGACGACGATGCGCTGGCTTGCGCGCAGTTGCAGCAGCAGATCGAGGAGAACGCGACCGCCGCGGCCGCATACGCCAAGGCGGACGCGCAACTCGAGAACACCAACATCGCGGCAGGCATTGCGTCCGGGGTGATCGGATTTCCGGCGCTGCTGGCAATGGACCTGTCGCGCGAGGAGCAGATCAAGCTGCGGTCGCTGCAGGACCGGAATCAACGACTGACTTTCCTGAAGGACCAGAAACGATGCTGACTCTCGCGACCCTGCGGACCCTGCCGCGCCGGCTCTCCCGCTTGTCGGGACGTGTCCTGGCGCTGGGCGGGCTCGCGTTGCTGGCGGCCTGCGCCACGCCGGCGGAGCCCGGGCGCATGACGCTCACCCCGGCGCAGGACGCCAAGCCCTTCGCGCCGCAGCTTGCCACCGCCATGTGCGTGCGCGACGTGACCGGTGGATCAACGACCAACCCGCTGTGGGTGTCCCAGGTCGGCAACGACGAGTTCAAGGAGGCGCTGCAGTCCACGCTGCGCAACTACGGGGTGCTGGCCGACGCCAATCCGTGCAGATACCCGATCGACGTCAACCTGCTCGGGCTGTCGCAGCCGATCATGGGATTCGACGCGGAAGTCACCTCGCACGTGAACTACAAGGTGATGAACCCGGCCAACGAGCCGCTCCTGCTTGAGACGATTTCCGCCTCGTACACAGCGAACTTCTCCGAGCACCCGATCGGCGTCGTCCGGCTCAAGCGGGCCAATGAAGGCTCGATCCGCGAGAACATCACGAAGTTCCTGCAACGGCTGCGCGAGACGCCGCCGAAGGCATAGCGACGGATCTGGTCGCGGTACGGGGAACAGCCCCGTACCGTGCCCCTCACCCGATCTTCGCCAGCGCCTGCGTCAGGTCAGCCACGATGTCGTCCACGTGCTCGATGCCCACGGACATCCGAATCGTGGCGTCCGAGATGCCCAGGCGCTCGCGGGTTTCCCGCGGCACGCCGGAATGCACGGTGCTGCTGGGATGGCAGACCAGCGACTCGGTGCCGCCGAGGCTGACCGCGAGCTTGAACACCTGCAGCGCGTTCAGCACCGCGAAGGCCTCGGCCTCGCCGCCCTTCACGTCAAACGAGAACGTGGTGCCGGCGCCCGTGCATTGCCGCTCGAAGACCGCCCGCGCCGGGTCATCCTTGGGCAGCAACGCGGGATAGTAGACGCGCGCCACGTTGGGGTGCGCCGCCAGGAACCGCGTCACGATCTCGGCGTTGCGGCAGGCGGCGTTCATGCGCAGCGACAGCGTTTCCAGCGAGCGCGACAGCATCCAGGCGGAATGCGGGTCGAGCTGCGTGCCGATCGCCCCGCGCAACAGCCGGATCGCCTGTATGCGCGCGCGGCTGCCCACCGCCGCGCCGGCAACCAGGTCCGAGTGGCCGCCGACATACTTGGTCAGCGAATACACCACGATATCGACGCCGTGCCGCAGCGGCTTCTGGAAGATCGGCCCCAGCAGGGTGTTGTCGCACACGATCAACGGCCGCACCCCGTCCTGGCGCGCCGCGATCTCGTCGGCGATCACGCGCAGCTGCGCCAGATCGACCAGGGTGTTCAGCGGGTTCGACGGCGATTCCACGAGGATGACGGAGATGCGCCCCTTCGCCAGCGCCGCATCGGCGGCCGCGCGCACCACCTTGCCGTCGATGCCGTCCGCGAAGCCCTCGGAGCCGACGCCGAACGGGTGCAGCGTGCGCGCCAGCAGCGTCTCGGTGCCGCCATAGAGCGGCTGGCTGTGCAGCACCACGTCGCCCGGCCGCACCAGGGTGAGAAGCGTGGTGGCGATGGCGGACATGCCGCTGGAGAAGATGACGGCGGTCTCCGCCCCTTCGTACACCGCCAGCCGGTCCTCGACGATTTCGCTGTTGGGGTGGTTGAAGCGCGAGTAGACCAGCCCGCCTTCGTCGCCCGCGGGCGGCGTGCGGCGGCCGGCGGTGTAGTCGAAGAAGTCGCGGCCTTCCTCGGCGCTGCGGAACACGAAGGTGGACGTCAGGAACACCGGCGGCTTCACCGCGCCCTCGGACAAGGCGGGGTCGTAGCCGTAGCCGAGCATGAGCGTTTCCGGATGCAGCAGATGGTTGCCGATCCGGTCCTTGCGATAGCGCGATGCCGCCATGGAAGCCTCCTGTGGACGCGGCCGCAGGATAGACGGGGAATCCCGGCAGGGTTCGCCTGAATTGGCGACAGGCCCGCGCAAGAAGGGCATGATCTGCCTGGATTACGCATTCTGAAGGCAGATCATGCTCGACCGCACCGACCGCCGCATCCTGCGCCTGCTGCAGCAGGACGGCAGGATGACCAACCAGAACCTGTCCGAGCACATCGGCATGTCCCCCTCGCCCTGCCTGCGCCGCCTGCGCGCGCTGGAGGAACGCGGGGTCATCCGCGGCTACACCGCCATCCTGGACCAGAAAGCCTGCGGGCTGCCGCTGAACGTGTTCACCTCCATCCGCCTCAACCGGCAGTCAGAGGACGACATCGCCGAGTTCGAAACCGCCATCGCCGGCTGGGACGAAGTGGTGGAGTGCTACCTCATGACCGGCACGCGCGACTATCTGCTGCGCGTGGTGGTGGAGGGGCTGGAAGCCTATGAGCGCTTCCTGAAGCAGCGCATGACCCGGCTGAAATGCATCGGCTCCATCGAATCGAATTTCGCCATGGGAACGGTGAAGAAGACCGCCTCCCTGCCGCTGAAGGCGGATTAGAGCGTGATCGCCACAGGTGGAATCACACGGAGGCGTGAATCACGCGATGAAACAAAGACCTAGAGCCTGATCGGAACGCCTATCGGTTCCGATCAGGCTCTAGGTGTCTGGCCTCGCGGACCGGCCCCCGGGAAGCCTTCCGTCGGGGCAGCAGAGCCCGCCACGGGATCGCCGCAATCACCGGCATTCTGCTGTGCGAATGGCATCCAGAGGACCGTGCCCATGCATTCACGTGTCGTTTTGTCGGCGGTGCTGGCCGGCGCGCTGATGACCGCCGGGGCCCAGGCCAAGCCGCCGCCATGGGCCGGTCACGGGAACGGCGGACCTCCGGGGCAGCAGGCGGGCCCGCAAGGACGCAACGACGCCGGCCCGCGGGATTTCTCGGACCGCGACCGCATGGCGATCCGCAGCTACTATGCGCCCATGGTTTCCGGTGGCTCGTGTCCGCCAGGGCTGGCGAAGAAGAACAACGGGTGTCTGCCACCCGGGCAGGCGCGCCAGTGGGCTGTGGGGCGGCCCTTGGCTCCGAGTGTGGTGATCTACCCGCTGCCGGCCGTCCTGATCGCCCAGCTCAGTCCGGCGCCCGTCGGATATCGCTATGTCCGGGTGGCCTCGGACATTCTGCTGATCGCGGCGGGCACCAGCATGGTGGCTGCCGCGATACAGGACCTGGCTCAATGACCCGCAACGGGGAAACCCCGGCAATGACGACCATTCTGCATCGCATGGCATTCCTGACCGTCGGCATCACGCTTTCTGCTGCGCTGGCGACCGCGCCGTGGACGCTGAGCCACGACCTCACTCTGACAGTCAAGCACGCCAAGGCCGCAGGGGGCGGCAACGGCGGAGGGAACGGAGGGGGCAACGGCGGCGGAAACGGCGGCGGAAACGGGAATGGCGGAGGCGGAGGGCATGGTGGCGGCAACGCCTCCAGCGGCGCCGGCGGCGATCACGCCAGCGGCCATGCGTCCATGGGGTCACCCCATGCCGCATCGGCGTCCACGCTCGGCGGGGCGCATGCGCATGAGCCGGCGCCGGCGAGCCCTGGCGCCCTGAGCAGCGCGCTGGGCGCACTGAACGCGGCCCATGCGTCGCCGCAGGCACGCGCCTCAGCCGCCGCACAGTCGCGGGTCGGCCAGATCGCGGCCTATGACCGGGCCATGATCGCCGCCCTGGCAATGCCGACGGCCACGCCAATGGAGAGAGCAGCCCGGAACCAGGCCATCGCCACGGCACGCAGCACGCAGCTGTCGCCCGCGGCCAACAAGGGCCTGAGCCCAAGCGTTGTCGCCCGGGTCGATGATCTGCTCGGCCTGCCGGCCACCGATCCGTCATTGGGCGTCACGCGCTGAGCGACGGCGAACGGCATCCGCCAGGTGATCCCGGGCTTCGTGGCGCCCCCCTCCCGAGGGGCGTCATCAGGCCCGGATGTGGATGCCGCCGTCGATATACACGGTGTCGCCCGTCACCCGGCGGGCGAAATCGCTGGCCAGGAAGGCGCAGTGCCAGCCGACATCCATGACGTCCACCAGCTCGCCCACCGGCGCCCGCTCGGCGGCCTCGTTGAGCAGCAGGTCGAAATCCTTCAGCCCTGACGCCGCCCGCGTCTTCAGCGGCCCCGGCGAGATCGCGTGCACGCGGATGCCGACAGGGCCGAGCTCGTAGGCCAAATAGCGGCACGACGCTTCCAGCGCCGCCTTCACCGGGCCCATCACGTTGTAGTTCGGCACCACCTTGTTGGCGCCGTAATAGCTCATGGCGAACATCGCCCCGCCCCCGGTCATCAGCGGCGCCGCCAGCCGGGCCATGCGCACGAAGGAATGGCAGGAAATGTCCATCGCCTTGGCGAACCCCTCGGCCGAGCAATGCAGCAGACCACCCTGCAGGTCCTGCTTCGGCGCGAAGGCAATTGAATGGACCAGAACGTCCAGCGTGCCCCAGCGATCGCGGATCGCGTCGAACACGGCCTCCATCTGGCCGGGCACGGAGACATCGAGCGGCAGGAAGAGCGGCGCCTCCAGCCCCTGGGCCAGCGGTTCCACGAACGGGCGGGCCTTCTCGTTCAGGTAGGTCAATGCCAGCTCCGCGCCCGCCACCCGGAAGGCGCTCGCGCAGCCATAGGCGATGGAGTGGTCGTTGGCGACGCCGACGACCAGGGCCTTGCGGCCCGCCAGCACGGGGGTCCGTTGGAGCGGCGGCGCAGCCTCGCTCGCCGTCACTTCACAGCTTCCGGCGCCGGCGCTCCGATCATGGCCTCGATCCGCGCGAGACGGCGTGCGGTCTCCGGTGAAGGCTTGCCGGACGCCTCCACCACCAGGCGGATCGCGTTCAACAGTTGCCGCCGCTTCGCCTTGTCGTCAGGCAGGAGGTTCGGCAGGGCGGCGATCGCGCGCTCCTCATCGCGGCGCACGATCAGGAACTGCTCGCGCGCCACTTCCTTGATCCGGTCGAATGGAAGACGGGCCGCCGCGGGCGCCTTTGCCCGTATCTGGCTCAGCACGACGAAGCTACGCTCGTCCACTTTGGCGTTGGGAAAGTTGATGTAGATCAGTGCGCGCACCAGCGCCTCCAGCTCCCCGCCTTCGGCCAGGTGCGCGTCCAGCTCCGCCTCCCTCCGGGCCGCTATCGCCTCGCGGATCGCGTCGCGGCCCTCGCGGCGCCGGCCCGTGCCATTGGCCATCAGACCCATGGCCGCCTGCATGAACGGGTTGCCGTAGGTGGAGTGGAACAGCACCTCCTCCCACGTGTCGCGCATCACGCCATAGGTCTGCAGCGCGGTCTCGATCCATGTGGAGACCGCGCCCTCCAGCTGGCGGAACGGATTATCATCGGGCGCCGGGCGACGATCCGCGCGCACCGCTTCGGCCATGCCCGCCACTGCCTGCCCGAGCGGATTGCGGTCGGAAAACGCCTCGAAGCGCATCCGGTGCGGATGCAGGTTGCGCATCATCTGCGCGGTCTCCGGCGTCACCATCGCGCGCACAGCCGGCGCCAGGAGCGTCCGGTACAGGCCCAGGTTGACGTCCGACAGCCTGGCCACCGTGGCAAACCGCAGGTCGTCCTCGGCGCTGTTCGTGCCCAGGGCGCGGATATCATCCAGCTTGCGCCGCTCCAGGCGGAACAGGTAGCGGCCCATGATCAGCTCGGGATTGGCGATGTCGGGGTCGACCTCGGTGATTACCGCCTCGTAGAGCCCGGGTGGCATCAGGTCGATCATGTCCATGCAGCCGATCAGCTCGCTATGCTCCTTCGTCGCCACCTTGCCGGAGACGAAGATGCCGAGATGGCCGATACTCTGGTGCAGCGTGTAGACGATGGTCTGCCCGCCCGAGATGATTTCATCGTCGGTGTCGTACAGGTCCAGCACCCAGTCCAGCGCCTGCTGTGGCGGCGTGATGTCGTCGCCCCAGGAGCAGAACACGATGATCGGCGATCTGATGTTGCGCAGGTCGACGCGCATCCCGTCCGAGGTGGTGATCTCGCCCGAGCTCAGCCGGTTGCCGACGAACAGGTTGTCGGCGATCCACTGCATCTCGCCGGCGTTCAGCAGCACCGGGCTGCCCCACCATTGCTCGAAGCCCAGGAACCGGCCGGCCTCGGTGTCGACCTTCGAGAAGACGTTGTAGGCCTTCTTCCAGTAGGTGTTGGCCGGGTTCATGTTCTCGAAGTTGGCGACCAGGTTGGCGCCGTCGAAGATCCCGGCGCCGAGGTCGCCGGACAGCGCCGTCAGCCACGTGCCGCCCAGCATGCCGCCGAGATAGCGCAGCGGATTGCGGCCGCGCACACCGGCCCAGTATGACAGCGGCGCGCCGGCGAGCAGCAGCGGCCCCACCAGATCGGGCACGATGGAGGCCATCATCATGACCTGCCAGCCGGCCTGGCAATTTCCGATCAGCACCGGCTTGCCATCCGCCCGCGGATGCCGATCCACCACTGTCTGAACGAAATGCGCCTCGGCCCGGCACACATCCTCGATCGTCTGGCCGGCCACCGGCTCCGTCAGGAAGCCCACGAAATAGCAGGGATGCCCGGCCTGCAGCGCCACGCCGATCTCGCTGTCATGCTTCATGCCACCTATGCCCGGCCCGTGGCCGGCCCGCGGATCGAAGACGATGAAAGGCCGGCGGGTCGGGTCCACGTTCACGCCAGGCGGCGGCACGATGCGCACCAGGCCGTAATTCACCGGGCGCGGCAGCGTACGGCCGTCCACCAGTATCTCGAACTCGAAGCTCAGCACGTTCGGCGCCGTGCGGGCGGCCGCCTCCAGATGCGCATTGCCTCGCCGGCGCAGGATATCGAGGAACAGGATCGTCCGTTGCGCTGTATCGACGACGTAGTCCTGCGCCCGGCCCAACACGTCGAGCCCGCTCCAGCACGAGGCCAGGTCGGCCGCGTCGCCGCAGGGCATGGGCCATTGGCCGATCAGCCGCGGCCCCTCGCTGGGACGTTCCACTGCACCGTTCATGGCCCCCTCCGATCCCGTGGGGGCGTGATCATGCGCCTTCGCAGATGCAGCATTCAAGCGTCAGGCGCGTGACATTGGCGCGAACGCGCCACGCACGCCCCGGGCTGATCAGGCGGCCAACGCGGCCCGTATCGCCGCCAGCGCGGCATCCGCCTTCTCGGCATGAGGCCCGCCGGCCTGCGCCATGTCCGCCCGCCCGCCGCCACCCTTGCCGCCGACCGCTGCACTCGCCGTCCGCACCAGCTCCACTGCCGAGTAGCGGCTGGTGAGATCGGCGGTGACGCCCACCACGATGCTTGCCTTGCCCTCGGCAGTGGACACCAGTGCCACCACGCCACTCTCGATCTGCTTGCCGATGGCCTCGGCGATGCCTTTCAGCTCGCGCGGCGGCACCTCGCCGAGGTTGCGGGGCGCGAACCGCACGTCGCCGACCTGCTCGACCTCCGCCGCCGCGCCGCCGGTCGCAAGCTTCTTCTGCAGCTCCGCCACCTGGCGTTCCAGCTTGCGGCGCTCCTCGGTCAGGGCGGCCACGCGCTCCGGCAGTTCGGCCGGGTTCGCCTTCAGCACCGCGGCCGCCTCGTTCAGCCGCCGCTCGGTCTCACCGACCACCGCCAGCGCGGCGTCGGCCGTCACCGCTTCGATGCGGCGCACGCCGGCGCTCACGGCGCCCTCGCCGACGATCTTGAACAGGCCGATATCGCCGGTGCGTCGCACATGCGTGCCGCCGCACAGCTCCACGGAGAAGGCGGTCCGGTTGCCCTCGCCCTTGCCCATCGCGACGACGCGCACTTCCTCGCCGTATTTCTCGCCGAACAGCGCCATCGCGCCCTCGGCAACCGCGGCTTCGGGCGTCATCAGCCGCGTCGTCACTTCGGTGTTCTCGCGGATCCTGGCATTCACCTCGTGCTCGACCCAGGCCAGATCCTCGCGCCCGATCGGCGTCGGCTGCGAGACGTCGAAGCGCAGCCGGTCGGGCGCGTTCAGGCTGCCCTTCTGCGTCACGTGCTCGCCCAGCCGCCGGCGCAGCGCCTCGTGCAACAAATGGGTGGCGCTGTGATGCGCGCGGATCGCGGCGCGGCGCGCATGGTCGACCTCAGCCATCACCGGCGTACCGACCTCGGCCACGCCCTCGACGACGCGGCCGAGATGCACGAACAGCTCGCCCAGCTTCTTCTGCGTGTCGGTGACGGCGATGCGCAGGCCGGCGCCGGTGATCACGCCGGTGTCGCCCACCTGGCCGCCGCTCTCGGCATAGAACGGGGTCTGGTTCAGCACCACCGCAACGTCGGTCCCGGCCTCGGCCTTCGGCACCGGATGCCCGTCCACGACCAGCGCCGCGATCTCGGCCGCGGCGGTCTCGGTGGAGTAGCCGAGGAACTCGCTGGCGCCGATCTTCTCCTTGATCTCGAACCACACCGTCTCCGTGGCCGCCTCGCCGGTGCCGGCCCAGGCCGCGCGCGCCCGGCTGCGCTGCTCCGCCATGGCCGCCTCGAAGCCGGCGACGTCGACGCCGCGGCCCTGCTCGCGCAATGCGTCCTGCGTCAGGTCCAGGGGGAAGCCAAAGGTGTCGTACAGCTTGAACGCCACCGCGCCGGGGAGCGGCTGGCCCTCGCCCAGCCGCGCCGTCTCCTCGGTCAGCAGGCCCAGGCCGCGGTCCAGCATGGCCTTGAAGCGCGTCTCCTCCAGCCGCAGCGTCTCGGTCACCAGCGGCTCGGCACGGACAATCTCGGGGTAGGTCGCGCCCATCTGGCGGATCAGTGCCGGCACCAGCTTGAACATCACGGGGTCGCGCGCGCCCATCATGTGCGCATGGCGCATGGCCCGGCGCATGATCCGGCGCAGCACATAGCCGCGGCCCTCATTACTGGGCAGCACGCCATCGGCGATCAGGAATGTCGTGCTGCGCAGATGGTCGGCGACCACGCGGTGGCTGACGCGATGCGGCCCGTCCGGATCCTGCCCGGTCGCGTCGGCGCTGGCCAGGATCAGCGCGCGCAGCGTGTCGGTGTCGTAGTTGTCGTGCTTGCCCTGCAGGATGGCGGCGAACCGCTCCAGCCCCATGCCGGTGTCGATCGACGGGCGCGGCAGGTTCACGCGGGTGCCCGGCGGCCCTTCCTCGTACTGCATGAACACGAGGTTCCAGATCTCGATGAAGCGGTCGCCGTCCTCGTCGGGGCTGCCGGGCGGGCCGCCGGGAATGGAGGACCCGTGGTCGTAGAAGATTTCCGAGCACGGGCCGCACGGCCCGGTGTCGCCCATGCGCCAGAAATTGTCGGAGGTGCCGATGCGGATGATCCGCTCATCCGGCAGGCCCGCGACCTTCTTCCACAGCGCCGCCGCCTCGTCGTCCTCGCTGTAGACGGTGACAAGCAGCTTGTCCTTCGGCAGGGCGAAATCCCGGGTCAGCAGCGTCCAGGCGTGGTGGATCGCCATGTCCTTGAAGTAGTCGCCGAAGGAGAAGTTGCCGAGCATCTCGAAGAAAGTGTGATGCCGCGCGGTGTAGCCGACATTGTCGAGGTCGTTGTGCTTGCCGCCGGCGCGCACGCATTTCTGCGCCGTGGTGGCGCGCGTGTAGGCCCGCTTTTCCTGGCCGGTGAACACGTTCTTGAACTGCACCATGCCGCTGTTGGCGAACATCAGCGTGGGGTCGTTGCGCGGCACCAGCGGGCTGCTCTCCACCACTTCATGGCCGTGGCGGTCGAAGTAGTCCAGGAAGGTGGCGCGGATGTCGTTACTGCTGGCCATGGCGCGGCGGCATTTCCTGCAAGGGGAACGAAAGACCCGGTGACGTAGCGCACGCACACCGCACTGTCACGCGCCACGCGCCCGCCGGGCCTTCCATATGGAGCGGATCTTCCGTCCTTCAGCCTGCGCCGCTGTCCACCCAGGCCTCGCCTGGCCGCAATGCGCGAAACCGTGCCGGGTCGATCCCGGCCGCTTCCAGCGCCGCCGCCAATGCCGCCGGGGGCTGGTCGATGGCCTCGTCGGTGAGCTGGAACGTGCCCCAGTGGTGCCCCAGCGCCTGCGCCGCACCGCAGTCGCGGAAGGCGCGCACGGCTTCGGCAGGGTTCATGTGCTGGGCGCCCATGAACCAGCGGGGCTCGTAGGCGCCCACCGGCAGCACCGCCACGCGTGGGGCGCCATGCCGGTCCCGGATGGCGCGGAACAGCGCGCCGTCGCCATAGGCGGTATCGCCGACATGATAGATGACGCCGGCCGGCGTGGTCAGCACGAAGGCGCCCCACAGCGCCATCCGCCGGTCGCGCAGCCCACGCGCGGACCAGTGCAGCGCCGGCTCCAGGGTCGCGGTCACGCCGGGCGCCAGTCGCACGGCCTCGCCCCAGTCCAGCACGTCCACGCCGATCTCCGGCCGGCGGCGGCGGATGATCGCGTCGTTGCCAAGCGGCGCCACGATGCGCGGCCGGAACCGTGCCCACAGCCGGTGCAGCGTCGGCAGGTCCAGATGGTCGTAGTGGTTGTGGGTGACCAGCACCGCCTGCACCGGCGGCAGGTCGGCGAGCGCGATGCCGGGCGGGTTCACGCGCCTTGGCCCGGCGAAGCGCAGCGGACTGGCACGGGCGGACCAGACGGGATCGATCAGGATGTTCAGCCCGGCCACCTGCACCAGGAAGCTGGCATGCCCCACCAGGGTGATCCGCAGCCCGGCGACCCGCGGCGGCGGCATGGCGCCGGCGAACGGGCTGGGAAACGAGGCTGGCCACCGCGCCCGCTCGCCGCGGAAACGCCAGCGCAGCAGATCGCCGGCCCGCTTGTCCGTGTCATGGCCGGGGATGAAGAACCGGGTGCCGTCGAAATGGCCCGAGGGCGGGCCGCGGTGATAGGGCGTACGGGTCAGTGCGGCATCTCCCTGGTCACACGCAGCCCGGCGATCGCCACGCGCAGGCCGTTCAGCCGCAACGCGATCTCGGCGCTGCCGCCGGTGGGGCAGCAATTGGCGTCCTGGTCCTGCCACAGATCGGTCCGCGCGGTCATGCTCAACCAGTCCGGGTAGATGCCCTTCCACGCCCCGAGGCCTTTCGGCAGCCGTTGGCCCAACGCCTCCACCCAGCTCTCGATATCCACTTCACGCCAGGTTCCGTCGCGCCACGCATACAGGGCCTCCGCGGAGTAGTCGCCGGTCCCCAGCGAGTGCCCGGGCAGCAGCAGGAACGGCCCCGCCGGATTGGTCACGATGCCCGGTGCGCCGAACTGGGTGCTGCCGCCCTGGGCCCAGACCACCGGCACCACCTGGTCCGTCCCGGTCGCCGCCAACACCACCACGGCCGCACCGCTGCGCCGCCCGGCATCGTCGTAGACCTGCAGCTGATAGACCAGCGCAGGCCCTGGCGCACCCGCCACGCTGCCGGAGTCCTGCACCTTGCAGACCCCCGGCAGGTCATCGTCGAGCCGCACGCACATGCTGTCGGCGTCAGCGCGCAGGATGGGCGTGCGAATGGCGCGGATCCGGGCCGCCATGGCGCGCAACGACGCGCTGCGCGCCTGGATCGCCTGCAGCAGGAACGCGTCCGTATCCGCCCTGCCCAGCTCCTGCGCCAGCCAGCGCGCCTGCTCGCGGCGCAGGGACTGCGCATTGACCGCCACCGCCATCGCCGCGGCATAGGCAGCCGCCAGGTCACTGTCGGCGTCGGACAGCGCAAGGCTGGCGCAGATTCGCTTCTCCATGGGCGTCACGGCCCGCGTGCAATCGAACCCGGCGGCGAAGGAATGCCCGGCAACCATCTGAAACATAACGATCGCCAGCACACCCAGCATCGGCACCTCCGGCCGAAGCGGCGGCCAAGAGCAACATGGGGCGGATCGGCTTCGCCAATCTCATAGATTTGCCGGGCAAATCAAATTGCGAGTGCCCTGGCCCCGGCGTTTGCCGTGTCTTGCGATGGGCGCCAGGATCAGCAGGGGCGGCGGAACCCGTTCAGCGACGATACGGCAATGGCAGCAGAATGCGCACCGGCAGTTTCACCAGGCCGGTGGGGCCGGGCACGATGACCAGGGCGTCCGGGGCGTAATCCGTCATCATCTCGCGGCAGGCGCCGCAGGGCGGGACGACCGCCATGTTCCGATCGTCCTCCTCCGGCTTGGGGTGGCGCACCGCCACGGCCGTCGTGATGGTGCCGTCGCCCTCCAGCACGGCGCGCCCCAGCGCCACCGCCTCGGCACAGAC
This sequence comes from Limobrevibacterium gyesilva, assembly GCF_025989185.1. GTDB lineage: Bacteria > Pseudomonadota > Alphaproteobacteria > Acetobacterales > Acetobacteraceae > Limobrevibacterium > Limobrevibacterium gyesilva. Next base: position 169,375 of record NZ_JAPDNT010000006.1, read on the forward strand.
CGACAGGCGCCCGACGGTTGCGCCCAGATGCACGCCAGTCCAGATCCGCCCGTCGCGACCGCGCAACGCCGCGGCCACAGTGTGCCAGAACGGGCGGTAATGATGCTGCATGACCGACCGCGCCGCCTCGACCAGGGCGCGATCGGCGTCGTCCAGCGGAAGCCCCGCGTCGGGGCTGATGCGCGCGTCCAAGGGCGCCCTATTCAGCCGCCTCGGCGTCGTCCGTGTCCGGCGCGTCCATCATGTTGGTCACCACGCCGGCATGTTCCCGCACTTTCTTTTCAATGGCTTCCGCCATGTCCTTGTGATCCCGTAGGAACTGCTTGGCGTTCTCCCGCCCCTGGCCGATGCGGGTGCTGTCATAGCTGAACCAGGCGCCCGCCTTCTCCACCACATTGGCCTTCACGCCGAGGTCGATCAGCTCGCCCACCTTGCTGATGCCTTCGCCGTACATGATGTCGAACTCCACTTGCCGGAACGGCGGGGCCAGCTTGTTCTTCACCACCTTCACGCGGGTCTGGTTGCCGACAGCCGCCTCACGGTCCTTGATCTGGCCGATGCGGCGGATGTCCAGGCGGATGGACGCGTAGAACTTCAACGCGTTGCCGCCCGTCGTCGTCTCCGGATTGCCGAACATGACGCCGATCTTCAGGCGGATCTGATTGAGGAAGATCAGCATGGTGTGGCTGCGTGAGACGCTGCCGGTGATCTTGCGCAGTGCCTGGCTCATCAGCCGCGCGTGCAGGCCGACATGGCTGTCGCCCATCTCGCCTTCCAGCTCGGCGCGGGGCACCAGGGCGGCGACGCTGTCCACGACCAGGATGTCCACCGCCCCCGAGCGCACCAGCGTATCGGCGATCTCCAGCGCCTGCTCGCCGGCGTCGGGCTGGCTGATCAGCAGGTTGTCCACGTCCACGCCGAGCTTGCGCGCATAGATCGGGTCGAGCGCGTGCTCGGCGTCGATGAAGGCGCAAGTGCCGCCGCGCTTCTGCGCCTCGGCGATGGCGTGCAGCGCGAGCGTGGTCTTGCCCGAGCTTTCCGGCCCGTAGATCTCGACGATGCGCCCGCGCGGCAGGCCGCCGATGCCCAGCGCCAGATCGAGGCCCAGCGAGCCCGAGGGAATCACCTCGATCTGCTCGTCGCCCGAGCGCGCGCCCATGCGCATGATCGAGCCCTTGCCGAAAGCCCGCTCGATCTGAGCCATGGCGGCGTCGAGGGCTTTGTTCTTATCCATCAGTATCCGATCTCCCGGGGGGTACGCGTGGAGGCATGAAGCATGCGCCGATTACGTCGAGTCTGTCACATCCCGCAACGGCCCGGCAATCGGGCCGAAGGTCCGGCCGGGCGAGCGGTTAAGGAATTGTTCCTTCTATGTTCACGAATCCACAGTTGTAAAGAACAAAGCAGGAAAGGACGCCGCGCGGAACCACCTCCCTACACGACGTTGACCAGCGCCCCGCCATCCACCGGCAAGGCCACGCCGGTGATGAAATCCGCCTCGTCGGAGGCCAGGAACAGCGCCGCATTGGCGACGTCCCACGCCGTGCCCATGCGCCCGCGCAGCGGCACCCTCGCGTTGCGCTCGGCGGCCACCTCGGCGCGGCTGCGGTTGCTGGCGCGCGCCCGCGTATCCACCGCCATCGGCGTGTCCATCAGCCCGGGCAGGATGACGTTGGCGCGCACGCCGTATGGCGCGTTCTGGATCGCCACCTGCTGGGTATAGGCGATCATCGCCGCCTTCGTCGCCTTGTAGGCGACGGTCGGATAGTTGTGCTTCGCGGCCGCCGACGAGATGGTGATGATCGACCCGGACCGCTGCGCGCGCATGACCGGCAGCACATGCTTGATCGCCATCACGCAGCCGCGCAGGTTAATCGCGCAGATGCGGTCGAAAGCCGCTTCGGTGATCTCGGTCGGCGAAGCGTCGCCGCCGGCGATGCTGACGCCGACATTGTAGTGCAGGACATCGATCCGGCCCCAGCGGCTCCGCGCTTCGGCAATGGCGGCGGCGAGCGTGGCCTCCTGCGTCGCATCGGCCGCGAAGGGAACGCAGATGCCGCCCTGTTCCGCGACCCTGACGGCGGTCTCCTCGGCGGACGGCAGCACCCGATCGACGGCGAGCACTTTCGCGCCTTCGCGCGCGAAGCGCAGGGCCGTGGCGCGGCCGTTGCCCATCCCCTCGCCGGGCCCCTGCCCAGCGCCGATGATAATCGCGATCTTGCCTTCAAGACGCGTGCCTGCATCCGCCATGGACGCCCCCTTGGCGGTTGATCCGCCTTGCGGCCACCTCAACATCGCGGCACCCGGGGTGTCAAACCGGCGCGCGACAGGACTCAGCTTCCGGCCGATGCCTCCGCGGCCACGGCGGCGGTCACGTCCTCCAGCTTCGCCGCAAGCTCCTTCAGGGAATATGGCTTCGGCAGGAACGCCGTCGCGGTGGAATCGAGATCGCGCCGCAACGTCTCCTCGGCATAGCCGGAAACCAGGATCGCCGGCAGACGCTTCTGGCCCAGCCGCGTCCGTACGCTGCGGACCAGCGTGGCGCCGTCCATGCCGGGCATCACCATGTCGGTGACGATCGCCATGACGCTGCCGGGTTCGCCCTCCAGCAGCGCCAGCGCCGCCTCGCCGCTTTCGGCCGACAGAACGTGCCAGCCATGGCGCGCGAGTGTGCGCTCGGCCAAGCGGCGCACCGGCTCTTCGTCCTCGACCAGCAGCACGCGGCGGATCGCCTGCGTGCGCGTCGCCTGCGCCTCGCCCGTGGTCGCCGCGGTTTCCTTCGGCACGCGCGGGATGGCCACCGCCTCCTGCCCGTCCCAGCGCGGCAGGTAGACGCGCACGCGCGTGCCCTGTCCCGGCTCGCTCTCCACCGCCAGGAAGCCGTCGGACTGGCGGATGATGCCGTGCACGGTGGATAGGCCGAGGCCGCTGCCGCCGCGGTCACGCTTGGTGGTGAAGAACGGGTCGAAGATCCGTGGCAGCACGTCGGACGGAATGCCGGTGCCGGTGTCGCGTACCTCGATCATCACGTAGCGGCCCGGCGGGATCGTTTCCGGCCCGCGGGCCAGCGGGCGGTACAGCGTCATGTGGCCGCTGCGCAGGGTCAGCACGCCGCCATCCGGCATGGCGTCGCGCGCATTCACCGCCAGGTTGACCAGCACCTGGTCGAGCTGCGTGGGATCGGCGCGCACGGTGCGGCCGGGGCTCTCCAGATCGAGTTCCAGCCGCACATTGCCGCCGAGCAGCCGGCGCAGCAGGCCGGACAGGTCGGTGATCAGATCGTTCACCGCCAGCACGCGCGGCTGCAGGGTCTGCTGCCGGCCGAACGCCAGCAACTGGCGCACCAGGGCGGCGCCCCGCGCGGCGCTGGCCTGGATATGCGTCGCGTCCTCCTGCGTCTCCGGATCGAGGTCGGGGCGCAGGCTGATCGATTCGGCGGCGCCCAGCACCGCGGTCAGCAGGTTGTTGAAGTCGTGCGCGATGCCGCCGGCAAGCTGCCCCACCGCCTGCAGCTTCTGGCTGTGGGCGAGTTGCGCCTCCAGCTGCTTCTGCAAGGTGATGTCGGCGATGCGCAGTAGTGCGCCGCTGATCTCGCCGTCGGCCTCGCGCAACGCGGTCGCGGAGACGCTGACCATCGGCTCCCAGGGGTCGCGCGCATCGGCCCCGCTGACGGCCCCTTCCAGCCTGGTCACAAAAACGCGAGCAGCGGTCAGACGCCCGGCCAGGACCGGCGAAACCTCGTCCCACGCCGATTCGCGGCGGTCGGCGGCGAACACGAGATCGGCCGGCGCGCCCCGCGCCAAATCGACTCCGGCGCCCACCATCTGATGCAACGCCTGGTTCGCCCGCACGATCCGGCCGTGCCGGTTGACCACCAGCGCCCCGAATGGCGCGTCCTCGAACAGCAATTCGACGATGTCGTCGGGGCGGTGATCGGGCGCGCCATCCCGGGGGCCGGCCAGACGCTCGATCAGGCTGGATGCGCCCTTGCGGCGATGCAGCCGCGCAAGCAGGCGTGCCAGCGCGGTCATTCGCGCGCCCCCGCCCGCAGCCGCGATTCCGCCGCGCGCGCCGCGCGCACCCGGCCGCTCAGGCGCCACACATAGGCGACGATTTCGGCAACGGCCTTGTAATGCTCAGCAGGAATCTCCGCATCGAGCGCGACGCGGTAGAGCGCGCGCGCCAGCGGCGGGTTGGCAACCAGGGGAACGCGGCTTCGCTGCGCCACCTCGCGGATTCGGGCCGCCACGTCGTCCACGCCCTTCGCCACCACTTTCGGGGCGCCGCCGCCCGCGCGGTCGTACGCCAACGCCACGGCGTAATGCGTCGGGTTCGTCAGCACCACGGTGGCTGTCGGAACGGCAGCCATCATGCGCTTGCGGGCACGCTGCACCCGGATCTGCCGAATGCGGCCCTTGATGCGTGGGTCGCCTTCGGTCTCCTTGTGTTCGTCACGAAGATCCTCACGACTCATCCGCAGACTGCGGGCATGCTGCAACCGCGCCCGCACCACGTCCAGCGTCGCGATGACCGCCTGGGCGGCGAGCATCGAGAACAGGATGCGCATCACCTGCCGCGTCAGCCCGTCGGTGAGGCCGCCGGCATCCCAGGCCAGCGCCTGCCGCAGCTGCGGCATCAGCGCGGGCAGCGCCTGCCAGCCGGCCCACGCCACCACGCCGACCTTGAGCACGGACTTGCCGGCCTCCGTCAGCACCGTGAGCCCGAACACGCGCTTCAGCCCGCGGCGCGGATCGAGCCGGTCCAGTTTCGGCATCAATGCGGAGAGGTTCAGCAGGAAGCCGGTCTGCAGCAGGATCGCGGCCGCCCCGGCGACCAAAGCGGCGAGCACGAACGGCGCCGCGGCGGCGATCGTCGCCAGCGCCGCCTCGTGCATGGCCGCGACCGGGTCCAGCCGGTGCGCCTGCTCCAGGAACACGGCCATGCGCCGCGCCAACGCCTGCGCCATCGCCGGTGCCGCCATGGCGAGAACCAGGGCCGCCGAGCCCATCACCGCCAGCGCCGACAGCTCGCGCGATATCGGCACGTTGCCCTCCTCGCGGGCACGCTGCAGCCGGCGCGCGGATGCCGCCTCGGTGCGGTCTTCCTGATCGGCCATCGGCTACAGACCGGGCAGCGCCGCAAAGGCGGATTGCAGGTCGGCCTGCCAGGCCGCCAGCATGGCGCCACCGAGTACCCCCAGCAGCAGGATGCCGCCAAGGATCTGGCCGGGCATGGCAGCGAAATAAACCTGCAGCTGCGGCACCAGCCGCGCCAGCAGACCCAGCGCCACCTGCCAGACCGTGCCAGCCAGCACGAACGGCGCGGCCAGGCGCAGTGACAGAGCGAAGGATTCGCCCACCGCGCCCACTGCGACCTCGGCGGAATCGGCCGCGGGCAGCAAGGCGCCGGGCGGGACGAGGGTATAGCTGCCGGCGAGCGCGGACAGCGGCAGCACATGCAGCCCGCTTGCCAGCACCGCCGCCGGCGCGGCCAGCGCCAGCAGCCGCGCCATCGCCGCCGTCTGCGGACCCAGCGCGGGATCCGGCTGCAGCACGTTGGTAAGCCCGGCCATGCCGGCGGCGATCTGCCCCGCCATCGGCAGCGCCACCAGCAGCAGCCGGGTCAGCCAGCCCAGCCACAGCCCGGTGGCCAGCTCGGCCGCGACCATGCCGGCCGCGCGAAGGGCGTCGCCGGGAACCGGTGGAATCTGCGGTGCCACCACCGGCAGCAGCACCGCCACCAGCGCCAGCGTGAAGCCGGCGCGGACGGTGGCGGGCAGCTCCAGCTCGCCGATGCCGGGCAGCAGCATGCAGGCGCCGCCGACGCGCGCGATCAGCAGGCCGGTGGCAAACGCCCAGGCCGGCAACTGCGCGAGGAAGGCCGCATCATCGGCGGACATCAGCCGCGCATGCTCATTGGCCGCCGACGACCACCATCCGATCGAACACCACATGGGCGAAGTCGGTCAGGGTGATGAGCATGAACGGCCCCATCACCAGCAGGGCGCCGCAGATCGCCAGCACCTTCGGCACGAAGGCCAGCGTCTGCTCGTTGATCTGCGTCACCGCCTGCACCAGCGACATCACCAGCCCGACGGCCAATGCGGTCGCGAGCGGCGGACCGCCGAGCTTCAGCACCACCATCATGGATTCGCGCAGCAGCGCGCCGACATCGCCGTCCTGCATGTCCGTCCCGCCCTTTTGCCGGGAGGATGCCGATCTCAGATCGGCATCTTCATGATGTCCTGATAGGCCTGCACCACGCGGTCGCGGACGGCGACGGTGGTCTGCAATGCCAGCTCCGCCTTCGCAACCGCCGTGACCACGTCGGTGATGCTGCCGTTGCCGGCGATCGCCTGCATCGTCTTCGCTTCCGCCTCGCGGTTCGCGTCCACAGCGCCTTCGACCGCGCGCTGCAGCGTGCCGCCGAAATCGGCGCCGGAGCCGGTTGCGGAAAAGGCACCGGAATCGACGCGGCGATAGGCCTGGACGGCCGCCGACGGCGAGACCGTGATGGTGGGAAGCGCCATCGGGGCCGTGCCGCCTATTTCAGCATCTCGATCGTGCGCGACAACATGCCGCGCGTGATCTGCATCACCGAGACATTGGCGTTGTACGACCGCTGCGCCTCGCGCATGTCCATCACCTCGACGAAGCTGTTCACGTTCGGGGTGCGCACATAGCCGTTCGCGTCGGCGGCGGGATGGCCGGGATCGTAGCGCAGCGGCAGATCGCTCTTGTCCTCGCCGATCTCGCGGACTTTCACCACCTCGACTCCCAGCGAGCGGTCCATCTCGTTGCCGAACGTCACTGTCTTGCGACGATAGGCCGGCGCCCCCGGCGAGCTGCCGGTGCTGTCCTGGTTGGCCAGGTTCTCGGCGATGATGCGCAGCCGCGTGGTCTGCGCCTGCATGCCGCGCGCCGAAATGGTCAGCGCCTTCTCCATATCCATGTCAGCCTCCTGCGGGTCTGGCCCGTTGCAGCTCAGCGGCCCAGAGCGGTGCGGAAAAATCCGAGATATTTCTTGTAGAGATCGCCCACGAGCGCCTGCGTCGTCTCGGTGTCGGCGATCCTGGTGAGCTCGACGTCCAGCGACACCGCGTTGCCGTCCGGCGCGCGCTGGCCGGGAACCGGCCGCGCATTCGGGCTGCTGCCGGCGGCGCCCGGCAGATGCATCGGGTTGGTCTGCACCGGTGCTGCTTCCGCCTGGGTCAGCTGGGCCGCGAACGGCGTGAGGTCGCGCGACCGCCAGCCGGGTGTGTTCGCATTGGCGACGTTCTGCGCCAGCAGCTCCTGCCGCTTGTCTACCCAGGCGAGCCGCTTGTCGGCCAGGTCGAACAGCGCGATGCGCGTGAGATCCATGTCGGTCGCCTCTTCCAGCCGCATCAGACTGCCGCAAGCTGGCGAACAAGACGTTAACCGCACGGCATGTCGCGCATGGCATCGCATGCGTGCCGGAAAGGCTTCGTCAACGAGATGCGTGCGACAAACCACGGCCATGCAGGACAGTGACGACCTCGCGCAGGTGTTCATTCCCGTCGATACCACCGGGCAACTGGTCGCGGCACGGCAACTCGCCGACAGCATCGCCGCCACGCTGCGCATGGCGCGCGCGCTGGTCGAGGCGCGCCGCCGCGTCGATCTCGATGGCCTGAACGGCATGATCGGCCTGCTCTGCGCCCGCGCGCTCGACCTGCCGCCGGAACAGGGACGCAGCTTCCGCGCCAGACTGATCGCCCTGCGCACCGATCTCGACGACCTGTCCGTGGCGCTCAAGCCGCCCTGACGCGGCCTGGCCCCAGCTTTCCCGCAACGCCGGCAAAAGGCCGCGTCATGCCCACGAACTCGATCCTTCTCGCCGTTCCCGCCCTCGCCGTCGTGCTGGGGCTCGTCGTGCTGGCCGGGCGTGCCGCGCGGATCGGCGGGCTGGCGCCACGGCTCGGCGCCGGCGCCGGCGGGCGCATGGCGCTGGTGCAGGCGCTGGCGCTGGACCCGCGCCGGCGGCTGCATCTGGTGCGCTGCGACCAGCGCCACGTGCTGCTGCTGACCGGGGGCAACCAGGATGTGGTGGTGGGCTGGCTGGATCCGCCGCCGCCGGACGCCGCCACGACGGGGCCGGCGCCGTGACCCGGCGCTTCCTGTCCCTGAGCCTGCTGTCGGCCCTGCTGCTCACACCCGCGCTGGCACACGCCCAGGCGGTGAACATCGATCTCGGCGAGGCGGGGTCGGCCGGCGCCACGGCGCGGCTCGTGCAGTTGACCGCGCTCATCACCGTGTTGTCGCTCGCTCCCAGCCTGCTGGTGATGGTGACGGCGTTCACGCGCATCGTCATCGTGCTGTCGCTGCTGCGCAGCGCGCTGGGCACCCAGGGCGCGCCGCCCAACGTGGTGCTGATCGGGCTGGCGCTGTTCCTGACCTTCTTCGTCATGCAGCCGGTGCTGGAGCAGGCCTGGACCACGGGCCTGCTGCCGATGACCGAAGGCCATGTCACGGAGCTGGACGGCCTGCGCCTGGCCATCGAACCGTTCCGCCGGTTCATGGCGGCCAATCTGCGGGCGGACGATCTGCGCCTGTTCCTCGACCTCGCGCACCTGCCCGATCCGCCGTCGCTGGACGCGACGCCGTGGCGAGCGCTGATCCCGGGCTTTCTGGTCGGCGAGTTGCGCCGCGCTTTCGAGATGGGCTTCCTGCTCTATTTGCCCTTCCTGGTGATCGACATGGTGGTGGCCAGCGTGCTGATGAGCCTGGGCATGATGATGCTGCCGCCCAACGTGGTGTCGCTGCCGTTCAAGCTGATCTTCTTCGTTCTGGTGGATGGCTGGCGGCTGGTCTCCGGCAGCCTGGTGCAGAGCTTTTCCGACGCGGGATAGACGGCTACGGTCCGCCCATGCCCTATGCCGTCACGCTGCGCCTCGATGCCGGGTCCGCTGAAAACGTTCTGCGCCTGGAAGATGCCCTCGCCGCCGGCGGACACGCCGATGACAGGAAGCGACTCGGCTATGCGCCGCATCTCACCATGTCGATCCTTCCCGACGGCTGCGATGCCGCCTCGCTACGCCGCGCGCTGGAAGGTGCAGTGCGCGGGTGGCAGGCGATGCCCATCAGCTTCGCCGGACTTGGGGTGTTCCCTGGCCGCACGGGGGTACTCTACGTCGCCCCGGTCGTGACCGCCGAGCTGCTGCAACGGCATGCTGCGCTGGCGGCCGCGCTGCCGAAAGCACATGCGCACTACCGCACCGGGGCCTGGGTGCCGCATGTGACGCTCGCGGAAGAGCTTGCCGGCAGCACCGGCACGGGCGCCGCCCTGGCCACGCTGGCCGAACTCTGGCACCCGTTCTCCGGCCGGCTCGACCGCGTGGACCTCGTGCATTTCCGGCCCGTCGAGATCCTTTGGTCGCAGAATCTAATATGATACTTCCCAAGCAATAGTTACAGCGAACCACCACACGTCGACGTCAACCGTCCTCGCGGCAATGACGGGCGTTGGATAAACGGAAGTTCCCGATGTGATTTGAGGTGAAGAATGCTGACCGTTGAGCTGAATCAGGGCCAGGACCGGGTGGAAATCTACGTCGACGAGGAGGGCGCGCGCGTCTTGCAGCACTTGCTAGACGTTCTGCGACGGCGCGGCGGTCACGACCATCTCATGACGCCGTCATGGGCTGGAACAGAGCTAACCGAGGTGGCTCGGGGCCAAGGAACGAAGCTCATGCATCACCTTCTTCTCGTGTTCCGCGGCGCTCCACAGGAGGGCAGCTAGCCACTTCCGCGGACCTCGCTGACCGATACCGGATCGCAAGACCATCTTCGCGGGGCCGGAAGAGCAAGGCTCTGCCCTACACCCGCCAAGACTGCGACAGGCATGCACTGGCGTGCCGCAAGCGGCTGGGCCAATGGCCTTTGGAAACCGTTACTGTCTTGGCTGCATGAGCAGCCTTCGGATGATATTTGATCTCAATTGAAGGCTGCTGCCGCAGCCAAGAGAGTCAAGGATTGCAAAGGCTCTGCCTTTGCTGGGGTCCAGGGGCAAAGCCCCTGGCCTTCTCTTCCAGCCCTTATTTCGGCAAATGCTTCGCGATATACGGCGGCAGGTGGAATGCCCCAGCGTGGATTTCCGGCGTCCAGTACTGCGTGGACCCGAGAATCCCTGCCGCCTCGGCACGCACGCGGATCGTCTCGGCCGACACACGGTCCAGCCCCGGCTGCTTCGCGGCGAAGCCGAGAGTCATGAAGCCGCCGACATAGGTCGGCACGGCCGCGACATAGGCGCCGACATGGGGAAAAAACCTCGCCCGGCGCACGCTGGTTTCGCGCAGCTCGTCGGCCTGCATGGCGGGCACGCCGCACTGATTCACGATCAGCCCGCCCGGCGACAGGATGCGCGCGCAGTTGGCATAGAAGTCGTCGGTGAACAGCACCTCGCCCACGCCGATCGGATCGGTGCTGTCGACGATGATGGCGTCGAACGACGCATCGGCGGCGCGCTTCACGTAGTCGATGCCGTCGCCCACGATCACCACGGCCCGGGGATCGGTCCAGGCATCGCCGGCGATGCTCGGCAGATGCGCCTTGGCAAGGCGGATCACCTCGCCGTCGATCTCGACCATCACCGCGCGCTGCACGCCGCGATGCTGCAGCACGCGGCGCAGCACTCCGCCGTCACCGGCGCCGATGATCAGCACGTTGCGGCACTCGCCATGCGCCAGCAGCGGCACATGCGTCAGCATCTCCTGGTAGACGAACTCGTCGGCCTCGGTGATCTGCACCACGCCGTCGAGCAGCATCACGCGGCCATGCGAGAAGCTCTCGAAGATGACGATGTCCTGGAAGTCGCTCTGCACGCGGGCGAGCTCGCGTTTCACCAGGAAGCGCTGGCCCCAGTCGGGATACAGCGTCTCGTTGATCCACGAATCGGTGGTCATGGTCGCACTCCTTTGGGCGATTCCGGCACGAAAACGGATCGGGCCGGGTGTTGCGCACCCGGCCCGCCCGCGACACCAGGGACGATTTGGCTAGTAGACGCGGCCGCGCAGCTGCTCGTTCAGGTCCACGCGGTCGGGACCAAAGGCCTGCTCGAGCACGGGGATCGACCTGCGCGGATCGCAGGAGCCGCACATGAAGATGTCCACGGCGGCGAAATCGCGCTCCGGCCAAGTGTGGATGGAGATGTGGCTCTCCGCCAGCACGACCACGCCGGACACGCCGCCATTCGGCGTGAAGTGGTGGAAATGGCTGTGCAGGATCGTCGCGCCGGCAACGATCGCCGCCTCGCGCAGCGCCGCGTCGATATGCGCGGGGTCGTCGAGATTCTTCGCCCCCCACAGATCGACCAGCAGATGCGTGCCGGCGAATTTCATGCCGTCGCGCTCGACGAAATAGTCGGTGCGCTCGTCTTCGCTCACGTGCAGCGCCTGACTGGACGCAGCCGCAGGCCCCGCGAGGCGGATTTCGTTCGTCTGGTTCTCGCTCGGGAAATCCGAGACCATCCCCAGTGGCGTGAGTGCGTTCATCACGCATCCTCCCTTTCCAACCAGCAGACGGCCTGTTGGGCGTCACGCCTCGTGCGTGCGCCCCCTGGGGCCAAGGCGGCGGAAAATGATCAAAAGGGGGGGGGGATGCAAGCAGAAACCGCCCCTGTGCCCTATGTTTTTTGCATGCCGGTCCCGCAGGGGCGCGCCCAGGGCGGGCCAAACGGATTCGTTCAGGGAGTCAAGGTCTTGAGTGCGGCCGGCAGGGCCCGAGCCAGCTTCGTCTCCTGCGCGGCGCGCGGCAGGTCGGCCACGCCCTGCACCGGCCCGGCGGTCAGCAGGCGGAACATCTCCGCCAGCTTGTCGTCCGGCAGCCGTGCCGTGTCGTGCTCGCGCAAGCGCGCGAGCGTCGCCTCGTCGCCGGTCTGGGCAGCGGCGGCGGCCAGGCGCAGCAGTGTGCGGGCCTGCGCCTCGTTCAACGGACCCTCGGGCGGCACGGTTCGGGCGGCGAGCTCGCGCAGGGCTGCCAGGGCGGCAGGCCAGTCTTTCGCTGCTTCCAGCAGATCGGCGCGAAGTGCGGCGGCCGGCGTGGTGCCGAGGGCGGCCAAGGCTGCGGTGGCGCTGGGCAGATCGCCGGACACGGCGGCCGCGCGGGCGAAGGTGAGCGTGCGGCTCTCTTGCAGCGGCGCCGGCAGATCCGGGGCAGCCGACCTGGTCAGCGCCGCCAGGGCGCCCGCGGGATCACCCTCTTCCAGCCGCGCCTTGGCCAGCCGGCCGCCGAACGCGGCGCGCACGGCCCCGGCGGGCGCCTGGGTGACCAGCTTCTCGAGCACGGGCACGGCACGCTTGGGCAAGTCGAGCGCGGTGAGACGGTCGGCCAGCCGCGCCGCCAGGGCCTGCCCGGCCTCGCCGTCGGCAATGAGGTCGGCGTTCTCCTCCACCAGGGCGACCAGGTCGAGCGGCGGCGGCGGCGTCTTCGCATCGGCTGCGAGCGCATCGGCGAAGATCGCGGCAAGGCGGGCGTGCAGGGCCGGACGCTGCTCGGGCCAGATCTGCTCGCTCTCGCGCAGCAACGCGAGCGCCGGGCGAAAGCCGCCATCCCGTGCGCGCAATTCGGCGATACGCTGGCGCAACGCAAGCTCGCGGTCGTCGCCGCGCCAGGAGAATAGCAGCTTGTCCAGCGCATCCGCCGCCTGGGCGGAGGTCAGCGCGCCGGTGGCGAGCCGCAGTTCGACGGCGCGCACCGCCGCCCGGGCCCGCGCCAGCCGGTCGGGTCCGCCGGCGACACGGTCATAGGCGTCCAGCGCCGGCTTCGGGTCGCCGCCCGGCGCCTGCGCCTCGGCCTCCAGCAGGAAGGCGCGGGCGAGATCCAGGCTGGTGTCGTCCCGGCGCTGCGCCAGCAACGGCCACAGCATTGCGGGCTCGCCGCCCAGCGCGATGGTTTCGGCGGCGAGCGGCAGCAGCCGGTTGCGCATGGCGGCGGGGTAGGACAGAAGCAGCGGCAGGTTGGCCGCGAACACCGCCGCCGCGTCCGCTGCGCCCTCGCGGGTCATGGCGGTCCGCACCGCCCGCCACAGCGCCACCTCATCGGTGCCGTCCAGGCGCGGATCGGTGATGCCGCCGGCCTCGCCGGCGCGGCCAGCCATCAGCGCGGCAATGGCGGACAGGCCCAGCGTGTCGGGGTTGTCGGCGATACGGGCGTCGTCGGTGGCGGCCATGGTCAAGGTGGCCTGCGCCTCGGCGCCCATGCCCAAGGCGAGCATGGCCTGCGCCACGGCGACGCGCTTGCCGGCACGCGCCTGGGCCGGCGCGGCCGCGGCGGCCGTCACGGCAGCCTGCAGGCGGCGCAGCAGCATCTCTGTCGGCTGGGCGGGAAAGGCGAAGCGGCGGCTGAAATGTTGCGCGTCGGCGGATGCCACCGCGTCCGGCGCCGGCGCCGCGAGCGCCAGCGCCCGGCCGGCGCCGGCCTCGATCGTGAAGCCCTGAGCGGTGACGCGCACCGACAGCGCGTCGGACACCGGCTCGACAGCCACGCCCTGCCAGGTGCGCAGCAGGGCGAATTCCGGCGTGCGGCGCGCGACCGGAACGGACTGGCCGGGCTGGCGCTGCGTGCCCACCAGCAGCGCGCCGCCGGTGTCAGGATCGGAAACCGAAACGACCTGGCCCGGCGCCTCCGCAACCAGGCGCAGAACGCCGTCGGCGAGGTCCGGGCGGATCGGCCTGGCGCCGCCGTCTGCCGCGGCTACGGGAACGGTCGCGATGGTCCAGCCGGCAGCGCTGCGGGTCAGCGACAGGCCTTCCTGCGGGGTGAGCGGCAGCCGCAGCACGGTGGCGGCCGGCAGCAGCTGGATCGTGGCCGCCGCGAAGGCAGGATCGCCGCGAAGGGCGGCCATATCGATCGGACGGCGCTGGTCGAACACCACAAGGGCCGCGTCGCCGCGCCGGAACGCGGCGGCGCCGACGCCCGTGTCGAAGGGCAGCGACGCCGCATGTCCGGCCACGCCGGCCGGAAGCGGTGTCGGAGTGGCGGCGAGTTGCACCGGCCCGGATGGCGCCCCGGGGGCAGCGCCGGACTCCGGCAACGCGGTTTGCTGCACCGTGGCGACCGGGGCCGTGCCGGCCGGTTCGGATGCCGTCGCGACCGGTGGCGGCGCGGCGGGCTCGTCGGTGTGGCGGTCCATCGGGATGGGCACGCGGAGTTTCGCCGAACTCTGGACGGGCGTCCGGGCAACGGTATGGGTCCGGCGCGGCGGCGCGGGCGGCTTTGCCGCGGCTGCGGGGGGTCGCGGAGCGGATGTCGGGTCCAGGAAATCGACCACCAGCCGGCCGTCCAGGCGCATGCGGCGGATCTGCGCGCCAGGCGCAAGGATCAGCTCGGCCTGTCCGGAGGCGCCGGTCATGGCCTGTACGTTGCGCGGCGCCCGACCGGCCGCGGAAACCGGCACCGGTGGCGTGAAGCGCACCACCAGCCTGTCGCCGTCCTGCACCGGCTCGGCAGTGGTCCCGCGCGGCAGGTCGAAGACCACGCGGCCGAAGCCGGAATGGTCGCCGGTGCGCAGGATCACCGATGGCGTATCGGCGGCGGCGGCCGGGCCACAAGCCGGCCCGGCGAGCACGGCAAGCGCCAGCACCGCGGCAGCGGCGCGCAAGCCGATTCGTGCGTATGGCGCCGGCCGGGCCCGCATCAGTCGAAGCTCGCCAGCAGCTTGTCGATATCAGTCTGGTCCATCGCATTGGCCGGAAGCTGGGGGCCGTTCAGCAGCATCTCCTCGGCCGGCGCCGGGCGCTCGATTCCGGCACCCCGCTCGCCGAAGGTGGCGAGCATGCAGGCCACCTTGGCCTCGATCGCCTGCAGCGTGGCCACCACCTTGGTGATGCGCTGGCCGGTGATGTCCTGGAAGCTGCAGGCCTCGTAGATGCGCGTTGTCGCGTCCTGCAGCTGGGCGGCGGCGGCGGCACCGACGGGCGCGCCCGCATCCTTCGCCAGCGCCTCCCCGACCCTGTCGAGCGTCTCGCAGACTTCCAGGATGCTGTCGGTGGCCGCCGCGGTGTGCGCCACGATGGCGTCCAGCTCGTCGGTGGCCGAGGGGATGTGGCTCGCGGTGATGTCGTCCACCTTGAGGGCCGCGATCTCGGCCTTCGCTGTGGCGATGGTGCGGCCCAGCTCCTCGACTTCGGACAACAGGCTGGCTTGCGGCGCGGACAGGTCGCCATGCATGGTGGACAGCACCGCGCGCACCACCTCGACCATGACATCCGGCTGGGCGGCGGGATAGCGCGCGCGCAGCTCTTCCAGCCGGCGGCCGAGATCGGCGTCACGCATGGCCCAGCACCTTCTCGATCTTGTCGCGCAGGGTCTCGGCGTTGAACGGCTTGACGATGTAGTTGGACACCCCCGCCTGCTTGGCCGCCACCACGTTCTCCGCCTTGCTCTCGGCGGTGATCATGATGAACGGCGTCGCCTTCAGCTTGCCGTCCGCACGCACCTCCTGCAGCAGCTGCAGGCCGGTCATCGGCTGCATGTTCCAGTCACTGATCACCAGGCCGAAATTGCCGCCGCGCAGCTTGGCCAGCGCCTCGGCGCCGTCGGTGGCTTCCTCGACGTTGTGAAACTCGATCTGCTTCAGCAGGTTGCGGATGATCCGCAGCATGGTCTTGTAGTCGTCCACGATCAGCACGTTCATGGATTTGTCGATTGCCATCACATCTCCTTTCGCGAGGCGGCACGGCCGCGCTCCGGTCATTGCATCCATCCGTTCAGCCGCCGCTTTTTGTCGCCGCCGGGGCCGCCGCGCCGGGCGCCGCATTCGCCTTGCCGCGCATCTGCGCGAGCTGCGCGGTGACCTGGCGGGCGCGCTCGGGCTGCATCGCCGCCAGCACCGGCGCCGCCTTCGCCTCCTTCATCCGGTCCAGCACCTGCAGCAGCACCTGCGTGTCCAGGTCGTTGAAGATCGTGGCCGCGTCGCGCGGCTTCATGGTTTCGTACAGCTTCACCAGGCCACCCCAGTTGGCTTCGTCGCGGTCGCGCCGTGCCTTCTCCAAGGCTTCCAGCTTGCCCTGCAGCGCGGTCAGCTCGTTCACCCGCGCGGCGAGGCGCTTCTCCGCCGATGACAGAACCGCCTCGCGCGAGGCCAGTGCCGCCTCGCGCGCATCGAGCTCGTTGCGACGGTTGCGCAGGTCGAGCAGCAACGCGCGCTCGCTCTCGCTGACCGGTGGGTCGGCGGGTGGCGCCCGCGGGACTTCGGGCGGCTTCACAGCGGCCGATCTCGCTGCCGGGCCGGGCCTGGCGACCGGCGCGGGGGTCGCGGCAGGCGGGGTCGCGGCCTGGGCAGCGGGGACAACGCCCGCCGCCGCCGGCGGCGGTGCCCCCGGAACGGCGGCACGCACCAACGCCACCGATTTCACCGCCAGCAACGCGGCCATCGCGACGATAGTCGTCGGCAGCAGCCGCGGCAAAGGTAGCTGCAGGCTCATGGCGCCACGCGGGGGCCGGTCGGGCCGCACCCGGCGCCGGCGGGACGAGGCATCGTCATCGCGCCATCCGCAATGCCTTCAGCAGGTCGCGCTCGGCCTGGCTGCGCGCCCGCGGCAGCTCGGCGCCCGCCGGCGTCGCCGGCGCGGGATCGGCCTCCGGCTCGGCAGCCTCGTAGCCGGCCGGCTCCGGCGCCTGCACCAGGCTGCGGCCGGCGCGCACCAGCTGCTCCAGCCGGTCGGCCAGCCGCTCGCCGCGCTCGGCGAGGAATTGCAGATCGTCCTTCAGGCCCTGCGCCGTCTCGGTCTGGCGCGCGATGTGCCGGCCGGCGCCGTCCGCCGCCGCACGCAGCCGGGCAATCCCCTGCTCCGCCGCCTGGGTGCTGGAGTTGAAGCCGTTCACCAGGTCCTGCAACGCGGCGCGGTCGCGCTTCAGCACGCCCAGCGCCCGTTCCAGACGGAGCGCATGGAACAGCGTCGCGGCCAGCAGCACGACGAGCGCTATTTCGAGCAGCCATTCCATTCCACCCATCCTGCTGCCGGTTTTGGCAGGCAATCGTGAACAGGGGCTTTCATGGCCGAGCGAGCTGCCCTCATCGCTCGCCCGCCGGCGGGCGCGGCACCTCGCCCTCGATGCGCACCGCCACCCGGTTCTTGCGCCGCCCGACCTTGCCCTCGAACAACGTGGTGGCGCCGCAACGGAGCTGCACCATCGCCCCGGGCAGCGTGTTCAGCACGATCCGGCTGCCCGGCTGCAGCGCCATCACGTCCGACAGCTTCATGGTCTGCTCGTCGAGCACCACGTCGAGGTCGATATCCGTGTTCCACAACTCCTCGGCCAGATGGGTCTCCCAGATGGAATCGCGGCCGAACTTCTCGCCCATGAACTGCTGCAGCAGCAGCTCGCGCACCGGCTCCAGCGTGGCGTAGGGCAGCAGCAGCTCCAGCCGGCCGCCGCGATCTTCCATGTCGATGCGCAGCCGCGCCAGCACGGCGGCGTTGGACAGCCGGCTGATGGTGGCGAAGCGCGGATTCACCTCCAGCCGCTCGAAGCGGAAGGTCACGGGGCAGAGCGGATCGAAGCTGATCGACAGATCGGCCAGCACCACCTGGATCAGACGCTCGACCAAAGTGCGCTCGATGGTGGTGTAGGGCCGGCCCTCGATGCGCATGGCCGCGGTGCCGCGCCGTCCGCCCAGCAGCACGTCGACGATCGAGTAGATCATCGCGCTGTCCACCACCATCAGGCCGTAATTGTCCCATTCCTCGGCCTTGAACACCGCCAGCATCGCTGGCAGCGGGATCGAGTTCAGGTAGTCGCCGAAGCGCAGCGACAGGATGTTGTCGATGCCGACTTCCACGTTGTCGCTGGTGAAGTTGCGCAACGAGGTGGACATGATGCGCACCAGCCGGTCGAACACGATCTCGAGCATCGGCAGGCGCTCGTACGAGACCAGGCCGGAGCTGATGATGCGCTGGATGCCGCTGCGGTGTTCGCCGTCGACGGGGCCGTCGTCGAAGCCCAGCAGGCTGTCGATCTCGGCCTGGTTGAGCACGCGCGCCGGCTGCACCGACGCGGTTTCGCCGGCCTCCGTCTCCGCGCCCCAGGCGGCGGCGAGATCCTCGTCGGACGGGGGCTGGCCGGACCCGGCTTCACTGCCGCTCATTGAATCAGCAACTCCGTGAACAGGACATCGACCACGCGCGCGGGCGCCGCCGCGACGTTGGCGCGCGCGATCAGTTCCTCGCGCAGGCGATAGGTGCCGGCGGAACCGCGCAGCTCCTCCGGCCGCATCTCGCGCAGATAGGTCTGGAACATGTCGAGCAGGCGGGGCATCGCCGCCTGCACCGCCGCTTCGTCCTCGGGCCTGGCCAGCTCCAGGCGGGAGCGCAGCTTGACGTAGACGGTGCGCCGCGCGCCGGCGTTGAGGTTGGCAACGATCTCGGGCATCTCGGCGAAGCTGGGCGGCTTCGCCTTCGCCTCGCCTTCCGGCGGCCCGGCGGCCTCGCCCTCGGCGTGCACGCCCGCCTTGCCCATGCCCAGCAGCGGCGGAAGGATGCCGCCGAACCACAGCCCGGCGCCGATGCCCGACAGCACCACGGGCACCGCCAGCAGCAGCAGCCGCTTCCTGCCGCCCTTGGCAGATGCGGCTGCATCCTCGGCCGATGGTGATGGAGCCGCCGTCGCCGCGCCCATATCCGCGCCTCATGCCTTCCCGAAACGACCGGCGCCCGACGCCGGACGCCACGCGGCCGCATGCTGGCGGGAAGCGATTAACGAAGCCTTGCGGCGGCGGCCGTTCCTGCCGGGTGGGTCCGTTCGCACCCGGCAGGGATTGCCGGGCATGTGCCGCAGAACCGCTGCCCGCCCGCACGGAACCGCGGCTTCGGCGCTGGCACGCCGCTTGCCCTTATCCCGGCAGAGAACCCCGCAGAGACAAACCCGCGAAAGCCCCGCCGCATGCAGAACATCACCACCATCGCCTTGTCCCGCCTGGTCGCCCAGCAGCGCGCCCTGGACGTGACCGCGACCAACATTGCCAATGCCGGCACGCCCGGCTTCCACGCCGAGCGCATGCTGTTCAGCGACTGGCTGATGCGCCAGCCGGCCCCGGGGCTGCCGCCGGGCGGGCGCGTCATGGCCTACACCCAGGACCGCGCGACCTATCGCGACACCCAGTCGGGGCCGCTGACCCATACCGGCAACCCGCTCGACCTCGCGGTCGGCGCCGACGGCTTCTTCACGGTGCAGACGCCGCGGGGCCCGCGCCTGACCCGTTCCGGCCATTACGAGCTGTCCAACGCCGGCACCGTCGTCGACAACGAGGGCGACGCGCTGCTCGATGTGAACGGCCGGCCGATTCAGGTCTCCACCGCCGACGCCGCGCTGAGCGTCACCGCCGACGGCACCATCAGCAGCGAGAACGGGCGGATCGGGCGGATCGGCGTGGTCATGCCGGATGACCCGCAGAAGCTGAAGGCCGAGGGCAGCCGCCAGTTCAACGCCGACGTGCCGACCCGGCCGGTGGCCGCGCCCAAGGTGATCCAGGGCGCGATCGAGGAGAGCAACGTCAAGCCCACGGTGGAACTGGCGCGGATGATGAACGACCTGCGCGAGTTCCAGTTCGCGAGCCAGATGGTGCAAAGCGAGGCCGACCGCGAGCAGGCCGCGATCGACAAGATCACCCAGAAGCGGCTGTAGCGGCGGAGGCACGCACCATGCGATCGCTCGACATCGCCGGCACCGGCATGCTGGCGCAGCAGACCAACGTTGAAGTGATTTCCAACAACATCGCCAACATGACCACCACCGGCTTCAAGCGCCGGCGGGCCGAGTTCCAGGACCTGATCTACCAGAACCTGCGCCGGGTCGGCTCCAACTCGTCGGATACCGGGTCGGTGGTGCCGGCCGGCGCCCAGGTGGGCCTGGGCGTGAAGACCGCCGCCATCTACCGCATCAACGAGCAGGGCAACCTGCAGCAGACCAGCAACAGCCTGGACATGGCGGTGCGTGGCAACGGCTATTTCCAGGTCACCCTGCCCTCCGGCGAGACCGCCTATACCCGCGACGGCACGTTCTCGCTGTCGCCGGACGGGCAGATCGTCACCGCCGACGGCTATCTGGTGCAGCCCGGCATCGCCATTCCCAGCAACGCCACCAATGTCACCATCAACGCGGCCGGCCAGGTGCAGGTGTCGATCGACGGGCAGACCGCGCCGAGCACCGTGGGGCAGATCCAGCTCGCGGCGTTTCCCAACGATGCCGGGCTGGATGCGCAGGGCGACAACCTGTTCCTGCAATCCGCGGCGAGCGGCAATCCGGTGACGGGCACGCCGGCCTCGCCCGGCTTCGGGTCGGTGCTGCAGGGTTTCGTCGAGAGCTCGAACACCAACGTGGTCAGCGAGATCACCAACCTGATCACCGCCCAGCGCGCCTATGAAATGAACAGCCGCGTGATCACCACGTCCGACCAGATGCTCTCCACCCTCACCAATCTGCGCTAGGGGCCATCATGACGCGCTCCCTCTTCGCCTTGCTGGCCGCAACCGCGTTGGCGTCGTCGGCCACGGCCGCGACGCTGCGGCCGCTCACCACGCTGGACGCGCCGGTGGTGCGGCTGTCCGACCTGTTCGACGATGCCGGGCCGGGCGGCGAGCGCGTCCTGGGCCCCGGCCCCGGCCCCGGCGCGCGCATCGTGGTCGAAGCGCCGCAGCTTGCCGCCATCGCCCGCCAGTTCGGGCTGGACTGGCGCCCAGCCTCGCCCACCGACCGCGCCGTGCTCGACCGGCCGGGCCGGCTGCTGCCGCGCGAGGATGTGGTGGCGGCGCTGCGCTCGGCCCTGACCAGCGCCGGCGCGCCGGACGATGCGGAGATCGACCTGCCCGGCTTCGCGGCGCCGCTGGTGGCCACCGAATCGCATCCGCGCAGCACGATGGAACAGCTCGACTACGACGCTGCCTCCGGCCGGTTCACCGGCCTGCTGGCGGTGACCGGCGACGGCATGCCCATGCTGCGCATGCGCCTGTCCGGCACGTTGCAGGAAATGATCGAGCTGCCGGTGCCCGTGCGCCGCCTGCTGCCCGGCAGCATCATCCAGCCGGGCGACCTGCGAATGACGCGGTTGCGCGCCGGGCTGGCGCGCGGCGAGGTGGTGCGCAATCCGGCCCAGGCGGTGGGGCTCACGCTGCGCCGCCAGGCGGTGGCCGGCCAGCCACTGCCGCTGGCCGAGCTCACTCGTCCGGCCGCGGTACAGAAAGGGGCGCGGGTGACGATGCAGTTGCAGGCGCCGGGCCTGACCTTGCTGGCGCAGGGCCAGGCGCTGGAAGCGGGCGCGATCGGCGACCGCATCCAGGTGCTGAACCCGGCCTCGCGCGCGGTGGTGGAGGCCGACGTGACCGGCCCCGACCGGGTGCGCGTGGCGCCCGGCACGCTGCCGTTGCAACCGGCCGGCGGCCGGCCCTTCCAATACAGCAGCATCGCCGGGAGACTCGTCCAATGAGGGCGCCGGCTCTGGTTCTGCTGCTGCCGGTCCTGCTGTGCGGCTGCGGCTCGCTGCAGCGGCTGTCGGAAGTCGGGCGGCCCCCATCGATGACGCCGAGCGGCGACCCGACGCAGGAGCCGACATATCGGCCCATGACCATGCCGATGCCGGCGCCGCAGGTCGCCGTGCCGCAGGCCAACGCGCTGTGGCGCAGCGGCAGCCGCGCCTTCTTCAAGGACCAGCGCGCGGCGCTGGTGGGCGACATCGTGACGGTGCTGGTCAACATCACCGACAACGCCGACCTGAAGAACAACACGGCGGCCAACCGCAACAGCAGCGAGGGCATGGGCGTGCCCAACCTGTTCGGCCTCGAGACGACGATCCCGCGCGTGTTCGCCGGCGCGGTGGCCAGCAACCTGGTCACCGCCAGCAGCAACAACGGCAACACCGGCACCGCGGAGCTGAAGCGCAACGAGACGGTGGCGCTGCGCCTGGCCGGCGTGATCACGCAGGTGCTGCCGAACGGCAACCTGGTGGTGGCGGCGCGCCAGGAGGTACGGGTGAACAGCGAGTTGCGCGACCTGCAGGTGACGGGCGTGATCCGCCCGCAGGATATCGCCAGCGACAACACGGTGCGGCACGACCGCATGGCGGAGGCGCGCATCGCCTATGGCGGGCGCGGCCAGTTGACCGACGTGCAGACCCCGCGCTGGGGCCAGCAGGTGATGGATATCCTGCTGCCGTTCTGACGCCGTCATGTCATCGGCATGGAACCGCGGCGCGATTCCATCCGTGCCGATATTGCTCTAGCTTCCCGGCCAGCAAAGCTGGAAGGGAAACCCGGCCCATGTCCGAGGCATTCATCTGCGACTTCACGCGCACACCGATCGGCCGCTATGGCGGCGTGTTGAAGGACGTGCGTACCGACGACCTGGCCGCGCATCCGCTGCGCGTGCTGAAGGAGCGCAACCCGAATGTGGACTGGGAGGCGCTGGACGACTGCTACCTCGGTTGCGCCAACCAGGCCGGCGAGGACAACCGCAACGTCGCGCACATGGCCACGCTGCTTGCCGGCTATCCCGCCGCCGTGCCCGGCGCCACCGTCAACCGGCTGTGCGGCTCCGGACTCGACGCGGTCGGCACCGCGGCCCGCGCCATCCGCGCCGGCGAGGCCGAGCTGATGCTGGCCGGCGGCGTCGAGAGCATGACGCGCGCGCCGTTCGTGATGGGCAAGGCCAGTGAAGCCTTCAGCCGCGCCGCCGAGATCTACGACACCACGATCGGCTGGCGCTTCGTGAACGGGCTGATGAAGACGCGCTACGGCATCGACAGCATGCCGGAGACCGGCGAGAACGTTGCGGAAGCATTCCAGGTATCGCGCGAGGACCAGGACAGGTTCGCGCTGCGCAGCCAGCAGAAATGCAAGGCGGCGCAGGAAGCGGGGTTCTTCAGGCACGAAATCACGCCGGTGACGATCAAGACCCGCAAGGGCGAAATCGTCGTCGACACCGATGAACATCCGCGCGGCGACACCACGCTGGAGGCGCTGGCGAAGCTGCGGACGCCGTTCCGCACGCCGGGCACGGTCACCGCGGGCAATGCCTCGGGCGTGAACGATGGTGCGGCCGGCCTGATCCTGGCCAGCGAGGGCGCTGCCCGCCGACATGGCCTGACCCCGCGCGCCCGCGTGGTGGCGATGGCGACCGCCGGCGTGGAGCCGCGCATCATGGGCATCGGCCCGGCGCCGGCGGTGCGCAAGCTGCTTGCGCGCACCGGGCTTGCGATCGGCGAGATCGACATCATCGAGCTGAACGAGGCCTTCGCCAGCCAGGGCCTCGCGGTGATGCGCCAGCTCGGCCTGCCCGACGATGCCGAGCATGTGAACCCGCATGGCGGCGCCATTGCACTGGGCCATCCGCTGGGCATGTCCGGCGCGCGCCTGGCAATGACGGCAGTGAGCGCGCTGGAGGCGCGCGGCGGCAAGCGCGCGATCGCGACCATGTGCATCGGCGTGGGCCAGGGCATCGCCGCGCTGATCGAGCGGGTGTAGTCACGCAACGGGCGGGGGATTCATCCCCCGCCCGGTCATCCTCAGCGCTGCATCAGGCAGGCCGGCGTCGGCTAGGTGAGTTCCTTCGCCAGCACCGGCTTGAACGTCTCGGTCGCCTTCTTCAACTCGGTGGCCACGTCGGCGCCGCCGAGGGTGTTGGTGATGGCGATGCCGAACACGTCACGGAACTCCGTCACCGCAACGATCTCCGGCAGGCCGGAGCGGGCGATCTTCAGCGACGCCTTGACCGTGTCGAACCACTCTTTCGGGAACGGGCTGCCCTTCTGCACGCCCTCGTCGGCATACGAGCTGGCCCGGCCGGGCGTGCCGGAGCCGGTGCGCAGCATCTCCAGGCACATCGCCTTGCTGGTGGCCCACTGGCAGTAGAGCCAGGCGGCGCCCTTGTTGCGGCTGCCCTCGGCGATGCCGATGCCGTCGATATAGGTCGCGGTAAAATGCCCCTTCGGCCCCGCCGGCACCACGGCGAAGCCCACCGTGTCCACCACCTTTGACTTGGTCTTGTCCACCAGCGGCGCGGAGAAGCCCACGCCGTCCAGCCACATCGCCGCGCGCGCCTGGCTGAACGTGGTCTGGCTTTCGTTCCAGTTGAAACCCACGGCGCCAGGCGGCGAGGTTTCACGCATCAGCTTGGCGAAATACTGCCCGGCGGCGATGGCTTCGGGCGTATCCATCAGCAAGGTCTTGCCGTCGGCCGAGATCGTCTCCTGGTCCCAGCCGAGCAGGATGGTGTCGAACAGCGCCATGTTGGCGTTTTTCAGGCCGCGGCCGACGAAGCCGTAGACGCCCTTGGTCTTGTCGGTGACCTTGACGGCGGCGTCCAACATCTCGGCATAGGTCTTGGGTACCGAGAGGCCTTTCTCCGCAAGCAGCGCCTTGTTGTAGAAAAGGATGAACAGGTCCTGGTTCAGCGGCAGCGTGTGCACCAGCCCGTCCGGGGCCGTGGCCGCCTTGACCACCGCGGGGCTGAAATCGCCGTAGTCGAAATCGGCGACCGTGAGCTTGGGATCCTTCAGCATCGGCCGGATGTCGGCCAGCCACTTCCCCTTCTCGATCAACCGCTTCTGCACGTGCAGGGCGACGTTCACCACGTCGAAGCTGGGCCGGCCGGAGCTGAGCTCGATGGCCACCTTCGGGCGCTGCTGCTGCTCGGGGATCTGCTCGGAGCCGACCTTGATGCCGGTCAGTTCCTCGAATTCCTTCTGGTGCGCCTGCAGCACGTCGGAGCGCGGCGACTTGGCGAGGTTGACCTCCAGCTTGGTGCCCTTGAACTGCTTCCAGTCGAACGCAGTCTGGGCGCCCACCTTCTCGACGATGGCGGGTACGGCCAGCAGCCCCGCGGACGCCTGCAGCAGATGACGGCGACGTATCATTGATATCCTCCCGATGGGTGGCCTCTGCGGGCCGGGGCGGTGATCCTAGCCCCAAGACCGGCAAGACAAAAGGCCGGGAGACTCCCCCGGTCCTTGCTCAGCCGTCACGACAGGCCCGCGATGATATCAGTCGTCGCGGTGGACCCGCGATGATCAGTCGTCGCGGTGGACCCGCTCCATGCGTTCGTGGCGCTCCTGGGCCTCGATCGACAACGTGGCGATCGGGCGGGCTTCCAGGCGCTTGAGGCCGATCGGCTCGCCGGTTTCCTCGCAGAAGCCGTAGGAGCCGTTCTCGATGCGGGTCAGTGCCTGATCGATCTTGTTGATCAGCTTGCGCGCCCGGTCGCGGGTGCGCAGCTCCAGGGCCCGGTCGGTCTCCACGCTGGCGCGGTCGGTGATGTCGGCCTCGTGAATGCCGCCTTCGGACAGGCTCGCCAACGTTCCGTCCGCGTCACGCAACAGCTCGGTCCGCCAGCGCAGAAGCTTCTGGCGAAAATACTCGACCTGGAGCGGATTCATGAACTCCTCGTCATCCGAGGGTCGGTAGTCAGGGGGCAGTGTGACCATCATTGCGTGGCGATCCTGCTGCGTTACGGCGGCCCCAGGCCGGATTGCACGCAGGGACTTCGCGGAAGTGAGCCAACAAAGGCAATGAGCCACTTGTGCCGCCGGGTCCCCCGGATCGATCCAGGGACGTCAGTCGGGGCGGCTTATAGCCATGCAATGCTGCCGCGCCAAGGGGACTTGGCGGACATTGTCGGCTGCCCGGGCCGCCTGCATCGGGAACGGCCGTGCAAAGCCCCTTTGCGGACAGAAAATTTATCCGGCGCCGTAGCGGGCCAGCTCCACTTTCGCCCGCACCGTGATCTCGTTCACGATCGCCCGCAGGCGCGGATCGAGCGCGGCGGGCACGTCCGCCGCCAGGGTGGCCAGCCGCCTGAGCCCGGTGAAATCCACGGTGTCGCCCAGCAGGGCCCGCTGCAGCGCGTTGAGCTCGTCGAGCATGTCCCGGCCGCGGCGCCTTGCCTCGCGGTCCTGTACCGTGTCCGTGTCGTCGGCCTGCAGGGCCAGCAGCCCGGCCAGCGACAGCGCGGACGTCGCGGCCGCGCCGGCCGTGCCGCTGCTGCGCGCCTCGCCGGGCACGCTGAAGCCGGACCTGCCGGCCCCAGCCCGGCCAGTGCTTCGCCCCGTGGGCGCGGCCGGGCCCAGGCCGCTGATGATCGTCATGTCGTCCGCACTCCTTCTGCCACGTCCGCCGCATCTCCACGCCGCCCCGGCCGGTCCTGCCGGCCGGCAGATCCTGCCGGGTGGCCGGCCTTGGAAGTATCGGTTTTCCGACATTCCCGGCTGGCACGAGGCTTGCGATGCCCGTCACCGCGCCCCGCAGCATGGGGGCAAAACATTGACGCCCCGCTACTTCGCCGCCCCCGGAGACCCGCCATGCCGCCGCCTCGCGTGATCCTGTCGCTGTTGCTGATCCTGGCGCCGGTCCTGGTCGTGGCGCTGCCGGCGCGGGCGCAGGTGCGCATCAAGGACATCGCCGATGTCGAGGGCGTGCGCGAGAATCAGCTGGTCGGCTACGGCCTGGTGGTCGGGCTGAACGGCACCGGTGACAAGCTGGATTCGGCGGTGTTCACCCGGCAGTCGCTGATCGGCATGCTGGAGCGCCTGGGCGTGAACACGCGCGACCAGGAAGCCAGGCTGCAGACGAAGAACGTGGCGGCCGTGATGGTCACCGCCAGCCTGC
Source organism: Limobrevibacterium gyesilva (assembly GCF_025989185.1). Taxonomy (GTDB): domain Bacteria; phylum Pseudomonadota; class Alphaproteobacteria; order Acetobacterales; family Acetobacteraceae; genus Limobrevibacterium; species Limobrevibacterium gyesilva. The sequence goes on from NZ_JAPDNT010000006.1 coordinate 195,983, forward strand.
CCGCCTTCGCCCGCACCGGCAGCCGCATCGACGTGGCCGTCTCCGCCCTGGGCGACGCCAAGGACCTGAGCGGCGGCACGCTGCTGGTCACCCCCCTGCTGGCCGCCGACGGCGAGGTCTACGCGGTCGCCCAGGGAGCGCTGGCCACCGGGGCGATCGCGGCGCGCGGGGCCAATGCGTCGGTGACCCGCGGGGTGCCGACCTCGGCGCGCATCGCCAACGGCGCCACGGTGGAGCGCGAGGTGGGCTATCAGCTCGCCTCCAAGCCCGCCTTGCGGCTGGGGTTGCGCAATCCGGACCTGACCACCGCACGGCGCATGGCCGAGGCGGTGAACCGGGCGTTGGGCGGCACCCCTGCCCGCGCCACCGATCCGCGGACCGTGGCGCTCGATCTGGCGGGCCGCGACGTGGTGGACGCGCTGGCGCGCATCGAGGATCTGCGGGTCGCCCCGGACAGTCCTGCCGTGGTGGTGATCGACGAGGCCAGCGGCACCATCGTCATGGGCGCCAATGTGCGCGTCAGCACGGTGGCGATCGCCCAGGGCAACTTGACCATCCGCGTTACCGAGACGCCGGAGGTGAGCCAGCCCGGGCCGCTGTCGAATGGCACCACAACCACGGTCAACCGCACCAACGTGCAGGTGGATGACGGCGCGGACAAGAAGCTGGGCATCCTCAACGCCAACTTCACGCTGCGCGACCTGGTGGCCAGCCTGAACGCGCTCGGCGTGGGGCCGCGCGACATGATCAGCATCCTGCAATCGATCAAGGCCGCCGGCGCGCTGCAGGCCGAGCTGCAGGTGCGCTGATGGCCGGCATCGTCACCACACCCCAGGGGCCACCCGACGCCGTGCAGTTGGCGCAGCCCGGGGCGGCGAAGGCCTGGAAGGCCGCGCAGGATTTCGAGGCGATGGCGTTGGGCCAGTTGCTGGCGCCGATCTTCGACAGCGTCGACACCGCGCATGGCCCGTTCGGCGGCGGCGACGGCGAGTCCGCCTGGCAGCCGATGCTGACGCAGGAAGTCGCGAAACACGTTGCCGCGCATGGCGGGCTTGGCCTCGCCGTGCCCGTATTCCACCAGATCCTGCGCCTGCAGGAAGCCGCCACGGAGCCCGCCGCATGACTGCTTCCGTCACCCAGGACCTGATCGATGCCGCCGTCGCGCTGGCCGACACGCTGGCGCAGGAGAACAAGGCGCTGGCCGCGATGGACCTGCCCGCGGCGATGCGCCTGCTGGAGCAGAAGCAGCGCGCCGCCGATGCCTTCGCCGCGGCCCGGACGGCAGCCGCGGCCGCGAATGCATCGCCGGCGGGGCAACAGCAGCGCCTGGCCGGGCAGGTCGCCGGCCGGCTGCGCGACCTGGCCGATGAGAACAAGCGCCTGCTGGAACGCGCCATGGCCGTGCAGGGCCGCGTGATCGACGTGATCGTCGGCGCGATCCCGAAGGCGGCTGGCGGCGTGCCGCGCTACACCGCCGGCGGCGGCATAGCGGGACCGCGGCAGATGCCGCCGGTGAGCCTGTCGGCCCGCGCCTGATCCGCCGGCGTTGCGGCCACCCGGCCACTACCGGCCCGGGCGCGCGCATGATAGTGGCGGCGCTGCATGGACACCGATCGCACCGATACGATCCGCGCGCAGGGCAAGATCGACGATGCCGGCTGGCAGCGCATCTTGTCGCGCGATCCCGCGGCGGTGGCGGCAGCGCCGCTTTACGCCCCCCTGCTCGCATCACCAGATGCCGCAGATGAATGCTTCGTGCTCGGCCGCATCGCCCAGACGCTCGATGGGCGCATCGCCACGCCGAGCGGCACCTCGTTCTGGATCAGCGGGCAACAGGACATCCTGCACACCCACCGGCTGCGCGCGCTGTTCGACGCCGTCCTGGTGGGTGCGGCCACCGTGCGCGCCGACGATCCGCTGCTGACCACGCGGCTTTGCCAGGGGCCGTCGCCGGTGCGCGTGGTCGTCGATGCCGACCGGCGGCTGGATGACGGCTACCGCGTGTTCCGCGGCGGGCCCGCGACCCTGCTGCTGTGCGCCGAGGATGCTGACGGGCCGACACGGCTCGGCACCGCCGAGGTCGTGCGGTTGCCGCGTGCGGCCGGCGGCGGGCTCGATCCCGGCGCCGTGGTCGCGGCACTGCGGGCGCGTGGGGTGCGGCGAATCTTCATCGAGGGCGGCGGCGTCACCGTCTCGCGCTTCCTCGCCGCCGGCGTGCTGGACCGGCTGCACGTGACGGTGGCGCCGCTGCTGCTGGGCTGCGGCATTCCCGCCTTCACTCTGCCCGGGGTCAGCCGCCCGGAAGACGGCATCCGGCTGAACTGGACGCTGCACCGGCTGGGCGACGACCTGCTGCTGGACATCGCGCTGAAGGCGGCACGCCGATGACGGCCGCGCGCGCCTTCTGGACCGTGGCGCCAGGTCGCGGCGAGATCCGGCCGGAAACGCTGCGCGCACCCGGCCCCGAGGAACTGCGCATCCGCATGATCGCGAGCGGGATCTCGCGCGGCACCGAAGCCACCGTGTTCGCCGGCCGGGTGCCGCCGAGCCAGTACGCCGTTATGCGCGCGCCGCTGATGGACGGCGCCTTCCCGTTTCCGGTGAAATACGGATACAGCGCCGTCGGCCTGACCGATGCCGGGAGGCGGGTCTTCGTGCTGCATCCGCACCAGGACGTCTTCAACGCACCGGCCGCCATGTGCGTGCCGGTGCCCGATGCGGTACCCACGCCGCGCGCGGTGCTGGCCGCCAACATGGAGACGGCGCTGAACATCCTGTGGGATGCGGCGCCGCTGCCCGGTGAGCGGATGATGGTGGTAGGGGCCGGCGCTGTCGGACTGCTGACCGCGTCGCTGCTGGCGCGCATCCCCGGCGCCGCCGTCACCGTCACCGACATCGATCCCGGCCGCGCCGTGCTCGCCGAACGCTTCGGCTGCACCTTCGCCCCTCCTGACGGCGCACCCGAGGAACAGGAACTGATCGTGCACGCCTCCGGCAGCGAGGCCGGACTGCGCCTGGCACTCGATCATGCGGCGTTCGAGGCGCGCATCGTCGAGGCGAGCTGGTTCGCCGACCGCGTCCCCGCTCTGCCGCTGGGCGAGGCGTTCCACCAGCGGCGCCTGCGCCTGGTCTCGACGCAGGTGGGCAGCGTGGCGCCGGCCATGCGCGGGCGGCGCAGCCATGGCCAGCGGCTGGGCCTGGCACTGTCGCTGCTGGCCGATCCTGCCTACGACTCGCTCGTCGAATCCGTCACCGCTTTCGACGACCTGCCCGCGCGCATGGGCGACCTGCTCGCGGGCGGGCTCTGCCATGTCGTCACCTATGGGAATTCCGCATGTTCAGTCTGACGGTCTGCGACCACATCATGATCGCGCACAGCTTCCGCGGCGCCGAATTCGGGCTGGCCCAGCGCCTGCACGGCGCGACCTATGCGGTGGAGGCGGAGTTCCGCGCGCCGAAGCTGGACCATCTGAACCTGCTGATCGATATCGGCCTGGCCAAGACCGAGCTGCGACGGGTCCTCGACACCGTCGATTACAGCAACCTCGACGAAGTGCCGGCGCTGGCGGGCCGGAACACCACAACCGAATTCATGGCGCAGCACATCCATTCGCTGCTGGCCGCGGCGTGCCGCAGCGGCGCCATGGGCGATGGCGGCAAGGCGGTGACGGGGCTGAAGGTGCTGTTGCGCGAAAGCCCAGTGGCCTGGGCCGCGTTTGAGGCGGAGATCGGCTGATGCGCGCGGCCTTGATCGTCCCGGCGCCGCTCGCCGCCATATCCGGCGGCTATTCGTATGACCGGCGCATGATCGCGGGCCTGCGCGCGGCCGGCCACGACGCCGCTGCGGTCGAGCTCGCCGGACGCCATCCGTTGGCCGATGCCAATGCGGCCGCCGCCGCGCGGGCAGCGTGGGGCGCCTTGCCCGCGGATACCGTGCCGGTGATCGACGGGCTCGGCCTGCCGGCCTTCGAGGCGCTGGCCGGCGCGCTCTCCGCGCGCAAGGCCGTGGGGCTCATCCATCATCCGACGGCGCTGGAAACCGGCAGGACCGAGCAGGATCGCGACCGGCTGCGCGCCGTCGAGCAGCTGCTGATGCCCAGGCTCGCCCGGGTGATCGTGACCAGCGAATCGACCGCCGAACGCCTCGCGGCGGAGTTCGGCGTGGACCCGGCACGCATCGCCGTGGTGGTGCCGGGCACCGACGACGCGCCGCGCAGCCCCGGCTCCGGCGGCCCCGGCTGCGAGATCCTGTCCGTCGGCACGCTGGTGCCGCGCAAGGGCCATGACGTGCTGCTGCGATCGCTGGCGCGGCTGTTCGACCTCGACTGGCGCCTGACCATTGCCGGCGCGCCGCGCGACCCCGTGCACGCGCGGTCGCTGCAGGCACTGGCGACGGAACTGGGCGTCTCCCAGCGCGTGACGTTCGCCGGCGAAATCGAGGACGAGGCGCTGGAGGCGCTCTGGCAGCAGGCCGACGTGTTCGCTTTGGCGACGCAGTACGAGGGCTACGGCATGGCCGTCGCCGAAGCGCTGAAGCGCGGGCTGCCGGTGGCGGTGACCGCGGGCGGCGCCGCGGGTGCGCTGGTGACACCGCAGGCCGGCGTGGTCTGCGCGCCGGGCGACGAGGTAACCCTGTCGAAATCGCTGCGCCGGCTGATTTTCGACGTCCCCCTGCGCCACGATGCCGCGGGCGCCGCCTGGAAAATCGGGCAGACGCTGCCGGACTGGACGACGCAGGCACGCGCCTTCGCCGCGGCGCTGGCGTGACGCAGGGGCGGGGGTGACCGAGACCTTCGACGGCGACTGGCTGGCGCTGCGCGCACCCTTCGATGCGATGGCGCGGAGTGCCGCACTGGCGCAGCGCCTGTCGGCCATGCTGCCGGCGCGGCCACGCCTTCTGGATCTGGGGGCAGGCACCGGCAGCCTGTTCCGCTGGCTGGCGCCGATCATCGGCCGGGCGCAGGCCTGGACCTTCGCCGACGCCGATGCCGACCTGCTCGCGCGCGCCTTCGCGGATACCGCCGCATGGGCCGAGGCCAATGGCTTCACCGTCACGGCAGCGGGCGTCGCCGGTTCGCGCGCGCTGCTGATCGACACGCCGTCCGGCGCGTGGCGGGTGGACGCCGTGATCGCCGACCTGGCCGGCGCGCCCGAAACGATGCCGCTGGCGCACACGGACGCCGTGGTATGCAGTGCGTTGCTGGACCTGGTGTCCGCCGCCTGGATCGGCCGCTTCGTAGCGGCCCTGCGCACGCCGCTGCTGGCCTGCCTGAGCGTCGACGGGCGCGATGCCTTCCGGCCCGCGCACAAGCTGGATCGCGTGGTCTCCAGCGGCTTTCGCCGCGATCAGGGCCGCGACAAGGGCTTCGGCCCCGCGCTGGGGCCACGCGCGCCGGCGGTGCTGCATGAAGCGCTCGCGGCGCACGGCTTCGCGGTGTCGTCGGCGGCGTCGGACTGGTGCATCCCGCCGACCGCGGCCGCGATGCTGTCCGCGCTGGTGGACGGGCATGCCCGGGTCGCCGCGGCGCATCTGCCCGGGCGGCGCAGCGATATCGCGGCCTGGGAGCAGGTGCGGCTGCGCCAGGCCGCGATGGCGCGGCTTGCCATCCGCATCGGCCACCGCGACATTCTGGCGCTGCCTCCAGCGGGCTGATGCCGGCGCCGGTTTCGGGCGCCGGCTGAATCGGCCCGCCAACCCAGGGCCTTACAACGGGAATAATGCCATGGCACTGCTCGGCTGCATCGCCGACGACTTCACCGGCGCGACCGACCTCGCCTCCATGCTCGTGCGCAACGGCATGCGCGCCGTGCAACTGATCGGCGTGCCCGGCGCCGGCGATCCGGTGCCGGACGCCGACGCCGTCATCGTGGCGCTGAAGTCGCGCACGGCGCCGGTGCGCCAGGCGGTCGGCGAGAGCCTGGCGGCGCTGCGTTGGCTGCGGCAGGCCGGCTGCCGGCAGTTCTTCTTCAAATACTGCTCCACGTTCGATTCCACCGACCAGGGCAATATCGGCCCAGTCGCCGACGCGCTGGTCGAAGCGCTCGGCTGTGGCTTTGCCCTCGCCTGCCCCGCCTTCCCCGCCAATGGCCGCAGCGTCTACCAGGGCCACCTGTTCGTCGGCAGCGCGCTGCTGAACGAGAGCGGCATGGAAAAGCATCCGCTGACGCCGATGACGGATGCCAATCTGGTGCGCGTGCTGTCGCGCCAGACCGACGGCACGGTGGGCCTGGTGCCGTTCGCGGCGGTGGACCAGGGCGCCGCCGCGATCCGCCGCGCCATGACCGCGCTGAAGGAACAGGGACGGCGCTACGCCATCGTCGATGCAGTGAGCGATGCGCATCTGCATGCGATCGGCGAAGCGGCGGCGGAGCACGCGCTGCTCACCGGCGGCTCCGGGGTGGCGATCGGCCTGCCCGAGAATTTCCGCCGCAAAGGACTGCTGCCGGCATTGCGCGATCCCGGCGCACTGCCGGAGGTGCATGGGCCCGCCGCCGTGCTGGCCGGCTCCTGCTCGCGCGCCACGCTGTTCCAGATCGGCACCGCGCGCGAACATGTGCCGACGCTGGAGCTCGATCCGCTGAGCGTGCCGGATGCCAGGGAGCTGGCGCGGCAGGCGCTCGCCTGGGCAGACGGCAAGCTCGGGGCTGCGCCAATCGTCATCGCCGCCAGCGCGCCGCCCGAAAAGGTCGCGGCGCTGCAGGCGAAGCTGGGACGCGAGGCCGCGGGCGCGCTGGTGGAGCATGCGCTGGCCGACATCGCCGGCGCCCTGGTGCAGCGCGGCGTGCGCCGCATGGTGGTGGCGGGCGGCGAGACCTCCGGCGCAGTGGTGACGCGGCTGGGCGTGCGCTCGCTGCGCATCGGCGCGGAGATCGATCCAGGCGTGCCCTGGACCTACGCCGAGGGCGCGCCGGGGGCCGGACTCACGCCGATGCTGCTGGCGTTGAAATCCGGCAATTTCGGCGCCCGCGACTTCTTCCTCAAATCCTTCGCCATGCTGGACGCAACCGCACAGGAACGGCCATGACCGAAGCGCAAACGCGCCTGCTGCTGGTGGAACTCGCCGGCAGCCTGTTCGCACGCGGATTCTCCGTCGGCAGCGCCGGCAATATCAGCGTGCGGCTGGATGACGGCTACCTCATCACGCCCACCAACTCCTCGCTCGGGCGGCTGGATCCGGCGCGGCTGTCGCGGCTGGACCGCGCGTTCATGCACGTATCCGGCGACAAGCCCTCGAAAGAAGTGTTCATGCACCGCGCCGTCTACACGGCGCGGCCGGATGCGGGGGCAGTAGTGCATCTGCATTCCACCATGGCCACCGCGGTCGCGTGCCTGCCCGATGTGGACGCGGCGAACCCGATCCCGCCGCTGACGCCGTATTTCGTCATGCGCGTCGGCCGCAGCATGCCCATCATTGCGTATTACCGCCCCGGCGATCCGGCGATGGAGCCGGCGATCCATGCGGCGGCACGTGACGCGCGCGCGGTGCTGCTGGCCAATCATGGACCGGTGGTTTCAGGAAAGACCCTGACCGATGCCGTCTATGCCGCCGAGGAACTGGAAGAGGCGGCCAAGCTGTTCCTGCTGCTGCGCGGCGCCGCACCGCGGTTGCTGACCGCAACCCAGGTCGACGACCTGCTGGCGACGTTCGCGTAGCGCCCATAGCGGCGCACAGGCGATCCCCACCGGCGATCCCCGATATGGAAAGGGCGCCCCGTTGCCGGGGCGCCCTTCGCATGTGACGCCGGACTCTGGCCTCGATTCAGTTCGAGGTCTCGGTCGTGGTGGGCCCGGGTGTCGGAGCCTCGGCCGCCGGCTTGCGGGTACGCCGCACGGCCGGCTTGGCCGCGGCAGTCTTGCGCGAAGCAGCAGCCCGCTTCGGCGCGGCCGCCGTCGCCCGCTTCGGCGCAGCAGCCGCCTTCTTCGGCGCAGCGGCCTTGCGGACCGCGGGCTTCTTCGCCGCAGCAGCCGCCTTCTTCGGCGCCGCCACCTTCTTCGCAGCGGTCACCTTCTTCGCAGCAGCCGCCTTCTTCGGGGCCGCGGCCTTCTTCGGGGCAGCCGCTGCCTTCTTCGGCGCGGCAGCCTTCCTGGCAGCCGGCTTCTTCGCCGCTGTGGCCGCCTTCTTCGGCGCCGCCGCCTTCTTCACGGCAGCCTTCGCCGCCGCCGGCTTCGCCGCCTTCTTGGGAGCCGCGGCCTTCTTCGCCGCCGGCTTCTTCGCGGCTGCCTTCTTCGGAGCCGCCTTCTTCGTCGCCGCACGCATGGCCAGGGCCATGGCTTGGGGTGTCTTGGTTTCTTCGTTGCTCACGTTAAGGAACTCCTTGTCTGCCGTGATGGGATACGCCGGCTGTCCGAACGGCAACCTGAGCGGCCAGTTCCGCAACATGCAAGCGCCGCCTGACGGGAGCGGCCACGGACCGGATCCATCGCTTCGAACCGGCAATCATGCTGCGGCGCGATTGCGTCCGAAGCATGGCGACGACCCGACCGATCCGGCACGCCGCGGACGTCGATGCGCAGCGCGCCGCCTCGGCAAGACGTCTTGCGCATCGATGTCTTCGGCCTGCGGCGGGCAACATCCCTCCCGGCGCCGATGCGCGATGTGCTGCGCGAGTACCGGATGAGTCTGCGGCCCATCGACCGTACCTTCCCTTGCGCACGCATATGCCGAAGCCAGTTGACGAATCGCGAATCGGACGCATGCGTGCCAGTCACCGCTATCCGCTGTCTCGTACGCGAATGTCAATAAAAAGCAATCGTTGCTTGCCGGATTGCGCACGAAAAAATGCGCCGCGGCCTTTCCGCCGCGGCGCATGCAGATCCTGCGGGCCTGAAGCAGCGTGCGATACGCGCCCTTCGCGTTCGCTCAACCGCGCGCGGAGAGAGGCACGAACGCAAGGTCCTCGGGGCCGACATAGTTCGCCGTCGGGCGGATGATCTTGCCGTCGACGCGCTGTTCGATCACATGCGCGCTCCAGCCGGAGGTGCGCGAGATCACGAACAGCGGCGTGAACATCGCCGTCGGCACGCCCATCATGTGGTACGAGACCGCGCTGAACCAGTCGAGGTTCGCGAACATCCGCTTGGTGTCGGCCATCACTGCCTCGATCCGGTCGGCGATCTCGAACATGTGCAGGCTTCCCGCCTCCTGCGACAGCGTGCGCGCCACGCCCTTGATGATCTGGTTGCGCGGATCGGAGATCGTGTAGACGGGATGGCCGAAGCCGATGATCACTTCCTTGTTCGCCACGCGGGCACGGATGTCGGCCTCCGCCTCGTCGGGTGTCGCGTAGCGCTTCTGGATCTCGAAGGCGAACTCGTTGGCGCCGCCATGCTTCGGCCCGCGCAGCGCGCCGATGCCCGCGGTGATTGCCGAGTACATGTCCGACCCGGTGCCCGCCACCACGCGGCAGGCGAAGGTCGAGGCGTTGAACTCGTGCTCGGCATACAGGTTCAGCGAGGTCTGCATGGCGCGCACCCAGGAAGCACCGGGCGCCTTGCCGTGCAGCAGGTGCAGGAAATGCGCGGCGATGCTGTCGTCGTCGGTCTCCACCTCGATGCGCCGGCCGCCCTGGGAATAGTGGAACCAGTACAGCAGCATCGAACCGAGGCTGGCCATCAGCCGGTCGGCGATGTCACGGGCGCCGGCGTGGTTGTGGTCCTCCTTCTCCGGCAGCGTGCAGCCAAGCGCGGAGACGCCGGTGCGCAGCACGTCCATCGGATGCGCCGCCGCCGGCGTCGCCTCCAGCACCGCCTTCACCGCCGCCGGCAATCCGCGCAGCGAGCGCAGCTTGGCCTTGTAGGCGGCAAGCTCGGCGGCGTTCGGCAGGCGCCCGTGCACCAGCAGATGGGCGATCTCCTCGAATTCGCAGGTCTCGGCGATGTCGAGGATGTCGTAGCCGCGGTAGTGCAGGTCGTTGCCGGTGCGTCCCACCGTGCACAGCGCGGTGTTGCCGGCCGGCACGCCGGACAGCGCCACCGACTTCTTCGGCTTGTTGATCGTCTCGCTCACGATGTCCTCCCTTTCAGAAGATGCCGGGCTTGCTGGCCGCAAGCAGGTCCGCGGGCAACGCCACGTTCAGCCGGTGCAACTCGCCCGCCGGCAGCTTCGCCACGTCCTGCGCCGCCTCCAGGAAGCGGTTGGCCTCGCGGGTGGTGATGATGCCGTCCGTCAGCGTGCGGAACTTGCGGATATAGTCCTCGCGGCCGAACGGCCTGGCGCCCAGCGGATGCGCGTTGGCGACCGCGAGTTCATCCACCAGCGTGCTGCCGTCCTTCATGAACACCTCGACCCGGCCGCCGAAGGCCAGCTCGTTGGGGTCGCGGGAATGATAGCGGCGCGTCCACTCCGGATCCTCGCGGGTCTCGATCTTGTGCCACAGCTCCACCGTGTCCTTGCGGCCGGCGCGCCTGGGAGCATAGGAATCGACGTGGTGCCAGCGTCCGTCCTGCAGGGCGACGGCGAAGATGTACATGATCGAGTGGTCCAGCGTCTCGCGGCTGGCCTTCGGGTCCATCTTCTGCGGGTCGTTGGCGCCGGTGCCGATCACGTAGTGGGTGTGATGGCTGGTGTGCAGCACGATCTTCTCGATCTGGCCGAGATCGGCGATCTGCTCGCGCATCCTGAAGGCAAGGTCGATCAGCGCCTGGCTCTGGTACTCGGCGCTGTGCTCCTTGGTGTAGCTGTCGAGGATGGCGCGCTTGGCCTCTCCCGCTTCCGGCAGCTGCACGTTGTAGTGCGCGTTGGGGCCATCGAGCATCCAGGCGATCACACTGTCCTCGCCCTCGTAGACCGGGCTGGGCGCGCCCTCGCCGCGCATCGCGCGATCCACGGCCTCGACCGCGAGCTTGCCGGCATGGGCGGGGGCGAAGGCCTTCCAGCTGCTGATCTCGCCCTTGCGCGACTGGCGCGTGGTGAAGCTGACATGCACGGCCTGCTGCACCGCCTGGTAGATCACGTCCTGCTTCAGCCCGAGCAGCGTGCCGATGCCGGCGGCCTGTGCCGGCGCCAGATGCGCGATGTGGTCGATCTTGTGCTCGTGCAGGCAGATCGCGCGCACCAGGTCGATATGGATCTCGTAGCCGGTGGCCAGGCCGCGGATCAGGTCCCTGCCCGACCGTCCCATCGTCTGTGCCACCGCGAGGATCGGCGGGATGTTGTCGCCGGGATGCGCGTAGTCGGCGGCCAGGAAGGTGTCGTGCATGTCGAGCTCGCGCACCGCGGCGCCGTTCGCCCAGGCGGCCCATTCCGGGCTCACCCGCTTGCCGGAGGCGACGCCGAACACCGTCGCGCCGTCCTTGCGCGGATGCCCGAGCGCCATGCCGCGTGCGGAGGTGACGGGGCGGCGGTTGATCGCGGCGATGGCGACGGCGGCGTTGTCGATGATCCGGTTCGCGATCATCTCCGTCGTGTCCTTCGGCACCGCCACCTTGTCGGCAGCGACACCCGCGATCTTCCAGGCAAGCTGGTCCTCGCGCTTGAGGTGAGCCTTCGAGGGATACACCTTCACGTCGTGCAACTTCATCTGTAACTCCTCCGGGGTGCGCGGCGAGCGGGATTGGCGTCGTCGCGTGCGCGGTCTAGCGTTGGGGCCCATACCTTGGCGAAAACACCGCTTTCCTAGTGTCGCGCGCCCGTAACGGCAAGCGCGGCCCCCAGCAGAGGGTCCATATATAAGTGTCCGCACCATTCGATTGCGTGTTCCTGGGCGACGTCGTGACGGCGTCCGAGATCGTCAGGAACGGTTACGTGGCCGTGCGCGGCGAGACGATCGCCGCCATCGGCCAGGGCGCGCCGCCCCCGGCAGGCGAGATCGTCGATCATGGCGGGCGCATGATCCTGCCGGGATTGGTCGACGGCCACATGCACACCTCGTCGGCCATCGGCTGGGCCGGCATCGAGGGCGCGACGCGCAGTGCCGCCGCCGGCGGCGTGACCACCTGCGTCGATATGCCCTATGACGTGCCGCAGCCGGTCACCGATGCAAGCGTGCTGGCGGACAAGATCGGCTGGGTGCAGCGGCTCGCGCATGTCGACGTCGCGCTGTACGGCACCATCCGCAAGACCGGCGGCGTCGAGGCGATCGCCGGCCTGGCGGCGGCCGGCGTCTCGGCGTTCAAGCTGTCCACATATGAATACGACGCCGTTCGCTTCCCGCGCATCGACCACCCCACCATGGTTGCGGCGTTCCGCGAGATCGCCAAGACCGGCCTGCCGGTAGCCGTGCACAACGAGGACCAGGAGCTGGTGGAGCGCCTCACCGCGGAGGCGAAGGCCGCAGGCAAGACCGATGCCATCATGCATTGCCGCACCCGCCCGCCGCTGGCCGAGACTATGGCCGACCTGGAAATCTTCGAGATCGGGCTGCAGACCGGCGCGCACGTGCACATCGCGCATTCGTCGCTGGCCCGCGGCTTCGAGATCGCCGAGGTGTTCCGCCGCATGGGCGGTCAATCCGGGTTCAACGCCACCGGCGAGGCCTGCATCCAGTACCTGTGCATGACCGAGGACGACATCGTCCGCCTCGGCGGGCGCGGCAAGTGCAATCCGCCGTTCCGCACCGCGGACGAGGTGGAGCGCATGTGGGCCTGCCTGCAGGACGACAAGATCGCCTATGTCTCCACCGATCACGCGCCATGGCCCGCCGACCGCAAGGGCTCGCCGGACATCTTCGCCAACGGCGCCGGGCTCACCGGCTTGCAGTCGTATGCGCCTCTGATGTTCACGCTGCTGGACGAGCGCGGCCTGTCGCCGACGCTGATGGCCACCTATTGCGCCGAGCGCAGCGCCAAGCTGCACGGCCTGTATCCGAAGAAGGGCGCCATCCGCGTCGGCAGCGACTGTGACCTGCTGGTGCTCGAACGCGCCGACTACGCCTTCGACGAAGCCACCATCCAGGACCGGCCGGAGATGCGCTGGTCGCCCTATCACGGCCGACGGATGCGCGCGCGCGTGGCCGCGACAGTGCTGCGCGGGCGCACCATCTGGGACGGAGCGGAGGTGCTGGCCACCGCCGGCAGCGGCCAGTTCGTCAAGCGGCAGGTGCACTGACGTGTCCCGCATCATCCGCGTCGCCGGCGCCCAGATGGGACCGACGCAGAAGGCCGACACGCGCAGGCACACGCTCGACCGGCTGATCGCGCTGCTGGAGACGGCCGCGTCAGGCGGCGCGAAGCTGGTCGTGTTCCCCGAGCTCGCGTTCACCACGTTCTTCCCGCGCTGGTTCATCGCCGACACGCAGGAGCTCGACACGTATTTCGAGCGCGCCATGCCCAACCCGAACGTGCAGACGCTGTTCGACCGCGCGCGCGAGCTCGGCGTCGGCTTCAACATCGGCTACGCCGAGCTGACGCCTGAAGGCAAGCGCTTCAACAGCGCCGTGCTGGTCGCACCCGACGGCACGACGATCGGCAAGTACCGCAAGGTGCATCTGCCCGGCAGCGTGGAACCGCGTGCGGGCGTGCGCTTCCAGCAGCTGGAGAAGCGCTATTTCGAATACGGCGACACCGGCTTCCCCACCTTCCGCGGGCCGGACTCGCTGGGCCGGGCGGTGCTGGGCATGATGATCTGCAACGACCGCCGCTGGCCAGAGGGCTGGCGCGTGCTGGCATTGCGCGGCGTCGAGCTGGTGTGCATCGGCTACAACTCCGCCGCCTACGACCCCAATGGCGGCGACAGCGAGGATGCCGGGGTGCGGACATTCCACTCGCAACTGGTCGCACAGGCCAACGCCTACATGAACGCCACCTGGGCGGTGACGGTGGCGAAGGCAGGCAACGAGGACGGATCGGGACTGATCGGCGGCTCCTGCATCGTCGATCCCAACGGGCGCGTGGTGGCGGAAACGAAATCGCTGGCCGACGAGGTCATCATCGCCGATTGCGACCTCGATGCCTGCCGCCAGGGCAAGGAGAAGATGTTCAATTTCGCGGCCCATCGCCGCCCGCACTGGTACGGCCCGATCACCGGCCAGGTCGGCGCGACGGCGCCGGAGTAGCGACATGTCCCGCATTCTCACCGTCGCGGCCGCACAGCTCGGGCCGATCCAGAAAAGCGAGTCGCGCGCGGTCGCGGTCGACCGCATGGTCCGGCTGATGGAGCGCGCGCACAAACGCGGCGCCGAGCTGGTGGTGTATCCCGAGCTGGCGCTGACCACGTTCTTTCCGCGCCACTACCACGCCGATCGCGCCGAGGCCGATCGCTGGTTCGAGGAGAGCATGCCCTCGAACGAAACCGCCCCGCTGTTCGCGGCCGCCAGGCGCTACGGCATCGGCTTCCATCTCGGCTATGCCGAGATCGCGCAGGAGGCCGACGCGGCCGGCCTCGTCCGCCGCCGCCATTTCAACACCGCCATCCTGGTCAGCCCCGCCGGCGAGATTCTGTTGAAATACCGGAAGGTTCATCTGCCCGGCCACGCCGAGTTCGACCCCAACCGCGCCGTGCAGCACCTGGAGAAGCGTTATTTCGAGGTCGGCAATCTCGGCTTTCCCGTGATCCGCGCGCCGATGGGCGGGCAGCCCGGCGTGAACATGGGCATGATGATCTGCAACGACCGCCGCTGGCCCGAGGCTTGGCGCGTGCTGGGGCTGCAGAGCGTCGAGCTGGTGATGGTCGGCTACAACACACCCAGCACGAACCAGGCGGCAGCCGGCTTCGAGGCGCATCACCTGCGGGTGTTCCACAGCCACCTGTCGGTGCAGGCCGGCGCCTACCAGAACGCGACCTTCGCGGTGGCGGTGGCCAAGGCGGGCACCGAAGACGGCTGCGAACTGTTCGGCCACTCCATCATCGTCAACCCGCAAGGGGAGATCATGGCCCAGGCGACCAGCTGGGATGACGAGCTGATCACCGCGGATTGCGACCTCGACATGTGCCGCCTGGGCCGCACGACGATCTTCGCCTTCGACAAGCACCGGCGGCCGGAAGCCTATGGCCGCATCACCGGGCAGGTGGGCGCGGTCGAACCGCCGGTGTGGTCGAAGCCGTAGCCTCTGGTATTAAGCCGGCATTAGCAAAGGGGCGGAATAATCCGCATCACCGGCGGACGAAACACCGACGGTCCAGCGGAAAAATTCCGCATCTCCCTTGCAGAAGGTTTCCGCTCCATGAGCATCTCAGGCATCTCGTCCAGTTCGCCCCCGGCCATCCAGCACGCACAGCCGCCCACGGTGAAACGCGATGACGGGGATGGCGACAACGACGCGACCGAAGCCAAGGCCGCGGCCGCCACCGCGACCAGGAGCACCCGCGCGCTCGACACCACCGCCTGACAGCAGGGCGCCTGCCGGCGGCGGACGCCGCACCGTAGCGGGACAGCCGCCCGCGAGAGACCGCAGGCACGGCTGTCCGGCCTTCGGCCCCGGCTAATCCGCCGCCAACGTCATTGGCGCAATATCCGCCATCACCACTGCCAGCGCCTGGCCGGCGGCGGCCTGGCAAGGCTCGATCACCGGGACGCCGATGGCCGCCTCGATGAACGGCCGGTGCTGCGCCATGCCGGTGCAGCCCAGGATCACCACCTGCGCGCCCTGGGCCACCAGGGCGCGGCCCGCCTCGATCAGCCGGGCCTGGGCGGCGTGCGGATCGAGCAGCGTCTCCATCGTCACGTTCAGGGCGATCTCCGTGACCAAGCGCCCCTCCAGGCCCATCGCCCGGAGAGCGGCCAAATGCCGCGCCTTCGAGGCGTTCACCAGCGCGATCACGCCGAACCGCTCGGCCCGCGCCGCGGCGGCGGCCACGGCGCAGCGGAACACGCCCAGGACCGGGCGGGGCGTGGCGGCGCGGACCGCCTCGATGCCGGGATCGGAGGCGCAGGCGATGACGAACAGGTCCGCCGCCTCGCGCTCCACCAGCCGGCAGAGCGGCTCCACCACGCCATGCCAGTCGCGCCAGGAATAGATGGCCGGCGGCCCCTCGGCCAGAGTCGCCACGTCCAGCGCCGGCCCGCCGGGCAGGCGGAACGGCGCCACGGCCGCGGAGATGCCGGCGCTGCAATCGCCGTTGCAGTTGGGATTGACGATGAGGATCCGTGCCATCCGCGAATCCTTGATCGTCAGGGGCGGCCAAATCAAGTAATGCTGCACTGCGGTGGCCCATTTTGGCATGCCGCACCCGAAACCCGTCCCGCATGGAAGCCAAGCTCCTGTCCGAGATCACGCCGGTCCAATGGCACCCAGACCGAACCCCGAAGCAGCCGCCCTGGCCCCTGCCGCCGCTGCTGACCGCGCTCGGGCGCGGCTTCGCCTGCCGTTGCCCGGCCTGCGGCAAGACCAGCCTGTTCGCCGGCTACCTGCGGGTGGTGGCGGAATGCACCAACTGCCACGCGCCGCTGGGGCAGGCGCGCGCCGATGACGCGCCGCCCTATTTCACCATCGTCGTGGTCGGCCACATCGTCGTGCCGGGCATGCTGTGGCTGGAGAAGGCTGAGACGCCGCCGCTATGGGTGCACGCGGCGATCTGGGTGCCATTGACCCTGGCCTTGTCGCTGGCGCTGCTGCGGCCGATCAAGGGGGCCACGGTGGGGCTGATGCTGAAGCTGGGGCTGCTCAAGTCCGAACCGGACGGATGACCGGCTGCAGGAATGACACGCTGGATGGATGAAACGCTGGACAGGGCCGGACCGGACGCCAGGCTGGCGCGCATCTCGCTGGAAGGCGAGGCGCTGACACGATTGTCGCCGCTGCTGGAAGCGGACCGCGCCCAGGCGGTCGCCGACCTGCAGGCGGAGAACCGGTTCGCGCCCGCCCGCACCGCATCCGGCGCCGCCGAGCCCGGCCCCTACGCCCTGCGGCTGTCGATCCAGGAGGGCCGGCTCGCCTTCGACATCCGCCGCATCGACGACACGCCGCTGTATACGCTTCTGCTGGCGCTGGGGCCGTTCCGCCGCCTGATCAAGGACTACCAGCTGCTGGTGGAAAGCCACATCAAGGCGGTCGAGGAAGGCCGCGAGGCGCGCATCCAGGCGATCGACATGGGCCGCCGCAGCCTGCACAACGAGGGAGCGGCGTTGATGATGCAGCGTCTGGGCGGCAAGGTCGCCATCGACTTTGCGACAGCGCGCCGGCTGTTCACCTTGGTTTGCGTTCTACACCAACGAGTTCAGGGACTTTCTTGAGATGAAGATCGATGGCACCCCGTATCGCAGCGTGTGGGTTGACCAGCAGGACGGCTGGTCGGTCCGGATCTTCGACCAGACCAGGCTGCCGTGGGCGCTGGACATCATCCGGCTGACCGGCGTGAACGAGGCGGCGCACGCCATCCGTTCCATGCAGGTGCGCGGCGCCCCGCTCATCGGCGCGGTCGCCGCCTATGGCCTGTGCCTGGCGCTGCGCCAGGACGCCTCGACGGCCGCGATGGAGCGCGATGCCGCGATGCTGGCGCAGACGCGGCCGACCGCGGTGAATCTGCGCTGGGCGATCGACCGCATGCTGACCCGGTTGCGCAACACGGCGACCGGCGAGCGGGTGCGCGCCGCCTACGAGGAGGCCGCCACCATCGCCGACGAGGACGCGGCGATGTGCGAGTCCATCGGCCGCCACGGCGTCGAGCTGATCGAACAGGCCGCGTCCCGCACCGGGCGGCGGGTGAACGTGCTGACCCATTGCAACGCCGGCTGGCTGGCGACGGTGGACTGGGGCACGGCGCTGGCGCCGATCTACATGGCCCATGAGCGCGGCCTCGACGTGCATGTGTGGGTGGACGAGACCCGGCCACGCAACCAGGGAGCCGCGCTGACCGCGTTCGAGCTGGGCAAGCACGGCGTGGCCCATACCGTGATCGCCGACAATGCCGGCGGGCACCTGATGCAGCGCGGCAAGGTGGACCTGGTGATCGTCGGCACCGACCGGGTAACGCGCACCGGCGACGTCGCCAACAAGATCGGAACCTACCTGAAGGCGCTGGCGGCGCATGACAACGCGGTTCCGTTCTGGGTGGCGGTGCCGTCCTCGACCATCGACTGGACGGTCTCCGACGGCGTCACGGAGATCCCGATCGAGGAGCGCAGCGGCAACGAGGTGACGACTGTCACCGGGCGGGCGCTGGACGGCTCGATCGCCACCGTGCGGATCACGCCGACAAGCAGCCCCGCCGCCAACCCCGCCTTCGACGTGACGCCCGCGCGCCTGGTGACCGGCCTGGTGACCGAGCGTGGGCGCTGTGCCGCCAGCGCACCCGGATTGCTGGGCCTGTTCCCGGAGCAGGCCTAGCCCCCTGACGGCAACGGCGGGCACGACGCTTTCCGGAGCAAACCCGTTTCGGTTCGCGATAAGCCATATTTTCAACTTGCGGTCGCCGTATGGTGGGGCACACTGACGCGTCAGGTGTCGGGATGGGAGACGGTATCGGGGTGGCGGAATTCTGGGCCGAGTGGGGGATGCTGGCTTACGCCGGCGCCGCCGGGTGGGCTTTTTTCGAAGGCGAAACCTTCGTGCTGCTGGCCGCAGCGGCAGGACGCGCCACCGACCTGATCGACCCTTGGATGCTCACGTTCTGCGTCTGGATCGGCTCGTTCCTGGGCGACCAGCTGTGGTTCACCCTGGGCCGCCGCTACGGCGCCCGCGCCGTGCGCCGCCTCCCGGGCGCCGAACGCCGCCTGGCGCAAGCCATCAGCTTCCTCGACCGCTACGGCGTTGCCTTCGTGCTGACCTTCCGCTTCGCCTACGGCATCCGCAACGTCGCCTCGGCCGCCTGCGGCGTCGCGGGGATGAACTGGGCGCGCTTCGCCGTGTTGAACTTCATCGCTGCCGGCATCTGGGCGACGAGCTTCGTCAGCGCTGGCTGGTACCTCGCGGCGTGGCTGGGCGCCGAGGGCGTCTACTGGCTGCTGGGCGCCGTGGGCTTCGCCATCATCGGCTCGCTGGTGCTGCGCATGTGGCGCGGCACGGCCCGGACGGCGAGCACGAAGCCCGCCGTCTGAGCCCCCCTCCTCACAAGCCTTCGAACAGCGCCGTGGTGATGTAGCGCTCGGCGAAGGACGGGATGATCGTCACGATCAGCTTGCCCGCCATCTCCGGCCGGCGCGCCAGCTTCAACGTCGCCGCCACCGCCGCACCCGAGGAGATGCCGCCGGGAATACCCTCACGCCGGGCCAGCAGGCGCGCCATCTCGAACGACTCGTCGTTGCCCACCTGGATGATCTCGTCGATCTGGCTGCGATCCAGGACCTCCGGCACGAAGCCGGCGCCGATGCCCTGGATCGGGTGTGGACCCGGCGCGCCGCCGGACAGCACATGGCTCGCCTCCGGTTCCACCGCGATCATCTTCAGGCTGGGCCGGCGCGGCTTCAGGGCCTGCCCCACGCCGGTCAGCGTGCCGCCGGTGCCGATGCCGGATACCACCACGTCCACCTGGCCCTCGGTGTCGTACCAGATCTCTTCGGCGGTCGTACGGGCGTGGATGGCGGGGTTGGCGGGGTTGGCGAACTGGTTGGGCATCACCGCACCCGGCGTTGCCGCGAGCAGCTCGTTGGCACGCGCGATCGCCCCGTTCATGCCCTTCTCGCGCGGGGTCAGCTCCAGCTCGGCGCCAAGATAGCCAAGCATCTTGCGGCGCTCGATCGACACCGATTCCGGCATGGTCAGGATCAGCCGGTAGCCGCGCGCGGCGCAGACGAAAGCAAGCCCGATGCCGGTGTTGCCGGAGGTCGGCTCGATGATGACCGCGCCGGGGCCGATCTTTCCGGCCTCCTCCATCGCCACGATCATGCTGACGCCGATGCGATCCTTCACGCTGGCGATCGGGTTGAAGAACTCCAGCTTCAGGCAGATATCCGCGGTGATGGCGTGGTCCGCGCAGATCTGCGGAATGCGCACCAGCGGCGTGTTGCCAATGGTTTCGGCGATGCTGTCATAGATGCGGCCGCGCAGCGGACGGTCGAAGGTCAGGGGTTTGCGGTCGGGCATCGCGTTGTCTCCTTTGGACATCGTTATTTCACGACGATTTGTCGTATTAAAATCAACATACTGTCGAGCGTGCCATTTTCCAGATCCCGGCGCAACGGCCCTTGCCGGCGCACCGGCGACACGGCATCGTTCGCCGACAAACAATAAAACCGGGAGCCTCCTCGATGATCCTTCGCCGCATGTCGCTGGCGGCCGCGCTGCTGTTCTGCGCCGGCGCGGCGTTCGCCCAGACCGCCCTGCCGCCGCTGCGCACCGGCGTGGACGGCACCTTCGCCCCGCATGCCATGCCGAAGCTGGGCGGCGGCATCGAAGGCTTCCAGGTCGATCTGTTCACCGAGGCGGCGCGGCGCATGCACCGCGACATCGTCATCGAGAGCACCAGCTTCAGCGGCCTGATCCCGGGCCTGCAGGCCGGCCGCTACGACTTCATCGCCGCCCCCACGACGGCGACGAAAGAGCGCGCCGAGAACATGCTGTTCACCTCGGGCTATCTGTGGACCGCCTACGAGTTCGGCATCAAGAAGGGTTCGGCCCCGATCAAAGGGTGGGAGGACCTGAAGGGCAAGGCGGTGGCGGTGAACAAGGGCACGCCGTACGAGACCCTGTCGCGGAGCATGGCCGAGAAGATCGGCTTGACCGTGCAGGTCTACGACACCCAGCCGGACGCGACCCAGGCGGTGCTGTCGGGCCGCGCCTACGCCACCCTCGGCGGCAACACCGTGATCAAATACGCCGCCAGCAAGAACCCGCAATTCGTCGCCGACCTGGTGCTGCAGGACACCAAGGCGCACTGGGCGGCGCCGTTCCGCAAGGACAGCGTGGCGCTGCGCAACCAGATGCAGGACGCGCTCGACTGCATGAAGAAGGACGGCACGATCGCGAAGCTGTCCGAGAAATGGTTCGGCGTGGCGCCCGCCGCCGACGACCTGGAACGCGTGGTCACACCCGGCTACGGCGTGCCCGGGATGCCCGGCTACGACCCCACCCCGCACGAGCTGAAGTGCCAGGGTTGAGAGGCCGGCGGTGACGCCCCCAGCGGCGACACCAATCGTTCGCGCCACCGCGATCCACAAGCATTTCGGCGCCCTGCATGTGCTCAAGGGCGTCGACCTGGAGGTCGCCGAACGCGAGCTGGTGTTCGTGATCGGCCCCTCCGGCTCGGGGAAGTCCACCCTGCTGCGCTGCCTGAACCGGCTGGAGGAGCCGTCCTCCGGCAGCGTGGTGGTGGACGGGATCGACCTCCTGGACCCGCGCACGGACATCAACCACGCCCGCCAGCGCATCGGCATGGTGTTCCAGTCCTTCAACCTCTATCCGCACATGACGGCGCTCGGCAACGTGACCCTGGCCCTGCGCAAGGTCGCCGGGCGCGGCCGGGCCGAGGCCGACGCGATCGGCCAGGCGGCCCTGGCCCGCGTCGGCCTCGCCGACCGCGCCGGGCACATGCCCGCCCAGCTTTCCGGCGGGCAGCAGCAGCGCGTGGCGATCGCGCGCGCCATCGCGCTGGAGCCGCGGGTGATGCTGTTCGACGAGCCGACCAGCGCGCTCGACCCCGAGCTGGTCGGCAGCGTGCTGCAGGTGATGCGCGAGCTGCGCGAAAGCGGCATGACCATGGTGGTGGTGTCGCACGAAATGGGGTTCGCCCGCGCCGCCGCCGACCGGGTGCTGTTCATGGACGAAGGGATGATCGTCGAAGCCGGACCGCCGGCGCAGATCTTCGCAGCGCCCGCGCAGGAGCGGACACGGGCCTTCATCAGCCAGATCAAGCATCACTGATGGGCAACTGGGACCGTTTCGTCGAGACCTTCTTCAATGCGAAGGTGATGGCGAAATACTGGCCCGACATCCTCTCCGGCCTGTTCGTCACCATCGAGCTCGCGGCGTTGATCGTCGTCACCGGCCTGATCGCCGGGCTGGCGCTGGCGCTGTTGCGCAGCCTGGGCATCAGGCCCTTGAACTGGCTGATCGTGTTTGTGGTGGACCTGTTCCGCGCGCTGCCGCCGCTGGTCATCATCGTGCTGATCTATTTCGGCCTGCCCAGCGTCGATCTCGTCCCCTCCGGCTTCGTGTCCACCTGGATCAGCCTCGCTCTGGTGCTGATGGCGTTTGCCGAGGAGATCTTCTGGGCCGGCATCACCGCGGTGCCGCGCGGCCAGTGGGAGGCGGCGCGCTCCACCGGGCTGTCCTTCGGCCAGACGCTGCTGGGCGTGGTGCTGCCGCAGGCGCTGCGCATCACCATCCCGCCGCTGACCAACCGCACCATCGCCATCACCAAGGGCACCGCGCTGGGCTCGGTGGTGGCGGTGTCGGAGATCCTGGGCCAGGCCTCGTCGGCGGTGTCGAACAGCTACAACCCCTCCCCGCTCACGCTTGGGGCGGCGGCGTATCTCGTGCTGTTCCTGCCGGTGGTGGTGCTCGGGCGCTGGATCGAGACCCGGTTCGCCTGGAAGCGATGATCGAGACCTTTCTCAACGCCGCCATCCTGAAGGCGGCCTGGCCGATCCTGCTGGCCGGGCTGGGCAACACATTGGCGCTGTCCCTGCTGGTGGTGCCGCTGGGCCTCGCCGGCGGCGTGGTGCTGGCGCTGCTGTCCACCGTGCGGGTCCAGTGGGTGCGCTGGCCGCTGATGGCCTGGGTGGATTTCTTCCGCGCCTTCCCGCCGCTGGTGCTGCTGATCTTCCTGTATGCCGGCCTGCCCTTTGCCGGGCTGGAAATGGGCGGTTTCGGTTGCGTCGCCGTGGCCTTCTTCCTCAACACCGGCGCCTATTACGGCGAGGTGCTGCGCGCCGGCATCGAAAGCGTGCCGGCCGGCCAGATCGAGGCGGCGCGCAGCACCGGCTTGTCGCGGCTGCAGGCGCTGGCCCATGTCGTGCTGCCCCAGGCCGTGCGCAATGTGATGCCCGACCTGTTGTCGAACACGCTGGAGGTGGTCAAGCTGACCTCGCTGGCCAGCGTCGTCGCCCTGCCGGAGTTGCTGTTCCAGGCCCGCCAGGCGCAAAGCCTGACCTACAACCCAACCCCGATCGTCGCCGCGGCGGTGATCTATTTCCTGCTGCTATGGCCCGTTGTCCGTCTGCTCAGCCGCCTCGAGAACCGCGCGCTCGCCGGGCGGCGCTGATCGCGCTGCCGGTGGTGCTGACGCTGGCGGGGTGCAAGGCCGCCCCACCCGGCCCCACGCCGCCGCCGGCCGCCGAGCAGCCGCTGCGCATTCCCCCCTTCGCGCGCGTGCCGTACGAGCCGTTCGGCCGCGCCGATGCGGTGGCGATGGCGCTGCGGGAATGGCGCGCGTGGGGCCAGATGGTCGACGACGCGCCGCCCGAGGAGCGGCCGCCCCCGGCGCCCGAGGACAAGCCCGAGCGGATGCCCGGCATGTGGCAGCGCGTGGGCGAGTACTGGTGGCTGAGCCAGGACAATGGCCGCACGGAAGCCGCCTGGACCGGCAAGCACGATGACGACGACGTCGTGTTCGACGCCGGCCGCGACGAGGACTACGCCTGGTCGGCCGCTTTCGTCAGCTACGTGATGCGCATGTCCGGCGCCGGTCCGCGCTTTCCGTATTCGCCCTCCCACGTCACCTACATCAATATCGCGCGGCAGATGTCGCTGGGCCAGGCCGCCGGCTGGGTCGTCTGGGCCGAGCCGATCGACACGACGGCGCCCCAGCCCGGCGACCTGATCTGCTATGGCCGCCACAACGCGCGGCGCATGCGCTTCGCCGACCTGCCGGCCCGGCACTTTCCAAGCCATTGCGACATCGTGGTCAGCGCCGTCCCCGGGCAGCTCGCGGTGATCGGCGGCAATGTCGACGATGCCGTGACCATGAAGCACGTTCCCGTCACTGCGGCCGGGACGCTCGCCGCCCCCAGGGGTGCGCCGCTGGACACGCGGTATCCGTGGTTCGTGGTGATTCGCGTGCTGTACGACCGGTGAGGCGATAAGGATTATTTTTAATATTGCTTTCCTTCCGGCCCGGGATAAGATGTGCTGGCAATGCATCTTATCCGAAAGGCGCCGCAATGGGCCGGCTCGTTCTCAACCTGTTCCTGCTGCCCGGCAACATCGTCGGGAATCTGCTGCACGCCGCCGAGCCCGATGACCGGATGATGATCCGAACCATGGTCAACATGCTGGTGTGGAACATCGTCATCGTCGTCGGCGCCTTCCTGCTTTATTAAGGCCTCCATGACCGTTCCCGCCCCGCTCATCGCCATCAACGAGGACAGCATCCGCCTGCTGGTGCACGGCTTCTACGACCGGGTCCGCGCCGACCCGGCACTCGGCCCCGTGTTCGACACCGCCATCGCCGCCGAGGACTGGCCGGCGCATCTGCAGACCATGTGCCGCTTCTGGTCCTCGGTGATGCTCGCCTCCGGGCGCTACAACGGCAATCCCGTCGCCGTGCACCGGGCCGTCTCCGGCATCGCGCCGGAGTTGTTCCCGCACTGGCTGGCGCTGTTCGCGACCACGGCGCAGGCCCTGTTCGTGCCGGCGGAAGCGGCGAAATTCATTGCCAAGGCCCAGCGCATTGCCGAGAGTCTGCGGATCGCGGTGTTCTTTCGCCCCGGCCAGCCGCCTGATCTCGGGAGCCCGGCATGCGCCTGACCGCCTTCACCGACTATTCGCTGCGCGCCCTGATGTATCTGGCGGCCGAGCAGCCGGGCCGGGAAAACCTGGCCCGGATCGCCGATATCGCCGCCGCCTATGGCATCTCCGAGGCGCATCTGACCAAGGTCGTGTACCTGCTGGCCCAGGGCGGCGAGATCGAGACCATACGCGGCCGCAACGGCGGGCTGCGACTGGGCAGGCCGCCGGACCAGATCAATCTCGGCCAGCTGATCCGCCGCACCGAGCCCGATCTCACGCTGGTGGAATGCTTTGACGGCGGCGCCTGCCGCGTGGATACGGCCTGCGCGCTGAAGCACGTCCTGCACGAAGCGCTCGACGCGTTCCTCGCGGTGCTCGACCGCTACACCCTCGCCGACCTGATGGCGCCGCGCCGCGACATCGCTGCCCTGCTCGGCCTCACCCCGGGGCGTGGCTCGGCATCACGCGGATTGCCTTCATCCGCCTGATATAATTTCTTGTTGAGACCGAGCGCTTCCGGCGCGCACCGTCACGCGGAAAGCACGCCAGCCACGTCGGCGGCTTCCGCCGGCCGGCGCGGCCGCGCCAGCGCCCTGGCCGCAAGCGCCATGGCGGCGGCATCCACGAACTCGGTGCAGGCGGTCAGCAGGGTCACCACCGCGACCGCCGCCGGATGCGACAGCACCGCCGCCTGCGCCAGCGGCGACAGGCCGCCCAGCAGCATCAGCCCCCCGACGGCGCAGAGGACCGGGAGGTAGATCACCAACTTCAGCGCCGTGATCCGCAGCACCGCGCCGCGCGTGTACGAATACGCGGTGTCCATCGCGTTCGCCCGCATGCCGGCCGCGCCCAGAGGCGGGGCGATCGCCAGCCGGAATGTCAGCCACCATGCCACCAGCTTGCTGAGGATCGCGACCGTCAGGATCGCCCAGATGATGACGCGGTGCCCTGCCAGCCGCGGGGCCGCATCCAGAACGAGTGCGAAAGGCAGCCCGCCGAGCATCACGATCAGCGACAGCACCAGCGTGACCAGCAGCACCCGCCGCACCCGGAAATCCAGCCGTAGCAGCGGCCGATCGTCTTCGCCCAGGATCACCTGGCGATACAGCTTGGTCAACACCGGCGCCATCAGCACCAGCGCCGGCAGCGCCACGGCCCAGTTCATGACATGCGTGACGACCCAGCCGGGCTGCTGGTAGCGCGCCAACATGGCGGTCGCAAACACCGCCGACGCGGCATAGATCGCCGCCGCGGCCAGGATCGTCTGTGGATGCGCGCGGGCAAAACCCGGAATCGCCAGCGCGCCGGCCTTGGCGGTCCCGAACACGGGGATCATCGGCGGATCGGCTTGTCGCGGGATGCGGATGGGCCGGAACGCGTCAGCGCTGTCGCCACGGAAGGCCGTCCGCTTTCCAGCCGGAGACCTGCCCGCGATGGCCGTTCGCGTCCGGCGGTCCCTCGAACCCGTCGGCGATGTTGTAGGCGTGCGGGAATCCCGCCGCCTGGGCCGCCTGGGCGGCCGCAAGGCTGCGCACGCCGCTGCGGCAGAGGAAGTAGATGTGGTGCTCCGCCGTGAAGCCCGCCTGCTTCAGATGGTCCACGAAAGCATCGTTCACCTGCATGGCCGGAAACACCTGCCAGGGGATCAGCACCGGCTGCTTGCCGGCGGCGCCGAGGTCCGCGAGGCCGACATAGGTCCATTCGGCATCGGTCCGCACGTCGACCAGCTGGGCGTTCGGCTCCGCCTGCAGGGCAGCCCATACCTGGCGCGGGGGAATGTTCTCGACCATGGCCCGTCTCCGGATGATGATGGCTGGCAATGGCACGCTACGGGCGTGCATTCAACTGCCAAGTCGCAACGAAACGCCATCGGGACCGATCCATGGAGAGCCATCCACACGCCACCGTGCCGCCGCCGGCCACCGCCGATCTGGCGGAAGCCATCGGCAACACGCCGCTGATCCATCTGCGCCGCGCCTCAGAGGCCACCGGGTGCAACATCCTCGGCAAGGCCGAGTTCATGAATCCCGGCGGCTCGGTGAAGGACCGCGCCGCGCTCGCCATCATCCAGGACGCCGAGCAGAACGGCCTGCTGGCGCCAGGCGGCACCATCGTCGAGGGTACGGCGGGGAACACCGGCATCGGCCTGACGCTGGTGGGCAATTCGCGCGGCTATCGCTGCGTGATCGTCATGCCGGAGACGCAGAGCCAGGAGAAGATCGACTTCCTGCGCATGATCGGCGCCGACCTGCGGCTGGTGCCGGCCAAGCCGTTCCGCGACCCCGGCAACTACGTGCACGTCTCGCGCCGGCTGGCTGCGGAAATGCGGGGCGAGAAGGGCGGCGCGATCTGGGCCAACCAGTTCGACAACCTGGCCAACCGCGAAGGCCACCGCGCCACCACCGGGCCGGAGATCTGGCACCAGACGGCGGGCGCGGTCGATGCCTTCACCTGCTCCTGCGGCACCGGCGGCACGCTGGCCGGGGTGGCGTTGGCGTTGAAGGGCCGCAACCCCGCCGTGAAGATCGTGCTGGCCGACCCCGAGGGCAGCGGGCTGTATGGCTGGGTCAAGAGCAACGACCTGACAGTGACGGGCAGCTCGATCACCGAGGGCATCGGCCAGTCCCGGGTGCCCGCCAATCTCGAGGGCGCGCCGATCGACGACGCCGTGCGCATCCCCGATGCCGAGGCGCTGGAATACATCTACGACCTGCTGATCCATGAGGGTTTGTCGGTGGGCGGGTCGTCCGGCATCAACGTCGCCGCCGCAGTGCGCGTGGCCAAGACGCTGGGGCCGGGCCATACCATCGTGACGGTGCTGTGCGACGGCGGCTCGCGCTACCAGTCCAAGCTGTTCAACCCCGAATTCCTGCGCAGCAAGAACCTTCCTTCACCCCCCTGGATAAACGCATGAGCACCCTGACCGACAAGGCCGCCCAGGCCGGCTTCGACAGCTTCATGGCCACGTTCGGCCGCGTGCCGGACCAGTTCCAGCTGCTGCACGCCCACGCGCCGGCGGCCTTCGCGGGCTACGGCCTGATCCGCAGCGCATTGATGCAGGATCGGCCGGCCGCGGCACTCGACCTCAGGACCAAGGAACTCGTCTTCGCCCTGCTGGACACGCTGGCCGGCAACGCCCAGGGCGCGCGCAGCCACGCGCTCGCCGCCATGAAGCAGGGGCTGACGCTGCCCGAACTGGCCGAGGGCCTGGTGCAGGTGATCATGGTCGGCGGCATCACCACCTGGAATCTGGTCGGCGCCGACGTCATGCGCGCCTGCGTCGACGCGGGGCAGACGCCGCCGGACACCCAGGGCCGCGGGGCCGAAGGCAGCCCGGGCTGACCGGTCAGGAGCCGCGCGGCGCCGGGTGGCGGCCCAGGATGTCGCGAACCATCCGCTTCAGCCCGACCCATTGCTGGGTGACGTAGCCGCCGGTGGCCAACGCCTCCTCGGCCGTCGGGTCGCCGGTGGCGGCGAATTCCCGCGAGAAGTCGGCGGTGCGGAAGATCATGTCCCACCACGGCAGGATGGCGCCGTAGTTCACGCTTTTCTCGCCGGCCGCGGTCACGCCGTGATGGGCACGGTGGAAACGCGGCGAGATCAGCAGCCGCTCGCCCAGCCAGCCGAAGGACAGCCGCGCATTGGCGTGCGACAGGCTCTCCAGCAGGCGCAGCAGCAGCACCAGCAGCGGGAACTGCATCGGCGGAATGCCGATCAGCAGGGCGACGACGGTGAACCAGACGAAGGCGATGATGTCGTCCAGCAAATGATTGCGGTCGTCCGACCAGAAGGTCATCTGCCGCTGCGCATGGTGCACCGCGTGCAGCGAGTACCACCAGTTGAACACATGGCTGAGCCGGTGCCGCCAGTAATCCGAGAAGTCGAGGATGACGACATACAGGAAGAAGGTCAGCACTTGGTGGCCGAGCAGGTCGGGGATCAGCCGCTCCAGCGTCGGCGGCACCCAGCCATGGTCGGTCAGGAAGCCGTTCAGCGTGACCTGGATCTTGTAGAACAGCACGAAGGTGACGAGCGGCAGCAGCCCCACGCGGGAGATCAGCGTGTACAGGACGTCCACCGCCACGGCGCGCTTGTCCGGCCACGTCTCCACCGGGCGCCAGCGCTCCAGCGGCACGCAGACGGCATAGGTGACGACGACCTGCGCCACGCCATACACGGCGAACAGCGCCCAGCCGAACGAGATGTCCTCCCATTCCATCATGTCCAGCGCATAAAGCAGCGGCAGCAGCAGGTTCTCCTGCAGCCAGCCCGCGGCGAAGTCGAAAGGTGCGGTCATCGTCGGCGCCCGTTTATTTCACGGTGGCTTTGGCGTTCAGGAAGATACCATGCGGCGAGCGGCCGACGTCGATGGTCTCGTATTGGCCGGTCGCGGGGTCCAGCACCGCCACCTTGTGGATGAAGCGCATCGTGACCCACACCCGCCCATCGGGCGCGAACTCGATGTCGTCGGGCCCGCCGGGCAGCTTGTAGCTGCGGGTGGACTTCAGCGTGGCGGCATCCAGCGCGACCACCGTGCCGGCAATGCGGTTGTTCACGTAGATCGTCTTCTTGTCCGGCGAGCGGAACAGCGTGTGCGCGCCCTTGCCGGTCTGGATGCGGCGCTCGACCTTCCCGGTTGCGGGATCGACCACGGCGATATCATCACTGCCCATGATCGCCACCAGCACGCGGCCGTTCTGCCACATCACGCCTGCAGGGGCCTTGCCGACATCGGTGGTCCATTGCACGGCCATGCGGCGCAGGTCGATCGCAGCCAGCTTCCCGGTGCCCTGCAGGCTGACATAGACCGCCGACGAATCCGGCGCGAAGTCCAGGTGGCTGGGCATTGACCGCAGCGGGAAGCGCTTGACCAGCTTGTAGGTGCCGGCCTCGTAGACATCGACCTGGTTGCGCGCCAGCCCGTTCACGACCAGGTATTTCGCATCCGGGCTGAAGCCCAGCTGATAGGGGTCCGCCATGGTGACGCGCCGGCGGACCTCGAACGTCGCGGGGTCGAGCACGATCAGTTCGTTGCCCACGGTGTCGCCCACCAGCAGGTCGCGCCCGTCCGGGGTCAGCATGACGTGATGGGGTTCGCGCAGCACGGGGATGCGGCGCAGCTCCTTGCGGCTGGCCATGTCGATGACGCTGAGCGAGGCTTCGGCCGAGTTCATCACCAGCACGGCGCCGCTCGCCCAGGCCGATGTCACCAGCCCGCAAGCCAGCACGGCTCCGGTCAGCAACCCCAGAAATGGTTTCATGTCTGCCTCGCCCACACCGCGCCGGCCCAAGCTGCCACAGCCCGTGTTATCAAACCGCTCGGCTTCGTTCCTGTAGCATATTCTTGGTCAGGCGACGAGTGTTGCGCCGCAGCACCGCCGGCATGGCTGCCACGCCCGGCGTAAGCCGGGGGCGTGCCCCCGCCAACCGCCAGCCCTTCACGACGCTCGCGAATCGGTTACGTTTGCCGCAGTGACGAACGGGGGGAATGCCATGGGCGAGTATCGGGTCATCGCGACGGGACTGCGCTTTCCGGAAGGCCCGGTCTGGCTGTCCGATGGCTCCGTCGCCCTGGTGGAGATCGAGCGCGGCACCATCAGCATCGTCGCCCCCGATGGCGCCGTGCGCGTGCTGGCGACCCCGGGCGGCGGGCCGAACGGCATGGCGGTGGGGCCGGATGGCAACTTCTATGTCTGCAACAATGGCGGCTTCATCTGGTCGGAGGTCGGCGGCCTTCTGCGCCCTGGCCTGCAGCCGCCCGATTATTCCGGCGGCCGGATCGAGCGGGTCGATCCCAGCACCGGCGCCGTCACCCGGCTCTACGATTCCTGCGACGGCCACTCGCTGCGCGGCCCGAACGACATCGTGTTCGACCGGCATGGCGGCTTCTACTTCACCGATCTCGGCAAGTCGCGGCCGCGCGACATCGACCATGGCGGCGTCTACTACGCGCTGGCCGACGGCAGCCGCATCGTCGAGCTCGCCTATCCCATGATCACGCCTAACGGCATCGGCCTGTCGCCGGACGGGAACACGCTCTATGTCGCGGAGACGCGCACCGCGCGGCTTTGGGCCTTCGACCTGGAAGCCCCGGGCGTGGCGCGCAAGCAGCCCCTGCCCTCCCCGCATGGCGGCCGGCTGGTCTGCGGCCTCGGCGGCTTCCAGATGCTCGACAGCCTGAAGGTGGATGCCAACGGCAATATCTGCGTGGCGACCCTGATCACCGGCGCGGTCACCGTCATCGCGCCGGACGGGCGGGTGCTGCGCGTGCAGAAATTCCCCGACCCCAGCACCACCAATATCTGCTTCGGCGGCCCGGACCTGCGCACCGCCTATGTCACCTTGTCCGGCACCGGCAAGCTCGTCGCGCTGGACTGGGTGGACCGGGACTGGCCGGTGCCGGGACTGCGCCTGCACGGCGAGATCTGAACAAGGCGTCGCGCATCGGCCACGGCAAGGCAGCTTATCGCCGGCTCCATGCCGCCAGGCGCAGCCAGCGCCGCTCGATCCAGCGGCGCGTGGCCACGAACCGCCGCACGACCAGTCCTGGCGCGGTTCGGCCGGCCATCCGGATGCGCGCACGCAGCGGCTGCAGCCTCGCCTTGGCCCAGTCGCGGACGCGCCGCGCCCAGCCGACCAGCACGGCGAACCAGCGGATCCGCAACAGCGCCGGCTCGCAGGCATGGTAGACGAACACCGCCATCAGCGTGGCCAGCAGCCGCACCAGCACATAGACGAGCGCGGCCGACAGCGTATGCCCGTGCACCAGCAGCACCACGGCCCAAAGCTCGCCCACCCGGCCGACACCCTCGGGCACCAGGAACAGCGGCAGCGCCGCCCAGCCGGGCAGGCGCCGCAGGGCGGTCGCCAGCGCCCGTATCGCGGCCAGTTCCGCGAGCCGGCGCAGCACGATGAGGGCGCCGGCCCACACCACGTCTTCCAGCACCACCACCACCAACGCGACCGGCAGCAGCAGCGCCGTCAGCAACCGGCGGCGCCAGATGGCGGGAACAGCTAGCAATTCGGCCGTCCCGGCGGGCATTGCCCACGCTGCTGCTGCGGCGGCGGCGCCGCGCGTTGCACCGGCGGCGGTGGTGGTGGCGCCGCGCGCTGCATTTGTGGCGGGGGCGGTGGCGGGGCCGCGCGCTGCATTTGTGGCGGTGGTGGCGCAATTCGCTGTACCGGCGGCGGCGGCGGCGGCGGTGCGAAGTGCTGCACCGGCGGCGTCACCACGCGCGGCATCGGTGGCGGCGCCACCGGCGCCGGCCGCTGCACCTGCGGCACGCCGGCCGGGAACGCCGCCTGCGGCGTTGGCGTGGGGAAGCGCTGCGGCGGCGCGACGGCACCTGGGGAGGCAACCTGCGGCGCGCCGCCGCGCAGGGCGCCCTGCACCGGCGGGAAGGCGCCGCGCTGCGGTCCGGGCGCTGGCGGTATCGCCACAGGCGTCCCGGCGGTCGCGGGCGGCGCACCCG
>NZ_JAPDNT010000060.1 GCF_025989185.1 Limobrevibacterium gyesilva
AACATCGCTACATGCAGACAGAGGCGATGGCCGAATTCACCCCGCCGACGATCGACGACATGCACACCCAGATTGCCACCGCTGCCGAATGATCCATGGCCGCCTCAGCTACACCGCAATTTCCACCACATTGACGGACACGACCAATTCGGCGCGCTCAAGCATGGCCGAGGCCATCCTGAACCGCATCGGGGACCGCGGCTTTCGCGCGTTCTCGGCGGGCTCCGACCCAGCTCCCGAGCCCATGCCCGAGGTGATCGAGCGACTGGCCGTCCTGGGCC
This sequence comes from Limobrevibacterium gyesilva, assembly GCF_025989185.1. Lineage (GTDB taxonomy): Bacteria > Pseudomonadota > Alphaproteobacteria > Acetobacterales > Acetobacteraceae > Limobrevibacterium > Limobrevibacterium gyesilva. The sequence continues at coordinate 282 of NZ_JAPDNT010000060.1, forward strand.
ATGATGTCGGCGGTCTGCGCAGCAAGTCGTGGGAGGCTTTCACGCACGACGGTGCGCCACCGATGGATTTCGTGATCGCCTTGTGTGACGGCTTTGAAGGCCGCGCCTGCCCAGATTTCGGCGGGGTGGCGGTGACGGCGGAGTGGCCCCTCCCGGATCCGGCGAGGTTCGAGGCCGGTGCTCAGCGTTTGCTGCTGATCAACGAGCTCTACGCGAGCCTGCGGCGGCGCCTCGAGGCGTTCGCCAACCTGCCGTTCGCGTCTCTCGACCGGCAGGCCGTGAAGGTCTGGCTCGACGAACTCGCCGACGTGGTCAGGGCCTGAGCAACGGTCGGCGGGTGGCATCGCTTGGACTGCGGACTGCAGGGGCGGTTCATGGCCGCCGTTGCGTCGGCGCCCTTCTTACCGAGTGCCTGGTCGACCCTGCTCCCCTCTCTCTCGGAGGAGACGACGGGCAGCGTTGCGAAAAGGGAACCCGCCATTGCGAAAGCGCTGGGCATAGCAACTCTCGTGTAACCTCTCGGTCACTGGACGAAGGCCCACTCGGGCCAGAGCGGCTGAAATGCGGCGCGCCCGACGAGCGGGAGGAAGTGCAGGAAGATGAGCGCCGTGAAGACAGCTGAACCCCAGAAGCCCGCGACCAGGTAACAAACGGAGGTAACCCACTTGATGGGCGAGCGCTCCCCGAGCGCCGAGGCGAGCGCCTCCACAGTCTGCCGACGGTCAATGAGCGCCTTGCATTGGCTTGGGCGCAAATCCACGGCCGCCCAATACGTGACAGACAGCGGAGCGGGGCCGCTTCCCTCGAAACTCCCAAGCACGCGCAGGGGGCGTCTAGGGTTCGCTCGCCGCGGCGCGCATCGGCGAACCCATTCCAGCCTTGCCCGGACCCGACGAACTCTGCAACCCTCCGCCTCGCCGAGGTCCAAGCAGAAGGACTTGCCGTGCGATGATTCCTTCAATGCCCGCCCCTCACGCCCTCCACGGATCGCGTCGCCCATGACCGCCGCGCGTCACCGCGGCGGCGGGGCAAGCGACGGCCGGCCGAGGACGAACCCCCATGCGGAGTGGATCACCCGCGAGGAGTTCGAGCACCTGGTCAAGGATTTCTACGGCACGCGGACCGTGATGTTCGACAAGGCGATGGCCGAGGTGGTCCTCGGCTACAACACGGGGAACAGGCGGGTGACCCGGCGCAAGCTCGAGGCCCTTAGCCGCCAGATGTCCAGCGGCGAATTCGAGAACACCGGCGAGCCGATCATCCTCTCGGCCGAGGGCGTGCTCAACAACGGCCAGCACCGTCTGCTCGCGGTCGTCGAGGCTGATGCGGTCGTCGACATGGACGTCCGCTTCGGCATTCCCCGCAGAGCGTTCACCAAGACCGATACCGGCGCGCCGCGGACCGGGGGTGACGTGCTGACCATCAAGGGCACTGCGCATGGCGGGCAGGTCGCCTCCGCGGTCCGGCTGCTGATCCTCTACAGGCGCGGGCTCCCGGATTCGATCCGGGACTTCGTCAGCAACGACGAGGTCGCCCGTGCCTTCGACAGATGGAAGGACATCGCCGATGTCGTCCAGCAGGTGCAGGGCTTCTCCTTTCCCAAGTCGGTCCGCAGCACGCTCCTCTACGCGGCGGCCTACCTCGCCTCGCGTTCACAAGGAAAAGCCAAATTGCCGCAGTGGCTCTACACACTGGCGACGGGGCTCGATGCGGGCCGGGACAACCCCGCCTACCAACTCCGCGAGCGCCTGCTGCGCGGCATCGAGGCGCCCATCGGCACCCGCGAGGGCTTGCTCGAGCGGTTCGCGTTGATGATCAAGGCGTGGAACCTGTACGTGGCCGGGAAGACCGTAAGCATGCGCGAGTTCCGCTGGAAGGCCAGCGGCAAGGGCGCCGAGCCGTTCCCCCAAGTCGAGGGCGCGCGGCTTGGCGCCTACGAGGGAGCGGGCTGACCCGTGCGGGGGCAGCTGCCCTCGCGTTCCGGAAGCGGCTCCCGTCCCTCCCGGAGCGTTCTGGCTTCGGGCTGACCGTCCCGGGAGAGCATGCCGTCCAGAAGCCGTGAAGGGGTCAACAGTGCGAAGGAACGACACCTTCAAAGCAAGCGGTGAGCCTCTCACGTCCAACGGCTGGCGGGGCAAAGGAGCCTGTCGTATCGTCGTGCTCGGCGGTGTGAGGGCTCCAACTGCGAATCAGCATTGAAGAGGCCTTCTCCAAACCGACTATCACAATGTGAAATCTTTGGCCAAACGTCCCCGGAAGCGGATCGCGCCCCAGCAGCTGCTGCACCTGGAAGGCCAAGCTGTTCATGGTGCGACGCATGTCGGTGGTGCCGGTCGCCAGCCAGACCCGTACGCCGGAGGGAACCGGGATCGCCTGCGCAGCACGCCCAGCACGGCGCAACGCCGCCTCGCCGACATCGCGCCCGACCCGAACCATGGCGCCGTCCGGCAATGCGATCTCGAGCATGGCGACGGCACCTGCATGCGGTTTGCGCGATGATGGCGGCTTGCCGGGCAGCGACCGCTCCGACATTGGCGGTCCGGGTACAACTTGGGCAGGCAGGAACTGCAAGCCTGTCGTCGGCGCCAGTGTGCCGCTCCGCACCTGGCGCCGCCAGTTCCACAGCAGCTCCCGGCTGACCTCGTGCCGTCGCGCGATCTCCGATAAGCAAGCCCCTGGCTACTCTACCTCGGCGACGATGCGCAGCTTGTCCTCGACACGCCAGCGATGCCGACGTTCAACCCTGGTGATGATCTCCAACGTCACACCTGTCCCTATCCTTTGCGGCGCTCGTACAAGCGTCGTTAGGATCAACAGGCCGATTCAGCGCCGCAAGGCAGCACTCGCCGGAAGGATACGGCTAGGTAATGGTTCACCGTCGCGGCCGAGAACCCGTCAGAGCGCAGGGCATCCTGCGGCGCGGCGAGGTATGGGGCTTCACCTCACCAGGCGGCGGCTGCCGTAAGCCACCTGCGTCAGGCAGCGCAGGAAAGGGAGACGGCCCGGTTCCGTCCCAGCGCCTTCGCCCTGTAGAGGGCGGCGTCGGCCTCGGACAGCAACGCATAGAGATCGGCGCCATCCCTCACCATCGCAATGCCGACGCTGACCGATGCCGCTCCGTCGCAAATTGCAGATGCTTCCCTGGCAAAAGCGACACGTATGCGATTCGCAACGGAGAGGGCGGTGTCAGGGTCCGCGTTCCGCAGGACCGCCGCGAACTCCTCTCCGCCCAGGCGCGAGATGATGTCACCGGAGCGGATGCTCCCGGCTGCAACCCGGGCAAACACCTGCAAGGCCTGATCGCCCGCGGGATGGCCGAATCGATCGTTGACTTGCTTGAAATGGTCGAGATCGAAGGCCAGCAACGCCGTCCCGCTGGCATCGTCAAGGGCCTTGCTGGCCTCCTCGGTGAAGGCTCTTCGATTCAGCAAGCCTGTAAGCGGATCGGTCGCCGCCGCCACCCTGTGGCGCGCAGCCACTCGCTCCTTCGAGTGCGCGACCAGCGTAAAGCCCATGAGAAGGCCATAGACAATGCCTTCCAGTGCGATAAGGCGAACAATGGGCAAATCGTAGATGGCCACCGCATCGCCTACGCTAAACAGAGCGGCGCTGATGGCGAACACCCCGGAGAAAATGCAGTGCAGCCCGGCGAGCGCCGTCGCAAGCCAATGCGTGACCGACTTCTCGCCACGGAATGAGGCGAGTTCCATGACCATCAGAAGCGCGTAAACCGCGCCAAGCACCGACCGCAGGACTAAGCGTAGGACGACGTCCTCCAGGAAGGCTGGAACCGTGCAGGCCATGAGCCAAAGAAAACCTCCGGCGAGCATGACCTCCCAGCGGGTGGAGCGGCCCGTAAGGGCGCGTAGGCCCGCCCAGGAAAACCCGACGCCCCAAAGAATGAAGGCGTTGCCGCCATTCGCGGCCCAGGAAGATTTGCCCTCCGCAGTCGCGAACAGCGCAAGGCCAAATGCGATGCAAGTGTATGCGAGACCCCACCAGGCCAATTCCTTTTCCGTTCGGCTTCCGAGCGAAAGAGAGAACGCAAGGCAAGCCAGGAGGCCCGTTATCAGAGAGCCGAACGCCACGACGGTTGGCAACTGAAACATAATCCTCGCTCATGCTTTTCGCAGGGTAGTGCTTACTACTGAGCGGTTGCGTTTCGTTCACGTTAAGCCATGGTACGGCCACTCACTGGCCGCCCACTGTGTTTGATATAGCGAATACCCTCAGGTAGACGCGCGGCGAGAGCCGAGCAGGGCCGCGGGTGCAGCGCGTCGGCGGCCCCCCAGCCCTCCTCGACCCAGGCAGGCAGCGACAGACAGAGCGCGTCGCGACGCTCGAGCAGCCAGCCGGGCAGGGAGCCGGATTTGCACGAAAGGCGGTTCCGGCCCGCAGCGGCGTTGCGCACGTAGTGGAGGGCGCGCGACTGACCGAATTGCGCCCTACCGGCCAGGCGTTGGCCAAGACGGTGAAGCGAGATTGGCGTCACGGGCTCTTTTGATTGATGGAGGTCGTCATACGATGGGGGTGCGTCACGCGCGGACGCGTGGGCTTGGATGCCCTCGGACCAACGCCTGTTTCATGAAGGACCGCGCGTCGAGACAGGTGACCATCATCACACGCCATTCGCTTCAAGTAAGAGGCCTAAACAAGCCGCCGACGCATTGACGCACTGGCGATGCTGAGAGCGTGCAGCTCCATCGCTTTCGCCAAGCGATACATCAGCCGCCATGGCGGCTGAAGCCCTTTCCAGAGCATGTCCCTGGAGCACTCTCATGCCTATTGGACCGCGCTGGCCTATGAACCAGCGTTGAAGGGGATCCCCTCTCCAGATCGACCATAATGGCTTGAACCCGGATTTCCCGGATGAACGATAATATGCTTGTACGAATTGGCCGAATCCGCCTTGAGTATCAAGACGTTGTGCTTATCATGGTGGGGCGGTCATGGAACACTTGGCGGGTAAATTGGATGATGGCTCCTTGCGGGTCGATTTCGACCGCCGCCTGAAGCTGGAATTCCATGGCAGCCGCATCACCTCCGATGCCGGACTGCTCGCTTAACGCGAACTGGACGATGCGCTCGGGCTGACAAATCTGGCTGGTGCGACGTTGTCGGAGTGCCGCCAGGGCAAGAATACCCGCCACATGCTGACTGGATTGTTGCGCCAGTCAGTGTTCGGCCGACTCGCCGGGTATGAGGATGTCAACGACGCCGATCGACTGGTGCACGATCCGGCGATGCGGGCGGTGGTGGATCGGCAGGGCCTCGACCGCGCCGCCGCTTCGACCAGCCAGATGGGCCGCTTCGAGACTGCGTGGCTGACCGGCGATGCCAACCTCGCCGCCCTGGCCGGTCTGTCCGGCGCCTGGATCGACCGGGTGCATTCGCGCCGGCCGCAGAGCACCGTCGTGCTCGACATGGACAGCAGCGTGAGTGAGACCCACGGCGCCCAAGAGGGCAGCGCCTACAACGGGCATTTCGCCTGCACCTGCTACCATCCGCTGTTCGTGTTCAACCAGTTCGGCGACCTGGAGCGGTGCGCCCTGCGGCCGGGCAACGCCCACTCCGCCGATGGTTGGCGTGACGTGCTGGAGCCGGTGGTGGCGCGCTACCGCAACAAAATGCGGCGCCGCTTCTTCCGGGGCGACGCCGGATACGCGAACCCGGACATCTACGAGTTTCTGGAAGCCGAAGGTTACAAATACACGATCCGGCTGCCGGCGAATTCGGTCCTGCAAGTGAGCATCTCGTGGCTTCTCAAGCGCCCGGTGGGTCGCCCACCGCACGAGGTGCGTCGCTATTATGCCAGCTTCAGCTACCGGGCCGGGTCGTGGAGCCGAGCCCGCCGAGTGGTGGCCAAGGTCGAGTGGCATCCCGGCGAACTGTATCCGCGCGTCGGGTTCATCGTCACCAACCTGACCCGGCCGGCCGAGCGGGTTGTCGCCTTCTACAATCAGCGGGGCACGGCGGAGCAGCATATCAAGGAAGGCAAGAACGCGGTGACCTGGACGCGGCTGTCGTGCCACCGCTTCGCCGCCAACGCCGTGCGGCTGCAACTGCACGCGCTGGCCTACAACCTCGCCAACTTCCTGCGCACCCTGGTGCTGCCCGACGAGGTGAAGCACTGGTCGCTCACCACCCTGCGCGACCGGCTGGTGAAGATCGGCGCCAGGATCGTGCGGCACGGCCGGTCGATCGCTTTCCAGATGGCGGAGGTGGCGGTGGCGCGCAGTTTGTTCCGGGAGATCCTCGCCGCCATCGCGGCACTCCGACCGCTGCCGCCGGCTCGATGCTGAGGGGCGGTGCCATCGGTGAGCAACCCGGCGGTCAGCGGGTGACCTGCGTCTCGATGTTGGCTGAGAGGGCTGGATTCTTGCTCAGAACGCGATCGCGTGCCCATCGGCGCTACCGTCGGCGGCTTCCTGGGCGGGAACATTATTGTGGAACGGGCCGCGGGGTGGCTGTCGTGTCGATCAGATGGCCGGATGGATTGGCCATCTGGGGAATGTCGGTCAAACTGTCGCCGCTCCATGCCGCCACCTCCAAAAGCGGCGGCTAACTACGCCTCCCGAACCCGCCCGGCAACCGGATTCAGCATCTATCCACAGCTAAGTATAATTGCGCCATGAAGTTCACAAATATTACATATATTGTTGCCGACCTTGGCCCTATTTCTGGGTGTGATATCAGCTACACTAGGATAACTAATGATTATCCAGAGCCGATACACCTCCAAATTTACACGGGAGATTCCTCAGAGCATTCCGATATAACGTTGCCGGCCGGTCGGAATATCTTATACAGAGACAAGAGTACTATGATTCGACGAATCACAGTGATTACGCCAAGCGGCGAAACGAAAGAGTTTGACTCTGAGGCGCTTGAGAAAATCGTGACGAATGCACATCAGAATATGGGCGCAATTCAATGGTCCATCAGGCCCGAGGGCATTTTTGCGTCCTCTCCCTAGCCCGGACTATGCGTGAGGCGAAGGTTTTGCGGAGCCGCTGTGGCTGGGCAGCGGGTACGCGCCCGATGCGGGGGCGTTTGGTTGGGCGCGGTGGTGGCTGGGCGTTAGGGTTGATTGGATCGGGGATAATGCGGTTAAAACTCCATGACGGGCGCCGGAGGCCTCTCCTCCAGCCTTCAACCCGTCACGGCGAAGCCATCCGCCCTCTCACTCTACAGGGGGCGTTGCGGGGATCTCCCCGCTGAAGGGGGTGCGTCGGCGACCGAATGCCGACCAGGGGGAATGCTTTCCCCCCACCAAACCGCTTCTCCGTATCGGCGTAGCGAGATCCTGGAGATGCGCCCTGGCTGCGCGGCGGAACTAGGTTGTAGGATATGCATTGCACATTCTGCCCATATTGCCTATCTTGCCCAGGGAGGTCGAGTCATGCCCGCATCGAAGCCATCTCATCTTGCACGGGCGGCGCTGACCAAAGCGATCGAAAGCAAGGTCGAGCGCATGGCCCTCAACGATCTTGTCGAATTGGCTTCGACGCTGAAGGTTGCCGTGCCAGCCGCTGCGAGGGCTACCCGTCGGCGCGAGCCGAAGTCCGTTTCGCGAGCAGCTGCTCCCGAGAGCCCCGTGCTCCGGGGCGGTGGCGTCGGCCCGGTCGTCTCCGCCGCAGAGGGTGGCAGGCTTCTGGATGCTATCACCATTGACGATGAGGCGGCTGACTGGGTCGAGAGCGAGCTCGTTGGGGCCGGAGAGTTGGTTCAGCGGCTCAGCATCGCCCGGGGCACCCTCGACAACTGGCGCAAGGCCGGAAAGATCATCGCCCTGCGCAAGGGGTTGCGGAATTTCGTCTACCCCCTTCGGCAGTTTGATCGACGCAGGCCCGTGGAAGGCCTCGATCAGGTGGCGGAGCACTTCGCCACAGCGGAGGAGGCGTGGGAGTGGTTGGTCGCCCCCAATCGGATGACGGACAGCAAGGCTCCGATTGATGCCCTGCATGCCAGGGACGTCCGGGGCGTCGTGAGCGCGGCGGCAGGGGCCGTTGACTACGCGTGAAGCTCGTCCCGTCCAAACTTCGTGAACGGGTGATCGCTGCGCGCCTTTCAGACTGGCCCCGCATCTTGCCCACTAAGCACCGGGCGACGCCGGCCGGCGCCGGGTTCGGCTCTAGCCGATACTCGAGTCCCTCGGACGCCTTCCGGGCTAAGAGCCCGTTTGAGATCTCGGCTTGTACGTCTTGCCGAGCGATGGCAAACGCTGGTGAATGTGGAATGATGAACATCGCCAGCGGCTGGCCGAGATCGAGAAACAGACAAAACGCTATCCGACGGACCTGACAGACGCGGAGTGGCTGGCAATCGAGCCCATGCTGCCGCGACCGAGGAGGACTGGCCGGAAGCGTGAGACGGATCTGCGGGAACTCCTCAATGCGATCCGTTATATGGCGCGCAGCGCCGGTGGTTGGCGGATGTTGCCGAAGGACTTTCCGCCGTGGCAGACCGTGTATTGGTGGTTTCGTCGCTTCGTGCGCCGCCTGATGTTCCAGACCATCCATGGCGTGGCCTTGATGCTGGACCGCGAGCGCGCCGGGCGGGAGGCCAGCCCGAGTGGCGGCGTGCTCGACAGCCAGTCGGTGAAGGCACCGATGGCCGAGCGGCGGGGCTACGACGCAGCGAAGAAGGTCGTGGGCCGCAAACGCCACATCGTGTTCGATACCGATTCAACACGTCGATCACCGACCCCTCGCCGATCAGCACGAGCAGGACGATCACCGCAAGCACGGCCTCGATGCGTCCCAACCGCGAATTGACATGCTTCGATCGCTCCGCGCAGACCGCCGCGTGCAGGGCGATCTGACAGGCGAACTCTTCGGCACCGGGCCTGGCTGCCCTGAGCGCGATGCCGCAACCCGACCATGAACTCTGCTGGCTTGTAGAACGCTGAAGCTACTGCATAGTGCATCCTGGATTACGTGTCTTTGGCAACAGATCGGAGAATATTCGTGACCAAGATCTTCTCGCTCGATGGCAAGACCGCTCTCGTGACTGGCGCGTCGCGTGGTCTCGGCCGTGCCATGGCGCTGGCGCTTGCCGGCTGCGGTGCCCATGTCGTCGTCAACGGCCGCAATTTGGCGGGCATCGAGACGACGCGCGCGGCAATCATCGCCGCAGGCGGCACGGCGATGGCGATAGCCTTCGACACGACCGACAATGTCGCTGCCGATGCGGCAATCGACCGCATCGAGTCAGAACTTGGCCACCTCGACATCCTCGTGAACAACGCCGGCTACGGGAACGGCAAAACGGCGAGTGGGGAGACCAACGCAGAGTGGAACGAGATCATCGAGGTCGATCTCAATGCCTGCTTCCGTCTCGCCAAGCGCGCCTCGATCGGGATGATCCGGCGTGGCTGGGGCCGCATCATAAACATCTCCTCGATCAACGCCCACATCGCGCGCGAGGCCAACGCCAGCTATTGCGCCGCCAAGGCCGGGCTCGAGGGTCTCACCCGCGCACTCGCGGTCGAATGGGGACCTATGGGCGTGACCGTCAACGCAATCGCCCCCGGCTACATGATGACGCCTGACAACATGGACACTCCGCTGCGCGCCGATCCAAAGCATCGCGAGCACTTCGCGGAGCGCACCGCGCTCAAGCGCTGGGGGCAGGCTGACGAACTCGATGGCGCCGTAGTCTACCTCGCCAGCAACGCGTCCGCCTACTGCACCGGCCACGTCCTGATCGTCGATGGCGGGATGAGCGTGAAGATCTAACGCTTGCAGCAACTCTGACAAGCGGCGAGATGGATTCCGCCGTTTCAAGTGCCGATATGGCGGACTGGGAGCGGTTGTTCGTCGGTTCCATCGAGCCGCCAGGCGCCGGCTTGCGGGCGGGCGGAGATGGCTTCGTGCAGCGCTTCTCCGATGAAGTGCAACGCCACGTCATCGTCGGCGGCGTATCCCGGTTCAGTCGTCTCGCGCCGCGCAACCGAACCAGAAACGCTTCGCAGTGCGGCGGATAATCGGCGCGGGCGGCCTCTGGGTCACTGAATATGTCCTAACCTATGACGGGCGGCCGTCTTACACCGTGAGCATCATGGAGTTCCTCGATGGGAAGGTGGCCCGCGAGACCCAGTATTTCGGCGATCCGTTCGAGCCGGGGCCTTCGCGTGCGCGATGGGTCGAGCGGATGCCCTGAAACCTGACCGCCGCATGGATGGCCTTCCGCCGCTCGCTCGCTCGGAGCTGCCGATTGATACGGTCTCTCTCGCCCGCTATCTCATTGGCAAGGCATTGGTGCGGGAGTCGCCTGAAGGCGTCGCCAGCGGTCGTATTATTGAGACCGAGGCGTATTGTGAATAAGCGCCGAACCGGAATCCCGCCGAAATTCGATCTACGACGTTGAGAATGCGCGGAAAAACCAGTGCGACGGTGGGGTCCCGATCGGCGCCGATCGGGACCCCACCCGTTCGCAAATTATGACAGCGAATTCAGTATGTTGCACCGCTTTCCGGAGGGGTCCCTATTGGCCGATTATTCACACCCAGGGTCCTTTGATTAGCTGATAGCCAACCTCTTTCGCCCGTTTGCGCTTGAGGAACTCGATGATTGCAGTGTGAGCCTGAAAGAATTCGGCTCGACGCTGCCAGCGTGTCATTCGGCGTGGGGTCCCGCTGCCGATCGGCACGTTAGGCCATTGATTCGGTTGACCTTGCAGGGGTCACCGTAAGGCTCTTCCGCACTTTCGGTGCAGTTTCGCTTGTACTGGTTCAGCGAATCGTCGACAGAGATGACCTCGCCACCTGAAACAATGTCGGTCATCCTTGAAATCCATCCTCGCGCTCGTGCCGAA
>NZ_JAPDNT010000061.1 GCF_025989185.1 Limobrevibacterium gyesilva
GTCCCGACGGTCGCCGACACGCCGCTCTATTTCAGGACCGTGCGTGTCACCCTTCCGCCAGGCGGGCGGAGTGACGTCTCGGCCGCCAATGGCATCATCTACCAGATCTCGGGATCGACCGAGATCACGGTCGCCGGAAAGCCAAGGATGCTAGCCCGTCTTATTCAGCCCGTCGTCGCTCCTGTGGCTGCGTGAGCGGGGAGCGCGGACGTGCGTGGCGCCTGTTTCATCGCGATTTCGGTCCGGTTCATGATGGGCGTTGGGGTTGTGGGGATCGGGTGAGTTCGGGGGCGATTGCCCCACCTGTCACGGTCCGGCGGGCTGGAGGCTGCGCGCGATCCCGCGGAACAATTCAGCTTCGGGGCACGCCGCGGCGAAGGCGAGGCGCACGCGTGTGGCGGTCTCAGTGATGCGCGCGGCGATCTTGAGCAGACGCATCCGCAAGCTGGTGAACTCGGCCGTCGCGAGGGTCTGAGGTTTGGGGATAGCGTCGCGCACCGTCAGCATCAGCCAGTAAGCCGCGGTGTGCAGCACGAGAGGCACCTGATTGGCGCGTGCCGAGCGGCAACTGGTGCGGTCGGACGCGAGCTGACTCTTGTGCAGCTTGATCAGATTCTCGGCCTGCCCGCGGGCGCAATACAGTGTGCCGAAGAGCCACTCGGCGCTGCCGACGTCGAGATTGGTCACCACGTAGCGGATGTCCAAGCCCTGAGTTGTGGCTTCAATCCGTACCGCCACGCGCCGCTCGCAACCCCAGGATTTGGCGCCATAGCGGGTCTCGGCATAGCGGCGCAGCACCGGCGCGGCGGCCTCGGCGCGACGGACGCGGACATCGTCGGCGGCGGTCTCGACCAGGCGGCTCAGAACGGCGTTGCCCGGCAGGCCAAGGATGAAGTCCACAGCATTGGCCTCGCACCGTGCCATCACTTCGGGGCGGCCGTAGTGACCATCGCCGCGGATGGTCAGTCGCGTGGTCGGCCAATGGCTGCGGATACGCCGCACGAGGCGCGTCAGATGGTGGCGGACTTCGTCCCCAGATGGCGTCTTGCCGGATCGCAGCAGCACCGCCACCGGGCGGGAGGTCGCGGTGTCGTAGACATGGATCGGCAGGAAGCAGCGTTCGTTGTAATGTGCGTTGAACAGCGACAGCTGCTGATGGCCATGCACGACATCGACGGTGTCATCGAGGTCCAGCGTAACGGCGGCAGGAGGACGGGCGTGGCTCGCGCAATAGGTGTCGATCATGGCGTAGGTCATGCGCACCACCTCGCGCAGGGTGGGCGCATTCTCCCAGCGCGACACCGTCGGCTGTGAGCACAGATCGTTGCCGGTGTCGGGCAAGCGCCCACACGCCAACTGAAAGCCGGGATCAGTGCGCAGATGATCGAGGTCATCAGCGTCCTCATAGCCACAGGCAATGGCGAGCATGCGGGCGTGCAGAATGTCCGCGACGCTGTGCGTCACCAGCAGCGGATCGCGCGGGTCGGCGATCAATGCCGCCAGCCGTTGGGCGATCCCCATGCGTCGCTCGGCGGCGGCCAGCAGCATCACGCCACCGTCGGAGGTGATGCGTCCTCCATCAAACGCAGCAGTGACTTTCTTGCGTCCGACGGCTGGAAACCCGAACGGCTCAATCGTATCGTCGTGCATGGCGGGTGTGGCTCGCAATGATCGGGTGAGTGGATCGGTCTCGACACCCAATCCGTAAACAAGATCAGCCGCTTACGCGACACCCGCCAAGCGAATCCCCGCCATGCCATGAATAAGGGCGGCTAGGTATTGTACCCGAGCGTTATCGCCTCTCAACTCAGGGTGACGAGGATGCCTCCACTGCCATCGGAAGCGACGTGGAATGAGCCGCTGCCCAGGCTGGATGTTTGGAAGTCAAGGGACGCGTGCTGCTGGGTGCCGTTGGAGATCTGCAGCAGGCCCGTCGAGGTGTCATACTGTGTAGCCGCACCCGTCTGGCCGAACTGCTTGAGGTCGATCATGTCCCCCGCGCCGAAGCTTTGCAGCGTGGACCCCGCATAGGAGGCGGAACCCACGTTGCTGCCAAACGTGAGCGGATTGTCGATCACCAGTTCGCTCGGGCTCAGGAACGTCATTCGCGCATTGCTGCCGATGGCCGCGGCGACCTCCAGCGTTGCATCGGACGTAAGCTGGAACAGCCCGCTGCTTGTCGGATCGATGGCCGAGGACACGTCGAGCGAGCCACTGACATTGACAGTGCCATTATTGGCAATCGTTGGGACGTTTCCCCCGTTCAACGTCCAGGTGCCGCCGGTGTCCACGCTGACCGTTTGGAAGCTTGCGAACGACCAGCTGCCGTTCTCGGTGACGGTGCCGGAGCCACCGGACAGACCGCTGATCGATCCGGTGCCGCCGGCCAGTTCAAGGGCGTTCGCGCCCGAGCCGCCATCGACCAGGCCCTTGAACGCCGCTGTCGGATTAACCACCACGCTGTTCGAGCCGCTGTTGACGAAGAGCACGGCATCCGTGGTGCCTGATATTGTGCCGCTGTTGGATACCGTTCCGGGAGCCCCGGCGATTTCGACTCCGTAGTCTCCCGAAATGGAGGCGCCAGCGCTATTGGTTACGCTGCCGCCAGCCTGCAGGTAAACGCCGGCGCCGTTCACCCCGGCTGCGCTGACGCTGCCGAAGTTGATGACGGTCGCAGTCGCATTGGCCGGGCCGTCAACGCCATCGACGTTCCCCCCCGTAGAGGTTATCGCGCCGGAGTTGGTAACCGTCAGGGGACCGTTGGTCGCCGCGAGGACAACCGGTCCCGTCGTCGGGCTACTGATCGCCCGACCGCCACCACCCCCGCCCGCCGCGATCTGGGCGGTGCTGTTGGCGGTCGCCTTGGCAGTGCCGGGAGCATCGTCGGTCAGGGACACGGCGACCGTATCGGTGCCGGAGACGGCGTAGGTGTGCGATCCCGCGACCGAGTAGGTGCCGTTCGAGCCGCTGACCGTGCCGGCGGAGGTCGTGCCGTCACCCCAGGTGACGCTTGCAGTGAAGTCGCCCGCCGGGTTAGCCGTGTCGCTGTTGGTGAAGGTGGCAACCGTCACGTTGTTCAGTGCCTGGCCCGCGGTGCCGGTGATCGTCGTGGCCTGCCCCGTCAGCACGTCGGCCTCCGCCGCCACGACCGTTCCCGTCGGCGTGATCTTGGTGTTGTCAGCGATGCGAGTGATCGCGACCGACAAAGGGAAGCTGCCCTCGTCGGCGTAGGTGTGACCGCCCGCGACCGAGAACGATCCGTTCGCGTCGCTGACCGTGCCGGCCGTGGTGGTGCCGTCGCCCCAGGTGATGCTCGCGGTGAAGCCGGCGGCGGTATCAGACGAATTGGTATCGGTGAAGCTTGCGATGGTCGTGCCGGAGGCCAGCGCCGACCCCTCGGTCGCGCTGCTCAACTGCACCGAGCCAGCCAGCGTTCCTGCGCCCGACGCGATCTGGGCGGGGCTGTTGGCGGTCGCCCTGGCAGTGCCGGGAGCATCGTCGGTCAGGGACACGGCAACCGCATCAGTGCCGGCGGCGGTGTAGGTGTGCGATCCGGTGACCGAGTAACTACCGTCCGAGCCGCTGACCGTGCCGGCGGAGGTCGTGCCGTCGCCCCAGGTGATGCTTGCAGTGAAGTCGCCTGCCGGGTTGGCCGTGTCGCCGTTGGTGAAGGTGGCAACCGTCACGTTGTTCAACGCCTGGCCCGCGGTGCCGGTGATCGTTGCGGCGTGCGGCGTCAGCACGTCGGCCTCCGCCGCCACGACCGTCCCCGTCGGCGTGATCTTGGTGCCGTCCGCGGTGCGGGTGACTGCGACAGACAACGGGAAGCTGCCCTCGTCGGCGTAGGTGTGACCGCCCGAGACCAGGAACGATCCTTTGTTCGCCCGGGTGACCGTGCCGGCCGTGGTGGTGCCGTCGCCCCAGGTTATGCTCGCGGTGAAGCCAGCAGCGGTGTCGGACGAATTGGTATCGGTGAAGCGCGCGATGGCCGTGCCGGAGGCCAACGCCACCCCTTCGGTGGCGCCGCTTAGCTGCACCTGGCCCGCCAGCGCCCCCGGACCACCGCCGATCTGGGCGGTGCTGTTGGCGGTGGCGGCGGCGGTTCCGGGGGTGTCGTCGGTCAGGGTCACGGCGACCGGGTCGGTGCCGGCGCTGGCGTAGGTGTGCGAGCCGGAGACCGCGAGCGTGCCGTTCGTGCCGCTGACCACGCCGGCCGAGGTGGAGCCGTCGCCCCAGCTGATGCTGGCGGTGAAGTCGCCCGCTGCATTGGCGCTGTTGCTGTCGGTGAAGGTCGCCACGGTCACGTTGCTCAGCGCCTGCTGGGCGGTGCCCGTGATGGTTGCGGCTTGCGGCGTCAGCACGTCGGCCTCGGCCGCCGTCACCGCGCCGGTGGGCGTGATGGTGGCGTTGTCGGCGGTGCGGGTGACCGCGACGGAGAGCAGGAAACTTCCCTCGTCGGCGTAGGTGTGGCCGCCCGAAACAGTGAACGATCCGTTCGCGCCGCTGATGCCGCCGGCTGAGCTCGTGCCGTCGCCCCAGCTGATGCTGGCGTTGAAGCCGCCGGCGGGATCGGCCGTGTTGGTATCGGTGAAGCTGGCGACGGTCGTGCCGGCCGCCAGCGCCACCCCCTCGGTGGCGCCGCTTAGCTGCACCTGGCCCGCCAGCGTTCCTCCCGTACCAGGACTAAAAACATCGATCGGAGTTGCCGTGGCGGCATTGCGTGGGCCAGTGAGATTGTTTGCCGCCAGAAGCGTGCTGAGCAAATTGTAGTGATTATAGGCGGTGTTGTAGGCGCCCGGCATGACATGAGCGCCGTAAAGGATGGCGGCGACGTGATCGCTCGGGTCGGTGTCGCTTTCGTCCCACACGACAACGAGCAGCGAGTTGTTGTTCGTGGCCCATTGCACATAGCTGTTGAGATTGCTCTGGAGCCAGGTGTCGCCCTGCTGGATGGTCCCGTTGTGCATGTCATCGTTCACGTTTGGGACCACGAACGAGACGTTTGGCAGGCTCGAGAAGCTGCCGTTGGAAGGAAAGGTGCTGAAGTCCTTCTCGACCGAAAAACCTTCTGGAAACGACTCCCATGGATTGTGATCGTAGGAGGTGGCGCCACCCTCGACGTAGCCGGTGAAGGTCTTTCCGGCTCCCTGCAGGATCGTGTCGAGGGTCGGGTCCGGCTCGCTGTAATGATTGTCGTCGGTGATGCCGAACGTGCTGCCTGCATACATCGCGAAGTAGTTCGGCTCACTCGGGTGACTGATGGCGTCGTAGTTTGTCAGGAGGGCACCGCTGGCCGCGAGGCTGTTGATGTATGGTGCCTGGGAGTTGCCGATGATCTGGCTGTAGTCATGGTTCTCCATCACCACGACGACGATGTGATCGTAATTTGGTACGGCCATCTTGTTCCCTCCGAGACACCCAGACGCGCGGCTGACGCGCCGCTGACAGAAGGCTGACCCTCGACCCGGGTCACCTAGCTGAATGGAGTGGGTTCACACGGGTGAACCCCGCTTGGAAATTAATTAAATCACGTTTGTAATCGGTTCGCGACTCAAGTAAGCGAGATTTTGCTTCGGCAAGGAGCCGTTGAATGGTCAGTTCCATTCGAGTGTGATCTTGTCTCCCGCGTCTTGTTACAGATCTTGTCTTATTGCCAATCTTCGAGCTCTGCCCGCCATGTGATTTCGTCTAGGCCACCGACTCATAAACCGCATCCAGATTCCGGCTGCGGCGAGTTTGATGAGTGCGAGGTAGTTGGTGTCGTGTTTTTCGGAGCGCGTAGCGATTGCCCTGAAGTGTTTGAACTAGATGCCGTAATGGGCTGGCAGCCTGGCGATAGGCGAGGAGGTGGCTGTCCCCCAGAGTGATGGTGTGTTGAACGGGGTCCGAATGGGTCGGCCCCAAGCATCATCGAGGGACAGCCATGGAGTATTATGTTGGAATTGATGTCTCGCTGAAAGAGAGCAGCCTGTGCATGGGGGACGCCAAGGGGACGATCGTCCGTGAGGCGAAGGTGGCGAGCGGCCCAGAAGCGCTGTGCCATCTTGTTGCCGAGCTTGGCTTTCCGGTAACACGCATTGGCCTTGAGGCTGGCCCGCTGTCACAATGGCTGCGGGAGGGGCTGGTGGATGCTGGTTTCGAGGTGGTGCTGCTCGAGACCCGGCATGTGAAGGCGGCGCTGTCGGCGATGACGGTGAAGACCGATCGGAAAGACGCGCGTGGCATCGCACAGCTTCTGCGCATGGGATGGTATCGGCCGGTACACGCCAAGTCGGTCGGCTCCCAGGCGGTGCGCGCCCTGCTGGTCGGACGCAAGCTGCTGCAGTCCAAGTTGCTCGATGTCGAGCTCAGCATTCGGGGCATCCTACGCGGCTTTGGTCTCAAGGTCGGCGAGGTAAGCCGTGGGCGTTTTGAAGCGCGTGTCCGCGAGCTTGCTGACGGCCACGGCATCCTCGAGGCGGTGATCCGCGCGATGCTGCAGGCACGGGCTGCGCTGTGGAACGAGTTCACCCGCCTGCATCGCGAGATGCTGAAGATCGCGCGTGCAGACCATGTCTGCTGGCGGTTGATGAGCGCGCCAGGGGTTGGCGCCCTTGTCGCGATCACCTACCGCTCGGCTGTCGACGATCCCGAACGGTTCGGCAAATCGCGGACGGTCGGCGCGTATTTCGGGCTGACGCCGAAGAAGTATCAATCCGGCGAAACCGATATCGATGGTGGGATCAGCCGAGTTGGTGACGTCATGGTGCGAACAGCGCTTTTCGAGGCAGCGCATATCATGCTCACACGAGCAACGCGGTTCTCCGTCCTGAAGCGCTGGGCGATGGGGGTAGCAAAGCGGCGTGGCATGAAGCGGGCGAAAGTCGCACTTGCTCGCAAGCTTGCCATGGTGCTGCACCGGATGTGGGTCGACGCACGCGAATTCCGTTGGACCAAAGACGCCGCAGCGGCGTAACGGAGGAGCAAGCTTTCGAGAAGCGGGCCAACGCCGGCGCCGCTTCTTGCGAGGTCCCGTCGCCGGGACGAGGGTCAGGCAAGGTCGGGTGTAGTGCTGTGGAAGCTTCGGCAAACCACGCCTTCTAGATTGACCTGTCGGCTCAGGATCTGATGGCACGGTGTGGCAGTCCTTCGTGCTGACCACGGACAGAAGCATGATCCCGGCGACGAGATGGTCACTCGGAGGACTTGACACCGAAAGGCCCATTACAGAAGCACTACTTTGGCACTTTAGGGCTGACGAGAGCAGGCTCTTATGGCAATGCGGACATCGTGATGGCGGTCGTGGTGGCGCGAACAGGCGGGTGCTGATGGCGCGGCGCAGTTCAGGCGGTGTTGGTCGCGGCGGCGGTGCGTTCGGCGGCAGATTTTTTCCCCCGCCCGGCGGCCTTAAGCCGCAGGTGCTGGAGATAGGCGAACGCGATGCAGGTCATGAGAGCGTGTCGGTGTAGGCCGGTCCAGGAACGGCCCTCGAAGCCGCCGGGGCCGAGTTCCTGCTTGAGTTGCTGGTGCGCCTGCTCGCACACCCAGCGCGCCTTGATCGCCGCAGCGCGGTACGGGCAGGAAGATTGCTGAGATCGTATTTGCGCTCGCCGCTGCTGCGCCATTCGCCGATGAACCAGACTTCCTCGCCGGGCAAATGGCCGTGGCGGGGGCTGCGCGGACCATCGGCCACCCGCACCCGCACAGCCGAAAAGCGCGCGGCGAGCGCACCCTTGGTGCCCTGCCGCCAGACCACGCGCCGCCAGAGACACCCGGCCAGCACATCCACGGCATCCCGGGCGGTTTCACTCGGCACGGCATGCTGCCGTGGCTTTCCCCGGTTCGCTCGGGGGAAGAGCAAGCCGACACCGGTGGTGAAGACCTCCAGGGTACGGGGAACGCCGACCGCCCAGGACAGGCCGCGCTCGCTCGACCCTTGGCGGAACGCAGCCCCGCTGCCGTATCCGGCATCCGCCAGCACGCAGCCGAAGCGCAGTCCCGCCGCCATCAATCGGTCGATCTCGGTCAGCGCGATCTGCGGCCTGGTTTGCGCAATGCGCGCCGCCTCCGGCACGCCAGCCTTGGCACAGCGTGCGGGATCGTCGGTCCAAGCACTCGGCAGGAAGAGCCGCAGCCCGATCGGCACGGGCACCTCGCGGCGTGCCAGCGTCAGCGACACCAAGGACTGACGGTTGGCCTGCTTGCCCAGTGCGCCGCAGTACTGCCCCGCCACCCCGACCGAGGCCGTGCCTTTCTTCGGCAGCGCCGTGTCGCCGATCACAAGCACCGCATCGTCACCACCCACCAGACGATCCGCCTGCTCGGCCAGTGCCCGCCAAAGCGGCGCATCATCCCAGGCCGGACTGCCGACGAAATGGTGGAGCTGGTCGTGGCCAGCAAGGCCAAGCCGAGCGGCGATCGGCTGCACACTCTTCGGCCCGCCCGGTCCGAGCGATCCTTGCACGTACAGCGGCGCCCACTTGCTCCGCGTGCTACGCCCGATCACGCCGAGGAACGGCGCCAGCCACGCATCAAGATCCCGACCAATGTTGCTCGCCCGGAACACAGCGCATACGCCACTGAATCCCAGTCCTCTACACAACTGGTAAGCGTCCGCCTAAGGCGCGGGCATATTGCATGACGTCAGCTAGGCAGCGAGCCGCTGGTCCAGCCTTGCGCGGATCCCGTCGACGTTCCAGGGCAGCAGTTCTGCGATGCGGTTGACGGG
>NZ_JAPDNT010000062.1 GCF_025989185.1 Limobrevibacterium gyesilva
TCGTGCTGTCCGGCGCCGGCATCGCCGGGCGCGGCGCGCTGCGCGCGGCGACGGCGGTGGCGGCACTGGCCGCCGGCACGGTGCAGGCGCGGGCCATCCTCGCGCGCCTCGAAGCCGCCGCCATCGTCGGCTTCGGCGGCTATCCCTGCGTCGCGCCGGTGCTGGCGGCGCGGCTGCTGCGCCGCCGCCCGGCGGTGATCCTGCACGAGCAGAACGCCGTGCTCGGCCGCGCCAACCGCATGCTGTCGCGCGGCGCCGACCTGCTGGCACTGAGCCATGCCGGCACCACGCGCGTCCCCGCGGGCCTGCGCATGCTGGTCACCGGCAATCCCGTGCGGCCCGCCATCATGGCGCTCGCGGGGCACGACTACGCGGCGCCGGCGGACGAGATCAGGC
The DNA here is from genome assembly GCF_025989185.1 of Limobrevibacterium gyesilva. GTDB lineage: Bacteria > Pseudomonadota > Alphaproteobacteria > Acetobacterales > Acetobacteraceae > Limobrevibacterium > Limobrevibacterium gyesilva. The sequence goes on from NZ_JAPDNT010000062.1 coordinate 397, forward strand.
TGCTGGTCCTCGGCGGCTCGCTCGGCGCGCGCGTGTTCAGCGACGTCGTGCCGCCGGCGCTGGCCGCGTTGCCGCAGGACGTGCGGGCACGCCTGCGGGTCACCCAGCAATGCCGGGCGGAGGATCTGGACCGCGTGCGCGCGGCCTATGCCGCCAGCGGCATCGCGGCCGCGCTCGCGCCGTTCTTCGCCGATGTCGCGGCGCTGCTGGCGCAGGCGCATCTGGTGATCGCCCGCGCCGGCGCCTCCACCGTGGCGGAACTGGGCGTCGTCGGCCGGCCCGCCATCCTGGTGCCGCTGCCCGGCGCCATCGACGACCACCAGACTGCCAATGCGCGCGCGCTGACCGGGTCCGGCGGCGCCTGGGCGATCGCGCAGCGCGGCTTCACGCCGCCCGCCCTGGCCGACGTGCTGGAGCAGCTTCTCGCCGCACCGGAGCGCCTGGTGGCCGCGGCCAAGGCCGCCGCAAGCTGCGGCGAGGCCCACGCAGCGGCACGGCTGGCCGACGCCGTCGAACAGGAGCTGGCGCGGCGCCGGCACCATCACATGACACAGGAGAGCATCCCATGAGGGCCTTGCCGCTCTCCATCGGCACCATCCATTTCGTGGGTATCGGCGGCATCGGCATGTCCGGCATCGCCGAGGTGCTGCACAATCTCGGCTATTCCGTGCAGGGCAGCGACATTTCCGACAGCGCCAATGTCCGGCGCCTGCGCGAGGCCGGCATTCCCGTCGCCGTCGGCCATGCCAGCGAGAATCTTGGCCAGAGCCAGGTGGTGGTGGTGTCCACCGCCGTGAAGCCGGACAACCCGGAGGTCCAGGCCGCCCGGGCGCGGCTGATCCCGGTGGTGCGCCGCGCCGAAATGCTGGCCGAGCTGATGCGCCTGCGCTGGGCCATCGCGGTCGGCGGCACGCACGGCAAGACCACCACCACGAGCCTGATCGCCGCGGTGCTCGAAACCGCGCGCATGGACCCGACCGTGATCAACGGCGGCATCATCAACGCCTACGGCACCAATACGCGCCTGGGCGCCGGCGACTGGATGGTGGTGGAGGCCGACGAGAGCGACGGCAGCTTCCTGCGCCTGCCCGCGACCATCGCCGTGGTCACCAACATGGACCCCGAGCATCTGGACCACTGGGGCTCCGGCGAGGCGATGACGGCAGGCTATCACCAGTTCGTCCAGAACATCCCGTTCTACGGCTTCGCGGTGCTGTGCGTGGACCATCCGGCGGTGCAGCAGATGATCCCGCATCTCGCCGACCGCCGCGTCATCACCTACGGCTTCAGCCCGCAGGCGGATGTGCGGGCCGAGCGGGTGCTGGCGGACAAGATGGGCGCGACGTTCGAGGTGACCGTCGCCGACCGCCTGCGCGGGCGCAGCCGCAAGATGGGGCCGTTCCGCCTGCCGATGCTGGGCCAGCACAACGTGCAGAACGCGCTGGCGGCGGTTGCCATCGGCATGGAGATGGAGATCGACGACGCCACCCTGCGCAGCGCTTTCGCCGCCTTCCGCGGGGTCAAGCGTCGCTTCACCAAGACCGGCGAGACCGGCGGCATCACGGTGATCGACGATTACGGCCACCACCCCGTGGAAATCGCGGCGGTGCTGAAGGCCGCTCGCCAGGCCGGCGCGCGCAACGTGGTGGCGGTGGTGCAGCCGCATCGGTACTCCCGCCTCGCCTCGCTGTTCGAGGAGTTCTGCACCTGCATGAACGACGCCGGCACGGTGATCGTGGCCGACGTCTATGCGGCCGGCGAGCAGCCGATCCAGGGCGTCACCCGCGACGCGCTGGTGGAGGGGCTGCGCGCCCGCGGCCACCGCAGCGTGGTGCCCCTCCCCGGCCCCGAGCATCTGGCGGAAATGATCCATGCCATCGCCCGCCCCGGCGACTTCGTGGTCTGCCTGGGTGCGGGGAACATCACCCAATGGGCCGCGGCGCTGCCGGCGCAGCTGGCGGAGCTGCAGGCCGGGCAGGCCCGACGCCTGGGCGGTGCCGCATGATGCCCGCCGGGAAGATCCCGCATCTGATCGCCCAGGTTCCGCCGGTGCGCGGCCGCATGCAGGCCGACGCGCTGCTGGCGCCCACCACCTGGTTCCGCGTCGGCGGCCCGGCCGAGGTGCTGGTGCGTCCGGCCGATGTCGATGATCTCTGCGCTTTCCTCAAGGCGCTGCCGCTGGAAATTCCCGTCGTCGCCATCGGCGCCGCGTCCAACCTGATCGTGCGCGACGGCGGCGTGCATGGCGTGGTGATCCGCCTCGCGCGCGGCTTCAACGCCATCACGGCGGAAGCGGGCGGCGTCGTCGCCGGGGCCGCCGCGCTGGACATGACCGTGGCCGAGCATGCCGCGGCGGCGGGGCTCGCGGGGCTGGAGTTCCTGTCCGGCATTCCCGGAACGATCGGCGGCGCGGTCGCCATGAATGCCGGCGCCTATGGCGGCGATGTGGCGGGCACGCTCGACTGGACCGAGGTGGTGACGCGCTCGGGCGAGCTCGTGCGCCTGACCACGGCGCAGCTGGCCTTCGCCTATCGTCACGCATCGCTGCCGCCGGGCGGCATCGTGGTGCGCGCGCGCTTTCGCGCGGGGCGCGGCGATCCCGCCGTCATCGCGGCCCGCATGGCGGAGATCCGTGCCTCGCGCGAATCCACCCAGCCGGTGCGGGCGCGCACCGGCGGCTCCACCTTCCGCAATCCGCCGAACATGAAGGCATGGGAACTGATCGATGCCGCCGGCTGTCGCGGCCTCGCCCGCGGCGCCGCCCAGGTGTCCGAGAAGCACTGCAACTTCCTGCTCAACACCGGCGGCGCGACGGCGGCCGACATCGAGGGCCTGGGCGAGGAAGTCCGCCGCCGCGTGCACGCGATGAGCGGCGTGTCGCTCGATTGGGAGATCCGCCGCATCGGCATTCCCGCGGCCCGGCCGGAGGTGGTGGCATGACGCGCGTCGCGGTCCTCTACGGCGGCATCTCCGCCGAACGCGACGTCAGCCTGTCCTCCGGGCGCCAGGTTGTCGCCGCCCTGCGCACGGCCGGCTACGACGTGACGCCGGTGGAGGTCGGCGACGACCTGCGTGCCGTGATCGCCGCGCTCGATCCGAAGCCTGATGTCGTGTTCAACGCGCTGCACGGCCGCTTCGGCGAGGACGGCGCGATCCAGGGCGTGCTGGATTGGCTGGACATTCCCTACACCCATTCCGGCGTGCGCGCGTCGGCGCTCGCCATGGACAAGGCTGCGGCCAAGGCGGTGTTCCAGGCGGCGGGCCTGCCGGTGCCGCGCGGCCGCATCGTCGACATCGCCGAACTGGAGCACGCCGATCCGCTGCCGCTGCCTTACGTGGTCAAGCCGGTGAACGAGGGCTCGTCGGTCGGCGTCGAGATCATGCGCACCGGCGACAACCGCCGCGCCGCCGTTGCCGCCGGCTGGAGCTACGGCGCCCAGGCGTTGGTGGAGGAGTACGTTCCCGGCCGCGAACTGACCGTGGGCGTGATGGGCGATCGCGCGCTGGCGGTGACGGAAATCGCCTCCGAGCACGTCTTCTACGACTACGAAGCGAAATACGCCGATGGCGGCTCGCATCATGTCGTTCCGGCCGGCGTTCATCCCGATATCTATGCCCGCGCGCTGGATGTGGCACTGGCGGCGCATCGCGCGCTCGGCTGCCGCGGCGCCACGCGCTCGGATTTCCGCTACGACGACACCGCGGGCGAGCCCGGCCGGCTGGTGCTGCTGGAAGTGAACACCCAGCCCGGGCTCACGCCCACCTCGCTGCTGCCGGAACAGGCGGCGCATCTCGGCATGTCGTTCCCGCAGCTTTGCGCGTGGATGGTGGAGAACGCCGCATGTCGCGCGTGAAGCACGCCCCCGCGCCCATGCGCATGCAGGACCGGCCCGGCCGGTGGAAGCTGATCTGGCGGCGCCAGCGGCAGATGCTGCGCCCGGCGCTTGCCGGCAGCGCGCTCATCGCGGCGTTCCTGCTGGTGGGCGGCCTGGTGCACACGCTGGGCGACGGCGCGGATTTCCGCGAGCGCATGGGCAACGCCACCGCAAGCTTCGGCCTGCGCATCCAGACCATCGTGATCGAGGGCCGCAACAAGACGCCCGAGCCGCTGGTGCGCGCGGCCCTGGGGGTGCGCAGCGGCGACCCGATCCTGACCTTCTCGGTGGCCGACGCGCGCGCCCGGCTGGAGACGATCAACTGGGTGCAGTCCGCCACCGTGGAGCGCCGCTTGCCCGGCACCATCCTGGTGCAGCTCACCGAGCGCCGCCCGTTCGCGGTCTGGCAGCACGAAGGCAAGTTCGCGCTGATCGACCGCGACGGCGACATGGTCACCGACAGCGACGTCGCCGCCTTCGCCGGCCAGTTGCCGCTGGTGGTGGGCATCGGCGCGCCGAAGGCGGCCGCCTTCCTGCTCGACGCGCTGGCGGCGCAGCCCGACCTGCAGGCGCGCACGGTGGCGGCGGTGCGGGTGGGCGAGCGGCGCTGGAACCTGCGCATGAACAACGGCACCGACATCCTGCTGCCCGAAGGCGCGGAAGTGCAGGCGCTGGCCAGGCTGGTCGAGCTGCAGGCAAGCCACGCCCTGCTGGACCGCCCGCTGCAGGCGGTCGATCTGCGCCTGCCAGACCGCCTGGTGGTGCGCCCGCTGCCCGATCCGTCCCGCAACGCTTCCGGACCCGCAAGGAAACCGACGTGAACGACCTGTCGCGCCGCATCCTGACGCCGCCCGATGAGCCCGCCGAGCCCACACGGGCACGACCGCGCCACACGGGGCCATTCGGCGTTCTGGATATCGGCACGACAAAGATCGCCTGCGTCATCGGCCGCGTGGAATCCGACGGCAGCATCCGCGTCATCGGCTTCGGCTGGCAGAAGGGCCGTGGCGTGCGCGGCGGCGGCATCCTCGACATCGAGGAAGCCGAGCGCGCCATCCGCGCCGCCGTCGGCCAGGCCGAGGAGGAAGCCGGCACGCGGCTGCGCGCCGTCACCGTGAACCTCTCGGCGGGCCAGCCGGAAAGCCGGCTGTTCAACGTGCAGTGGCCGGTGGGCGGCCGCGCCGTCACCGAGCAGGACATCCGCCGCGTGCTGAGCGAAGGCCGCGCGCGCGCCGCTTCGGAAAACCGCAGCATCATCCACGCTTTGCCGCTCGCGTTCGCCGCCGACGACGCCCAGGGTGTGATCGATCCGCGTGGCCTGCACTGCGAAACGCTCGTCGCACGCCTGCATGTGGTTGACGCGGTCACGACGGCCCTGCGCAGTTTGGATGCGTGTCTGGCCCGTTGCGACCTGGAGATTGCCGAGCTTGTGTCTGCGCCGATGGCGGCGGGCATGGCGACGCTCGTCGAGGACGAGCGACTGCTGGGCGCGACCGTGCTCGACATGGGCGGCGGCACCACCGGCATGGCGGTGTTCGCCGAGGGCCAGTTGCTGCACACCGCACAGCTTCCGGTCGGCGGCGCGCATGTGACCAACGACATCGCCCGCGTGCTGTCGACTCCGGTGGCCCATGCCGAGCGGCTGAAGACGCTGTACGGCAGCGCGCAGAGCAGCCCGGACGACGAGCGCGAGATGCTGCCCGTGCCGCTGGTCGGCGAGGAGGAGCACCAGATCGCCAAGGTTCCCCGCAGCATGGTGGTGAACATCATCAAGCCGCGGCTCGAGGAAACCTTCGAGATGGTGAAGGAACGGCTGGAGGGCTCGGGCCTCGCGCGCGCGGCCGGGCATCGCGTGGTGCTGACCGGCGGCGCCAGCCAGCTTTCCGGCGCGCGCGACATGGCGCACCGCGTGCTCGGCCGCCAGGTGCGCGCCGGCCGCCCCGCGCCGCTGCGCGGCCTGCCCGACAGCGCTTCCGGCCCTGCCTTCGCCACCGCCGTGGGCCTGCTGGCCTGGACCGCCGGCGAAGGGCGGACGCTGCACGATCTCGATCTGGACGCCGAACGGCCAAGCGGGCTGCTGCGCCGCTTCGTCAATTTTCTTCGTGAGCGCGTGTGATGCGGATGCGAATCGGCCGCGCGCAGTACAACTTCGAATTCCTGGGGAGGTGAGCCCGATATGACCCTGAACCTGACTGTCACACCGCAACTCCATACCGATTTCACGCCCCGGATCACCGTGATCGGCGTTGGCGGCGGCGGCACCAACGCCGTCGACAACATGATCGCGATGAACCTGCAGGGTGTGGAGTTCGTGGTTGCGAACACCGATGCGCAGCAGCTGGTGCATTCCCGCGCCGACCGCCGCATCCAGCTCGGCCCGCACATCACCCAGGGCCTGGGCGCCGGCGCGAAGCCGGAGATCGGCCGCGCCGCCGCGGAAGAAGCGGCCGACGAGCTGTACCGCCACCTCGATGGCGCGCACATGGTGTTCATCACCGCCGGCATGGGCGGCGGCACCGGCACCGGCGCCGCCCCGGTGATCGCGCGCATGGCCCGCGAGCGCAACATCCTGACCGTCGGCGTGGTGACCAAGCCGTTCACCTTCGAAGGCAACCGCCGCGCCCGCGCCGCCGAGGAAGGCATCGCCGAGTTGCAGCAGTTCGTCGACACGCTGATCGTGATTCCCAACCAGAACCTGTTCCGCCTTGCCAACGAGCGGACCGGCTGGAAGGAGGCCTTCAAGATGGCCGACAACGTCCTCTACATGGGCGTGCGCGGCGTCACCGACCTGATGGTCGCCCCCGGCATGGTCAATCTCGACTTCGCCGACATCCGCACCGTGATGGCGGAGATGGGCAAGGCGATGATGGGCACCGGCGAGGCCGAGGGCGAGAATCGCGCCATCCGCGCCGCCGAGTCGGCGATCAGCAACCCGCTGCTGGAAGACACCTGCATGGCCGGCGCGCGCGGCCTGCTGATCAACATCACCGGCGGCGAGGACATGACGCTGTTCGAGGTCGATCAGGCCGCCAACCGCATCCGCGAGGAAGTGGACGAGGAAGCCAACATCATCTTCGGCTCGGCCGTCGACGAGAACCTGGAAGGCAAGATCCGCGTCTCCGTGGTCGCCACCGGCATCGAGTCGCCGGAGCAGAGGGCGGCCGAGAAGCCGCGGCTGGTGGCAGTCGGCGGCGGCGGCGTGCAGGCGGTGGCGTCGCAGGGCGTGCCGCCCCAGGGCATGCCGCAGGCCGCTGCTGCATCGCAGCCGACGGTGCTGCGCCCCAGCCAGCCCACGGGCGCGCTGGCGCAGCGTGCGCCGCTGCCGCCGCAGCCGGCCCAGCGGCCGATGCCGCAGGGAATGACGGCGCCGCTGTCGCAGGCGCAGCATGCGCCGGTGCAGCCGCTGCACCCGGCCCACCGGCCCGCGCCGGTGCCGGACACCGAGGCGGCGCAGATGTCGGCCGCCCCCGGCCATGGCTACGATGCCGAGCTGGAGGAGCAGTCGTCCGGGCCGCGACAGATCCCGGCGCATCTGCAGCAGCCGGGGCGCCCGCAGCGGCCGCGCCCGGCGGCACGCGCCGGCAGCGGCCTGG
>NZ_JAPDNT010000063.1 GCF_025989185.1 Limobrevibacterium gyesilva
AGCAGCGAGCCGCGCGGCAGGATCTGGCCGGGGGCCGGCGGCGCGGGCCGGCCGGCCGCCTGCGGGGTGGCGGCGGCAGGGTGCTGGGCTGGGGCGGCACGCTGCTGCGCGCGCGCCTGCTGGACCGCGGCGGGTGCGGCAGCGCGGCCGGGCGCGGCGACGCCGTCGCGGATCACCCCGTTGCTGGCGTTGACCGAAAAGGCCGACAGAGAACTTGGCGCGATCATGCGATAGATCTTGCGGCGCATTGGTGAAGAAACCGTTGACGAGAACGGGCCCAAAAATGCGACGAATCGCGGCAATTGTCACCAAAAGATTAACGGAGCCGCCCGAAGGCGACCCCGTTCATCGAAGTTGGCGCTATGACTCAGGCCGACAGGGCAGCAACCCCGGGCAGGGTCTTGCCTTCCAGCCATTCCAGGAAGGCGCCGCCAGCGGTCGAGACATAGCTCATCCGCTCAGCCACCCCCGCCTGGCGCAGGGCAGCGACCGTGTCGCCGCCGCCGGCCACGCTGCGCAGCGTTCCGGCATCCGTCGCTTGCGCAACCGCCTTGGCCAGCGTCACCGTGGCGGCGTCGAAGGGCGGCGTCTCGAACGCGCCCAGCGGGCCGTTCCAGACCAGCGTCTTCAGTCCGGCGAGCCGCGCCGTCAGCAGCGCCACCGTCTGCGGCCCCACGTCCAGGATCATCGCGTCATCGGGCACCGCGGTGACGGGAACCGTCTGCGTCGGCGGGTTCGGCTTGAACGCAATGGCGGTCACCGCGTCCACCGGCAGCAGGATCTCGCAGCCGGCCGCGCGGGCCTTGGCGAGGATCGCGCGGGCGGTGTCGTGCATCTCCGCCTCCTGCAGCGACTTGCCGACGCCGAGCCCGCTGGCCGCCAGGAAGGTGTTGGCCATGGCGCCGCCGATGATCAGCACATCGACCTTGCCCACGAGGTTGCCCAGCAGTTCAAGCTTGGTCGACACCTTGGCGCCGCCGACGATGGCGGCCACCGGGCGCTGCGGATGCTCCAGTGCGGCGGTCAGCGCCTCCAGCTCCGCCTGCATCAGCCGGCCTGCATAGGCCGGCAGCAGATGCGCCACCCCTTCGGTGCTGGCATGGGCGCGGTGCGCGGCGGAGAAGGCGTCGTTGACGAAGATGTCCGCGAGCTTCGCGAGGTCGGCGGCGAAGGCCGGGTCGTTCTTCTCCTCGCCGGAGTGGAAGCGGGTGTTCTCCAGCACCGCCACGTCACCGTCCGCCAGCGTGTCGATCACCTGCTGCGCCGGCAGGCCGATGCAGTCCTCGGCGAAGTGCACTTTGCGGCCCAGCACCTGGCCCAGCGCCGCGGCCATCGGCGCCAGCGACATCTCCGCCACCCGCTTGCCCTTGGGCCGGTCGAAATGGCTGCAGACGACCACCCGCGCGCCCTTCGCGGACAGCTCGCGGATGGTCGGGCTCAGCCGCTCGATGCGCGTGAGGTCGGAGATCTTCCCGTCGTGCATCGGCACGTTCAGGTCGGCGCGGACAAGCACACGCCTGCCCGCGACCTCGACCCCGTCGAGGGTCCTGAACCCGGCCATCCCACAGCCTCCCGCTTACAGGCTGCCGAGCAGGGCGGCAGTGTCGGACATGCGGTTGGAGAAGCCCCACTCGTTGTCGTACCACGACATCACCCGCGCCAGCCCGCCATCGACGACCGTGGTCTGGGTGGCGTCGAAGGTGGACGAGGCCGGGACGTGGTTGAAGTCGACCGAGACCAGCGGCGCGGTGTTGTAGGCGAGGATGCCCTTCAGCGAGCCCTCGCTCGCGGCCTTCATGGCGGCGTTGATCTCGTCCTTCGTGGCCTGCTTCGTCAGCACCACGTCCAGCGAGACCAGCGAGACGTTCGGCACCGGCACGCGGATGGCGGTGCCGTCCAGCTTGCCCTTCAGCTCCGGCATCACCAGGCCCACGGCCTTGGCGGCACCCGTGCTGGTCGGGATCATGGAAACCGCCGCCGCGCGGGCGCGGTGCAGGTCCTTGTGCAGCGTGTCCACGGTGTTCTGGTCGCCGGTATAGGCGTGGATGGTGACCATGTAGCCGCGCACGATGCCGAAGCTGTCATGCAGCACCTTGGCCACCGGGGCCAGGCAGTTGGTGGTGCAGGAGGCGTTGGACACCACGGTCATGTCCTTGGTCATGACCTGGTGGTTCACGCCGTAGACGATGGTGGCGTCCACGCCGTCGGCCGGGGCCGAGACCAGCACCTTGCGGGCGCCGGCGGCGAGCAGCGCGGAGGCGCTCTCCTTGCTGGTGAAGCGGCCGGTGCACTCCATCGCCACGTCCACGCCCTGGTACGGCACCTTGGACGGCTCGCGCTCGGCCGACACCTTGATCGGGCCATAGGTGCGGCCGTTGTGGCGGATCGTGATGGTGTCGCCGGACACCTCCACCTCGCCGGGGAAGCGGCCATGCACGCTGTCGTAGCGGAACAGGTGGGCGTTGGCTTCGACGCTGCCGAGGTCGTTGATGGCGACCGGCTCGATGTCGGTGCGTCCGCTTTCCACGATGGCGCGCAGCACAAGGCGGCCGATGCGTCCGAATCCGTTGATGGCGACCTTGACGGCCATGTGAGTTCTCCCTCTTCGCGTGCGTCAGGCGAGCCGGCGCTTCACCGCGGCGGCAACGGCGTCCGGCGTGATGCCGAAATGCTTGTACAGATCCTCGAACGGCGCGGAAGCGCCGAAGCCGGTCATGCCGATGAAAACCCCGTCGGGGCCGAGCCAGCGCTCCCAGCCGAAGCCGCTGGCGGCCTCGACGCCGACGCGGGGCGCGCCGCCCAGCACCTCGGCGCGGTAGGCCTCGTCCTGCAGCGCGAACAGCTCCCAGCAGGGCAGCGAGACGACGGCGGCCTTGATGCCGTCCGCCGCCAGCGCCTCGCGCGCCGCCATGGCGATGGCGACCTCGCTGCCGGTGGCGATCAGGGTGGCCTGGCGCGGGCCGTCGGCCTCGGCCAGCACGTAGCCGCCGCGGGCGCAGCGGTTCTCGCCGGCGTCGCTGCGCAAAGCGGGCAGGGCCTGGCGGGACAGCGCCAGCAGGCTGGGCCCGTCGGCGCGGCGCAGCGCCAGCTCCCAGCACTCGGCGGTTTCCAAGGCGTCGGCGGGGCGGAACATGAACACGTTCGGCATCGCCCGCAGGCTCGCCAGATGCTCGACCGGCTGATGCGTGGGGCCGTCCTCGCCCAGGCCGATGGAGTCGTGGGTGAGCACGTGGATCACCCGCTGGCGCATCAGGGCCGCAAGCCGGATCGCCGGGCGCATGTAGTCGGTGAAGATGAAGAACGTGCCGCCATAGGGGATCAGTCCGCCATGCAGCGCCATGCCGTTCATGGCTGCGGCCATGCCGTGCTCGCGGATGCCGTAATGGATGTAGCGCCCGGCGTAGTTGCCGGGGGTGACGGTGCCCATGCCCTTGACCAGGGTCAGGTTCGACCCGGTGAGGTCGGCCGAGCCGCCGACCAGCTCGGGAATCGCCGGCACCAGGGTCTCCAGCGCCTTCTGGCTGGCCTGGCGGCTGGCGAGCTTCGGCTTCGTCGCCGCGATCTCCGCCTTCAGGGCGGCCACGGCGTCGTGGAAGTTCTCCGGCAGGCGGCCGGCGGTCACCCGCTCGAACTCGGCGCGCTGCGGGTGGCGGGCCAGGCGCTTCAGCCAGGCACGGCGCGGCGTGGCGCCGCGGGCGCCAGCCTTGTGCCACTGCTCGGCGATGCCCTCGGGCACCTCGAACGGCGGGTGGTTCCAGCCCAGCGCCGCCTTGGCGGCCTGCGCCTCGGACGCACCCAGCGGCGATCCGTGGCTGGCGGCGGTGCCGGCCTTGGTGGGGGCGGCGAAGCCGATGATGGTGCGGCAGGCGATCAGCGTGGGCTTCTTCGAGCGCATGGCCATCGACAGCGCCGCAGCCACCTGCGCCGGGTCGTGCCCGTCCACCCGCTTCACCGCCCAGCCATAGGCGGCGAAGCGCTTGAGCTGGTCGTCGGAGGTCGAGAGCGCCGTGCCGCCATCGATCGATATCGAATTGTCATCCCACAGAACGGTCAACCGCTCCAGCCGCAGATGCCCGGCGAGGCTGGCCGCTTCGTGGCTGATGCCTTCCATCAGGTCGCCGTCCGAGGCGATCACCCAGGTGCGATGGTCCACCAGGCTCTTGCCGAAGCGGGCCGCCAGCATGCGTTCGGCCAGCGCCATGCCGACCGCGGTGGCGAGGCCCTGGCCGAGCGGGCCGGTGGTGGTCTCGATGCCCGGGTGCTCGCCGAATTCGGGATGGCCGGCGGCGGGGGAATGGAGCTGGCGAAAATGCTTCAGCTCGTCGATGCCCATGCCGGCATAGCCGGTCAAGTGCAGCAGGCTGTACAGCAGCATCGAGCCGTGGCCGGCCGACAGCACGAAGCGGTCGCGGTCGGGCCAGCGCGGATCGGCGGCGTCGTATTTCAGGAACCGGGTCCACAGCACGGTTGCCACGTCCGCCATGCCCATGGGCATGCCGGGATGGCCCGACTTCGCGGCTTCCACCGCGTCGATGGCCAGCGCCCGGATGGCGTCGGCCATGTGCCGCTCGGGGGTGGCGGGCCGGGCCAGGATGGCGGCCTGCGCCTCCAGGGCGGGGTTGTCTGCGGAAACTTCGGCGATCGAAGCCATGATACCTCCTGCTCGCGCGCCGCTATTAGAAGTGGAGGGACGCCGAGGCAAGGCCGGGACATTGCGGGGGGACGGGTAGCCGGCATCGAAACCGGCGGCGCCGGCCCGGCTTGTTCCGCCTGGCGACCGCTTCTAGCCTCGCCTTCGCATGACCGCACGCATCGCCGTTCTCGTGCTGGCGCACCGGACCGCGCCGCTTCACGCCCTGCTGCGGGTGCTCGACGCGCGCTTTCGCGTGTTCGTCCACATGGACGCCAAGGCGGACTGGCCGGCCATGCGCCTGCCGCCGCATGCCAGCCTTGTCGAGCCGCGGATCGAGGTGTTCTGGGGCGGCTGGTCGATGATGCAGGCGACGCTGTCGCTGCTGGACGCGGCCCGGGCCGCCGGCGGGTTCCGCCGCTACGTGCTGGTCAGCGGCGATGCGCTGCCGGTGGTGCCGCTCGACCGGCTGGAAGCGGCGCTGCTGGACGAAGCGCGGGAGTTCGTCGACCTGGTCGAAGTGCCGGACGATCCGGCGCTGGCCGGCATGGCGGTGGCGGCGGCGACCGAGCGGCATGGCTGGGTGCAGCCCTGGCGCCGGTACAACCCCACGGCCTGGGACCACCGGCTGCTGAACCCATTCCAGCGCGACGCGGCGGCGCGGCATTACGGCGTGGCGCAGGACCGGATCGACTGGATTCGCGGCGATGTCGAGCGGCTGCTGCGCGATGTCCTGGCGCAGTTGCGCCCGCCCTGTCCGTTCCCGCGCTTCTGGTACGGCGCGCAATGGTGGGCGCTGACGGCCGACACGGTGGAGGCGATCCGGCCGGCGGCGGCGCGGCCGGAGGTGGTGCGCTTCTTCCGCTACATCCAGGTGCCGGACGAGCACCTGATCCAGACCATCCTGGGCAACACCCCAGCGGCCCTGGGCGGGCGGCGGGCGGTGGGGACGCCGATGTGGACCGACCATGCCAGACGCGCCCAGGGGACGGACACGCTGGACCGGGCGGGGTTCCGCACCGCCGCTGCGCGGGGGCCGCAGATCCTGTTCGCGCGCAAGTTCGATCCCGACAAGGCGCCCGACATCGCCGCGGCGATCGCGGCCGGCCGCTACGCCGAGGAGGTGCTGGCGGGCGGGTGAGTGCGGCACGCTACCCTCCGGACAGCAGGGTCTGCGGCTCGCACCCATCGCCCTGGCCGATGCAGCCGACCAGCTGCGTGCCCTTGGTCTCCACGATCCGCCGGGGCAGCAGCACCCGCACGTCGACGGTCTCGTCCTGCCGCCAGGCCCCGTTGATCCGCGGCACCTGGAAGGTCGGGATGATCGCACCCTGGTCCGGCGGCTTCGGGGTGAACACCTGGATGCTGTCGCAGAACGCCAGCTTGCAGGTCATCGGGACGGTCAGGTCGTAATGCGTGCCGGCGTCGCGCAGGGTGGCGTCGCGGCCGGCCACGGGCCATTGCCGCACCGGCTTCGCCGTGGCCGGCGCCGGCCCGGCGGGCGCGGGCCAGACCTCGATGATGTCGTTGCCGGACACGTATCCCATCGCCTGGCCGCCCGTGGCCACCAGGAACCAGGCACCGCCGTCGAGCTTGCGCTGGATCTCGTAGGCGCCGCTGGCCCACACATCCGCCGGCAACTGGCTGCCCGGCGGAATGGCGCCGATGCGCGTGGTTTCCTTGCGGGGTGCCGCCCAGAGCGGTGCCGGCGTCGCCGTCCAGGGCGAGACGCGCGCGCCCGGCGGCACCCAGCTGCCGCGCGCGGCCGCTTCGGAGTCGAGCAGTGGCAGCGGCTGCAGCGGCTGCAGCCGCCATTGCGACACCTTTGCCGCCTGCGGCGCGTCGGCGCCCGCCGGGGCCGGCATGG
>NZ_JAPDNT010000064.1:1639-6029 GCF_025989185.1 Limobrevibacterium gyesilva
GTGCATGAAGGTGGAATCGCTAGTAATCGTGGATCAGCATGCCACGGTGAATACGTTCCCGGGCCTTGTACACACCGCCCGTCACACCATGGGAGTTGGTTCGACCTTAAGTCGGTGCGCGAACTCGCAAGAGACGTAGCCGACCACGGTCGGGTTAGCGACTGGGGTGAAGTCGTAACAAGGTAGCCGTAGGGGAACCTGCGGCTGGATCACCTCCTTTCAAGGAACTGTCCTGAGTATCTCGCCTCGGCGGGGTTTGGGACGGTCCTGAAGATGGGTTGCTGCTTCGGCAGTGCCCGCAAGTCCATCGGCGGATGCCGATGGCGCCCGGATCTATTCGGTGCCCGGATCGGGCGCCGCCAGCGTATCCCTTCCCTGCGACGATAATCTCCGAGTTTGGGCTAGTAGCTCAGCTGGTTAGAGCACACGCTTGATAAGCGTGGGGTCGGAGGTTCAAATCCTCCCTGGCCCACCAGACTGCAGGAGCTCTAGCGAAGGGCGCCTGGCCGCGGCAGCGGTCGGTGTTCGGCATCCTGTCCTTTGGATTGGGGGTGTAGCTCAGCTGGGAGAGCACCTGCTTTGCAAGCAGGGGGTCATCGGTTCGAACCCGTTCACCTCCACCACCGCGCGCCCGATTGGGCGTCGCGACAAACGCCGTCTATCTGGCGTTTGTTCTTGGTGAAGGGCGGTTTGATCCGGCCTGTCGTCGCAGAGAAGTCAACGGTTCGATGTCCATGGTTCCTGATACTCCTTGCGGAGATTAGGTGCCGTGGCGTCGTTGGCGCCCGGGCGACCGGGGGTCTTGTTCTTTCTTATGGTGAATCAGGTTCTGGTGCGTCTCTGGGCGCGTCTTTTTGGAGTCCGCCGGTGGCGGAGTCCGCTCGCAATCCTGCCGGTGGCGGGGTGCGGGGATCGCGGTGTCTGACCGGTAAGCGGTTCTTTCGGGAACTGGCTGCCAAGCGATCGAAGGCAACTACGTTCAGAGGCGTTTGTGGAGATCTGTCGGTTGCGACGGGCTCTCATCGAATTCGTTCGATGGGTCCGGGCCGATGGGTCCCACGTGTGTATTGCTGAGTTCGAAGCTCGCCGCGTTGCGGAGGGTTCACACCAAGCCTTGTCTGTTTCGGTGTGGATGGCTCCTGTGCGTGGTGGGTTTGGTTCCGCCCGATGAGGGCGGACCGAGGATCTGTTTTTCGAAACGGGTCCGAGATCTCGAGCGCGATAAGGGCATTCGGTGGATGCCTTGGCACCAGGAGGCGATGAAGGACGTGGCACGCTGCGAAAAGCCACGGGGAGCCGCGAGCAGGCGTTGATCCGTGGATATCCGAATGGGGCAACCCACCCCTTTGGGGTATCACCATCTGAATACATAGGATGGTGAGGCAAACCCGGGGAACTGAAACATCTCAGTACCCGGAGGAAAAGACATCAACAGAGATTCCGCTAGTAGTGGCGAGCGAACGCGGAACAGGCCAGTGGTCTATTGGTCGTAAGCAGAACGGTCTGGAAAGTCCGGCCATAGCGGGTGATAGCCCCGTATGCGTCCAAATCAGTAGATCCTTGAGTAAGGCGGGACACGTGAAATCCTGTCTGAACATGGGGGGACCACCCTCCAAGCCTAAATACTCCCTGGTGACCGATAGCGAACAAGTACCGTGAGGGAAAGGTGAAAAGCACCCCGATGAGGGGAGTGAAAGAGACCTGAAACCGAATGCCTACAAGCAGTCGGAGCCGCATCTGCGGTGACGGCGTACCTTTTGTATAATGGGTCAGCGAGTTTCTGTTGGCAGCAAGCTTAAGCCGTTAGGTGTAGGCGCAGCGAAAGCGAGTCTGAACAGGGCGTTCAGTTGCCGGCAGAAGACCCGAAACCGAGTGATCTAGCCATGGCCAGGCTGAAGGTGGGGTAACACCCACTGGAGGGCCGAACCCACGCCTGTTGAAAAAGTCGGGGATGAGCTGTGGCTAGGGGTGAAAGGCCAATCAAACTCGGAAATAGCTGGTTCTCCGCGAAATCTATTGAGGTAGATCGTCAGGTGTTTACCCCGGGGGGTAGAGCACTGGATGGGCTAGGGGGTCCCAAAGACTTACCAAACCTAACCAAACTCCGAATACCCGGAAGTATAGCCTGGCAGACAGACGGCGGGTGCTAAGGTCCGTCGTCGAGAGGGAAACAGCCCAGACCGCCAGCTAAGGTCCCCAAATGATGGCTAAGTGGGAAAGGATGTGGGAATTCCAAAACAACCAGGAGGTTGGCTTAGAAGCAGCCATCCTTTAAAGAAAGCGTAATAGCTCACTGGTCTAATAGAAATCCTGCGCCGAAAATGTAACGGGGCTCAAGCCATCTACCGAAGCTGCGGGTGTAGAGCAATCTACGCGGTAGCGGAGCGTTCCGTAGGCCTGCGAAGGGAGTGGGGTGACCCCTCCTGGAGGTATCGGAAGTGCGAATGCTGACATGAGTAGCGACAAACAGAGTGAGAAACTCTGTCGCCGAAAGTCCAAGGGTTCCTGCGCAAGGTTAATCCGCGCAGGGTGAGCCGGCCCCTAAGGCGAGGGCGAAAGCCGTAGTCGATGGGAACCAGGTGAATATTCCTGGGCCTGCTGGAAGTGACGAATGTGAAGTTTGGTGTGTGCTTATCGGATTGTGCATGCCACTGGATCATTCCAGGAAACAGCTCCAGCGTAGAGACCGTACCCGAAACCGACACAGGTGGACTGGTAGAGCATACCAAGGCGCTTGAGAGAACGATGCCGAAGGAACTAGGCAAATTGCCCGCGTAACTTCGGGATAAGCGGGACCCGTCCTTGGGCAACCAGGGGCGGGTGGCACAGACCAGGGGGTAGCGACTGTTTAGTAAAAACACAGGGCTCTGCGAAGTCGAGAGACGACGTATAGGGTCTGACGCCTGCCCGGTGCCGGAAGGTTAAGAGGAGGTGTGCAAGCACTGAATTGAAGCCCCGGTAAACGGCGGCCGTAACTATAACGGTCCTAAGGTAGCGAAATTCCTTGTCGGGTAAGTTCCGACCTGCACGAATGGCGTAACGACTTCCCCACTGTCTCCGGCATCGGCTCAGCGAAATTGAATTCCCCGTGAAGATGCGGGGTACCCGCGGTCAGACGGAAAGACCCTATGAACCTTTACTGCAGCTTTGCAGTGGCATTAGGAGAGTGCTGTGTAGGATAGGTGGGAGGCTTTGAAGCATGGGCGCCAGCTCGTGTGGAGCCACCCTTGAAATACCACCCTGAACTCTTCTGATGTCTAACCGCGACCGGTCAGCCCGGTCCGGGACCCTGCATGGTGGGCAGTTTGACTGGGGCGGTCGCCTCCCAAATAGTAACGGAGGCGCGCGATGGTGGGCTCAAGCCGGTCGGACATCGGCTGTTGAGTGCAATGGCATAAGCCCGCCTGACTGCGAGAGTGACAGCTCGAGCAGAGACGAAAGTCGGCCATAGTGATCCGGTGGTCCCGCGTGGAAGGGCCATCGCTCAACGGATAAAAGGTACTCTAGGGATAACAGGCTGATCTCCCCCAAGAGTCCACATCGACGGGGAGGTTTGGCACCTCGATGTCGGCTCATCACATCCTGGGGCTGGAGCAGGTCCCAAGGGTTCGGCTGTTCGCCGATTAAAGTGGTACGTGAGCTGGGTTTAGAACGTCGTGAGACAGTTCGGTCCCTATCTGCCGTGGGTGAAGGAGACTTGAGAGGATCTGTCCCTAGTACGAGAGGACCGGGATGGACGCACCTCTGGTGAACCGGTTGTCGCGCCAGCGGCACGGCCGGGTAGCTATGTGCGGACGGGATAACCGCTGAAAGCATCTAAGCGGGAAACCCACCTCAAAACCAGGTCTCCCCGAGGGCCGTGATAGACCATCACGTTGATAGGCCAGATGTATAAGGGCGGTAACGCTCTCAGCTAACTGGTCCTAATCGCCCGATAGGCTCGTGATCGCCCAACATGCACAGCAGTCATCCACCCCAGGTGGAAGACCCCGCTGCAGCAGGCTTCGAGACCGCGCAATACACACCAGGCGACGCCCGCAGATGGGCGCCGCCGCTCACCAGAACCTGCCACCCCCTGTATCGAGGGGTACCGAACCCGCAGACAAGCACGGGTTCGCGTGACGACCGGCAACGCCGGCCGCACGGGGGTGTGTTGGACGACCTGGTGGCTATGGCGGGGAGACTGCACCCGATCCCATCCCGAACTCGGCCGTGAAAACCCCCAGCGCCCATGGTACTGCGTCTCAAGACGCGGGAGAGTAGGTCGCCGCCAGGTCTTCCAACACACCCAAACCCCTCCACAAGACCACCCACGCGGGGTGGAGCAGCCCGGTAGCTCGTCAGGCTCATAACCTGAAGGTCACAGGTTCAAATCCTGTCCCCGCAACCA
>NZ_JAPDNT010000065.1 GCF_025989185.1 Limobrevibacterium gyesilva
CCGGAGGTGTTCGGCGACGTCGCCGTGCCGATCGACCCCGAGGACCCCGCCGCCCTGGCTGCCGCCATCGTCGCCCTGGCCCGCGACCCGGCCCGAATGGCCGAGCTGGGGCGGGACGGCCGCGCCCGTGCCCGCCGGTTCGCCCTGCCCCAGGCCGCCGCCGCCCTGGAGGCGCTGCGCCGCGATGTCCTGGACGCATGGTCGCGGGCGCCGGGCGGGCCTATATAGGCAGCAAATCACCATAGCGTTCGGAGCGAAGCCCATGGCCGATGCGGCCCCCAATACCGACCTGGTGCCCGTCACCGTCCTGACCGGCTATCTCGGCGCCGGCAAGACCACGTTGCTCAACCGCATCCTCAGCGAGAACCACGGCCGCAAATACGCGGTGGTGATCAACGAGTTCGGGGAACTGGGCGTGGACAATGACCTCGTCGTCGATACCGACGAGGAAGTGTTCGAAATGAACAACGGCTGCATCTGCTGCACCGTGCGCGGCGACCTGATCCGCATCGTCGGCGGGCTGATGAAGCGGCGCGACAAGTTCGATGGCATCATCATCGAGACCACGGGCCTGGCCAACCCCGGCCCGGTGGCGCAGACCTTCTTCGTGGACGACAACGTGCGCGCCAAGACGCGGCTCGACGCCATCGTCACCGTGGTGGACGCCAAGCACCTGCCGGAACGCCTGCAGGACAGCAACGAGGCCGAGGACCAGATCGCGTTCGCCGACGTGATCGTGCTGAACAAGGCGGATCTGGTGACGCCGGAGGAGCTGGAGGCGGTCGAGCAGCAGATCCGCAAGATCAACAAGTTCGCCAAGATCCACCGCACCACCAAGGCCAACGTGCCGATCGCCGAGCTGCTGAACCAGGGCGCGTTCGACCTCACCCGCGTGCTGGCGCACACCCCGGGCTTCCTGACCGAGGACGACCACGAGCACAACGACGACGTCACCAGCATGAGCTTCGAGGTCGAATCCCCGATCGACGCCGAGCGGTTCAACGCCTGGATCGGCGCGCTGCTGGCCGAGAAGGGGCAGGACCTGCTGCGCACCAAGGGCATCCTGGCCTATGCCGGCGACGAGCGCCGCTTCGCCTTCCAGGCCGTGCACATGATCGCCGACGGCGACTTCATCGGGCCGTGGAAGGAGGGCGAGCCGCGCGTGAGCCGGATCGTGTTCATCGGCCGCAACCTGAACCGCCCGCAGCTACGCCGCGGCTTCGAATCCTGCCAGGCTGCCTGAGGCATGAGCCAGACCGTCTCGGCCGACCACATCCTGGAAACGCGGGGCATCCAGAACAGTCTGGACGCCTTCGTGGTGGCCGCCGCCTTCGACCGCACCGGCACCGCCGCGGCCTTCGCGCTTGGCGACGGCACGGTGCGCATCGCCCGGCGCGGCGCCACCGACTGGCCGGGCGTGGCCGTGCATGACGGCGCGGCCCTGGCGCTGGCGCCGGATGCCGCCCCCACCGGCTGGGTCAGCGGCGGCGACGACGCGGCGCTGAAGCGGATCGGCGCCGACGGCGGCGTGTCCGATATCGCCTCGTTCGGCATGAAATGGGTGGAGCATGTGGCGAGCTTCACCGACGGCAAGGCCCGGCTGGTGGGCTGCGGCGTCGGCAAGCACGTGCATCTGTTCGACGGCAAGGACGACAGATTGAAGACGCTGGAGCATCCCTCCACCGTCACCGGCATCGCCTTCGACGCGAAAGGCAAGCGTGTCGCCGCTTCGCACTACAACGGCGCCAGCGTCTGGTTCGTTGCCTCCAAGACCGACAATCCGCGCAAGCTGGAATGGAAGGGCAGCCATACGGGCATCGCCATCAGCCCCGACGGCGACGCCGTCGTCACCGCCATGCAGGAGAATGCGCTGCATGGCTGGCGGCTCTCGGACGGACAGCACATGCGCATGAGCGGCTATCCCTCGAAGACGCGCGCCATGTCGTTCACGAAGAACGGCAAGTGGCTGGCGACGTCGGGCGCGGAGTCCATCGTGCTGTGGCCGTTCTTCGGCGGCGGTCCGATGGGCAAGCCGCCCACCGAGCTTGCCGGCGGCGACGGCGTGCTGTGCACGATGCTCGCGACCCATCCGGCGCAGGAGGCGGTGGCGGCCGGGTTCTCCGACGGGCTGGTGGTGCTGGCCGACATCAACTCGGCGCGCATCCTGCCGGTGGCCGGTACCGGACGCGGCCCGGTTTCGGCCATGGCCTGGAGCCCGGACGGCACCTATCTCGCCTTCGGCACCGAGACCGGGTTTGCCGCCATCGTCGATTTTTCCAAGAAATAGCCTGCAAAGAGAACCTGGGGGGATCCGCACATGCAGACGATCACCGCGCACGGACTGCGCATGCCCAAGCTCGGCCTCGGCACCTGGCGGCTGAAGGGCGAGGCGTGCACCACCGCGGTGCTGGGCGCGCTGTCACGCGGCTATCGCCACATCGACACCGCGCAGATGTATGGCAACGAGGACGCGGTGGGCGAGGCCATCGCCGCCACCCCGGTGCCGCGGGCGGACATCCACCTGACCACGAAGGTGTGGTGGGACAACCTGGCGCCGGCTGCGATGCAGCGCGCGATGGAGACCAGCCTGAAGCTGCTGAAGACCGATTATGTCGATCTCTATCTGATCCATTGGCCGGCGCCGGACATGGACCTGCCGGCTGCGCTCGGGCAGCTCGTGGCGTTCAAGGAGCAGGGCCTCGCCCGCAACATCGGCGTCTCGAACTTCAACACGGCGTTGCTGCGGCGGGCGGTCGAAGAGGTCCAGGCGCCGATCTGCTGCAACCAGGTGGAGTACCACGCGCTGCTCGACCAGTCGAAGGTGCTCGGCTACCTGCGTGGCAAGGACATGGCCTTGACCGCCTATTGCCCGCTCGCCCAGGGGCGCCTGGCCGAGCAGCCTGAGCTCGCGGCGATCGCTGCGAAGCACGGTGCGACGCCGGCGCAGGTGGCGCTGAAATGGCTGCTGGACCAGGACGGCGTCGCCGCCATCCCCAAGGCGGGCCGCGCCGAAAGCCAGCAGGCCAATCTCGACGCGCTGAACCTGACCCTGGACGATGCCGACCGCGCCATCATCGCCGGCCTGCCGAAGACCACCCGCTTTGTCGCCCCCGCCTTCGCGCCGGCCTGGGACGAGGCGGCCTAGAAAGTGGCGGTCGGCTAGTGTCCTGCCCCCGAAGTTCGTCGCATCTTGCGACGGACGCAGGGGTCAGCAGGCCACTGAAAACAAAGGGCTAGTGTCCTGCCCCCGAAGTTCGTCGCATCTTGCGGCGGACGCAGGGGTCAGTAGGCCACTGAAAACAAAGGGCTAGTACCCCTCTGCCGCGCCGGCCGGGCGGCGGTCGTCGTTGGCGCCGTAGAGCAGGCCCGGGCGCATCCGGCCGAAGACGGCGGCATCGTTGCCTGAGGATGCGGCGGTTCCGGCGGCGGGGTTCGGCGGGCCGATCGCGATCAATTCGGCCGCGCCCCAGGGTGTCTGTTCGGTGATCTTGTAGCCCATGGCCTGCAGGATGACCTTCGTGTCCGGCGACAGGCCGAACGGTTCGGTGAACACCTCGTCCGGCAGCCATTGGTGGTGCAGGCGCGGGGCATTCACCGCTTCCTGCGGCGCCATGCCGTAGTCGATGATGTTCATCGCCGCCTGCAGCGTGATGGTGATGATGCGCGAACCGCCGGGAGAGCCGAGCACCAGGAAGATGCGGCCGTCCCGGGTCACCAGCGTGGGCGCCATGGAGGAAAGCGGGCGCTTGCCGGGGGCGATGGCGTTGGCCGCCCCCTGCACCAGGCCGAACAGGTTGGGCACGCCCGGCTTGATGGTGAAGTCGTCCATCTCGTCGTTCAGCAGGAAGCCGGTGTCGCCGGCAATGACGATCGCGCCGAAGCCGCCATTGATCGTGTAGGTGACGGACACGGCGTTGCCGGCGCGATCGACCACCGAGTAATGCGTCGTCTCCGTCTTTTCATGCGGCGCCACGCCGGGGGCGAGATCTTTCGAGGGCGTGGCATCGGGGCCGATCCTGGCGCGGATCGCGGCGGCGTAGTCCTTCGACAGCAGGCGGTCCAGCGGATTGGCCACGAAGGCCGGGTCGCCCAGATAGGTGTTGCGGTCGAGATAGGCATGCCGCATCGCCTCGACCATGAGGTGCACCGACTGGGCGGAGCGGAAGCCCAGGGCACGCAGGTCGTAGCCTTCGAGGATGTTCAGGATCTCGCACATGGTCGTGCCGCCGGACGAGGGCGGCGGCGACGAGACGAAGACGTAGCCGCGATAGCTGCAGGTCAGCGGCTCGGTTTCGGTGATGTGATAGGCGGCGAAGTCGGCCGCGGTGATGATGCCGCCGCCGGCGCGGGCGGCCTCCTCAACCGCTTGCGGGATGCGGCCCTTGTAGAACGCGTCGGGCCCTGCTGCGGCGATGGCCTGCAGCGTGGCGGCGAGGTCGGATTGCACCAGGCGGTCGCCGGGCTGGAAGGGCGACCCGTCCGGACGCAGGAAGATCCTGGCCACGTTCGGCTGCCGGCGGAATTGCTGGGTCTTCGTCTCCAGGATGTCGGTGTCGCCCCGGGTCAGGATGAAGCCGTCGCGGGCCAGCCGGATGGCCGGCGCCATCACCGTCTCGCGCGGCAGCGTGCCGTATTTCGTCAGCGCGGCGTCCAGGCCCATGACCGTGCCCGGCACGCCCACGGCCCGCCAGCCATACAGGCTGGCACCCTGGATCACGTTGCCCTTGGCATCGAGATACATATCGGCCGTCGCGGCGGCCGGCGCCATTTCGCGGAAATTGATGAAACGGTCGCGGCCGTCGGCCAGGTGCACGACCATGAATCCGCCGCCGCCGATATTGCCGCAGCACGGATTGACCACCGCCTGGGCGTAGCCCACGGCCACCGCGGCATCGATGGCGTTGCCGCCCTGGCGCAGCATCTCGACGCCGGCTTCGGAGGCGAGGCGCTGGGACGAGACGACCATGCCGTTCGCGGCCTCGACCGCCGGCGCCGTTGCGGCGCGGGCGGCAGGTCCGGACCAGAAGAGCAGGGCGACGGTCAGGAGTACGCGGATCGGCTGCATGGTTCGTTCTTTCCCCCGCTTCCCGCGGATTTTGCGCTGCCGATGTTCGACCACAGAATGGTGCAGGTCACAAAGCAGCCGGCGTTGCGGGCGGGGCCGCCACGCCCGAAACTCGGCCCTCCACGCTGCGGCCGCTGCCGTACATCGTGATGGCACCGCTGGAATCGGCAGTGCCCGGTTCCACGGTAATGTCGGCGGCGCCCTGGCGAAAGCCGTGCCGCGCCGGGAGCGATCCGGGGATCAGGGACATCGAATTGGCGAACCGCGTCTACAGCGCCTGGGCGCATACCGCGAGTCCTTCGGGCAAGCGCACTCGGCTTGCTTGGTGGATCGCCGTGTCGCTGGCCGGTCACGCGGGAGTCGCGGCCGTGCTGCTGGCGTCCGCGGGCCCCGCGCTGCACGAAGCCGGGGCGCCGATGGAGGTGACCCTGGTATTCGACGCGCCCGGGGCCGGGGCGGCCGCCGCCGCGACGGAGGCGCCCGTTGCGGAACCCGACGCGCCCCCGGTTCAGGCGGCGCCGCTGCCGGAGCCACCGCCGCAGACCGAGGCCCCGCCCCCCGAGACGCCGCTCGCGCCGCAAACCGAGGTCCCGCTGCGACCCGTCGAGCCTTCGCCGCCCCTGCCGCCGCCCGTACCGGCCGTGGAGGCGGCCCCGCCC
>NZ_JAPDNT010000066.1 GCF_025989185.1 Limobrevibacterium gyesilva
CCCGGCTGGCCGCGCCGCATCGCCGCCGCCACCGCCGTGCTGGACCGCGCCGAGCGCGCCGGCCGCGACGTCGCCCTGCTGGCCACCGCGCCCTCCGCGGCCGGCGCCGCCCCGCAGGCAACATTGCCGATGCCGGTGCCGGAGCTGCGCCCGCGCCTGGAAGCGCTGCGCCCGAAGCCATGGCCCAGCGACCGCGCCGCCGCCGCGTCCGCCCTGCAGGACTGGAAGCAGGGCGGCGCCGTCGTCTACCTCGCCGACGGGCTGACGGACGGGCCGGACTGGGAGAGGTTCGCCGAGGCGCTGTCCGCCATCGGCCCGCTGACCGAGCTTCGCGCCGAGGACGCCCCGGCCCGCCTGCTGCTGCCCCCGCGCACCGAGGCCGACCGGCTGGTGGCCCGCGTGGCCCAGGCGCCGCGGCCGGTGCCGGACGAGGTTCCCGTGCTGGCGCAATCCGGCGACGGCCGCACCCTGGCCCGCGTGACCGCCGGCTTCGCCGCCGGCGCGGCCACCGCCGAGGCCCCGATCGTGCTGCCGCCCGAGCTGCGCAACCGGCTCGCCCGGCTGGTGCTGGAAGGCCCGCCCACCGCCGGGGCGGTGGTGCTGCTGGACGAGCGCTGGCGCCGCCGTCCGGTGGGCCTGCTGGCCGGCGACGCCACCACCGCCGGCACGCCGCTGACCGGCCAGCTCTATTACCTCAAGCGCGCGCTCGAACCCTATGCTGAGCTGCGCGAAGGCGACCTCAAGACGCTGCTGTCGCGCGAGCTCTCGGTGCTGATCCTGGCCGACCACGTGGTGCCGGACGGGCCGGAACGCGACACGCTGGCGCAATGGGTGGAAAAAGGCGGCCTGCTGGTGCGCTTCGCCGGGCCGCAGACCGCCGAACATCCGGACAGCCTGCTGCCGGTGAAGCTGCTGGCCGGCGACCGCCAGCTCGGCGGCGCGCTGTCCTGGAGCCAGCCGGCCGGCCTCGCCCCGTTCCTGCCCACCTCCCCTTTCGCCGGCCTCGCGGTCCCGGCCGAGGTGCGGGTGGCGCGGCAGGTGCTGGCCTCGCCCGGCGCGCATCTGGTCGACGCCACCTGGGCCCGGCTCGCCGACGGCACGCCGCTGGTGACGCAATCCCCGCGCGGCGGCGGGCGCGTGGTGCTGTTCCACGTCACCGCCAATGCCGACTGGTCCGACCTGCCGCTGTCCGGGCTGTTCGTGGACATGCTGCGCCGGCTGGTGGCGATGGCCAATGGCGTGGCCAGCGCCGACGAGGCCGGCGACACCAGGCTGGCGCCGGCCGAGTTGCTGGACGGATTCGGCCAGCTCACCCCGCCCTCGGCCGCCGCCGCGGCCCTCACCGCCGCCGAGCTGGCCACCACCGCCGCATCGCCACGCCATCCGCCGGGGCTCTACGGGCCGGAGAACGGTCGCCGCGCGCTGAACCTGTCGGCCCGCATGGCGGTGCCGGAGGCCGCCCCGACCATCGCCTTCGCCCGCGAGGAACCGATCGGCGGCGTGGCGCCCGAGCGCGCCTTGGCGCCCTGGCTGCTGGCCGCGGCCCTCGCGCTGCTGGCGATCGACCTGCTGCTGTCGCTGCGCCTGCGCGGCCTGCTGCGGGCGGCCACGGCGGCGGCGGCACTGCTCATGGTGATGCCGGCGCACGCGCAGGACGCGGAGCAGGGCAACATCCATCCCGCTTTGGCCACGCGCCTGGCCTATGTCGTCACCGGCGACGACCAGGTGGACGGCGTCTCCCGCGCCGGGCTGGGCGGCCTGTCCGACTACGTGAACCGCCGCACCGCCGCCGCCCTCGCCGAGCCCGCCGCCGTGGTGCCGGGCCAGGACGACCTCAGCTTCTACCCGCTGCTGTACTGGCCGATCACGCCGGACGCGCCCACCCCCTCCGGGACCGCGATCACGGCGCTGAACGACTACATGGCGCATGGCGGCATCATCGTGATCGACACCCGCAACGGCGGCAGCGGCGAAGGCTTCGCCGCCGGCGCCGACGAGGCGCTGCAGCGGCTGGGCGAAGGGCTCGCCGTGCCGCCATTGGCGCCACTGACCACCGCGCATGTGCTGGCCCGCGCCTTCTACCTGCTGCAGGACTTCCCCGGCCGCTACACCGGCGACACCGTGTGGGTGCAGCGCGACCAGGACCGTTCCAACGACAGCGTGAGCCCGGTGATCATCGGCGGCAATGACTGGGCCGCCGCCTGGGCGGTCGATGCGACCGGGCGCAACCCCTACGCCACCATCCCCGGCGGCAGCCGCCAGCGCACCCTGGCCTACCGCTTCGGCGTGAACCTGGTGATGTACGCGCTGACCGGGAACTACAAGGGCGACCAGGTGCACGTGCCGGCGCTGCTGGAAAGGCTCGGGCAATGAGCGTGCGCCGACCCCTCCCCCCGGCCCCCTCCCCCCAACCGAGCCACTGACCGATGCACCTGGAACAGGCCTTCGCCGCCCTGCGCTTCGACCCGGCCCTGCCGATGGGGCTGCTGGCCGCGCTGGCGGCGCTGTGCGCGCTCGCGCTGGGCGTCGGCCTGTGGAGGCGCGCGCGCGGCCTGGCGTGGCGCTTCTTCGCCTTCGCGGCACTGCTGCTGTGGCTGTCCGGCCCGCGTCTGGTCGAGGAAACCCGCGAAACCCTGCCGGATATCGGCCTGCTGGTGATCGACCAGACCGCCAGCATGTCGGTGGGCGATCGCACGAAGCTCGCGGAGGCCGCCCGCGCCCGCATCGAGGCCGAGGCCCGCGACCTGCCGGACCTGGAGCTGCGCACCGTCACCGTGCCCGAGCAGGGCTCGGAAGGCACCAGGCTGTTTGCCGGCATCGACCGGGCGCTGGCCGACATCCCGCGTGCCCGCCTCGCCGGCATCGTCGCGGTCACGGACGGGCAGGTGCACGACATCCCCGCCCCGGCCGCCGGCGAGGCCCCGTTCGGCGGCGCGCCGCTGCATGTGCTGATCCCCGCCAAGGGCGAGGAGCTCGACCGCCGCATCCGCGTCGTCGAGGCGCCGACCTACGGCATCGTCGGCAAGTCCGTCACCATCCGCATGGCGATCGAGGACCTCGGCCTGCCGCGCAATGGCCTCGCGTTCGGGCAGGCCGCCCGGCTGACCATCCGCCGCGACGGCGAGGAGCCGCGAGTGGAGAGCGTGCCGGTCGGCGTCGAGCACCAGATCGACGTGCCCATCACCCGCGGCGGCAACACCGTGGTGGAAATGACCGCCGACACGCTGCCGGGCGAGATCTCGACCGTGAACAACAAGGCGGTGGTGGAGATCAACGGCGTGCGCGACCGGCTGCGCGTGCTGCTGGTCTCCGGCGAGCCGCACGCCGGCGAGCGCACCTGGCGGCGGCTGCTGAAGGCCGACCCGGCGGTGGACCTGGTGCACTTCACCATCCTGCGCCCGCCGGAAAAAGACGACCTGACGCCGCTGAACGAGCTGGCGCTGATCGCCTTCCCGGTGCGCGAGCTGTTCCAGGTGAAGATCAAGGAATTCGACCTGATCATCCTCGATCGGTTCCAGAATCGCGGCATCCTGCCGCCGCTGTATCTGCGCAACATCGCCGACTACGTGCGCGCCGGCGGCGCCCTGCTGATGACCGCCGGCCCCGAATACGCCGGCCCCGGCAGCCTCGCCGCGAGCCCCCTGGGCGCCGTGCTGCCGGCCCGCCCCGCCGCCACCAGCGCCGTGGTCGACGGCGCCTTCCGCCCCGGCGTCACCGCCCTGGGCGCGCGCCACCCCGTCACCGAAGGCCTGCCCGGCTGGAAGCCGCCCAACGCCCTGGGCGGCGGCGAGCCCGGCTGGGGCTCCTGGTATCGCCACATCACGCCGGCCGACCTGCATGGCGACGTGCTGATGGACACGCCGGACGGCACGCCGCTGCTGGTGCTGGACCACGTGGAGCAGGGCCGCGCCGCCCTGCTGTTGTCGGACCAGATCTGGCTGTGGTCGCGCGGCCACGAGGGCGGCGGCCCGCAGGCCGAGCTGTTGCGCCGCGTGGCGCACTGGCTGATGAAAGAGCCCGACCTCGAGGAAACCGCGCTGACCGCCAAGGTGGAGCATGGCGCCCTGGCAGTGGAGCGCCGCAGCACCGAAGAGGTCGCGGTCGGCCAGGTGAACGTGACCGACCCCGACGGCAAGCAAATGCCGCTGGCGCTGACCCCCACCCGGCCCGGCCGCGCCGTGGGCAACCTGCCCGCGACCCTGCCCGGCGTGTGGCAGGTCAGCGACGGCACCCGCGTCGCCTACGCCGCGGCCGGCGCCGCCAACCCGCCGGAACTGGCCGACCTGCGCGCCACCGCGACCCTGCTGGCGCCGCTCGCCCGCGCCAGCGGCGGCAGTGTGCATTGGCTCGATCCGGCCGGCGCCCCCGCCCTGCGCCGCACCGAGCCCGGGCGAGAGGCGGCGGGGTCGAACTGGATCGGCCTGCAGCGCCGCCACGACCATCTGGTGACCGGCATCACCGCCATCCCGCTGCTGCCGCCATGGCTCGCGCTGCCGCTGATCCTCGGGCTGGCGCTGTTGGCGTGGCGGCGCGAAGGGGCGTAACCCGCAGCTGCTCCCAACCCGAGGAGATGTGTCTTCCTGGACGACGACTCGCACGGCTCCGCCACCCCGACACCGACCGCGCACTGGCTGGCGCTGGTCGGCTTCGTGGGCCTGTGCCTGCTGGTGGGCGCCGCCAACGGGACCATGACCGCGACCAGCGTGCGGACGTGGTACCTGGCCCTGGCCTGGCCGCCCGGCACGCCGCCCAACTGGGTGTTCGCGCCGGTGTGGACCACGCTCTACGTACTGATCGGCACCGCCGCCTGGCTGGTCTGGTGCCGCCCCAGCCCTGGGCAGCGTCGCGCTCTGCTGCTATGGGGCTGGCAGTTGCTGCTCAACGCGGCCTGGACTCCGGCCTTCTTCGGGTTGCACAGCCCGGCGCTCGGCCTGCTCGTGATCCTGCCGCTGCTGTGCCTGATCGGCCTCACCATCCGCGCATTCGCCGCCCAGCGCCCGGTTGCGGCGGCGCTGATGGTGCCTTACGCAGCATGGACGTGCTATGCCACCTACCTCAATGTCGGGTTCCTCTGGTTGAACCCGGGCTAGCTGCTGGAGTAGTCCCCATGCCCCGCATGTCATGCAAGATCGACCTGCCGGCGCGCCCGCGCGTACGCGCCCGCGTGCCGGCGGCCGCCCTCGTCCTGCTGCTCGGAGGCCTGTTCACCGCACCGGCCGCACTCGCGCAACTCAGCGGCCCGACCGCCGGCGTGACCAGCCCCGTCGTGCGCCCCAGGCAGGACCCGGTCGTCCGAACGCCGATGCCGCCCGCCTTGCCCGGCGCCCAGGCCAGCCCCGGCGGACCGGTGGAGCGCGGCGCCGTTCCGCTCGACGCCAACCCCACCGACGCGCTGTTCGACGCGGTGAACCGCGGCGACATCGCCAGCGCGCGCGACGCCCTGTCGCGCGGCGCGGACCTGAACGGGCGCAACGTGCTCGGCCTGACGCCGATCGACCTCTCGGTCGATCTCGGCCGCAACGACATCACCTTCCTGCTGCTGTCGATGCGCGGCACCAGCCCGGCGAGCACCGCTGCCAACAGCTCCGCAACCGGCCCCGCGACCCGCAAGCCGGCCAAGCCCGTGGCGACCGCGGCCGCGGCGC
>NZ_JAPDNT010000067.1 GCF_025989185.1 Limobrevibacterium gyesilva
GGCGCGCCCGGGGGCCACAGGGCCAGGAACGCCGTCGCCGCCCTGCTGGCCGCCACCGCCCTCGGCGCCGACCTGGACCGCGGGGCCGCCGCCCTGGCCGGCTTCGCGCCGATGGCCGGGCGTGGCGCCCGCCGCCGCATCCGCGTGCCCGGCGGCGAGGCGCTGCTGCTGGACGAGAGCTACAACGCCTCCTCCCCCGCCGTGCGGGCCGCGCTGGCCGTGCTGGCGCTGCAGCCGGCGCGGCGGCGCATCGTGGTGCTGGGCGACATGCTGGAGCTCGGCGAGGCCGGTCCCGCCGAGCATCTTGGTCTGGCACCGGACATTGCCGCCTGCGCAGACCTGTTGTTCGCTTGCGGCCCGTTGATGCGGCTGCCGTTTGCCGCCATTCCCCCCGCCCAACGGGGCGCTCATGCCCCGGATTCCGATGCCCTCGCACCGATCGTGGCCGGCGCCCTTCGCCCGGGCGACGCCGTGCTGGTCAAGGGCAGCCTGGGCAGCCGGATGAAGCGCGTCGTGCTGGCCCTCGAACCACCCGAGGAGGTTGGCTGATGCTCTACAATCTGGCGCGCCCGTTCGCCGACCAGTTCATCCTGTTCAACCTGTTCCGTTACCTGACCTTCCGGTCCGGCGCCGCTTGCATCACCGCGCTGGTCATGAGCCTGGTGCTGGGCCCGCCGCTGATCCGCTGGCTGAAATCGGTGCAGCGCAACGGCCAGCCGATCCGTCCCGACGGGCCGGAGCGCCATCTGATCGAGAAGAAGGGCACGCCCACCATGGGCGGCGTGCTGATCCTGGCGGCGCTGACCGTGTCCACCCTGCTGTGGGCGGATCTGCGCAACGGCTATCTGTGGGCGGTGCTGCTGCTGACGCTGGGGTACGGCGTGCTCGGCTTCATCGACGACTACATCAAGCTGTCCAAGGCGAATTTCCGCGGCTTGTCCGGACGCGGCAAGCTGATCGCGCAAGCCGTGCTGGGGCTGATCGCCGCCTATTGGATCGCGTCGCTGACCCGCGGCGCGCTCGGCTCCGGCGTCACCGTGCCGGTGTTCAAGGAAGTGCTGATCCCGCTCGGCGTGTTCTTCCCCGTGTTCGGCATGCTGGTGATGCTGGGCAGCAGCAACGCGGTGAACCTGACCGACGGGCTCGACGGGCTGGCGATCGTGCCGACCATCATCGCCGCCGGCGTGTTCGCGCTGATCGCCTATCTCGTCGGCAACCGCGTGTTCGCGGACTACCTGCAGCTGAACCCGGTGCCTGGCACCGGCGAGTTGTGTGTGTTCCTGTCGGCGCTGATCGGCGCCGGGCTGGGTTTCCTGTGGTTCAACGCCCCGCCTGCCGCCGTGTTCATGGGCGACACCGGCAGCCTCGCCCTCGGCGGCGCGCTGGGCGCCGTTGCCGTGGCGGTGAAGCACGAGCTGGTGCTGGCGATCGTCGGCGGCCTGTTCGTGGTCGAGACGGTGTCCGTCATCATCCAGGTGTTCTGGTACAAGCGCACCGGACGGCGCGTGTTCCTGATGGCGCCGCTGCACCACCATTTCGAGAAGAAGGGCTGGTCGGAGCCGACCATCGTGATCCGCTTCTGGATCATCGCCATGATCCTGGCCCTGGTCGGCCTGGGCACGCTGAAAATCCGATGATGTTCCCGGAACACATCTTCGCCGGCGCGCGCTTCGCCGTCGTCGGCCTCGGCCGGAACGGGCTGCCGGCCGCACAGGCGTTGCAGGCGATGGGCGCCGATATCACGGCATGGGACGACAGCGAGGCCGCGCGCGCCGCCGCCGCGTCCGCCGGCCTGCGCGTGGGCG
Source organism: Limobrevibacterium gyesilva (assembly GCF_025989185.1). Lineage (GTDB taxonomy): Bacteria > Pseudomonadota > Alphaproteobacteria > Acetobacterales > Acetobacteraceae > Limobrevibacterium > Limobrevibacterium gyesilva. The sequence continues at coordinate 1,806 of NZ_JAPDNT010000067.1, forward strand.
AGCCGGACATGGACGGGCTGTCGGCGCTGGTGCTGTCGCCCGGCATTCCCCACCGCCTGCCCCGCGCGCATCCGCTCGCCGCGCGCGCCATCGCCGCCGGCGTGCCGATCCTGTCGGATGCGGACCTGCTGTATCGCGCGGTGCGCGCCGCCGGGTCGCAGGCGCGCTTCGCGGGTGTCACCGGCACCAACGGCAAGTCCACGACCACCGCGTTGCTGGCCCATATCCTCGCGGTTGCCGGCCGGCCGGTGGCCGCCGGCGGCAATCTCGGCACGGCGGCGCTGGCCCTGCCGCTGCTGCCACAAGATGCAGTGTACGTCTTGGAGATGTCGTCCTACATGTTGGAGCGAATCGCGGCGTTGCGGTTCGATACAGCCTGCATGCTCAACCTCAGCCCCGACCACCTCGACCGGCATGGCGACATGACCGGCTATGCCCTTGCAAAGCGTGCGATCTTCGATCGGCAGGACGCGGGCGATGTCGCCGTGCTCGGCGTCGACGACGGGTGGTCGCGCGCCATGGCCGAGGCGCTGCGCGCCGGCCCTGCGCCTGTGGTGACCATCTCCGGCGCCGGCCGCGCCGACGTCTTCACCGAGGGCGGCGTGCTGCGCGATGCCGATGGCCCCATCGTCGCCCTCGCCGGGGCGCGGGCGCTGCCGGGCGCGCACAACGCCCAGAACGCCGCCGCCGCCGCCGCCATGGCCGCCGCCCTGGGCGTGCCCCGCGCCGCCATCGCCGAGGGCATCGAGAGCTACCCCGGCCTGCCGCACCGCCAGGAGCGCGTGGGCACGGTGGACGGCGTCGTGTTCGTGAACGACAGCAAGGCCACCAATGCGGATTCCACGGCGCGGGCCCTGGGCTGCTACGACCGGCTGATCTGGATCGCCGGCGGCATGGCCAAGCAAGGCGGCATCGCGCCGCTGGCGGAATTCTTCCCGCGCGTGGCGCTGGCGCTGCTGATCGGGCGCGACGCGCCGATCCTCGCGGAAACGCTGCAGGCGCATGGCGTGCCGTACCGCGACGTGGGCACGCTGGAGAACGCGGTGGCCGAAGCCTGGGCCGCCGCGCGTGCCGGCACCGCCCCCGTGGTGCTGCTGTCGCCGGCCTGTGCGAGCTGGGACCAGTTCACCGGCTTCGACCAGCGTGGCGACCGCTTCCGCGCCATGGTGCAGGACATCGGCCACGCGGCGCTGGCACCCAAAGGGGGTCCGTGATGCCCGCTCTCTCGCGCGCCGATACCTCGCTGCTGGGCCGCTGGTGGTGGACGGTGGACCGCTGGACGCTGGTCGCCATCGCCATGCTGATCGGCTTCGGCTACATCATGATGCTGGCGGCGAGCCCGGCGGTGGCCGAACGCATCCACCAGGCGCGCGACGTCTTCATCTTCAAGCAGATCTTCTTCCTGGCCATCGCCGGGCTGATCGTCGTCACCGTCAGCCTGCTGTCGCCGCGCGGCGTGCGGCGCGTGGCGCTGGCCGGCTGCGCCATCGCGCTGCTGCTGACCGCCGCCACGCTGGTGGTGGGAACGGAGATCAAGGGCGCGCGCCGGTGGATCTCGCTGCCGGGGATGTCGCTGCAGCCCAGCGAATTCCTCAAGCCGTGCTTCACCGTCGTCGCCGCCTGGCTGCTGGCGGAAGGCCAGCGCAGCCGCCGCTTCCCCGGCATGCTGCTGGCCTTCGCCGTGTTCGGCCTGATCGCCCTGCTGCTGAAGTCGCAGCCGGACATGGGCATGCTGGCGGTGATCATCGGCGTGTTCTTCCTGCAGCTTTTCGTGGCCGGGCTGAACCTGGTTTTCGTCGGCGCCGGCCTCGCCGGCATCGCCGCGGCCGCGGTCGGCGCCTACACCTTCTTCCCGCATGTGCGCAGCCGCGTGACCCGCTTCCTCGACCCCACCACCGGCGACAACTACCAGGTGACGCGTGCGCTGGAGGCGTTCGGCAATGGCGGCCTGCTGGGCCGCGGCCCCGGCGAGGGCCACGTGAAGGACACCATCCCCGACGCCCATGCCGACTTCGTCTTCGCCGTGGCCGGCGAGGAGTTCGGCATGATCATCTGCCTCGTCATCCTCGCGGTGTTCGCGTTCATCGTGCTGCGCGCGCTGCTGCGGCTGCTGCACGAGGGCGACCTGTTCGTGGTGCTGGCCTCGGCGGGGCTGGCCGCCGGGTTCGGGCTGCAGGCTTTCGTCAACATGGCCTCCACCCTGCACCTGATCCCCACCAAGGGCATGACGCTGCCGTTCATCTCCTATGGCGGGTCGTCGGTGGCGGCCGTGGCGCTGGGCATCGGCATGCTGCTGGCGCTGACCCGGCGACGCCATAACGGAGAGCTGTTGTGAGGGGCCCCGCGGTGCGTCCGATCGTGATCGCGGCCGGCGGCACGGGGGGGCATTTCTTCCCCGCCGAGGCGCTCGCGGCCGAACTGGTGCGGCGCGGGCGCCGCATCGCGCTGATGACCGATGCGCGCTCCGGCGGCCTGTCGTCGGCGGTGTTCGAAGGCCGGGAGCGCTTCGTGCTGTCCGGCGCCGGCATCGCCGGGCGCGGCGCGCTGCGCGCGGCGACGGCGGTGGCGGCACTGGCCGCCGGCACGGGGCAGGCGCGGGCCATCCGCGCGCGCCTCGAA
>NZ_JAPDNT010000068.1 GCF_025989185.1 Limobrevibacterium gyesilva
GCGCGCGGTACTCACGCCGCAGGATGTCCATCAATTCCTCAACCGACGTTGCCGCCGAATCCCGCTCATAGGTCACCGAGCCATGCTGCATGAGCATGATGCGGTCAGCGATATCGAGCGTTTGCGCGTAGTTGTGCATGATCATGAGGATCGACAGGTGACCCTTCGCCTTCAGCCGCAGGATCAGGTCGATGATCAGCGCCGACTCGCGCGCGCCCATCGCCGCCAGCGGTTCGTCCAGCAGCAGGATGCGCGCGTTCGATCCCACAGCCCGCGCCACGGCCACCGCCTGGCGCTGACCGCCCGACAGCCGCTCCACCTCAAGATCGACCGAGGGAATGTTCACGCCGATGTCGTTCAGCACTTCCTGGGCTCGCCGCCGCATTGCCGGATTGTCGAGCATGAACGGCAGCAGGCCGTGCTTCCTTTCGCGGTTCAGGAACATGTTGTGGTAGACGCTCAGTCCGTTCACCAGCGCGAGATCCTGGTACACGCACTCGATGCCTAGCGCCCGTGCATGGTCCACCGAGCGTAACGCCACTTCCTCGCCTTGCACGAACAGCCGCCCGGATGTCGGCGGCTGATAGCCGGTCAGGATCTTCATCAGCGTCGATTTGCCGGCGCCGTTGTCGCCGAGAATGCCCAGGATCTCCCCCGCTGCCAGATGCATCGACACGCCGTCAAGGGCGGTCACGCTGCCGAATCGTTTGACGATCCTCTCCGCGCGCAGCGCCTCTGTCATGACCGCTCTCCGCGCTGCAGTCGCCCCATGTGAATGTTGGAGATCATCGCGACCAGGATGGCCCCGCCGATAATCACGTCGAAGGTGAAGGCGTTGATGCCCTGCAATGTGAATCCGTCGCGCAGCACGCCCAGCACGATCGCCCCCACCAGCGCGCCAATGATGGTGCCGGAACCGCCCGCCAGCGGTGTGCCGCCGATCACGCCCGCAGCGACCGCCAGGAACATGATGTTGGTACCCCCGGCGAGCGGATCGGTCGAGCCGATGCGGAACGCTTCAAGGATACCGGTGAAGCCCGCCAGCACACTCGTCAGGACGAAATTGCCGATCTTGATGTGCGCGACGTTGATCCCTGCCTCCGCGGCACCGATCAGGTTGCCGCCGACGGCGATCGTGTGAAGCCCCCACCGCGTCTGCCGCAACACGAAATGCATCACCCCGACGATCCCGACAGCCCAGATGATCTCGCTGTAGCCCGATGCGCCCATGATGTTGGCGACGGCCTCGCTTCCTGCTGTCGCCACCGGCGCGCCGCCCGAAATGGTCAGCGTGAAGCCATTGAGCACGTACAACGTCCCCAACGTCGTCACGAACGATGGCACGCGGAGCTTCACGGTGATCAAGCCGTTCACTGCTCCCACCAACCCCGCTGCCACCAGCGCCAGCAGCAGCGCGACCATGATCGGCAGGCCCGCTTCGGTGCCGAAATGCATCAGGAAGGGCGCCAAGGCGAACACGTGCCCCGCCGAGAGGTCGATCTCGCCGCAGATCAGCAGCATCACCTCGCCACAGGCGATGATCGCCGAGGCCGCAATGAATTGCGACAATGTCTGCAGATTCGCGCTGCTGAGGAAGTTCTCGTTCGCGGCCTGGAAGTATGCGATGAGCAGCACGGCCACGACGACGATGCTGGCCTCGCGCCAGCGCAGGAAAGCGGCCAGCGCACCGCCGCGAAAAGGAGATGGCCGGGCTGCCATCTCCTTGCCGTTCATCTGCCTCAACCCTTTATGGCACCGGAGCGCGGCACGATCATCGGCCGGTCGGTCTTGCCTTCGTAGCGCGTCGAGGTCGTGATATATGGCCCGACGCTGTCTTTCGTCACGAATTTCAGACCGGTATTGATATCGGCCGGCCCCACCAGTCCACCGGAAGCCAGGAAGGTCGCCATCACCATCACCGTGTAGAAACCCTGCAGGTAGGGTTGCTGGTCGATGGTGAAGTCGAGGAACCCGTCACGAATGTTGTTCAGGGTAACCGGCAGCAGGTCGTAGCCGCCGCCTTTGATGCCCTTCTCCGGCAGCTTGTATTTCTTGATGACCTGCGAGACGCCCTGCGTGCTGCCGGCATCCACGGCGAACATGCCCTTCACGTCCTGGTGACCGATGTAGTAGGCGTCGATCTTCGACAACTCCTCGTCCACCGTCGGGCCGGTGGCGATCACGTCCACCGTGATGTTTCGGCCGGCCTTCCTGATCACGTCCTGCGCACCGTCGATGCGCGGCTGGATATTCAGTTGTCCCGGCGTGGCAATGAACAGGGCTACGCGCCCGGAGTCGATCATCCCAAGGATACGCTCGCCCATCTTCGCGCCCGAGGCGTAGAGATCCTGGCCGATATAGGCCAGCCGGCCAGCACTCGGTACGTCCGCGTTATAAGAGAATACCGCGATCCCGGCCTCCATCGCGCTCGCGATCGGCCGATTGAACGCCGCCTGGTCCACGATTGGCACCGCGATCGCATCGGCCTTCCCCGCGATCGCCGTGTTCATCGCGTTGACCATCTCCGCCGCATTGCTGGTTGCCGAACCGGTCCACTGATACTCGCAGCCCAGCAAGGCGCACGCGTCCTCGATGCCATATCGCGTCGGCACGAAGAACGGATTGGTGGTCACGTGGTTGACAAATACCAGCTTCCACTTCGGATGTGCGGGAAAGCCGGCGGCCCGCGCCTGTGTAGCGCGGACGCTCATCGCTGCCAGCGCCGTGCCGAGTACTGCGCCGCCCAACAGCATCCGGCGGGCCACGTTTCCCGAAGCATCGTGCGTTTCGGTATCCAACTCGTGTGGATCATTCATGTTGTTTCCCCCTCGACGTGGACGACGAAGCCCTGGCTTGGGTGCACAAATCCGTTAACGAGCCTGAAGATGCGAGTATACAGATTTTCTGCAGGTCCGCTGGGACATCAGTGCCGCGAACCTGGTCAAGCGATTGAACACCAGGCAAGCGACTCTCATGTCGATCTGCCGGGCGGATGGAGGCGGCCGTTCACCAGGGTGTTTCGCCACGGCCGTGCAAGAAACGGCGCCAGGCAAGGCACTGAGCTGATTGCGTATTTTCGTGATAGTCACCGGCAACCCGTTGATACCGGTAATTCACGGCTGTTTTTGTCAAACAGCAGTCGATCCGATTGGCACGCGCACAGGGTGGACACGGCGGGGCGGGATTATTGTTATCTCGGTTTCGAGAGATTCCCAAACGCGCCCTCGGCGCGGGAGCCGGACCGCCACTGACGGCCAGTAGAGCCGCCGATGACACGATTGTGAGCGCCGCACGGTATTCCCTATGGAGCGGGCCCGCATGACCCGTAGAATGATGAAACGGTGACCGCGTGTCGCCTGCCGGGCGTGTCCAGCCACCATGTTGGCGCCGCACGCGAGGCGACGCCCCGAGCGCGAGGCGTCGGATGCACATGCGGACCGTGTGAGGGACGATCCTTCCCGGCCGGAGGGACGTCGTCGAGGCTGCCGGTGTCGCGGCTTATATCTCGTATCTCGTGAGTGCGGCAGCGCAAGGATGCAACGGAACCACAGCACGCTATCGGAGACGTGAGAGCGCACCCTGACACCAGAGCGTCCTGACCGCAGACATATCGGAGGAAGGCCGCCTGTCATGAAGCCGATGGATGAGGAGCACTTTGCGATCCTGCGCCGGCACATGGTCGAGGTAATCACGATCCACACCGACCTCATGAGCGATGAGCTCGGCAAAGCAGCGCTCCACGAGCGAGTGCTGGCGGCAATGCTGCGGGTGCCGCGCCATCTCTTCGTGCCTGCTCAACTTGCTTCTCTCGCCTACCAGGACATGCCGCTCCCGATCGGCTTCGGCAAGACGGTCTCACAGCCCTTCATCAGCGCGCTCATGACCGACCTTCTCGCCCTCGAACCGCATGAGGTAGTACTCGAGATCGGCACCGGCCTTGGCTACCAGGCGGCGGTTCTGGCAGAGCTTGCCGCCCGGGTCTGGAGCGTCGAGATCGTCGAGGAATTCGCAAGCGAAGCCGAATTGCGCCTGCGCCAGCTTGGCTACTCCACGGTCGGTATCCGCGTCGGAGATGGATCTCGCGGCTGGGTCGAGCATGCGCCCTACGACAAGATTCTGGTGACGGCAGCAGCCGAGCGGCCACCGCCGGCGCTGCTCGAACAGCTCAAGCCAGGTGGGCGCCTGATTTTGCCGGTGGGTCCTGCTGAGACGCAGCTTCTCACGGTCATCGACAAGGGCGTGGCTGGAGATATTCGTATTCA
>NZ_JAPDNT010000069.1 GCF_025989185.1 Limobrevibacterium gyesilva
AACATCGCTACATGCAGACAGAGGCGATGGCCGAATTCACCCCGCCGACGATCGACGACATGCACACCCAGATTGCCACCGCTGCCGAATGATCCATGGCCGCCTCAGCTACACCGCAATTTCTACCACATTGACGGACACGACCGCTCGTCCCGGGCGAACGCCTGCGCTACACTGACAAATTCGATGATCCCAACCTGCCCGGCGAGATGCAGGTGACCGTGACGTTGAAGAAAGTATCGGTCGGCACCGACCTGGATATCGCGCAGGCAGGCGTGCCGGACGTCATTCCACCCGAGGCTTGTTATCTCGGCTGGCAGGAGTCGCCGCGAAACCTCGCAAGGCTCGTCGAGCCCGAGATCAATCAATAGCGCATCAGGATCGAGCAAAGGCCGCCGAGGTCGGATCGCGTGGTCGACTACCGCGATCCGGCGTTGGCGCCTTCAACTCGTATGTCCGATTTGGCGCAGCCATGACAGCACGCTGAACGGCAGGAGTGGGTCGGCAGCAGCCGAAGCGCCTGCACGATGCGGCGTCCGCTTTGCCGCTTCGCGCGGCCGGAAGCGGACGGGCTGCTTCCGGCCAATGCTCGCTATCGAGCGACGCTTGGCGTCTGTCTCTCTGGCGTCCGCTTTCGGAGTTGATGCCGACGTCCCTCAACCGGGACGGCTTGGCGGCTTCCTACCCCCTGCACACATAGGGGAACCGGGCGGCTAGCGCCGCCGTCGACCCGAAGCGGGCCGCTAGCAGGTGGGTAGAAGAAGATGTGTCGGCCGTGTTAGCCATCACGTTCCCGCAATAAGGGTTTCGTGTCATGTTTTTCAGCCACTCGAAGACGCCTGCCCCAGCTTTGAATCACCCGTTCCGGCAGACGACCGTCCAGCAATTGTAACCGAACGATAGGGCCGTTCAGAAGAAGGCCACGCTGGCTCGCGCTGGTGATCCGGAGGCGAATTATCGGATGGGCTTACATCACCTGGAGGGCAGCAAGCGGGATGTAGTCCTTGCGGCGATGTATCTTAGGGATGCCGCGAAAGTCGGCCATCTGGAAGCAAGGCTCCAAATCGCCGCGGCCTTGATGCATGGCTTCGATGACTCGAGCGGCTTGGGTAAGAGTTTCAGTCTGTTCTGTTGGTTCCTTGCCCTCAATATCAGAAGCTTCAATGCCAACGATTCCTGGGTCATGGACGAGATTAACGCAGGTAGCCTGACGTTCGCATTCCTGTATTGCATGGCGAAAATCTTCAGCAGGCAGGAGCATGAGGCCGTTGCATTACTAACCACGCGGGCCCGCGAGCACGGCTCCATGCTCGCAATGGGCGCGCTGGGCTACTGCTATGCAGAGGGCAAGGGCGTACCTCAGAATTTCGTTGAGGCCTATATCTGGTTTAATCTTGCGACGGCCGTCGGATTGCGTGCAGCAGCGCAAGACCGCGACCGGTTTGCCGAAAAGCTGGTGCCTGAGCAGCTTATCCAGGCGCAGCACCAAGCCGCAGACACGTTCTCTTCGCTATTCGGGTCGGAGCCCCCATCGGCAGTCTGAGTGAGAAGGCACATGTCCCAGTTTGGCGGCAGGTTGATCAGCGGTTGGCTTCTCGCATTGCGGCGACTCCTGTCCAAGGATCATGCAGGGGTATCTTGCCAATGGGCCACCTTGGCGGGGCAATGGCCACGCCATGAACGTCCGCTCCCCACCCCATGCGGTGATGGCCGGAGCCGAGGCCGGGTTACCGCCGGTGTCGACCCTATGCAGACATTCGCCTTGGACTTCTGCTCGGGGGTAAGCGGCTGATCAATTTGACTCCGATATGCGATGTAGAATTTTTGACTTCCGCACGGGTGATGCCTTGACAGCCGCCCACGAGTGGGTGGCAAGTGAATTCTCAGGCGGTGACCACCGTTAGTGGTCGCCGGAGCGATGCAATCGAGATATTTCTAACGGCGCACAAAGAAAAGTCACGATGGCCGAAGAGCTTTCCTATCGAGCGGAAGCTGCCGCCGAGTATGACCGTGCCTTCTCGCATGTCTCAGCCTACTTCGTGCCGTTCTTGCTGCGTGCGGCACGACTCGGGCCAGGCCAGCGCGTTCTCGACGTTGCCACCGGAACTGGTATCGCCGCCGAAGCTGCCCTGCGTGTCGTCGGAGCCGACGGATCCATTGTGGCCACCGACCTCTCCCCGGAGATGATCGAGAAGGCGCGCCAGCGGCTGGACAAGGCGTCAAACGCTTTCGTGGCGGTCGAGGATGGCCAAGCGCTCTCTCTCCCTGATGAGAGCTTCGATGTGGTGCTATGCAGCCTCGGCTTGATGTTCTTCCCCGACCCTTTGCGGGGCCTCTTCGAATTCCGTCGCGTGCTCCGCCCAGGCGGGCGGGCGGCCGTCTCTGTTCAAACCACACCGAACCGCTCCTACAACGGCTGGATCAATGTTATCATAGCGCGGCATGTGCCAGGCTTGGCCGAGGCCACGAGTCGCACCTTCGCGCTCGGCGAGGCGACACGGCTACAATCGCTCTTCCGTGAGGCGGGTTTCACGGATATCGAGACCTGCACTGAGAAGCACAGCTTCACGCTGCCATCTTTCGACGCGTTTTACGGCCCCTTTGAACGCGGCGGCGCGTCCACCGGCCAAGCCCTGGCTTCCCTACCCGAGGAGATACGGCGCGGCATCCGCGAGGAGGTGAGGCGCGATCTCGCCGATACGGGCGGGCCAATTGAGGTGGAGATGGAGATAAGGATCGGCAGCGGGCGGTGCTGACTGGGCGCTAAACCCAGTGCTCCGTATCCGTCCGGCGAGGGCCGCGGAGGTGGGCTGTCAGGCTACTGCGGCGTTAATTTGGGCGGCGGTTGCGTTCCAGTTCCACGGCAGCAACTTGTGTAGTTGCGACGCGGGGTGATCGGCGATGCGGCGCAGGACGTCGGCGAGCCATGCACGCGGATCGACGCCGTTCAGTTTGGCCGTGACGATCAGGGTGTAGATGGTGGCGGCTCGCTCGCCGCCTCGATCAGAGCCGCAGAACAGCCAAGCCTTGCGACCCAGGGCCACGCTCCGCAGCGCTCGTTCCGCCGCGTTGTTCGAGAGGCAGATCCGTCCATCGTCCAGGAACCGGCTGAATGCGTCCCAGCGCTTCAGCATGTAGTCCATCGCGCGGCCCACCTCGGCGTGCCGTGACATCCTGGTCCGGGCGGCGCGCATCCAAGCCTCCAGCTCCAGCACGAGCGGTGCCACCCGCTCCCGCCGCACGGCCACACGTTGCTCGGCGGGCAGGCCGTTGATCGCGCGCTCGACGTCGAAGATCGCGTCGATGCGCCGCACCGCCTCCGCTGCGAGCGGTGCCTTGGCGAGCTGGGCCAGGTCGAACAGCTTACGCCGCCCATGAGCCCAGCACCCGGCCTCCAACACCCGGCCAAGCTGGCGCCCGGGATGGTAGAGCTCACCGAATCCGGCATAGGCGTCCGCTTGCAGGATCCCGGCGTAGGAGGAGAGGTGCCGCTGCGGGTGCTCACCTCTTCGATCGGGCGAGTAGTGGAACATCGCCGCGGGCGGGGCTGGCCCAGCGAACGGTTTGTCGTCGCGCACGTACTGAGATGGACGGTCCCCGCTACTGATAGGCTCCGTCACTTCAGCAAGAAGGAGGAGACACCGCTCATGTCCATGTCGGTATACGGACTCGACATCTCGAAGAGCTGGTTTCAGGTGCATG
>NZ_JAPDNT010000007.1 GCF_025989185.1 Limobrevibacterium gyesilva
GGGCGCGTTCAGGCCGGGCACGCTCGGGCCGCGCACGCTCAGGGGCTGCCTGCTCGGGGGCTGCCTGCTCGGTCGCCGCGTGTTCGAACAGCGGCACCTCGGCGGGCGCTTCCTCGGCCGCGGCCGCGCTGCGCTTCGGCGCCGCGCGCCGCGGCTCGGCCTTCTTCGGCGCAGGCTTGCCGCGGGCGCGGCCACGTCCGCGGCGGCCGTCGCTCTCGGCCCAATCGACGGGATCAAGCTCCTCGATCGTGATGCGCGGGATCTTGTGGCCGGTCAGCTTCTCGATCGCTTCCACCGCCAGCCGGTCCTCGGGCGTGGCAATCGTGAAGGCGCGGCCCTCGCGCCCGGCACGGCCGGTGCGGCCGATGCGGTGCACATAGTCCTCGGCATGGTGCGGCACGTCGAAGTTGAACACATGGCTCAACCCGCCGATATCGATGCCCCGCGCCGCGACGTCGCTGCAGCACAGCAGCCGGAGTTCGCCGGCCTTGAACTTCTCCAGCGTGGCGAAGCGCACCGACTGCGCCATGTCGCCGTGCAGCGCGCCGACGCTGAAATTGTGCTTGGCCAGCGACTTGTAGAGGATGTCCACGTCACGCTTGCGGTTGCAGAAGATCAGCGCGTTCTGCACGTCCTCGCTGCGGATCAGGCGGCGCAGCGCCTCGCGCTTGTCGTGCTCGGCCACCAGCGCCAGGCGCTCGGTGATGGTCGTCGCCACCGATGCGGGCTTGGAGACGGTGATCTCCTTCGGATTCTGCAGGAACGCATCGGCCAGCTTGCGGATCTCCGGCGCCATGGTGGCGCTGAAGAACAGCGTCTGCCGGTTGGCCGGCAGCAGCGACACGATCTTCTCGACATCGGGGATGAACCCCATGTCCAGCATGCGGTCGGCCTCGTCGATCACCAGCACGCGAGTGTCGGTCAGCAGGATGCTGCCGCGCTCGAACATGTCCATCAGTCGGCCGGGGGTGGCGATCAGCACGTCCACGCCGCGCATCAGCACGTCCTTCTGATCGGACATGCTCTCGCCGCCGATGATCAGCGCGTGCGTCAGCTTCAGGTACTTGCCGTATTCGACGAAGTTCTCGGCGACTTGCAGCGCCAGTTCGCGCGTCGGCTCCAGGATCAGGCTGCGCGGCATGCGGGCGCGTGCACGGCTGCCGGACAGGATGTCCAGCATCGGCAGCGTGAAGCCGGCGGTCTTGCCGGTGCCGGTCTGCGCGCAGCCCAGCACGTCACGGCCGGCGAGCACCGCGGGAATGGCCATCTGCTGGATGGGCGTGGGCGAGCGGTAGCCCTTCTCGGCCACGGCACGCAGGATGGGCTCGGACAGGCCCAGCTCCTCGAAGCCAGGCGCGGCCGGCTCCGCCGGCGCCTCCGCTTCGGGCGCCTCGGCTTCGTTCGGGACGTCTTGGGGATGTTCTTCGGGGCGAGCATCCGGCGCGTCTTCGCGGATATGCGCCCCCGTGACAGGAACAGCATCGGGCGACGGCCCCGTGGCGTCGGGCTCCGCGTGTGCGGGCAGGTCCGCCGGGGCGGTCATGGGTTCGGTCAACGGAATGGTCTCGGTCAAATTGCCTGTGCTTCCATGGCAGCACCGATGGCCGGTGCGCCGCAGCTAGCGCGCGGGTCGCGCACCTGTGCTGCGGCATATCTGGAAACGGCGGCCGAAAGTCAAGCTTGGCAGCGCCGCGAGGTGCCATTAACTCCGATTGTATGCCCGAATCCGTTCTGTTCCTGCCTGGTTTGCTGTGCGACACCCGTCTGTGGCGCGACCAGATCGCTGCACTCTCCGACATTGCCCATGCAACCGTCGCGGACCTGACCCGCGACGACAGCGTCGACGACATGGCACGGCATGCGTTGCAAGGGATGCCAGATCGTTTCGCTTTATGCGGCCTTTCGATGGGCGGCTACGTGGCGCTCGCGCTGATGCGCCTGGCGCCCGATCGCGTCACCCGGTTGTGCCTGATGGACACCAGCGCCAGGCCCGACAGCGAGGAACAGGCGCGGCGCCGGCGCGGGCTGATCGCGATGACGCGCGCGCACCGCTTCCGCGGCGTGACGCCGCGCCTGCTGCCCATGCTGATCCATCCTGCCCGCCAGACGGACACGGCATTGACGCAGGAGGTGATGGACATGGCCGAGCGGGTCGGCCGTGACGCCTTCCTGCGCCAGCAGAATGCCATTCTGCATCGCCCGGACAGCCGCCCGCATCTTCCGGCCATCAACGTGCCCACGCGTGTCGCGGTCGGCAGCGACGATCAATTGACGCCGCCGGATCATGCACGGGAGATCGCCGCCGGCATTCCCGGCGCCATCCTGCACGTCGTCAGCAACAGCGGACATCTGCCGCCGATGGAGCGGCCGGATGAAGTTTCGGAAATTCTCCGCGATTGGCTGGCCGAAGCCTTATAATGCGTGAAGTCCGTCGCATTCTCCGATGAGAGTCTCAGCGATGATCAGTTCCAGGACTACCTGCTTGCGCGTCCTCGCCGCCGTTGCGGTGGTCGGTGCTTTGGCCCTGCCCACTGCGGCACAGGCGTGGCGTGGCGGGTGCTGCGGCGGCGGGTGGGGTGGCGGCTGGCATGGCGGCTTTCGTGGCGGTGTATTCGTGGGGATCGCGCCACCCCCGATCTTCTTTGGCCCGCCGGTTTTCTTCGCCCCACCCCCCGTCGTCTTCGCCCAGCCCCCGGTCTTCCTCACCCCGCCGGCCTTTGCGGCCCCGCCGGCCTTCGCGCCCAGCGGTCGCTCCTGCGTCGCTGGCGCCTTTGTCTGCCCGCTCGACAATCCGGGTCCGCCCGGCGCCACCTGTTCGTGCCCGACCAATAATGGGCGTGCCTTCGGCCAGATTCGCTGACCGGCCCGAATATCTTGACCGACGACGACCACCCGCCACCGATCGGGGATTACGCGCTGATCGGAGACGGCACCACGGCGGCGCTGGTCGGCCGGGATGGTGCCATCGACTGGCTATGCTGGCCGCGCTTTGACAGCCCTGCCTGCTTCGCCGCCCTGCTGGGCACCCCCGGGCATGGCCGATGGCGCATCGCCCCCGCCGATGCGCACCCGCGCATCCATCGCCGCTACCGCGACGGCACCCTGGTGCTGGAGACGCTGTTCGCCACTCCGGACGGGGAGGTGGCGCTGGTGGACTTCATGCCGCCTGGCCTGGGCTCGTCCAGCGTGATCCGCCTGGTGCAGGGCCGCCGGGGGCGAATTCCCATGCGCATGCACCTCCTGCCGCGCTTCGACTACGGCGCGGTCACGCCCTGGATCACCCCGCTGCCCGACGGCTCCGGCCTGCGCGCCATCGCCGGCCCCGACATGGCCGTGCTGCGCACGACGCTGCCCCTCGACCAGCGCGACGGCGCCACCACGGCCGCGTTCACCATATCCGCCGGCGAGACCGCCACGTTCGTGCTGACCTACGCCGCAAGCCACCTGCGGCCGCCCGTTGCCGTCGATCCCGCGGCGGCACTCACCGCCACCGAGGTGTTCTGGTCCGGCTGGTCCACCCGCTGCACCTATCATGGCTGCTATCGCGACGCGGTGCTGCGCTCCCTCGTCACGCTGAAGGCGCTCACCCATGCGCCCACCGGCGGCATCGTTGCCGCGCCCACGACCTCGCTGCCGGAGCAGCCCGGCGGCAGCCGCAACTGGGACTACCGTTATTGCTGGCTGCGCGATGCGTCGCTGACGCTGCAGGCGCTCCTGCACGCCGGCTACACCGAGGAAGCGCGCGCCTGGATCGGCTGGCTGCAGCGCAGCGTCGCCGGACGGCCGGACCAGCTTCGCATCCTCTACGGCCTGGCCGGGGAACGGCGCGTTCCCGAATGGGAAGCCGACTGGCTGCCCGGCTACCAGGGGGCACGTCCGGTGCGCATCGGCAACGGCGCTGCCGGCCAGTTGCAACTCGACGTGTTCGGCGAGGTGTCGGACACGCTGCATCTTGCCCGCACCAGCTTTCTGGGTGGTGACCCGCACGCCTGGGATCTGCAGCGCCAGCTGGTCGAGCATCTGGAAACCGTCTGGCACCTGCCGGACGAAGGCATCTGGGAGGTGCGCGGCGGCCGCCGGCATTTCACCTTCTCGAAAATCATGGCCTGGGTCGCGCTCGACCGCGCCATCGCCAGTGCCGAGACCTTCGCGCTCCCTGCACCGCTGGACCGTTGGCGCGCTCTGCGCACGCGCATCCACGACACTGTCTGCGCCGAGGGTTTCGACCGCACGCTGAACAGCTTCACCCAGAGTTTCGGCACCAGGGACCTCGACGCCAGCCTGCTGCTGATCCCGCAGCTCGGCTTCCTGCCGGCCGGCGATCCGCGTGTGGCCGGCACGATCGCTGCCATCGAGCGCACCCTGCTGACCGACGGGCTGGTGCGCCGCTACGACACCAACACCGGCCAGGACGGCCTGCCCCCCGGCGAAGGCGCGTTCCTTGCCTGCAGTTTCTGGCTTGCCGAGGCCATGGCAAGGCAGGGCCGCATGGACGAAGCTCGCACCCTGTTCGAACGCCTGCTCGCACTCTGCAACGATGTCGGCCTGCTCGCCGAGGAATACGACCCCGCCACCAGAACCCAGCTCGGCAATTTTCCCCAGGCCCTCACCCATGCCGCCCTGATCCGGGCCGCGCTGGTGCTGGGCACGTAAGGCGGCGCGTCGGCCCGCCTTCCTTATTCCGCCGCCGCCAGCGCCGCGCGGCGCGGGCGGCGTTGCAGGGCGAGGTAGACGATAGGGGTGGTGTAGAGGGTCAGGGCCTGGGAGACGATCAGGCCGCCGACGATGGCGATGCCCAGGGGGCGGCGCAGCTCGGCGCCGGTGCCGAAGGCCAGGGCCAGCGGCAAGGCGCCGAGCAGGGCCGCCAGCGTGGTCATGATGATCGGGCGGAAGCGTTCCAGGCAGGCGGCGTGGATGGCCTCCTGCGGCGAGCGGTTGTGCTGGCGTTCCTCTTCGAGGGCGAAGTCCACCAGCATGATCGCGTTCTTCTTCACGATGCCCATCAGCAGCAGGATGCCGATGATGGCCATGATCGACAGGTCGGTGCCGGTGACGAGCAGCGCCAGCAGCGCGCCCAGCCCGGCGGAGGGCAGGGTGGAGATGATCGTCAGCGGCTGTGTCAGGCTCTCGTAGAGCACGCCGAGCACGATGTAGATCGCGAGCAGGGCGGCGGCGATCAGCAGCGGTTGCGAGCTGAGGCTGTCGGTCAGGAAGCGGGCGTTGCCGGCGAACTGGGTGCGGATGGTCTCCGGCATGTGCAGGTCATTGGCGGCCTGCTGCACGGCGGCGAGCGCATCACCCATGGCCACGCCGGGGGTGACGTTGAAGGTGATCGTGGCGGCGGGGTACTGGCCCTGGTGGCGAACCGCCAGCGGCGCGATGCCGCGCTCCACGGAGACGACGCTGCCCAGCGGAATCTGCTGCCCGTTGCTGGCGCCGACGAAGATGCGGTTGAGCATGACCGGGTCGGTCTGCAGCGCCGGGTCGGCTTCCAGCACGACGCGATACTGGTTGCGCTGGGCGTAGATGATCGAGATCTGGCGCTGCGCGAAGGCATTGTTCAGCGCGTTGTCGATGGCTGACACCGAGACGCCCAGGCGGGATGCTGCCACACGGTCGATCACCACATTGGCCTGCGGGCCGGCGCGATCCTGGTCGCTGCTGACATCGGCGACGAGCGGCACCGCGCGCAGCCGGTCCACCAGGCGCTGCGTCCAGTCGCGCAGCTCCGTCAGATCCTGGTCGATCAGCACGAACTGGTTGGATCCGCCGGAACGCCCGCCGCCGCGCAGGTCCTGGGCCGAGAACAGGAAGACCTGCAGCCCGCCCACGCGGGCGAGCTGCGGGCGCAGGCGGGCGATGACCTGCTCCGACGACACGCCGCGTTCGGGCAGCGGCTTGAGGCTGACGGTGAGCTGGCCGCGGTTCAGCGACGACCAGCCGGAGGTGACGCCGATCACCGAGCCGACGCCGGCGACGGCGGGGTCCTTCAGGATGATCTCGACGGCGGCGCGCTGCCGCTCACCCATGGCGGTGAACGAGATCGACGGGTCGGCCAGCGTCCCGCCCTGGATCAATCCGATATCCTGCGTCGGAAAGAAGCCCTTGGGGACGATGGTGTAGAGCCAGACCGTCAGCCCCACCGTGGCGATGGTGGAGAGCAGCATCAACACGCGGTGCCGCAGCGCCCAGTCCAGGGTGCCGGCGTAGAGCCGCAAGGTGGCCTTGAAGGCGCGGTCCACGCCGGCGTCGATGCGCGTCCACAGCGTCCGCTTGCGGGGTGGCGCGTCGGCCCGCATGAGGCGCCCGCACAGCATCGGCGTCAGCGTCAGCGACACCAAGGCGGACACGGCGATGGCCAGCGTCAGCGTCACCGCGAATTCATGGAACAGCCGGCCGAGGATGCCGCCCATGAAGATGATGGGGATGAAGACGGCGACGAGCGAGATGCTGATCGACATCACCGTGAAGCCGATCTGCCGAGCGCCGTCGAACGCCGCCTGCAGCGGCCGCTTGCCCTGCTCCATGTGGCGGACGATGTTCTCGATCATCACGATGGCGTCGTCGACGACGAAGCCGACCGAGATGGTCAGTGCCATCAGCGAGAAATTGTCGAGCGAGAAGCCGTACAGCCACATCGCCGCCAGCGTGCCGGCGATGGACAGCGGCACGGTCACGCCGGCGGCGACGGTGGGCACGGCCCGGCGCATGAACAGCAGCACCACCAGCAGCACCAGCGCCACCGAGATCAGCAGCGTGTACTGCACGTCGTCGACGCTGGCGCGGATGGTGCTGGTCCGGTCCGACAGGATGGTGAGCTTCACGTCCGGCGGCATCCACGACCGCAGCAGCGGCAGCACCGCCTTCACGTTGTCCACCGTCGCGATCACGTTCGCGCCGGCGGATTTCGTCACCGTCAGCAGAATCGCCGGCTGGTTGCCGAACCAGGCGGCGAGGCGAACGTTGGCCACGCCGTCGACCACGCTGGCGACGTCGGACAGGCGCACCACGGCGCCGTTCGCGGTCTTCAGCACCAGCGGCGCGTATTGCGCGGCGCGCGACATCTGGCCGTTCAGCCCGATCGTCTCCGCGCGCTCGGGCCCCTGGAAGCCGCCGGTGGCGCCGTAGACGTTGGACTGGCGGATGGCGGTGTAGACGTCCTGGGTGGACAGCCCGGCCGCGGCCAGCGCGGCCGGGTCCAGCCGCACCCGCACGGCCGGCTTCTCGGCGCCGTTCACCGTCACCTGCGACACGCCTTCGACCTGCGACAGCCGCTGCGCCAGGATGCTGTCGGCGGCGTCGTAGACCTGCGCCATCGACAGCGTGTCGGAGGTCAGCGCGATCGTCATGATCGGCGCTTCGGCCGGGTTGAACTTGCGGAAATACGGCCGCGTCGGCAGGTCCGCCGGCAGGTCGGCCGTGGCCGCGTTGATGGCAGCCTGCACGTCGTGCGCGGCGCCGTCGATGCTGCGGTTGATGTCGAACTGCACGACGATGCTGGTCGAGCCGACGGAGCTGGTCGAGGTGATCTCGGTCACCCCGGCGATCTCGCCCAGCCGGCGCTCCAGCGGGGCTGCGATCGAGGCGGCCATCGTCTCGGGGTCGGCCCCCGGGCGCGCCGCGAACACCACGATGGTGGGGATGTCCACGCTGGGCAGCGGTGCCACCGGCAGGAAGCGATAGGCGACGGCGCCGGCCAGCAGCAGCCCGAGGGAGAGCAGCACGGTGGCGACGGGGCGGCGGATGAAGGCGGCCGAGAACCCCATGGCGGGCTACTCCGCCGGGGCCGCGCCGGCGGCCGGGCCCGCGACGCGCAGCCGCAGCCGCTCCAGCGCCAGATAGATGGCGGGCGTGGTGTAAAGGGTCAGCAACTGGCTCAGCAGCAGGCCGCCGACGATCGTGACACCCAGCGGGAACCGCAGCTCCGAGCCGGTGCCGCGTTCGATCACCAGCGGCAGCGCGCCCAGCAGCGCGGCCATGGTGGTCATCATGATCGGCCGGAAACGCAGCAGGCAGGCTTCCTCGATCGCCGCTTCGGGCGAGATCATGCGGGTGCGCTCCGCCTCGATCGCGAAGTCGATCATCATGATCGCGTTCTTCTTCACGATGCCCATCAGCAGCACCACGCCCACCAGCGCCACCAGCGACAGGTCCGAGCCGACGAGCATCAGCGCCAGCAGCGCGCCGATGCCGGCCGAGGGCAGGGTGGACAGGATGGTCAGCGGATGGATCGTGCTTTCGTACAGCACGCCCAGCACGATGTAGATCACCACCACCGCCGCCAGGATCAGCCACGGCTCGCTGGCCAGCGACCGCTGGAACTCCGCGGCATCGCCGGAATAGCTGCCGGAGATCGTCGCCGGCAGGCTGATCTCGTGTTCCGCCGCGGCCACGGCCTCGACGGCCTGGCTCAGCGATGCTCCCTGCGCCAGGTTGAAGCTGATGGTGACCGAGGGAAACTGCGCCTCATGCGTGATCGCCAGCGGCGCGGTCACGCGCTCGATCGTGGCGATGGCCGTCAGCGGCACCTGGGCGCCGCCGTTACCGGGCATATGCAGTTGCAGCAGCGAGGACGGGTCGGCCTGCCAGGACGGGTCGGCCTCCAGCACCACGCGATACTGGTTGGCCTGGGTGAAGATGGTGGAGATCTGGCGCTGGCCGAAGCTGTCGTACAGGATGTCCTGCACCTCCTGCATGGTCACGCCCAACCGCATGGCGGCGTCGCGATCGACCCGGATGAAGGTGCGGAAGCCGTTGTTCTGCTGGTCGCTGGTCACGTCGCGCAGGATCGGCATGGCCTTCAGCCGGTCCAGCAGCCGCGGCGCCCAGGTGTTGAGCTCCTGCGCATCGGTGTCGATGAGCGTGTACTGGAACTGGGTGCGGCTGACGCGGGTGCCGATCTGGATGTCCTGCACCGGCTGCATGAACACCGACAGGCCGGGGATGCCGGCCAGGCGCGCGGTCAGCCGCGTGGCGATGGCGTCGGCCGACTCGCTGCGCTCCCGGCGCGGCTTCAGCGTGATGGTGAGGCGGCCGGTGTTCGGGGTGGCGTTGATCGAGCCCGCGCCGACGAACGACACCACGCTCGTCACCGCCGGATCCTGGCGGATCAGCTCGGCCGCCTGGTCCTGCAACGCGCTCATGCGCGGGATGGAGACGCTCTGCTCAGCTTCGGTCACGGCCACGATCACGCCGGTGTCCTGCAGCGGCAGGAAGCCCTTGGGCACGATCACGTACAGGAACACCGTGCCGGCCAGTGTGCCGGCCGCCACCAGCAGCACGAAACGCTGGTGGCGCAACGACCAGAACAGGGTGCGCCGGTAGAAGCGCAGCATTGCCTGGAACCCGGCCTCGCCGGCGCGCGCGATCCAGCCTGGCCGCGCTTCGCTGGCCGGCTTCAGCAGCCGCCCGCACATCATCGGCGTCAGCGTCAGCGACACCACGGCCGAGACGATGACGGACACCGACAACACCACCGCGAACTCGCTGAACAGCCGCCCGACCACGCCGGTCATGAACAGCAGCGGGATGAACACCGCGATCAGCGACACCGTCAGCGACACGATGGTGAAGCCGATCTGGGCCGCGCCCTTGTAGGCGGCCTCCAGCGGCTTCATCCCGTCCTCGATGTAGCGCACGACGTTCTCGATCATCACGATCGCGTCGTCGACCACGAAGCCGGTCGCGACAGTCAGGGCCATCAGCGACAGGTTGTCGAGCCCGTAGCCGCACAGCGCCATCACGCCGAACGTGCCGACCAGCGACAGCGGCAACGCCACGGCCGGGATCACGGTGGCGCGCCAGCTGCGCAGGAACACGTAGATCACCAGCACGACGAGGAAGATGGACAGGATCAGCGTCGCCTGCACGTCGTTCACACTGGCGCGGATGGTCTCGGTGCGGTCGTTCACGATCACCATGTTGATGGCGGCCGGCATGGCGCGGCGCAGGTTCGGCAGCTCGCGCTTGATGCGGTCCACCGTCTGCACGATGTTGGCGCCGGGCTGGCGCTGCACGTCGATGACGACGGCCGGCTGGCCCTGGTAGCGCGCGCCGGTGCGGTCGTTCTCCACGCCGCCCACCACGCTGCCGACATCGGACATGCGCACCGGGGCGCCGTTGCGATAGGCGATCAGCAGGCTGCGGTAGGCATCGGGGCTCAGCAGCTGGTCGTTCGCCCCCAGCGCCACCGCCTGGCGCGGCCCGTCGAAGCCGCCCTTGGCGCCGTTCACGTTGGCGGCGGCCACGGCGCTGCGCACATCCTCCATCGACAGGCCGTAGGCGGCCAGCCGCGCGGGATCGACGCGCACCCGCACCGCCGGGCGCATGTTGCCCTGCACCGTCACCTTGCCCACGCCGTCGATCTCGCTGAGCTTCGGCTGCAGCAGCGTGTCCGCGGCGTCGCTGACCCGGTCGAGCGTGATGTTGTCGGACATCAGCGCCAGCGTGATGATCGGCGCGTCCGCCGGGTTCACCTTCGAGTAGACCGGCGGATAGGGCAGGCTGGACGGCAGCGTCCCCGCAGCGGCGTTGATCGCCGCCTGCACGTCCTGCGAGGCGCT
Organism: Limobrevibacterium gyesilva; assembly: GCF_025989185.1. Taxonomy (GTDB): domain Bacteria; phylum Pseudomonadota; class Alphaproteobacteria; order Acetobacterales; family Acetobacteraceae; genus Limobrevibacterium; species Limobrevibacterium gyesilva. Next base: position 10,563 of record NZ_JAPDNT010000007.1, read on the forward strand.
GTCGATGTTGCGGTTCAGCGAGAACTGCAGGGTGATCTGGCTGGTGCCCTCCGAACTGGTGGAGGTCATCGTCGTCAGGCCCTGGATCTGCCCGAACTGGCGTTCCAGCGAGGCGGTGATCAGGTTCGCGACCGTGTCCGGGTTGGCGCCCGGCAGTTGCGTCGTCACCTGGATGGTCGGGAAATCCACCTGCGGCAGGGCCGAGACCGGCAGCGCCCGATAGCCCAGCGCGCCGGCCAGCAGCACCGCGATCGCCAGCAGCGAGGTGGCGATGGGCCGCGCGATGAAGGGGGCGGAAATGTTCACGCCCGGCCCCTCAGGTGTTGCCGCGGTTGCGTTGCCCGCGGGCCACCGGCGCAGGGCTGCTCGCGGGCACCGGTGCCTGTGCGCCCGGTGCCTGTACGCCCGGTGCCTGGGCGCCCGGCGCCGCTGCAGCCGATGGCGGCGTGGCTGTCGGCGACGGCAGCACGTTCACCTTGGCGTTGTCGGTCAGCCGGGCCGCGCCGTCCACGACCACCTTGTCGCCGGGGGTGACGCCCTCGGTGATCACCGCGGCCACCTGATCCTCATGGCTCACCGTCACCGGGCGGCGCGTCACCGTGTCGTCGGCGTTGAGCAGGTAGACATACGGCCCGCGCGGCCCGCGCTGCACCGCCACCGGCGGCACCACCACCGCGCCGTGCCGCGTCTCCACGCGCAGCCGCACCGTCACAAAGGCGCCGGGCCACAGCACCAGCCGTTCGTTGGGGAAGCTCGCCTTCAGCTTGATGGTGCCGGTGGCGGGGTCCACCACGTTGTCCAGCACCGTCAGCGTGCCGCGGTCCAGCACCGGGCGCGCGGTGCTGGCGCCGCTGGCCTGCGGCAGGGCCAGCACCTCCGGCGTGCCCGCGGCCATCGCCGCGGCAACCGCCGGCAGGCTCTGCTGCGGCAGGGTGAACACCACGGAGATCGGCTTCAGCGTCGTGATCACCGTCAGCGGGACGGCGTCGCTCGCGTGGACGATGTTGCCGGCGTCGATCTGGCGGATGCCCACCCGCCCGTCCACCGGGGCGGTGATGGTGGTGTAGCTGACCTGCGTGCGGGCGTTGTCGATCTGCGCCTGGTCCTGCGCCACCTGCGCTTCCAGCTGCGCCACCAGCGCCCGCTGCGTGTCCGCCTGCTGCGCCGAGGTGTAGGCGGTGGCCGCCAGCTTCTGGTACCGCCCGAGGTCGATGCGGGCATTCGCGAGATTCGCCTCGTCCTGCCGCTTCTTGGCCGCGGCCTGGTCCAGTGCCGCCTGGAACGGGCGCGGATCGATGCGCGCCAGCACGTCGCCCACCTTCACGTCCTGGCCTTCGCGGAAGTTCACCTCCACCAGCGGCCCGTCCACCATGGGCTTGATGGTGACCATGGCGGAGGCCTGCACCGTGCCCAGCCCGTCCAGGTAGATCGGCACATCCTTCTGCTCGGCGGCGGCCACCAGCACGGGAATGGCGTCTGGCCCGCGCCGGCCGCGCGCCTGCTGCGCCGAGGGATCGCGCAGCGCGAACCACCAGTATCCGCCGCCGGCGGCGATCAGCAGGCAGACCAGAAGCAACAGAATCCGACGCATAAGCAGGCCTATCCCCGAACAGCGGCGATCATATGACGCCGTGGCGATCACATGACCCAGTCATATGACGCCGTGGCGACCATATGACCCGGTCATATGACGCCGTGATAGATGGTGCTGGCCGGCGGAACTACATCGGATCTCGACCAACCGCCGCCCAGCGCCTTGTAAAGGCTCAGCAATGCCTGAAAGCGGCTCAGCCGGACCTGGGCCAGCGTGTCCAGGTCGGTGAACAGGGTGGTCTGCGCCTGCAGGGCGGTGACGATGTCTATGGTGCCCGCCAGCAACTGGGCGCGGGCGATGTCCGCCGCCTGCTGCGCGGTGGCGACTGCAACGCGCTCCAGCGCCTCCTGCTCCGTGGCAAGCCGGTAGGCCGCTACCGCGTTGTCGACATCGGTGAAACCCTGCACCACGGCCTTGCGGTAGGCGGCCAGCAACTCGTCGTAGTGACCCTTTGCCAGCTCGAACTGGCCCTGCTTGAGCCCGTTGTCGAAGATCGTCTGGGTGGCGCTGGCCGCCGCCGAGGCGAAGAACGACCCGGGTCCGAACAACGAGTTCAACCCCAGGCTCAACCAGCCGGCGGACCCGGTCAGCGTGACCTGTGGAAAGAAATCTGCCCGCGCCACCTTGATGTTGGCGTTCGCCGCGACCAGCGCCGCTTCCGCTGCCGCGATGTCCGGCCGGCGCGCCAGCAGGTCCGATGGCAGGCCCGCCGCCACCTCCGGCAGCGCCAGCGTGTTCAGCGTGCCCGGGCGCAGCGTGATTGCCTCGGGCGGGCGGCCGGTGAGGATGCCCAGGCCGTTCATCTGCTGCGCCAGCTGGCTCTGCAGGCCCGGGATCTGGGCGCGGAGGCCGGCCACCAGCGCGGCCTGCTGGGACACGTCCAGCAGGTTCGCCGTGCCGACCTGCTGGCGGGCGGTGATGGCGCCCAGGACCTGCTCCGCATCGGCGAGGTTGCGGCGGGCGATGTCGATGCGGTCCTGCAGTGCCAGCGCCTGGAACCAGGTGGAGGCGACGGAGGTGACGGCGGTCAGCACCACCGTCTGCTGGTCGTACCGGCTGAACAGGGCGGAGGCTTCGGCGGATTCCTGGGTGGCCCGCAGCCGGCCCCAGAAGTCGAGTTCATAGCTGATGCTGGGCGCGAGGCTGACGCTGCGCGCCTCCACATAGCCCGACCGCCCGCCGGCGCGCTGGAAGCTGCGGGCCCAGCTGTCTTTCCCGGTCGCATCCACCGCGGGCAGCAGCGGGCTGCCGGAGATGCGCACCTGCGCGTCCGCCTGCTGCACGCGGGCAACGGCCGCCTTGATGTCGAAATTGCCCCGCAGCGTCTCGGCGACCAGCCCGTTCAGGTCCGGCGAGGCGAAGCCGCGCCACCATTCCTCCGACGGCCACGCCAGCGGCGTCTGCGCCTGCGCGGGCATCTCCTTGTATGCCGCCGGCACCTCCAGAGCCGGGCTCTTGTAGTCCGGCCCGAGCGAGCAGCCCCCCAGCAGCAGCGCGAATGTCAGCGTCATTGCCAGGGGGCAGGTGCGGTGCTGCATCATGTCGTTCAAACACGGCGCCGGCTCCCAGGCGGGACACCGGCGCCATCGCAATCCTTCCGTTACGGCGCTTATAGCCAGCCGGACGTTACCTGTTGATGACGGCTGCATTGCGGCACGTCATTCTCCGGATGCCGCCAGGATGCGCTGCGCCAGTTTCAGGTGCGGCCGGTCGATCATCTTTCCGTCCAGCGCGAACACGCCGGCATCGGGGTTGGCGGCAAAGGCGTCGCGCACCGTCCGGGCCCAGGCGACCCGGTGCGGATCGGGGGTGAAGGCCGTGTTCACCGGCGCGATCTGATCGGGGTGGATGCACAGCTTTCCTGCGAACCCGTCCGCCGCCGCGGCCGCGGCCTCGCGGGCGAGGCCCGCGGCATCGCGCGGATCGGGCCAGGGCGTATCCAGCGCCGGCAGCCCCGCGGCGCCGGCCGCGATCAGCACGGCCGCGCGCGCATGCGCGACCGGCGCCGGATAGGCGAAGTCCGGCCGGCGCGGGGCGATGCCCAGATCGGCCGACAGGTCTTCCGCGCCGAAGCAGAAGGCCAGCACCCGCCGCGCCGCCCCCGCCATGCCCGCGAGTCCCAGCACCGAGGCGGCGGTTTCGGTGACGATCGGCAGCACCCCGATCGACCCGACCGCCTGGCCGGAGGCGACTTCGAGCACTTCCAGATGGTGGTCCAGGGCCAGCAGGTCGTCGGCGCCGCTGCATTTCGGCAACATCACCGCCTGCGGCCGCCCGGGCACCACGGCGGCGAGGTCGGCCAGGTACCACGGCGTGCCGCGCGGGTTGACGCGCACGATCACGCCGGGCCGGGTCACTGCCGGCAGCAATGCGGCCGTCGCCGCGCGCGCGGCGTCCTTGGACGGTGGCGCCACCGAATCCTCGAGGTCGAGGATCACCGCGTCGGCGACCGAGGCCAGCGCCTTCTGCGCCTTGCGCTCGGAATCGCCGGGCGCGAACAGCGGGCTGCGCAGCCGCATCTCCGGCCGGCTCATGCGGTGCCGCCTTCCGGCCGGCGTCGCATCAGCGCCTGCCGGTCGCAGGTCGCGACCAGCGTGCCCTTCTGGTTGAAGGCCTGGTGGCGGAACGTCACGATGCCCGCATCCGGCCGCGATTTGCTGGCCCGCGCGGCCACCACGGTGGTGCGCACGCTGATCGTGTCGCCGGCGAACACCGGGGCCGGGAAGGCCGTGTCGGTCATGCCCAGATTGGCCACCGTGGTGCCCATCGTCAGATTGTGGACGGACATGCCGATCATCAGCCCCAGGGTGAAGATCGAATTCACCAGCGGCTTGCCGAATTCGGTCGTTGCCGCGAACTCGGCGTCGAGGTGCAGCTTCTGCACGTTCATGGTCAGGCTGCAGAACAGCACATTGTCCGCCTCGGTGACCGTCCGGGTCCATTCGGCGTCGATCACCATGCCCTCGGCGAGGTCCTCGAACCACAGGCCGGCCATTGGTCAGACCATTTCCGGCCGGTCGAAAGCGCTCTGTTGCATCGTCTTGCTCCTTGGTTCGACTTGAAACAATCTTGCGCGGACCCGCACGATATGCAAATCAGCATAGACGGTTAAGACAAACCAAGGGAGACGTCCGGGGTGTCCGACACCATCCTGGCCACCAATGGGCTCACACGCGAGTTCCGGGGCTTCGTCGCCGTCAACGGTGTCGACCTGGCCGTGCGCGCGGGAACGATCCATGCGCTGATCGGCCCCAACGGGGCCGGCAAGACCACCTGCTTCAACCTGCTCACCAAGTTCCTGCAGCCGACGCGCGGAACCATCCGGTTCAAGGGGCACGACATCACCGGCCTGAAGGCGGCGCAGGTGGCGCGGCTGGGGCTGATCCGCAGCTTCCAGATCTCCGCGGTGTTCGCGCATCTGACGGCGCTGGAGAATGTGCGCGTGGCGTTGCAACGCGCCCGCGGCGGCAGCTTCGACTTCTGGCGTTCCGATGAGGTGTTGCACATCTATGACGACCGCGCCCGCGAGCTGCTGGCGGATGTCGGGCTCACCGAATACGTCGACACCCCCGCCGCGCAACTGTCATATGGCCGCAAGCGCGCGCTGGAAATCGCCACCACGCTGGCGCTCGATCCCGAGATGATGCTGCTGGACGAACCCACCGCCGGCATGACGCATGAAGACGTGGACCGCATCGTCGGGCTGATCGGGCGGGTGCGTCAGGGACGGACGATCCTGATGGTCGAGCACAACCTCTCGGTGGTGGAAGGGTTGTGCGACACCATCACCGTGCTGGCCCGCGGCCAGGTGCTGGCCGAAGGCGACTACGCCGCCGTCTCGAAGAATCCTGACGTGATCGCCGCCTATCTGGGGACATCCGATGCCTGACGTAAGCGCGCATGCTTGAAGTCCGGGGGCTGAATTCCTGGTACGGCGAAAGCCACATCCTGCATGGCGTCGATTTCGACGTGCAGGAAGGCGAGGTGGTGACATTGTTGGGCCGCAACGGCGCCGGCAAGACCACCACGATGAAGAGCATCATGGGCCTGGTGCCGCGCCGCCAGGGCAGCATCAGGTTCAAGGGGCAGGAGACGTTGTCCCTGCGGCCGGACGAGATCGCCAGGACGGGCATCGCGTTCTGCCCGGAGGAGCGGGGCATCTTCGCCTCGCTCAATGTGACCGAGAACCTGATGCTGCCGCGCACGGTGGCGCCGGGCGGGCTCGACCTGCCCACGATCTACACGCTGTTCCCCAACCTGAAGGAGCGCGCGAGCAGCCAGGGCACCAAGCTGTCGGGCGGCGAGCAGCAGATGCTGGCCATCGCCCGCATCCTGCGCACCGGCGCCAAGCTGCTGCTGCTGGACGAGCCGACCGAGGGCCTCGCCCCGGTGATCGTGCAGCAGATCGGCCGCACCATCCGCGAGATCAAGCAGCGTGGCTTCACCGTGCTGCTGGTCGAGCAGAATTTCCGCTTCGCCGCCACCGTCGCCGACCGCCACTACGTCGTGGAACATGGCCGCGTGATCGACATGATTCCGAACGCACAGCTTGAGGCGAGCATGGGCAAGCTGCACGGCTATCTGGGCGTCTGACCGCCTGGGCTACCGGCCGCGGCAACCGCGGCCGGACGACCGACGACACAACAAGGCCGGCGCAGACCGGCCGCCAACCGGGAGACTGCATGATGCGCCTTTCGCGCCGTTCGCTGCTGGGTACCGCCGCCGTTGCCGCCACAGTTCCGGCGATGCGCGCCGGCGCGCAGACGCCCACGCTGAAGCTGGGCGTGCTGACCGACCTGTCCGGCCCCTACCAGGATATCGGGGGTCCGTTGGCGATCGCCGCCGCCCAGCAGGCGATCGAGGATTTCGGCGCCGCGGGCAAGGGGATGAAGGTCGAGGTCGTCTCCGCCGACCACCAGAACAAGCCGGATATCGGCGCCAACGTAGCCCGCCAGTGGTTCGACCGCGACGGCGTGGATATCATCCTGGAAGTGGCGAACTCCGGTGTGGCCCTGGCCGTCGCCGGCGTCGCCAAGGAGAAGAACAAGGTCTACATCAACTCCGGCGCCGCCACCTCCGACCTCACCGGCGCGCAGTGCAATGCCAATACCATCCATTTCGTCTATGATACCTACATGCTCGCCAGATCCACTGGCGGAGCGCTGGTGAAAGCGGGCGGCGACACCTGGTTCTTCATCACCGCCGACTACGCCTTCGGCCATGCGCTGACCCGCGACGTGACCACCTTCGTCGAGCAGGCCGGCGGCAAGGTTCTGGGCGGCGTGCGCACGCCGTTCCCGGGCACCACCGATTTCTCCTCGTTCCTGCTGCAGGCGCAGAGCAGCGGCGCCAAGGTGATCGGCCTGGCCAATGCCGGGGCCGACACCATCAACACGATCAAGCAGGCGAAGGAGTTCGGCATCAAGCAGAAGCTCGGCGGCCTGCTGGTGTTCCTCAGCGACGTGCACGCCATGGGGCTGGACATCTGCCAGGGCCTGGTGCTGACCGAGAGCTTCTATTGGGACTTCAACGACAGGACGCGCGCCTTCGCCGAGCGGATCAAGCCGAAAGCGCCGAGCAAGCGCCCGACCATGGTGCACGCCGGCACCTATGCCAGCGCGCTGCATTACCTGAAGGTTGCGCACGACATGGGTGTGGCCCAGGCGAAGGCCGACGGCGCGGCCACGGTTGCTCGCCTGAAGGCGATGCCCACTGATGACGACTGCTTCGGCAAAGGCGTCATCCGCGCCGATGGTCGCAAGATCCATCCGAGCTACCTGTTCGAGGTGAAGAAGCCGGGCGAGAGCAAGTATCCCTGGGACTACTACAAGCTGCTCGCGACCACTCCGGCCGAGGAGGCTTTCCGTCCGCTGAACGCCGGCGGATGTCCGCTGGCCAAGGCGTAGATCTGAACACAACCAAGACATACGGAGAAAGCGACATGGAGATTTCCCGCCGTGCTTTGCTGGGTACTGCCGCAGCGGTCGCCACCGTCCCGGTGGCGCGCCGTGCGCGCGCCCAGGCCAACACGATCAAGATCGGCGTCCTGAACGACCAGTCCGGGCCGTATCGCGACACCGGCGGCCCCACCTCGGTGATCTGCGCGAAGCAGGCTGTCGAGGAGTTCCAGTCGAAGGGCTTCAATGTCGAGGTGATTGCCGCCGACCATCAGAACAAGCCCGATCTCGGCGCCTCGATCGCCCGCGAGTGGTACGACCGCGAAGGCGTGGACCTCATCATCGACGTGCCGACCTCCTCGGTCGCGCTGGCCATTGCCGGCGTGTCGAAGGAGAAGAACAAGGTCCACATCAACGTGGGCGCTGCCACCTCCGACCTCACCGGCAAGTCGTGCTCGCCGACGCTCGTCCACTACTGCTACGACACCTACATGCTGGCGAAGTCCACCGGCGGCGCCACCGTGAAGGCGGGCGGCGACAGCTGGTACTTCATCACCGCCGACTACGCGTTCGGCCAGCAACTGCAGAAGGACACCACCGCCTTCGTCACCGCAGCCGGCGGCAAGGTGCTGGGCAGCTCGCCCTATCCGTTCCCGGGCACTACCGACTTCTCCTCGTTCCTGCTGCAGGCGCAGTCTTCCGGCGCCAAGGTGCTGGGCCTGTGCAACGCCGGCGGCGACACCGTGAACAGCATCAAGCAGGCCAAGGAATTCGGCATCAAGATGCGGCTGGCGGCGATGCTGATGTTCGTCACCGACGTCAATGCACTGGGGCTGGACGCGGCACAGGGCCTGGTGCTGACGGAAAGCTTCTACTGGGACCTGAACGACCGCACCCGCGCCTTCACCAACCGGGTGAAGGCGAAGACGCCGAACAACTGGCCGAACATGATCCACGCCGGCAACTATTCGGGCACCTTGCACTTCCTCAAGGCCGTGGCCGACATGGGCGTGGCCGAGGCAAAGAAGAGCGGCGCCGCCATCGTCGAGCGCATGAAGAAGATGCCGGTCGACGATGACTGCTTCCAGGGCAGCATCCGCGTGGATGGCCGGGGCATGTTCCCCAGTTACTTGTTCGAGGTGAAGAAGCCGTCCGAGAGCAAAGGGAAGTGGGACTACTTCAAGACCCTCGTCACCACCCCGGCCGACCAGGCCTGGCGCCCGCTGAACGAGGGCGGCTGCTACTTCGTCACCGCCTGATCCTCAGCTTCCACGCGCGCCGGCGGCCCCCATGTTCATGATCCTCGGCTATCCCGCCCCGCTGATGTTCGGCCAGCTGCTGCTGGGCCTGATCAACGGGGCGTTCTACGCGCTGCTCTCGCTTGGCCTTGCCGTGATCTTCGGCATGCTGAACATCGTGAACTTCGCACACGGCGCGTTGTTCATGCTCGGCGCGTTCGTGGCATGGGGGCTGCTGGAATATCTCGGCATCGGCTACTGGGTGGCACTGTTCCTCGCCCCCCTGATCGTCGGCGTCTTCGGCGTGCTGACGGAGAAGCTCCTCATCCGCCACCTCTACAAGCTCGACCACCTCTACGGCCTGCTTCTCACCTTCGGGCTGGCGCTGATCATCGAGGGGCTGGCACGCAACCAGTACGGCAGTTCCGGCATGCCGTACCGCATTCCCGCCGCGCTGCAGGGCGCCACCGATCTCGGCTTCATGTTCCTGCCGAACTACCGCGGCTGGGTGGTGCTCGCGGCCGCGGTGATGTGCCTCATCACCTGGCTGGTGATCGAGAAGACCTCTGTCGGCGCCACCCTGCGCGCAGCCACCGAGAACGCGCCGCTGGTCCAGGCCTTCGGCGTGAACGTGCCGCGGCTGATCACGCTGACCTATGCCGGCGGCGTGGCGCTGGCCGCCTTCGCCGGGGTGCTGGCGGCGCCGATCTACTCGGTGAACCCGAACATGGGGGCGAACTTCATCATCGTGGTGTTCGCCGTGGTGGTGATCGGCGGCATGGGCTCGATCCTGGGCTCGATCGTCACCGGCTTCGGCCTGGGCATCATCGAAGGGCTCACCAAGGTGTTCTACCCGCAGGCCTCCGCCACGGTGATCTTCCTGGTGATGGTCATCGTGCTGCTGGCGCGACCGGCCGGCCTGTTCGGAAAGGCGGCCTGAGATGATGGGATTCTCGCGCGGACAGGCCGTCGCCTTCCTGCTGATGACCGCGCTCGTCGTGGTCGCGCCGTTCGTCCTCTACCCCGTATTCCTGATGAAGGTGCTGTGCTTCGCGCTGTTCGCCTGCGCCTTCAACCTGCTGGTCGGCTATGTCGGGCTGCTGAGCTTCGGCCACGCCGCCTATTTCGGCATGGGCAGCTACGTCGCCGGCTATGCCGCCAAGGTCTGGGGCTTCACGCCGGAGCTCGCCATCCTCGCCGGCACCCTCACCGGCACCGGGCTGGGGGTCGTGTTCGGCTGGCTGGCGATCCGCCGGCAGGGCATCTATTTCGCCATGATCACGCTGGCGCTGGCGCAGATGAATTACTTCTTCTGCGTACAGGCGCCGTTCACCGGCGGCGAGGACGGCATCCAGCAGATCCCGCGCGGCCGCCTGTTCGGCGTCATCTCGCTGCAGAACGACATGGCCATCTATGCCGTCGTGGCCGTGGTGTTCCTGTTCGGCTTCCTGCTGATCCGCCGCATCGTGCATTCGCCGTTCGGCCAGGTGCTGAAGGCGATCCGCGAGAACGAGCCGCGCGCCATCTCGCTCGGCTACCGCACCGACGACTACAAGCTGGTCGCCTTCATCCTCTCCACCGCCATCGCCGGCGCCGCCGGCGCCACGAAGGCCCTGGTGTTCGGCATCGCCACGCTGACGGACGTGCATTTCGCCATGTCCGGCGAGGTCGTGCTGATGACGCTGCTGGGCGGCCTCGGCACCATCTTCGGTCCGGTCATGGGCGCGTTCGTGGTGACGGCCATGGAGAACTACCTGGCCCAGTTCGGCGCCTGGGTCACGGTGACCCAGGGCGTGATCTTCGTCGCCTGCGTGCTGGCGTTCCGGCGCGGCATCATCGGCGAACTCGGCGCCAAGCTGCGGCTGGCGCTGTAGCCGGAGGGGGGCCGGGCGTCCCTGGCCCTCCTTCCCCTACCGCATCACCCCTCGCAGCCACGCGGACGCATCGGCGACGGCGTCGCGCGCCTTCGCGACCGCCTGCGTCAGCCGCACGAAGCCGTGCAGCACGCCCGGATAGGTCTGCAGCGTCACGTCCACGCCGGCCGCGCGCATCTTCTCCGCCATCCGCTCGCCGTCCGAGCGCAGCACGTCCAGCTCGGCGAGCTGGATCAGGGTCGGCGGCAGCCCCGTCGGGTCCGCGCGCAGCGGTGCGGCCAGCGGGTTCATCCGGTCCACGGGATCGCGCACATACAGGTCCCAATAGGCTTGCATGGACGCGGTGGTCAGCCCGTGGCCCTCGGCGAATTCCACATAGCTGGGCGACTCGAAATCCGCGTCGGTGACGGGATAGGGGGTCAGGATGCCCCGCAGCGCCGGCCCACCGGTGTCGCGCAGCCGCAGGGCGGTGGTCAGCGCCAGGTTGCCGCCGGCGGAATCTCCGCCCAGCACGATGCGGCTGGCATCCAGGCCCCACTCCATCCCCGCCAACGCGCTCACCACCTCGGCGCATTCCAGCACCGCCTGCGGGAAGCGGGCTTCCGGCGCCAGCGCGTAATCGACGCTCACGCTCGCCACATCCGCCGCGGCGGCGTATTCGCGCACCAGCCGGTCGTGCGTGTCGATCGACTGGAACACCCAGCCGCCGCCATGGAACCACACCAGCACCGGCAGCCTGGCATCGGTGCGCGGGCGGTGTACCCGGCACTGCACCCGGCGGCCGCGCGCCAGCACCCAGTGCTCGGTGGTTTCGGCCATCGCCGGACCGCCCTGGCCCCACATCATCGCGAGCCGCTCGTTGATCGCCCGGCTCGGCCCGAACGGCTCGGTCATCAGCACCGGCGGCAGCCTGGCCGCGGCGTCGTCCATGGCCTGGCGGGCCGCCCGCATTTCCGGGTCCCATCGGTCGTGGCGCATGCATCCCCCCATTTGAAGTGACATTCCGGCATACTGGCCTCCCATGACGCTTCGGGGAACACGCTTGCCCCGGAGCCGCGCGTTTCGTGTATGCTGCATTGCACAATGACCATGATATCCCGCCCGGGCTCCGGCCGGTTCCGGCCCGAGGCCCTGTTTCGCCCCAGCTCCATCGCCGTGATCGGCGCGGATACGGCCGACGGCGTCCAGGTGATGGGCAACCTGCTGGCGGGTGGCTTCGGCGGCGCCATCCTGCCGGTCGGCCCGGGGTTGTCGGCGGTCTCCGGCGTGCTGGCCTATCCCGACATCGCCTCGTTGCCCGTGGTGCCGGATCTGGCGGTGGTCTGCTCCCCCGCCGAGCAGGTTCCCGCGGCCTTCGCGGAGCTTGGCCGGCGCGGGACCCATGCCGCGGTCGTCACCGGCATGGCCGGCGGCCTGCGCGCGCTCGCGAGCAGCAGCGGCGTGCGGTCCCTGGGCCCGGGCTCGTTCGGCATCTCCGTCCCGTCGCTGGGGCTGAACGCCACCCGTTCGCATCTGCTCGCCCGTCCCGGCCGGATCGCGCTGGTCTCGCAATCGGCCGCCCTGTGCCGGGCGGTGCTGGACTGGGCCGAGCCGAACGGCGTCGGCTTCAGCCATATCGTCGGCATCGGCGGCAACGACGATATCGGCTTCAGCCTGGTCCTGGACTGGCTCAGCCGCGATCCCGGCACCGGCGCCATCCTGCTCGACATCCGCCGCATCAAGGACCGCCGCATGTTCCTCTCCGCGGCCCGCGCGGCGGCACGGCTGCGCCCGATGGTGGCGATCCGCGCCGGCGGCCGGCTGCTGGACCCCAGCGGCGACGCCGACGCCACCTTCGTCGCCGCCCTGCGCCGCTGCGGCGTGCTGAGCGTGTCGACGCTGGAAGACCTACTGGCCGCGGCCGAAACCCTCACCCGCGCGCGCCCGGCCCGCGGCGAGGCGCTCGCCATCGTCACCAACGCCATCGGCCCCGCCCAGCTGGCCGCCGACACGGCGCTGCGCGACGGCCTGCACCTGGCGCAACTGACCCCGGAGACCAAAGGGGTCATCGGCCTCGCCCTGCCGAACGCCTTCGGGCCGCGTTCCGATCGGGCCGGCACAGTGCCCCAGCCGACAGTGGGCGACATCGTCTATGTCGGCCCGGATAACCCGATCCGCCTGGCCGAGGCCGCGTCCCTGCTGGCCGGTGCCGAGGAGGTCGGCGGCGTGCTGATCGTCCACGCCCCCACGGGCGAGGCCGATGCTGCCGGCATGCAGGCCATCGCCGCGGCGTCCGGCGCCATCAAGGTCCCGTTGCTGGTGTGCGCCATGGGCGAGACCACCGGGGCCGCGCATCGCCGCCAGCTCGCCGAAGCCGGCGTGCCCGCGTTCTCGGCGCCTGAGCAGTCCGTGCGGGGCTTCCTGCATCTGGTGCAGAACCGCCGCAACCGCGCCGCCGCCCGCGAGCTGCCGCCCAGCACGGTGCTCACTTTGGCGCCCGACCGCGCGCAGGTGCAGCATTTGTTCCGCCGCGCCCGCGGCCGCGCCGCCGCCAAGGGCCACGCCGCGCTGGCCCAGGACGAGGCGATGGCGGTGCTGGCCGCCTACGGCGTGCCGACGGCGCCGGCGCGCGTCGCCATGAACGCAGCGGACGCGGCCGTCGCGGCGGCGTTGCTGGGCTTTCCGGTGGTGCTGAAGCGTCGCCGCACGGACCGTCTTGAACCCGGCGCGCGCAGCGGTCTCGCGCTGGACCTGCGCGACGCCGATCAGGTCCGTGCCGCCGCCCACATGCTGGAGCGGCGGTCCGGTCCGGACGGCGCGCCGCCTGGCTTCCTGGTGCAGCGCCAGGTCGGCCGGGCCCGCGAGCTGCTGGTGCGCGTGCGCGAGGACGCGGTCTTCGGCCCCACCATCGCCTTCGGCCAGGGCGGCACCGCCGCCGACATCCTGTACGACGTCGCCGTCGACCTGCCGCCGCTGAACCTCACGCTTGCCCGCGCCCTGATCTCGCGCACCCGCGTCGCCGCCACGCTGGGTCCGCTGCCCGACCAGCCCGCCGCGAATGCGGATATGGTCGCCGACACGCTGGTGCGGGTCAGTCAGCTCATGGTCGATTTCCCGGAGATCGCCGAGCTCGACGTCAATCCCCTGTTCGCCGATGCCGATGGCGTGCTGGTGGCCGACGCCTGGATCCGCCTGCGCCCGCCGGGCGAGGCCGGGCGGCTGGCCATCTCGCCGTATCCCGCCGAGCTCGCCGGCGCCTTCGTCGCCAACGGCCAGACCCTTGTCATCCGCCCGATCCGCCCCGAGGACGCGACCGCGCATGTCGCCTTGTTCCAGCGCCTGTCGCCCGAGGACATCCGCTACCGCTTCTTCTCCGCCATGCGCGAGCTGTCGGCGGAGCAGATCACCCGCCTGACCCAGGTGGACTACGAGCGGGAGATGGCGTTCGTCGCGGTGCGCGAAAGCGCCGGCGAGACGGTCGGCGTCGCCCGCCTGGTCTGCGAACCCGGCACCGGCGAAGGCGAATTCGCGGTTGTGGTGCAGCCGGACATGAAGGGGCGTGGTCTCGCCCGCCACCTGATGCAGCGGCTGATCGCGTGGGGCCGTTCCCAGGGGCTCACCGCCATCGTCGGCCACGTGCTGGCCGACAACCAGCCGATGCTGGGCTTCGTGCGCCGCCTCGGCTTCACCCTCCGCCGGCTGCCGGCGGAGGGTGACATATTCGAGGCCCGGCTGCCGCTGAGCAGGGAGGCGGCGACCCCGGGCACCGCGGCGTAGCCGGGTCGCGGCCCGCCGGCGATCCCTGGCCGGCCTGTCGTTCCCTACGCCCCCGCCGCCAGGCGCCGGGTCCAGTCGCGCAGGCCGGTGATCAGCTGGCCGATGAGGCCGCGGGCCGTGTCGTCGGTCAGGTTGCCGTCCTTGTCGAATTTCTGGCTGGCGTTGGCGACGAAGATCTCCGGCCGGTTCAGCACGTGCATGTTCAGCCCCGTGGCGATCTGGCGGAAATGGTACTGGGCGCGGGCGGTCCCCAGCCCGCCGCCGGTGCCCAGCAGCGCCACCGGCTTGCCGGCCCAGGCGCTCTGGCCGGAGGGGCGGGAGCCCCAGTCCAGCACGTTCTTCAGCACGCCCGGCAGCGAGTAGTTGTATTCCGGCACCGCGAAGAGCAGCGCGTCCGCCTTGCCGATGCGTGCCTTCAGGCGCGCGGCCGGGGCCGGGTAGGCGGCGGCCTCGACGTCGCCGTTGTAGAGCGGGATGTCGCTGTAGTCGCAGATCTCGATGGCGACGTCGTCGGGTGCCATGGCCTGGGCCGTGCGCAGCAGCGCGGTGTTGAACGAGCCCCGGCGCAGGCTGCCGGAGATGGCGAGGATATCGAGCTTCGAGTCGGTCATTCCAGGTGCATTCCCGTTCTTGCCGCCGGAAGGCTAGGACGGCACGCGGGAGCCGCCTAGTGTGGGAGCATGGAGACGCCCGCAATCGCCGCCCCGGCGCACATCGTTGCCAGCGCCGCGCGGCGGCGCGCGATCCTGTGCGTGCTCGGCGCGTCCGCCTGCTTCGCGGTGGCGGCCGCCTTCGTGAAGGCGGTGGCGGGCGCGTTTCCGACCTTCGAGATCGTGGCCTTCCGCAGCGGGCTCGCGACACTGGCGACGCTGCCGCTGCTATGGCGGATCGGCGGCCTGCGCGCCCTGCGCACCCGCCGGCCCTGGAGCCATGTCTGGCGCATGATCTGGGGGTTCACCGGCATGGCGACCTCGTTCTACGGCTACGCGACGCTGCCGCTGGCCACCAACACCGCGCTCGGCTTCGCCATGCCGCTGGTGCTGACGGTCCTGTCCGTGCCCTTGCTGGGCGAGCGGGTGGGCTGGCGCCGATACACCGCGGTGCTGGTCGGACTCGTGGGCGTGCTGGTCGTGGTGCGGCCCTGGGGCGGCGCGGCAGACGCGCTGCCGCTGGTGCCGGCGGCGGTGGTGCTGTTCGGCGTGGTGGCGTGGGCGCTGGCGATGATCAGCATCCGCAAGATGGGCGAAGCCGGCGAGAGCAACGTCGTGATCGTGCTGTGGTTTTCCATCGGCAGCACGGTGATGGCGGCGGTGCTGACGGTGCCGGTGTGGGTGACGCCCGATCCCCTGCAGCTGGCCGCGCTGTGCGCGGTCGGCGTCATCTCCGCGCTGGCGCAGATGCTGATGACCGAGGGCTACCGCGCCGGCGAGACCACGCTGGTGGCCCCGTTCGAGTATGGCGCGATCATCTACACGACGACGCTGGGCCTGGTGATCTGGGGCGAGGTGCCTGACGGCTGGAGCCTTCTGGGCATCGCCATCATCATCGGCTCCGGCCTGTATATCTGGCGGCGCGAGGCGGTGCTGGGCGTGCGCCGGAGTTGAGGCGGCGGCCTCAGCGGAACGCCGCCACCACCACCGTCAGCAGCCCCAGCACCAGGTTCACCTGGATCAACTGGCGGATGCGGTCCACCAGGGGCGCGGCGGCGGCCCGGTCGCCGGCGTCCAGCGCCGCGCGCAGCCCGCGCCAGGGCCCGAAGAAGATCGCCAGGAACAGGCCGGCCATGATCAGCCCGGTGAGGTGCATCACGTTCACCGCCCAGTTCACGCCGCCGAAACCGCCATACAGCAGGAACAGCATGGCGTAGCCGGTCAGCAGCATCACCGGCATGGCGTGCCAGATGATGCGGAAGAAGCGCCTGAACACCTGCCCGTGCAAGGCCAGGCGCTGCGGCGGCTCCAGCACCGCCAGGCTGGGCCGCAGCACCAGCAGCGCGAACCCCATACCGCCCACCCACACCACCGCGCCCAGCAGATGCAGGGCCAGAAGCACGCTGCCGATCATCCCAGCACTCCTTCGATCTCGGCGAGCAGTGCCCGCAATTCCTGCGACGCGGTCGAGCGCGGCGCCGATTCCGTGACGCCCAGCCCTTGCGCGAACGCGCCGGCGAAGCCGACCCGGTTGCCCAGCGCGGTTGCGAAGGCCGGATAGCCGCGGCTGGCGATCTCCGCCGTCACCGCATCGCGCAGCCGGCCGGAAGCCGGGACGCGGTTCAGCAGGATGCGCGCCCGGCGCTTCTCCTCGCCGGCGACCTTCAGCGTGCCCTCGGCTGCCCACAGGTCCGGCGGGCTGGGCTGGATCGGCACCAGCACCAGATCGGCGGCGCGAATGGCCAGCTTGGCGTCGGTATCGACCTGCGGCGGGCTGTCGATGATCAGCACGTCGTGGCTGCGGCGCAGCTTGTCGAGCTCATTGCCGAGCCGCCAGCCGGACACGTCCGACAAGGTGATGGCGGTGGCGTTCTTGTGGGCCGCGCGCAGGGCGTGCCAGCGCGCGAGGCTGTGCTGCGGATCGATGTCCAGCACCGCCACCTTGCGGCTTTCGGCCAGGGCCGCGGCCAGATTGGCTGCCAGGGTCGTCTTCCCCGCGCCGCCCTTCTGCTGCGCCACCGTGATCACCACCGACATCGCGCGCGACTCCCTTGCACCGCAACAGTCTACTGTGGCGCATCGGAGATTCGGCGACCAATTACGGAGCCTGCGCACGTGACCACCGAACTGCTGACCCCCGCCGAAACCGCCGTGGCGGACCGTGCCGCCGTCGCCCTGGGCCGCCCGGTCGAATGGCTGATGGAGAATGCAGGCCGCGCAGTGGCCCGGGCCGTGCACGCCCGGTTCGCGCCGTGCCGGACCCTGGTGCTGTGCGGCCCCGGCAACAATGGCGGCGACGGGTATGTGGCCGCGCGGCTGCTGGAGCGGATGGGCTGGCCGGTCTCCGTCGCCGCCCTGGCGCCCGCCAAGGGCGACGCCGCCGCCGCGGCCGCGCGCTGGCGCGGCCCGATGGTCCCGTTCACCCCCGCCGAGGCCGCGCGGGCCGACCTCGTGATCGACGCGGTGTTCGGGGCCGGGCTGACCCGGGATGTCGGCGGTGAAGTGGCCGATGTGCTGCGCGCCGCCGGGCGCCTGGTGGCGGTGGACGTGCCGAGCGGCCTGGATGGCGCCACCGGCCAGGCCCGCGGCTTCGCGCCGCAGGCAGCCCTGACCGTTACATTCTTCCGCCTCAAGCCCGGCCACAAGCTGCTGCCGGGGCGCACGCTGTGCGGCGAGACGGTGCTCGCCGACATCGGCCTGCCGGAGCAGGTGCTGCAGGCGGTGCAGCCGCGGACGTTCCTGAACGGACCGGCGCTGTGGCGGCTGCCGGCGCCGGCGCCGGACAGCCACAAATACGCCCGCGGCCATGTCACCGTGCTCGGCGGCACCACCATGACGGGCGCGGCGCGCCTGGCCGCCGCCGGCGCGCGGCGGGGCGGGGCGGGGATGGTCACCATCGCCGCGCTGGGCCGGGCCGATGTCTACCGGGCCGGCGATCCCGGCGTGATCGTCGATGCGGCGCCCGTCGAGGTCCAGTTGCGCGATCCCCGCCGCGGCGTCTGGGTGTGCGGCCCCGGCCTGGGCTTCGACGCGGCCGCTTCGGTTCTGCCGTTGCTGCTCGCCGCCGGCCGGATGGTGGTGGCGGATGCGGACGCGCTGACCGCCTGCGCCGGCGACCCCGGCCGCCTGCGCGGCGCGGCCGTACTGACGCCGCATGCCGGCGAGTTCGCGCGCGTGTTCGGTCCGCTCGGCCCCGACCGCCTGGAAGCCGCCCGTGCCGCCGCAAGGCGCTCGGGCGCGGTGGTGCTGCTGAAAGGCTCGGACAGCGTCATCGCCGCCCCGGACGGGCGGGCCGCGATCAATGATTCCGCGCCACCCTGTCTTGCCACCGCCGGCGCCGGCGACGTGCTGGCCGGCCTGGTCGCCGCCCTGCTCGGCCAAGGCATGCCGGCGTGGGAGGCCGCCTGCGCCGCCGCCTGGCTGCATGGCCGTGCGGCCTGCCTCGCCGGCCAGGGTCTCGTGGCCGAAGACCTGCCCTGCGCCATCCCGCGTGCGTTTGCCGCCGCGCGCGCATAGACTTGCCACTCGCTTCGTCCACTCTCCCACGGAGATCCCGCGTGAACGAGATCGCCTCGCCTGGCCTGTTCGACCGCGCCATCCGGCGCATCACCACGGTCTGGCGCGATATGGCCGCCGGCGTCTCGCGCGACGAGGACGAGAGCATCGCCGCCCAGATGCAGGCCTGCCTGTCCGGCCGCGGCGGCGAGATCAGCGCCCGCAACCGCGCCGCCAAGCTCGCCCAGTCCTACCTGGTGTTGGACGAAGCCGGCCGCATCGAGTTCCTGCGCACGCTTGCCGGCTTCGATTCCGACCACGCCGCCGTCGCCGGCGCGTATGACGTGCTGCAGAAAGCGGGCGACGAGGCCGAGCGCGCCAGCGCGCAGATGCAGCTCCGCCGCGCGCTGGAGCCGCCGCGGCTGCGCCTGCTGACCCAGCTCACCACCATCCCGGACGGCATGAAGTTCCTGGTGGACCTGCGCGCCTTCCTGCTGAGCCGGATGCGCGGCGATCCGCCGCTGACCGCCCTCGAATCCGACCTCAAGACGCTGCTGGCGAGCTGGTTCGACGTCGGCTTCCTGGAACTGCGCCGCATCGACTGGGACAGCCCCGCGGCGCTGCTGGAGAAGCTGGTCGGCTACGAGGCGGTGCACGAGATCCGCGGCTGGCGCGACCTGAAAGACCGGCTGGATTCGGACCGCCGCTGCTACGCGTTCTTCCACCCGCGCATGCCCTCCGAGCCGCTGATCTTCGTCGAGATCGCGCTGGTCCAGGGCCTGGCCACCAGCGTGCAGACGCTGCTCGACCAGAAGGCGCCGGTGCTGGACCCCGGCGCGGCCGACGCCGCCATCTTCTATTCCATCAGCAACTGCCAGCGCGGCCTCGCCGGTATCAGCTTCGGCAACTTCCTGATCAAGCGCGTGGTCGAGGTGCTCGGCCGGGAGTTCCGCAACCTGCGCACCTTCGCCACCCTCTCGCCCATCCCCGGCTTCCGCCGCTGGCTGGATGCGCGGGCGAAGGCCGAGGACGCCACGCTTCTCACCGACGACGAAACGGCCGCGTTGCGCGAGGTCAGCGACGCCGAGACCGGGCTGCAGGCGCTGGCCACGATCCTGTCCCGCCGCGCCTGGCTGCGCGACGCCGGCCTGCGCAAGGTGGTGGAGCCGATCGCCGTGCGCCTGTGCGCCCGCTTCCTGCTGATCGAGGGCCGCGAGAAGCGCGCGGCCGATCCGGTGGCGCATTTCCACCTGTCCAACGGCGCGCGCGTGGAACGCATCAACACCATGGCCGATATCTCCGACAAGGGCCTGAAGGCCAGCGCCGGGCTGATGGTGAACTACCTGTATGATCCGGCGAAGATCGAGCAGTATCACGAGGACTACGCCGGCGAGGGCAAGCGCAGCGCCTCGACGGCGGTGCGTCGGCTGGCGCGCGGCTGAAGCAGATTCCGGGGGAACAACGATGAACGTACCGTCCAGGCCGACCGCGCCGCCGATGACCGACGCCCGCCACCTGCAACTGCTGCATGCGCTGGAGAAGAAGCTGCTGTGGCTGTCGGCGTGGATGATCCACAACGCCAACCACGTCCGCCCCAACCGTGACGGGCTGAAGGTGGGCGGGCACCAGGCGTCCTGCGCCTCGGTGATCTCGATCATGTCGGCCCTGTATTTCGACGTGCTGCGCCCGCAGGACCGCGTGGCCGTGAAGCCGCATGCCGGCCCGGTGTTCCACGCCATGAACTATCTGTTCGGCCGCCAGAGCGTGGACAAGATGGCCCGCCTGCGCCAGATGGGCGGCGTCCAGCCCTATCCCAGCCGGGTGAAGGACGGGCCGGAGGTGGATTTCTCCACCGGCTCGGTCGGCCTCGGCGTCGCCATGACCAGCTTCTCCGCCCTCATGGCCGACTATGTGCGCCTGCACGGGCTGGGCCGCGCGGACATCGCTCCCGGCCGCCACATCGCCATTGCCGGCGACGCCGAGCTGGACGAGGGCAACATCTACGAGGCCCTGCTGGAAGGCTGGAAGCACGACGTCCGCAATGTCTGGTGGATCATCGACTACAACCGCCAGAGCCTGGATTCCGTGGTGCCGGACCGCCTGTTCGGCCGCATCGAGGGCCTGTTCCGCGACATGGGCTGGAATGTCGTCACCATGAAATATGGCCGGCAGCTGCAGGCCGCCTTCATGCGCGACGGCGGCGAGGATCTGCGCCGCTGGATCGACGACTGCCCGAACAGCCTCTATTCGGCGCTGACCTTCCAGGGCGGGGCCGCCTGGCGCCAGGCGGTGCTGGCCGATCTCGGCCGCTGCCGCGGCGTGCGCGCCATCATCGACCCGCTGTCGGACGACGAGCTGGCGGCGCTGATGACCAATCTCGGCGGCCACGACATCGAATACATCATCGAGCAGCTGCGCGCCGCCGACGCGGCCGGCGACCAGCCGACCTGCTTCATCGCCTACACCATCAAGGGCATGGGCCTGCCCTTCGCCGGCCACAAGGACAACCATGCCGGCCTGATGTCCAAGGAGCAGATGGAAGGCTTCCGCGCCGCGATGAACATCCGGCCCGGCCATGAATGGGACCGGTTCGAGGGCCTCGACGCCGGCGCGGACGAGCTCGACGCCTTCCTGGCATCAGTGCCCTTCGCCACCCCGCTGACGCCGGACGGCCGCACGCTGACCGCGCCCATGGTCGCGATTCCGGAGCAATTGCCGCTGCCGCGGCTCGCGGGGCGAAAGATGTCCACGCAGGCCGGGTTCGGCGATATCCTCGCCGAGATCGGCCGCGGCCAGGGCGCGTTGAAGGAGCTGGCCGAGCGCATCGTCACCACCAGCCCGGACGTGACGGTGTCCACCAATCTCGGTCCCTGGGTGAACCGGCGCGGCGTGTTCGACCGCCACACCCGCAACGACGTGTTCCGCGACGCCAAGCTCGCCAGCGCCCAACGCTGGGGTATGGCCCCGGAAGGCCAGCACATCGAACTCGGTATCGCCGAGCAGAACCTGTTCCTGCTGCTCGGCGCCGCCGGCCTTTCCCATTCGCTGCACGGCGCGCGGCTGCTGCCGGTCGGCACCGTCTACGACCCGTTCGTGAACCGCGGCCTCGATGCGCTGATCTACGCCTGCTACCAGAATGCGCGCTTCCTGCTGGTTTCCACGCCCTCGGGCCTGACGCTGGCGCCGGAGGGCGGGCAGCACCAATCGATCAACACGCCGCTGATCGGCATGAGCACGGATCGGCTGGTCAGCTACGAGCCCACCCATGTGGACGAACTCGCCATCCTGCTGCGCCATGCCTTCCACCACATGCAGCAGCCCGACGGCTCGGCGGTGTGGCTGCGCCTGTCCACTCGCCAGATCGAGCAGAAGGCCCGCACGCTCGACCCCGCCGCCGTCATCGCCGGCGCCCATTGGGCGGTTCCACCGGCCCCTGGGGCCCGCGTCGCGCTGGCCTATCAGGGCCCGATCGCGCCGGAAGCCGAAGCAGCCTTCGCCGAACTGGCGCAGGAGGAGCCTGGCGCCGGCCTGCTCGCCGTCACCAGCCCGGACCGGCTGCACGCCGGCTGGCTCGCCGCCGGCCGCGCCCGCCGCACCGGCGAGCGCGCGGCGACGTCGCATGTCGAGCGCATCCTGGCCCCGCTGTCGCGCGACGCCGCGCTGGTGACGATCCTCGACGGCCACCCGGCCGCGCATGCCTGGCTCGGCGCCGTGCGCGGCCAGCGCGTGGTGCCGCTGGGACCGGACCGGTTCGGGCAGGGCGGCGACATTCCGGACCTGTATCGGGAATACGGCCTGGACACCGACGCCATCCTGGACGCCTGCGCGCAGGCGCTGCTGGGGTAGCAACGGAGGACCGAGAAGCCCGGGGTCGGCCAACCGGGGCCTTACTCAGACGGGCTGGTGATCGGGCGCGTCCGCGCCGCCGCGCGCCGCCACGATCACCGGCGCCGGGAACAGGCTGTACGCGTTCGCATTGGCGTCGTAACGCAGCCGCGTGGGTGTCTGCCCGGCCAGCGTCGCCACGATGTCCGCGCGCACGGTCGGTGACTGGCGGTAGTACTGGTGCGACCGGTCCGGCGAATCGAGCACGCCGCTGATCAGGTCGTTCACGCCGGTGCAATCCACGAACTCGTAGACGTTCGGCGAATAGAAGCGCGTATCCGCCTTGTCCGGCGGCCCGTCATATCCCAGCCGGAAATCGCGGTTGACCACATGGCTCAGCGCCATCGCAACGTCGTTGTTGTTGTAGTAGACGGTGATCTCCCGCCCGAGGCGCCAGAGATTGGACAGCCGGCCGCCGTTCGGCGCGCTGAACGTGCTGGCGGACTCGTCGGCCGCGGCCAGCACGATCTCGTCGAACAGCGGCGGCCCGGGCTGCGGGTTGGCTGCGAACCACGCCTCCACCGCGCTGCCTAGCATGTAGTTGCCCATGCTGTGGCACAGCAGATGCAGCCGCCGTGTGCCGATGCGCTGCTGCAGGGCCTGCAGCTCGCGCAGGAACAGGCCGAAATGAAACGCCGACTGCCGCGCCTGGGCCTGGTCGTGCCGATAGTCGGAATAGTCGCCGATGATGTCGGCCAGCACATAGGGCCGCGCCGGCCAGGTGAAGGCGATCACGTCGAACACGCTGCTGGCGCCCGGCACCGTCGCAGCACCCATCCAGCTCTTGTTGTACGCGGCGCGCTTGATCGCGTCGGTGAAGCTGTTGGCCGCACCGTGCACGAACACCAGGATGTCGTTCTGCGACCGCAGCACCGGCTCCAGGTCCTTGTCCGCGAAGCCGTCCTGGTTGAGCGGCGATATCGCGACGATGTCGCCGCTTGCGGGAGCAGCCAGGGTGATGTCGGTGACGGTGGCGGTGGCGCAAGACAGCGCACCCGCGCTGGCCGGCAGCGTCTCGTCGCCGAAATCCGGCAATCCCGCGGCGCTGTCCAGAAGGCGCTGACGGTTGGTGGCGAACAGGATGTTCGGCATCGCACATGCTCCCCCGGCTTGCGACCGGCATTGGCGTGACGGCTCCGGGGCGGTGCGGTGGTTCGGCCCTGCTCGGTCCACGCCGGCATTTCGCCCGGAAGCACCGCATCATCTCAGCGGGCACGGGCCGCACCATCGGCTCGAACGCCTCCGGCGGCATCACCGCGTGGTTGGGATCGAACGTGGATTGATCGTACAGGTCGTACCGGCAGACCGCACTTTGGAAATACGGATCATTCCGAAATTTTTCGTGAACGCGGCTGCCGCCCAAGCCCCTGTGAGTGCGTGGGTAACGCTTGCTTCAGGCGGACGATTCGCATCGACAATTTATGTCCGCGGGCATTAGCGTTTGTGCCAGCGTCTGCTTGCCGCGGATGTCGGGCTAGCCTGTGCGAATAGGGGGACGTCCCATGCTGCGTCGCCTGCTGCGGTGCCTGGCCTGCCTGCCGTTCGCGCTGTCGGGCGCGCCGCTGGAAGCTTCGGCCCAGGCACCACCGGCGCCGGTTCCCGCGCCGTCGCAGGAGGAGGCGACATCCTTCAGCGCCGAGCAGCTTGATGCGCTGCTGGCACCGGTGGCGCTATATCCGGACACGCTGCTGACCCAGCTTTTGATGGCCTCGACCTTTCCATTGCAGATCGTAGACGCGGCGCGTTGGGTGCAGGATCCCACGCACAAGGGGCTGACTGGCGGGCAACTGGAGCAGGCTTTGCAGCCGCTCGCCTGGAACCCGAGTGTGAAGTCGCTCGTGCCGTTCCCGCAGGTCCTGCTGATGATGAACGACAAGCTCGACTGGATGCAGCAGCTTGGTTTTGCCTTTGCCACCCAGCAGGCCGACGTGCTGGCCTCTGTCCAGCGCCTGCGCCACCAGGCGCAGCGGGCCGGCAACCTCAAGAGCACGGAGCAGCAGGTGGTCAGCGCCAGCTCTGATTCGCAGGCCATCACCATCGCGCCGGCCGACCCCCAGGTGGTCTATGTGCCGACGTACAACCCCGCCACGACCTACGGCGCCTGGCCCTATCCCGCCTATCCGCCGGTGTATGTGCCGCCGCCGCCCGGCTATGCATTCGGCACTGCGCTGGCCACGGGATTGGCCTTCGGCGCGGGCGTGGCGATCGTCGGCGGGCTTTGGAACCTTGGCAGCACGAACTGGGGCCGCGGCGACGTCAACGTGAATGTCAACCGGTACAACAACATCAATACGAACCGCGGGCAGATCTCGTCGGCAACGTGGCGGGCGCCGGCCCAGCGGCCGGGGGGGGGTGGGGCGGCCCGCCCGCCCGGCGGTCCGGTTGGCCGGCCGGCGGGGCGTGGTGGTCTGCCGGCCAACGCCGTCGGCCGCGCGAACGTTCAGGTACCTGGCGGGTTGGTGAATCGCCCGCTTCCGCCGGGTGGCGCGCAAGGCGGCCTGGGCGGCGCTGCGCGCCCTGGGCCGGGCGGGCAGGGGCCGCAACGCCAGGCGCAGGGCGCCCGCACGGGCCAAGCCAGCCGTGCGAACCAACCCGCCCGGCAACCCTCCGCCTCCCGGCAAGCGGCCCCCGCCTTCTCCGGCATGAGCGATGGCCGTCAGGCCCAGCAGTTCTCGAATCGTGGCGCCCAAAGCCGCCAGGGGCAAATGCAGCGGTCGGCGCCCCGCCCGCAGGCCAGTGCCGCGCGTGGCGGCGGTGGCGGACGCGGCGGCGGTGCCCCACGCGGCGGCGGTGGCGGGCGTGGCGGTGGCCGCCGGTAGCAGCAGGAGCGCACGCCAATGAGATTCCATCTCCGACAGCGGGCCAGTACCGTCCTGTTGCTGGTCGCCATCGCCTGCACCGGGGCGCCGCGGTCTCCCGTCGCAGCGCCGCCGCAGAAAGCGCCCGTTCCGCAGACCACCTTCCAGACGCCGGATGACGCCACACAGGCACTCGTCGACGCGCTCAAGGCCAACGATCCCGGGAAACTGCGCGCTGTGCTCGGACCCGGCAGCGAGCGGCTGGTCGGCTCGGGCGATCCAGTTGCCGATGCGGCGCAGCGGCAACGATTCCTCGCGGCCTATGCCGAGAAGCATGACCTCGAGACCGTCGGTGAGAACCGGAGGGTACTGCATGTGGGGCAGAATGACTGGCCCCTACCGATGCCCCTGGTCGCCGACGGAGGTCGCTGGCGGTTCGATTCGACCACAGGCGCCCAGGAGATTGTCAACCGCCGGATCGGTCGCAATGAACTGGCTGCCATTGGCGTGATGCTGGCCTATGTCCAAGCCCAGCGCGATTTCGCCGCCCGGGACCGACAGGCGGGTGGCCCGGGCGCGTATGCACAGCGCCTGTTCAGTTCGCCCGGCAAGCATGACGGCCTATACTGGCCTGCCGCGGCCGGAGAGCCCGACAGCCCGCTCGCCGAACTGATTCAGCGTGTCGCGAGCGAGGGATATCCGGGCGAGCCGTCGAAAGGCCCACCCAGGCCATACCAGGGATATCTCTTCCGCCTGCTGAAGGCGCAGGGTCCGAACGCGCCGGGCGGCGCTAAGGACTATGTCGTGGACGGGCGCATGACCAGCGGATTCGCGCTGGTCGCGTGGCCTGCAGTCTACGGCGCCTCGGGCATCACCACTTTCCTGGTCAACCAGGACGGGGTGGTGTTCCAGAAGGATCTCGGCCCCCGCACCGGGGCACTGGCCGGGGCGATGACCCGGTTCGACCCCGACATCACCTGGGCGCGGGTGGACGTGGTGGAACACTAGCCCTTTGTTTTCAGTGGCCTGCTGGCCCCTGCGTCCGCCGCAAGATGCGGCGAACTTCGGGGGCAGGACACTAGCGCCGCCCCTTGTTCGTTGTGTCCCGGGTCGTGTCTTATGGCATGGGCGTCTTGTGACCGATGGCCGGGTGCGCTAAGTCCCCGCGCTCACGGTCGCGGTTCGCGGGCGTGGTGGAATTGGCAGACACGCCAGATTTAGGTTCTGGTGGCGCAAGCCGTGGGGGTTCAAGTCCCTCCGCCCGCACCACCCGGCCGTGCTATGCTGATGAATTTACTGAGGATCCTCCGACAGATGCAGGTCACCGAGACGCTCTCCGACGGGCTCAAGCGCGCCTACACCGTGGTCGTGCCGGCCGCCGACATCGAGAGCCGGCGCAGCAAGCGGCTCGCCGAGATCGGCAAGACCGTCAACCTCCCGGGCTTCCGCCCCGGCAAGGTGCCGCTGCCGGTGGTGAAGCAGCGCTACGGCACCGCCGTCACCGCCGAGGTGCTGGAAGAGAGCGTCAACGACGCCACCCGCCAGGTGCTGAGCGATCGCGGCCTGCGCGCGGCCACCCAGCCGAAAGTGGATGTCGTCAGTCTGGAAGAGGCCAAGGACCTGGAGTTCAAGGTCGAGGTCGAGCTGCTGCCCGAGATCGCGATGCCGGATTTCGCCGCGATCGAGCTGACCCGTCTGAAAGCCGAACCCAGCGCCGAATCGGTGGACAAGGCGCTGTCCGAGATCGCCGCGCGCAACCGCGATCTGGTCGAGGTGGCGGAAACCCGCCCCGCCGCCAAGGGCGATGTCCTGACGGTCGACTTCGTCGGCAAGGTCGACGGGGTGCCGTTCCAGGGCGGCACCGGGACGGAAATGGATGTCGAGGTGGGCGGCGCCGGCTTCATCCCGGGCTTCACCGAGCAGCTGGAAGGCCTGGCCCCGGGCGAAAGCCGCACCATCGACGTGAGCTTCCCCGAGGAATACGGCGCCAAGGAGCTGGCCGGGAAGGCCGCGACGTTTGACATCACTGCCAAGAAGCTGAAGCAGCCGGTGGTGCCGGCGGTGGATGACGAGTTGGCCAAGAAGCTCGGCTTCGAGGGCATGGACCGGGTGCGCGACCTCATCACCCAGCAGATCCAGCGCGAATACGACCAGCTGTCCCGCCTGCGCCTGAAGCGCCAGCTGCTGGACGCGCTCGCCGCCACCGCCGCCTTCCCGGCGCCCGAAGGCATGGTGCAGGCCGAGTTCAACCAGATCTGGCAGCGCATCGAGGCCGACAAGGCCGAGGGCAAGCTCGACGAGGAAGACAAGGCCAAGGACGAGGACACCCTGAAGGCCGAGTACCGCGCCATCGCCGAACGCCGGGTCCGCCTGGGCCTGCTGCTGTCGGAGATCGGCCGGGTGAACGGCATCACCGTGGCCGCCGACGAGATGACCCGCGCCATGCGCGCCGAGGCCGGCCGCTATCCCGGCCAGGAAGCGCAGGTGATGGAGTTCTTCCGCAAGAACCCGCAGGCCGCCGAGACGCTGCGCGGCCCGATCTTCGAGGAGAAGGTGGTCGATTTCGTGCTGGAGCTGGCGAAGCTGACCGACAACGCGGTCACCCCCGAGGAGCTGGCCCGCGAGCCGGACGCGGCCGCCTGATACGCGCCTCCGGCGACGATCGACCCGGACAAACGACGGGGACCGCAGCCGCATGGCTGACAGCGGCCCCGCCGGCTCCTATTTACACGGAATTGACGTCACGCAATCCATTCTTCCGGCCCGCACAAGGCCGGGGAACCGCAGGGGTAGAGAGCACATGGCGGACCGCGATCCCGTCGAGATCTACAACAACAATCTCGTGCCGATGGTGGTCGAGCAGACCGCCCGGGGCGAGCGCGCCTACGACATCTACTCGCGCCTGCTGAAGGAACGCATCATCTTCCTGACCGGCACGGTCTTCGACCAGGTCAGCAGCCTGATCTGCGCCCAGCTGCTGTTCCTGGAGAGCGAGAATCCCACCAAGGATATTTCCTTTTATATCAACAGCCCCGGCGGCGTTGTCTCGTCGGGTCTGGCGATCTACGACACCATGCAGTACATCCGCAGCCCGGTTTCCACCGTGTGCATCGGCATGGCCGCCTCGATGGGCAGCCTGCTGCTGACCGCCGGGGCCAAGGGCAAGCGCTTCGCGCTGCCGAACAGCCGCATCATGGTGCATCAGCCTTCCGGCGGCGCCCAGGGTCAGGCGACCGACATCGAGATCCAGGCGCGCGAGATCCTGACGCTGCGCAAGCGGCTGAACGAGATCTACGTGAACCACACCGGCCAGTCGATCGAGGCCATCGAGAGCAAGCTGGAGCGCGACAGCTACATGTCTGCCGGGGAGGCTCGCGATTTCGGCCTGGTGGACGAGGTGGTGGAGCGCCGTCCGGTGCCGGCCGAGAGCGAGACCAAGAGCTGAACGGCGAGCGGGCGTCTGGCGTCGGGCCGAGCGGCTGGACCGGGACCGGGCGGCCGCCGGCGCCTTGGGATCACGGCAGCATCCCGCGATTCAGCGGGAGCGACCCCTTGCGGGCATGTGGCTTGCATAAACATTTACCTTGGCAAAGCGGCGCTTTGCCGGCCTTTCCCTTGCCGGTTCTTGTCCGCCTCCCTGAGCGGGGGCTAGACTTGCGGCGGTGTGTCCCCGGTAGTCCGGGACAGGAGTGCTCATGAGCAAATCCGGCGACTCGAAGAACACCCTCTACTGCTCGTTCTGCGGCAAGTCGCAGCATGAAGTCCGGAAGCTGATTGCCGGACCGACCGTGTTCATCTGTGATGAATGCGTCGAATTGTGCATGGACATCATCCGCGAAGAGCACAAGACCCACCTGGTGAAGTCCCGCGACGGGGTGCCCACGCCCAAGGAGATCTGCAAGGTCCTCGATGACTACGTCATCGGCCAGGCCCATGCGAAGAAGGTCCTGAGCGTGGCGGTGCACAACCATTACAAGCGGTTGGCGCACGGGGCGAAGAACAACGACATCGAGATCGCGAAGTCCAATATCCTGCTCGTCGGCCCCACCGGCTCGGGCAAGACGTTGCTGGCGCAGACGCTGGCGCGCATCCTCGACGTGCCCTTCACCATGGCGGACGCCACCACCCTCACCGAGGCCGGCTATGTCGGCGAGGATGTGGAGAACATCATCCTGAAGCTGCTGCAGGCGGCCGACTACAATGTCGAGCGGGCGCAGCGCGGCATCGTCTATATCGACGAGGTCGACAAGATCAGCCGCAAGTCCGACAACCCCTCGATCACCCGCGACGTGAGCGGCGAGGGGGTGCAGCAGGCCCTGCTGAAGATCATGGAAGGCACCGTCGCCTCGGTGCCGCCGCAGGGCGGGCGAAAGCATCCGCAGCAGGAATTCCTGCAGGTCGACACGACGAACATCCTGTTCATCTGCGGCGGCGCCTTCTCGGGGCTGGAGAAGATCATCGGCGCCCGCGGCAAGGGCTCGGGCATCGGCTACGGCGCCGAGGTCCGCAGCCCGGACGAGCGGCGCACCGGCGCAATCCTGCGCGAGGTGGAGCCGGAAGACCTGCTGCGCTTCGGCCTGATCCCCGAGTTCATCGGTCGCCTGCCGGTGGTCGCGACCCTTGAGGACCTGGACGAATCGGCCCTGGTCGAGATCCTGACCAAGCCGAAGAACGCCCTGGTCAAGCAGTACGGGCGCCTGTTCGAGATGGAAGGCGTCAAGCTGACCTTCACGGAAGATGCGCTGGGATCGGTGGCCACGCGCGCCATCGCCCGCAAGACCGGCGCGCGCGGTCTGCGGTCGATCATGGAAAGCATCCTGTTGTCCACCATGTTCGACCTGCCGGGCCTGGACGGGGTCGAGGAAGTGGTGATCAACCGCGAAGTGGCCGAGGCCCGGTCCAATCCGCTGTTCCTCTACGGCAAGGAGCGGCGGGCCGAGACCAGCGCCTGACACGGATCTGCTCCCTGCAGTTGTCGTGCGGGGAGCAGGCCGGCGCCGCCCCCGGTCGGCGCCACGTGGATGTCAAGATCTTGTGGCACGGTCGGGGTGTGCCGATATCCGGATCAATCATCCAGGTGCCATAGTTATCTGCAGTGGGTCACTATTCGTCCTGGGGGATGCGGTCCGTGCCTGAAATCGGGGCGGGTCGTATGCCGACTGTCCTGTAGGAGGTCATTCTATGACGGATTCAAAGAAGCCAGACGTCGAAGGCGCCCCCGAGGCCCCCGAAGACGCCAAGCAAGGTGCGGAGGCCGCCCCGAAGGCGCCGCGCGCCACCCGTGCCGTGAAGGAGGCTGCCGCCAAGGAGCAAGGCTCCAAGGAGGGTGAGCCCGCGCCGGTCCGCGCCGACCTGATGCCGGTGCTGCCGCTACGCGACATCGTGGTGTTCCCGCACATGATCGTGCCCCTGTTCGTGGGGCGCGAGAAATCGGTGCGGGCGCTGGAAGCGGTGATGAAGGACGACAAGCAGATCCTGCTGGTCGCCCAGAAGAACGCCGCCCAGGACGACCCGTCCGCCGACGACATCTATCGCGTCGGCACGGTCTCGACGATCCTGCAGCTGCTGAAGCTGCCGGACGGCACCGTGAAGGTGCTGGTGGAGGGCGGCCGCCGCGCCAAGATCGCCGCGTTCAAGGAGACCGAGAACTACTTCGAGGCCTTCGTGGAGCCGATGTCCGACAAGGACACCGACGCGAAGGAACTGGAAGCCCTCGGCCGCACCGTGGTCAGCCAGTTCGAGCAGTACATCAAGCTCAACAAGAAGATCGCGCCCGAGGTCCTGGTTTCTCTCAACCAGATCGAGGAGCCCAGCAAGCTGGCCGACACCGTCGCCAGCCACCTGAACCTCAAGATCGCCGAGAAGCAGGAATTGCTGGAAACCCCGCGCGTCGGCGAGCGGCTGGAGCGCGTGTTCGGACACATGGAGTCCGAAATCGGCGTGCTGCAGGTGGAGAAGCGCATCCGCAACCGCGTGAAGCGGCAGATGGAGAAGACGCAGCGCGAGTACTACCTGAACGAGCAGCTGAAGGCGATCCAGAAGGAGCTGGGCGAAGGCGAGGACGGCAAGGACGAGACCGCCGAGCTGGAAGCCAAGATCAAGAAGACCAAGCTGTCGAAGGAAGCGCGCGAGAAGGCGATGGGCGAGCTGAAGAAGCTGCGCACCATGAGCCCGATGAGCGCCGAGGCGACGGTGGTGCGCAACTACCTGGACTGGATCCTGTCGATCCCCTGGAAGAAGCGCAGCAAGGTCAAGAACGACGTGAACGAGGCCGAGAAGGTCCTCAACGCCGACCATTACGGGCTGGAGAAGGTCAAGGAGCGTATCCTCGAATACCTGGCCGTGCAGTCGCGCAGCAACAAGATCCGCGGGCCGATCCTGTGCCTGGTCGGCCCACCGGGCGTCGGCAAGACGTCGCTGGGCAAGTCGATCGCGCGGGCCACGGGGCGCAACTTCGTGCGCATGTCGCTGGGCGGCGTGCGCGACGAGGCGGAGATCCGTGGCCACCGGCGGACCTATATCGGCTCGATGCCCGGCAAGGTCATCCAGGGCATGAAGAAGGCCAAGACCTCGAACCCGCTGTTCCTGCTGGACGAGATCGACAAGCTGGGCGCCGACTGGCGCGGCGATCCGTCGAGCGCGCTGCTGGAAGTGCTGGATCCCGAGCAGAACGCCACCTTCGCCGACCACTACCTGGAGGTGGATTACGACCTGTCGGACGTGATGTTCGTCACCACGGCCAACAGCCTGCGCATGCCGCAGCCGCTGATGGACCGCATGGAGATCATTCGCATTCCCGGCTACACTGAGGATGAGAAGGTCGAGATCGCCAAGCGGCACCTGATCGCCAAGCAGACCGAGGCGCACAGCCTCAAGCCTGAGGAATGGTCGATCAGCGACGAGGCCGTGCGTGACCTGATCCGCTACTACACGCGCGAGGCGGGCGTTCGTAACCTCGAACGCGAAATCGCCAACCTGGCGCGCAAGGCGGTGAAGGAGATCGTCACCACCAAGGCGAAGAAGGTGGCGATCACCGTCAAGAACCTGGGCAAGTTCGCCGGCGTCCAGAAATTCCGCTACGGCGAGGCGGAATCCGAGGACATGGTGGGCGTGGTGACGGGCCTGGCCTGGACCGAGGTGGGCGGCGAGATCCTGACCATCGAGAGCGTGATGCTGCCCGGCAAAGGCAACGTGAAGCACACCGGCAAGCTGGGCGACGTGATGCAGGAGAGCGTGTCGGCGGCACTCAGCTATGTGCGCAGCCGCGCGATCAGCTTCGGCATCAAGCCGACCCTGTTCGAGAAGCGGGACATTCACGTCCACGTGCCGGAAGGGGCCACCCCGAAGGACGGCCCGTCGGCCGGCATCGCCATGGCGACCTCGATCGTCAGCGTGCTGACCGGCATTCCTGTCCGCCGCGACGTGGCCATGACCGGCGAGATCACGCTGCGTGGCCGGGTGCTGCCGATCGGCGGCCTGAAGGAGAAGCTGCTGGCGGCGCTGCGCGCCGGGATCACCACGGTGTTCATCCCGAAGGACAACGAGAAGGATCTGGCGGAGATCCCGGACAACGTGAAGAAGCACCTGAAGCTGCTCCCCGTCGCCCATGTGGACGACGTGATCATGCAGGCCCTGGTGCGCAGGCCGGAGCCGATCGAGTGGGTGGAACCGCCAGAACCTGCGGTGGCCCCGCCGGCCCAGCTCGCGACGCCGCTGGCGCACTGACCGGCTGATCGTAGTACGACTGCCTTTGGCCCGCCGGACACCGTCCGGCGGGCCATGTTTTTCGAGAATCGTGGCAAAATGCTACGAAAACTGCGGATTTTCCGAGTCGCTTCGTTGACGCGCCCGAAAACCGCCCTCTAGTGTCGGGCGCATCGGGCAGCGGCGAATCGACATCGCCGCAACGGAAGACTTATGTTTTGGACAGGATCAGGGGGCTTCAATCGTGAACAAAATGGATCTCATCGCCGCCGTCGCGGACTCGACGGATCTTCCGAAGGCCAAGGCGGCCGAGGTGGTGGATGCCGTTTTCGGCGCCATCGAAGGGGCGTTGAAGAACAAGGATGAAGTTCGCCTGGTCGGCTTCGGCTCGTTTGCCACGGCAACGCGCAAGGCCGCCAAGGGCCGCAATCCCCGCACCGGCGAGGAGATCAAGATCCCGGCCTCCACCTCGGTGCGCTTCAAGGCCGGCAAGGCCCTGAAAGATGCGGTGAACTGATCCGTCCCGCACGCAAGGACCGCCGATATCGGATATCAGGGGCCGCCCGTGCAGGGCGGCCCTTTGCGTTGGCACCGGATTTTTCGTAAATCCCCCGCGACGGCGGGCGGTTAGCTCAGCGGTAGAGCGTCTCGTTTACACCGAGAGGGTCGGCGGTTCGAACCCGTCACCGCCCATTCGTCGCAGGGCCGGGAAGCGTGTGCCCCGGCCATCTTCTTCCCCGGCATCTTTCTTCACGCACCGGCTTGACGCCGGTATCGCACCGCTCTACACGCTGCGCCCTGCCGATGCGGGTGTAGCTCAGTTGGTTAGAGCGCCGGCCTGTCACGCCGGAGGTCGCGGGTTCGAGCCCCGTCACTCGCGCCAGCATCGGGTCAGTAAATCCCCTACCTTGAAATCGGCACTTTTCCCTCCATGCCCCCTATGGCAGAGGGTAAGCGTTGGGGCTAATGTCCGGCCGCGCTGCGGTGCGGTATGATCGTCCCCGGCGGTTGGAAAGGATGAGCGGATGGCCCCTGTGCTCGCGAACTATTTTCCCATTCTGGTCTTCGTCGCGATCGCCGCGGTGATCGCCGTGGCCATGGTGGGCGGATCGCTGATTGCCGCGCGCCAGAAGCCGTATGCGGAGAAGCTGTCGGCCTACGAATGCGGCTTCGACGCTTTCGACGACGCGCGCCGCCGGTTCGACGTCCGGTTCTACCTCGTGGCCATCCTGTTCATCATCTTCGACCTGGAAGTGGCCTTCCTGTTCCCCTGGGCGGTGAGTCTGTCGGATATCGGCGTGTTCGGCTTCCTGTCGATGATGGGCTTCCTTGCAGTGCTGACGGTCGGGTTCATCTACGAGTGGTGCAAAGGCGCCCTGGATTGGGAGTAGGCGGCATGAGCGATGCCACGAGCGATATCCCCCTGGCCTGGAACAAGGACGCGCTGGCCCCCGGGGCGGCGCAGGATGCGGTGATCAAGGGCATCACCGGCGAGATCGACAACAAGGGCTTCGTGGTCGCCCAGCTCGACAAGCTGGTGAACTGGGCCCGCACCGGCAGCCTGTGGCCGATGACCTTCGGCCTGGCCTGCTGCGCCGTGGAGATGATCCACGCCTACATGCCCCGCTACGACCTCGACCGTCTGGGCATCATCCCGCGCGCGAGCCCGCGCCAGAGTGACGTGATGATCGTCGCCGGCACGCTGACCAACAAGATGGCCCCGGCCCTGCGCAAGGTCTACGACCAGATGCCAGAGCCGCGCTGGGTAATCAGCATGGGCAGCTGCGCCAATGGCGGCGGCTACTACCATTATTCGTATTCGGTGGTACGCGGCTGCGACCGCGTGGTGCCGGTGGATGTGTATGTCCCCGGCTGTCCGCCGACGGCCGAGGCGCTGGTGTACGGAATCATGCAGCTGCAGAAGAAGATCCGCCGCACGGGGACCATCCTCCGTGGCTGAGCAGGTGGGGACCGAAGCCAATGCGGCGCCGGCCGGCCCGCTGGATGCGCTGGCCGTGGCGATTCGCACCCTGCCCGGGGTGACGGATGTCGCGATCGAGAAGGGCGAGCTGGTGGCGCAGGCAGGCCGCGACGGTCTGGTGGCGCTGATGACCACGCTGCGCGACGATCCGCGCTTCGCCTTCGAGCAGGTGATGGACATCTGCGGTGTGGACTGGCCGGAGCGCGCCGAGCGATTCGACGTGGTCTACAACCTGCTGTCGGTGTCGCTGAACCAGCGCGCCCGCGTGATCCTGCACACTGACGAAGCGGCGGCAGTGCCCTCCGTTTGCGGCGTCTGGCCGGTGGCGACCTGGTGGGAGCGCGAGGCCTGGGACCTGTACGGCATCATCTTCTCCGGCCAGCCCGACCTGCGCCGCATCCTGACCGATTACGGCTTCGACGGGCATCCGCTGCGCAAGGACTTTCCGCTCACCGGCTATGTCGAGGTCCGCTACGACGAGGACCGCAAGCAGGTGGTCTACGAGCCGGTGAAGCTCACCCAGGATTTCCGCAGTTTCGACTTCCTGTCCCCGTGGGAGGCGATGACCTCGCTGCCTGGCGACGAGAAGGCGCACAAGGGCGAGGCGTCATGAGCGAGGCCGCAACCACGAAGAAGACGGTCGAGATCGACAGCCACTCGCTGAATTTCGGCCCGCAGCACCCCGCCGCGCACGGCGTGCTGCGCCTGATCCTGGACATGGATGGCGAGGTGGTGGAGCGCGCCGATCCGCATATCGGCCTGCTGCATCGCGGCACCGAGAAGCTGATCGAGTACAAGACGTACATCCAGGCGGTGCCGTATTTCGACCGGCTCGACTACGTCAGCCCGATGAGCCAGGAGCATGCCTTCGCGCTGGCCACCGAGAAGCTGCTGGGCATCGAGGTGCCGGAGCGCGGCAAGTGGATCCGCACGCTGTTCAGCGAGATCACCCGGGTGCTGAACCACCTGCTGAACGTGACCACCTACGCGCTCGATGTCGGCGCCATCACGCCCAGCCTGTGGGGCTTCGAAGAGCGCGAGAAGCTGATGGAGTTCCATGAGGCCGCCTCCGGCGCGCGCCTGCATGCGAACTACTTCCGCCCCGGCGGCGTCGCGAAGGACCTGCCGGCGGGCCTCGAAGACAAGATCGCCGCCTGGGCCGAGACGTTTCCGAAATTCATCGACGATCTGGACGTGCTGCTGACGGAAAACCGGATCTGGAAGCAGCGTCTGGTCGACATCGGCGTCATGACCGCGGAAGAGGCGCTGGCCTGGGGCTTCAGCGGCCCGTGCCTGCGTGCCTCCGGCGTGCCGTGGGACCTGCGCAAATCGCAGCCCTATGAGATGTACGACCGGGTCGACTTCAAAGTGGCGGTGGGCCGCAACGGCGATTGCTACGACCGCTATCTGATGCGCATCGCGGAGATGCGCGAGAGCGTCAGCATCATCAAGCAGTGCCTGGCGGCGATGAAGCCCGGCCCGGTGAAGGTGCAGGACCGCAAGTTCACGCCCCCCACGCGCGCGGAGATGAAGCGCTCGATGGAGGCGCTGATCCACCACTTCAAGCTGTACACCGAAGGCTTCCACGTGCCGGCCGGCGCCACCTACACGGCGGTCGAAGCGCCGAAGGGCGAGTTCGGCGTGTACCTGGTGGCAGACGGCAGCAACCGTCCCTATCGCTGCAAGATCCGCGCGACCGGGTTCGCGCATCTGCAGGCGATCGAGACGATGGCGAAACGGCACATGCTGGCCGATGCGGTGGCGATCATCGGGTCGCTCGACATCGTGTTCGGCGAGATCGACAGGTAGATGATGGCCGACAGCACCCAGCCCGCCAGCTTCGCGTTCGACACCGAAAGCAACGCGAAGATCCCGACCATCCTGGCCAAGTATCCGCCCGGCAAGCAGGCCAGCGCGGTGCTGCCGCTGCTCGATCTGGCGCAGCGCCAGATGGGCCGCACCACCGGCAGCGCCTGGGTGCCCCGCGTGGCGATGGACGAGGTCGCGCGCGTGCTGGGCATGGCGCCGATCCGCGTCTATGAGGTCGCGACCTTCTACCTGATGTTCAACACCGAGCCGGTGGGCAAGTACCACCTGCAACTCTGCACCACCACGCCGTGCTGGCTGCGCGGGTCGGACGATGTGGTGCAGGCCTGCCGCAAGGTGACGGGCATCAAGGGCTGGAAGGAAACCAGTGCCGACGGGCTGTTCACCATGTCCGAGGTGGAATGCGTGGGGGCCTGCGTGAACGCGCCGATCCTGCAGGTGAACGACGATTTCTATGAGGACATGGACGCCGCCAGCACCGAGAAGCTGCTGGAAGCGCTGAAGCGCGGCGAGGTGCCTCCGCCCGGTTCGGTGAAGGGACGCCAGACCTCGGCGCCCGAAGGCGGGCCGATCACGCTGACCACCCTGACCTTCAATCCGGCGGAGTGACCCGATGCTGAGCGATCAGGACCGGATCTTCACCAATCTCTATGGCCTGCATGACTGGGGCCTGAAGGGCGCGCGCGCGCGCGGCGACTGGGACGGCACGGCGGCGATCCTGGCGCGCGGCCGCGATGCCATCGTCGATGAAATGAAGGCCTCCGGCCTGCGCGGCCGCGGCGGCGCCGGCTTCCCCACTGGCATGAAATGGTCGTTCATGCCGAAGACCATCGGCGACCGGCCGCACTATCTGGTGGTGAACGCCGACGAAAGCGAGCCCGGCACCTGCAAGGATCGCGACATCATCCGCCACGATCCGCACAAGCTGATCGAAGGCTGCCTGGTCGCCTCGTTCGCGATGGGCGCGCATGCCTGCTACATCTACATCCGCGGCGAGTTCTACAACGAGGCCCGCATCCTGCAGGCTGCGATCGACGAGGCCTACGCGGCCGGACTGATCGGCAAGAACGCCTGCGGCTCCGGCTGGGATTTCGAGCTGTACCTGCATCGCGGCGCCGGCGCCTATATTTGCGGCGAGGAGACCGCGCTGCTTGAAAGCCTGGAGGGCAAGAAGGGCATGCCGCGCCTGAAGCCGCCGTTCCCGGCGGCGGTGGGGCTGTACGGCTGCCCGACCACGGTGAACAACGTGGAAAGCATCGCGGTGGCGCCGACGATCCTGCGCCGTGGCGCCGCGTGGTTCTCCGCCCTCGGCCGTCCGAAGAATTCGGGAACGAAACTGTTCTGCATCTCCGGCCACGTGAACAAGCCGTGCAATGTCGAGGAGGAGCTCGGCATTCCCCTGCGCGAGCTGATCGACACCTATGCCGGCGGCGTGCGCGGCGGCTGGGACAATCTGCTGGCGGTGATCCCTGGCGGTTCCTCGGTGCCGGTGCTGCCCAAAAGCATCTGCGACACCGTGCTGATGGATTTCGACAGCCTGCGCGAAGTGCGCTCGGGCCTGGGCACGGCCGCGGTGATCGTGATGGACAAGTCCACCGACATCATCAAGGCCATTGCCCGGCTGTCGCAGTTCTACAAGCACGAGAGTTGCGGCCAGTGCACGCCGTGCCGCGAGGGCACGGGCTGGATGATGCGGGTGATGAACCGCATGGTGCAGGGCCGGGCGGAACTCGACGAGATCGATACGCTGGAGCAGGTGACGCGCCAGGTGGAAGGGCACACGATCTGCGCGCTGGGCGACGCGGCGGCGTGGCCGGTCCAGGGCCTGATCCGGCATTTCCGTCCGGTGCTCGAGGAACGCATCAAGGCCTACAAGGCCCAGGCGTCCGGTCGTGCGGCGTCGGCAACATCGGGGCGGTCCATGCCTCTGGCGGCGGAGTAGTCCGATGGTGAAAGTCACAGTCGACGGCATCGAGGTCGAGGTTCCCGCCGGCAGCAACGTGCTGCAGGCCTGCGAGGCCGCCGGCAAGGAGATTCCGCGCTTCTGCTATCACGAGCGCCTGTCGGTCGCCGGCAATTGCCGCATGTGCCTGGTTGAGATCGAGAAGGCGCCGCCGAAGCCCTTTGCCTCCTGCGCCTATCCCGTGAACGACGGCATGGTCGTGCACACCGACAGCCCGATGGTGCGCAAGGCGCGCCGTGGCGTGATGGAATTCCTGCTGATCAACCACCCGCTCGACTGCCCGATCTGCGACCAGGGCGGCGAGTGCGACCTGCAGGACCAGGCGGTGGCGTATGGCACCGACCGCTCGCGCTACGAAGAGAACAAGCGCGCGGTGAAGGACAAGAATCTCGGCCCGCTGGTGAAGACCGTGATGACGCGCTGCATCCACTGCACGCGCTGCATCCGCTTCTCCACCGAGGTCGCCGGCGTGCCTGAACTGGGCGCCACCGCGCGCGGCGAGAGCATGGAAGTCGGCACCTATGTCGAGAAGGCGCTGACCTCCGAGCTGTCCGGCAACCTCATCGACATCTGCCCGGTCGGCGCGCTGACCTCCAAGCCGTACGCCTTCGTGGCGCGGCCGTGGGAGCTGAAGAAGACCGACAGCGTCGACGTGCTGGATGCGGTGGGCGCCAACATCCGCGTCGATGCGCGCGGCCCGGAAGTGCTGCGCATCCTGCCGCGCCTGAACGAGGACGTGAACGAGGAGTGGCTGGCCGACAAGTCGCGCTTCTCCGTCGATGGCCTGAAGCGCCGGCGGCTGGACAGCTGCTGGGTGAAGCGCGACGGCAAGCTGCGCAAGGCAAGCTGGCAGGAAGCCTTCGAGGCGATCGCGGCGAAGCTCGCCGGCCTCTCCGGCGATCGGGTCGGTGCGGTCGCCGGCAACCTCGCCGATGCCGAAAGCATGGTCGCGCTGAAGGACCTGATGGCCGCGCTCGGCTCGGCCAATCTCGACTGCCGGCAGGACGGTGCCGCGCTCGATGCATCGTGCCGCGATTTCTACAACTTCAACACCTCCATCGCCGGCATCGAGGAGGCGGACGCGCTGCTGATCGTCGGCAGCAACCCGCGCCGGGAAGCGCCGCTGATCAATGCGCGGATTCGCAAGCGTGTCCTTGCCGGCCCGTTCCCGGTGGCCGGCATCGGCCCCGAAGCCGACCTGACCTACGGCGTGGACTGGCTGGGCAACGCACCGGCGGTGCTGGCGTCGCTGCTCGACGGCACGCATCCGTTCGCGGCGACGCTGAAGGCGGCGAACAAGCCGATGATCATCGTGGGGCAGGGCGCACTGGCGCGCCCCGACGGCGCGGCGGTGCTGGCCGCGTGCTGGAAGCTCGCCGCCCAGACCGGGATGCTTGGTGCCGAGTGGCACGGCTTCAACGTGCTGCACACCGCGGCATCGCGCGTCGGCGCGCTCGATCTCGGCTTCGTGCCGGGGAGCAAGGGCAAGGGCCTCGACGCCATGCTCGGCGGCGGCGTCGATCTGCTGTGGCTGCTGGGCGCGGACGAGTTCGACACCGCGCGCATCGGCGCCGGCACCTTCGTCGTCTACCAGGGCCATCACGGCGACCGCGGCGCCGCCCGCGCCGACGTGATCCTGCCGGGTGCGGCGTACACCGAAAAGAACGGCACCTACGTGAACACCGAGGGCCGGGTGCAGCGCGGCCAGCTCGCCGTGTATCCGCCCGGCGAGGCGCGCGAGGACTGGAAGATCCTGCGCGCCTTCAGCGGCT
Organism: Limobrevibacterium gyesilva; assembly: GCF_025989185.1. GTDB lineage: Bacteria > Pseudomonadota > Alphaproteobacteria > Acetobacterales > Acetobacteraceae > Limobrevibacterium > Limobrevibacterium gyesilva. The sequence goes on from NZ_JAPDNT010000007.1 coordinate 50,997, forward strand.
TCATCGACAAGCCGCTGCCCTACGACAACCTCACCGCCATCCGCGCCCGGCTGGAGCAGGCGAACCCGGTGTTCGCCCGCACCAACGTGCTGCCGCGCTTCGGCTGCAGCGACACCGCCGGCCCCGCCGGCGAGCCGACCGCGCTGAGCGGCGCGCCGTTCCGCCCGTTCATCGAGAACTACTACCAGACCGACCCGATCAGCCGCGCGAGCCCGACCATGGCCGAATGCACCGAGACCTACATGCCGACCCTGCGGCAGGCGGCGGAGTAGGGCGATGACGGAATTCCTGCAAACCCCGCTGGGCATCCTGGTCCTCACGCTGGTCCAGGCGCTGCTGCTGCTGGTGCCGCTGCTGATCGGCGTTGCCTACCTCACCTATGCCGAGCGCAAGGTGCTGGGCGCGATGCAGCTGCGCCGCGGCCCCAACGTGGTCGGCCCGTTCGGCCTGTTCCAGCCCTTCGCCGACGCCATCAAGATGCTGATGAAAGAGACGGTCATCCCCACCGGGGCCAATCGTCTGCTGTTCCTGATGGCGCCGATGCTCACCTTCACCCTGGCCATGATCGCCTGGGCGGTGATCCCGGTGAACGACGGCTGGGCGATCGCCGACATCAACGTGGGCATCCTCTACCTGTTCGCCATCAGTTCGCTCGGCGTCTACGGCATCATCATCGCGGGTTGGGCCAGCAACTCGAAATACGCCTTCCTCGGCGCGCTGCGCAGTGCGGCGCAGATGGTGTCCTACGAGGTCTCCATGGGCTTCATCATGGTGACCGTGCTGATCTGCGTCGGCAGCCTGAACCTGAACGACATCGTGAATGCGCAGAAGACCGTCTGGTTCTGCATCCCGCTGTTCCCGATGTTCATCATGTTCTTCATCTCGACGCTGGCCGAGACCAACCGCTCGCCGTTCGACCTGCCGGAAGGCGAGAGCGAGATCGTCGCCGGCTTTTTCGTCGAATACAGCGCCATGAGCTTCGCCCTGTTCTTCCTGGGCGAATACGCGAACATGATCCTGATGAGCGCGATGACCACCATCCTGTTCCTGGGTGGCTGGCTGGCGCCGTTCGGCATCGAGCCGTTCACCTGGCTGCCCGGGCCGCTGTGGTTCATCATCAAGGTCGTGGCGGTGCTGTTCGTGTTCCTGTGGGTGCGCGCCACCTTCCCGCGCTACCGCTACGACCAGTTGATGCGGCTGGGCTGGAAAGTGTTCCTGCCCGGCTCGCTGCTGTACCTGGTGCTCGTCGCCGGCGTGCTGGTGGCGATGGGATGGCTGCCCCATGCAGCTTGATACCGGCAGCGTGACGGTCTATCCGCCCCACGCTCGTTGTCTTGTCGAGCGACACCCTGCGGCAGGCGAAGCCGGCCGGCCCGATGTCGCTCTCGGAGGAGCCTGACGCATGGCATTCCTGGACCGCACCGCCCGCAGCCTCCTGCTCGGCGAGCTCGTGGCCGGCATGGCGCTCACCTTGAGGTATTTCTTCAAGCGGAAGGCGACCCTCAACTACCCCTACGAGAAGGGCCCCCTCAGCCCACGCTTCAAGGGCGAGCACGCGCTGCGCCGCTATCCGAACGGCGAGGAGCGCTGCATCGCCTGCAAGCTGTGCGAGGCCATCTGCCCGGCGCAGGCCATCACCATCGAGGCCGAGCCGCGCGAGGACGGGTCGCGCCGCACCACGCGCTACGACATCGACATGACCAAGTGCATCTATTGCGGACTGTGCGAGGAAGCCTGCCCGGTGGATGCGATCGTCGAGGGCCCGAACTTCGAGTTCGCGACCGAGACGCGCGAGGAGCTGCTGTACAACAAGGAAAAGCTGCTGGCGAACGGCGACCGCTGGGAGCCGGAGCTGGCCCGCCGTCTCGAACTCGATGCCCCCTATCGCTGAGGAACAGGGCCGGTTCTGCCCGGTCCCCCGGAAACCGACATGAATGACATGATGCAAACGACAAACCGGGAGCGGGCAGGATGATCGCGACGCTCGCCTTCTACGTGTTCGCCGTGATCCTGCTGGTGTCCGCCAGCATGGTGGTCAGCGCGCGCAATCCCGTGCACTCCGTGCTGTTCCTCATCCTCACCTTCTTCAACGCCGCCGCCCTGTTCCTGCTGGCGGGGGCGGAGTTCCTGGCGATGATCCTGGTCATCGTCTACGTGGGCGCGGTGGCGGTGCTGTTCCTGTTCGTGGTGATGATGCTGGACGTCAACTTCGCCCAGCTCCGCGAAGGCTTCCAGCGCTACCTGCCCGTGGGTGCGACGATCGGCGTGGTGCTGCTGGTCGAGCTGTTCATGGTGCTCGGCGGCTGGAAATTCGCGCCCGAGGCAGCAAGCCTGCGCTTCGCGCCGGTGACTCCGGGCGTGCACAACACCGCCCAGCTCGGGCGGCTGCTGTACACGGACTATTTCCTGCTGTTCCAGGCATCCGGCCTCGTTCTCCTGGTCGCCATGATCGGCGCCATCGTGCTCACCCTGCGCGACAAGGGCGACGGGCGCCGCCAGGACATCTCGCGCCAGCTGGCCCGCACCGCCGCCGACACGCTGGTGATGGTGGATGTGGCCACCGGCGCCGGCATGAAGGACGTCGGCATCCTGCGGCCCAAGGTGGCGGAACCGGAGCCGGTCGCCGCCGCGCACGACCATGGGCATGGAGGGCACCACTGATGCTTGCGGTCGGTCTCGGCCACTACCTCACCGTCGCCGCCCTGCTGCTGGTGCTCGGCATCTTCGGCATCTTCCTGAACCGGAAGAACGTCATCGTCATCCTGATGTCGATCGAGCTCATCCTGCTCGCCGTCAACATCAACCTCGTCGCCTTCTCGGCCGTGCACGGCGACCTCGCCGGCCAGGTGCTGGCGATGTTCGTCCTCACCGTCGCGGCCGCCGAGGCGGCCATCGGGCTGGCCATCGTGGTGATCTATTTCCGCAACCGCGGCTCGATCCAGGTCGAGGACGTGAATCTGATGAAGGGCTGAGCAGATGCTGTTCGCCGTCGCTGTCTTCGCCCCGCTTCTGGGTTCCATCGTCGCCGGGCTGTTCGGCAAGGCCATCGGCGACCGCGCCGCCCAGGCCGTGACCATCCTGTGCATGATCCTCGCCTCGATCTGCGGCGTCAGCGCGTTCGTCTCGCTGGTCTATGGCGGGGCGCCGGCGGGCACGGTGTCGCTGGGCACCTGGCTCGACGCCGGCACGTTCCACGCGTCCTGGGCGCTGCGCTACGACGCGCTTTCCGCCGTCATGGTGGCCATGGTCACCTGCGTGGCGACGCTGATCCACATCTACAGCGTCGGCTACATGAGCCACGATTCCACCGTCTGGCGCTTCTTCAGCTACCTCTCGCTGTTCAGCTTCGCCATGCTGATGCTGGTGACGGCGGACAACCTGCTGCAGCTCTTCTTCGGCTGGGAAGGCGTCGGCCTCGCAAGCTACCTGCTGATCGGCTACTGGTACGACCGGCCGAGCGCCTGCGCCGCAGCGATCAAGGCGTTCGTCGTCAACCGCATCGGCGATCTCGGCTTCGCGGTCGGCATCGCGCTGGTGTTCGTCACCTTCGGCTCGATCGACTTCTCGACCATCTTCGCCGCCGTCGGCCAGCACCAGTCCGACACCTACTCGGTGTTCGGCACTTGGCGCGCCTACGAGGTGATCGGGATCCTGCTGTTCATCGGCGCCATGGGCAAGTCGGCGCAGCTCGGCCTGCATGTCTGGCTGCCGGACGCGATGGAAGGCCCCACGCCGGTCTCGGCGCTGATCCACGCCGCTACCATGGTGACCGCCGGCGTGTTCCTGATGGCCCGCTTTTCGCCGGTGCTGGACTACGCACCCGGCGCGCTCGCTTTCGTCACCTTCATCGGCGGCTCCACCGCCCTGTTCGCGGCCACCGTCGGCTGCGTGCAGAATGACATCAAGCGGGTGATCGCCTATTCCACCTGCTCGCAGCTCGGCTACATGTTCGTCGCCGCCGGCGTCGGCGCCTACCAGGCCTCGATCTTCCATCTGCTGACGCACGCCTTCTTCAAGGCGCTGCTGTTCCTGGGCGCGGGCTCGGTGATCCACGCCATGTCCGACGAGCAGGACATGCGCAAGATGGGCGGCATCTGGAAGAAGATCCCGCTGACCTATGCGGTGATGTGGATCGGCAGCCTGGCGCTGGGCGGCGTGTTCCCGTTCGCCGGCTACTACTCCAAGGACGCCATCCTCGAAGCCGCCTGGGCGTCGGAGACGGCGATCGGCCAGTACGGCTTCTGGTGCGGCCTGCTCGCCGCCGGCCTGACCGCGTTCTATTCCTGGCGCCTGCTGATCCTCACCTTCCACGGCAAGCCGCGCGCCGACCATCACACCATGGAGCACGTGCACGAAAGCCCGGCGGTGATGACCGTACCGCTGCTGCTGCTGGCGGCCGGCGCGGTGGTGACCGGCTTCGTCTTCCACGAGCAGCTGCTGGGCGAGCACTGGCAGGCATTCTGGGGCAACTCCATCCAGATCGCGCCGACCAACCATGTGCTGCACGCCATGGAGGAGGTGCCGGGCTGGGTCGCCCTCTCCCCCAGCGTGATCGGCCTGTTCGGCATCGCCGTCGCCTACCTGCTCTACATGGCCATGCCGCAGGTCCCGGCGCAGCTCGCCGCGACGTTCGGCGGCGTGTACCGCTTCCTGCTCAACAAGTGGTATTTCGACGAGCTGTACGACGCCGTCATCGTCCGCCCTTACTTCGCCCTGTCGCGCGCGCTGTGGCAGGTGGGGGACGCGACCATCATCGACGGCATTCCCAACGGCCTGGCCACGCTCACGACCGACAGCACGGCCCAGGTGGTGAAGATCCAGAACGGCTCCATCGCCGTCTACGCGTTCTCGATGCTGATCGGGCTCGTGTTCCTCGTCAGCATCTTCCTGCTCTTCCGGTGACCCCATGAACGCCGCTGGCTTCCCCCTGCTCTCGCTCGTCACCTTCCTGCCGCTGGTCGGCGGCGCGGTGATCATGTCGGTTCGCGGCGACGAGCAGACCGTCGCGTCCAACGCGCGCTGGACGGCGCTGTGGACCAGCCTGATCGTGCTGGCGCTGTCGCTGATCCTGTGGGTCCGCTTCGACCAGGCCGATCCCGGCTTCCAGTTCGTCGAGGACGTGTCCTGGCTGCCGCAATGGGGCATCTCCTACAAGATGGGCGTGGACGGCATCTCCGTGCTGTTCGTGCTGCTCTCCACCGTGCTGACGCCGATCTGCATCCTCGCCAGCTGGGAGTCGATCACCACCCGCGTGCGCGAGTTCATGCTGTCCTTCCTCATCCTCGAGACGATGATGGTCGGCATGTTCGCGGCGCTGGATTTCGTCGTCTTCTACATGTTCTTCGAGGGCGTGCTGATCCCGATGTATCTCATCATCGGGGTGTGGGGCGGCCCGCGGCGGGTCTATGCCGCGGTCAAGTTCTTCCTGTTCACGCTGGCCGGCTCGGTGCTGATGCTGCTGGCGCTGCTGGCCATGTGGTACCAGACCGGCACCACCGATATCACCGTGCTGCTGCACACCGCGTTCCCGGAGACGATGCAGACCTGGCTGTTCCTGGCCTTCTTCGCCTCGTTCGCGGTGAAGGTGCCGATGTGGCCGGTGCACACCTGGCTGCCGGATGCGCATGTGGAGGCGCCCACGGCCGGCTCGGTCATCCTGGCGGGCGTGCTGCTGAAGATGGGGGCCTACGGCTTCCTGCGCTTCTCCGTGCCGATGCTGCCGCTGGCCTCGGCGCAGCTGGCGCCGTTCATGTACACGCTGTCGGTCGTGGCCGTCGTCTACACCTCGATGGTCGCGTTGGCGCAGACCGACATGAAGAAGCTGATCGCCTATTCGTCGGTCGCGCATATGGGCGTGGTGACGATCGGCATCTTCACCGTCAACGTGCAGGGCATCTCCGGCGCGCTGCTGCAGATGCTGTCGCACGGCGTTGTGTCGGCCGCGCTGTTCCTCTGCGTGGGTGTCATCTACGACCGCATCCACACGCGCGAGATCGCACGCTACGGCGGCCTTGCCGACCGCATGCCCGCCTATGCGTTCACCTTCATGCTGTTCACCATGGCCAGCGTCGGGCTGCCGGGAACCTCGGGTTTCGTCGGCGAGTTCCTGGTCCTGGTCGGTGCGTTCAAGGTCAATTTCTGGCTCGCTCTGCTCGGCAGCCTCGGCATGATCCTCGGCGCCGCCTACATGCTGTATCTGTATCGGCGCATCATTTTCGGCCGGATCACCCGCGATGACCTCAAGGCGATCCTCGACCTGTCGCCGCGCGAGATTGCCGTGTTCGCGCCGCTGATCGTCCTGACGCTGTGGATGGGCATCTACCCGTCCAGCTTCACCGGCTTCTTCGATGCCGCCGTGGGTGCGATGGTGGATCACCACCAGGCCGCCCTCGCGGCGACCACCAAGCTTGCGGGGATGCTGCACTGATGACCTGGACCGCCATGAACTGGACACTGGCTGTCCCCGAACTGGTGCTCGCCTGCTGCGGCATGGGCATCCTGGTATTCGGGGTGCTGAGCAAGCGCGAAACCTTCCAGCTCTGCAGCATGCTCACCATCGGCGCCTTCCTGCTGACTGGGGTGCTGGTGCTGCCAGGCGCGTACGGCGTCGGCTACAGCGGCCTGTTCACCAGCGACGCCTTCAGCGCCTTCGTCAAGCTGCTGGTCCTGGTTGCCGCCGCCCTCTGCGTGGTGGTCTCGCTCGACTACAACGAGCACGTCAACCTGCGCCGCTTCGAGTTCCCGGTCCTCATGCTGTTCTGCACCGTCGGCATGATGCTGATGGCGTCGGCATCGAACCTGATGACGATGTATGTCGGCACCGAGCTGATGAGCCTGGCGATCTACGTTCTCGCCGCCTTCGCCCGTGACGAGCTGCGGTCCGCCGAGGCGGGCCTCAAGTATTTCGTCCTCGGTGCGCTGGCCTCCGGCCTGATGCTGTACGGCATCTCGCTGGTCTACGGCTTCTCCGGCAGCATGGCGTTCGACAAGCTCGCCGAAGCGCTGGCCGATCCCGCCAGCGCCTCGCCCGGGCTGGTGGTCGGCATCGTCTTCATCGTCGCCGGCCTCGCCTTCAAGGTGTCGGCCGTGCCGTTCCACATGTGGACGCCCGACGTCTACGAGGGCGCGCCCACGTCGATCACGGCGTTCCTGGGCACGGCGCCGAAGGTCGCTCCCATGGCGCTACTGGTCCGCGCCATGGCCACGCCGTTCGGGCAATTGCTGGTGCAGTGGCAGCAGCTCATCGTGCTGGTGTCGATCGCCTCGATGCTGCTCGGCTCGCTCGCCGCCATCGGCCAGCGCAACATCAAGCGCCTGATGGCCTATTCCTCGATCGGCCACATGGGCTACGTGCTCATCGGCCTTGCCGCCGGCTCGGTCGACGGCATCCGCGGCGTGCTGATCTACCTCGTCACCTACGTGTTCATGAATGTCGGCACCTTCGCCTGCATCCTCGCCATGCGCCGCCGCGGCAAGATGCTGGAAGGCATCTCCGACCTGGCCGGCCTCGGCCGCACCGACCCGGCGATGGCGCTGGCCTTTGCCGTGTTCATGTTCGGCATGGCCGGCATCCCGCCCTTGTCGGGGTTCTGGGGCAAGTACTTCATCTTCAGCGCCGCCGTGCAACAGGGCATGTGGACGCTGGCGGTGATCGGCGTGCTCACCAGCGTGGTTGGCGCCTATTATTACATCAACATCGTCAAGGTGATGTATTTCGACGCGCCCGAGGAAGCCTTCGACCCGCGTCCGGCCTCGCTGTCCTTCGTGGCCGCGGTCGGCGGCCTGTTCACCACCTTCTTCTTCGTCTTTCCCGCACCGGTGGTGGCGGCGGCCGAGGCGGCGGCGAAGGTTCTGTTCAGGTGAGCCTGGACGCCACCGGCGCGTGGCGGCTGCAAGTCCACGACGTCCTGCCGTCCACCTCCGATCTCTGCCGGACCCTGGCGGAAGCCGGCGAGCCCGACGGGCTCGCCGTGCTGGCGCATCGCCAGGAACGCGGCCGCGGCAGCCACGGCCGCAACTGGGACTCGCCCGCGGGCAACATGTATCTCTCCGTCCTGCTGCGCCCGCCCGGGCGTGTGCGCGAGGGCGGGTTGTGGTCGCTGCTCGCCGGCCTCGCGCTGGCCGAAACGGTCGCGCCCTGGCTGCCCGATCCCGCCGCACTCACGCTGAAATGGCCGAACGACGTGTTGCTGGGTGGCCGCAAGCTCGCCGGTATCCTGCTCGACAGCTCCGCCGACCCGCAGGGCGCGCTGGCCTGGCTTGTCATCGGCATCGGCCTCAACCTCGCCGCCGCGCCGCAGGTGCCCGGCCGCGCCGTCGCGTGCATCGCCGACGTGGCCTCTGCGCCGCGCCCCGAGGACGCCGCCCGCGCCCTGCTGGCCCGGCTCGACCACTGGCGCCGCGTCCACCGGCAGGCAGGGTTCGCCCCGGTTCGCGCCGCTTGGCTCGCCCGCTCGCTGCCGGTCGGCGCCGCCATGGCCCTGCGTCTGGGCGAGCGCGACATCGGCGGATCTTTCGCCGGACTCGCCGAGGATGGCAGCCTGCTGTTGCAGACCGGCGGCCATGTGCACGCTTTTGCCGCCGGCGAAGTTCGCCTGCAGCTCGGGAGATAGGGCCATGCTCCTCGTCGTCGATGCCGGCAACACCAACGTCGTCGTCGCCGTGCATGACGGCGCGCAGTGGCGCGGCATCTGGCGCGTCGCCACCGACCCGCAGCGCACCAGCGACGAATACGCGGTGTGGCTGCTAACACTGCTCAACCTCTCCGGCGTCAAGCGCGAGGAGGTCAGCGCCGCCGTCATCGGCACCGTCGTGCCCGCGGCGCTCTACCACCTGCGCCGCCTTTGCCGCGACTGGTTCGACGTCGAGCCCCTGATTGCCCGCGCCACCCTGGACTGGGGCTTCGACATCAAGGTCGACAACCCCGAGGAGGTCGGCGCCGACCGTCTGCTGAACGCGCTGGCCGGGCACCGCACCTATGGTGGCCCGCTCGTCGTCATCGATTTCGGCACCGCCACCACCTTCGACGTGGTCGATCGCGACGGCGCATACCTGGGTGGCGTCATCGCGCCCGGCATCAACCTTTCCATCGAGGCGCTGCACCGCGCCGCCGCCCGCCTGCCGCGCATCGGCATCGGCCGGCCCCAGGCGGTGATCGGCCGCGGCACGGTTTCCGCAATGCAATCAGGCATCTACTGGGGCTATGTCGCGATGATCGAGGGCCTGGTCGCGCGCATCCAGACGGAATATGGTGGCCGGCTGAAGGTCATCGCCACTGGCGGCCTCGCCCCGCTGCTGGCCGAAGGCACCACCGTCATCGGCCACATCAACCCTGACCTCACGCTGGATGGCCTGCGCATGTTGGCGGAGCGCAACCCGGTCCCCACATTGTCACGTGAACGGGCGCGGCTGCCTGAGGGCGAATAGCCCCAAGTGCCCCCCGCACCATAGGAAAGCACACGCCGGACGGTCCCGTCCGGCGCGACTCGATTTGAAGGCATATTAATGGACGCTGTTACTGGCGATCTGGCGTTCCTGCCCCTGGGCGGGACCGGCGAGATCGGTATGAATCTCAATCTCTACCGCTGCGGCGGCAAGTGGCTCGCCGTGGATTGTGGCATCGGCTTCGGCGGCGCCGAGCACCCCGAGGTCGACGTGATGATGCCGGACCCGGCCTTCCTGGCCGAGCGCCGGGATCGTCTGGTCGGCCTTGTCATCACCCATGCGCACGAGGACCATATCGGCGCCGTGGCCTGGCTGTGGCCGCAACTGCGCTGCCCGGTTTACGCCACCCCCTTCGCCGCCGCGGTGCTGCGCCGCAAGCTCACCGAGACCGGGCTGCTGAACCAGGTGCCGCTGCATGTCGTGCCCCCCGGCGGTGCCTTCGACCTGCTGCCCTTCCGCCTGCAGTTCATCCGCGTCGCCCATTCCATTCCGGAAGCGCAGGCGCTGGTCATCCGCACCCAGGCCGGCATCGTCCTGCACACCGGCGACTTCAAGCTCGATCCCGACCCGCTGATCGGCCCCCGCACCGACGAAGCCGCCCTGGCTGCCCTCGGCGACGAAGGCGTGCTGGCCATGGTCTGCGACAGCACCAATGCGATGGTGGAAGGGCATTCCGGCTCCGAGGCCGAAGTCCGCCGCAACATGTCCGCCCTGGTGCGCAGCCTGCGCGGCCGCATCGCCGTCACCTGCTTCGCCAGCAACGTGGCCCGCGTGGAATCGGTGGCGCTGGCCGCGCGCGACGCCAAACGCAACGTCGCCATCGTCGGCCGCAGCCTGCGCAATCTCGAAGCGGCCGCCCGCGACTGCGGCTACCTCAAGGGCATCCCGCCTTTCCTGTCCGAGGACGAGGCCAACGACGTCGACGATGACAACCTTCTGATCCTGGTCACCGGCAGCCAGGGCGAGCCGCGCAGCGCTTTGGCCCGCATCGCCGCTGACCAGCACCCGCGCATCGAACTGGGCGAGGGCGACACGGTGGTGTTCAGCAGCCGCGTCATCCCCGGCAACGAGCGGGCGATCGGCACGGTGCAGGACAACCTGGTCCGCCGCGGCGTGCAATTGATGACCGACGCGGACCACATGATCCACGTCTCCGGCCACCCGGCTCGCGACGAGCTGCGCAAGCTCTACAAGCTGGTGCGCCCGCGCCTGTCGGTGCCGGTGCACGGCGAGTGGCGCCACCTCTCGGCCCACGCCGCCCTGGCGCAGGAAGCCGGCGTCACCCCCATCCTGATCGAGGACGGCGATATCCTGAGCCTCTCGCCCGGCCGCGCCGAAGTGACCGACAGCGCCCCCGTCGGCCGCCTGGTGCTGGACGGCGCCAGGCTGGTGCCGCTGCAGGGGGCGGTGATGGGCGCGCGCCGGCGCATGCTGTTCAACGGCGTCGCCATCGCCTCCTTCGCGGTGGACGAGGCCGGCCGCGTGCGCGGCACGCCGCGGCTCAGCGCGCCCGGCCTGTTCGACTCGGACGACCCCGAATGCGGCCGCATCGCCACCGAGCTGACCACCGCCATCGCCGACCTGCCGGCGCCGCTGCGGCGCGAGGATGCGGCGTTGACGGAGGCTGCCAAGGCGGCGTTGCGGCGGTCGCTGGGGCGACGGCTGCAGAAACGACCGCTGGTGGATGTACATCTGCTGCGGGTTTGAAGCCCCTCTGGCCTTGAACGGAGCCAAAGATGAACCCCGTTACCGGCATAGCCCTCTACGTCATGATCTGGTGGACGATGCTGTTTGCGGTCCTGCCGTTCGGCACCCGCCCGGTTGCCGACGCTGACGACACCACGGGTTGGCGCGGCGTGCCGGAACGGCCGCACATGTGGCGCAAGATCCTGGCGACCACGATCCTGACGGCGGTGATTTGGGGGCTGATCTACCTGGTCATCACCAGCGACTGGATCAGTTTCCGCAACGGCTGGCTGTCTTTGCCCGACGACTAGGCAGGAATGCTCAATTCTTGAACTTAAAGCTCAAATACGATGCAAACCCTGCCTGGGAATCGCATATTTCATCAGAAATGACGCGAATTTTGATGGACGATTGGGCGCTTGAACGCAATCATCACGCCAGGAAGAGGAGTGGTTCCTCGACCTGCCGTGTGACTGGCGTTTCCTCCCTAAACTTGGCCCGCTTCGCCGATGGCGTGCGGGCCTTTTTTCTATCTACAAGCGTAATCCCTGCAAGTCACGCGCGTTCATGCGTCCCAGGGCAAATTTCAATGGCTTTATATCAAAAAACTCTTGTGCAACGCACAAAAATAAGCCGCCGCAAACGTTTCGGATGACCCTGCGCCCCGATCTTCATCCGGCGTGTGAGGCAACCTGCGGTGGTGCCCGACGAAGGGCGCTGGCGGGTACGGCGCTCGCCCTGTAGGTTCCCGCCTTCGCTGTTCCAGCCCTATCTTGCCACGCCCCGACCCAAAGAACGGACCCGATCGAACGATGCGCCTCTCCCGCAGCCTGGTGCCGACGCTGAAGGAAACCCCGGCCGAGGCGCAGATCGCCTCCCATCGCCTCATGTTGCGGGCCGGCCTGGTCCGCCAGACCGCCTCGGGCATCTATGCCTGGCTGCCCGCCGGCTGGCGCGTGCTGCAGAACATCGCCCAGATCGTGCGCGAGGAGCAGGACGCCTCCGGCGCCCAGGAAATGCTGATGCCGACCATCCAGTCGGCCGAGCTCTGGCGCGCCAGCGGCCGCTACGACGCCTACGGCCCGGAAATGCTGCGCCTCAAGGATCGCCACGAGCGCGAACTGCTGTACGGGCCCACCAACGAGGAGATGATCACTGAGATCGTCCGCAGCTCGGTGAAGTCCTACCGCGAATTGCCGCAGAACCTGTACCACATCCAGTGGAAGTTCCGCGACGAGGTGCGCCCCCGCTTCGGCGTCATGCGCGGCCGCGAGTTCCTGATGAAGGACGCCTACAGCTTCGACCTCGACTATGCCGGCGCCGTGGTCAGCTACCGCAAGATGATGCTGGCCTATATGCGCACCTTCCAGCGCCTGGGCCTGAAGGCCATCCCCATGGCCGCCGACAGCGGCCCGATCGGCGGCGACCTCAGCCACGAGTTCATCATCCTGGCCCCCACCGGCGAGAGCCAGGTGTTCTACGACGCGGCATTCGAGGGCATCGACTACACCGGCGGCCAGTTCTCCTTCGACTCCGAAGCCGACCTGCAGCGCTTCCACGAGATGATGACCGGAAGCTACGCCGCCACCGACGAGAAGCACGACACCGCCGCCTGGGCCAAGGTCGCCGAGAAGCGGGAAGGGCGCGGGATCGAGGTTGGCCACATCTTCTATTTCGGCACCAAGTACAGCGAGCCCATGGGCCTGACCGTCGCCGGCCCCGACGGCAAGCCGGTCGTCCCGCACATGGGCAGCTACGGCATCGGCGTCTCCCGCCTGGTCGGCGCGATCATCGAGGCCTCGCACGACGAGGCCGGCATCATCTGGCCCGACAGCGTCGCCCCCTGGCAGGCCGTCATCGTGAACCTCAAGCCCGGCGACGCCGCCTGCGACTCCATCTGCGAGGACCTGTACGCGAAATTCGCCGGCAAGGCGCTGTATGACGACCGCGCCGACCGCGCCGGCGCCAAGTTCGCCGATGCCGACCTGATGGGCCATCCCTGGCAGATCGTCGTGGGCCCGCGCGGCGCCGCCGCGGGCAACGTGGAGCTGAAGCGCCGCGCCACCGGCGAGCGCCAGGAACTCGCTGTGGACGCGGCATTGGCCCGCATCCTCTAGCATGAGCGCGGGTTAGCATGTTCGGGCCGTTCGAGCGCGCGGTCGCCGGCCGCTACCTGCGGGCCCGCCGGGGCGAGCGCTTCGTCTCCGTCATCGCCGGCTTTTCGCTGGTCGGCATCGCCCTGGGTGTCGCCACCCTGATCATCGTCATGTCGGTGATGAATGGGTTCCGCCAGGAGCTGCTGGGCCGCATCCTCGGGCTCAACGGCCATCTCGGCATCTACGGCGTGGGCCAGCCGCTGGTGGATTACGACGCCGTCGCCGCCCGCGTCCGCGGCGTGCCCGGCGTCGTGTCGGTCATGCCCATGGTGGAGAGTGCGGCCGGCCTGAAAGCCGACCGCGGTGGCGGCTTCACCGGCGGCGTGGTGCGCGGCGTGCGCCTCGACGACCTGCGCCGCACCCATGTCGTGGCCGACAACATCCGCGCCGGCAGCCTCGACGCCTTCAAGGGCAACGACGCGGTGGCGATCGGCGTCGGGCTGGCGCAGAAATTCGGCATCGGCATCGGCGACCGCATCCAGATCTACGCGCCGGAATCGCAATCCACCCCGTTCGGCAGCATCCCCCGCGGCCGCGCCTACACCGTGGTCGCGCTGTTCCAGGTCGGCTTCAACGAGGCCGACACCAGCTTCGTCTACATGCCGCTCGATGCCGCCCAGATCCTGTTCCGCGTCGAGAACGCGGCCACCCAGATCGAGGTCGTCACCACCGACCCCGATCGCGTGCGCGAGGTGAACCGCGCCATCCGCGCGGCGCTCGGCCCCCTGCCGGTGCGCGTCATCGACTGGACCCAGAACAACAACAGCTTCTTCGCCGCGGTCGAGGTCGAACGGAACGTGATGTTCCTGATCCTGACCCTGATCATCCTGGTGGCCGCCTTCAACATCGTCTCCTCGCTGATCATGATGGTGAAGGACAAGACCAAGGACATCGCCGTGCTGCGCACCATCGGCGCCGGCTCGGGTTCGATCATGCGCATCTTCCTGATGTGTGGCGCCTCCGTCGGCATCGCCGGCACGCTGCTCGGCACCCTGCTGGGCGTGGTGTTCTGCCTGAACATCGAGACCATCCGCGGCTGGCTGGAAAGCCTCACCGGCACCAACCTGTTCAATCCCGAGGTCTATTTCCTCAGCCGCCTGCCGGCCGTGCTGCAATGGAACGAGGTGCTGCAGGTGGTCGGCATGGCGCTGGTGCTGTCGCTGCTCGCCACGCTCTATCCAAGCTGGCGCGCCGCCCGCACCGACCCGGTGGAAGCCCTGCGCCATGAATGAGTCGCTGCAACTGCGCGGCGTGCAGCGCACCTACCGCAGCGAGGGCGGCGCCCTGCCGGTGCTGCGCGGCGTCGATCTCACCCTGCAGGCCGGCGAGATCGTCGCCCTGGTCGCCCCCTCCGGCACCGGCAAGTCCACGCTGCTGCATCTCGCGGGCCTGCTAGAGAAGCCCGATGGCGGCCAGGTCCTGGTCGCGGGCCGGGACGCGGGCGCCCTGTCCGACGGCGAACGCACGGCGATCCGCCGCGACTCCATCGGTTTCGTGTATCAGTTCCACCATCTGCTCGGTGAGTTCACGGCCGTGGAGAACGTGGTGCTGCCCCAGATGATCGCAGGCAAGGATCGCCGCGCCGCCGAGGCCCGCGCCCTGACCCTGCTGACCGCTTTCGGCCTGCAGGCGCGCGCCCGGCACCTTCCCGGCAAGCTGTCGGGCGGCGAGCAGCAGCGCGTCGCCATCGCCCGGGCGCTGGCCAACGCGCCGAAGGTGCTGCTGGCCGACGAGCCCACGGGCAACCTCGATGTCGGCACCGCCTCGCTGGTGTTCGAGGAATTGCTGCAGACCGTGCGCACGCATGGCGTGGCCGCCCTGATCGCCACCCACAACCCCGACCTCGCCGCCCGCATGGACCGCACCGTCACGCTGCACGAAGGCCGGATCGTGGAGTACTGATGCCGCACGCCGATTTCGTTCATCTGCGCGTCCATTCCAGCTACTCGCTCAGCGAGGGCGCGATCACCGCCGCCAGGATCGCCGTCCTCGCCCGCGACGCCGGCATGCCCGCCGTCGCCATCACCGACACCGGCAACCTGTTCGGCGCGCTGGAATTCAGCCAGTACTGCGCGGGCAAGGGCGTGCAGCCCATCGTCGGCTGCCAGCTTGCGCTGACCCGCGCCGACAACCCCCGCCTGCCGCCCGACCCCGTGGTGCTGCTGGCCCAGAACGCCACCGGCTTCGCCAACCTCCAGCGCCTGTCCTCCGCCGGCTTCATGGACACCGACCCCGGCCTGAAGCCGCAGCTCAGCCTCGAGCGTCTGTTCGAGCATGCCGAGGGCCTGCTGCTGCTCACCGGCGGCACAAACGGCCCGATTGCCCGCCTGCTCGCCGAGGGCCAGAAGCAGGAGGCCGATCAGCTTCTCGCCCGCCTGTGCGAAGCCTTCCCCGACCGCACGGTGATGGAGCTGCACCGCCACGGCCTGGCCGTGGAACGCGCCATCGAGCCCGGCCTGATCGCGCTCGCCGACCAGCACGCCATCCCGCTGGTCGCCACCAACGACTGCTTCTTCGCCAAACCCGACATGCACGAGGCCCACGACGCCCTGCTGTGCATCGCCGAGGGCCGCCTGCTGTCCGAGCAGGACCGGAGGCGGGTGACACCGGAACACTGGTTCAAGCCGGCCAAGGTCATGCGCGCCTTGTTCGCCGACCTGCCGGAAGCCTGCGACAACACGCTCGCCATCGCCCGCCGCTGCGCGGTCATGGCGGAGACCCGCAAGCCCCTGCTGCCGGTCTGCCCGAAGGTGCGCCCCGGCCGCACCGAGGAAGAGACCGTCCGCGCCATGGCCATCGAGGGCCTGCAGCGCCGCATGGACGCCAAGGACGCGGACGCCGAGACCCGGGCGAAATACCGCGAGCGCCTGGACTTCGAGCTCGACGTCATCGCCAAGATGGGCTTCCCCGGCTATTTCCTCATCGTCGCCGACTTCATCCAGTGGGCGAAGGCGCACGGCATTCCCGTCGGCCCTGGCCGCGGCTCCGGCGCCGGCTCCGTCGCCGCCTGGGCGCTGACCATCACCGACATCGACCCGCTGCCCTTCAACCTGCTGTTCGAGCGGTTCCTGAACCCCGAACGCGTGTCGATGCCCGATTTTGACATCGATTTCTGCCAGGACCGCCGCGACGAGGTCATCGCCTATGTCCGCAACGAGTACGGCGGCGACCGGGTGGCGCAGATCATCACCTTCGGCAAGCTGCAGGCCCGCGCGGCCATCCGTGACGTCGGCCGCGTGCTCGGCCTGCCCTTCGGCCAGGTCAACAAGGTCGCCGAGCTGATCCCCAACAACCCGGCCAAGCCGGTAACGCTGAAGCAGGCCATCGACGGCGAGCCCAAGCTGCAGCAGATGCGTGACGACGACGAGTCCGTCCGCCGCCTGATGGAAATCGCGCTGCAGCTCGAAGGCCTGTACCGCCACGCCAGCACGCATGCCGCCGGCGTCGTCATCGGCGACCGCCAGCTCACCGAGCTGGTGCCGGTCTACCGCGACCCGAAATCCGACTTCCTGGTCACGCAATACTCCATGAAATACGTGGAGCAGGCCGGCCTGGTGAAGTTCGACTTCCTCGGCCTGACCACGCTGACCATCCTCCAGCGCGCCGTGCGCTACCTGAAGAAGGAAGGCATCGAGGTCGATCTCGACCGCCTGCCGCTGGACGATCCGCGCACCTACGACATGCTGCAGAAGGGCGACGCGGGCGGCGTGTTCCAGTTCGAAGGCCAGGGCATGCGCGACGTGCTGCGCCAGATGCGCCCCGACCGCTTCGAGGACCTGATCGCCGCCGTCGCCCTCTATCGCCCGGGCCCGATGGCCAACATCCCCGCCTATTGCCAGCGCAAGCACGGCGAGCAATGGGAGCCGCCGCACCCCGAGCTTCTGGACATCCTGCAAGAGACCTACGGGATCATGGTCTACCAGGAGCAGGTGATGCAGATCGCCCAGAAGATGGCGGGCTACAGCCTCGGCGGCGCCGACCTGCTGCGCCGCGCCATGGGCAAGAAGATCCGCGCGGAGATGGACGCCCAGCGCAAGATCTTCGTGGACGGCGCCACCGCCCGCGGCATCGCCCCGGCGAAGGCCGAAGAAGTCTTCGAGCTGATGGCGAAGTTCGCCGACTACGGCTTCAACAAGTCCCACGCCGCCGCCTACGCCCTGGTCGCCTACCAGACCGCCTGGATGAAGGCCAACTACCCCGTGGCCTTCCTGGCCGCCTGCATGTCGCTGGGCATCCACAACACCGACAAGCTCGCCGCCCTGCGTCAGGAAGCCGCCCGCATGGGCATCGGCGTGCTGCCGCCCGACATCAACCGCTCCGGCGCCGATTTCCGGCTGGAACGCGACGCCGAAGGCAAGCTCGCCATCCGCTACGCGCTGGCCGCGGTGAAGAAGGTCGGCCTGTCCGCCATGCAGGCCATCGAGCAGGTGCGCGGCGAGCGCCCCTTCGCCGACCTGCCGGACTTCGCCGCCCGCGTCGATCCGCGCCAGCTCAACAAGATGCAGCTGGAGAACCTCGCCCGCGCCGGCGCCTTCGATGCCATGGAGCCGAACCGCGCCCGCGTCTTCGCTTCCGCCGAAACCATCCTGCGCCGCGCCCAGGCCACCGCCGAGGAAAAGGACAGCGGCCAGATCGGCCTGTTCGGCGGCGCCGGCAAGCCCGAGCCCCTGCGCCTGCCATCCATCCCCGACTGGGAGGGGATGGACCGCCTGGGCTTCGAGGCCGAGGCAGTCGGCTTCCACCTGACCTCGCACCCGCTCGACGCCTACGCCCAGGTGCTGCGCCGCCTCGGCGTGATTCCCAGCAACCAGCTGGAAGCCCGCGCCCAGGCCGGCGCCGCGCGCGTGAAGCTCGCCGGCTCCGTGGTGAATACGAAAGAACGCATCACCCGCACCGGCAGCCGCATGGCCTGGGTGCGCCTGTCCGATTCCGGCGGCTCCTACGAGATCACCTGCTTCAGCGAGGTGCTCAGCCGGTCGCGCGAGATGCTGGCCGCCGGCAACTCCGTGCTGGTTACCGCCGACATCCGCCTGGAGGGCGAGGCGCTGCGCATCACCGCGCAGGACGTGGCCCCGCTCGACCAGGCCGCCAGCCAGGCCGGCGCCGGCATGAAGGTGTGGCTGCAGAAGAGCGAGGCCGTCGCCCATATCCGCGCCTTGCTGGACCGCGAAGGCAAGGGCAGGGGCCGCGTCATCCTCGTCCCCCGCCTCGACGCCGCCCAGGATGTGGAGATTACCCTTCCCGGAGGGTTCAACGTCACGCCAAGGCTGGCCCAGGCGCTGAAGATCGTACCGGGCATCGAGCGCGTCGAAGATCTCTGACGCCAGCCTGATCCGTCGCCGGCATTACTGGGTGGCGCGCTGGCGCTGCCAGACCAGGAACTGCTGGAACAGGGCCGCGCGCTCCTGATCGGTCATTGCCGGACGGGCGCCGCCGGACTGCGCCAGGAACGCGTTGAAGTCCTGCCGCAGCGCGCCTTCGCCCGCGCCGCCGGCCGTCTGCAGGCGCAGCCATTCCTGGGCCGCCGGGAAGCGCGTCCAGCCCGGCACCTGCGCGGCCAGGTTGACTTCCTTCCATTTCGGATGGCGCGGCGGCTTCAGGAACGAGGGGAACTTGTCGAAGAACGCCGCAACGAAGCGTGCCACCTTCCGATACCTCTCGGTATTCGGCGGCCAGCCATATGCGGCCATGACCGACCCGACCGCGAGGGTCTCGACATCGGCGCCCTCCGGCACCAGGGCGGGGTATTCGGCGTGCCCGAGCGACGAGGGCAGGTAGGTGTCCAGCAGGGCAGGCGTCATCGCCACGGGCAGGAAGTGCAAGCCCGTATCGGGGGCAATCCCCGTGAACAGCCGCGCGGGCTTTCCGGTGACGTAGCCGATCGCGGCAATCTCGCCGTTCTTCAGCTTCTCGAGCGCCGTATTCTGGTCGTCGTTGGCGAGTTTCGCGCTGATGCCGAGCGCGTCGAGCACAAGCGAAACCGTCATCGCGGAGCCGCTTCCGCGCACGTCCACATTGACGGTCTTGCCGGCGAGGTCCTGCAGGCTGGCGATGTCCTTGCGCGCCAGGATATGCAACTCCTCGTCATACAGCTTGGTGATGTATTCGACGGACTGATCGACCCCGGGGAACAGCTTCTCGCGCCGGACATACGCCAGCGCATCGGACTGCACGATGCCGATATCCACGCCCCGCAGGAACATGATGTCGGAGATGTTGCCGACCGAACCCTTGCCGATCAGCGCCAGCACCCGCAGCCGGTCGCCGTCGTCGAGCACCGCCGCGAGATCGGCGGCAATACGGATATACGTGCCGTCCACGCCACCGGAGACGATGCCGACCGTGCCGGCATTCGCGCGCATGACCGCGGCGTCGTTCGTCGGCAGCGCGCCTTGCGCCAGCGCGGCGGCTCCCGCGAGCGGCGCAAGGCAGGCGACAAGGAACACGAGCCTCAGCGTGCGTGAGATCATGGCGTGCCTCCCGTGGGGTCTTTTGTCATTGGCCGGCTTGAGACTTGAGTTTCTTCAGGCGGTCGCCGGCTTCCCGGTCGCCGAGCGCGATCGCCTTCTGGTACCAGGCGGATGCCCGATCGGGGTTGCCCTGGATACCGCGTGCGCCGATTTCGGCCAGGAACACGGGATCATAGGTCTTGCCCGCGCCGGTCGAGGCAGGACCGCTGCCCGCAGCGGCCGCCCGCTCGTATAGCAGCCGCGCTCCCGAGACGTCGCCTTCGCTCAGCATGGAGTCGCCCCGATGGAGAAAGGCGGCGACCATCGCCGGCGAAAGTGACACGGCAGTACCACGGCTTGATGCGGGAGGCTCGACACCGTGTCCCAGGCCGATGGCTGTCTGCGTCTGCGCCTGCGGTTGTGCCGGCGCAGGTGCCGGCGCGGGAGCGGGTATCGGTTGCGACGCCGCGGGGGTCGTTATTGCCACTTCACCCGCCGCCGCCGGAGGTGGCGCGACTGCCGGCATGATGGTGACCGGCTGCAAAGCGGCCGGCCCGGCTGGCGCAGCGGCGGGCGGCAACACGGGCGGCGCGGCGGTCGTCTCGGTGATGCTTGCCGGCTCGGCGACGGGCCTGGCCGCCGGGGCCATGAGCGGCGCCGAAACAGGGCCCTCAGGCGCGGCAGGGCCCTCGGGCGCGGGAGACTCTTGCGCTCGGGCGGGTCCCTGTTCGGGGGCCGCAGGCACCGGAGTCCGAGACACGGCCACGTCCCCCGTGCCTGCCGCGGGCGCGCTCTGGATGGGCTGTTCCGTGGGTGCCGGGGCGGCCGGCGTTCCCGTCGGGCTGTCCGCTTCGAGTTCCGCCGGAGCTGTTGTCGCAGGTGGCGTGGGCGACGGCTCGGCGGGCGCCGTTGCCTCTTGGGGCGCCGCGGCGGCATCAGGAGTGCCGGCGCCGGAAGCGGCAGGCTGCGCTGCCTCGGCTGGTGCGGGGACGGCCGGCGCCGGGCTCGAAGTCTCGACCCCGGCCGGCGCCGCATCGGCTCCGGCGGGCGGAAGTGCCGGCGGCTGTGGCGCCAGCGACGGCTCCGCCGTGTCCGAAGCCGGTGCCGCTTCGTCTGCCCCAGCGGCAGGTGGCGGCGTATCGCCACTATCGGGTGCCGCCACGGACGCAGCCTCGGCTATCGGCTTGCGCGCGGCTGGCTGGTCCGCGGCCGGGGTGGCTGTGGCCGGCTGTTGCAACGTGGCCGCCTGATCCGGTTCCGGCGCTGATCCTGTGCGGGCAGCCGGCTCAGCGGCGTTCGCAGACTCCGGCTGACCCTTGTCAGCGGCCGTCTCGGCCCGGCCGTCGACCGCCGCCGCCTCGGCGGCCTCTGTGGTGCCGGACAATGAGGCGGCGGCCAGAGTAAGGTTGGCCGGCATTTGCGGTGCCGGTACAACTTCGGGCACTGGCATCGTGTCCGATGTGACCGCGGCCGAGGACGGAGCGGCCCGCACCCCCGTGCCGCCGCCCAACAGGGTTGCCGCTGCGATCTCGTTCAAACGGTCAGACGGAGCCAGGCGGACCCAGGCCGCTCCACCCAGCGCGATCACCAGGGCCGTGCCAGCCGCGACCTGGGCCATTCGCCGAAGCCGGTAGCCTGGTGCCGGGGCGGCGCGTCGCTCCATGGCAACGATGGCCGCAGCCGGCCTGGCCGGTGGCAGGGGCGGCGGGGTTGCCACGATGGGGCCGATCCCTTCCGGCCACCCGGCAATCCTGGCGCCGATCGTGTGTGGAACGTCGGCCGGTTCCTGCCGCACGGGATCGCGTGCGCCGACCAGCGCACCCCCCGGCATCGGCGGCAGCGACGCGGCGGCGTTCTTCACGATGTCCGGCGTGATCGTCTTGCAGCGACGGCAGGCGCCAATGGCAAGCGCGGAACTCAGGATCCGGTTTATCCGCCCCGGGGTGCCCCTGGCGTGAAGAACCGTCTGGCTCAGCGCCTCTGCGGTCATCACCCGGGTCGTCGTCCTGCCGGCGCGCTTCAACTGGAACGCGATGTACTGCTCGGCGTCCTCGTCGGACAGTGGCGCGAGAACCGGTCTGGTGACGATCCGTTCGGCGAGTTCGTGAATGCCCTCGCGCGCCAGCGTCTCCCAGAAGCCGGGGCGGCCGACGAACACGAACTGAAGAACAGGCACCCCGCATTGGGCCCGCGCGCTCATCAGCTGCAGAAACGCGAGTGCGTTCGGCGCCAGCAGATGCGCGTCGTCGATGGCAAGCACGACGTGCTGTTCGTCGGCCACCGCCGTCGTCAGCGTCTTGAAGACCTCCGCCACGTCGGCGTCCGAGACGTCGCGGCTGGACTTGTGGGCGATCTGTCCCATCAGCGCGCGCAGGTTCTGCAGCGAGAACGACGGATTGTCGACGCGCACGAACCGGATCCTCTCGGCCGCAAGCGCCGCGATCACGGCATTCAGGATCGTTGTCTTGCCGGCCCCCTGTTCGCCGGTCAGAGCCAGAAAAATCTGCCGGTCCCGAATCCCCTGCACGATCGCGGAGATGGCATCCCGGTAGCCATCCGACATGAAGATCTCATGTCCATCCGCAGGCAGCTCGAATGGATCAAAGGACAAGCCATAGAGATCCAGATACATCGCCTGTCATCTCCCGGCGCATATAGAGCGCCGAAGGGCTGCATCCGAGACGAAAAACTTCGTGATCGTTGCGGCAGTGCTTGCAGCATGGGCCTGCACATTGCGGCGCACGTAGTACAGGTGGCATGGAAACGCCGCCCGCTTCCCGCTTGTCTGCGCTGCACTCGTGCGATGCGCGGCCACGTGCGGCATCTGCCTTCTCCTCGGCCTGCGGCACGGTAAGTCCCGGTCCGACACGGAAGGCTTCGCTCGATCGGGGACAGCATTGGCGCTGTCCAACGGCCATTCCACCCGGCGGCGATATTTGAAAGTGTAGTGTTCGCAACGGCCCGGATGCAATTCAGGAGTTGCCAGCGTCTGGCCGGCGCAAGCCGGAGATTGCGCCGGAGATGGGCTTCTCCGGGCCCCTTGACGCCCGGCCCCCCGTGTCTTCTCCTCCCGGGCATTGGACGCATGGGGACACGAGCATGGCCGCGACATTCTGGCTGGACGGACATTGGACCGACGAGGCGCCGCGCCTGACCGGCCCCGCTGATCATTCGTTCTGGCAATCCTCCGTCATTTTCGACGGCGCCCGCGCCATTGCCGGCCTTGCGCCCGACCTCGACCTGCACTGCCGCCGCGCCATCGCGTCCGCCCACGCCATGGCCCTGAAGCCCGGCATCGCCGCCGAGGAGATCGAGCGCCTCGCCATCGAGGGCATCCGCCGCTTCCCGCGCGATGCCGTTCTTTACATCAAGCCGGTGTTCTACGCCGCCGGCGGCATGATCTCGGCCGACTCCGCCACCACCGCCTTCGTGCTGCACATCTTCGAGGCCCCGCTGCCCGGCGCCGGCGGCTTCTCCGCCACGCTGTCGCCGTTGCGCCGCCCCGCCCCCGAAATGGCGCCGACCGACGCCAAGGCCGCCTGCCTCTACCCCAACTCCGACCGCGCCACCCGCGAGGCCAACGGCCGTGGCTTCGACCACGCGGTGATGCGCGACCCCTGGGACAACATCGCCGAGTTCGCCTTCGCCAACCTGATGCTGGTGAAGGGCGGCCGCGTGCTCACCCCGGCCGCCAACGGCACCTTCCTGGCCGGCATCACCCGCCGCCGCGTCATGGCCTTGCTGAACGAGGCCGGGACCGAGGCCGTCGAGGCGAAACTGACCGCGCAGGACCTGCACGACGCCGACGAGATCTTCAGTTGCGGCAACTACGGCAAGGTGGTCGCCTGCACCCGCTTCGAGGACCGCCAGCTCAATGCCGGCCCGGTGTTCACCGAGGCGCGGCGGCGGTATTTCGCCTGGGCCGAAGGCAGCCGGGTCAACTGAACGACGTCCGGGAGCTGCGCCACGTCACCCTGAACGGGGAGCCTCCATGCCCGTCCAGCCGGCCCTGACGCTCGGCATCGGGATCGCCCGGCCGTTGGCCGAGGTGTACGCCTTCCTGGCCGAGCCGGGGAACTTCGCGAAATGGGCGTCCGGCCTCGGCCATTCGTTCCACCGTATCGGCGACGGGGAATGGCGGGCGGAGACGCCGATGGGGCCGATGACGATCCGCTTCACCGCGCCCAACCCGTACGGCGTGCTCGACCACGACGTGATTCCCGAAACCGGCGGTGCGATGCACAACCCGATGCGGGTCGTCGCCAACGGCGACGGCAGTGAGGTGGTGTTCACCTTGTTCCAGCGCCCCGGCGTGTCCGACGCGGCGTTCGCGCGCGATGCGGACTGGGTCCGGCGTGATCTTCTCGCCCTCAAGACGCTGCTCGAAAGCTGAATTCGCCCCGCGGGGAGCAGCGGACCGCCTCCCGTCCGCACCCAGCCATGCCGCGGCCGCCCTTGCGTTTCGGCCCCGCCTCCGCCATATCCCCGCCGTCGGCGGCATGGTGTCGCCGGTAATTCACACGCGGGGCGCCTTTCCGGCCGGTAGAACGGTCAGGATCCGGTGCCTTTCGGCTCTGGCCCCGCGGAGGTTCAACCGGACGAGGAAAGGAGCACGCCGATGGCGATGCCCGAATTCACCCTGCGCCAGCTGCTTGAGGCCGGCGTCCATTTCGGCCACCACACCCGCCGCTGGAATCCGCGGATGGCGCCGTATCTGTTCGGCATCCGCAACCAGGTCCACATCATCGACCTGCAGCAGACCGTGCCGATGCTGGACCGGGCCCTGCGCGCGGTCCGCGACGTGACCGCCGCCGGCGGCCGCGTGCTGTTCGTGGGCACCAAGCGCGCCGCCGCCGAATACGTGGCCGACGCCGCCAAGCGCAGCGGCCAGTACTACGTCAACCACCGCTGGCTCGGCGGCATGCTGACCAACTGGAAGACCATCACCGGCAGCATCAAGCGCCTGCGCCAGATCGACGAGCTGCTCTCCGGCGACATCCAGGGCCTGACCAAGAAAGAGGTCCTGGACATCACCCGCGACCGCGAGAAGCTGGAGCGCGCGCTGGGCGGCATCAAGGACATGGGCGGCCTGCCGGACATCCTGTTCGTGATCGACACCAACAAGGAAAAGCTGGCGGTCCAGGAAGCCAACAAGCTCGGCATCCCGGTGGTCGCCGTGCTCGACAGCAACTCCGACCCCTCCGGCGTCACCTATCCGATCCCGGGCAACGACGACGCGATTCGCGCCATCACCCTCTATTGCGACCTGGTGGCGGGCGCCGTGCTCGACGGCATCAGCGCCGAGATGATGGCCAGCGGCCGTGACATCGGCGCCGCCGAGGACCTGCCGGCCGAAGCCCTGCCCGAGGTCGAGGCGCCCGCCGAGCAGCCGACCACCTGATAGAACGACGAACAAGGAGACATCGCATGGCCGAGATCACTGCGGCCCTTGTGAAGGATCTGCGCGAGCGGACCGGCGCGGGCATGATGGACTGCAAGAAGGCGCTCACCGAGAGCGGCGGCGACCTGGAAGCGGCCATCGACTGGCTGCGCAAGAAGGGCCTCTCCGCCGCCGCCAAGAAGTCGGGCCGCGTCGCTGCCGAGGGCCTGGTCGGCGTCGCTTCCGAACCCGGCAAGGCCGCCATGGTCGAAGTGAACGCCGAGACCGACTTCGTCGCCCGCAACGAGGCCTTCCAGGCCCTCGTCCAGCAGGTCGCGAAGACCGCCCTGCAGGTCGGCGAGAACATCGACGCCATCAAGGCGGCGCCCTATCCGGGCACCGGCCGGACGGTTGCGGAAGAACTCACCCATCTGGTTGCCACCATCGGCGAGAACATGAACATCCGCCGTGCGCGGGTGCTCACCGTGGCGAAGGGGGCGGTGGCCAGCTACGTCCACCAGTCCCTCAAGCCGGGTCTGGGCAAGATCGGCGTTCTCGTCGCCGTCGAGGGCGACAGCGAGGCAGGGGCCCTCGAAACCCTGGGCCGCCAGGTCGGCATGCACGTCGCCGCCACCCGCCCCGAGGCGCTGGACGCCGACTCGGTGGACCCGGCCGCGCTCGAGCGCGAAAAGGCGGTGCTGTCCGAGCAGGCCCGCGCCTCCGGCAAGCCCGAGGCGATCATCGACAAGATGGTCGAGGGCCGCATCCGCAAGTACTACGAGGAAGTGGTGCTGCTGGAGCAGGTCTGGGTGCATGACGGCGAGAGCCGGGTGAAGGCCGTGGTGAAGAAGGCCGGCGCCACGCTGGGCGGCTTCGCCCGCTTCCAGCTCGGCGAGGGCATCGAGAAGACGACCGGCGACTTCGCCGCCGAAGTGGCCGCGGCCGCCGGCGTCAAGGCGCCGGAGCCCGCCGCCTCGTAACCGTCGTCGTTCTGCCTCTCTTGTTCGGGGCGGGCGGGGCCTTTACGGTGCCGCCCGCCCCAAATCTGTCCGGAATCCCATGCCTCAGCCAACAACCTACAAGCGTGTCCTGCTGAAGGTATCGGGCGAAGCCCTCATGGGGCGCCGCGATTACGGGCTCGACACCGAGACCGTCGCCGCCATCGCCGCCGATATCGGCGACGTCGTGGCCCTCGGGGTCCAGGTCAGCCTGGTCATCGGCGGCGGCAACATCTTTCGCGGCGTCTCCGCGGCCGCCAGCGGCATGGACCGCGCCCAGGCCGACTACATGGGCATGCTCGCCACCGTCATGAACGCGCTGGGCATGCAGGCGGCGCTGGAGAAGATCGGCGTGCCCACCCGCGTGCAGTCCGCCATCCCCATGTCCTCGGTGTGCGAGCCCTATATCCGCCGCCGCGCGATCCGCCACATGGAGAAGGGGCGGGTGGTGATCTTCGCCGCCGGCACCGGCAACCCGTTCTTCACCACCGACACCGCGGCCGCCCTGCGCGCGGCCGAGATGCAGTGCGATGCCCTGCTCAAGGGCACCCAGGTCGATGGCGTCTACTCCGCCGACCCCCGCAAGGTGCCGGAAGCGGAGCGCTTCGAGCAGCTGACCTATCTCGACGTGCTGACGCGCGACCTCGCGGTCATGGACGCCTCGGCGATCAGCCTGTCGCGCGAGAACGCCCTGCCGATCATCGTCTTCAATATCCGCGCCCCCGGCGCCTTCGCCCAGGTCATGCGCGGTGAGGGGCGGTTCACCACGATCTTCGAACCGAAGTGACGGCGCTGTTGCGCCAGGGATAGAAGGGGGTTGCAATGGCGACCGATCTGAACAGCCTGAAGCAGGACCTCACGCGCCGCATGGATGGGGCGTTGGACACCCTCAAACGCGATTTCTCCGGCCTTCGCTCCGGCCGCGCCAGCCCGGCCCTGCTGGAGCCGGTGCGGGTCGAGGCCTATGGCAGCGAGGTGCCGCTGCCCCAGGTCGGCACCATCGCGGTGCCGGAGGCGCGCATGATCACCGTCCAGGTCTGGGACCGAAGCCTGATCGGCGCCGTCGAGCGCGCCATCCGCGACTCGGGCCTCGGCCTGAACCCCTCCTCGGACGGCCAGCTCGTCCGCGTGCCCATCCCCCAGCTCACCGGCGAGCGCCGCGCCGAGCTGTCCAAGGCCGCCCACCGCTATGCCGAGGGCGCCAAGGTCGCGGTCCGCGGCGTGCGGCGCGACGGCATGGACCAGATCAAGGCGCTGGAGAAGAAGGGCACGATCAGCCAGGACGACGAGAAGCGCTGGGCCGACGACGTGCAGAAGCTGACCGACCAGTACATCAAGCGGATCGACGATGCGCTGGCGGACAAGGATAAAGAGATCAAGCAGGTCTGAGGCGGGGTCATGGCGGCGATCGGCGACCCGAAGCTCCAGGAGGCACACGCGATATCCGGCGAGCGCCCGGGTGCCGCCGTCGCCCTTCCCGCGCCGCCGACGCATGTCGCCATCATCATGGACGGCAATGGCCGCTGGGCCGCCGCCCGCGGCCTGCCCCGTGTCGCCGGCCACCGCGCCGGCGCCCAGGCCGTCCGCCGCGCCATCGAGGCGGCGATCACCATGGGCGTGGGGTGGCTCACCCTCTACGCCTTCAGTAGCGAGAACTGGCGCCGTCCGGTCACCGAGGTGATGGACCTCACCGGCCTGCTGCGCCACTTCCTGAAAAGCGAGATCGCCGAGCTGAAGGAGCGCGGCGTCCGCCTGCGCTTCATCGGCGACCGCGCCCGCTTCGAGCGCGATATCCAGTTCGACCTGTCGCAGGCCGAGCGCGACACCGCCGCCAACACCCGCCTGAACCTGGTGGTCGCACTCTCCTATGGCGCCCGGGCCGAGATCGCCGCCGCCGCCCGCGCCGCCGCCGAGGCCGCGCATGCCGGCACGCTCGACCCCGCGACCCTGGACGAGACCACGTTCGCCGGATTCCTTTCCACGTCCGGCATCCCCGATCCGGATGTCGTCATCCGCACCTCCGGGGAGCAGCGGCTGTCGAACTTCCTGCTGTGGCAATGCGCCTATGCCGAACTGGTCTTCCTGGACGTGCTATGGCCGGATTTCGGCGCCTCGCACTTCGCCGAAGCCCTGACCGAATTCGCCCGGCGGGAGCGGCGCTTTGGCGCGCGTCCTGGCTGACCGCAAGACACCGGGCGGCATGCGCTGGGGCGACCTGTCGAAACGGGTGGTCTCGGCCGCCGTGCTGGCGCCCCTGGCGCTGTTGTGCCTGTGGGCCGGCGGCTGGCCATGGAGCGTCCTGATCGCGCTGGCGACGATCGGCATGGCAGGCGAATGGCGCCGCATGTGCCGCCATCGCCCCGCCACCGCGAACGCCTGGTGGGCCCCGCTGCTCGGCCTCGTCTACATCGTGCCCGGCCCCGCCGCGCTGCTGTGGTTGCGCGCCGACCCCGTCGCAGGCCTGGGCAATGTGCTGTTCGTCATCCTGGTGGTCTGGGCCACCGATATCGGCGCCTACCTGGCGGGGCGGCTGATCGGCGGGGCGAAACTGGCGCCGTCGATCTCGCCGGGCAAGACCTGGTCGGGCGCCGCCGGCGGCGTGGCCCTGGCCCTGGCGGTCGGCCTCGCCGCGGCGCATCTTGATGGCGCGCCGCTTTGGCGCGGCCTGCTCGTGGCAGCCGGCTTGGCCGTGGTCGCCGAGGCCGGCGACCTGCTCGAGTCCGCCCTCAAGCGGTATTTTGGTGTGAAGGATTCCGGGACCCTGATCCCCGGCCATGGCGGCCTGCTCGACCGCCTCGATGCCGTGTTGGTGACGGCGCCGGCCGCGGCTCTGCTGGCGGCGATGCTCGGACGCGGAGTAGAACTGTGGCGATGAAGAACGCAGCAATGAAGACGGTCACGGTTCTGGGCAGCACAGGCAGCGTCGGCACGCAGACGGTCGAGCTGCTTGCCGCGTCCCCCGAACGCTACCAGGTGCGCGCCCTCGTCGGCGGCCGCAACGCCACCCTGCTGGCCGAGCAGGCCCGCCTGCTGCGCGCCGAACGCGCCGTCATTTGCGATCCCGCCGCCTATCCCCGGCTCGTCGAGGCCCTGGCAGGCAGCGGCATCGACACCGCTTGCGGCGAGGCTGCCGTGGTCGAAGCCGCCGCCATGCCGGCCGACTGGACCATGGCCGCCATCACCGGCGCCGCCGGCCTTCAGGCCACGCTGGCCGCCGTCCGCGGCGGCGGCGCCGTCGCCCTGGCCAACAAGGAAGCCCTGGTCTGCGCCGGCGAAGTGTTCCTGCGCGCCGTGCGCGCCCACGGCGCCACGCTGCTGCCGGTCGATTCCGAGCACAACGCCATCTTCCAGTCCATGGCCGACGGCAACCGCCCGGCGGTGGAGAAGATCGTGCTGACCGCCTCCGGCGGCCCGTTCCGCACCGCCAGCATGGACGAGATGGCCCGCGCCCTGCCGGAAGCGGCGCTGCGCCACCCGATCTGGTCCATGGGCGCCAAGATCAGCATCGACAGCGCCACCATGATGAACAAGGGCCTGGAGCTGATCGAGGCCGCCCGCCTGTTCAACCTGACCAGCGACGAGATCGGCGTGCTCGTGCACCCGCAATCCGTCATCCACGGCCTCGTCTACTATCGCGACGGCAGCGTGCTGGCGCAGCTCGGCAGCCCGGACATGCGGGTGCCCATCGCCCACACCCTGGCCTGGCCCGGCCGCATCACCACCCCCGCCCCGCGGCTCGACCTCGCGGCGCTGGCCCGACTCGAATTCGCCGAGCCGGACATAATCCGCTTCCCGGCCCTGCGCCTGGCCCGCGAAGCCTTGCAGGCCGGCGGCGGCGCCCCCACCATCTTGAGTGCCGCCAACGAGGTGGCCGTGGAAGCATTCCTGGGGCGCCGCATCGGCTTTCTGGACATCGCCGCGGTGGTGGAGATGGTGATGGACGACATGGGAACGCTGCCGGCCGACAGCCTGGAAGCCGTGCTCGACCTGGATGCCCGGGCCCGCAGCGGCGCGGCGCGGTTCTGCGCGCAACGGGGCCTCTCGGCTGCCTGACTCCGCCCGGGCTGCCGCCGCTCAGCGCCATCTTCGCAAGAAGAAGGCCAAGTCGCGCACAACCATTGGTGGTAATGGATCAAACCGTTCCTGTTGCTGCCGGAATACCTTCGTGATCTAGTCAAAATGCCATGCCGGCGAACGGAAAAAGCCCGCCGGACGAGACATTAGGAGAAAGACGTGTTCGACTTCCTGCCGTCAGTGCTCCGCACGCCGCTGGCGTTCGTCATCGTTCTCGGGGTGCTCGTCTTCATCCACGAGCTCGGGCACTATCTCGCGGCACGTTGGCGCGGCGTCCATGTCGAGGCGTTCTCGATCGGCTTCGGCAAGGCCCTGGCCAGCTGGACCGACCGGCGCGGCACCGCCTGGAAGCTGGCCTGGATCCCGCTCGGCGGCTACGTGAAGCTGCACGGCATGGAGCGGCCGCAGGATGTCGAGCCGGAGGTTCGGGCGCGGTGGATTCCCGGCCGGACCTTCCACGAGAAATCGGTGCTGTCCCGCGCCATCGTCGTTGCTGCCGGCCCGGTCGCCAATTTCATCCTCGCCGCGGTGCTGTTCTTCGCCCTGTTCGCCGCCGTTGGCCGGCCGGTGGCGCTGCCCGAAGTGGGCGAGGTGATCGCCGACTCGGCCGCGGCGAAAGCGGGCCTGCAGCAGGGCGACCGCATCACCGGCATCGACGATAGCCGTGACTCCCGGCCGGTCAACCGGTTCGAGGATCTGCAGCGCATCGTCGCCGCCAACCCCGGCCAGCCGCTCATCCTGCATATCCGCCGCGGCGACGCCGCCCAGGACATCCGGGTAACCCCCGAGGCGCGCGACGGCGGCTCCGGCAAGCAGATCGGTGTCCTGGGCGTCCGTGGCGGCGCCACCGTGTTCGAGCAATTGTCGATCCCGCAGGCCCTCGTCGCCGGCGTCGGGCAGACCTGGGACGTGACGGTGCAGACGCTGGCCGGCGTCTGGAGCATGATCGCCCAGAACAAGGCCGGCGAAGACCTCGGCGGGCCGCTGCGCATCGCCCAGCTGTCCGGCCAGGTGGCCTCGCTCGGCTTCGCCAGCCTGGTGTCGTTCATTGCGGTGCTGTCGGTGAATCTCGGCCTGATCAACCTGTTCCCGATCCCGGTGCTGGACGGCGGCCACCTGCTTTTCTACGCGGCCGAAGCCATCCGCGGCCGGCCGCTGCCGCCACGCGCCCAGGAATACGGCTTCCGCGCCGGCTTCGCCCTGTTGATCGGCCTGTTCGTCTTCGCCACCTGGAACGATCTCGCGCATATCGGCCTGTTCCGCTGGGTGGCCGGCCTGATCGGGTAGGCCAGCCGCCGGAAGCGCGGCCGGGCGGCCGCTTGCCCATGCGCGGGCTGAAGGATCTCGCCGCCGCGCTGCGCCGGCGGCTGCGCCCCTCGCTGCCCCCGCCGGGCGGCGAGGAGGTGCTGCAGTTCATCCGCGACGGCCACCGCTTCGTCTGGAGCCCGCCGGAGATCCGCCGGCAGATCCAGAGCCACGGCATCAACATCGTCCCGGCCGACTTCTATTCGAACATCCCCCTGATCGAGGACCTCGAAACCACCTTCGAGGGCGCGCCGACGCGCCGGCCCGTCTACGACAAGGTCTTCGACGCCGAGCGGATCGCCGCCTTCCTCGCCGGCATCGCCCCCTTCGCCGCCGAATTCATCCCGCCGGACGAGGGCGACGAGGCGGCCTGCTCGTCGTTCTTCTGGAAGAACTCCCAGTTCTCCTGGACCGACGCGATGGCCTATTACTGCATCCTGCGTGCGCGCAAGCCGAAACGTGTCATCGAGATCGGCTGCGGCTTCTCGACCCTGGTCGCCGACGCGGCGCTGCGGATGAACGGATCGGGCGAGATCATCGCGATCGAGCCGTTCCCGCGCCCGTTCCTGCCGCGCATTGGCACCGTGTCGGAGATCATCCGCGCACGCGTCCAGGACATCCCCCGCGCCAGGGTGCTTGACCTGGTCGGGGGCGCCGACATCCTGTTCATCGACTCGACGCACACCGTGAAGATCGGCAGCGACTGCCTCTACCTCTATCTCACGGTGCTGCCCGATGTTCGCAGCCGGCTGCTGGTGCACAGCCACGACATCTTCCTGCCTTTCGGGATGCCGCTCGACTGGGCGCGTGACCGCCAGATCTACTGGACCGAGCAGTACCTGCTCTACGCCTATCTCCTGCAAAACCCCTTCGCCCGGGTCGTGTTCGGCAGCACCTATGCCACCGAATTCCTCGCCGCCCAGACCCTTTCCCTCATGGGCGGCAAGTGTCCTCCGGGCGGCGGCAGCCTGTGGTTCGAGCTGAACGCCGGCGTCTGATACCAATGGCCCTTGACGATGACCCTTCCATCGTCAAGGGCCGTTGGTATCGCGCGCCGGGTTGGTGGGCGGCGGCGCGCAAAATCGCAAAATAACGACTTATACCGGCGGCCATTCTTCATGGCCGCCGGTATGACCGCGGCAGACAGGCTTCGGCACCGCCCCGATTCGGCCTCGCCGATATCGTTCATGCCGGCGAGTCGCCCGGTCATGACACGCCTGTGGCAAGCAACGAGGCGGCATTTCTCCGCGCCGTGAGCGATCATTCAACGGCCTGGGTAGCGCGGCGCGGGTCTCGTCGCTATTCTCCGCGCGCCCGTGGTCAGCTGTCTCGATTGGTGAGACGGCGCTGCAATGAGGGGTGCCGCCTTTGTCTCGTTCCCGCGCAGCGCTGCTTGCGATCGTCTGTCTTTCGACCGCGTCCGTTTCCGTCCTTTCCAGTGCGCAGGACCTGCCGGGTCCGTTGCGTATGGCCCAGTTGCAGGGCGGCAGGATCGAAGCCATCAAGGTGGAGGGCAACCAGCGTATCGAGGAGGGCACGATCCGCTCCTACATGCTGGTCCAGCCGGGCGACCCGTTCGATCCCGACCAGCTCGATCGCAGCCTGAAGACCCTTTATGCGACCGGATTGTTCTCGGACGTGAACCTGCGGCGCGACGGCAATACGCTGGTCGTGCGGGTGACCGAGAATCCGATCGTCAACCGCATCGCCTTCGAGGGCAACCGCAAGCTCACCGACGACACCCTGCGGCCGGAGCTGCAGTTGCGCCCGCGCGCCGTGTTCACCCCCGCCATGGCGCAGGCCGACCGGCAGCGGCTGCTCGACCTGTACGCCCGCAGGGGACGGTTCGGCGCCCGCATCGAGCCGAAGATCATCAAGCTCGACCAGAACCGCGTGGACGTGGTCTTCGAGATCAACGAGGGCGAGACCACCCTGATCAGCCGCATCGCCTTCGTCGGCAACCATGCCTTCAGCGAGAGCACCCTGCGCGACGTCGTCAACTCGCGCGAGGAGCGGTGGTGGCGGTTCCTGTCCAGCAGCGACAGCTACGACCCCGACCGCCTGAATTTCGACAAGGAACTGCTGCGCCGCTACTACCTGCAGAAGGGCTATGCCGACTTCGAGGTGACCAGCGCCACCGCCGAGCTGGCGCCGGACAAGTCGGCGTTCTTCGTGACCTTCACGGTGAGCGAGGGCGAGCGCTACAGGGTCGGCAAGACCGACGTCAACGTGACCCTGCGCGGCGTGACCAAGGAATCGGTGCTGCCGCTGGTGGAGCTGGGGCCGGGCGACTGGTACGACGGCGACGCGGTGGAGCGCACCACCCAGGCGATCAGCGAGGCGCTGCAGAACCGCGGCTTCCCGTTCGTCGAGGTGAAGCCGCGGGTGCAGCGTGACCGCGAGAAGCACACGATCGACCTGGTGTTCGACGTGGGCGAGGGGCCGCGGGTCTATGTCGAGCGCATCGAGATCTCCGGCAACCAGCGCACCCAGGACAAGGTCATCCGCCGCGAGTTCCGCCTCGCCGAAGGCGATCCGTTCAACGCCGCCCTGATCCGCCGCAGCCGCCAGCGCCTGCAGGACCTCGACTATTTCGCCAATGTGGACGTGACGTCGCAGCCGGGCTCGGCGCCCGACCGCGCGATCGTCAACACCAAGATCGAGGAGAAGGCGACCGGCGAGCTGACCATCGGCGGCGGCTATTCCACCGACGCCGGCGCGCTGCTCAGCGCCGGCCTGCGCGAGAAGAACCTGATCGGCTCGGGCATCGACGCCAGCCTCAACGGCGTGCTGGCGCAGAAGCAGAGCCAGATCAACCTGTCGGTGACCGACCCGTATTTCCTCGACCGCAATATCGTGGCCGGGTTCGACCTGTTCCACACCACGTTGAACAACCTCGACATCGCCCAGTACAACGAGCGCCGCACCGGCCTGACGCTGCGCATGGGCTACGAGTTCAACGAGCATCTGCGCCAGATCTGGTCGTACTCGGTGGTGCAACGCGACGTCTACAACGTGCAGTCCAACGCCAGCATCTACGTCAAGGACGAGGCGGGGCAGTCGCTGCTGTCGCAGATCGGCCAGACGCTGACCCTCGACTACCGCGACAGCCGCATCGATCCGCACAAGGGCTACGTGATCCGGTTCGGCTCCGACTTCGCGGGCATCGGCGGCGATGCCAAGTTCGTCCGCACCAAGATCGACACCACCTACTACATGCCGCTGGACCGGATCACCGGCAACCAGGACTGGACCGTCGCGATCTCGGGCGGCGCCGGCTATCTGTTCAATCTGGGCCGCAACGAGAAGATCATCGACCGCTTCTTCCTCGGCGGCGACAATCTGCGCGGCTTCCAGACCGGCGGCGCCGGCCCGCACTCGATCCCGACGGCGACGAATACGACCTCCGACAGCCTGGGCGGCCGGTTCCTGTGGACCCAGTCCACCGAGCTGCGCTTCCCGCTGCCGATCACGGCAGATTTCGGCCTGACCGGTCGCGCCTTCGTTGACATCGGCGGGCTGTCACAGGTGAATTCGGTGGTCTTGAACGGCCAGGTGGTGCCATTCACCGATGACGGCTCGCCGCGCGTCGGCGCCGGCGTCGGCGTCTCCTGGAAGACGCCGTTCGGCCTGATCAACGTCGATCTGGCGCAGGCGGTGGTGAAAAAGAAATTCGACCAGACTCAGTTCTTCCGCTTCGGTTTTGGCACGAGGTTCTAGTGCACATGTCTCGTATCGGTTTGGCCGTCGCAGCGTTCGCGGCGGCCTCGGTGTTCCTCTCGCTGCCCGCGGCCGCGCAGAGTTCCGACTATTTCGTCCCCAACCAGCCGCGGCCGGCACAAGGCGGGCAACGGGCGCAACCCCAGCGCCCCGCCCAGCCGCAGCGCCCCGTGGCGCCCCCGGCGCCCGCGGCGGCATTGCCAGCCGACCAGGACCAGGCGCTGGCCCAGATCCCCATGCCGCCCGTCCCCGAACTGCCGGCGCTGCCAAAGGGGACGGCCCCGCCAACGGCGACCATCGGCGTGATCGGCGTGCCCGAGGTGATGCGCGCCTCCGCCGCCGCCCAGCAGGTGGACAAGATCATCGGCGAGCGTCGCGAGAAGCTGAACGAGGACGCGCAGAAAGAGCAGACCGCCTGGCGCGAGATGCAGCAGACGCTCACCAACCAGCGCGGCACGATGTCGCCCGAGCAGGTCCGCACCAAGGAGCGTGAACTGCAGGAGCGGATCACCAATGCGCAGCGTCAGTTCCAGAACCGCAACCGCATCATCCAGGAGGCCGCGCAGGTCTCCCTGAACCAGATCCAGGCCTCGCTGATCGCCGTCATCCGCCAGGTGGCGGAGAGCCGCGGCATGAACCTGGTGCTGCACCGGGCCCAGGTGGCGCTGAACGTGAACGAGTTCGACATCACCGACCAGGTCGCCGAGCAGATCAACAAGGTGCTGCCTTCGGTCACGATCCCGCCCGATGGCGTATCCCCGCTGGCCCAGCAGCCGGCGGCGCCAGCCGCCACCCCGGCCGCCGCGCCCGCCGCCGCGCCGCCGAAGAAATAGGCCATGCCAGCGCCGGCGACCGCGGGCGATCCACGGTTCTTCGCGCGCAGCGGACCGCACACGCTGGCCGCGGTGGCGGCTGCGGCGGGTGGCGCGGCGCCCGAGGCCGACCTGCTCCTGTCCGGTGTGGCGCCGTTGCAGGCCGCGGGGCCGGACCAGGTCAGCTTCCTGGACAACCGCCGCTATGTCGACGCGCTGCGGGAAAGCCGGGCGGGGGCGGTGATCGTGCACCCGACCATGGTCGGCCATGTGCCCGCGGGCTGCGTCGCCATCGTCACCAAGGAGCCTTATCTGGCCTGGGCGCGCGCTGCGCGGCTGTTCCATCCGCTGCCGCCGCTGCGGCCCGGCGTGCATCCGGCCGCCTGTGTGCACCCCTCCGCCGTGGTCGATCCCACCGCCGAGGTCGGCCCGCTGGCGGTGATCGAGGCCGGGGCGGAGATCGGGCCGCGCTGCCGGATCGCCCCGTGCGCCGTGATCGGCGAGGGCGTCGTGCTCGGGCCGGATTGCCGCGTCGGCGCGCATGCCAGCCTCAGCCACGCCCTGCTGGGCGCCCGCGTCTACATCTATCCCGGCGCGCGGATCGGGCAGGAGGGCTTCGGCTTCGCCGTCGCCCCGGACGGCTTCGAGACCGTGCCCCAGCTCGGCCGGGTGCTGGTCGAGGACGATGTCGAGATCGGCGCCAACAGCTGCGTCGATCGCGGCTCGGCCCAGGACACCGTGATCGGCGCGGGCTCCCGCCTCGACAACCTGGTGCAGATCGGGCACAACGTTCGCCTGGGGCGCTGCTGCGTGATCGTGTCGCAGGCTGGCATCTCCGGCTCCACGGTGCTTGAGGATTTCGTCCAGGCGGGCGGCCAGGTCGGCATCGCCGGACATCTTCGCATCGGTGCGCGTGCGCGGGTCGGCGCGCAGGCCGGCGTGATGGCGGATGTGCCCGCCGGGGCCGAGGTAATCGGGAGCCCGGCGCAGCCGGTACGGGATATGTTCCGCCAGGTGGCGGTGTTGAAGAAGCTCGCGACCCAGTACAAGGCTGGCGGTTCGGCGAAGGGCACGGATTCGGACTGAACGGACATGGACTCAACGACATCAGAAACCACTTCCGGGCCGGAAGACCGCGTCGAACTGATCGACATCGCGCGCATCATGCACGCGATCCCGCACCGCTACCCGTTCCTGCTGATCGACCGTGTGGTGGACCTGGTACGCAACCACTCCGCCGTGGGCATCAAGAACGTCTCGGTGAACGAGAGCTTCTTTCAGGGCCATTTCCCCGGCCATCCCGTCATGCCCGGGGTGCTGATCATCGAAAGCATGGCCCAGACCGCCGCCGTTCTGGTGGTCGAGACGCTGGGGCCCGAGGCCGCGGGCAAGGTGGTCTATTTCATGTCGGTGGAAGGCGCCAAGTTCCGCCGCCCGGTGGTGCCTGGCGACCAGGTCCGCATTCACTGCACGAAAGAGCGCAACCGCGGCAATGTGTGGAAGTTCAACGCTGTGGCGCGGGTTGATGGCGTGGCGGTGGCCGAGGCCACCTATGCCGCGATGATCATGGACCGGGTTGCGGACAAGTAGCGGACAGGTAGGTTAAGTACGGTGAGTTTGATCCATCCTTCGGCGGTCGTGGCGCTCGGTGCCACGATCGGAACGGGCGTGCGCGTTGGCCCATGGTGCCATGTCGGGCCTGACGCCGTGATCGGGGATGGGGCGCAGCTGATCAGCCACGTCGTCGTCGACGGCCACACCCGCGTTGGCGAAGGGGTGATCCTGTACCCCTTTTGCACCGTCGGCCTGGCGCCGCAGGACCTGAAATACAAGGGCGAGCCCACCCGCACCGAGGTCGGCGCCCGCACCCAGGTGCGCGAGCACGTCACCATCCATCGTGGCACCGTCACCGGCCAGGGCGTCACCCGCGTCGGCGCGGACTGCCTGCTGATGGCGGTGGTGCATGTCGCGCATGATTGCCAGATCGGCAACGGCGTGGTGGTGGCCAACAACGTGGTGATGGGCGGGCACGTCAGCATCGGCGACAACGCCGTGGTCGGCGGCGCCGCGGCGATCCACCAGTTCGTGCGCATCGGCCGCGCCGCGATGATCGGCGGCGTGTCCGGCGTGGAAGCCGACGTGATCCCGTTCGGCAGCGTGATCGGCAACCGCGCCCGCCTCGCCGGCCTCAACGTCATCGGCCTGCGCCGCCGCGGCTTCGACCGCGCCCAGATCCACGCCTTGCGCGCCGCCTTCCGGCTGATGTTCAAGGGCCCCGGCGTGTTCGCCGAGCGGGTTGCCCAGGCCCGGGCCACCTATGGCCACGAGCCGCTGATCGCCGAGATCCTGGCGTTCATGGACGCCCCCAGCAAGCGCGGCCTGATCCGTTCCGCCGTGGTGGCGGACGACGACGACGATGACGCCTGAATGAGCGACCGCCCGGCGCTGGGTATCCTGGCGGGCGGCGGCCAGATTCCGGGCCGGATCGCCGCCGCGGCCCGCGCCGCCGGCCGGCCGGTGTTCATCATCGGCCTGGAGGGCTTCGCGGAGGCGTCGGTGCTGGCGCCCTATCCGCACGCCATGGCGCGCATCGGCGCCGCCGCGCGTATCCTCGATCTGCTGCGCGGCCATGGCTGCAAGGACATCGTGCTGATCGGCCCGGTCCGCCGGCCGTCCTTGCTGGATCTCCGACCGGACGCGCTGGCCACGAAACTGCTCGCCCGCGTCGGCCGCGTGGCCTTCGCCGGCGATGACGGCCTGCTGGCCGCGGTGGTGCGGGTGCTGGGCGATGAGGGCTTCAACGTTCTGGGCGCCCACGAGATCCTGGCGGAAGTCCTGGGGCCGCCCGGCCTGCTGAGCGTGGCCGCCCCTGATGCCCAGGCCATGGCCGACATCGAGCGCGGCGTGGCCGTGGTCCGCGCGCTCGGCGCCGTCGATGTCGGCCAGGCCTGCGTGGTGCAGCAGGGGCTGGTGTTGTGCGTGGAGGCGATCGAGGGCACCGACGCCATGCTCGCCCGTGCCGCCAGCCTGCGCCGCAGCGGCGTCGGCGGGGTCATGGTGAAGCTGGTCAAGCCCGGCCAGGATCGCCGCGCCGACCTGCCGACGATCGGGCCCATGACCATCACTGGCGCCGCCGCCGCCGGCCTGCGCGGGGTGGCGTTCGAGGCCGGCGGGACGATACTTGCAGAACGCGAGGCGACGATCGCGGCGGCGAACGAGTCCGGGCTGTTCCTGCTCGGCCTCGATCCCAATCAGCCTGCTTCAGGGGGAGTATGATTATGAGCGATAACTATCGGTTCCTGCACACCATGCTGCGGGTCGGCGACCTCGACAAGAGCGTGGCATTCTACACGCAGCTGCTGGGCATGAAGGAGCTGCGCCGCCGCGAGGTGCCGGACGGCAAGTACACACTGTCGTTCGTGGGCTATGCCGACGAGTCCACGGGGGCCGGCGTGATCGAGCTGACCTACAACTGGGGCGTGGACAAGTACGAGCTCGGCACCGGCTTCGGCCATGTCGCCATCGGCATGCCCGATGTCTACGGCACCTGCGACAAGCTGCGCGCCGCCGGGGCGAAGGTCACCCGTGAGCCCGGCCCAGTGAAGTTCGGCACCACCGTCATCGCCTTCGTCGAGGACCCGGACGGCTACAAGATCGAACTGGTCCAGCGCGCCTGATGTGAATCCGGTCTCGGCGGCGCGCGGGCTGCTGCCCGTGCGCCGCACCGTACGGATCGGCGTGACCGGCCTGGCGCGGGCCGGCAAGACCGCGTTGCTGACCTCG
The DNA here is from genome assembly GCF_025989185.1 of Limobrevibacterium gyesilva. GTDB lineage: Bacteria > Pseudomonadota > Alphaproteobacteria > Acetobacterales > Acetobacteraceae > Limobrevibacterium > Limobrevibacterium gyesilva. The sequence continues at coordinate 90,804 of NZ_JAPDNT010000007.1, forward strand.
CTCGCGGCCAATCTGCTTGCGCCCGGCGCGCTGCCGGCCTTGGCCCGGCGTCTGGCCGGGCGGGAGCTGCGGGTTGCGATCGCGCCGTCGGGGGCGGACTCGCTGCCCCGCTTCGATCATCCCGCCCATCTCGCGGCCCTGGCTGCCGACCCGCCGCGTTGGCCGGCGCGCACCGATGCGGTTTCGCTGCTGGCGCTGGACCTGGAGATCGGCCGGGTGGGGCTCACGGCGGCGCTGCCGGCGCAGCGGGTGCGGCTGGAACTGCTGGACTATCCCGGCGAGTGGCTGCTCGATCTGCCGCTGCTGACGCAGCCTTTTGCGGCGTGGTCGCAGGCGGTGCTGCGGCGGCTGGAGCCGGCGCCGCAGGCACGGCCGTTCCTGGCCTTCGTGCATGGCCTGCCTGCCGGCGCGCCGGCCGACGAGGCGCTGGCGCGTGCCGGGGCCACCCTGTATCGCGGCCTGCTGCGCCAGTTGCGCGACGACGCCGGCCTGTCGCTGCTGCAGCCCGGCCGCTTCCTGATGCCGGCGCCGGGCCCCGAGCCGCCCTGGAACACGTTCTTTCCGACGCAGGGCAACGGGCCGCTCGCGGGCCTGTTGCGGGCACGCTACGACGAATATGTCCGGGCGGTGGCGCGCGACCTCGCCTCGCCGTCGTTCGGGCGGATCGACCGGCTGGTGGTGCTGGCCGATGTGCTGTCGGCGCTGCATGCCGGCCCGGCCGCCTTCGCCGATGCGGCCGCGGCGCTATCGGCGGTGGCGGCGGCGTTGCGCTGGCGGCGGGCGCCCGGCTTCCTGCCGGACTGGATCGCCGCGCTGCTGCCGCTGGGCGGCATCACCCGCGTGGCCTTCGCCGCCAGCAAGGCGGACCACGTGGCCGAGCGGCAGCGCGCGAACCTTGCGGCCCTGGTCGGCGCCCTGACCGGCGTGCCGGGCGGGGCCGCATCGGCGGCGTTCGCACTGGCCGCGGTACGCTGCACCGAGGATTTCGTCTGGACCCTGGAGGGCCGCCCGGTTTCGGCGGTGCGCGGGCGGGTGGAGGGGCAGGGGCTGGTCGGCTCCTATCCCGGCGAGGTGCCGCACACGCCGCCCGACGCCGGGTTCTGGGCGCACCCGTTCCTGGCCATCCCCGAGCTGCAGCCCATGCGCCTGCCCCTGGGGGGACGCGGCGGGGTGCCCCATATCAACCTCGATACGCTGCTCGTTTTCCTGCTGGAGGACCTGCTGTGAGCGACCCCCGCGTTCGCCCGCGGATCGAGGTGCTGGACCCCCAGGCGCCCCGGCTGGAGCCGCCGGCGTTGCCGGTCGTGACCGAGCGGCCGCCCGGCCCCGGAAGCGTGACGCTGGCCCTGGGCGGGGCGTTGCTCCTGCTGCTGGGGCTCGCGGCGCTGGACACGGCCAATTTCGTCGCCGACCAGTTCGCGCGTTCGCCGGTCCTGGGCTGGCTGACCCTGGGCGTGGCGACGGCCGGGTTCGGGCTGATCGGCGCGGCCGGCTGGCGCGAACTGCGCGGGCTGTTCGCGCTGCGCACGGTGGACCGTCTGCGGGCGCAACTCGCCGATCCCGTGACGACGCGCGCGGCCGCGGCGACGTGGCTGGCGGGGGTGCCGGACGGCAAGGCGCTGTTGCCCGCCGTCCTCGCCGCGAACGACCCGGACGCCATCATCGCCCTGCTGCGGGCCGGGCCGGCGGCGACCTTGCGGGCGCGGTCCGAGGCGCTCGGGCGCGAGGCGGCGGTGCAGGTCTTCGCCGCCACCGCCGCCATTCCGTCGCCATCGCTGGACGGGCTGCTGGTGGGCTGGCGGGGCGCACGGCTGGTGCGGCAGGTGGCGGTGCTGCACGGCATGCGGCCGGGGCTGCTGGGCACGCTGGGGCTGTTGCGGCGCACCGTGTTCTCGGCGGCCGCGGTGGCGGCGGCCGACCTCGCGGCGGACACGGCGGCGCGGGCGCTGCTGTCCAACCCGCTGCTGCAGCATCTGGCCGGCGACGTGGCCGGCGCCGGCGTCGCGGCGCGGCGGATGATCGTGCTGGGGCGCGTGGCGGCAGCGGCGTGCAGCCCGGTGCCGCCAGCCCCCTGACGGCACTGCCTTGAATCGGTGGCGCGGCCGGTTCAGGATACATTGCGATAAGCAGGAATACCGGGAGCAACAAGAATACGGGTCAACCGTTTCATGGGGGGGAACCACAATGCGCCGTCGCGATATCCTGAAATCCGCGCTGGCCGGCTCGGTCGCGCTCGCCGCGCCACGTATCGGCCGTGCCGAGGGCACGCGCCTGCTGAAATTCGTGCCGCATGCCGATTTGGCGTCGCTGGATCCGGTCTGGACCACGGCCGATATCACCCGCAACTACTCGCTGGCCGTGTTCGACACGCTCTATGGCATCGACGCGAAGTTCAACGTGCAGCCGCAGATGGTCGCCGGGCACACCACCAGCAGCGACGGCAAGCTGTGGGAACTGACCCTGCGCGACGGGCTGACATTCCATGACGGCACGCCGGTGCTGGGGCGGGACTGTGTCGCCACCATCAAGCGCTTCGCCGTGCGCGAGCCGCTCGGCAGCGTGATGCTGGGCCTGATCGATGAGATCGGCGCGCCGTCCGACAAGGTGATCCGCATCCGGCTGAAGAAACCCTTCGCCCTGCTGCCCAGTGCGCTGTCGCAGTACCAGAGCGCCATCATGCCGGAGCGGCTGGCGAAGACCGATCCGATGACGCAGATCTCCGAAGCGGTCGGCAGCGGCCCGTTCCGCTTCAAGGCGGACGAGCGCATTGCCGGCGCCAAGGTGGTGTTCGAGCGTAACCCGGCCTATGTGCCGCGCCCGGACGGCGTGCCGAGCTTCACCGCCGGGCCGAAGATCGCCTATCTCGACCGCGTGGAATGGACGGTGATGCCCGACGCCGCCACGGCGCAGGGGGCGTTGATGAACAACGAGATCGACTGGTGGGAGAACCCGTCGATCGATCTCATTCCCGCGCTGCGCAAGGACAAGCGGCTGCGCATCGAGGTGAAGGACATCACCGGCGAGATCGGCTGCCTGCGCTTCAACCATCTGCTGCCGCCGTTCGACGACGCGGCGGTGCGCCGGGTGGTGCTGGCGGCGATGAACCAGCGCGACGTGATGGACACGGTGGCCGGCGCAGAGCCGAGCCTGATCAAGACCGATGTCGGCATCTTCGTGCCGGGCACGCCGTACGCCAGCACCGTGGGCCTGGAGGCCACGCACCAGTACGACGACGTGGACAAGCTGAAGCGGCTGCTCGCGGCCACCAGCTACAAGGGCGAGAAGATCGTCGTGCTGGCGGCGTCCACGATTCCCACCATCTACGCCGAGGCCCAAGTGGCCGCCGACGTGCTGAAGCGCATCGGCTTCAGCGTCGACTACCAGGCGCTGGACTGGGCCACGGTGGTGCAGCGCCGCGCCAGCATGGAGCCGGTCGACAAGGGCGGCTGGAACATCTTCTTCACCTATCTCGGCGGCACCGGCAACGTGACGCCGGCGACCGACATCTCCATCCGCGGCACCGGCAAGAAGGCCTGGTTCGGCTGGCCCACCAGCGAGAAGATGGAAACGCTGCGCGACGCCTGGTTCGACGCGCCGGACCTGCCGGCCCAGCAGAAGATCACGGCGCAGATGCAGGCGCTGTTCTGGGAGTGGGTGCCGTATGTGCCGCTGGGCATGTACGACCAGCCCACGGCCTATCACGGCTACCTGACGGACGTGCGCGACGGCTATCCGCAGTTCTATGGCGTAAGGCGGGTGTGAAGCCGGCCCCGGAGACTCGCCTGGAGCCTGACCGGAGCCGAAAGGCGTTCCGATCGGGCTCCAGGTCTTTGTCTTGTCGCGTGATTCACGCCTCCGTGTGATCCCACCTGTGGCGATCACGCTCTCGCGAATCTCCGGGATCGAACGCCCTCAGGCGCGGCGGATGTTCCAGAACAGCGGCATGCCCACGACGCGGTCCTTGAGGTCGCGCCGCATCGCCGTCGAGCGGTAGACGCAGCCGAGCGGGATGCAGGGCAGTTCGTCCATCGCCACCACCTGGATCTCGCGGGCGATGCGCTTCTGCGCGGCGAGGTCGGTCGCTTCCATCCACTGGTCGCGCAACGCTTCCAGCCGCGGGGCGGTGGGCCAGCCGAACCAGGCGTCGCGGCCGTTGCCGCGCAGCAGGATATGCGTCGCGGGATTGATGAACCACAGGCCGGGGAAGGCCCAGCAGCCCACCGACCAGCCGCCCTTGTCCAGCGGCTGCATCGACCGCCGGCGCTGCACCACCGTGCCGGAATCGGTGAGCGCGGCATCCAGGTTCAGGCCCAGCCGGCGCAGTAGGTCGGCCGCCACCTGGGTCAGCGCTGCCGTCGTCACCGTATCAGTCGGGCCGATCAGGCGCACCAGCTGGCCGTCATAGCCGGCCTCTTTCAGCAGGCGCTTGGCCTTGTTCAGGTCGCGCGGGCCCTGCAGCGGCTCCAGCCCGGCATCACTGGCCATGGGGGAGCCGGCGGGGAACATGCCGGTGCCGGTGGCGAAGTTGTCCGGGTCGGTGCCGGCCGCCGCCATGACGAAATCGGCCTGGTCGATCGCCGGCAGCAGGGCCTGGCGCATGGCCTTGCTGTCGAACGGGGGAACCAGCTGGTTCCAGCGCATGACGCAAACGAGCGGCAGCAGGTCCATGCGCGACACCGCGAGGTCGCGCGACCGGCGCACCAGTTCGAGGATTTCCGCCGGCGGGTCCGAGAACCAGTCCACCTCGCCCTGCTGCAGCGCCGCCGCGGCGGTGGCGGCGTCGGGGATGATCCGCCACTCGATGCGGTCGAACTGCGCGACCTTCGGCCCGGCGGTGAGGCCGCTGCCCCCGGCCGGCGTGGGCTGGTAGGCGGCGAAGCGTTCATAGGCGGCGATGTTGCCGGGGCGGTACTCGTCGCGCTTGAAGCGGAACGGGCCGGAGCCGGTGGTGTCCGTGAGCTGCTTCGACGGGTCGGTGCGCGCCACGCGCTCGGGCATGATGAACGGCACCGGCGCGATCGGCTGGGCCAGGGTCTGGATCAGCAGCGGGAAGGGCCGCTTCAGGCGGAAGCGGATGCGCCGGTCGTCCAGCGCCGACAACTCGTCGAGCACGCTGTTGAGCGTCTGGCCCATGGGGGCCACCGCCATCCAGCGCTGCAGGCTGGCGACGACGTCGCGGGCGCGGATCGGCTGGCCGTCGTGGAAGGTCGGGCCGGCGCGCAGGGTGATCGTGCAGATCTTGCCGTCCTGCTCGAAGACATGGCCTTCGGCGAGCTGCGGCTGCGGCTGGTAGGCGCCGTCGGTGCCGTAGAGCGTGTCGTAGATCAGATAGCCATGGTCGCGCACCACATCGGCGGTGGTCCAGATCGGGTCCAGCACCGTGAGGTCGGAATAAGGCACGAAGCGCAGTACGCGCTGCCGTTCGGACTGGGCGAGCGCCGGGCGGGCGAGTGCCGCGGTGGCGGCGGCTGCGCCGGTGGCGAGGAAGCTGCGTCGGTCCATGGGTCGGGCCCTCGATGTGATGAAGATCATTCGGCGTCCAGCAGCCGCGTCGCCTCGGCCAGGGCATGGGCGATGCGGTTGCGCTCCCGCTGCAGGCCGACGCGGGCCATGCGCGCCGCATCGGGCGCCATGGCGGCGAGCCCCAGGGCGGGCGCGAGGCCCGGCAGCAGGCGGGTCGGCACGGCGCGGTCATGCTCGAACGGGCTGCGCGCCTGGTAGAGCACGGGGTTCAGCAGATGCGCGGCGCGCAGCAGCCGGCGGTTGGCGGCCGAGGTCGTCGCGGAGTCGGTCAGGTCGGCGGCGCAGGCCTGGAACCGGGCGGCGGTTGCCGCGAAGGCCTGGGCGCTCGTCTCCAGTTCCGCGAGCAAGGCGAGGTCCGGCGCGGCCTCGCGGTACTCGCGCAGCGCCGCCAGCATGTCGCCGGCAGTGGCGGCGAGGTCGAGCGGCAGGAGCGGCGCATCGGCCAGCGAGTCGACCATGCGGGCGTGGATCGCGGTGTCGGCGGCGAGGATGTCGGGGTCGGCCTTGTCCAGCGTGTCCTGGGCAGTGTGCCACCACCAGGCGATGCCGCTGTTCGGCAGATGCGCGGGATCGTCTTCGGCGAGGAAGCTGCTGACCTGCAGCGAGCTGAGGCCGACGCCCCAGAAGCTCTGGTCGGAGCCGCGATGCGGCCGAGTGGGGTCAACGTAACGGTCCTGCCGGCTCAGCGTGCGGGCGTTGAACGCCGCTTCCTGCGCCGGCACCGGCTCGGCGAAGGCGGCCAGGGCGGCGGCGGTGAAGCCGGAAACCTCTGCCATCTGGTTGCGGGCGCATTTCGTCACCGCGCCGCGCGAGCCGACGATGTCGACGTTGAAATAGGCGATGCCGTTCTCGTGCAGGTCCTGCCAGAACGTGTCGGCGTACCAGGCGGAGCCGGAGTAGCGGCCATGCGTGTGGCCCGGCCACCAGGCCAGCCGCACGCCGTAGCGGCGGCTGCCGGCACCCGGTGCGAGCAGCCGCGCGCATTCCAGCAGCAACGCGTTGGCGGTGATGTTGTCGGTGGTGCCGTCGAACCAGGTGCAGTAATGCGAGCCCACCAGCACGAACGGCGCCTCGCGCCCGGGGATCTCGGCCACCGGCAGGCGGACCTGGCGCCAGCCTTCCTCGGCCTGCGCCACCAGCCGCACGCGCAGGCCGCCGGACGCGGCCAGGGCCTTCAGCCTCTCGCCGTCCGGCCGGGAGATCGAGGCGACGGCGAGGCGCGGCATCTGCGCCAGTTCTTCGGCCGTGGCCGGCGCGCCCCAGATCGGGGAGACCGTCATCTTGTGCCGCTGCGGACCCGAGGAGATGCCGATCAGCCCGACCACGCCGGCGCGCAGGGCGGCGGCGCAGGCGCCGTGTTCCGGGATGTGGTCGACCAGCACGATGGCGCCGGCCACGTCGCGCCCGGCATAGTCGGCCGGCCGGCCGCGCCCGACCGCGACCACGGGCGCGGTGACGCCCTCCGGTCCGGTGTCGCCTGCGAAGGCGACGCCGACCGCTTCGATCTGCTGCGGCGCCGGCGCCAGCACGTGCAGTTCGGTGCGGGTGGGCGCGCCGATATAGGAGTCGAAGACATGTACCTGATGCCGCACGCCGTATTCGGCGAGGCGGGCGGTGAGGTAGGCGCAGGCCGCCGCCTCCGCCGCCGAGCCCGGAACCTTCTCGCCGAGGGCGCTGAGATGGGCGACGGTGGCGGCCAGCGCGTCGCGCGAAACCTCCGGGCGGAAGGCGGAGAGGAAGGGCGGCATCGTCAGGCGCCGCCGCGCCGGGCGCACAGGACGTCGAGGAAGAAGTCCTGGACGTTGGGAAGCACCTTAGTGCCGTCATGCGGGACGTTGGGCACGATATCCTGGCGGACCTGGATGCCGTGCGCCTCGAAATTGCGCCGCAGCGCGGTGTTGCGTTCGATGCGGGTGCGGCCGGTGGCGTTGATGCCGTCCATGTAGTTGCGGCTGCCGGGCTGGTAGTCGATCTCCCAGGTCTCGATGTCGGCGGCGCCGACGACCATCTGCACCGGCACCTGCCGCATCGCCGCCAGGTCGAGCGCGGTGCCGAACAGCGCTTCGAGGTTGCGGGTGCCGACCCAGTAGTCGCGGGTGTCGTCGATCAGCGTGACCGCGCCGGGCGCGCCGATCGACACGGCGCACAGCCGCTGCGGATGCAGGTAGAAGAACCGGTGCACGAAATGCCCGCCGCCGGAGAAGCCGAACAGCATGAACGGGCCGAAGGCGTGGCCGAGCCGCGCGCCGGCTTCCTCGATCATGGCCAGCAGGACGTGGTCGTAGCGGATGTCGCCTTCGCGGATGTACTTGAAGCCGTCCGCGTTGTCGTCGCCGCAGACGCCCACGGGGAACAGCGGCGCCAGCACGACGCATTTGTTGTAGCGGGCGAAGGCCGAGAAGCCGTCGCGATAGGCGGTCATGGTGCGCCCGGTGCCATGCACGGCGACGATGAGCGTGTGCCCGGCGGGGTCGGCGTCGAAGCCGGGGGGCACGTACATGCAGTAGGAGAAGCGGGGGTCCTTGCGGCAGGCGTACACGACGGTCGGGCCGCGCTGGTACATCTGCTTGCGCCGGTCGGCGGCGGCGGTCGTGGTTTGTGGCAGCATGGCGCGATCCCGGATAATCTGGCTGGCGTCTGAAGGTGCTAATATTGGTACCAATTTGTGTGCCACCGCAAGCGAGCGAACGTATGGAGAGTGACCAAGCCCTGCCGGCCGGGTGCGCCGGCGATGCGATGTCCGGGCCGACGCGTTCGCACAGCGTCGCCGAGCGGATCGCCCAGGACATCCAGGCCGGAGCGCTGCCGCCCGGCGCCTGGCTGAAGCAGATCGACCTGGAGCGGCGCTATGGCTGCAGCCGCGGCGACGTGCGCCGGGCGCTGGACGAGCTGGTGGCCAAGCGGCTGGTCCAGCACGTGCCCAATCGCGGCCACCACGTGTTCGAGCTGGACCCGCAGCGGCTCGCGCAGCTCGGGCAGCTTCGCGCCATCCTGGAGGCGGCGGCGGCCGACCTCAGCTACGACAAGGCGGACGCCGCGGCGCTGCAGCGGCTGGAGGCGCTGGCGGCGCGGTTCGAGGCGGCGGTGCGCGACGGCACGCTGCTGGAGCAGCATGCGGCCAACATCGCCTTCCACATGGCGCTGCTGGAGCTGTGTCCGAATCCGGAGCTGGCCGCGATGATCCGGGAGACGCGCAACCGCGTGCCGTCGGCGCTGCTGTCGCAATGGCCGACGCGGGGCTGGATCGAGCAGTCCATCCGCGACCACGCCGACATGATCGCGGCCCTGCGCGCCTGCGACCGCGACGCGCTGCGCCGGGTGGTGGTGGGGCATATGCGGGAAGGGCGGCGGCCCGGGGCCGGCTGAGCGCCGCCGCCGGCCGCCGCGCTCTCCCGGAGGCTCAGCAGCAGCCCCTGAACCGGCCCTTGCCGATGGCGTAGCGGGCGGCCTGGCGCTCGCGGAAGAACTCCTCGTAGGTCATGACCGGCTGGTCGGGATGGAAGGTCTGCCGATGCGTGACATAGGTCGGGTAGTCGGGAATGCCGACCATGAGGCGCGCGGTCTTCGCCACGACCTCGCAGACCAGGCGGGCACGCGCCATTGCCATCTCAGTCATTGCTGCCTCCTGCCAGGACGCCGGCGCCGCCGACCTCGATGGCCGTGATCTTCGGGTTGCCGAGGGCTTTCCAGCTGGTGATCAGGCCGTAGACCACGGTCGCCACAACGATGGCGACGAACAGGGCGGCCAGGGTGGCGTCGACATAGTCGTTGAAGATGATCCGGTTCATCTCCGCCAGCGATTTCGCGGGCGCCTGCACCTTTCCGGCCGCCACGGCGTCGCCGAGCAGGCGTGCGTGGCTGACGAAGCCGACCGCCGGATCGGGGCTGAACACTTTCTGCAGGCCGGCGGTGACGGTGCAGACCACGAGCCAGGCGGTCGGCACGACCGTCACCCAGGCGTAGCGCTGGCGCTTCATCTTGAACAGCACGACGGTGCACAGGGTCAGCGCGATGGCGGCCAGCATCTGGTTGGCGGTGCCGAACAGCGGCCACAGGGTCCAGATGCCGCCCAGCGGGTCGATGACGCCCTGGTAGAGGAAATAGCCCCACAAGGCGCAGGACAGGGCCGAACCGATGATGTTGTTGGCCCAGGACTCGGTTGCCTTGAACGCCGGGACCACGTTGCCGACCAGGTCCTGGATCATGAAGCGGCAGACGCGCGTGCCGGCGTCGACGGTGGTGAGGATGAACAGCGCCTCGAACAGGATGGCGAAGTGGTACCAGATTCCCATCAGCACGCGGCCGCCCAGGAACTCGGACAGGATGCTCGCCATGCCCACCGCCAGCGTGGGGGCGCCGCCAGTGCGCGACATGATGCTGGTCTCGCCCACGTCACGGGCGATCTGGGTCAGCATGTCCGGCGTCACGGCGAAGCCCCAGCCGGTGATCACCTGCGCCGCCTGCGCGGGGTCGGTGCCGATCAGGCCGGCCGAGCTGTTCATGGCGAAGTAGACGCCGGGATGGATCACGCTGGCGCTGATGATCGCCATCATCGCGACGAAGGACTCCGTCAGCATGCCGCCATAGCCGATGAAGCAGATCTGGTCCTCGTTCTCGATCATCTTCGGCGTGGTGCCGGACGAAATGAGCGAGTGCCAGCCGGACACCGCACCGCAGGCGATGGTGATGAACAGGAACGGGAACACGCTGCCGGCCCATACCGGTCCGGTGCCGTCGATGAAACGCGTCACCGCGCTCATCTGCATGTCGGGGCGCACCACGATGATGCCGATCGCCAGCAGCAGGATCGTGCCCACCTTGAGGAAGGTCGACAGGTAGTCCCGCGGCGCCAGCAGCAGCCACACCGGCAGCACCGAGGCGACGAAGCCGTAGCCGATGATGAGCAGCGCCAGCATGTCGCCAGGCAGGTTGAACCACGCCGCGAGCGCCGGGGTTTCGGAGACGGTGCGGCCATAGATCAGGGCCAGCAGCAGCAGCACCGCGCCGATGGCGGACATCTCGCCGATGCGGCCGGGCCGGAGGAAGCGCACATAGATGCCCATCAGCAAGGCGATCGGGATGGTGGCGAAGACGGCGAAGGTGCCCCACGGGCTGCCCACCAGCGCCTTGACGACGACGAGGGCGAGCACGGCCAGGATGATGACGCAGATGAGCAGCACGCCGATGCCGGCGATGGCGCCGGCGGCCGGGCCCATCTCGGAGCGGATCATGTCGCCAAGCGAGCGGCCGTCGCGCCGTGTCGAGAGGAACAGCACGGTCATGTCCTGGACCGCGCCGGCGAACACGGCGCCGGCGAGGATCCAGAGCGTGCCGGGCAGATAGCCCATCTGTGCGGCGAGCACCGGGCCGACCAGGGGACCGGCGCCGGCGATGGCCGCGAAATGGTGGCCGAACAGCACGTAGCGGTTGGTCGGCACGTAATCGAGGCCGTCGTTGTGGCGGTAGGCGGGCGTCTGCCGGGTCCGGTCGATGGCGAATACCTTGCCGACGATGTAGAGCGCATAGAACCGGTAGGCGATGAAGTAGATGCAGGCGGATGCGATGACGAGCCAGGCGGCGTTGACCGGCTCGCCGCGGCTCAGTGCCACGATGCCGAAAGCGATCGCGCCAAGCACGGCCAGCCCGGCCCACATCAGCTTTGCTTGCAGCGTCATTGCTTCGCTCCCATGAACCGCACCCGCGTTACTGGCTCACGTCAGCACCGGGACGGCCTGTTCGACCCCGACCCAGTATCACCCGTTCATCATGGGGATACGTCGTCCGTTCGCAATGATGTTAACACAGCTGGTCGACAGAATTCCGCAAATCCGTGGCCGTGCCCGGCGCTGGGGGGCGAAGGTGGCCGTCATCGCCGCCGCCGGCGCATCTGGTCGAAATAGACGATGACGATGATCAGGCCGCCGGTGATGATGCGTTGCCAGAACGGGTTGATGTTGAGCAGGTTGGCGCCGTTGGCGATGGTGGTGAGCAGGAATGAGCCGATCAGCGGCCCATGCACCGAGCCCACCGCGCCGAACAGGCTGGTGCCGCCGATGACCGAGGACGCGATCGACTGCAGCTCCCACCCGTCGCCGGTGGTGGCGACGCCGACGCCGATGCGCGCGGCGGTAAGGATGCCGGCGAAGGCCGCGAGCATGGCCGAGACCGTGTAGGCTAGAAAGATCACGACGCTGACATTGACGCCGGAAAGCCGGGCCGCCTCGGCGTTGCTGCCGACGGCATAGATGTAGCGGCCCCAGCGCGACAAATGCAGCAGCACGAAGGCCGGGACCGCGACCAGGATCACCATCCAGAACAGGTTGGGGACGCCGAGGAGCGCGCCGCGGGAGAAATCGGTGAAGCGGTCGACGGTGATCGAGATCGTCGCGCCGTTGGTCATCAGCAGCCCGATGCCGCGCAGGGCCGTCATGGTCGCGAGCGTCATGATGAAGGGCGGCAGGCCCATCTTGACGATGCCGAAGCCGTGGAACAGGCCGATGGCCACGCCGACGCCGAGGGTGATCAGCACCGAAGCCCAGACCGGGAACCCGCCCTGCAGCAGCATCGCCACGATCACGCTGCAGAAGCCGATGACGGCGCCCACCGACAGGTCGATGCCGGCGGTGATGATGACGAAGGTCTGGCCCATGGCGATGATGGCCCAGAGGGCGGCCTGGCGCATCAGGTTGGCGAAGTTGTTGGCGGTGAGGAAGGTGTCGGTGGCGAGGCTGAGTGCGATCCACATCGCCAGCAGCAGGCCGAGCAGGGTGAGGCTCATCAGGAAGCCCAGGCCGGTGCTGGGCTTGGTCTGCGGGGCGACGGGGGCGGTTGCGGCTGCGGTCGTCATGACTGGTCGTCCTTGCGAGCGGGGCGGTCGGACCGGCGTGGCGTCGCTTCAGGTGCCGAGGGCCTCGGCCAGGATGGTTTCGTGATCGGCGTCCTTGTGGCTGTGGCTGGCGACGAGGCGGCCTGCGCGGAAGACGTGGAGGCGGTCGGCGAGTTCGTACACCTCGGGCAGGTACGACGAGATCAGGATGATGGCCGCATCCCTTTTCAGCAGGGCGGCGAAGACCCGGTACATCTCGACCTTGGTGCCGACATCGACGCCCGCCGTCGGCTCGTCGAAGATGTAGAGGTCGGCGCCGTGGCTGAGCCATTTGCCGACGACGAGTTTCTGCTGGTTGCCGCCGGACAGGTTCGCGGCGAGCGCGTTGCGCGAGGCCGTCTGGATGCGCAGGTCGCGGATCTGCCGGTCGGCATGTTCGCGCTGCGCCGGCAGCGAGATCACGAGCCCGCGGGTGAGGCGCCTGAAGATCGGCAGGTTGAGGTTGAAGCCGACGCCGAGATTGAGGCAGAGGCCCTGGTCGCGGCGACTTTCCGGCACCAGCGCGATGCCGCGGGCGATGGCGTCGGATTCGCGCCGGATCGTGACCGCCTCGCCCTTGAGGATCATGCTGCCGCCGGTCTTCGGATGGCGGCCGAACAGCGCCTGGACGAATTCGCTGCGACCGGCGCCGATGAGCCCGTAGAGGCCGACGATCTCGCCGGTGCGGACGGTGAGCGAGATGTCCTGGAAGCCACGGCCGGTCAGCCCGCGCGTTTCCAGCACCGGCGGGCCGAAGGGGATTTCCTCCTTGTGGTAGACGTCCTCGATCGAGCGGTTGACCATGCCGCGGATGATCGTCGGCTCGTCGGTGTCGGCGATGCGCGCGGTCGAGACCAGGCTGCCGTCGCGCAGGATCGAGACCCGGTCGGCCAGCTCGAAGATCTCCTCGAGCCGGTGGCTGATATAGACGATCGTCACGCCCTGCCTGTGCAGCCGGCGGATCAGCGCGAACAGCTGGTCGGCTTCCTGGCGGGTCAGATAGGCGGTGGGTTCGTCGAAGATCAGGAATTTCGTGCCGCGCGTCGCCGCCCGTGCGGTCGCGACCAGCTGCTGCTGGCCGATGGTGAGGTCGCCGAGCAGCACGCCGGACGGGATCCGGAAGCCGATGTCGTCGATGATCGCCTGCGCCGCGCGCTCCATGCGGCGGGTCTGGAGGATGCCGAGGCTGGCCGTCTCGTCGCCGAGGAAGAGGTTGGCCGCCACGGTGAGGTGGCGGCACAGGATCACCTCCTGGTGCACCGCGTTGATGCCGAGTGCGATGGCGTCGTGCGGGGTTGCGAGCGCGACCGGCCGGCCGTGCCAGAAGATCTCGCCTGACGTGCGGGGATAGACGCCCGTCAGCAGCTTGATGAGGGTGGACTTCCCCGCGCCGTTCTCGCCGACGATGGCGTGGACCTCGCCGGGCAGGAAGGCGAGATCCACTTGCTTGAGCGCATGCGTGCCGGGGAACCGCTTGTCGAGTCCGCGCAGTTCCAGGATCGGGGTGGCTGCGCCCAGGCGGTCCGGGGGAGGGCCGGAACCGTGGGTGCCCGTTGTCTCAGCCAGGGACATGCCTTCGCCTCCCGCGCCGGAAGCCTTGCGGCCTACTTCACCTTGGGACTCAGCAGCTCCTGCGACCGCGCCGAGTTCATGTTGTCCTTCGTGATCAGGTTGGCCCCGGTGTCCACGAATTCCGCGACCTTCTCGCCCTTCGAGGCCGCCAGCGCCGTCTTCACGCCGTCGTAGCCCATGCGGTAGGGGTCCTGCACGACCAGGGCATAGATGACGCCCTGGCCGAGGAACTTCACGAGCTTGTCATCGGAATCGAAGCCGATCACCGTGACCTTGTTCTGCAGGTTGTTCTCGGCGATGGCCTGGCCCGCCCCCTGCGCCATGATGAGGTTCGAGGCAAACACGCCGACGAGCTTCGGATTGGCGGTGATGAGGTCGGTCATGATGTTCAGGCCGGTGGTGGCCTGGCCGTCCGCGACCTTGTCGGCGACGATCCTGAGGCCCGGATACCTGGCCGCCAGCTGCTCCTTGAAGCCCTTGGCGCGCTGGTCGAGCGAGCCGACGCCCGGCAGGGCCGTGATCAGCGCCACGTCGCCTTCGATCTTGCCGGTCTTGGCCTGGACGCCCTGGGCGAGGCCATCGGCGGCGATGCGGCCGCCCTGCACGTTGTCGGTGGTGAGGAACGAGGTGAAGCCCTTGGAATCGGCGGCGGAGTCGATGCCGATGACCTTCACCTTCGTGGCCGCTTCGTCGATCGGCTTGCCGAGCGCGGCGCGCTGGGTGGGGGCGATCACGATGGCCGCGGGCTTCGACGACACCGCGTTCTCCAGGATGGCGATCTGGCCGTTGATGTCGGCCTCGGACGTGGCGCCGAGCTCGGGCACCTTCACGTTGAGGTCCTGGCCCGCCTTGCGCGCGCCGGCCAGCACGATCTGCCAGAAGAAGGAGGTGGTGTCCTTGACGATGATCGGGATCACCGGCTGCTGCGCGAACGCCGGGGCGGTGACGGCGAGGGAGGATGCGAACAAGGCCGCCGTCAGGAAGGATCTTGTCTTCATCGGATGTTTCCTCGTCACTGGTGAGCGCCTGGCGGGCGTTCCCACCGGAACGTCCGTGTGCCGTGTGATGCGCGTGGCCCGACGAGCGGGGCGGCCGGCCGGTGGTACCCCTCCCGTCGGACCCGCAGACGCTAGCACAGGGGCGGGGGTTGTCACGCGGCGCAGTGCCGGAGAACCGCCCGCCCATCAGGATGTTAACGGCGTGCCGGTAGGCTCAGCGGCGCGTCAGGACGACGGGCTGTTCCGTGAAGCCGGACGGATGCGGAACCTGCGCGGGCAGGGACGGGGGCCACTGCCAGGCCGTGTCGCCGAACAGCGTGCGCATGCTGGCGAGATCGCAGTGGTGGAACGGCAGGCCGGCCGTCTCCCGGCCGATCTGCATGAACATCGCGAACAGCCGGCCGGACGGACGCAGCCAGCGTTGCAGGCGGCCGGTATAGGCGGGCCACAGATCGGGTGCGAGGGCGCCGAGGCAGGTCTGGTCATAGACGGCATCGAACGGCGCCGGCGCTTCCCAGGCGAACAGGTCGCCGAGTTCGACATGCGCGCGGACATGGAGGCCTGACAGCCGGCCCTGCTGCGCGGCGATGGCGCTGGGTGCGGAGTCCACGACGGTGACGTCGAAGCCGGCCTCCGCCAGCAACAGCGGCTCGACGCTGCGGCCACAGCCCGGCACCAGGATGCGGCAGGGCGTGAGCGTGCCGTCCGAGCGCCAGGCGATGAAGGCCGGGTTGATCCCCGGCCGCTCCCATCCCGTGGCGCCCTCGCGGTAGCGGCGTTCCCAATCCGTGGCCTGTGTCGCGACCATGACCGTTCCCCCCTTGTTGCCGTCAGATGTGGAGCGTCATGCGCCGGGCTGCCAGGGTGGTGATCTGGCGGAGCATCGTGCCGGGATGGGATCACATCTGGGCAAGTTGCGCCGAATCGTCACCCAGGCTCGATGGAACGATCCTACTCTTGCGACGGCGCCTGCCTTGCGCAGCTCAGGGGGATCGGGGCCGATGAAATACGCTTCCATGACATTTGCGCGGTTCGCCGACATGTGGCTGCCGCCGGCGCTGGCCGTTACCGTCGTCGTTGCGATGACATTCGCCACGGCCGCCGCCGCGGACGCGCCATTGCCGGACATCGTGGCGAAGCTGGTGCCGTCGGTGGTCAACATCACCACGTGGAAGATGATGCCGCCATCGGACGGCCAGGGGCCGCCGATCAAGACCCGCATCTTCGGTTCCGGCTCGATCGTGCGGCCGGACGGCTTCATCGTCACCGCCCGGCACGTGGTGAAGGACGGCGAAGGATTCTACATCACCCTGAGCGACGGCACGCAGCTGCGCGCGCAGCTTGTCGTCGAGGGCCAGCAGGTCGACATCGCCGTGCTCAAGGTGAACAGCGGCAAGCCCTTGCCCGCGGTGAAGGTCGGCGACAGCGACACGCTGCGCCAGGGCGACGCCGTCATCGCCATCGGCAACCCGCTCGGCCTGTCCAGCACGGTGACCACAGGCATCGTCAGCGCGCTCGACCGCAACATCCAGCAGGGCCCCTACGACGCCTTCATCCAGACCGATGCCGCGATCAATCCGGGCAACTCCGGCGGCGGGCTGTTCAACGCGGCGGGCGAGCTGATCGGCGTCAACGACGCGATCTTTCAGGCAGCCGACACCGGGGGCGGCGGGTCCATCGGCCTTGGTTTCGCCATCCCGGTGAACGACGCCAAGTTCGCCGTCGTGCACATGATGGAGCCGGATTGGGTCGGGCCGGGGTGGATCGGCGCCGCGATCCAGCAGGTGACGCCCAATATCCAGGGCGCCGTGGGGCTGCAGACTCCCGACGGGTCGATCCTGGCGCAGATCGAGCCTGGAGGACCCGCCGAGGCCGCCGGGCTGAAGCTCGGCGATGTCGTTACCGCCTTCAACGGCAAGGCGGAGGATAACGCCCGGGGGCTGCGACGGGCGATTGCGGTTTCCGTTCCCGGCACGACGGTGCCGGTGACCGTGTGGCGGGGCGGGCAGCAGATGACGCTGCAGCTGACGCTCGGGAAGACGCCCGGCTTCAAGCCGGCCCTGGCCAATCGCGCCGCCTTTGCGGCCGCGTCGGACGTGCCAGCCCTCAAGACCACGGCGCAGATCGGCATGACGATCGCCCCGATTACCGACGCGCTGCGGGCCCAATATAAGCTCAGTCCGGACCAGACCGGCGCGCTCGTCACCAATGTCGCCGAGAACACCGATGCGTGGATGTTCGGGGTCAATCCGGGGAACGTGATCGTGCGTGTGGGCGATCAACCGGTGACCTCGCCGGAGCAACTGCGCCAGCACGTGCAGGAGGCGATCCAGCAGGGCCGCCAATACGTGATGCTGCTGTTCCAGGGTCCCCGGGGCTTCGAATGGGTGTCGTTCCCGGTCCGGCAGTGAGGCCCGGCGGCGAGAGAGGCCCGTGCGACAGCCTGGTGCGGTTAGTCCGAAACCTGTCCTGGGCGGGGGCGTTCGCTTGCGTCGCGGCCGGCGTTCTCGGAGCGTCGCCGGCATGGGCCCAGGGCGTCCTGACCGGCCCGGCCGCCTATGGCGATTGGCGCGGTGATGCGCCGGGCGTGGCGCGCCGGATTACGCCGGGCGATCTGCCGCCGCCGTTCGCCAGCCGGTCGGCAAGCAACTTCCCGGGCGTGGCTGACCCGCCGCCGGCGGCCTCGCTGCACGTTCCCCGCGGGTTCGTGGTGCAGCAGTTCGCAAGCGGCCTGCGTAATCCCCGCATCGTGCGCGTCGCGCCGAATGGCGACATCTTCATCGCCGAGAGCAGCGCCGGGCGCATCCGGATCATGCGGGCCGCGGATGGCGCTGAACGGCCGGACGAGGTCCGGATTTTCGCGACCGGACTCGACCAGCCGTTCGGCATGGCGTTCTTCCCGCCGGGGCCCGACCCGGATTGGCTGTACGTCGCCAGCAACAATGCGGTCGCACGCTTCCCCTATCGCAACGGGGACCTGCAGGCGCGCGGCGCCGCCCAGACTGTCGTGCGGAAGCTTTCCGGGTCGTCCGGGCATCATTGGACGCGTGACCTGGCGTTCAGCCTGGACGGCCGGCGGATGTTCGTCTCGGTCGGCTCCGGCTCGAATGTCGCCGAGGGCATGCCGCGTCTCGGGCCCGAGGAGATCCGGCGCCACGAGGCCAGGTATGGCCTGGGATCGGCCTGGGGCAACGAGGAATTGCGAGCCGACGTGCTGGCGTTCGACCCGGATGGGACGAACCTGCGTGTGCTGGCGACGGGCATCCGCAACTGTTCGGGGCTGGCCGTCCACCCGCGGACCGGCGACCTGTGGTGCGCCACCAACGAACGTGACGGGCTGGGCGACGACCTCCCGCCCGACTACGCGACGCGGGTGCGCGAGGGCGCGTTCTATGGCTGGCCGTGGTACTATATCGGCCCGCACGAGGATCCACGCCATCGCGGCGAGCGGGCGGATCTGGCCGCCCGGGTGACCGTGCCCGACGTGCTGATCCAGCCGCATTCGGCGCCGCTGGGGATGGTGTTCTACCAGGGCGCGGGGGTCGCGGCCTTTCCCTCGTCGTTTCGTGGCGACGCGTTCGTGGCGCTGCACGGGTCCTGGAACCGCGGCAAGCGCACGGGGTACAAGGTCGTGCGGGTTCGCCTGCGCGACGGCGTTCCCGACGGGACCTACGAGGATTTCCTGACCGGCTTCGTGGTCGACGACGAGGACGTGTCCGGCCGCCCCGTCGGCGTCGCCGTTGCCCATGACGGCGCGCTTCTGGTCACGGAGGATGGCAACGGCACGGTCTGGCGCGTTTCCTTTCCGTTCGGCCAGGACGCGCAATAGGCGGCGTACGTGTCGCTGCCTGGAGGAATTGCCGGCCCGGATTGATGTCGATCAATGCAATGCCGCCTGGACCGCAGTTTGATGGCGCCGTGACGGGAGGCAGGCGATGGCCGCACGGAATGGCCGGACAGTCACCGTGACGCTGCCGCCATTCGGCGGGGCGGGGCTGCTGGGCATGCCGGACGGCACCCCCGGCGGTATCGTCCTGTTCGCGCATGGCAGTGGCAGCAGCCGGCTGAGCCCGCGCAACAATTTCGTCGCGCGGGAATTGCAGCAGGCCGGTCTGGCAACCTTGCTGTTCGACCTGCTGACGGAGGACGAGGCCGCCAGCCGCGCCTGCGTCTTCGATATCGCCCTTCTCGCCGACCGGCTCAGCCACGCCGCGCGCTGGGCCGCAATGGCGGCGGAGACGAGCGACCTGCCGCTGGGCTATTTCGGCGCCAGCACCGGCGCCGCTGCGGCGCTGGTGGCGGCGGCGCAGGCTGGCAACGTCGTCCGCGCCGTCGTCAGCCGCGGCGGCCGGCCGGACCTGGCGGGCGCGGCGCTGCCGGCGGTCGCCGCCCCCACGCTGCTGATCGTCGGCGGCGCCGATGTCGACGTGCTGGCGCTCAACGAGGCCGCCCGGCGGCGGATGCGCTGCGAATGCCGGCTTGAGGTGGTCCCCGGCGCGACACACCTGTTCGAGGAGCCCGGCGCGCTCGATGCCGTCGTGGCCCTGGCGCGCGCCTGGTTCCTGCACCATCTCGCGGGCCAGACGGGGGAGGTGAGGCATGCTGTTCCGTGATCGCCAGGAGGCCGGGCAAATGCTTGCCGAGCGTCTGCTTGCGTTCAAGGACCAGCGCCCGGTGGTGCTCGCGCTGCCGCGCGGCGGGGTGCCGGTGGCCTTCGAGGTCGCGCGCGTTCTTGCCGCGCCGCTCGACCTGGTGCTGGTCCGCAAGATCGGCGCCCCGCAGCAGCCGGAGCTTGCACTCGGGGCGGTGGCGGACGGCGAGCAGCCGGAGCTGGTGACCGATCCGCAGCTTGTCCGACATGTCGGCGCCTCCGACGAATACCTTGAACGCGCCAGGCGCGCGGGGCTGCAGGAGATCGAGCGCCGCCGGCATGTCTATCTCGGAGACCACCCGCCGGTGGACATACGCGGACGGCCCGCCATTGTCGTGGATGACGGCATCGCCACCGGCGCCACCATGCGCGCGGCGTTGCGTGCCACACGCCGCCGTGCCCCGTCCCGGCTGATCCTGGCCGTGCCGGTCGCCCCGCCCGATACGATGCGGCGGCTGCGGGGCGAAGTGGACGAGGCGATCTTCCTGGACACCCCCACTGAGTTCTTTGCTGTCGGGCAGTTCTACGAACAGTTTCCGCAATTGCGCGACCAGCAGGTGGTCGATCTGCTCAACCAGGCGCGCGCTTTCGTTTCGGCACAGGAGACGTAGCGGGAGATCATGATGCCCGGTCGCTTCCTCCCCTGCATGTCCTGCGCAGTCCGTCACGATGCGGGCTGAGCAGCCGCTCGCCGCGCCGATCGCGCGGCATGTCTGGGAGACGCGCTATCGCGCCGGCGCGCCGGCCGAGCTGTCCGTCGCCGCCACCTGGCGACGGGTGGCGCATGCGCTGGCGCAGGTCGAGCCGGCCGATCGCGACGTGTGGGAAGGGCGGTTCCTGGAGATCCTGCAGGACTTCCGGTTCCTGCCCGGCGGCCGCATCCAGGCCGGCGCCGGCACCCACCGGCAGGCGACGCTGTTCAACTGCTTCGTCATGGGGATCATCGAGGATTCGATCCCCGGCATCTTCCAGGCGCTGCGCGAAGGTGCCGTGACCATGCAGCAGGGCGGCGGCGTCGGCTACGACTTCTCGACCCTCCGGCCGCGAGGGGCGCGGGCGCGCGCGGCGGGGTCCATCGCTTCCGGCCCGGTGTCGTTCATGGATGTCTGGGACGCGATGTGCGCCACCATCCAGTCGACCGGCGCCCGCCGCGGCGCGATGATGGCGACGCTGCGCTGCGACCATCCCGACATCGCCGAATTCATCGATGCCAAGCGCGCGCCTGGCCGGCTGCGCCACTTCAACCTGTCTGTGCAGGTGACGGACGCGCTCATGCACGCCGTGGCCCGCGACGAGGAATGGAAGCTGGTGTTCCCCGCCGCCGCCCTTGACGAAGACGGCGACAGCGTGGTGCGGGAATGGCCGGGCCATGCTGCCGCGGTGGGGTGCCGCATCCTGCGCCGCGTGCGCGCGCGGGAGTTGTGGCACAGCCTGCTGCGCGCCAGCTACGATACCGGCGAGCCGGGCGTGCTGTTCATCGACCGTATCAACCGGCTGAACAACCTGGCCTACTGCGAGCGCATCAGCGCCACCAATCCCTGCGGCGAAGTGCCGCTGCCGCCTTATGGCGCCTGCGACCTCGGCGCGATCAACCTGACGCGCCTGATCCGCGACCCCTTCACGCCGCAAGCCCGGCTCGACACGCAGCGCGTGGCGGATATCGCCGCGACCGCGGTGCGCCTGCTGGACAACGTGATCGACGCCTCGATCTTCCCGCTGCCGCAGCAGCGCCAGGCGGTGCTGCGGGCGCGGCGGATCGGCCTTGGCATCACTGGGCTGGCCGATGCGCTGGTGATGCTCGGCTTGCGCTACGGCAGCGAGGCGGCGCTGGCGTTCGCGGAGACGACGATGCGCGCGATCTGCCATGCCGCCTACCGGCAGTCGGTGGCGATCGCGCGCGAGAAGGGCAGCTTCCCTGCATTCGCGCGTGCCGCGTATCTGCAGTCGCCGTTCATCGAGGCGCTGCCTGCGGATATTCGCGACGACATCGCGCGCGACGGCATCCGCAACAGCCATCTGCTGTCGATCGCGCCGACCGGCACGATCAGCCTGCTCGCCGGCAACGTGTCGAGCGGGATCGAGCCGGTGTTCGCGCCGGATCACCGCCGCATGGTGCTGAACGCGCAGGGTGCGGCCGGTTGCGTTCGTGGTGACCGACTATGCCGTGCAGCTGTGGCGGGAGCGGCAGGGCCGGACGGACGGCGGGCCGGACGCAATGGTGACGGCGGGCGAAGTGCCGATCGAGGCGCATCTGGGCATGCAGGCCGTGCTGCAGGCGCATGTGGACAATGCGATCTCCAAGACGATCCATGTCCCGGCGGAGACCCCGTTCGAGGCCTTCGCCGGCGTCTATGAGCGCGCCTACGAAAAGGGGCTGAAAGGCTGCACGACGTTCCGGCCCGCCGCGGGCGTGGAAGCCGTGCTGGGGCCGGTGGCGGAGAGGGCGGCGCCCTGCGGTGCCGATGCGTCGCTCAAACGAATCGCCAGGGCAGCGGAATCGCGATAGCATCCGTGCAACCGCCGTGAGCCGCTTGCCCCGCCGGCGGTGCCCCAGCCCCTGAGGTGGGAGAAGCGGATGCGCATGCACGACGCCTTGCGGGTGGCACCGCGAACCCCGGCCGGGCCGGGAGAGCGCGGATGAAGAACGCTGTTCCCTTGCGCCTGCACGTGCCCGAGCCGCCGGCCCGGCCGGGGCAGGAAGCGGATTTCAGTTGGGTCAAGGTGCCACCGGCCGGCACGGTGACGCGGCCTGATATCGCCGTCGATCCCTATGAGATCCGGCGGCACGCCTACGAACTGATCCGCGTGCTGGACGACAATGCCGCCGCCGTCGGGCCATGGGATCCTCGGCTGGACGCCGAAACGGTGCGCCGCGGTCTGCGCGCGATGATGCTGACGCGGGCGTATGACGAGCGGATGTTCCGCGCCCAGCGCCAGGGCAAGACGTCGTTCTACATGCGTTGCACCGGCGAGGAAGCGGTCGGGGTCGGGCAGGCCATGGCGCTCGACGATCGGGACATGACCTTCCCGACCTATCGCCAGCAAGGGCTGCTGATCACCCGCGGCTGGTCGCTGGTGGACATGATGAACCAGGTGTTCTCCAACACCCGCGACCGGCTGAAGGGCCGGCAGATGCCGATCATGTATTCCAGCAAGGAGGCAGGGTTCTTCTCGATCTCCGGCAACCTGGCGACGCAGTTCTCGCAGGCGGTCGGCTGGGCCATGGCCTCGGCCATCAAGGGCGACGACCGGATCGCTGCGGGGTGGATCGGCGAGGGCGCCACCGCCGAGGGCGACTTCCACCACGCGCTGACATTCGCCAGCGTCTATCGCGCGCCGGTGATCCTCAACATCGTCAACAACCAGTATGCCATCTCGTCGTTCCAGGGGATCGCGGGCGGCGAGCGCACGACATTCGCGGCGCGCGGGCTGGGCTACGGCCTGCCGTCCTTGCGCGTGGACGGCAACGACTTCCTGGCGGTGTATGCGGTGACGCGCTGGGCGGCGGACCGGGCACGGGCGAACCTGGGTTCGACGTTGATCGAATTGTTCACCTATCGCGCCGCCGCGCATTCGACGAGCGACGACCCGAGCAAGTACCGCCCGGCGGACGAAGCACGCCATTGGCCGCTCGGCGATCCGATCGAGCGGCTGCGGGCGCATCTGGTCGCCCGCGGCGAATGGTCGGACGAGCGGCACGGCCAGTTGGCGGCGGAGGTGGACGGCGAGGTGCGCGACGCCCTACGCGAGGCCGAAAGCTACGGCACGCTGGGCACCGGCGAGCACCACAGCCCGGCGACGATGTTCGACGACGTGTTCAAGGAGATGCCCTGGCACCTTCGCCGCCAGCGCCAGGAACTGGGGTACTGATCGTGGCGGCGATGAACATGGTGCAGGCGCTGAACGCGGCGATGGACATCATGCTGGGCCGCGACGCGAACGTGGTCGTGTTCGGCGAGGATGTCGGTTATTTCGGCGGCGTGTTCCGCTGCACCGAGGGGCTGCAGCGGAAATACGGGCCTTCGCGCGTGTTCGACACGCCGATCGCCGAGGCGGGCCTGCTGGCCACCGCCGTCGGCATGGGCGCGTACGGCTTGCGGCCGGTGGTGGAGATCCAGTTCGCGGATTACATCTATCCCGCCACCGACCAGCTGATTTCCGAGGCCGCGCGGCTGCGCTATCGCTCGGTGGGCGATTTCACCGCGCCGATCACGGTGCGCGCGCCGTGCGGGGGCGGCATCTTCGGTGGGCAGACGCACAGCCAGAGCCCGGAGGCGATCTTCACCCATGTCTGCGGGCTGACCACCGTGATTCCGTCGAACCCCTATGACGCCAAGGGCCTGCTGATCAGCGCGATCGAGGACGACGATCCGGTGATCTTCCTGGAGCCGAAGCGCCTGTACAACGGCCCGTTCGATGGCCACCACGACCGGCCGGTGACGCCCTGGACCGAGCATCCCGCGGGAGAGGTGCCGGACGGCTACTACACGGTCCCGCTCGGCAAGGCGTCGGTGGTGCGGTCCGGCGAGGCGGTGACAGTGCTGACCTACGGCACCATGGTGCATGTCGCGATGACGGCCGTGGCCGAGAGCGGCGTGGACGGCGAGGTCATCGACCTGCGCACGCTGATCCCGATCGACATCGACACGATCGTGGACTCCGTGCGGAAAACGGGGCGGTGCGTCATCGTCCATGAAGCCACCCGCACCAGCGGGTTCGGCGCCGAGCTGTCGGCGCTGGTGCAGGAGAACTGTTTCTACAGCCTCGAGGCGCCGATCGTCCGCGTGACCGGATGGGACACGCCGTATCCACATTCGCTGGAATGGGACTACTTCCCGGGCCCGAAGCGGGTGGCGGAGGGGCTGCGGCGGGCGATGGAGGGCTGAGATGGGGCGCTACGTGTTCAAGCTGCCCGATGTCGGCGAAGGCATCGCCGAGGCGGAAGTGGTGGGTTGGCACGTGCAGGTCGGCGCGACCGTGGCCGAGGACGATCCGCTGGTCGATGTCATGACCGACAAGGCCACCGTGGAGATACCGTCGCCCCGCGCCGGCCGGGTCGTCGCGATCACCGGGACGCCCGGCGACAAGATTCGCGTGGGCGCGGAACTCGTGGTGCTTGAAGTCGACGGCGAAGGAGCCGCGCCGGAGGTCGCCGCCCCGGTTGTGACGGCGGCGGCACCGGAGGTGGCCCGGCCAGCACCGGAAAGGCCTCCCGTCGCTTCGGCGGCGATCCCGCTGCGTTCGCCAGGGGCCAAGCCGCTGGCTTCTCCCGCCGTGCGCCGTCGCGCCCAGGAACTCGGCATCGCCCTGCAATTCATCGCCGGCACCGGGCCGGGGGGCCGCATCGGCCATGCGGACCTTGATGCCTATGGGGCCTCGGGCGGCCGTGCGCCGCTTTCCGCGGGGCGTGCGAGGCTGGAGGCGGTCGAGGAAGTCAAGATTATCGGGTTGCGGCGGCGGATCGCCGAGCGCATGCAGGAGTCCAAGCGGCGGATCCCGCACTACTCCTATGTCGAGGAACTCGACGTGACCGCGCTGGAGGAACTGCGCGGCCATCTCAACGCGCGGCATGGCGCCGAGCGGCCACGGCTGACGCTGTTGCCGTTCCTGGTGCGCGCGCTGGTTCGCGCCATTCCGCGGTTCCCGCAGGTCAACGCCCTGTTCGACGACGAGGCCGGCATCCTGCGGCGCCATGCCGCGGTGCATATGGGCATTGCCACGCAGACGCCGCAGGGGCTGATGGTGCCGGTCGTTCGTCACGCCGAGGCGTTGGATCTGTGGGAGGCCGCGTCGGAGATCGCCCGGCTGGCGAATGCGGCCCGGGAGGGCAAGGCGCCTCGCGATGCGCTGAGCGGCTCGACCATCACCATCACCAGCCTGGGGCCGATCGGCGGCATCGTCACCACCCCCGTGATCAACCTTCCGGAGGTGGCGATCATCGGTGTGAACCGCATCGTCGAGCGGCCTGTCGTGCGCGACGGGCAGATCGTGGTGCGCAAGATGATGAACCTGTCCTGCTCGTTCGACCATCGCGTGGTCGATGGCTGGGACGCGGCCCAGTTCGTGCAGGAGCTGAAGGCGCTGCTGGAGCAGCCCGCAACGTTGTTCGTCGAATAAGGGACACGACGCGATGATCCGCACCAAGGTCCTCGTGGTGGGCGGCGGCCCGGGCGGCTATGTGGCCGCGATCCGCGCCGGGCAACTGGGGTTGGAGACGATCCTGGTCGAAGCCGAGCGGCTTGGCGGCACCTGCCTGATCAAGGGGTGCATCCCGTCCAAGGCGCTGATCCACGCCGCCGGGACGTTCGAGGCCATGCGGCGCGCGGCCGGCGGCGATGCGCTCGGCATCATGCTGCCAGAACCGCCGCGGATCGATCTGGCCAGGACGGTGCGCTGGAAGGAAGGGATCGTCGACCGGCTCAACCATGGCGTCGCCGCGCTGTTGCGCAAGGCGAAGGTGCGCGTGATCGAGGGCTGGGCGACGTTCTCCGACGCCAAGACATGCACGGTGCGGACCGCGGGCGGCGAGGAGAGCGTGCGAGCGGAACACGTCATCCTCGCCAACGGGTCCGAGCCGGCATTCCCTCTCGGGCTGGAGCCGGGCGGTCCCGTGATCTCGTCCACCGAGGCGCTGTTGCTGGACCGGCTGCCGGAAAGGCTGCTCGTGGTCGGGGCCGGCTATATCGGCCTGGAGCTTGGCACGGCTTTCCGCAAGATGGGCTCTGACGTGACGGTGGTGGAAGCGCGCGAGCGCGTCCTGCCGAACTGGGACGAGAAGCTGACGAATCCAGTGAAGCGCTGGCTGGAGCGTGCCGGCGTGACCCTGCATCTGGGCGCCAGCGTCGAGGCGGTGGAGCATACGGGCGCCGAGGCCGTGGCCATCGTGCGGACGGGGGAAGGGCCGGCCATCCGCATCGCGGCGGAGAAGGTGCTGGTGACCGTCGGGCGAAGGCCGCGCACGCAAGGCTGGGGCTTGGAGGCGATGGCCGTCGACATGGCCGGACCGTTCGTGCGGATCGACGAGCAGTGCCGGACGTCGATGCGCGACGTGTGGGCGATCGGCGACCTGGTGGGCGAACCGATGCTGGCGCACAAGGCTTCGGCGCAGGGCGAGCTGGTGGCGGAGCTGATTGCGGGCGCACGGCGGCACTTCGATCCCGTCGCCATCCCCGCAGTGTGCTTCACGGAGCCGGAGATCGTCAGCGTCGGCCTGACCCCGCCGGAGGCCGAAGAGCGCGGCCTGGATGCCATCGTCGGTCAGTTCCCGTTCGCGGCGAGTGGCCGCGCGCTGAGCATGGAGGCGGGGGAGGATGGCGGGTTCGTTCGCGTGATCGCGCGCCGCGACGATCACCGGCTGCTCGGCGTCCAGGCGGTGGGCGCGCATGTTGCCGAGCTTGTGGGCGAATTTACGCTGGCGATGGAGATGGGGGCGCTACTGGAGGATGTGGCCGGCACGATCCACGCGCATCCGACGCTGACAGAGGCGTTCCACGAAGCCGCCCTGAAGGGGCTGGGGCACGCGATCCATATCTGAAAGCGTCAGCCCTTCACGCCGCCCATCGTCAGCCCGGCCGTCATGAATCGCCGGAACGCGTAGTAGATCACCAGCGGCGGCAGCGCATAGATGATCGAGGCGGCCATCAGGTAGTTCCACGGCGCCTCGTCGCTGTTGAGGAACTTGCCCAGCACGACCGGCACCGTGATCGTGGCGTCCGACGACAGCAGCAGGAACGCGTACAGGTATTCGTTCCATGCCAGCAGCAGGGCATAGGTGCCGACGGCCACGAGGGCGGGGGCCATGAGCGGCAGGTAGATGCGCACGAAGATCTGCGGCGGCGAAGCGCCGTCGATCCGGGCCGCCTCGTCCAGCTCATGCGGAATGCTCGCGCTGTACTGGCAGAAGATGAAGATGGCGTAGGGCGTCGCGAACGTCACTTCCACCGCGATCACCGACCAGTAGCTGTCCACCAGCCCGTAATTGCTCATGATCCGGTAGAACGGGATGGCGAGGAAGGACATCGGGATCACGTAGGTCAGCAGCGCCGCGTTGGTCAGCAGCCAGCCGATCCGTATCCGCAGCCGCATGATGGCATAGCTTGTCGCCGACCCGATGGCGAGGGTGAGCAGCGCCACGATCACGCCGATGAGCAGGCTGTTGCCCATCTGCCGCCAGTAGTTGGCGAGATACCAGTAGCCCTCGTTGAACACCGTCTGGAAGGCGTGCAGCGTGGGGTTCGGCGGCCAGATATTGGTGCTGAACACATCCTCTTTCTCCTGCACCGCCACCAGCACCATGTTGTAGAGCGGTGCGAGGGTCCAGATCAGGATCACGAGGCCGAGCAGCATGGCGCCGGCATTGCCGAGCCGTCCGTTCGCCCGCCGCGCCTGCGTGCTCACAGTTGCACCTCGCCTTTGCCCATCTTGCGCATCAGGACGATCACCAGCGGGATCAGCAGCGGCAATGCGGAGATCACCGCCGCCATGCCCAGCCGCGGCTGGCTCAGTTCGAACGCATCGCGGATGCCGAGCGTGGCCAGCACGTGCGTCTGCAGCGCGGGTCCGCCGCCGCTGACGAAGTGGACGGTGTTGAAGTCTCCCAGTGTCCAGATCACCGAGAGCAGGGTGCAGACCAGGTAGAGGTTCGCCATGATCGGGAAGGTGATGTGGACGAACCGGTTGAGGCCGGTGGCGCCGTCCACGCTGGCGGATTCATACAACTCCTGCGGGATCGCCATGCGGCCGGCCAGGAAGATCAGCGTCCAGAACGGCATCCACTTCCAGATATAGGCCACGATGTTGGAGGCGAGCGCGAGGCTTCCGTTATCGAGCCAAGGCGGCCCGTCGACCTGGAACAGTGTCCAGATGACGTTGTTGATGAATCCCCACTGGCCGTTGAGCATCCAGTTGATGGAGATGAAGGTCGGGATCGCCGGCACCGCCCAGGGCAGGATGAAGATCAGCAGCAGCCACTTCACCCATCGCTGCGGCCGCATGAAGAAGCCGGACAGCATGAGCGCGAGAAACAGCTTCAGGTTCACGCCGACCGCCAGGAAGATCAGGGTGTTCACGACCGTTTCCATGTAGATCGGGTCGTTGAACAGGGCCCGGTAGGTGGCGGGCGCGCTGCCGAGCCACAGGCCGTAGCCAACCGGGAAGATCACGAAGGCGAGGAAGACCGCGATGTACGGCAGCACGAAGGCGCCCGCCCAAAGCGCGTTGGAACCCGGAACCAATCCCTCCCAGACCGCGTGCCGAACCGCCCGGCCGCCAAGCCGTGCCGTGCTGCCGGCGGAGGTGATTGCCATCCCCGCCTCGCTACTCCGCGGGCTCGGGGTATTTGGCGAAAGCGGCCTTGATCTGCTGGAACGCCGCGTCCACGGCCTTGTCGGGCGTCATGCGGTTCTGCATGACGCTCGCTTCCGCCGTGCCCCAGATCTGCTGGGCGTTCACATCCGCATAGGCCGGGTTGAAGGCCTGGAACCACGGCATGGTCGGCCCGTCCAGTTCCTGCTTCACCGCCACGGGGCGGTGCGGATCCTTCGGGTCGGTCCAGAACGGATTACCCTTGACGATGGACGGCATCACCGGAAGCCAGCGCCCGCGCGCCTGCGCCAGGTAGGTGTCGAGGTTCTTGGGCTGGATCAGGTATTTCAGGAAGTCCTTGGCCGCATCGACGTTCGGCGCGCCCTTGGGCACGAAGGCCAGCTTCACCGAAACCAGGCTGGTCACCGGCTTGCCGTCCGGCCCGTTGGGCTGCGGCATGGTGATGATCTCGTGATAGTACTGCTCGGTCTTCTCCATCTGCGCGACGGCGATGGAGATCGTCGCGTTCGGCGTCATCACGATCTGCTTGGCATAGAAGGCATTGTTGTTGTCGGGGTCGCCCCAGTTGATGGCGCCCGGCGGCACATAGCCTTCCTTGTAGGGCGTGGTGAGTGCGGTCAGCGCGTCGATCGCCGCCTTGCGCACCTGCGGATCGTCGGCGTGCAGCTTGCCATCCGGGGTGACGATCCCGCCGCCGCCATAGGCCACCAGGAACTGGTTGAACAGATAGGTGCTGTCGGAATCACGCGTCGACAGCGAGTAGCCCAGGCCGTAGACGCGCTCGCCCTTGGCGCGCAGCTTCTTGTGCACATCCTCGAAGAACTTGAAATACGCGTTCCATTCCGCGGGGATGTCCGCGTCCTTGTAGCCGGCACGCTCGATCATCGGCCGCCATACTTCGTAGTGCAGGGCCTGCTGCTTGAGCGGGACGCCGTAGTCGCTGCGCTTGTGGGCGACGTTGTTGTACAGCCGCGCCGCCGTCAGCGCGGTCTGGTTGTATTCCGGCTTCTGCGTCTCCACGACATCCGACACGTCGACCAGCTTGTCGTTCCAGGCTGCCTGCGGCAGCAGCAGGAAGTCGCCGTTGTCGACATAGCAGATGTCCGGCACCTCGCCGGTCGTCATGGCGGAGATGATCTTCGCGGGGAGGTCCGAGCCGTTGTAGAAGGTCAGCGCGACCTTGTTGCCGGTCGCGGCTTCCCAGGCCGCGACCATATCCTTCATCGCCTGGTCTTCGGCAGGATAGAACCCCTGGTTCCACCACACGGTGACCGTTTGCCCGGCGGCCCGGGCAGGGGCTGCAGCGGCGAACGCGCTGAGCGCGCATACGCAAAGACAGCCTGCGAGGCTCCGCCACATCCTGCTGTGCATTCCTGCCGTCTCCCTCACTGCCGCCACCTGATCTGCCGGAGTGTCGGCGCGCCGTTACTCGCGTCAGCCGACATCCCGCCGCTGGCGGCCGGATCGACGGCCCGGACCAAAAGCTGGGCCGTTCCCATTGGCCGCGCAACCGGATTCCACCACTGCGGGATGCAAAAAGCTGTGAATCTGCTGGCAATTTCAGACGGCCGCTCGCGCGGGCAGCCTGGCTGCGGATCCCGTTGCACAGCGGCCCACGAATATTGCATGATTTGTCGAGAAGCGTTCCGCGTGCTGGCTCTGCACTGGCAGAGCGGTCTGCTGGCTCTCATCTTGCCCGTTAACGTCGACGTGGAAGCCGCTGACACCGGACTTCCTCACGGCTGCCGACATCCATTTTGCGCAGTGCCTTCCGTTCGATCGGGATCACCCCATCCGCCGGCCGCGAAGAACGCATAAGAGGGAGTGCGCAGCGATGAAGACCACGCGTCGGACCATCATGCAGACAGGGCTGGCCATCGCGGCCATCGCGGCCGCACCTTCGGTCTTGCGGGCGCAAGCCCGGCCGCCGGCATCACGCACGATCCGCGCGGTGATGCACGGCGACATCCGACCTACGATCCGATCTGGACGACGGCGAACATGTCCGCCTATCACGGGGCCATGGTCTACGACACGCTGTTCGGCATCGACGGCGAAGAGGCGCCGCAGCCGCAGATGGTCGGCAAATACGGCGCCTCCGACGACAAGCTGACATGGACTTTCGAGTTGCGCGACGGCCTGCGCTGGCATGACGGCACGGCGGTGACGACGGCCGATGTCGTTCCCTCGCTGAAGCGCTGGGCCGCCCGCAATGGCGCCGCCCAGTTGATGATGCAGCGGGTGCAGGCCATCGAGGCCAAGGACGACAAGACATTCACCATCGTGCTCAAGGAGAGGTTCGGGCTGCTGCTGGACACCCTGGCCAGCAGCGACACGCCGACCTGCTTCATGATGCGCAAGCGGGAGGCCGAGACCGACCCGATGCAGAAGATCGACCAGGTGGTCGGTTCCGGGCCGTTCACGTTCAATGTCGCGGAGACGAAGGCGGGGTCGCAGTACGTCTATGACAAGAACGCCACCTACGTGCCGCGCGGCGAGCCCCCCAGCGGCATTGCCGGCGGCAAGGTGGTGAAGGTGGACCGCGTCATCTACCAGAACATGCCGGACAGCCAGACGGCGGTGGCGGCCTTGCAGGCGGGTGAGATCGACTTCTACGAGATCCCGCCGATCGACCTGATGGCGCAGCTGCAATCCGATCCCAACCTCGTCTTCGAGGTGCTCTCCGAGCTTGGAACGGTCGGCATGATGCGGGTGAACCACCTGCAGCCGCCGTTCGACAACCAGAAGGTCCGGCAGGCATTGCTGTACACCGTCAAGCAGGAAGACATGCTGCGGCCGACCTTCGTCGATCCGAAGTGGTTCCATGGCTGCGGCAGCTTCTTCACCTGCGGATCGCCGATGGAGAACGACGCCAACATGGCGTGGTACACCGGCGGGCAGAACCTGGCGAAAGCGCGCGAACTGATGAAAGAGGGAGGCTATGACGGCCGTCCGATCGTGCTGCTGCAGGCCACCAACATTCCCTACATGAGCAATGCGGCGACCGTCCTTGCGCAGCAACTGCGTTCGGCCGGGTTCACGGTGCAGCTGGAGCCGATGGACTGGTCCAACGTGGTGCAGCGCCGCACCAGCAAGGCCCCGCCGGACAAGGGCGGGTGGAACATCTTCATCACCTCAGGCGGGGGAAGCAGCTACAGCAATCCCTATATCGACATCGGCATGGCCGCGAACGGCGAGAAGGGGTGGTACGGCTGGCCGACGAACGAGCTGCACGAGCAGCTGCGGGAGAAATGGATCAACGCCGAGACGCTCGCCGAGCGCAAGGCGATCGCCCGGCAGATCCAGGACAATGCCTGGAATTTCGTGCCGCATCTCTATTACGGCCAATGGACGCAACCGGTGGCCCACCGCAAGAACGTAACCGGCTGGGTTCATGTGCCGGAGATCATCCCGTTCTGGAACGTCCAGAAGGGCTGACGGAGAGTCTTCCTGCGGCCCCGGGCCGTTACGTGCTTGTCGCACAAACGGAACCAGCGTTACTGTTCAGGCCCGCAGTACGTGCCGCACGCTCCCGCCAGAGGAGCGGCGGCGCTGCGACGAACAGGGAGCGGGAAGATGAAGACGACGCGCCGGACGATCATGACGACCGGGCTTGCGGCGGCTGCTACCGTGGCCGGACCCGGCATCCTGCGGGCACAGACCCGCCCGCCGGCCGCGCGCACCATCCGCGCGGTGCCGCATGGCGACATCCCGACTTACGACCCGATCTGGACCACGGCGAACATGTCCGCCTATCACGGCGCGATGGTCTACGACACGCTGTTCGGCATCGACGCCAACCTCGCGCCGCAGCCACAGATGGTCAGCGGCTTCGGCGTTTCCGAGGACAAGCTGACCTGGACGTTCGAGCTGCGCGACGGGTTGCGCTGGTCGGACGGCAGCGCCGTCACCTCGGCCGACGCGGTCCCGAGCATCCGCCGCTGGGCGGTGCGGTCCGGCTCCGGCCAGCTGCTGCTGCCACGTATCAGGGATGTGTCGGCGAAGGACGACAAGACCTTCATCATCGCGCTGAAGGAGCCGTTCCCGCTGCTGCTGGACATGCTGGCCTCCAGCACCACGCCGCTGTGCTTCATCATGCGCAAGCGCGAGGCGGAAACCGACCCGATGCAGAAGATCGACCAGGTCGTCGGCTCGGGGCCGTTCATCCTGAACGCCGGCGAGACCAAGGCCGGCAACCAGTACGTCTACGACAAGAACCCGAACTACGTGCCGCGCGGCGAACCCCCCAGCGGCATCGCCGGCGGCAAGGTGGTGAAGGTGGACCGGGTGATCTTCCAGAACATGCCGGACAGCCAGACGGCGGTGGCAGCGCTGCAGGCGGGCGAGATCGATTTCTACGAGATCCCGCCGATCGATCTGCTCGACCAGTTGCAGGGCGACCCGAACATCACCGTGGAGAACCTCTTCGAACTGGGGGCGGAGGGCTATATCGGCCTCAACTGGCTGCACCCGCCCTTCGACAACCAGAAGCTGCGGCAGGCGCTGCTATATATCGTCAAGCAGGAGGACATGCTGCGGCCGACCTTCGTCGACCCGAAATGGTATCGCACTTGCGGCAGCTGGTTCGCCTGCGGCTCGCCGATCGAGAACGATGCCAACACCGCCTGGTTCAAGGGCGGCCAGGACCTTGCCAAGGCACGGGCGCTGATGAAGGAAGGCGGCTATGACGGCCGCCCCGTGGTGATGCTGCAGGCCACGAACATCCCGTACATGATGAATGCCGCGACGGTCATGGCGCAGCAGATGCGCTCGGCCGGGTTCAACGTGCAGCTTGCGCCCATGGACTGGGCCAATGTCGTGCAGCGCCGCTCCAGCAAGGCGCCGCCGGACCAGGGCGGCTGGAACATCTTCTTCACGTCCTCGGGCGGCCTCGCCATGAGCAATCCCTACATGATCGGCGGCATGGCCACGATCGGCGACAAGGGATGGTTCGGCTGGCCCACCGACGAACGCAACGAGCAGCTGCGCGACCAGTGGCTGAAGGCGGAGACATTGGAGCAGCGCAAGGTGGTCGCCGCGCAGATCCAGGATAATGCCTGGAACATCGTGCCGCACATGTATTACGGCCAATGGGTCCAGCCCACGGCGCACCGGAAGAACGTGACCGGTTGGCTGCACGTGCCCGAGGTGATTCCGTTCTGGAACGTCGTGAAGACCTGAGGGGACCTGCGACCTCATGATCGGCACCATCGTGCGGCGCCTGTTGTCGATGTTGCCGGTCATGGGCGTGGTGGCCGTCTGCGTCTTCCTGCTGCTGCATCTCGCCCCCGGCGATCCTGCGGCGATCATCGCCGGCGAGAACGTCTCGCCCGAGAACATCGCCCGCATCCGCGCGCAGCTTGGCCTCGACCAGCCGGTGTGGCGGCAGTTCCTGGTCTGGGTGGGCTCGCTGCTGACGGGGGATCTGGGCCAGTCGATGTTCTGGGGCGATTCCGTCACCTCGCTGATCGGGCAGCGCGCCGAGCCGACGATATCGCTCGCGTTCACGACGGTGATGGTCGCGGTGTTCCTGGCGATCGGTCTCGGCGTGCTGGCGGCCGCCTGCGCCGGCACGCTGGTCGACCGGCTGGTGATGGGCTTCGCCGTCATGGGGTTCTCGGTGCCGGTGTTCGTGGTCGGCTATCTGCTGATCTTCGTGTTCGCCATCAACCTGAAATGGCTGCCGGTGCAGGGCTACACGCCGATTTCCGAAGGCGTGGCGCCGTGGCTGCGCAATCTCGTGCTGCCGTCGATCGCGCTCGGCATGGCCTATGTGGCGCTGATCGCGCGCATCACCCGCACCACCATGCTGGACGTGCTGGCCGAGGACTACATGCGCACGGCGAAGGCGAAGGGCGTGGCCATGCGGCCGATGCTGTTCAGGCACGCGCTCAAGAACGCTGCGGTGCCGATCGCCACCGTCGTGGGCAACGGCGTCGCCTTGCTGATCGGCGGCGTTGTGATCACCGAAACCGTCTTCAACATTCCGGGCGTCGGGCGGCTCGTCGTGGATGCGATCGCACGGCGCGACTATCCGATCATCCAGGGCGTCATCATGGTGTTCTCCGGCGTCTATGTGCTGGTCAACCTGCTCGTGGACCTGTCCTACACGTTTCTCGACCCCAGGATCCGCGATTGAGATGACCCTCCGACGCTTCGGCCGCCGCAACCCGACGATCGTCATCGGCGCTTTGCTGCTGCTGCTGGTCACCGCCGCTGCCATCGCGGCGCCGCTCATCGCCGGCGACCCGCTGCTGATCACGCCGGTCGATCGCCTGCTGCCGCCTTCGGAGAAATACTGGCTTGGAACCGATCACCTTGGCCGCGACGTCTATGCCCGCGCGGTGTTCGGGGCGCGCATCTCGCTGCTTGTCGGCGTGGCGGTCGCCGCCGTCTCGGTCGTCGTCGGCCTTGGCATCGGGTTGGCCGCCGGCTACTGGCGGCAGGTGGACGCGGTGGTGATGCGGTTCATGGACGGGATGATGGCCATCCCGGCCATTCTGCTGGCGATCGCCCTGGTGTCGCTGAACCGCGCCAGTGTGTTCATCGTCGTCGTCGCCATCAGCCTGCCGGAGATTCCGCGCGTTGTGCGCCTGGTCCGGTCGGTCGTGCTGACGGTGCGGGAGATGCCGTATATCGAGGCCGCCGTCTCCGGCGGCAGCCGCGGCCGCAAGATCGTCATCCGCCACATCCTGCCCAGCACGGTGGCGCCGCTGATCGTGCAGGCCACCTACATCGCCGCCTCGGCCATCCTCATCGAGGCCGGGCTGTCGTTCCTGGGTGCGGGCGTGCCGCCGGAGATTCCCACGTGGGGCAACATGATCGCATCCAGCCGCCTGTTCGTCGCGCGTGCGCCCTGGACGATCTTCGCGCCCGGCACGCTGCTGGCGCTGGTCGTCCTGGCGGTGAACCTGGTGGGCGACGGGCTGCGCGACCTTCTCGACGTGCGCCTGGCGCGGCGGATGTGACGATGCGAGCAGGCGCGGAACCGATCCTGTCCGTCGAAGACCTGCACACGCATTTCTTCACGCAGGACGGCGTCACCCGCGCGGTCGACGGCGTGAGCTTCACCGTTGCCGCCGGCGAGACATTGGGGATTGTCGGCGAGTCCGGTTGCGGCAAGAGCGTCACTGCCCTGTCGATCATGCGCCTGCTGCCGCCGGGCCTCGGCCGCAGCGTGGGCGGCAGCGTGCGCTTCGGCGGCCGCGACCTGCTGACGCTGGACGAGGCGGAGATGCGGCGGATCCGCGGCGATCGCATCGCCATGGTGTTCCAGGAGCCGATGACCTCGCTGAACCCGGTGCTGACCGTGGGCGAGCAGATCGCCGAGGCGGTGATGATCCACCAGGGCAAGAGCCGCCACGACGCCTGGGCCCGCGCCGAGGAGATGCTGACCCTGGTGCGCATTCCCGACGCCGCCCGGCGCGTGGGCGACTATCCGCACCAGTTCTCGGGCGGCATGCGCCAGCGCGTGATGATCGCCATGGCGCTGTCCTGCCACCCGCAGTTGCTGATTGCCGACGAGCCCACAACCGCGCTCGACGTCACCATCCAGGCGCAGATCCTGAAGCTGATGCTGGAGCTGAAGGGGCGTATCGGGGCGGCGATCCTGATGATCACGCACGATCTCGGCGTCGTCGCAGAAACCTGCCAGCGCGTCATCGTCATGTATGCCGGGCGCAAGGTGGAGGAGGCATCGGTGCTGGACCTGTTCGACCGGCCGCTGCATCCCTACACGCGCGGCCTGATGGCCTCCATTCCGCGCCGCCGCCCGGGCGCGCCGCGCACGCGGCGGCTGCAGGAGATTCCGGGCATGGTGCCGTCGCTGCGCGAACCGCTGTCCGGCTGCCCGTTCGCGCCGCGCTGTCCGCTGGCGACCGCGCGCTGCACGGCCGAGGCGCCGCCGCTGGAGCAGCACGGCGCCGGCCATGTGGTGGCCTGCTGGGAAGCCGGGCGGATCGGCGTGTCATGACCGAGCCCGTGGTCGCCGTGCAGGGCCTGCAGAAGTATTTCCCGGTGCAGCGCGGCATCCTGCGCCGCACGGTCGCCACGGTGCGGGCGGTGGACGGGGTCACGCTCGCCATCGCGCCGGGCGAGACGCTCTGCCTGGTCGGCGAGTCCGGCTGCGGCAAATCGACGGTCGGCCGCCTCATCCTGCGGCTGATGCAGCCGACCGGCGGCCGCATCCTGCTGCGCGGCACCGACGTCACCACGCTCGGCGAGGCCGCCATGCGACCGCATCGCCGGCATGCGCAGATGGTCTTCCAGGACCCCTATGCCTCGCTGAATCCGCGCCTGACCGCCGGGATGATCGTCGGCGAGCCGCTGGAGAACTACGACGACATGGCCGGGGCGGACCGGCGGGCAAAGGTGGCCGCCCTGCTGGAACGCGTCGGCCTGCGCGCCGAAGCCATGCACAAATATGCGTTCGAATTCTCCGGCGGCCAGCGCCAGCGCCTGGGCATCGCGCGGGCGCTGGCGCTCGATCCCGGCCTCATCGTCGCCGACGAGGCGGTCTCGGCGCTCGACGTGTCCGTGCAGGCGCAGGTGCTGAATCTGCTGATGGACCTGCAGGAGGAGCGCGGCATCGCCTACCTGTTCATCTCGCACGACCTGGGCGTGGTGGAGCATATCGGCCACCGCATCGCGGTGATGTATCTGGGTCAGATCGTGGAGCTGGCGCCGAAGGCCACGATCTTCGCGGCCCCGCTGCACCCCTATACCGAGGCCCTGATCGCCGCGGCGCCCATCCCCGACCCGCGTGCCAGGACCGAACGGATCGTGCTGGAAGGCGATATCCCCAGCGCCATGAACCCGCCATCCGGCTGCCGCTTCCACACCCGCTGCCCGATTGCCGTGGCGCGCTGCCGGACCGAGGCGCCGCTGCTGCGGCAGGTGGCGGCCGGGCACGCGGTTGCATGCCATCTGCGCCCGTGATGGCGGCGGCCGGCCGCGACTCGGAACGCTGGGTCCGTGGCTGAGCCGGCGCCTTCCGGTGTCGGTTCAATGCCTTGCCTGGAACTGTTGACCGGCCCCGGCGGTCCAGCTACCCCCGGAGCGTGATTGCATCCGCCCCGTCCCGCCCGTTCATCCGCGTCCGAGGTCGCTCCTTCGTGGCGCTGGTACTGACGCCTGAACCACCGGTCGCCGACTGGCTGGCGGCGCTTGACAGCCAGATGAAACAATCCCCGTCGGTGTTCGAGGCCAGGCCGGTGATCGTCGATATGTCCGGGCTGCCGCGCGGGACCGACCTGACCGCCGTGGTCGACGCGCTCATGGCGCGCGACCTGCGCATCATCGGGGTCGAAGGCGCGGACCCGGACTGGACGGACGGCCAGACCTGGGGCCGCACCCCGATGATGAGCACCAGCCGGGCCGACCGGTTCTACGAAGTGACGACGGAAGTGGCCGACGTGCCGGCACTGCCGAAGGAGCCGTCGGCACTGGTGCTGACGCGCCCGGTGCGGTCGGGGCAGTCGGTTACGTTCATGCAGGGCGACGTGACCATCGTCGGCTCGGTGGCGTCGGGTGCCGAGGTCATCGCCGGCGGCTCCATCCATGTCTACGGCGCGCTGCGCGGCCGCGCCGTCGCGGGCCTGCTGGGCCAGCCGGGTGCGCGGATCTTTTGCCGCCGACTCGACGCCGAACTGCTAGCCATCGACGGAATCTACAAGACGGCTGATGACATCGAGCCGGAGCTTCGGGGGCGTGCGGTGCAGGCATGGTTGGACGGTGAGGCCGTGATGCTTGCGGCCTTGGACTGACGGCGCAGATCAGAGGGTGATGTAAAGATGGCCAAGGTCCTCGTTGTGACATCGGGAAAGGGCGGCGTCGGCAAGACGACGTCCACCGCCGCCCTGGGGGTGGCGCTCGCGAAATCGGGGCAGAAGGTGGCGGTGGTCGATTTCGACGTCGGCCTGCGCAATCTCGACCTGGTGATGGGCGCCGAGCGGCGCGTGGTGTTCGACCTGATCAACGTGGTGCAGGGCGATGCCAAGCTGGCGCAGGCGCTGATCCGCGACAAGCGGGTGGAGAATCTGAGCCTGCTCGCCGCCTCGCAGACCCGCGACAAGGATGCGCTGACCCAGGAAGGCGTCACCCGCGTGATCGGGGAGCTGCGGGAGAAGTTCGACTGGATCATCTGCGACAGCCCTGCCGGCATCGAGCGGGGGGCCACGCTGGCGATGTACCATGCCGATGTCGCGGTGGTCGTGACCAATCCCGAGGTCTCCTCGGTGCGTGACTCGGACCGGATCATCGGCCTGCTCGACAGCAAGACGGCCAAGGCGGAGAAGGGGGAGCGGATCGAGAAGCACTTGTTGCTGACTCGCTACGACCCCGTGCGCGCGGAACGCGGCGACATGCTGAAGACCGAGGACGTGCTGGAGATCCTGTCGATCCCACTGCTGGGCATCATTCCCGACAGCGAGGAGGTGCTGAAGGCATCGAATCTCGGCGCGCCGGTGACGCTGAGCAGCCCGACCAGCGCCCCGGCCCGCGCCTATTTCGACGCGACCCGGCGCCTGATCGGCGAGACTGTGGCAATGACCGTCCCCACGGACAAAAAAGGCTTCATGGAAAGGCTGTTCGGGCGGAGGGTGGCATGAACCTGTTCGGCTTCTTCAGCCGGCGCAGTTCCGCGCCGGTCGCGCGCGAGCGCCTGCAGATCCTGCTGGCGCATGAGCGCGCCTATAGCGGCAAGTCGGACCTGGCCGCGATCCTGCAGGAGGAAATCCTGGCGGTGATCGCGAAGCACATCGAGCTCGACCGCGACAAGGTGCAGGTCAAGCTGGACCGCGGGAAGGCGGTCTCCACCCTGGAGATCGATATCGAGATGCCGACGCAGGTCGGCGCCAGGGCATAGCCGCCTTGTGAGCCGGTGCGGGCCGCGGCTGCGTCAGCGAGGCCCCACTCCCTTGTGATGATTGCCGCTTCGGCCACCCCTCGGGGCGGAGGTGAACGACTTCGTCCGGATGGTGGAGACGCAATCCAGTTCCAATGGGGTCGGACCTGGCCTGCACGGAGTGGGCCGGTGAGACGTATGCGTGACCTGCAAACCGGACCATCGATGGTTCTGCGTCCCGCACCGGTGCGGCGAGGGTTCGCTGTGGCCGAAATGTTACGATAACATACCGTAAGACGGCGCCAACCTCACGCCGCAAGCCGGATTTGAGGGGCCGGTCTCGCCACCGGGCGCACCACCTCCGGGAGAGCGTCGAGCGGCGCGCGCCACTGCCGGGTGCGGCCGGATTGGCCTTGCGCATCTTTCCCCGGGCATACCCGCGCCAAACCCGGCGCCGAGGCGTATAGTGCGCCCGTGTGAACCGGCGGATGACGTGCCGGCCGCGCGCAGGCATGGGGGATAACGGCGAAATGGTCGATGGGAACGTGAACGAAAACGCGTCGGCAGGGGGCGTGGCGGCCGCGGAGACGGCGCCGACGGGGTTCCAGGAGCTTCTCTTCGGCCGCGTCGATCCGCAGGATCTGGCGTGCTGCTCGCCGGCCGACATCCGGCGCCTGACGGAAAGCGCCTATCGCCACGTCTCTGAGCCGCGCCAGCACGGCCAGCCCGACATCCGCCTGCTCGACCACGAGATCACCGGCAAGAGCAAGCGTCGGGAGATCACCGTCATCGAGGTGGTCAACGACAACATGCCGTTCCTGCTCGATTCCACGCTCGCCGAGATCGCCGAGCAGGGCTACGAGCCGACCCTGGTCGCGCACCCCATTCTGGCGGTCGAGCGCGACCGCAGCGGCGCGCTGCGCCGTCTCGTGGGTGAGGCGGTGGGGGTGGCGCCTGCGGGCGTGCGCCGCGAAAGCTTCCTGCACATCCATCTCGACCGCATCGACGATTCCGCGGCCCGCGCACGGCTGGTCGAGGGGCTGTCGAAGGTCTACGCCGATGTTGCGGTTGCGGTCGGCGACTGGGTGGCGATGCGCACGCGCGCCTACCAGGCGGTGCAGGCCTATCGCGTGAACCCGCCGCCGCTTTCGCGCGAGGAGGTGACCGAGGCGATCGCCTTCCTTGAATGGATCGGCGCCGACAACTTCACCTTCCTGGGCGTGCGCGAATACCGTCTGCCCGAAGACGACGCGGCCGATCCGATCGAGGGCACCGGCCTCGGCCTGCTGCGCGACCCCGCCGTGCGCGTGCTGCGCCGCGGCCGCGACCTGGTGGTGGTGACGCCGGAGATCCGCGCCTTCCTGCAGCGGCCGCGCGCGCTGATTATCACCAAGGCCAACGTGAAGACGCGGGTGCACCGGCGCGCGCATCTCGACTATATCGGCGTCAAGCTGTTCTCCGACGCGGGCGAGCTGCAGGGCGAGCTGCGGATCATCGGCCTGTTCACAGCCAACCTCTACACCAACGTCACCGGCGCCATCCCGTATCTGCGCCAGAAGATCGCCGGCGTCGTGGCACGGGCCGGCTTCGACCCCGCCAGCTACGCCGGGCGGGGGCTGCTGGCGGTGCTGGAGAGCTACCCCCGCGACGAGCTGTTCCAGGTGGACGAGGACACGCTCTACCGCTTCGCTATCGAGATCATGAACCTGTCCGAGCGGCCGCGCATCCGCGCGCTCGCCCGCGCCGACGAGTTCGACCGCTTCATCTCCGTGCTCGTCTTCATCCCGAAGGACCGCTACGACACCACCATTCGCCGGCGCGTCGGCGATTTCCTGGCCCAGGTCTACCAGGGCCGGGTCTCCGCCGCCTACCCGACCTACCCCGAGGGGCTGCTGGCCCGCACCCACTTTATCATCGGCCGCGACGAAGGCCGGACGCCGGTGCTCGATCAGGAGACGCTGGAGCGCGGGATCGCGGCGATCGTGCGCACCTGGAGCGACGGTCTGCGGACGAGCCTTGATGCCCGTACGGACGGCGCCAAGGCCCGTGCCTTGTTCGCCCGCTATGGCGACGCCTTCTCCGCCGCCTACCGCGAAGCGTTCTCGCCGGACGAGGCGACGCGCGACATCGGCATTCTGGAGGGCCTGTCCGAGGACCATCCGCTCGCCGTCGATCTGTACCGCCACGACAGCGACCCGGACACCCGCGCCAATCTGCGCCTGTTCTCCCGCGGCACCGCGTTGGCGCTGTCGCAGCGCGTGCCGCTGCTGGAGAATCTCGGCTTCCGCGTCGTCAATGAGCGGACCTACCGCATCGCCCCCGCCGACGTGCCGGAAGCCGGGCGGATCTGGCTGCACGACATGGTGCTGGAGCGCGCGTCCGGCGCCGCGATCGACATCCAGACGATCCACGGCCCGGTGGAAGCGACGTTGCTGGCGCTGTTCCAGGGCCGCGCGGATTCCGACGGCTTCAACCGGCTGGTGCTGGAAGCTGGGCTGGCCTGGCGTGATGTCGCCATGATCCGCGCGCTGGGCCGCTACCTGCGGCAGATCCTGGTGCCTTATGCCCAGGACTACCTGGCGGCCACGCTGTCGCGGCATGCCCGCATCGCGGCGCGCATCGTGGCGCTGTTCCGTACCCGCTTCGATCCCGCGGCCGACGCCTCGGTGCGCGAGGAGCGCGAGGCGGCGATCCGGGCCGACATCGAGACCATGCTGGCCGACGTCGCCAGCCTGGACGACGACCGCATCCTGCGCCGCTTCGTCAACCTCGTCGAAGCCGCGGTCCGCACCAATTTCTTCCAGACCGGCGCGGACGGCATGCCGCGCGAGACCATCACCTTCAAGTTCGTCTGCGCCAAGGTGGAGGCGCTGCCGTTGCCGCGCCCGCTGTTCGAGATCTTCGTCTACTGCCCGCGCGTGGAGGGCCTGCACCTGCGCTTCGGCAAGGTGGCGCGCGGCGGCCTGCGCTGGTCCGACCGGCCGCAGGACTACCGTACCGAGGTGCTCGGCCTAGTGAAGGCGCAGCAGGTCAAGAACGCCGTCATCGTGCCGGTGGGCGCGAAGGGCGGCTTCGTGCCGCAGCGCCTGCCGCCGGCGTCGGACCGGCAGGCGTGGATGGCCGAGGGCACCGAGAGCTACCGCATCTTCGTGCGCAGCCTGCTTGAGCTGACCGACAACCTGGTCGAGCACCACCTGGTCCCGCCGGCCGACACCGTGCGCCACGATGCCGACGATCCCTATCTCGTCGTTGCCGCCGACAAGGGCACCGCGACCTTCTCGGACGTCGCCAATGCGCTCTCCATCGAGGCGAATTTCTGGCTTGGCGACGCCTTCGCTTCCGGCGGCAGCAACGGCTACGACCACAAGCATATGGGCATCACCGCCCGCGGCGCGTGGGAGGCGGTGAAGCGGCATTTCCACGAGATGGACATCGACATCCAAAGCCAGCCGATCACCGTGGCCGGCGTGGGCGACATGTCCGGCGACGTATTCGGCAACGGCATGCTGCTGTCGCGCACGCTGAGGCTTGTTGCCGCCTTCGATCACCGCGACGTTTTCCTCGATCCCGAGCCGGACCCGGAGGCCGCCTGGGCCGAGCGCAAGCGGCTGTTCGATCTGCCGCGGTCGAGCTGGGCCGATTATGACCGGACGAAGATCTCCACGGGCGGTGGCGTGTTCACGCGCGCGGCCAAGTCCATCCCCTTGTCGCCGCAGGTGCGCGCCGCGATCGGGCTCGACGCCGCGGAGGCGACCCCGGCCGAGGTGATCAACGCCATCCTGAAGGCGCCGGTCGATCTGCTGTGGTTCGGCGGCATCGGCACCTATATCCGTGCCAGCACCGAGACCGACGGCGAAGTGGGTGACCGCGCCAACGACGCCGTGCGCATCGCCGGCGCCGACGTGCGCGCGAAGGTGATTGGCGAGGGCGCCAATCTCGGCGCCACCCAGCGCGGCCGCACCGAGGCGGCGCGCAAAGGCGTGCGGCTGAACACCGACGCCATCGACAACTCCGCCGGCGTCAACACCTCGGACGTCGAGGTGAACATCAAGGTCGCGCTCTCGATACCCGAGCGCGACGGCCGGCTCGACCCGCAGGCGCGCAAGGACCTGCTGGTGGAGATGACGGACGATGTCGGCGACCTGGTGCTGCGCAACAACTACCTGCAGACGCTGGCGATTTCGCTCGCCGAGCGCCGCAGCACGACCGATCTCGGCTTCCACCGACGGTTCATGCAGGCGCTGGAACAGGAGGGCCGGCTGAACCGCGCCGTGGAGTTCCTGCCGGACGAGATGACGCTGACGGAACGCGCCCGCCGCGGCGAGGGGCTGACACGGCCGGAGATCGCGGTGCTGCTCGCCTACGCCAAGCTCGCTCTGCACGACCACCTGCTGGCCAGCCAGATTCCCGACGATCCCTATCTGGGCATGGAACTGGAGCGGTATTTCCCCGCCAGGCTGCGCGAACGCTTTCCCGACGCCATCGCCGCGCACCGGCTGCGGCGCGAGATCATCGCCACCCAGGTCTCTAATGCGATCGTCAATCGCGCCGGCCCGGCCGCGGTGACGCGCCTCATCGACGAAACCGGGTCCGACGCGCCGACCATTGCCGCCGCCTATGCGGCCGCGCGCGACTCCCTGGGCATTGCCGAGCTGAATGCCGCCATCGACGCGCTGGACGGCGCGGTGCCCGGGATGCTCCAGCTCGGCCTCTATGCCAGGGTGCAGGAATTGCTGATGAACCGCATCGTCTGGTTCATCCGCAACGTCGAGTTGACCAGCGGGACGCTGGACGCGGTGGTCGATCGCTTCCGCGGCGGCATCGCCGAGATCGGGGGCGACCTTGCGAGCCTGCTGCCGCCGGCCGCGGCGCAGGCCTGGCATGATCGTGCGCAGGAACTGGCCGGGCAGGGTGTTCCCGCCGACCTCGCCGCCCGCCTTGCCGGCTTGTCCGAGCTCACGCTGGCGCCGGACATCGTGCTGGTGACGCAAAAGACCAACCATGCCTTGCCGGAGATTGCTGCCACGCATTTCGCGGTGGCGGAGCTGTTCCGCCTGGG
Organism: Limobrevibacterium gyesilva; assembly: GCF_025989185.1. Taxonomy (GTDB): domain Bacteria; phylum Pseudomonadota; class Alphaproteobacteria; order Acetobacterales; family Acetobacteraceae; genus Limobrevibacterium; species Limobrevibacterium gyesilva. The sequence continues at coordinate 135,639 of NZ_JAPDNT010000007.1, forward strand.
CAGCATCGCGCGGGCCGCGGACGATGTGACGGTGGCCGACTACTACGACCGGCTGGCGGTGGACCGTGCGGTGGACGCCATCGGTGGCGCCCATCGCCGGCTGACCGCGCAGATCGCGGGAAGCGGCCACACCGGCGGCGACGGCGTGGCCGCCTGGAGCGACGCGCTGGGACCGAAGGTGACGCGGATCCGTGAGACGGTCGAGGGCATTGTCGCTTCGGGGCTTACCGTCTCGAAGCTGATGGTCGCGGCCAGCCTGCTGGGCGATCTCGCGCGGGAATAGCGCGACAGGGCCGGCTCGGGCCCTTCGCACGCGGGGGCGGAACGGGGTGAGGGGGCAGCGCCGCTGGGCGCCGCCCCCGCTTGGCGCCGCAGTGTGTTGCGAAGAATTTCAGGTGTGCTAGATTTTGTGTCATAGGCTGCGCAGCGAACTGGCGCGTGGATCTGTTTGTCGCGACTTGCGTCTGCGGCATCTGTTTCTTCCCCGTCGCTCCCCAGCTTCCGGCTGCCCCGCCGCGCGCAACGCCCGGCGTTGAGGTCACACAGAGGAGGACGTGTCGTGCGCTCTTGCCTCGCTGTCACACTCGGCATTGCCGTGTCCCTGCTCGCACTCCCTGCCATCGCCGACGAGCCGACATTCTTCAGCGAGTCGAAACCGATGTTCGACAACTGCGGCGACGGTTCACTCGCCAAGGCGCAGAATGAGGGGATCACGCTCGGGTTCTCGCAGAACCCGCCCGAGGCTTGGCTCGACGAGAAGACCAAGCAACCCAACGGCATCGACTGGGACATCAACAAGGCAGCTCTCGACTGGATGGGGGTGAAGACCATCAAGGTCGAATGGATGCCCTGGGAATCGCAGGTCCCGGCCCTGCTGTCCAAGCGGACGGACGTGATCGCCGGCAACATCCACCACACCGCCGAGCGCGACAAGGTGATCAGCTTCTCCGGGCCGGCCTACTGGTATGGCCCGATCATCGTGGTTGCCAAGGGCAATCCGCTCGGCGTCAAGACCTATGAGGACCTGAAGGGCAAGCAGGTCGGCTCGATCTCCGGCTCGGCCGCCGACTACTACCTGCGCAAGATCGGCGTGGCCACCACGCCCTTCAAGACCGAGATCGACGAGCTGCAGAGCCTGAACCAGGGGCGGCTGCAGGCCGTGCTCGAGGACGACCTCGTCTACCTCGAATTCGCCAAGAACAATCCGAGCAACAATCTCGAGCCGCTGTGGAGCATTGCGGTTCCTGACGACATCATCAACGGCGGCGGCTACGGCATGGCGCGCTTCGCCATGCGCAAGGAGGATTGCACGCTGCGGTCCGCCTACACGCAAGCCCTCGCCGAGCTGCGTGCCAATGGTCATGTCAGCTACATCCTGCGGAAATACGGACTTTCCGACCGCAATCTCGTCCTGTTCAAGCTGGCACCCTGAAACCGTGATGGCCGGGGCGGCAACGCTCCGGCCCGTCCGCCGCCGTTGAAGCGCCGCGATGGAACTTCTGAATCCTGAAATCGCGGCCGCCAATATCGGTCCGCTGTTCGCCGGCCTGGTGATGACGATCGAGCTGACCTTCGTCGTCATCCTGCTCAGCCTGGTCTTCGCCCTGCTGGTGGCACTCGGAGGCATGTCGCGCTTCCGGCCGCTGCGCTGGCTGGTCAAGGCGTATATCGAGGCCATCCGCGGCACGCCGCTGCTGCTGCAGCTCATCTACATCTATTACGTCCTGCCGGAGATCGGCATCCGGCTGAACTCGTTCGTCGCCGGCGTGATCGCGCTGACGCTGAACTACTCGGCCTATCTGTCCGAGGTCTATCGCGGCGGCATCCAGGCCATCTCCAAGGGCCAGCACGATGCCGCGGCGGCACTCGGCATGACCAGCGGATTGGCGATGCGCCGGATCATCCTGCCGCAGGCCGTCCGCATCGTGATCCCGGCCCTCGGCAACTATTTCATCGCGCTGTTCAAGGACACCGCGCTGTGCTCCGTCATCAGCATCCAGGAGGTGGTGTTCACGGCGCAGATCATCGCCGCCCGGAATTTCCAGTATTTCACCCTCTACACCATCGTGGGCATCATGTACTTCACCGTCAGCTTCCCCGCCGCCCGGCTGGTCGGCTATCTCGAACGCAGGATGCGCGCCGGCTACCGGCGCAAGCTGCGATGACCGACGCTCCGTCGATGATCGAAATCGAAGGGCTGCACAAGCATTTCGGCTCGTTGCACGTCTTGCGGGGGATCGACCTGCGCGTCGCGAAAGGCGAGGTGATCTGCATCATCGGCCCCTCCGGCAGCGGCAAGTCCACGCTCCTGCGGTGCATCAACCATCTGGAGGTCGCGGAGGCCGGCCGGATCCGCATCGATGGACAGACGGTCTACCGCGACGAGGTCAATGGCAGCATGCGGTCGCACTCCAACCGCGCGATCTCGGCGGTACGCGCGCAGGTCGGCATGGTGTTCCAGCAGTTCAACCTGTTCCCGCACCTCACCGTTATCGGCAATATCATCGAGGCGCCGGTGCATGTGCTGCGGCGGCCGAAGGACGAAGCACGCCGGCGGGCGCTGGAACTCCTGGCGCAAGTGGGCCTCTCCGACAAAGTGGACGCCTACCCCGAGGAGCTCTCCGGCGGCCAGCAGCAGCGCGCGGCCATCGCACGCGCCCTGGCAATGGACCCCAAGGCCATGCTGTTCGACGAAGCGACCAGCGCGCTCGACCCCGAGCTGGTGGCCGAAGTGCTCACCGTCATGCGTGACCTGGCCAGTCGCGGCATGACGATGGTGGTGGTGACGCACGAAATGAATTTCGCCCGCCAGGTCGCCGCGCGCGTGATCTTCATGGACCACGGCCAGATCGTCGAGGAAGGCGAACCGCGCGCGATCTTCGGTGCACCACGCGAGCCGCGTACGCGCGAATTCCTCAGGACCGTGCTGGATCGCTGAGGCAGAGGGGGGCCTGTCTCATACCAGCGGCCATGAAGAATGACCGCTGGTATGAGTCGTTATTTTGCGCGCCGCCGCCCACCAAGCCCGCGACAGGCACGCGCTTGCGTGCCGCAAGCGGATCGGCGCGCGATACCAACGGCCCTTGACGATGGAAGGGCCATCGTCAAGGGCCGTTGGTATCAAACGCCTTTCAGCTCGATCCGGGCCAGGAAGCTCCGTAATCGTTCGTGCGGCTGCGCGCCGAACACCTCGCTTGGCGGACCCTCCACCGCCACGCGGCCCCCATCCATGAACACCACGCGCGACGACACGTCGCGGGCGAATGTCATCTCATGCGTCACCAGGATCATCGTCATGCCTTCCCGGGCAAGTTCATGCACGACCATCAGAACCTCGCCCACCAGCTCGGGGTCGAGTGCCGATGTGATCTCGTCGAGCAGCAGCACTTTCGGGTTCATCGCCACCGCGCGCGCGATCCCCACGCGCTGCTGCTGGCCACCGGACATCTCGAACGGCAGGCTGTCCAGCTTGTCGCCGAGCCCCACGCGCACCAGCCATTGCTCGGCGACCGTGCGCGCTTCGGCATGCCGCAGGCCGCGGACCTTGCGCAGGCCGAGCATCACGTTCTCCCGCGCCGTCAGATGCGGAAACAGATTGAACAGCTGGAACACCATGCCGATATCGGCACGGATGCGCGCCAGCTCACGCTCGCCGCGCGGACGCCGGTCGCCGTTCGTCTCGCGATAGCCGACCTCGACGCCGTCGACCTTGATCGAGCCGTCATCGTAGGTTTCCAGGACATTGATGCAGCGGAGCAGGGTGGTCTTGCCGCTGCCGCTGGCGCCGATGACGGACACAACCTCGCCCGCCCGCACATCGAGATCGACGCCCTTCAGCACCTGGTTGGCGCCGAACGACTTGGACAGCGCGCGCACCTTCACCAGCAGGGCGGCGTCGCTATTCCCGGATGTATGCAAAGCGTGCCTCCAGGCGTCGGCTTGCAAGGGACAGGGTGTAGTTGATCAAGAAATACATGATGGCTCCCAGCACATACATCGGCATCGGCTGGAAGGTGCGCCCGATCACCTGCTGGATCGCCAGCATCAGATCGACGATGCCCACCAGCGACACCAGGGCGCTGCCTTTCACCGTGTCCACGACCGTGTTGATCCAGGGCGGCAGGAAGCGCCGCAGCGCTTGCGGCAGCACGACATAGAGCATGCGCTGCACGAAGGTGAGCCCGATCGCCTTGCCCGCCTCGTTCTGGCCGGGATGGATCGACTGGATCGCGCCACGCGCCACCTCCGAGACATGCGCGGTCTCGAACAGCGCCAGTGCGGACAAGGCCGCCCAGAAATTGTTGATGCTCCAGCCGGTGGCGGGCAGGGCGTAGTAGACAAAGAAGATCAGCACCAGCAGCGGCAGGCCACGAATGATGTCGCTGAACAGGCGGATCGGCCAGGCGATCCAGCGCGGGCCATAGGTGAGCCCCACGCCGAGGGTGACGCCCAGCACCAGCGCCACCACCACCACGGTCGCCGAGACCTGCAGCGTCACCAGCAATCCCTGCCACAGGAAGGGCAGGCTCTTGACCATCACGTTGAGTTCGGGCGGGAGGGTCATAGCCGGCGGATCGCGAACCGGCGTTCCAGCAGGCGCAGCCCGAACAGCAGCCCGTAGCCGGTCACCAGATACATCGGCGTCACGACGGCATAGACCTCGACGATGCGGAACGTGTTCGTATAGATCCAGCTGGCGCCGTATTGCAGTTCGGGCACCGCGATCACCGAGGCCAGCGCCGTGTCCTTGAACAGGGAGATGAACGCGTTGCTCAATGAGGGCAGCACGATGCGCAGCATCGTCGGCAGCTTCACGTACACGACACGTTGCCATGGCGTGAGCCCGATCGCCTTGCCGGCATCGATCAGGCCCTTGGGTATGGCGTCCAGCCCGGCGCGGAACACCTCCACCAGATAGGCGCCGGCATAGACGGCGAGGGTGATGATGAAACTGGTCGGCGCGTCATAGGCGAACCCGCCGATGCTCGGCACGCCATAGAACACCAGATACACCAGCAGCAGCAGCGGCACGTTGCGGATGAATTCCACATAGGCCGCGATCACCGCGCGCACCGCCCGCCCGCCGGAATTGGCCAGCAGCGCCAGGCTCAGGCCGATCGCGATGCCGATGAGGATGCCGGCCGCCGCCAGCTCGAGGCTGAGCAGCAGACCCCAGCTCAGCCGGTCGAAATACTTCCAGACGAAGTTGAAGTTCAGGTGGTAATGCAAACGGAGCGACACCGGACATTGGCGCGCCGGCGAAGGATCGCGAACCCCCGCCGGCGCGGAGTCGTGGCAGCCTCGAACGTCAGATCGGCGGGAAGCCCGGTTTCTGCACCGGCGGCTTCTCGCCGAAGAACTCCTCGAACGCGGCGTTGTAGATCTCGGGCTGGTGGCCGTGCATGGCCACGTTGAAGCAGGTATCGACCCAGTGCAGCCAGTCCGGATCGCCCTGCCGCATGGCGGCACTGTAGAGCTGCGCCTCGTAGGCATAGCCGGGATCGGTGTAGACGCCGGGATTCTTCTTCACGAGCCATTTCACGGTGGACGCATCGACCACCGCGACATCCGCGCGCCCGGCCGTGATCGCCTGGAACGTGTTGGCCTGGCTGTCGAGCTGCATCACCTGTGCCTCGGGCAGTGCGTTGTGCACGAGGATGTCGGCATCGACATTCTGCAGCACCGACGCCCGCACCTGCTTGCCCGCTGCCAGCAGGTCCTTGTACGTCTGCCACTTCCCTTTCGGCGTCGTCATCAGCGCGGCGCCCTCGACGTAATAGGGCCGGGAGAAGGCGACCAGTTGTGCCCGGGCAGGCGATACGGTCATGAACTGGATGACGATATCCACCTTGCCGGTGGTGATGTTCGGAATCCGCGCCGCCGGGTCCTGGCGGACATAGTCCACCTTGGTTTCGTCGTCGAACAATCCCTTGGCCAGGATGCGGGCCATGGCGATGTCCATGCCCGTGAGCTTGCCGCTGTCATCCTCGAAATGCCACGGAGGATTGGTGGAGCCGGTGCCGACGATAAGCTTGCCGCGGTCCAGCACGGTGCGAAGCTGGCTGGTGGGTGCGGCCTGGGCCGCGGCGCGCGACGGATCCAGCGCAGCGCCCGCCGCTGCCAGGGCGAGACCGGCGCCCCCGAGCCTGAACAGGCTCCGCCGTTGCGTGATGTCGATCATCTCGTCACCCCCCGCTCTTATGTTTGAACCGCGGGCCTCGTGCTTTCATCCGAAGCCCGATTGGACGACAGTTTACCCGGAATTGCCGTGCATGGAACAAGTATCGCCACCGTGGCGCCCACAACCGCCCGGGCGGCAGAGAGGGAAGGGACGAGGCCATGAACACTCCCGATATCCGCGCCCGGCTCGGCGTGCGCCCGATCATCAACGTCTCCGGCACCATGACGGGGCTCGGCGCGTCCATCGTGGTGCCCGAAGCGATCGAGGCGGTCTCGGCCATCCTGCGGCAGTTCGTGGAGATCGAGGACCTGCAGCGCAAGGCGAGCGAAGCGATCGCGCGGCTGTGCCAGGCCGAGGCAGGGTTCGTCACCGCCTCCTGCAGTGCGGCGATCACGCTCGGCGTGGCCGGCGCCATGACCGGCAGCGACCTCGCCGCCATCGAGCGGCTGCCGGATGCGACGGGCCTCAAGAACGAAGTGGTGATCCTCGCCGGCCACATGGTCTCCTACGGTGCGCCCATCGAACAGGGCATCCGCCTCGCCGGCGCCCGTGTGGTTCCGGTCGGGCAGGCGACCTCGGCGCGGCCGCACCAGCTCGCGGGGGCGATCAACGGGCAGACGGCTGCGGCGGTCTATGTCGTGTCGCACCATACGGTGCCGTACGGCATGCTCCCGCTCGCCGAATTTGCCGAGATCGCACATGCGAAGGGCGTGCCGGTGATCGTTGACGCCGCCTCGGAGTACGACCTGCGTGGCTTCATCGCGGCCGGCGCGGACCTTGCGTTGTATTCCGCGCACAAGTTCCTCGGCGGCCCCACCGGCGGCATCGTCGCCGGGCGCGAGGACCTCGTGCGCGCCGCATTCCTGCAGAACATGGGCATCGGCCGCGGCATGAAGGTCGGCAAGGAGGGCATCGCCGGCACCATCGCCGCGCTGGAAGCCTGGGAGCGGCGCGACCACGCCGCGATCCGCGCGCGGGAGACGGCGGCCCTCGAACTTTGGCAGACGACGCTCGAAGGCCGTGCGGGCATCACCCCGGCCATCGTCGCGGACCCCACCAACAATCCGCTGGACCGGCTGCACGTCGCCGTCGATCCGGCGGCGGCGCACATCACCGCCTGGGACCTCGCCGATCGCCTCGCCGCCGGAAGCCAGCCGGTCATCGTGCGCGACCACGAGATCGAGCACGGCTATTTCTACATGGACCCCTGCAACCTGCATCCGGGCGAGGAGGTGATCGTCGCCGGCCGGTTGGCCGAGGAACTGGATCGGGCGCAGGAGTCGAACGACGTCATCGCCACGAAGCTGTCCGACCGGCGTGCGCGGCGCCTGCGTTCCCTGCTGTCCTGGCCGAACTAGAGGGATGCCGGGGTGGCGTAGAGCAGCTTGCCGCCCACCCGGATATCGACATCCACGAGGTATTCCCGCAAGCCCTGCGGATCGACATCGATGCCGAGCCCGGGGGCGTCGGGTGCGGCGATCTCTCCGTTCGCGTCGCGCTGTAGATGGTTGCGCGTGATGTCGAGCGACAGCGACTTTGGCGCGAAGGGAAATTCGCAGATCCGGTGGTCCTGCAGTCCCGCGAACGGCTGCAGCGACGCGCTGAGCGCCAGATGCGACGTGAAGGTGTGGTTCACGAAGGTCACGCCACGGGCCACGGCATAGTCGGCGACCCGCTTCGCCGGGCCGATGCCACCGATCCGGCCGGTATCGATCTGGATGAAGCCGACGCCGCCGTAGTCGATCAGGTGGCGCGCCATCGAGAAATTATGCGCGCCCTCTCCCCCGGCCATCCTGACCTTCGTGCTGCGCCGCGACAACGCCTGATAGCTTTCCAGCGCGCTCGAATGGAACGGCTCTTCCAGCCAGGTGGCCTGTGCCGCCTCCAGTGCAGGCAACCTGGCGGCGGCAGCCTCCACGTCCTCGCCCCAGATCTGGCCGACATCGACCAGCAGAACGGCGTCCGGCCCGAGGCCCTCGCGCGCCGCCACGAAATGCTCGGCATCCGCCCGGGCATCGCCGCGCCCGATCGGCCCCCAGCCGAACTTGGCGGCGCCGAAGCCGTTGGCCCGCGCGTCGCGCGCATGGCGCAACGTATCCACCGGCGTGTCGCCGAACAGCATGGACGCGTATGGAACCTTCTTGTGGGAGGCGTCGTAGCCGAGCAGCCGCCACACCGGCTCGCCGCGCGCCTTGCCCAGCAGGTCCCACAGCGCCATCTCGACGCCGGAAAACATATGCGGCGCCTGCAGCAGATCCATGCTGTCGTATTCGACGCGCGCCGCGATCCGCGCGATATCGGCCGGCCCGTCCAGCGTCTCGCCCAGCACGGATGCGCCGACGGGCCGGCAGACGCCGTGCGACATCGGGCAGACGAAGGCGGCGATGGAAACGAGCGGCGAGGCCTCGCACTCCCCCCAGGCGACATGCCCGCCGGCAGCCACGCGCACCAGCAGCGCATCCTGGCTGCCATCCGCCTCCGTGGTGATGGCGGGCATCGCCAGATAGAACAGGTCGACGGCCTCGATCCTCACGGCACGGTACCACGCCTTGCATAGACCTGCGGCGCCGGCGTGAAGGCGATGTCCTCGTCCAGCGGATACATCGGCCGGGCGCAGATCGTATGACCCAGCGCCTTGACGTTTGCGGAGGTGGCGCCGGGCACGTCGATATTGAAGTTCTTCTCCACCCACTCGTCGTACATGTGGTGCTCGGTATGCGGCGACTTCACGACGATGAGGTCGAAGTCCCGCGGGTTGAGCCCGACCGAATAATACATCGCGCGATCGAACAGGCTCACCGAGCGGCTGAGCACCACGACCGTCGTATTGTCGTAGGTGAGCACGGCGGTCGGCCCTGCCTCCAGGCCCGAGCGCATCGTCTCCAGCCGCGCCCGCCCGTCGGACAGCAGCCGCACCTGTGCGCGCACCGGCATGGGCGGGAAGCGGGCCTTGTCGTGGCAGCCGCCAAGGGTAACGTCGATCGTTGCGCCGACGCCGGCCGCATGCGCCGCCCGCGCCGCGCCGGGATCGACGATCTGCGCCAGGGCCCGCTTGTCGTATCCCGCCTCGCGCAACGCATGCAGGATGAGGTTGGAATCCCCCGACGCCCCCGACGACGTGGCGTCGGCCGCATCCGTGAACAGCACCGGTCCCGCCATCGTCTTCGCCTGCGCGATGGCGCGCCCGATCGGGATCAGCTTGCCCTGCATCCGGAACCGCTGCGCCCAGAATTCCTCCGCCAGCCGGGTTGCCTCCTGCTGCGCGCGCGCCACATCGCCGTCGGTCATGACGATCACCTGGCTGCACAATTCCGGCACGTCGGTGAACGGATTGCCGATCATGATGCCCGCCGCCAGCGCCGTGCCGTCGCGTTCCAGCCGCTGGCACTCGCGGATCAGGTCGCCGTAGCAGCCGCTTTTCGTGATCAGCTCGTCCCCGCGCACCAGCGCCGGAATGACCACGCGCACGATGGCCGCCGGCGCCGGCCGCGCCATCAGCCGCAGCAGCAGCCGCGCGGCGCGCGCGCCGGTGTCGGCGAAATCGACATGCGGATAGGTGTGATACAGCGCCAACCCATCCACCTGCCGCAGCATCCGGTCGGTGAGGATGCCGTGCAGATCGAGCGAAACCACGATCGGCACATCGGGCCCGGCGAGCCGCCGGATCTCGCTGAGCAGGAATCCTTCCGGGTCCAACTCCCCATCGGCCCCCATGGCGCCGTGCATGGACACATAGATGCCCGACACACCGGCAACGTTCGCCGCGACGGCCTGCACCAGCTCGCCCGACAGCCGCGCCCATCCCGCGCGCGACAGCAGCCCCGCGCTGCCCGCCCGCGCGCCATAGGCGGGCACCGTTTCGACGCCGGGCGCACCGCGAAACACCTCCAGGGCCCCACCCATGGCCGTGTTCAGGCCGGCCTGCCGGTACAACGCCTCGCCCGGCTGCACCGCGAAATGGTCGTATCCGGATTGCAGCGGATTGAACGAGGAGATTTCCTGCATGCACTCTACGAGCAGAATTCGTGGCATTGTGTCGTCTTCCTCGTTGTTCTCTTTGCTGCTGCTTCGCGCGCCCGTTCACCGGAAGGTTGACGGACATGCTCTCTCCCGCTTGCATGCTCATATGATGTTTCGGCCGCTGTCAACGAATGCACGCGGCGCCAGGGAAGGATGACGCCATGGGCTCGCCCACCACGACCGTGACCGAACCGGCACGTGACGTCGTCCGGATCACCGCGATCGAGGCCGCGCCGCTGTTCGGCGAGACCCCCAAAGGCGGCTGGTCCGCGGAAATCCGGCCCGAGGACTCCATCCACGCGCTCGTCGCCGTGCATACCGACCGCGGCATCACCGGCTATGGCAGCGCCTTCACCGATGGCCGCCTGGTGGCGGCGGGGCTGCGGGTGCTGGAGCCGCTGTTCCGCGGCGAGAACGCATTGGAGCCGGAGCGCGTGTCGGAAAAGCTGCACCAGAATACGTTCTGGATGGGCCGCGGCGGCACGCTGACCCACACCATCAGCGGCATCGACATCGCGCTGTGGGACATCCTGGGCAAAGTGACGGGCATGCCTGTCGGCCGCCTGCTGGGCGGAACCTATCGCCGCCGTGTCCTGCCGTATTGCTCGCTGCTGATGGAGCAGCCGGCGGAAATGGCCGACGTGGTCGCCGCCTATCGTGCCAGGGGCTTCCGCGCCTTCAAGATCGGCTGGGGGCCGTTCGGCCGCGCCGGCGATCCGAAGCTCGACGAAGCCATCGTTGCCGCCGCTCGCCGGGCCGCGGGCGACGATGCGCAGCTGCTCGTCGATGCCGGCGCCAGCGACGCGCATTGGCCACAGGGCCTGAAATGGGCGATGCGCACGGCGGAGATGCTGAAGGACCACAATGTCGGCTGGTTCGAGGAACCCCTGCGCCCTGACGCCATCGACGATTTCTGCATCCTGCGCAAATCGAGCCCGGTCCCCATCGCCGGCGGCGAGGTGCTGACGCGGCGACAGACCTTCCTGCCCTGGCTGTCGCGCGGCGCCTTCGACATCGTGCAGCCCGACGTGACCAAGGTCGGCGGCATCAGCGAGCAGCGGCGCATCGCCTGGATGGCCGACGATTTCGGCGTCCGCTATGTCGGGCATGGCTGGAACACCGCGCTCGGCGTCGCCGCGGACCTCCAGCTCGCCGCGGCCCTGCCGAACGTCACCCTCGTCGAGTTCATCGGCGGCAGCCCCTATGTGGACGGCATCACCGAAGAGCCGTTCGCGCTGGACGCCGAAGGCTACCTCACCATCCCCGACAAGCCGGGCCTCGGCGTGGCGCTCGACCGCGAGAAGCTCGCGCGCTACACGCCGGACCCGTCGGTGCTGTTCCGGGCGTAGCCGCCGTCACCCCGGCTCGATCAGCGTCGTGGCTTCGCAGGCGCGCTCCACGTCCTCGCGGCGCAGATGCACCACGTGGTACTCGCCGCGGATCCACGGCAGGAACTGGTCCTGGTAGTGGGGGCTGCCGGGCACGCCGGAATTGCCGATGTTCTGCACGGCGAGGAACGAATCCGGCTGCGAGAAATCCACGACGATCCGGTACTCCGCGCCCGAACCCGCCCCATGCGGCGGCAACTCGCCGCCGGTGTTGCGCACGGTGTGCGATCCGCCGTCCACCGGATGTGGCCCGATATCGAATGCTTCGCCCGTCGCGGCGTTGGACACCGGATGCCGCCAATGCGCCATGTGCACCTGGCCCCATTGCCACGCCTGCGGATCGTCGCCGAGCCGCTGGCGCAGATCGGCGTGCACCTGCCGCGCCACGGCGCGCGCCGCGTGTTGCGTGCCGGCGGGGAAATATGCCATGTCCGGCGCCTCCAGCAGCGCCACGGCAAGCCCGGTCTGCTGGCTCGCGAGGTCCAGCAGGCGCGCGGGCAGATGCTCCGCCAGCACCCGCCGTTGCCACAGCGCCATGAACGCCTCGAAGACGGTCGCGGCAGGGCTTTCCAGCGTGTAGCGGTGATCCCAGCCGGACAAGGCCGCGGAGATCGCGGCGACCCCGGGGTCCGCATCGCCCTCCAACAGGCGCAGGATATGCGGGCAGGTCCGCTCCGCGCGGGCGTTCTTCACGTCGTTCTGCAGCGCGATGCTGGCCGCCTTGCCGGCGGGGCCGGGGGCGGCGAACGCCTCGTCGATGCGCACGCCGCGATGGCCTTGCGAATAGGCGCCGTAGATCGGGTACGGATAGTCGTCCCCGACAATGCGCTGATTGGCGCTGGCAACATAGCCGCGCGCGGGGTTGAAGGCGTGCGGCAGCCCGTCGAACGGGATCTTCCCGCTCCAGCGGTCTGCGGGATTGCCGGCATCGCGGAAGCCATGCGTGATCCGCCCGCGCACCGGCACGCGCCCGGCCATCTGGTAGCCGACATTGCCCTGCGCATCGGCATAGACGAAGTTGAATACCGCCACCGACCAGTCGCGCAGCGCATCGCGGAAGCCCTGCCAGTCCCGCGCCCTGGCAATGGCCACCAGCGCGCGCATGTCGTCCAGATGCTCCATGCCCACCCAGCGCAGCGACAGCGGCGGATCCCCCTCGGCGGCGATCGCGGTCACCATGTGGTTGACCACCGGCCCGCGCACGGTCGAGCGGATCACCTGGCGGCGCGTCGCCTCGCCGCGCACGGGCACTTCAACCTCGCGCTCGGCGAAGCGGCGCCAGGTATCGCCGTCGCGATAGCGTGCGGGGTCCGCGGGGTCGATCTCCTCGCGATACAGGTCGCGGGTTGAGGCGGCGTTGTTGGTCAGGCTCCAGGCGATCGTGCCGTTGCTGCCCCACCACAATCCGGGCAGGCCGGGATGGCCGCAGCCCGCGGCATTCTCCTCCGGCCCGTGCAAGGCGAATTCGTACCAGCTCGACGGCACCCAGAACGGCTGGTGCGGGTCCCCGGCCAGCACCGCGTGGCCGCTGCCGGTGCGCGCGCCCGCCAGCGCCCAGTTGTTGCTGCCGGTCGCATCATCGGTGCCGACGGCGCGGCCACAGCCCAGGGCGCCCGCACCCAGCACCAGGTTCTCCGATGCTTCCGGCGTCCGGTACAGCGCGCGCAGTTCCGGCGTGGGCAGCAGCCGGCCTGCCTCCGCCGCGGCGATGCGGTCGATCCGCCCGTTCAGTGACCACCACAGCCCGCGTGCGATCGCCACGATGTCGCTCACCGTGAACGGCGCCGGCACGTAGTCCAGCACGCGGAACTCGATCGGCAGCGCGGCGCCCAGCGTCTCGATCTGCCGGTTGATCCCGGCAACCATGGCGGCGACGACCTCGTAGGTGGACTGGTCCATCTGCGCCGGCTCGCGCTCGGCGAGCTGGTCGATGCCCACGGTCAGATGCGCGATGTCGCTGGCGGCGTACGCGGGGCCCAGGATCTCCGCCTGCCGGCCCAGCGCGCGGCGGCGCAGCCGGTCCATCTGCCACAGCCGGTCCTCCGCCATCGCCACGCCGAGGCCGAAATACAGATCCGTGGTCGTGCCGGCATGAACATGCGGCACGCCGGCGCGGTCGCGCAGGATCTCCACCTTGCCGCCGACCCCGCCGGCGATGCGCCGATCGCAGGGTGCCGCATGGCGGCGCAGGAACGCGTCACGCTCGGCCGCGAACTCCGCCGGCGTGATGCCGGCCGCGCGGCAGACGTCGTTCACCGGCTGCTGTCCGCGCAGCGCGGACAGCAATATGGACTCGTTGAGGGACATGGACGCTCCTGTATGGCCGTGTGCCCGGTGCGGTCTCCGCCGCGCCAGGCCGCATCATTCGCCATCGGGGCCGGATGCACCACCCCCGAAATCGCCCACGTGTCCGGCAGGCTGGCATATCGTGCCCGGAGTCATCATTCTGTCCGCAACGATACGGGAGGGACGGCCGATGCCCGCAGGTCTCACCGCTACCGGGAGACGCATCCATGCCTGACGCTTTCGCCGTATTGGGACGCAAGCTCCGCCTGGGCGTCGTCGGCGGCGGCCCCGGCAGCTTCATCGGCGCCATCCACCGTGCCGCCGCCCAGCTCGACGGGCGCTTCGACATCACCGCCGGCGTGCTCTCATCCGATCCCGCGCGCGCCCGCGCGGCCGCGGCGGCCCTCGGCTTTCGCGGCCACGGCAGCGTCGCGGAGATGCTCGCCGCCGAACCTCTCGACGCCGTTGCGATCATGACGCCGAACGACCGGCATTTCACGGAATGCCAGGCGGCGCTTGCGGCCGGGCTGCACGTCGTCTGCGACAAGCCGCTGACCAACACGCTGGCCGAGGCCAGCGCATTGCAGCAACAGGCGGAGGCCGCGGCCCGCGTGTTCTGCGTGACCCACGCCTATTCCGGCTATCCCATGATCCGCCAGGCCCGCGCCATGGTCGCGGCCGGTGTGCTCGGCGCGCTGCGGGCGGTGCAGGTGGAGTACCTGCAGGCCGGCATGAGCGCGCCGGTCGAACACGGCGCGCTCACCACCAAGCTGCGCTGGAAGCTCGCCACCGCGCGCAGCGGCCCGTCGCTGGTGCTCGGCGACATCGGCACGCATGCGCAGCATCTCGCCTGCTTCGTCAGCGGCCTGCCGGTCGAAAGCCTGTGCGCCGATCTCGGCGCACTGGTGCCCGGCCGCAGCGTGGACGATTACGGTGCCTTCCTGCTGCGCTTCGCCGGCGGCGTGCGCGGCACCATGACGGTCAGCCAGGCCCTCGCGGGAACCGAGAACGCCATCACGCTGCGGGTGTTTGGCGAACACGGCCACATCGAATGGACGCACGCGCGCAACAACTACCTCACGCTCGCGTTGCAGGGCCGCCCGGTGCAGATCCTCGCGCGCGGGGACGCCGACCTGCTGGCGCCGGCGAAGCGGCTGGTGCGCATCGCCCGCGGCCATCCCGAAGGCTTCCTGGAGGCGTTCGCCAATCTCTACCGCGACGCTGCCGAAGCGATGGCCGCCCGCATCTGCGGCGCCGCGCCCGACCCGCTTGCGCTCGATTTCCCGACCGCGGCCGACGGCGCGGCGGGCCTGGCCTTCATCGAGGCGGCGCTGGCCTCGCGCGCAGCGGGCGGCGCCTGGGTGTCGCTCTGAGCGCGCGCTATTCCCGCGCGATGGCCTCCACCGTCACCGCCGGGCGGCCGCCGCCCACTTCCACGACGTCCCCGGCCTGGGCGCCGATCAGCGCCTCGGCGAGCGGCGAAACCCAGCTCAGCAGACCCTTGGCCGGGTCCGCCTCGTCCTCGCCGACGATCCTGTACCGGCCGATGCTGCCATCTCTCCGGCGGATGGCGACGGTCGTGCCGAAAGTGACTTCCTGCGGCGGCCCGGGCGGCGGCTCGACGACCCGTGCGCTTGCCTTGCGCGCCTGCCAGTAGCGCAGGTCGCGCGCCAGCTTCGGCCGTTCGGCGTCGTCCGCCACCGCGTTTGCGAGCGAGTCCTGCAGGCCGGCGACATGCGCCTCGATCAGCTGCAGCCCGCGCGGGGTGACGAGGTTCGGGTGGTCGCTGATCGGCCTTTCCGGCAATGCCGCCGCACGCGTCTCGGCCGCTTCCTCGGATACGAACGCACGGCTCATGATGCGGAACCTCCCACGAAATGATCCTGGAGTCGTGCCCCTTGAACCGGGTGCGATGGCCCGGAAACCGGCCGGCCGGCGACGCGAAATACGATCCACGCCGCAGTGGCGGCGGTCCTGCCGCACGATTGTCACGTCGTATGCACAAGTATAACCCCGGTTCCCGGCTGCAACAATCAATCTCGGACGCCCGCTTTTTCGCCTGGCCGCGCGCGGCTCACCCTGGCAACAAGATAAACAGTTAAGGGAGGACCGCCCCGGCCGCCGGCATCGGCGCAGGCGAAGATTGCAAAGCGCATGCCGGGTTGTGCATGCTTTCCGATGAAGCGTTCGCTGGCCGCCCGAAATCACGAGGCTGCAACCGCACATTTCCGGCACATGTGAAAGGTCTTCGGCAATGGCAATCACGGTCGCCGACCTGCAGAAGATGTCGCAGCAGGAGCTCGATGCCCTCTTCACCGGCAGCCCCACGGGCGACATCCCGAACGGGCAGGGGGAGGGAACCGCGATCGTCGCGCCCGGCACCCGCTTCACGCCGGAGATCGCTTCGCTGATCAACATATTCGCCTGGCAGGGCAAGGTGTTCGATGCGGAGAAGGGCCTGCTGCGCAACCGCATCCTGCCGTTCGGCATCAACGCCATCGTCGCCCGCGTCTACAAGGGACCAAGCTGGCTCGACGGCAAGGACTGCATCGTGCTCGACTATTCCGAAACGTCGCTGGTCGCGCAATGGATCCGCGACGAGATCCGGCAGGTCTCGCCTGGGCTGTACCTGGGCAAGGTGTACTGGAACAAGGCGCGGCTGATCGATTTCGCCCTGCAGTTCCCGACGGAGGCGGCCTAGGATGTCCGCTGTGCGACAGACCTGACGCTCAGCCCGGCAGCGGGCCGCACTGGATGACCCCCCAATCGGCCTTCATGGTGTGCGCCACGCTCGACTCAACGCGCCGGGCAGAGCTGGAGCAACTGCTCACCTCGATGACCAGCCTGCCCGGGCAGGCCGACCCCGCCAATGCGTTGATCCCCTTCGGCGCCTTCGAACGGCTGCATTTCGCCCGCATCGTGATCCTGGAAGACCTCGCGGCGGGCGCCGAGGCGCCGCCGCCATACCTTGCCTTTCTCGGCGACTGCGATGGCGATGGCGACGCGTTCCTGCATGAGCTCGCGGAACGCACGCCGGACGGCCTGCGCCGGGTCTTCGGCTATTGCCGGGATTTCCAGCCGGGCACGAACCTGTTGCGATGGATGCAGGACCACGCCACGCCGCCGGCCACCTATTATGTCAACTGGGTCGGCCGCACGGTGCGCCAGGTGCGCGAGGAAGCAGCGCTGCGGGCCGCCTTGGTGGCCTATCTGCGCGAACATGCAGCCGTGCTTCCGCAGCAGCCGCCGCGCGAGATCCGCGCCCGCCTGATCGCCTTCGTTGCGGCGGAGAGGCAGGCCGGGCGGCTGTCGCTGACCCAGCCGACGTCCACGCCGCCGGGCTGGCAATTGCGCAACATCCTCCATGCCGCCGGGGTCGCGCTGGCGCTGCTGGCGCTGGCGCCGTTCCTGCTGCTGGGCCTGCCGTTCTACCTCATCCGCCTGCGCCAGCTCGAACGCAGCGACGCGGAGATCACGCCGCGCCCGGCCGCGGCACATCTCGCCGCCCTCGGCGCGATCGAGGACCACGACGTCAGCAACCAGTTCAGCGCCTATGGCAGCATCAAGCCGGGCCGGTTCCGGTACTGGACGCTGGTATTCCTGCTCTGGGTGGTGAACGCCACCACCCGCCACATCTACACGCGCGGCCGCCTGGCGCGGGTGCCGTCCATCCATTTCGCCCGCTGGGTCTTCCTGGAGGGCGGCCGGCGGCTGTTCTTCGCCAGCAACTACGACGGCAGCCTGGACAGCTACATGGACGATTTCATCAACAAGGTCGCCTGGGGGCTGAACCTCGTGTTCAGCAATGGCGTCGGCTATCCGAAGACCAATTTCCTGATCCTGGGCGGCGCCAAGGACGAGCAGAAGTTCAAATACTACATCCGCCGGCGCCAGCTGGTGACGTCCGTCTGGTACAAGGCCTATCCCGGCCTTACCGCCTACGACCTCGCCCGCAACAGCGCCATCCGCGCCGCGATCGAGGCGTCGGCCATGACCGAAGCCGAGACCCGCCGCTTCCTGCAGATGGTGTGAGCAATCCCATGCCAACGCCCGCGACCGATGCCGCCGACATCCAGGGCCTGGTCCGCTCCGGCTACGGGCAACTGACGGCGGCACGCTTCCTGCTTCTGCGCATCGCCGATACGGTGGCGGCGCGCGCCTGGCTTGAAGCGGCGCCAGTCACCAGCATGGCCCATCTCGACACGCCGCAGGAAGGGACGCTGAACATCGCGCTGACCTGCGAGGGGTTGCGCGCGCTGCGCCTGCCGGAACAGGCACTCGGTGGCTTCTCTGCCGAATTTCTCTCCGGCATGGCCGGCGACGAAAGCCGCTCCCGCCGTCTCGGCGACATCGGCGCCAACGCGCCGGATCGATGGCGCTGGGGCACTGCCACCCACATGCCGCATCTGCTGCTGTTGCTCTACGCCACGCCGGAGCGGCTGCAGGACTGGATGCGCACGGTGATGGCGCCGCCCTGGGACAGCGCCTTCACAGTGCTGGAATTGCTCCAGACGGCAACGCTCGACCAGCACGAGCCCTTCGGCTTCCTCGATGGCGTCAGCCAGCCCACGATCGACTGGACCGGGAAGCCCGATCCCGCGGAATCCGCCCACGAGACCTACAGCAACCTCGTCGCGACCGGCGAGATGCTGCTCGGCTATCCCAACGAATACGGCAAATACACGGACCGGCCGCTGCTTGACCCCGCACTGGACCCTGCGGCCCTGCTGCCCCCCGCCGAGGATCACCCGGAACGGCACGATCTCGGCCGCAACGGCTGCTATCTCGTGTTCCGCCAGTTGCAGCAGGATGTCGGCGGATTCTGGCGTTTCCTCGACAATGAGGTGGGCGGCAACGCCGAAGCGCGCACGCGGCTCGCCGAAGCGATCGTCGGGCGGCAAATATCCGGCGCGCCATTGCTGCCCCAGACCGGCGGCCCGATCCCGGGGGTGGGCCCGGATACCGACGATATCCGCCAGAACAGCTTCACCTTCGACGCCGATGCGGACGGCCTGGTCTGCCCGCTCGGCGCCCATATCCGCCGCGCCAACCCGCGCAACGCCGACCTGCCGCCGGGCACGCGCGGCACGCTGTCGCGGCTGCTGCGAGACCTCGGCCTGGTCCACCAGGCGCTGCGCGACGACTTGATTTCCTCAACGCGCTTTCACCGGATGCTCCGGCGCGGCCGCGACTACGGCGTGCAGATGTCGCCCGAGGCGGCGTTGCGTGCGCCGGCAGCGGCGGAGGCCGGGCTGCATTTCATCTGCCTGAACGCCAACATCTCCCGCCAGTTCGAGTTCGTGCAGGGCGCCTGGCTCGCCGGCATCGCCTTCGACGGCCTTACCGGCGAACGCGACCCGCTGACGGCCCCGCGCGAGGGCCTGCCGGGCGGCCCGCCCGCCGGCGTTTTCACCATGGCACAAACAAGCGGGTTGAATCGCCGCATCGCCGGCCTGCCGCAATTCGTCACCGTGCGCGGCGGCGCGTATTTCTTCCTGCCGGGGCTGCGGGCGTTGCGCTGGATTGCCGGTGTGCATGGCTGAAGAGCGGGGCTTCTGGCCCTAGGCCCCAAAGGTCTCTTCGCCCGTCGGTTCTTCATGCGGCGTGGCGTTCATCTCCTGCCGCAACCGCGACAGTTCCGTGTAGATGCGCAACCGTCCGCGGTTCTGATTGCCCAGCGGGCGATGCTCCGGCAGGCAGTGCCAGGGGTTGATCGACAGGCGGCTGGCGAAGGCGAGCTGCTCCGCGCTGTCGAACACCTGCCGCGGCAGCGTCAGCGTGGCCACGCGCACCGGCGGCGACAGCTGCGCCGGCCAGCGTACCGAGGCGTTCTCGATGGGCATGCGCACCGGGTCCGTCTGCAACTGCACCACGAAGTCGAACGCCGCTTCCCCGCGCGCGAGTGTCGCCGCCATCGCTTCGCGCAGGTAGTTGTCCGGTGGGCGCAGCGGCAGGCGCGGCACATGGCTGCGCGTGGCGAGCCGCGGATGCAGCGCGTATTGCATGGCCTGACCCGTGCCCAGGGCATAAGGCACGCAGCCCCAGTAAGGCGTCTCCAGCGGGCTGCTCTGCGTGCGCGCCCACAGGCCCTGCATGATCGCATCGAGCAGATGGCTGTCGTGCAGGTTGACGAAATAGAACAGCGGCAGCCCACGCCGGATGGCCGCCTGCAGCTTGGCGTTCTCGCGCAGGTTCGGCGTGGTGAAGGTCGGCGTACTGATGGCGGTGAAGTCCTGGGTGAAGCGCTCGTCGTCCAGCAGTTTCGCGCCCGGCACCCCCATGACCTTGATGCCGATGCTGAGCACGCCGACATCGTCGATATCGGGCGGGCTGTCCGGGCCGGGCCCGGCGAAGCGCACCCAGGCCGGATAGGCACGCGGTGTCGCGAACAGGCCGTGCCGGAACGCCAGGGGAAGGTCGGGGAACACGGTGAAGGCGCCGCGGACGACGCCATGGGTCTTGGTGTTGCCCGCGCGCTCGAAATGCCCCGGCGCGTGGTTCGCGCGCATATACCCGGCCATGTCCGCGACGATGGAAGCAACGCAGGCTTCCTCGTCGGGCAGCATGGTTTCCTCGGCGAGTCCGGCGCCGCGCATTGTCTGGCGGCGCAGGATCAGCGCCTGCGCCAGGCTCGCCAGCGGTTCCTGCAACAGGCGGTCGAACAGCGGGCGGAAGAACGGGTCCACCCGCCGTTCCACGTGCAGCAACCCGATCAGCGCCCGGTGCAACGCCTGCAACAGCATGTCACGTTCCCCCGCTGGTCCGGGCATCGGCCACGATCACGTCGGCTGCTTTCTCGGCGATCATGTAGACGGCGCAGGCAATGAAGAAGCCAGGGATGCGTGGAAACACCGAAGCGTCCACGACCCGCAGGCCGTGCGTGCCGTGCACCCTGAAATCGCTGCCCAGCACGCCGCCGGCCTCGCGCGGCCCGATCGCGCAGCTGCAGGATGCGTGATGGCCCCACGCATTGTCGCGCACGAAGCCTTCCAGCTCGGCGTCGGACTGCAGATGCGCGCCGGGCAATTCCTCCGCGGCGATCAGCCCGTCGTCTTTCATCCGCTGCGTCATGCGCCGCACGGCGCGGATGCCGGCCACCACCGCCTTCAGGTCGCGCGCCTGCGGGTCGTCGCCCTCCTCGAAATAGTGGAAATCGATCTGCGGCGTGTCGCGCGGATCGGCCGAATGCAACGTAACCGTGCCGGCCCGGTTGGCGGTGTGCGCCTTCAGGACGCACCACGACAGGTAGTCGTGGTGCTCGGCGATCAGCCGCGAATAGGTCGGGAAATAGCCCTTGAACAACCCGAGCAGGGCCATGAGAAGCAGGTCGGGCTGGGAAGCTGCCGGTCTGGACCGGTGAATGACCGCCAGCGCCGCACCGTTCGAGGTGTACATGCCCCGGCGGCGATTGGCCCAGGCGCGATATCCCGGATCGCCGCGCTCGAACCGTGCCCCGCGCAGCACGCGCCATTCGAAGGCCATGCGGTTGACCACGCCGATCTCGTAGCGATCCTGCAGGTTGCGCCCGACTCCCGGCAGGTCGACGCGCACGGCAATGCCATGCCGCTCCAAGGCGCCGGCAGCGCCGATGCCCGACAGCATCAAGATCTGCGGCGTGTTGAACGCGCCGCCGGCAAGGATCACCTCGCGCCCGGCATGAATCCGGCACAGCTCGCCAGGCAAGTCGTCCGGTTCGGCATGCGCCCGGTAGAGCCGTGCGCCGCTGAGATA
This sequence comes from Limobrevibacterium gyesilva, assembly GCF_025989185.1. Taxonomy (GTDB): domain Bacteria; phylum Pseudomonadota; class Alphaproteobacteria; order Acetobacterales; family Acetobacteraceae; genus Limobrevibacterium; species Limobrevibacterium gyesilva. Next base: position 157,245 of record NZ_JAPDNT010000007.1, read on the forward strand.
TTCCACGCCGATGGCCCGATTGCCGTCGTCCAGCAGCACGCGTGTTGCAAGCGCGCCGAGCACCACGCGCAGCCGGTCGGGATGACGCGCTGCGACGTCCAGCACCCGCTCACGCGCACCCATGCGCTGGTGGCCGCGCGTGGACAGCGGCGTGTAGCAGATGCCATCGGCGTTTTCACGCACGAGGCGCCAGTCGTTCGGATCGGCCTTGCCGCGCACCAGCCAGCGCAGCCGCCGCACCATGCCCCGGCCGTCCTCAAGCACCTCCAATGCCGACTCCGCCAGCACGCGCATCAGCTTGCGGTCGCGCAAGACAGACAAGGGCATGGCCTTCTCGGTCTGCAGCCAACCGCCCCAGCCATGCCGTGTCGGATCGATCCCCAGCCACGACAGCAACCGCCAGACCGGCCGGTGGCGGCAATCCTCCAGCCGTCGGAAGTAGCGCTGCATGCGCGCGCCGCGCCACGATGGGTCACCGGTCGCATCGGCAATCGCATCCCAGTCGCTGGCGGGCGGGCGAACCAGGATCATCGCGTTGTGGGCGGTGCAGCCACCCAGCGCGGCCGCCCGCGGATACAGCACGCCGCCACGGGGCTCGATGTATTTCGGATCGCGGCGCTGCTGTGCGGCGCAGGCATAGTGCCGCACGAAGAAGTCCCACCGCATCGCCGGGTTCTCCGATGCAAAGGGATGGAAAGCGGGCACGTCGTAGTCATCGGGCAGCCGCGCGTCGCCAGCCGGAATGGCACGCGGATCGCCGCCGGCTTCCAGCAGCACCACGCGCATCCCCGCTTCCGCCAGCCGCGCCGCAAGGGTGCCGCCGCCGGCGCCGGATCCCACGATGACGTAGTCGCAATCGGGAGCGCCGTGCGCGGGCATGCGGGCCGTATCAGAACGTCTTGATGAATTCGATCAGCGCCCGCTTGTCGTCATCACTGAGAGGCGGCTCGGCCTGCTGGTAGCCGGTGCCGAAATAATGGCCCCGATTGACCAGGAAGTCCGGACACTTGCTCAGTGACAGCAGCGGCTCCGCGAGATCCGCGAACACCTTGCGCGCGTCGTCATCGCTTGCGTTCTCCGGCAGCACTTCCAGGGCGCGCCTGACCTTCAGCAGCACGTCCAGAACCTTCGCGACATGGCCCACGCGCTCTGCAGCATCGCCGCTCTCCGGCAATAGCATCAGGTTGGACAGCAGGCTCACCGGCGTGCCCGGCGGGATCGGTCCGATGCGGATATCGCCCCCCGCGGTGAACAGCCAGGGCAGCCACCGGTTCAGCGTACTGCGCAGCGGCAACGCCATCTCTGGCAGATAGCCTGCCGGCACCGACAGCCAGCTTCGCGCGGTGGTGCGATCAATGGTGCCCGGCACCTTGTCGCCCAGCACCGGGTCTTTCGCACGCTTCTCTGGCCATAACAGCTGCTCGATCCCCGATTGGAACGACCGCATCCGCGCATCCACCGCCGGGCTCGGATCGAACGTGCCCAGCGTGTTGTTCAGCAGGAATGGCGCCGTGGACCACACGCTGATCAGCGACGGCGGCCTGGTATAGCCGCGCCCGCCTGCGGGCATGCTGTACTGGCGGGATGCGCCGGTGAACGGGTCATGCACGGTGATCATGCCCACCGACGGCAACTGCTTGTAGGAGTCCGAGGAGAAATTGTCCCAGATGTTGCCGGCCAGCGCATTCGTCGCCAACGGGCTGCAGGCGTTGGTTTGCAGCAGCGTCACGGGAACGCGCGCCTCGGTGGAGAGGAAATTGCCGTCGAGGAAATCCGGCGCGCGCACGATGGCGCGCATCTTCGCCTTGTAGTCCTCGGTCTTCGTCCACTCCCAATAGCGGTTCCAGCACTGCAGATAGCCCGGACCGGCGCATCCCGCGGGATCCAGCCCCTCCGCCGGCGCCGGCTGCTTGCTGGAGTGGCAACGCGCGCAGGTCTCGGCAAAGACCGTCTTGCCGCGATCCAGCACCGCCTGATCCGTCGTGAGGTATTGCTCGCCCCCCGGCGCATCCTTCAGCTTGTCGGGCTGGCCGGCCTTGAGCAGGAACAGCGCTGTGGCCGGCGTCTGCATCTCGGTCGCGTTCCAGTAGCTGGAATTCTTCTGCGCGACCGCAATCTCGATCGGCGTGATCGGGATGCCGCCGACCAGGGCGTTGAAGTGCAGCAGCCACTCCTCGCTGAACAGCCCGATATTCAGGTACACCCGGTTCAGCGCACCCAGCGCGCCCACCGAATCGGAACCGTCCTTCAGCACCCGCGGCGTCAGCGCCGTGTCGGGCGGCGCGAAGAACTGCGTGAGCGGACCCGAACTCACGAAATCGTTGAACTGCTTGTTGTGCAGATTGGCGACGCTCAGCTTCTCCTGCCCCCAGCGCTGCGCGATCGCCAGCCGCGCGCCCAGGCTGTAGACGGCATTCATCGTGCGTGGGTTGTTGATGTAGTCGCTGGAAACCAGCGACGTGTCCAGCGTCCCCGGCCGCCAGGTGTGCACAAGTTGGAACATGTAGTTCGCCGGATCGTTGTTCCACACGAAGATCCGGTCGATCCACAGATACTGCGCGCCGACGGTGGAACTGAGATCGGCCCAGGCCGGGTTCTCCGGATCGGCAGGCGGATGCACCGGGCTCGGCCCGACATGGCAGAATCCGCAACTCATCCCCACGCGATAGGGCCGCACCAGCTCCTTCGAAAGATAATAGCCGGGATCGTCGTAATACCGCTTCGGGTCCCACTTCTTCGCGGCCGCCTCGTCGAAATCCGGGTTCGGGAACAGCCGCAGCCCGACCACGCCGCTCGCCATGCCGTAATAGGAGCCGACCGGGATGTTCCGGCCGCGCGCGCCGATCTTCACGCCCGGATATTTCTGTTCGTTCTCGAACGGGTCCGGCGCGCATCCGGGTTTGCGCTTGTCCAGCCACAGCCCGAACCGATCCGGGTCCGGGCCGGTCGCCTTCTCGAAGCAGGGCTCGTTGATCGCACCGAGATAGGCGAAGCGATTGTCGCGGCCATAATGCAGGGAAGGATGCGAGGACAGCGTCTTCAACAGGTCGAAGGCGCCGAAGCTCGCGCGGGTCATCACGTCCCAGAACCGGTCGTCGCCGCCGGTCCACACCAGCCACATGTTGCGACCCTTGACCTCGTCGGCGGCCAGCGCCACGCCACGGTCCATATCGCGGAAGAAATCCTCGTCGGCCGCGGGAAACGAAGCCGCGTCCCGGCCGGCGACCTTTGCCTCGTCCAGCACCCGGCCCGATTTCGGCCCGGCGTCGTAGCAGCCGAACAGCGGCGCCAGAGATAGCAGCAGCACAGCCCCCGTAACAGCCCACGCGCCTCGCGCCATGGCCGTTGACCTCCCGTTGACCGCGGGGCCTGCAATCGGCCCCTTCACCAAGCCTGCAGGCACGTGATGCGATCGGAGCGTTGCAAACGCTAGAGGTCCGGTCGGTGCGTTGTCAAAAACAAAGGCGTGACGCCGCCGTCTACTGTTACGACGCGCACGTCGCCAGCGGCTTCAGCGGTGTGCACGTGGATGGCGTGCTGGAAATCCACGCGGCGATGGGCCGTGTGCGCGGAACCGACCAGGACCTGAGGCGGTGCGCCATGAAACCCGACCGCCTGCGTCACGATTGCGCGAGGGGAATGCCGGTGCAGTCCCTGACTCTTCGTTGAAGTCGCAGTTGCGCCGTGGAACAATCACGACGCTTGCCGCTGCCGGGCAGGCGCGGCGAATGTGTCTCTGTCGCGGTCTGAAACTTGACCCTCGTCAAAGGGTTGCGCAACCTCGCGCCACCTGAAGCGTCGCAACGCAAACACGAAGGGAGCGGATCCCGGCGGCAGTTCAGCGCCTTTCGGCACGGATCGGCCGCCTGGGCGGTCATCATCATGGCGGACACGCATCAGCACGCCACGGCACCGCCGGTCGTCCTGTTCGGCGGCGGAAGTCCCAATACCGAGCAGCATCTGCGCGGTGCCATCCAGCGCCTCGGCTACAACCTTGCCGCCGAACGGCCCGCGGGCGAGCCCGATACGGCCCGCAAATGCATCGGCGTCCTGCTGACGGATGGCGACGGCGGTGCGATCCGCCGTTGGCTGCACGCTCTCGACCGGCGCCAGCTTCGCGTGCTGGTCGTGGTGCCGCAGGGCTTGCGCGTCGACTGCGACCTGTTCGGGCCTTACGACGAGGTGATCTTCGCGCCGTTCTCGTCCGATGAGCTCGACCTGCGGCTGCGCCGCCTTGCCGCCGCGATGCCGCGCGTCCCGGCGCCGGCGGGCGATGGCCTGGTCGGGCAGGCGCCCTGGTTCGTCGACGCGCTGCGCACCCTGCGCAAGCTGTCGTCCTGCGACCTTACCGTGCTCATCGAAGGCGAAACCGGCACCGGGAAGGAACTGGCAGCGCGGGCGCTGCACGATCTCAGCGCGCGCCGGTCCGGGGCGTTCGTGCCGGTGAACTGCGCCGCCTTGCCTGACGGCATGCTGGAGAACGAACTGTTCGGCCATCGCGCCGGCGCCTTCACCGATGCGCGCATGGCGGCCGGCGGGCTGGTCGAACAGGCCGATGGCGGCACGCTGTTTCTCGACGAGATCGACGCGCTCAGCCCGCATGCCCAGGCCGTGCTCCTGCGTTTCCTGCAAAGCAAGGAATACCGCCGCCTCGGCGGCGATGTCCTGCGCCACGCCGATGCCCGGGTCGTGGCGGCAGCCAACACCTCGCTCGCGGAACTCACGGCCGCGCGCCGCTTCCGTGCTGATCTGTATTTCCGGCTCGATGTCGGCCGGGTGGTGATGCCGCCGCTGCGCGAGCGGCCCGGCGATGCGATGCGCCTCGCGATCCATTTCCTCGACCGGATCAACGCAACCGGCCCGCGCCGGCTGCGCTTCGCACCGGACACGCTCGCCTGGATCGAAGCGCAGCCATGGCCGGGCAATGTCCGCGAGTTGCAAAGCTTCGTCGAACGGCAGGCGGTGCTCGCCGAGCACGACATCATCGCGCCGCCCGCGACGCGCGGCCCAGCGGCAGCGGCGGAAAGCCTGCGGCAGGTGAAGGCAGCCGCGCTCCAGGCGGCCGAGGCCGGCTATCTGCAACGGGTCATGCGCGATGTCGGCGGCAACGTCTCCGCCGCCGCCCGGCTGGCCGGCACCGAGCGGCGGACCTTCGGGCGCCTGCTCAAGAAGCACGGCCTCGACCGCCGCAGCTTCCAGGACGAGCGCGGGGCATGATCACACCAGGGCCAGGAAGGCGGACTTCATCAGGTCCGCCACGTCGATCTCGGGGCGTTGGATGTCGATCTTGTTGATGTCGAAATCCAGGCCATTGGCCTCGCTCCACTTCACCGGCGCCGTGAAGCCCACTTCCAGTTCCGGGCCGAACTTGCCCAGCGGCTCCTTCCACGGCCCCCAGGTCTTGGACACCGAGGTCAGCCAGAGGTCGACCGAGACGGTCAGGCTGGCATTGGCGTTCACCTCGAACTGCGGGCGCGCCACGCCGCACACGGTTGCCGCCACCGACAACCCCTCCTGGCGCGACCAGTGGATGCCGACATGGGCGCCGCCATGCGCCTCCAGGCCCAACCTCGCGTCGAGGCCGACACGGCCCTTTCCCTCGGCCGGCCCGACCTCGATCTTGAGGCCGCCGCCGATATCCAGCGTGAGTCCGGCGCCGGCGGGCACAGTGAAGTCGCCGCATCCGTCGATGACCGCGTCCTCGGGATGTTCGAGGTCGAATTTCACGCCGGCCCGGGCATTCTCCAGTATTCCCGGGCCAAGGAAGGCGTCGAGGTCGAGATTGGCGTCGAAGAACGCGAACACGCCGATGCCGAAGCCGGCGATCGATATGCCCCAGATCGGGAAGTCAGGCGTCGCCCCATGGGCCAGGCGCTTGGTGTCGCCCCATTTCCTGAACACCTCGAGATGCGGCTTCAGGCTCACTTCGCCGGCCACGATCACCCGTGCGTCCGGCGTCACCTCCAGCCCCGCGGCGCCGCGCAGCACCTTGCCGAACACGACCTCGGCCGCACCCTTGCCGGAGACGGTGAACTTGTCCGCGGGCTTATCCGGCCGCGGCGTTCCGTCGGCGTCGCGGGCCATATTGGTCGCGACGATATCGACCGCACCCTTGGCCGGCCCTTTCTCGAAGTCGCCGTGGCCGTGAATGGTCACGGCCGCGCCGTCGACGGCGACTTCCAGCGTGCCCTTCACGGCGGCGATCTGGAAGTCCGCGCCGCCGGCGCCGCTGACATGCCATTCGCCGGTTTCGGGGTCGCGCCGCGCATGCACCGAAACGGTGGCGTTCTGCACGCCCGGGATCTTGTCCACCGGCAGTTTGATGTTGTCGGCGGCGATGACCACGCCCTGCTCGGGATTCCACGACACCTGCACCACGGCGCCGGCGAGTGCGCCCGCAAGCTTCAACTCGCCGGAAACGCCGACCCCGAGCCCGCCTGCCGCGGCCGGAGCGGCCGTATCGGTCCCGCCGCCGGCCGCTTCGCCGTCTTTCATCCCCCCGGGCGCGCCACGCGAAATGCTCACCGAGACATGACCCGAGGCAACGCCAGGCAGGGCGCCCGCCCGGATATCCTGTTCCAGCTTCAGCGTGAACGCATCGGTCGCGTAGTCGTAATCGAAGCTGGCACGCGTATCTTTCAGGAACGCGAGATCGAAGTCGAAGCTGCCCAATACGTGCGGCCCCTGCTTGCCGATTGTCGCGGTCAGCCGCCCGCTGCCAAGCCCGTCGATCACCAGAATGGCCGAGCCCTCGACGAACACCCCGGCGGAATTGGCGCCGAGCCGCAGGCTCGCCTCCGGCACATGGATAGTGCCGAGATCCAGCCGCTGCGCGGGCAGGGGAACATCGACGAACAGGCTGTCGCCGCGAATGCTCGCGGGGAAGTCGAAGCCCGGGAACAGCGCCTTGGTGGCGGTCACCCGGGCGTCGGCGTACAGCTCACCATCGGCGCTGATGCCGGCCTCCACAACCTCGAACGGGCTGCTGCCCTTGATGGCCGCGGCGCGCTTTTCGGCCAGTTCGCTCAACCGTTCCTGGATCTGCTTCTTGTCGACGTAGCCGCCGAAGCCGAGATTGCGCGACTGCTTGATGTCGAACGAGAGCGCGGGGCCGAACGTCACCGCATCCACCTTGTCGAAGGCCTTCCCGGTCAGCGTCCCGGTCACGCGGCCCTCCTTGATCGAGTCCTGGATCGTGTAGTCGATGCCGTCCTTCTCGTTGAGCCTGAAGCCCTTGTAGATCTCGCCGTTCGGGCGGTCCGCGAGGCGGTAGCGCAGCTCGCCCGCCTTGCCGCCCTTGACGCGCGCGAGCCGCCGGCGCGCGCCGCCCGCCGGGCTGGTGAACACGTGCACGTCGCTGGGGCCGGTTCCCTGCTTGTATTTTTTCGTCATGAGCAGGCCTTCGGCGGCCAGCTCGTCGTCCGTCAGCACGCGCAGCTGCTGCAGGTGGTCGCCGTCCTCGATCTCGCTGCGCGTCCAGTGCAGTTCGGAGAACTTGCCTTCCAGCGCCTCGACCTTGCGGAAGACGATCTGCCAGCTTTCGCGCACCTCGGCCGCGTCCGGTTCCTTCATCGCCGCCCGGTCGGGCTTCCAGAAACTCCCCTTGTTCCCCTTTGATCCCTTGGTCTTGCCCGAAGCGGCCTTGATCAGGGCGGTCAACTGGCTGTTGATGTGGCCGCTGACCTGGCTCCCGGCCGTGCGGTTGGCATCCTGTTGCCATAGCCACATGTTCTCGAACGCGTCGGCGCCGCCGAGCTGCAGGTCCTGGATGTGGTCGGCGTCGGAATACGTGTCCTTGCCGGTCTTGCCGCTCTTGTCCCAGGACGGCACGACGAGCTTGTGGCTCGGGTCCGCCCGGTTCGCGAGGCGCGCCTTGTCGGCCAGTTCCTCCTGCGTGCCGATCAGCATGAAATCCGCTTTGCCGGGGTCTTGCCTGGCGAGGATCAGGTAGAAGACGCGGCTGCCATTCTCATCCGTGACCACCGACTTCTTCCTCGCCCCCGCGACTTCGGGGATGAGCGCCTTGATCTTGGGCACGGCGCCCTTCGCGATCATGCCATTCACCCAGGTCTCGTAGGCGTAATGGCTGGTGGAACGCGGGGTACGGCCTTTGAACGTAAAGGGCTTGGTCTTGTAGATCGGGTCGAACTCCGGGCCGGGGCTTCCTTGCACATCTTTCGCGGTATGCCTGGCAGTGCCCTTCAGGTCGCCGGCCACCATGGGCAATTGCAAGGTCGGCACTTCCATCGTGCCTTTCTTCTTGCCGATCTTCTTGGCCTCGATGCGGCCGAGCGTGGGCGCGCCGGGATCGAACACCTTCGGATCGTCGGCGACCTCCTCGTCCTTCTTGATCTCTGATGGCGCCTTGGCTTCGGGGGCGGGCTTCTTGACCTCCGCCTTTGCCTCGGCACCGGTCTTGCGTTGCAGCCGCGCCGGCTGCGCCCGCGCCGAGCCGCCGCCCTGCTGGATGGTGTGCACCAGCTCATGCGCCAGCAGCTGCCGCCCCCCGCCCGTGTCGGGCCGGTAGCGGCCGGCGCCGAAGAACACGTCGCGGCCGACGGTGAACGCCTTGGCGCCGACCGCCCGCGCGGCCGTTGCCGCGGGCGCTCCGGTGTGCACCCGTACGCCGCCGAAATCGCGCCCGAGCCGGCTCTCCATGTTGGCGCGCGTTTCCGGCGACAGCGGTGCGCCGCCTCCGGCCCGCGCGTGCTCCACGGTTGCCTGCACGCCGGTCGGCGCCGGCCCGGAACCGTCCGCCGCCTTCTTCTGAACGTGATCGACCAGGGACGCGCCGCAATCGCCGTTCTTGTGCGGGTCCTCGTCCGGCGTCACCGTTGCCTTGCATGTGTCGACCGCACGCTGCAGCGGCAACATGCCTTCGGTCTTTCGCGCCTCCTCCTCGCGCTGTTCGGGGCCGGGGGCAGGGCGATGGCGTCCGGGCAGGGGCACCGGGGGATGGCGGCGTTTCTCGGATGCCGTTTCCTCGGGGTATTCCAGCAGCGCGCGCTGGATGGCGAGCGGGGCGATCGCCGGAGCCGGCGCGGCCGCCCCATCGGGCATGCGCATGGCGCGGTCGGCGACGCGATCGGCCTCCTGCTCGAACCGGTCGCGCGCCGGGCCCACCTCGAGCTTGGCCTGCACCGGCGGTCGCGCGGCCCGCTTCGGCGCGCGTTTTGCCGGGGCCGGCCGCGCCTTGCCGCGGGCGAGGGCCAGCGCCACGCGCCGCTACTCCGTCCGCGCCAGCACGTCGCGGAGCACGCGTTTCAGCGCCTGCGCGTCACGCAAGGCGGGCAGGCCGAAGGCGTCGCGCACCTTGTCGTCGGCAGCGGCGGCGATGTCGGCCAGCGCGCTCCGGTCGCGCAGGCCCAGCGTGTTCGCCCGCGCGAACAATTCCTCGCCACTCAGCCGCACCGGCGCGAAACGCGGGTCCAGTGCGACGAGATCGAGCACCAGCAAAGGCGGGGCGGCCTTCTCCGGCACCCCCACGGCCAGCGCCACCCCCTGCGTCGGCGGCACGCGGGTTCCCGCATCGGGATCCTGCTTCAGCACGAACCCCTGGCGCCGGTCATCGACCACGAGCTCGATGCCGCTCACGGTCAGCCCGGTCTTCTCCAGCATCGCGCGCGCATCGGGCAACCGCAGGCCGACCAGCGCGGGCACGCCAACATCCGTGTGGATGCCGACCACGAGGTCCACGGCGCTGCCTTTCGGCACGGCGGTATTTGCCTCGGGCGCATGGCGGATGACCTGCCCGGCCTGCTCCGGGGCGTCCACCTCCGTGCGCGCCCCTGGCTGCAACCCCACCGCGGCGAGCAGGCGCACCGCCTCGGCTTCGGCGCGCCCGACCAGGTCGGGAACCTTCACCGTGTCCGCCTGCCCGCCGCCGGCATCATCGGCCGGCGGCCGGCAGATGTCGGGCGGGGCGGCGCCGAGCTGGATGTCGCGATAGAACACACGGCCGGGCGCGGCCGGAATCTGCTCGGTGCCGGCATACAGCACCGCGCCATCGGGGCCGTTGACCCGCAGCGTGACCGGCCCGGTGCCGGGAACGGCCATGCTGAAGGCGCCGACCGCGTCGGTGCAGCCGAAGCCGCGCACCTCGCCTTTCGGGCCACGCGCACTCACGGTCAGGCCGGATTTCGGCTGGCCGTCCTGGGATACGCGGCCCCATAGCACCGTTGCATCGGCGCTCGGCGCCGGCGTCGGCACCTGGGCGCGGGCGAACTCGCTCTCCACGCGGGCGACACGCAGGGCCTGGCGCGCGGACAGCAGCGCAAGGGCCTGGGCACGTGGGTCGTCGGCGCCGAAACGGGCCTGCGCGCGGAACGCCTCGCGGGCGAGCTGCGTCCCGCGTCCCGCCAGCAACGGCCGCGCCGCGCCGATGCCGGCGAGCCTGGCCCGGTCCCCGGCCGGCGCCATCGCCAGCAGATCGGTCAGGGCCGCTGCTTCGTCGGGTCCGGAACGGTCAGCCATGGCTCATCCCCCCTGCACGATGGCGTTGCCCACCAGATACTTGTTGTTCTCGGCGGCGTTCTGTCGGTTGAAGGCGTTGCAGGCGTTGGCCTGGAACAGTTCGATCATGCTGCGGTTCGGCGTCAGCACGCTCACCGAGGCGGCGCCGAGCGCGTAGAAGCAGTGCGTGCCCTGGTTGTCGGCCGTCTCGTTCATCAGGGCGAGCGTCGCCGCCGACAGGAACACCGGCCTGAACGCGCCGAGCCCCAACGGCTCCTTGAACCGGTTGTCGGCCACGTGCACCGAGAACCCGAAGACGAGCGCGTTGGTCAGGATGAAGTCGAGCAGCAGGTCGCAGGTGCACTGGTTCGATGTCATCACGACGTCGTCGGTGCTGATCAGCAACACGGCGCTCGCCGCCACCTGCACGTCCGCGGCAAGCGCGTCGAGCGAGACCTGGTTGGCGTTGAACAGCACCTCGCCGCCGAAGAACAGGTCGTCGTCATCGCTGTTGAACGTGGTGCGGTCGGCCGGCCCGGCATCGACCAGGGTCAGGCCGCTGAAGCCGAGGAACTGCAAATAGAGCTCGGTGGAAAATCCGAGATCCAGGATCGCCACCACCAGTCCGCCGAGCAGGTCGATGAAAGCCAGCAGCGGGTCGCCATTCTTCTGCGCCACCGCGCCGTAAGTGGTCTGGGCCGACGTGGACAGCCCGTATCCCGCGGCCCCTGCCGACGGAACCACCGGCACGCGGAACAGCCGCGCCCCGCCACGGCTGGTGAACTGGTTGTCGCACACGCTTATCGGGCCCACGGCGATGACTTCCAGCGCACGGCCCTCGGGCGTCACCACCACGTTGTCGTGCACGCGCAGGGCCGGCGCGCCGTCCTGGCGCAGGCCAGCGCGGTTGAGGAAGGGCAGGGTGAACGGCACCGACCCCGGCAGCACGAGCCCGAACACCACGCCGCCGCGCCTGCCGGGTCGCATTGTCTCGGTGGAGCGGACGCCGTTGTCCTTGATCCGGTTGCGCTCCACCACCGCACCCTCGGCCAGCAGCACGAACAGGCCGCAGATGGGGTCGCCGGCGGTGTTGCCGCAATCTGCGACGACGTTGTCGCGCACCACCAGCCGCTCGCAGAATGCAAGGGTGATGCCCCCGAACGCCGCGTGGACGCGCTGGTCGTCCGTGAGCGTCGGCACGTCGAGCGCCATGCAGGCGGTGATGCGGTTATGCGTGATCTCCAGACCCTCGACGGAGATGTAGTCCGCCGCCCGCGACAGGTCGAAGAAGCGGACGACGGAGATGCCGCAGGCGCCCATCTGCGCGATGCTGTTGTCGAGGATGGCCACGTCGACCAGCGCGCCTTCTGAGACGGGGACGAGAGGCGTGCCGTCATCGGTTCCGCCGCCCGGATCGGGATCGATGGTGATGCAGCCGTTGTCGTCCACACTGACCGTCAGGCCGATCGAGGTGAACGCGCCCTGGCCTCTGACGCCGACCGGCAGGTCGGCAATGAGGTCGCCGCGCGCGGCACCGCCGATGCCGGCCGGGTCGGCGTGCACGAAGCGCACGCTGCCGAGGATGATGCCGTGGCCGTTGCCGCGGCGGATCAGGTTGTCGCGGATGCGCACGCGCCGCGAGCCGCCGCCGATCTGCAGGCCGCCGAGCGGCTGGCTCTGGCGCTGCGCCGCCGCGTCCACCTCGATGCGGCAGCGCTCGACGCGCAGGTCGTCGCCGGCGAGATAGACGGCGGGCTGCAGGTCGGTCTGCGTGTTGCCGCCGAGGGGGGCGGCAAGCGGCTGAAGGTCGATGCCGCAGCCCAGCACCTCGGCGCCGCGCAGCCCGGTGCCGATCACCGCCACCGTGTCGCGGGCGCTGATGGCCAGCGCCTCGAGCATGGTCCGGATGACCGGTGCGGTGTCGTTGCCGTCCAGGTGGATTGCCGGGACCGTGGGGGCGGCGAATCCGAGCGCGCGGATGCGGATGTCGCTGGAGTTGCTGACGGTGATGAGCGCGCTGCCCGTGCCGGTCAGCAGGCTGTCCGGGCCGCAGCCGGTGATCGTGATGTTGCTGCGCCCGTCGATGAGGACGTTCCCGGCATAGGTGCCGCGCAGCATGCAGATCTCGCCGCCGCCCGCGGGCAGCAGGTCGATCGCCTGCTGGATCGAGCCGACATCGCCGAACGAGGCCTGTCCGTCGCCGACCGTGACGGTGCAGCAGCCGCCCATCTCGCACAGCGGGCGGAAGCGGTGGCGGCAGTCATGCGGGGTCGGCGCCGGGTTGCCGTTGGCATCGAGGCTCCAGGTAATGATCGCCAACGGTGTGAGGAACACCCGTGGCCCCATCGGCGACAGGCCCTGCTGCAGCGCCCAGGGCACGACGATATCGGGCGTGTTCGGGCGTGCCGCGACGACCCAGTAATCGCTGGGCCGGCCGGTGTCGGAGAAGGTGACGGTGAGGCCGGTGCCACCCAGCGTCTGCGCGGTGTTGACCGTGAAGCCAAGGTCCGGCGTGGCCGCCTGGCCGGACCCGCCGGTCCACAGCCGGAGGAAGAAATACTGGCGATCCTCCACCGGGTCGCGGTTGCTGAGCGCGTGCGCGCCCGGGCCGGTGAACCAGTCGAGCCAGGCCTGTGGCACGGCGGTGGCGATGACGATGGACTGGTCGTCGGGGTCGTAGCTGCGCTCGACGGTCGCGAGCATCCCTGTGGGCTCCGCGACCTTCTCGCCGTTGGGCAGCAGCGCGCCCCAGCGCAGCACTTCGATCGCCTGGCCGGCCAGCGGGAAATGCGCCTGGTCGCGCGGCGGGGTGAGGAAGTGGATGCGCCGCAGCGTGGTGCCGCCGCCCGGCTCCTGGAACGGCTGCGCCTGCACGCGGTACAGCGGCGAGGCGTTGTCGGCACCCCAGATGAACCGGCCGGGTGCGGTGATCTGCACCCGGAACGCCTGATTGTCGGCGCCGAGGAAGCCGGCATGGGTGGCCGGCTTGCAGGGGTCCTCGGTGATGCCCGCGGGATCGAAGCCGATGGTCAGGGTGGTGGCGGAAACGACCTCGCCGGTGTCGGCATCGACGGTTGCGCCTAGTGCGAGGCCCGCCTCCAGGGCGGCGAAGGCGGCGGCGCAGTCGCCCGCGGTGCCGGTGGTCACGTGCACGCGGCGCATGCGACGCAGGCGGGCGGTGGTGTCAGGGCCGCCCAAAGCGCGTTCGAGGATCTCGCTGTCCTCGGTGGCGGTGACGCATTGTTCCCACGCTTCCAGCCAGACGAGGTCGTTGCGATGGCCGCCGGCAAGGTCGGCGGCGGTTGGCGGGGCCGGCAGGCCGCCGTCGGGTGCGATCTGCAGCCAGTCGCTCTGGCCCAGGAAGGTCTCCGCCGCCCCCGCCTCGAAGCGCAGGCCGCCGAGATAGAACGAGCCGGCGCCGAGGGGAAAATCGTAGGTCAGCACCTGGGGATCGTCGGGCCGCGGGGCGGTGGTGACGCTGCCGACGGTAAAGCCGCCATTCGGCGAGCCGCCGCCGCAGATCGCCTCGAAGATCAGGCGCCGCAATTCCTCGCCGGCCAGCATCGCATTCTCGTTCTGGTCGCTGTCGAGCGTCACGCGGCCCTGCTGGTAGACCGCGCCGGCATAATGCTTGGCGGGCTGGAACAGCTTGCGGGAAATGTCCACGCTCGACATCTTGAGTCTCCTTCAGGTCTCGATGACCAGGTCGGCGATCACGCTGATCGGGGCGAACTCATCGAGCTTCGTGCGCACGTCGTCGCGTCGGATGGCGTCGAGCACCTGGTTGAAGACGCCCATCTCGGCGCCGTTCTCGCCGCCGCGGCACACGGTGGCGGGGCAGGTCTCGGAAAGCTGGGCGTAGCCGGGGGCGCCGAAGCGCCGGGAGACGAACCAATGGTTCGGCACACCGTCGGGGAAGAGCTGCGATTCGTATTGCTGCGGCAGCCGCGCGTCGGGCGCGTCGGCGGCGGCGGAGAAGCGGAAGCAGCCGTGCTGGTTGTCGACCACGCGCACCACGCCCTGGATCAGGCTGTCGGTGGCGTCCAGCCGGTCCACGTGGACGTCGCCGAAGACGGTCGTGCGCGCGAGCGAGACCGCGGCGACGCGGGTGGCGATGGCAGGCTCGCCGGTCAGGCTCTGCACGATGGAATCGCTGATGACGAGGCGGCCGATCGAGCACGGGTCGCCGGCCGCCGTCGCCTCGTGGATCGGGCCGAGGATGGCACCTTCGATGACCAGTTCCCCCACCTGGCCGCGGACTTCCAGCGCGACATAGGGGATGGGCCGGCCGATCAGCGGATCGAGACGGGCGCGTTCGCCGCCCGGGTCAAGCGTGGCGCGGCTGATGGTGACGCGGTCGAACACGCCGTCGATGACGAGGACCGTTTCGACCGGCACGCACAGGCTGTCCTCGGTCGGCAAAGGCTGGTCGGCGAGGCCGCTGGGCAGGATGCCGATCCACAGCCCGTCCACCGTGAGCGCGCGCGGCGGGGTCGGCACGGCGGGGCCGGCGATGGTGAGGCTGGTCGCGCCGGCATCGGGCACCAGGCGGATATAGGGGCGGGTGCGGTCGGCGGCCTGCAGCGTGAGGACGTTGACGGGACCGAGCACGTTGCCGGGCGGCGCGTCCGGCACATAGGTCTTGCTGTCGGCGAATTCGTGCACGCCGTCGAGCGGCAGGGCGAAGCCGGTGACCGGGCCGGGGGCGAGGTCGTTGCCGTTGCCGTCCTGCGGGCCGGGGTTGAAAACCGTGACGTTGGCGGTGGCTAGCCCGGCGCGGCGGTCATAGGTGCCCGCGCCGACCGCGCCGAAGCCTCCGTAATGGGTGGCCGCGACGAACAGCGCCTCGCCGGGGCCGGGCGGGGCGGTGAGCAGGATGCGGCCGCGCACGGGATCGACGAGCAGCAGCGCCTCCGGCGGCGGCGCCAGCCCGGTTCCCCAGCGCCCGAGATCGCCGGCGACGATGCGGTCCGGCCCGAGCGGTGCGGCACCCGAATTGGTGCCGATCGTCAGCGCCACCGCATCGGGAATGAGGTTGCGCTTGGGCGAGTCCGCGGTGATGGAATTGGCGAATATCTCCGCCATGATATCGGGCAGCGGCGGGGCGCCGAGCAGAGCGGCGACCGTCGCCCGCAGCCGTGCCGCCCCGCGCACGAGCTGGGCGACCAGCGGGGCGAGCTGCGGCTCCAGTCCCGCCGGCACGCCGTCCTGCGTCAGCAGGTAGTTGGCGGCGTTGAGTAGCCGGCAGGGGATCGGGGCCATCTCCTCCCATTCGCGCGCGGGCCGCCAGGCCAGCGGGTCGCCGCGCAGGCCGGGCCGGAACAACGGCACGTCGCGGCCGGACGGGTCGATCACGAAACGCTCGGCGCCGAGGTCGAGCGCAGTGGCGTGGGTCACCCGGAACGCGCTCTGGCGGAAGACGTGGACGTTCACCTTGGGGATGTTCAGCCGGCCCAGCAGGCCCGCGAGCCGGCGGAAATCAGCGGTGTGGGCGAATTCGTCGAACGCCCCGTCCACCAGCTCGCTGGCTCGCGCCGCGCGCAGATCGGCGAGCCCGCCGGGCGGCGTCAGCGTGACCGGCCCGCGCAATGGGTCGGGTTCGGGATCAAGGCCGTGGCGGGTGCGCGCGAGGCGCTTGAACGCCTCGACCACGGCGGCGTCCCAGCGGCCGATGTCGCGGGTGAGGGTTTCGAGCACCAGCGGCGTGCCGGCGCGGCGGCGGTAGAAGATCGTCTTGGCAACATCCGCGCGCCGCCCTTGCAGGTTCAGCGCGGAAATCAGCCTGGTCGCGACGAGGTCGCCGATATACGGCACCGCCCAGTCGTCGGCGGTGTCGATCTCCGCATCCTCCCACAGTCGGTCCACGCTGCGCCGGGCGATCGCGGCCTGCTCGGCGATGAGCTCCACGATGGCGCGCAGCACGCCTGGGTTCTGCGCCTGGCCGTCCTCGGTGCGGTAGATCTCGGGGATCCAGTCCCACAGCTTCTCGGCGTAGTAGCGCGCGTAGCGGTCGTCGGCGGGGCGCAGGACGGGCTGCGGGGCGAGTGCCATGGCGCCTCACTCCACCAGCAGGCCGGCGGCGTCGGGATAGCTTCCCTCGCCGGGCATGAACGCCACCGGTGCCAGCGCGCCCGCGAGCATGACGGTGGCGCCAAGGACGCCGGGCACGGCGAGCAGCCGCGCGGTGATCTCGCTGCGGAACAGCGGGCGGCCGATCGCGACGTTGGCCGGCGCCAGCAGGCCGGATTGCGGATCGACCAGCGCCGCCTTGGCCGCCGGGCGGACGGTGGCGGGGTCGTAGCGGCCGCTGATTTCCAGCGACACGCGCAGGTCGATCGGAACCGGCGTTGCCGGCGTGACCACGATCGGCACCTGCGGATCGGCATTGCCGCGCAGGTTGGCGCGCAGGTCGCCCGACGGGTCGCCGCCGTCGGCGATGATCCAGATCTTCACGCTGGCGCGCTGCAACGATCCGTCGAAGGCCCAGGCCGCCGCGGCGTTGACGATACCGGGAAAGCCGCGAGCCAGCGCCTCGAAATCGTCCAGCGAGACGGCGCGGCCGAGGGTCAGCGCGCTGCGCGGGGCGGCGATGCGCAGGATGCCCGCGCCCTCGGCGTCGGCGCCGCCGCGGGCGGGCAGCGGGTTGAACACGCTGCGCAGCCCCTTCACCTGCCGCGCCACCTGGGTGATGGTGCCGGCGGGCGGTTTCGCCGCACCCGCGCCGAAGCGGTAGGTGGCGGTGACGTTGCCGACGCCCGAGGATGGCCGGGCGCCGCGGATGCCGTCGCCGAAGATGACGCGTGCGGTCTGGTCGGGGTCCCGGCGGACGACATAGACCTCGTCGGTGGGGCCGGCGTCGAAGAAGCTGGGCGCCTCCTGCCAGAGGATGCCGTTCACGCGCAGTTCCAGCGCGGCCCGCGTGTGATCGGGCGAGGCGGTGTCGAGCAGGTAGGTCAGCGGCTTCTTCTGCAACGTGAAGCTCTGGAAGGCCTGCGTCGCATCGGCGGAACCCAGGATCTCGTTGGCGACGGTCTCGCCGCGCGTGGTTTCCACGAGATTGCCGTAGAGATCGACGGGCGTGCGCAGCGGCGCGAATGGCGTGGCGTCGCTGGCGGGCTGCAGCAGGCCGTTGCCGGCCGCATCCACGGAAACGCTGCCGCGGATCTTCGGGCCCTCCGCCTCCGTCCCCTTGGCGAGCACCGCAGCCGGCCCCGGGGCGGCCCCGAGCGGTTCCACCGGACCCGCAAGTGCGGCCGTGGGCACGACGTCTGGCATGGCGATGCGCGTCTTCGCCGGCAGGGTCGGCGTGCCGCCGTCGATGCTGCCGAAGCGCATCAGGAAGGCGTTGGCCCAGCCGGCGGGCGGCGCGGCGCGCAGCGCCAGCGACACCCGCGTGACCGGCATCGCCGGGTGCGGTGACGTATCCACGGCGCTCGCGGCGAAGCGGCGGAGCGCGATGGCCGCCGACGTCACGGTTGGCACTGCGACGAGGTCGATCTCGATGGCGGCGATGGTCGCGGCCATCAGCACGCCGGCGGTCTGGACCACCACCACGTCGCCGGTGCTCAACTGGGGATAGACGCGGTCGAGCGTGATCGACGCGGTGGGGCCTGCAGTCAGCGACGGCGAGGGGGAGACGGGATTGGGACTGGCCTGCTGCGTCAGCGCCACGATGGCGATGTCCGACAGCGCGGTGCCGGCAAGCGCGGTCGGGGGTGGATCGAGGTCAGCGCGCACATAGGTGGCGCCGTCCAGCGCGCGCTCGGAGGCGAGCGTCCTGACCCGCGCGGCGAGGCGTATGCCGGCGCCGGAGAGCACGACGACCTGCCCGACCGCAAGCCGCGCCGTTCCCTGCGCGAACAGCAGCCGCCCGGCGAAAACGTCCCCGCGCACCGGGGCGAGGCGCCAGGTGTTGCGCTGTGGCCAGATGGTAGTGCTGGCGGTGATCTCGAAGACCTGCGGCGGCTCGTCGCCGAACGCCTCGGAACGAAACGCGGTGCCGGGCGGCAGCACCACGGAGTCGGCGCCGTCGGCGACCAGGGCCAGCGTGGCGGCGGCGGAGACGGCAGGCTTCGGCCGGTAGCCGAGCAGGCGCACGAGCCGTTGCGCGGACAGCGGCAGCTTCGCGGTGCGGATATAGCTCTCGTCGGCGATGCGCGCGTCGTAGAACCCGACGACGTCGAGCACATAGGCCCACATCTCCAGCAGCATGACGCCGAGGTCGCCGGCGCCGCGCGCGCGCCAGGACGCGAGGGCAGGATGCGCGGGAATGCCCGCGAGCATCGCCCGGCGGTATTCCACGAAGCCCGCCCATTGCCGCGGCAGCGAAGCGAGCCCGGGCGGGATGTCCGGCGGCGGCGGATGCTGGGTGGCGTCGCAGGGGCAGCAGGGATCGGGCATGGCCTAGGCTCCCGTACGGGCGTGGACCGCCAGGGACCCGCGTTCGGGCAGGTTGGCGTCGTTCTGCAGGCGGATGATCTGGTTGGCGCCGATGGTGAAGTCCGGTTCGTCGAATGGGCGCCAGTCGGTGATGCGGCGGGCGCGGATCAGGATCTGCTCGACGCCGTGCACGCCCGGCACCGCCTGCACCGCCGCCTCCAGCGCCGAGCGGCGCAACGGGTCGCCGAAGGTGAAGTTGTCGGGGTCGAAGAAGGCGGGCTTGCGGTGCGGCCGGCGGCGGCCCGTCAACGCCTCGGTCACCCGCTGCTCCACGTCGCCGGGGTAGTGCCCGGGCTGCACGCAGATGCTGATGTCGAGGTCGATGGAGATGAAGTCGGGATCGACGACGAAGGCCTCGCGCCCGGCCTGGCGGATGCCGTCCACGAGGTCGGCCAGTTCCTCGCGGTGGGCCTCCGACAGGGCGAAGGCGCCTTCGGGGTCGGCGGTGACGAACTCGGTGAGCCAGCTTCCGGTCCAGCGCGCCTGGGCGCCGGCGCGCTGCACCCAGTCCAGCTCGCGCGCGGCGATGGCGCGGTAGTCCTCGTCGCGCACCGCGCGCAGCGGCCGCGCGCGCCAGGCCTCGGGGGCGAGGATGCGGGTGGTGTCGGGCGGTTCCGGGTCGCTGCCGCTGGTGATGGCCAGCGGGTTGGTGACGGCGCTGGCCAGCGCCAGCGGCTGGTTCGGCGGTTGCGAGCCGGGCTCGACCAGCATGGTGACGCTGTCGGCGGCGAGGTTGGCATCGGCGAGGCTCGCGCCGGGGGCGGGGCCGGTGCGGTAGAGCACCTCGAACAGCGTGCCGTCCGGCGGTGCGCGGCCGAACGCGCCGTCGCCGAAGCGCAGGGTGAAGCCGGCGCCGCTGGCGTAGTCCTCGTGCACGATGGTCTCGCCGATGCGCTCGAAGCGGATGATCTCGCGCCACGTTCCCTCTTCGAGGGTGAAGACGGGGGCGTCCGGGAGAGCATCGATCAGGCTTGGCTGGTACTCCCAGGCATCGGCGCCCGGCACCGGAACGAAGCCGCCGCCCGCGGGTTCCACTTCACGCAGCACAATGTCGGGTGTCAGCGGATCGAGCCAGGCGAGGCCCGCCGCCTCGGTGCGGCGCGGGCTCCAACGCAGCACCAGGCGGCGGCCGGCGCTCTGTGCGTCGTACACGCCCTGGCGTTCGACCGCGCGCGGCAGCAGGGCAGCGGCCTGGGGTTCGGCCGGGGTCCAGGCGCCGATGCGGAACACCTCGCTGCCGCTGGCGCCGGCAATCGCCGGGACGATGTTGCCGAGCAGGGCGGTCTCGTCCTGGCACAGCTCGAACGGCAGCGCCTGCGCCGGGTCCCAGGCGATGCGGGTGATGTCGAGCGGATTGCCGTTCGGGTCGGGATTGCCGTTGGCGTCGACCAAGAACAGCGGGTCCTCGGTCTGCTCGACCGCGGTGATCTGTATCAGCCAGCGCCGCGCCGGCAGCGAAGGGTCGGCGGGGGTCGATCGCAGGATCACCCATTTGCCGATCCAGAAAGCGCCGGGGTTGGCGGGGTCGACGGAGGGATCGCCGACCGGAAGCTGGCCGAGGGTGGGGACGTGGCCGACAAGATATGCCTCGGTGGCGCCCACTGGCAGGCAGCGTCCGTCTGGCGTGTCGTCGAGCGGATGCAGCGGGATCGCGTTCCAGGCGGACTGCACCCAGAACTGCCATCCGCCGAGCCGGTCGGCGACGCTGGTGCCGAGCTCGAAGATGAGCGGCGGCGTGCTTTCGCGCACCGCCCAGACCGGCGTTCCGGCCGCTGCGAAGCCGCCGCCCGCCGTGACCGCGATGGCGAGCAGGGTGGTGGCGCTGCGTCCGGGATCGGGGCGGTAGTCCACGAGGCGGGCGAGACCACGGCGCGAGCGGCCTTCTGTGGCCGTGTCCAGATAGGCTTCGCGGGCGGCGCGATCCTGGATGTAGGAGAATTCGTCGCCTAGCGCGGCCAGCAGCTCCATGAGCATCACGCCGGCATCGGCGGGCACGCGCTCGCGCCATTGCGGCCAGTTGGCGGCGGCGAAGTCGAGCAGGGCGTTGCCGAAGCTGGTGAAGTCGCGGGCGAGGTAGTCGATGCGCGGCTCCGGCGCGTCCTCCTCGCGGCACTCCGTCACCGGGGCGCAGTCGAGGTCGGACGGGCAGCCCTGCTTGAACGAGAAGGCGACGGCGTTGAACCAGCGATCGACGCGGGCGTCCTGCACCGTCAGCCGGTAGATCGAGAAGTCGCCCGGTTCGGCGACCTGCACTTCGAGGACGGTGCGCGGGCCGGCATCGGTGGGCACCGACATCCAGGTCGCCCGGACCACCACGGCCGCCGCCAGCGTCTCGCCGCCGGAGATGCTGACGATCGTCACCAAAGCGGGGCTGGCATCGACCGGCATCGCGGCGGTGGCGACCATCGGGACCGCCAGCGTGTCGGGGTCGATGAGGAAGAAGACACGCAGCACGTGCTGGTCATGCGGATCGACCACCTGCACGAAGTCGATGCCGGTGACCCGCGCCGGGGCGGGCTGGCGGCAGAGCGCGGTGCGGCGGTCGAAGCCGGACATCAGAGCGTCACCTCCACGTTGAGGAAGCGGCGCTCGCCCTGGGCGACCACGGTGTAGGCGACGTTGATCTGGATGCGCTCCTCGATGGCGGCGACGGAGACCTGCTCGACGCGGATGAGGTTGGCGAGCCAGTTGGACAGCGCCTGGTAGACCAAGGTCTGGCTCAGCGAGGCGGTGGTGGGCGAGGCGGGCGCGAACACCAGCTTGCGGATACCGGCGCCGAAATCGGGGCGGTTGATGCGCTCGCCCTGCGCGGTCAGCAGCACCTGGCGGATGAGCTGGCGGATATAGGTCTCGTAGTCGCTTTCCTCGGCCAGCGCGCCGGCGCCGGCGTCGATGGCGAAGGGGTAGCGGATGGCGTGCAGGGGCGCGGTCATCCCGGCAGCACCGTGAACGTGCCGTCGTTCACGTCGAACGAGGCGGGGGTGAGCGCGGTCTTGCAGCCCTGCGCCGACTGGGTGACCTGCAGCGCCTCCAGCTTGATCTCGGTGGCGTTGATGGTGATGCGCGAGCCGGTGGCGGTCTCGATGACCATTTCGCCCTGGGCGTCGTCGATGCGGAGGGTGAACGCGTCGGTCTTGAAGAACTTGACCGTGGGCAGCGCGTCGGCGGCGTCGATCTGGCCGTCGGTCCAGTAGCAGCCGGTCCAGATCGGGTAGGACGGGTCGCCGGCCTCGAACTCCACCCAGACGCCGGCGCCGACCGGCGGCAGGGCGAAGAAGCCGACGCTGTCGCCGGCATAGGGCACGCAGGGGGCGGCCCAGACGGATTCCTCGCCCATCACGGCCGGGGCCTGCACCTGCAGCCGGCCGCGGCTGGTGGGGTCGGTGTTGCTCACCACGAGGCCGCGGTACTTGCCGAAGAACCGGCCGCCGATGGCCTGGAACATCCGCTCCGCGTCGCGTCCGGGGTCCAACCCATCGTCCGCCATGGCTCAATCCCTGTTGCCGATGTTGCTGCGCAGCCGCAATTCCATGAAATGGTCGGCGGCGTTGATGACATGCGTGACGCTCTTCACCTGGTAGGGGCCGGAATAGGCGTCGCCGATACCGTCTATCGGCACCACGTCGTGCGGTTTGAGCACGCCGCCGAGCATGTGCGCGGTGGTGCTGGCGGTGACCTCGACGAACCAGCCGGCTTCGATCAGTGCCGCTTCCTGCTTGCCCTGCAGCTCGTCGGCGCCGCCCGCGGTGGTGACGCAGAGCTCGCGCTTGACGCCGTCGATCTGCACCAGCCGCGGCCCGTTGCCGACGCCGGGCTGCGGGTCGGTGGCCTGGGTGCGGTCGAGCCGGCCGGTGCGCGGGTCGACGGCCGCACCTTTGGCGGCGTTGGGGCGTTCCACGTCGGTGTTGACCTGGACCGCGGTGACGTTGGGGCATTGGTCGGGCGGCACGTTCACACGCAGCGTGGGGGCGCTGGGCGGGGCCAGCAGGACCGCGACCCCGGGCGTGGCGCCGCGGGGCGGGGAGGGCTTCAGCAGCGCCGTTTCGGTGATGGCGATCGGCGCGCCGGGGAGGGGGGCGGGCAGGTTGCGGCCGTATTCGATCCACAGTTCAAAGCCGTTCTCGCGCGCGATCTGCTCGATGAAGGAAAGGTCGCTGCCGCTCTGGTTCAGCGTGTGATCGGTGTCGGCATAGAGCTTCGTCGTCGCCTGCACGTCCGGCACGAAGCCGTAGGCGGCGAGGATCCTGGTGGCGGCGGTGGAGGCGAGGCCGCGCCAGGCGGCCTGGATGCAGGCGCGGTCGAGCTCCACGCGCCGGTCCTCGCCGTGGATCTCGACCCAGGAGCCGGCGACGCCCAGCTGGACCGAGAACTTCACCTGGGTGACCGGGCCGCGGACAAGGCAGGTGACGCCGTTGCCGGCCGGGGCCAGGATGGCGATCAGCGTGTTGGGCTTGATCTCCGCGGCTTTCAGCACCGCGGGTTTGCCTTCGCAGGTATCCTCCTCGAAGCGGATGGCGAAGCGGGTGGGAGCGGAGAGTTCCTGCTCGACGCGCGCCTCGACCAGCCACTGCACGAGGTCGTCGCCGAGCGGCGTGTTGGCGGGTCCCGAGGTGATGACGGCGCCGAAGCCCATGGTGTCACCTCGGCGTCGGGATGGTCAGGATGCGGGCTCCCGCCAACGCGTCGGGCAGGACCGCGCCGTTCGCTTCGGCGATGCGCCAGAAGCCGTTGGCGTCGCCGAGATAGAAGGCGGCGAGATGGTCGAGCCGTTGGCCGTCGCGGCGCTGGTGCTGGCCGAGCGTGGTTTGCGGCGGAACGAGCGCTGCGGTGAGCGCCTGCACGCTGCGGCCGCGCCGGTCAGTCGCGGTGTAGACGCTGGCGAAGCGGACGTAGCGGCTGTCGGGATCGAACACGGCCATCTCGGTTTCCTTCTCAGAACGGCAGCACGCCGCGGATGTCGTCGAGGCTGCCGGCGAGGTTGGCGATCGCCAGCGCGTCGTCCTGCAGGCGGGTGAATTCATAGGCGGCGATGGCGATCCGCGCGGGGGTATCGACGCGGCACTTGAAGACTTCCGGGGTCAGCACCCGCAGGTCGAGCGTGGCGGTGGCCTGGAGCGGGTAGAGCAGCGGCGAGAACAGGATCTGCTCGAACGACAGCTTGGTGATGCGCACCGGCAGGATGACGCCGGGGCCGAGCACCAGCAGCAGGATCGGCACGGTCGGGCGCACCGCCTGCGCCGAAGGGCCGCCGAACAGGGCCTGGGCGCTGGCGGCGAGGTCGCCGAGCAGGCCCTTGGTCGGCAAAGTGAGCTTCTTCAGCGCGGCCAGACGGGCGGCGATGCCGGTGGTCGTGGCCAGGGGGTTGCCTTCCTCCAGCCCGTCGGCGGCGTCGAACTCCAGCGTGAAGCTGAAGCTTTCCTCGGGGTCGTAGGGCTGCACCGTGGGCGCCTGGGCGCCGCGCTTGGTCTGGTCCACCTCGAACGGGTTCCACGGCTCCAGGCCGCGGGTGATCTTTTCGGGGTTGTACTGGAAGGCGACGATGTTGGGCACGACGCCGACAATGTCGGGCACGAGCTGCACCAGCGCGCCGCGATGGACCTTTGCGGTCTGGGAGTAACCGGTCTCAGGCATGGCGGTCCCGCGTCGGCCGCGCCGGTGCGTCGACCGGGCGGCCGTCCTTGGCGAGTTCGCGGGCGAGGCCGCGCTGGAGATGGGCTTGCGTGATGGCGCAGCGGTCGCGCATGGCGGCGTAGCGCGCGGTCAGAGCGGCGTTCTTGATCTGGGCTGCCGTCAGCTCATGCTGGTCGGCGAAGGCGTCGAGGACCGTGGCGAGGGAGTTGGTGTGCTCGGCGCCGGCGAGGGCGGCCACGGCACGGCGCCACATGGTCCGCCGCTCGACGGCACCGGGTCGGGCGAACTCGACGACGTGGCGGATGCGACGCACGAAGGCGGGGTCCATGTTCGAGCGCCGGTTGGTGGCGAGGATGGCGAGACCGTCGAACACCTCGAGCAGCTGCAGCAGGTGGTTGGTGTCGGTGTTGGCGTAGCGGTCGTGCGAGTCCTTGATTTCGCTGCGCTTGGCGAACAGCGCGTCGGCCTCGTCGAACAGCAGGATGGCGCCGGAGGACGCGGCTTCCTCGAACACGCGCGAGAGGTTCTTGGCGGTCTCGCCGATATATTTCGACACCGTGGCGGCGAGATCCACGACCAGGAGATCGGCGCCGAGCGAGTCGGCGATGGCCTCGGCCGCCATGGTCTTGCCGGTGCCGGGCGGGCCGCTGAACAGCACTGCGAGCCCGCCGCCGCGGGCGTAGAGGCGGCCGGGTTCGGGCTCGGCCAGCAGGCGGGCGCGGGCGCCGGCCTCGAAGGCGATTTCCTCCAGCGCCTCGCGGGTGAGGGCGGGCAGCACCAGGTCGTCCCAACGCAGGCGCGGCGTGAGCGCGCGGCTGACCTCGCCGAGACGAGCGCGCGCGCGGGCGCGCAGGCGGTCGGCGGCCTGGGCCGGCCCGTCGGGTGCGCTGTGGGCCACCGCGACGATGTCGCCCACGGTGACGCCGGGGCGGGTGGTGAGGGCATCGAACGAAGCGGCGGGCCAGGCTGCGGCGGAAGGCACCAGGCGGCGCCACAGCTCGCGCCGTTCGTCGCGGGTGGGTTGCGGCAGCTTCACCACGAGGTCGGCGGTGCCCTCGACAGGTGTCGCGCGGGCGCGCGGGCCGGTGGTGACGAATTCGAGCGGGGCGGCCTGGGGGTGCGCGGAGAGGGCAATCCCCTCGTGGTCGCGCCAGACCAAAGCAAGGTCGGCCATGCGCGCCAAGCGGCGGGCGCGCATCAGCAGATCAGGAAAATCCTCGGCGCCGGCGGCATCGATGGCGAGCGCGCGCCGGCGGAACGCCGATGCCACCACGGCGGCGAAGCTGGCGCGGCCGCTGCCGGTGGGGCCGGCGACGACCACGCGCACGGCTGCGCTGCGCTCGGTCGCGCGGGCGGCATCACGCGCGGTGGCGGCGACGGGCCAGGCGGCGAAAGGTGGGTGAAGCTCGATCAGGTGCGCGCGGCCGACCAGCGGCGCATCGAGCCCCAGCACGCCGCGCAGCCAGTCGACCACGCGCGGATCGGCCTCGAAGGCGTCCGGCTCGCCGGCGGTGCGCGCGATCGGCACCAGCAGGCCCCAGATCGACAGCGCCGCCCCGGCCCGCCAGACCGGGCCGTCGTCGGCGCCGAACAAGGTCTGGGCCAGCGCCTCGGTGGGGCAGACCCGGTGCGATGCGCCCTGGGCCGTGGCGTAGGCTTCCGCAAGGCCCGGATCGGCGGCCAAAGCGAGGGCGAGGTCGAGCAGGTCCATCGCACCGTTCGAGAGGCCGAACACCTCGGCCATGCGCAACCGCCTTGCCCCGGCGGGACCGCCAAGGGCAGCCTCCAGCGCCGCGCGGGCCGGCCCGGCCTCGCCCTGCAGCGCCATGCGAACGCGCGCCACGATGAGTGCCAGGACGCGATCGGGCGCCTGGGCGTCGGGTGCGGTCTCGGGGATGAGCGGCGCGGGTGCGGCGGCCATCGCTCAGGTCTCGATCCAGAACGGCTGGGCCTCGGCCCCGTTGGCGACGAGACGGACCGCGTGGAAGCCGGGCAGCAGCGGGTTGAACAGCGCCTGCAGCACCAGCCCCGCGGGATCGACGACGAAGGCGCCGTCGTCGATGGCGGGGTTGCCGGTGAAGGCGGGCAGGCGGACATAAGCCTCGCCCTGCACCACCAACTCGACCGCGATGGCCGGCAGGGAGAGGTCGAAGGCGGGCACGATGTCGATGCGGATGCGGCCGGCCACCGGCGGACCGTGGCTGGCGATGCGCGGGCCGACGGCGAAGGCGATGGCATTGCTCTCAGCGCCGGCGACGCGGCGCTGGCCGTTGAAGACCCGGTCGCCGGCGATGATGCGCACCGAGGCGGCGTAGATGCCGGGCAGCACGGCGGCCACGCGCGGCACGCCGTTGTCGATGAACGCAACCGTCGGCTGCGCGCGGAAATCGATCCGGCCGGTAGTGATGGCAAGCTCCCAGGCCGGGTTCAGCGTGGGGTCCAGCTCGATGCGCTCCACCGGCGGAGCGAGGCCGCGCCAGACGGCGTTGCGCAGCACGAGGCTGTGGGCAATGCCGCCGGTGAGGTTGGTGCCGGTGAGCGTGACCGCGTCGTTCGGCGGGAGGGAGCCCGGGTCGAGCTGGACCCGGGCGGGATCGACGTCGACCTGCTGAGGGCCGCCGCCGGCCGCCACCGGCAGGGTGAAATGCACCGTGGAGCGGCTGCCGGCGAGGCTGGCCGTGCCGAGCTGGCGGACATACTGGCCGATGGACAGGACGATGCCGGGGAAGCGCTGCGGCGGGTCGGGGGTGAGCAGGATGACGCGCACTTCGTAATAGGCGGACAGGCGGGCGGTCTGCTGGTCGTCAGTGGACCAGAAAGCGAGCGTATCCTCGGGCGTCAGCGGCCGCAGGATGATCTGCAGCGGGTTGTCCTCGCCCTGCAGCGCGGGATCGAGAACCGGCTCGGGCCCGGCGCCAGCGCCGGCGTCGATGAGCAGGGCGTCGCCGACGATGGGGTAGTCGTGCAGCGTCTTCAGCGCGAAACCCATCAGCCGCTGCTGGGTCAGCGCGTCGATGTCCGGGTTCTGCTCGTGATGGGCGGTGAGGATATAGAACAGCGCCAGCGCCATCGGTGCGCGGGCGATGTTGCGCACGTCGCTGCCGGGGCCGGGGGCGTTGCGGTAAAACCGGTCCTCGGCGACGTGGTAGAGGTGCAGGTTCAGCGTATTTACCGCGGCGCCGACGCGCTCGGGCGGCTGCGTGGTGATGGCGATGGCGCCCGGCGGCACGCCGCCCATCAGCCGGCGCACGTTGAGGTCGATGAGCGTGCGCAGGCTGCGCGTGACGAGCGAGAGGTCGGCGAGTGCCATGGCCTCACCTCCGCCTCAGCCCGAAGATCAGGTGCGCGCGGCGGCGCGGGGCGAGCGGGCCGATGCGCGAGACGGAGTCGGCGGTGGCGGGCGCGGTTCGCGCCGGGGCCTGCGGGGCGGGGGCGGGCGGTTCCTCGGCGACGACCTCGACGCGGGTCCGGCGCGTTTCGGTGCGCGGCGGGACGGCAGGCGCGGGTGCGCTGGTGAAGACGGGTGGTGGTTCGGGTTCCGGGAGCGGCACTGGCAGCAGCACCGGAGCCGCGGCCAGGGTGGCGGGAGCGGGGCGCGCTTTCGTTGGTTCCTGCGGCACATCCACAAGGCTTGGCGGCGGGGGTGCGGGCTCGGCGCGCGACAGCGCTGCGGCCGGGGGTGGCGGCGCCGGCACTTTGGATTGCACTTGCGCGGGCGCAGGGCGCGGCGGCGGGGCGTCCGCGCGGCGCAGCTCGGGCGCCGCCGACGGACTGGGCGGGGCGGATGCGTCG
>NZ_JAPDNT010000070.1 GCF_025989185.1 Limobrevibacterium gyesilva
TCCAGCAGCCTTGCGTCGGCAGCGGCGGCGCTGCCGCACAGGCGGGCATTCGGGGCCTGGGCCAGCAGCCGCGGCAGCAGCGGCGTGTCGGCCGGCAGCACGGCCACGCCGCCCGGCTCCAATCCCCCGGCGATCGCGGCCTTTTCGTCCGCGATCGCCTCCAGGCTGCCGAGATGGCCGATATGGGCGGGTTCAACCGTCGTGATCACCGCCACATGCGGGCGGGCCAGCCGGGCGAGGGGAAGGATCTCGCCGGCATGGTTCATGCCGATCTCGGCGACGCAGAAGGCGGCGTCGGCGGGCAGGCGCGCCAGCGTCAGCGGCACGCCCCAGTGGTTGTTGTGCGACGCCTCGGCGGCCCAGGTCTTGCCCTGCGCGGCCAGGATGGCGCGCAGCATCTCTTTCGTCGTGGTCTTGCCCACACTGCCGGTCACGGCGACCAGCCGGCCCCGGAAGCGGGCGCGGGCAAAGGCGGCGAGGCCGCGCAGCCCCGCCAGCGTGTCGGCCACCTGCAGCAGCGGCGCGTCATCCGCCACGCCGTCCGGCAGGCGGTGCACCAGGGCGCCGGCCGCGCCCTTGGCCAGCGCGTCCGCCACGAACGCATGGCCGTCGCCGTTCTCGCCGACCAGGGCGACGAACAGGTCGCCTTTCTTCAGGGTGCGGGTATCGATGGACACGCCGCCGGCGGAGAACGGCGCGCGCAGCAGGCCGCCCGTCGCCGCCAGCAGCGCGTCGGGGGTCCACAACGCGCTCACGCAATCCCCGCGAGGCGGCGAACGGTGGCGACGTCGTCGAAGGGGAGGGTTTTGGTGCCGACGGTCTGGCCCTGCTCATGGCCCTTGCCGGCCACCGCCAGCACGTCGCCGGGGCCGAGCGCGTTCAGTGCCGCCTCGATCGCCGCCGCGCGGTCGCCGATGTCGCACGCGCCGGGGCAGGCGGCCAGGACAGCGGCGCGGATGGCGGCGGGGTCCTCGGTGCGGGGGTTGTCGTCGGTGACGATGGCGCGGTCGGCCAGGCGGGCGGCGGCGGCCCCCATCAGCGGGCGCTTGCCGCGGTCGCGGTCGCCGCCGGCGCCGAACACCACGTGCAGGCGCCCCGCGGTATGCGGCCGCAGCGCCGTCAGCAGCCGCTCCAGCGCATCCGGCGTATGGGCGTAGTCGACATAGACGGCGGCACCGTTGGGCAGGCGGGCGGCCAGCTCCATGCGGCCGCGCACGCCGGTCAGATGCGCGGCGTGATCGAGTGCGTCGCGCGTGCCCGTCGCCTGCGCGAGGGCGGCGGCCACCAGCACGTTGTCGGCCTGGAAGCGGCCCGGCAGCGGCAGATGCAGGCTGCGGCGCTTGCCGCCGGCCGTGATCTCCAGCGTCTGCCCGTCCGGGCGGGGAACCGCGCGCCGCAGGCCGATGGCCTCGCCGCCTTCGCCGACGGTCAGCAGCGCCAGCCGGCGCTGGCCGGCGATGTCGCGCAGTGCCGCGAGGCTCTCCGCATCGAGCGCGGTGCTGGCCACCGCCGGCGCGCCCGGCGGCAGCAGCTCGGCGAACAGCCGCAGCTTGGCGGCGCGGTAGGCCGCGACGGTGCCGTGGTAGTCCAGATGGTCGCGCGTGAGGTTGGTGAAGGCGCCCGCGGACAGGCGCACGCCGTCGAGCCGGAACTGGTGCAGCCCGTGCGACGACGCCTCCATCGCCGCGCGCTCGATGCCGGCGCGCGCCAGCATGGCCAGCGTCTCCGCCAGTCCCACGGGGTCGGGGGTGGTCAGGCCCGGACCGGCCTCGAAACCGGGGGCGTTCAGGCCCAGCGTGCCGAGGCTGGCGGCCGCATGGCCGGCGAGCGCCCAGATCTGGCGCAGGAATTCCACGGTGCTGGTCTTGCCGTTGGTGCCGGTGACCGCGACCACCGTGGCCGGCTGGGGGCCGGCGAGGACCGCGGCGATCTGTGCCAGCCGGCGGCGTGGCTCGGGGTCCTGCAGCAACGGGCGCGGCGGCACGCCGGCCGGCCAGTCGGTGCCTTCCGGCGCCAGCACCGCGGCGGCGCCACGGGCCACGGCATCGGCGATGAAGGCGCGGCCATCGGCGCGGGTGCCCGGCAGGGCGGCGAACAGGAAGCCGGGCGCGACCCGCCGGCTGTCGGCGGTCACGCCGCGCAGGTCGATGCCCGCTGCCGAGCGCCATGCCGCCGGAGGGAGTTCCCCGAGCGCGCGCATGAGATCAGCGAACCGCAACGGAGGGCGCCACGAGACTGGCCTCGTGCCGGAAGTCGCGCGGCGGGGCCACCGGCGGCGGCACGGCGGCGGGCTGCGGCGCCGCCGGCGGCCCGGGGCGT
>NZ_JAPDNT010000071.1 GCF_025989185.1 Limobrevibacterium gyesilva
GAAATTGCGGTGTAGCTGAGGCGGCCATGGATCATTCGGCAGCGGTGGCAATCTGGGTGTGCATGTCGTCGATCGTCGGCGGGGTGAATTCGGCCATCGCCTCTGTCTGCATGTAGCGATGTTGGAGCTGCCACTCGTCGTTGGCCTCCAGCAGCACGGCGCCGATCAGGCGGATGATGGCGCCCTCGTTGGGGAAGATGCCGACGACATCGGCGCGGCGTTTGACCTCCTTGTTCAGCCGTTCCAGCGGATTGGTAACCGGTATGAGGATCGCGGTGCCGGCTCGTCCGGCTGGGAGGGGTGATCTCCCGGCGTATGGTGCGACCATCCGGGACGAGGGGCATCGGGAGCACGCTGAGTGGGCAGGCCGATCTATTCGATGAGCCGAGAGCTCGCATTAGTAGCTGGCCGCCCCTGCGACCTGCCCGGTTGCGCCGCGAGCGCGGATCCGTAGGTGTCGTGTTGCCCACTGCTCCCGTCGGATCACAGGAGAGAGGAGCAGCAGATGCGACGCGTGATCGGCATGGACATCCACCGCACCTTCGCGGAGGTCGTGGTCTGGGAGGACGGCCGGCTGCGCCCGGCCGGGCGGGTCGACATGACCCGTGCGGGGCTGGAGGGTTTCGGACGCAATCTGGCCAAGGAAGACGAGGTCGTCGTCGAAGCGACCGGCAACGCGATGGCGGTGGTACGGGTGCTGACGCCCTACGTGGCACGGGTGATCGTCGCCAACCCACTGCAAGTGAAGG
This sequence comes from Limobrevibacterium gyesilva, assembly GCF_025989185.1. Taxonomy (GTDB): domain Bacteria; phylum Pseudomonadota; class Alphaproteobacteria; order Acetobacterales; family Acetobacteraceae; genus Limobrevibacterium; species Limobrevibacterium gyesilva. Next base: position 750 of record NZ_JAPDNT010000071.1, read on the forward strand.
CGATCGCACATGCCCGGATCAAGACCGACAAAATTGATGCCGGCGTACTGGCGTCGCTGCGGGCGGCGGACTTTCTCCCCGAGATCTGGCTGCCGGACTCCGAGACCGAGCGGTTGCGCCGCCTTGTCGCGCGGCGCAACCAGGTCGTGCGCCATCGCACCCGCGTGAAGAACGAGGTGCACGCGATCCTGCACGCCCATCTGGTCCCGCCGTGTCCGCATGCCGATCTGTTCGGGCGGATCGGCCGGCGCTGGCTCGACGGCCAGTTGTTGCCCGACGACGAGTGCGCCGCGATCGCGCGCCATCTGCGCGAACTCGACCGGCTGGGCCAGGACCTGACCGCACTCGACATCGACGTTGCCCGAGCGGCGATCGATGATCCGTCGGTGAAGCGGCTGTTGAGCATCACTGGCGTCAACCTGATCGTCGCCGCCGGGCTGGTGGCCGCGATCGGCGATGTGCGCCGCTTCTCCGAGCCGCAAAAGCTGGTCAGCTACGTCGGGCTGAACCCGAGGGTCCGCCAGTCCGGCTTGGGGCTGGCGCAACATGGTCGGATCAGCAAGCACGGCCGTGCCCATGCCCGTGCCATGCTGGTCGAGGCCGCCTGGGCTGCGGCCAAGGCGCCCGGGCCACTGCGCGCCTTCTTCCTGCGCATCCGTGCCCGCCGGGGGCACCAGGTCGCGGCCGTTGCCGTCGCCCGCAAATTGGCCGTGCTGTGCTGGCATTTGTTGACCAAGGAGAGCGACTACCAGTGGGCCCGTCCGGCGCTGGTGGCAAACAAGCTGCGTGCGATGCAGCTGCAGGCCGGCGAGCCGGCAATGAAGGGCAGTCAGCGAGGCGCGGCCTACGCCTACAACATCAAGGAACTGCGTGACCGGGAGACCGATGTCGCACGCCATGCCGAACATGCCTATGAGCGCTTCGTCCGGCATTGGCAGCCGCAGGGCCAAGGAAAGCGGCGCACGGGTGCCACAAATGAGGAGCGACGCTGATGAGGAGCGACGCTGAAGGCTGCGCGGCCGGGCTTGCATCCTCGTACCCAGCTCTTCGCCACGCGGTCACCCGTGCCAGGCCAGAATGGCAGATCGCGACAGAAAAGCTTGTCGATCTCATCCGTGGAGTGGATTTTGGTTCGGTGCTGGACCGGGAAGTCCATGTGCGCCAGCACGTCGGCCTCGCTCTCGTCGATGAATCCGCCGAGTTTGGGCCACTTCGCCCGGAGCTGGTCGGCGACGTGGCGCAACGTCTGGCTGGCCGTCGCGCGGTC
>NZ_JAPDNT010000072.1 GCF_025989185.1 Limobrevibacterium gyesilva
CGCCGCGCCCGGGGGGCCGGCCGGCTTGGCGCCCGGCGGGCGGCCGGGCTGCAGCGGGATGGCGAGCTGCGCCTGGATGGCGGCGGCGTTGTCGAGGTCCGGCAGCAGGCCCAGCATCGGCCCGATGCGCGCGATCACCCGCCCGGCCGCGGGCGCGCTGACCCAGCCGGCGGTGGCGTAGCCATGCGTGCTGGCATTCGCCTTCGGCTCGTCCAGCATCATGTAGACGGCATAGCGCGGCGCGTTCATCGGAAACGCGCTCATGAACGCGGAGACGCGGCTGTTGCGATTGTAGCCGTGGTGCGAAATCTTCTCGGCGGTGCCGGTCTTGCCGCCGACATAGTAGCCGGGCACCTCGGCGCTCTTGCCGTAGCCGTCGGTCACCACCAGGCGCATCAGCCGCCGCATCGTGTCCGACGTGGTCTGCTGCATCACCCGGATGCCCTGGCGCGGCGGGGCGTCGTGCTCCGCCGCCACGATGGTCGGGCGGTACAGGATGCCGCCGTTGGCGATCGCGGCGGTGCCGGTCACGACATGCAGCGGCGAGACGGCGATGCCGTGGCCGAAGCCGATCGTCAGCGTCGCGATCTCTTTCCAGTTCGCCGCCGGCGGCGCCAGCGGGCTGCCCACTTCCGGCAGCTCGATGCCGATGCGGCTGAGCATGCCCATCCGGTCCATCCACTGGCGCTGGCGCTCGGCCCCGACGGCCTCGGCCATGCGGGCGGCGCCGATATTGGAGGAATAGGCAAGGATCTCCGGCACGTACAGCCAGCGATGCTTGCCCTGGAAGTCGCTGATGGTGAAGCGGCCGATGCGGATCGGGGCGGTGGCGTCGAACCCGTTCCAGATCTGCACCGTGCCGGTGTCCAGCGCCATCGACGCGGTCTGCAGCTTGAACGTGCTGCCCGGCTCGTACATGCCGGTCACGTTGCGGTTGAAGCGCTGCTCGGTGCTGGCGCGGCCGACATCGTTGGCGTCGTAGTCCGGCAGGCTGACCATCGCCAGCACCTCGCCGGTGCGCACGTCCATGACGATGCCGCAGGCGCCGATGGCCTGGAATTCCGCCATTGCCTTGGACAGCTCGTCGCGCACCACCGCCTGCACGCGCACGTCGAGGGACAGCTTCAGCGGCTGCGGGCTGTCGCGCAGGCGCTGATCGAAGAAGCGCTCCACGCCGGCCACGCCGTGGCCGTCCACGTCCACCCCGCCCAGCACCTGGGCGGCGACGCGGCCGAGCGGATAGCGGCGGCGCTCGGTCGACTCGAAGTCGATGCCGGGAATGCCCAGCGCGTTGATCTGCAACTGCTCGCGCGGGGTGATCTGGCGCGCGAGGTAGACGAACTGCTTGGTCTCCTCGGACAGGCGCTTGCGCAGCTCGTCCTCGTCCAGGCGGGGCACGACCGATTTCAGCTTGCGGACGGCACCTTCGACGTCGAACAGCTCGCGCGGATTGGCGTACAGGCTCGCGGTCGGCAGCGAGATCGCCAGGATCTCGCCGTTGCGGTCGGTGATGGTGGCGCGGGCGGCGCGCAGGCCCAGGTCGACGGGGGCGGCCGCGAGCATCGCGGTGCCGGTGGGGCCGGGCGGCGGCGGCGGCTCCGGCCGGCGGACCTGGGCCACCGGCTTCGGCCGCACCGGGTCGATCACGGTGGCGTCGGTCAGCTTCAGCGCCAGGACGCTGAACAGCAGGGCGAAGCCGCAGGCGGCCAGCACCAGCCGGCCCCGCGTCTTCTCCATCGAGGCGCGGCGCGCCAGGTCGGGGGCGGTGACCCGGACATTCTCCATGCGCGGCACCGCGGCCGCGTGCGGCGCGCCGAAGCGGCGGGCGATGGCCGACGGGGAGGGGGGATCCGGGGCGAAATCCGTCATCGGTTGCCGCCGTACTGTGCCGGCCCGGCATAGGCGGGGGTGATGATGGAGGGGGTGACGGCCATGGAGCGGGCCATGCCCAGGGCCGAGCCGAC
>NZ_JAPDNT010000073.1 GCF_025989185.1 Limobrevibacterium gyesilva
CTTACGGTGCGCGTAGTTTGACGCTGTTCGCCGCTCCGGAGCCGTAGGTGGAGGAGCGGTGAGCAGCGTCGGCCGATCGCTGGTGGAGAGTTAGCCGGCAGGATCAGGCGCGGTTCTTGAACCGCCAGCTCTCGTTGCCGGTTTCGAGGATGTCGCAGTGGTGGGTCAGCCGGTCGAGCAGCGCGGTCGTCATCTTGGCGTCGCCGAACACGCTAGGCCATTCGCCGAACGCCAGATTGGTCGTCACGATCACCGAGGTCTGCTCATAGAGACGGCTGATCAGGTGGAACAACAACTGGCCGCCGGACTGGGCAAACGGCAGGTAGCCGAGTTCGTCGAGCACGATGAAGTCCATCCGGCAAAGATACTCGGCCATCCGCCCCTGTCGACCGGCACGGCCCTCAGCTTCCAGCTTGTTGACCAACTCGACGACGTTGAAGAACCGGCCGCGCCCGCCGTCGCGGATCAGTGCCCGCGGTAAGGCGATCGCCAGATGCGTCTTGCCGGTGCCGGTTCCGCCGACCAGCACGACGTTGCGCTGATGGTCGAGAAAGTTGCCGCTTGCAAGATCACGCACCAGCGTCTCGTTGATTGGCGTGTCGCTGAATTGGAAGTCCGCGACATCCTTGGCCAGCGGCAGCTTGGCGATGGTAATCTGGTAGCGGATGGATCGCGCCTGCTTCTCGCTGATCTCGGCCGTCAGCAGATCGCCGACGATGCGCTGCGGCTCACGCTGGCGCTTGATCGCCGTGGTGAGGATCTCGTCGTAGGCCGCCTTCATGCCGTAGAGCTTGAGCTCGCCCATGGCGGTCAGGATCTCGGAACGCTCCATCATACGGCCCTCCTGAGGCTGTCATATCGGGTGCAGTCGGCAACCGGCGCGTGCCGCAGCCGCAGCGCCTCCGGGGTCAGGATCGTCACGGGCGGCGTTGGCTCGCGGCGTCGCGACAGGATGTTGAGGACGACGTCCGCCGAGTGAACGCCGTCGCGCAGCGCCTCCTGGCAGGCCGCCTCGACCGCGGGCAGGCCGTCGCTCCGCACGGCGGTGAGAATGCGCACCATCTGTCGGTCGCCATCGGCGGATCCGGCCAGCTTGCGGCGGACACGGTCCAGCCCAAGTGGAAGCACCCAGTCCTTGAACGGTGCGCCGTTGCGCAGGGCACCGGGCTTACGGGCCAGCACCGGCACGTAGTGCCAGGGGTCGAACACCGTCTGGTCCCGCCCGAAGCACCGCGCGTGATCACCGACCACCTGCCCCTCCTGGCGCAGTTCGATCCGATCGGCATAGGCCCGGATCTCGACGGGCCGTCCGACCGCGTGGGCCGAGACCGAATACCGATTGTTGTCGAACCGCACGAGGCAGGTCTTCGACACCGAGGCGGGCACCGCGTGGAACCCGTCAAACCGCCCGGCATATCGCACCAGGCTGGGCCGTTCCGCCTCGAACTGCTCCCAGATCGTCCGCTCACGGAACTCCGGATGGCGGTGCGCGCGGGCGTAGGCGATGCACTGGTCGACCAGCCAGGCGACGCGCTCGCTGCTCATTGCCCGCTCCCGACTGGTCTGCATCCGCCGCGACCTGGAAAACCAGGTCCGCAGCCTGCTCAAGGAGATCGGCTTGCTGTTCCCGCGAGCGATCGG
>NZ_JAPDNT010000074.1 GCF_025989185.1 Limobrevibacterium gyesilva
TCACCGTGCAGTTCGGCCGCCAAGCCGTCCGGGGCCGTGGGGTCTGGCGTCAGGGCGACGCGCTCGATCAACGACCGCAGCGCCTCGGCCGCCTCGTCGCGGATCTCCGGCGCGTTGAGCGATACCTCCAGCTCGGCCACCTTGGCCGCATAGAGCGACGCCGCGTTTGGGTGCAGCCGCACCGGTGACGGGTCAGCGAGCGTGGCAAGTTGGGCGGTCAGATCGACCTTGCTCGTCTCCAACTCGGTGAGGCGGGCACGCAGCGTGTCGTTCCAGGCGCCGTGCTCGATCGCGCGCAGCACGCCCTGCAACCGCCGCTCGACGCCGGCCAGAGTTTGCTCCAGCTGGGTGCGCCTCGTGATGCTATCGCGCTGCAAGGTAGCCGATTCTTCGTAACCGATGCGAGTTGGCCACGGGTATCAGGCCTGACGCTGATCCTGCTTCAGACGCTGCGGCATCCAGTAGTCTCGGATTGCTGGGACAACGAGCGGAATGTCGTGATACTCGGTGTGCAGGAACTTTTCAGTCTCCGGTCCTTCGCGCGGCGGTCCGAGCAAAGGTCGGCCGAGCGGATCGGCGCAGTAGAGCAGGATCGGCAGCATCAGCCCGTGGTCGATGTGGCCGAGATCAAAAAGCGGCCGCCAGGTATCGAAGCGCAGTCGCGTCGCACTCAGGAAACCCATGCACCACGGCTGCGGCCTGGCCATGCCGTCGCGCGTCTTCTCGAATATCGGCGCATACTTGTCAGGCGCGATCGACAACCCCTCGCTGATCGCGTTGAAGCGGGTGACGATCGCCATGATCGCCGCCAGCGTCTTGCCCGCCGCGGTGGCGATGCGGCCGCGCTCGCCGAGGAGGTCAACAAACCATTCGTCTGGCGGGATCGAGCATGGCCCGACGATGATCGCGGTCAGATAGCCGTCCAGCATCGACGCGCCATCGACACGCGCACTGGGTTTGAGCACGTTCAGCCACATGTCGAGTTGATCGAGGGTCATTGTCGCTGCCGCGGCGCGCGAGCGACGCGGCCGTCTCATGGCGCCGCGACGGCCGGAGCGACGCGTTCGATCTTCCAGATCCAGGGAAGCAACGCGCGCAATGCGTTCGCCTTCGTACGGCCGGAGACGATACGCTCCAGCACGTCTGCGAGATAGGTCTGCGGATCGATGCCATGCAGCTTGGCGGTGTTGATCAGTGAAGCGAGAACGGCCCAGCGTTCACCACCACGATGAGACCCGGCGAACAACGCATTCTTTCTGCCCAGGGGAATCGGACGGATGCTTCGCTCCACCGTGTTGTTGCCGGCCTCGACGCGTCCATCAGCGAGGAACACCGTCAGTCCGGCCCAATGGTTGAGCGTGTAGCGGATTGCCTTGGCCAACGACGACTTCGCCGAGATCTCCTCGAGGCGCGCCATCAACCACGACCAGAATGCCGCCATCAGCGGCTTCGTCTCGGCCTGATGCACCGCGACGCGCTCC
>NZ_JAPDNT010000075.1 GCF_025989185.1 Limobrevibacterium gyesilva
GGTTCAAGAACCGCGCCTGATCCTGCCGGCTAACTCTCCACCAGCGATCGGCCGACGCTGCTCACCGCTCCTCCACCTACGGCTCCGGAGCGGCGAACAGCGTCAAACTACGCGCACCGTAAGGGGGGTCACTTTTGGACGCCGATCTGGGGTCCCTTTTGCACGCCGATTGACAGCTTGTCTGGGACGGATCCGGTCTGTGCCTCGTCACCAAGCGGTTGGAGACCGGCGCGTTCACCTGGCCACCGGTGCGTGATGGCGCGGTGACGCTGACCGCCACGCAGTTGCGGCTGCTGTTCACCGGCATGGACTGGACGCAGCTCGGTGCCCGCGCGATCGCGATGCCGTCTGAATAAAGCGCCCGTCCATAGCTGAAACCCTGGCGAAACGCCCATGTGGTTCGGTAGCATCGCCGCATGGCCTCCGACGTTGCTCCATTGCCGCGTGAGCCCGACATCCTGATCGAGATGATCGTCGAGCTGCGCGACGAGAACGGCAAGCTGCGGGCGATGCTGGAGACGTTGCGGCGGGCGCTGTATGGCGCGCGCTCGAAAAAATTCGATGCTCCCGCGACGCAGCTGGCGCTTGGGCTCGCGGATCTCTCGACGGCGCCGGTCGAGCCCGAGCCGGAGAACACGAAGCCGCAGCCGCGGGATCAGTCGATACGCCCGAAGCCGGTGCGCAACATCGGCGGCCTGCCCCAGCATCTGCCGCGCGAGGATGTCGTCATCGAGCCTGCGGTCGACGCCTGCCCGTGTTGCCACGGCACGCTGCATCGGATCGGCGAAGGCGTCCGCGAGATGCTCGACATCGTCCCGGCGATCATCCGGGTCAGGCGCATCCATCGCCCGCGCTATGGCTGTCGTGCCTGCGAGAGCGCCGTGGTGCAGGCGCCGGCACCGTCCCGTCCCGTCGAGGGCGGGCTGCCGACGACGACGCTGCAGGCTTACGTCGCCGTGTCGAAGTTCGCCTGGCATCTGCCGTTGCATCGCCAGGCGCAGATGCTGGCGGGCCATGGCATCGATCTCGACCGTTCGACGCTGGTGCACTGGATCGGGCGCGCAGCCTGGTGGCTGAAGCCGTTGCATGACCTGCTGATCGAGACCGTCATGGCGGCCCCCAAGGTGTTCTGCGACGACACGCCGCTGCCGGTTCTGGATCGCACGCGTCGGCGGGCGCGCATTGCGCGATTGTGGTGTTACGCGGTGGATGATCGACCATGGCAGGGACCGGCACCACCGGCGGTGGTCTATCGCTACGCCGAGGACCGCCGTGGCCGTCACATCAGGGCCCATCTCGACGGGTTCCGCGGCGTGCTGCAGGTGGACGGCTACAGCGGATATGACGAGCTGGCCCGGCCGAACCGCCCGGGTGGCGCGATCACGCTCGCCTACTGCCTGGCGCATACACGGC
>NZ_JAPDNT010000076.1 GCF_025989185.1 Limobrevibacterium gyesilva
CTCGGTCGATCCCGAGATCTGGTAGATGATGCCATTGGCGGCCGAGACGTCACTCCGCCCGCCTGGCGGAAGGGTGACACGCACGGTCCTGAAATAGAGCGGCGTGTCGGCGACCGTCGGGACCTTGGTGGCGGCGACCACTGTTCAGATCGTTGCCGGCGGAGACGGTGTGGGCTGGGCGGATACCGAGGCGGCAAGCGGCGCTGCGTCAAGCAGCAATATTCCGGCTGTCCTGAACCGCATGATCGCCTCCCCTTGTGATGGCTCGTCGGGGGACCGTACGCGTGCCCGCTGCCTGAGGCGATTACTTACGTACGTCCACGGGGCGGCGAACTCGACCGCGGCGCAGAGATCCAAAGTGCCCAGAAATGGAAAGCTCCCGCCATTGCCGGAGGCTGCGCCATTGGGGATCGCAATACGGGATCAGAATGCAGTCGAGATCAGGGCGGATGTAGGCGTCGGCGGACCAGATCAGCTTGTCGCGGGTCACGCCGTGGCTGGCCGCCGTGCGGACGAGGCCGAGATTGGTTAGGCGGCCAGGATGGCAGCAAACAGCGCGTCTTCGTCGATGCCTGCGGCTCGCGCGCGTGACAGTCTCGGTGTTCAGCGGGTTGCCGTGGGAAGCGCTTCCGGGTGACCGCGGCCCGAAGCGATTAGCATTGCGCCCTCGACGATGCTGGAGAACGCCTGGTCATACCCGACGCCTCGGATCGCCCAGGCGTGCTCGCCATCCTTCCAGCTTGTTTGCCACGTACCAACCCAGCCGACGCCTCGTCGCTCCATTCGAGCGTGCCGCGGATCACGATCGTCCCCTCGAGACTGCGCACGGTTGTTCCGGTCAGGGAGCCCTTGCCGCCCCCCCATCCCCCGAACTCGGAGGCGGTCGGGAACCTCAATGGAATACCGGCTTCGGCCGCGATGCGCTCAAAGGCAGCGCGTTGCTCCGCCCCGAGCGGTTCGTCGGCGCTGAGGAGGTAGTCCGGCGGCTTTCGGCCTCGGACCGAGAGTGCGGGAATCAAGATCGGGCGCGGCCCTTTCCAGGGTTGCGTGCCAAGCGTCAACAGCAGCGCGTCGATCTTTGCAGGGTCGAATGCGACGGTCAGGTTCTGGGAGCGGTCGTAGGTTCCCGGGTCGTCGTGGTGATGCAGCCAGGCCATTGGGTCAACGTAGTTGAAGGGCACGACGTAATCGCCCGCGCGCTTCTCCACCTTGGCGACCCTGGGATCGGAGCGCAGGTGGGGATCGCCTGACACCTTGACGAGCACATCCTCCAAACATAGCGCAAAACCGCGCGGGCGCTCGCGCATGTCAGTCCCCGTGACGATCGCCATGGATTGGTAGTGCG
>NZ_JAPDNT010000077.1 GCF_025989185.1 Limobrevibacterium gyesilva
TACTGAGATGGACGGTCCCCGCTACTGATAGGCTCCGTCACTTCAGCAAGAAGGAGGAGACACCGCTCATGTCCATGTCGGTATACGGACTCGACATCTCGAAGAGCTGGTTTCAGGTGCATGGTGTCGACGACGATGGGTTGATTGTCAGGAAGAAGCTTGCCCGCGGAAAGATTCTCAATTTTTTCCGCCGCTTGGCACCTTGCACCATCGGATTGGAAGCGTGTGGCAGCGCTCATCACTGGGCGAGGGAACTGGCATTGCTCGGTCACCAGCCACGTCTCATGCCGGCACGATACGTGCGCGCATACCTCAAGACCAACAAGCACGATGCGGCGGATGCGGAAGCTTGTTGGGAAGCAGTCCAGAGACCAGGCATGCGCTTCGTCCCGGTCAAGAGCACAGAGCAGCAGGGCACCTTGATGCTGCACCGTGCGCGAGACTTGTTGACGAGGCAGCGCACCGGCGCGGTCAATGCGCTTCGAGGCCATCTTGCCGAATTTGGCATCGTTGCCCCGAAGGGCATTGCGCGGGCGCGCGAGCTCATGGAACTGGTCGCCACCGACGATCGAATTCCAGAATGCGCCCGTGGTGCTCTTTCGATGTTGGTCGACCAGATCAGGGATACCGAGGCGAGGATTGGCGATTCTGACCGTGCCATTATGACGCTCGCCAAAGAGGACGACGTCTGCCGGAGACTGCTGACGGTGCCTGGTATAGGACCCTTTACCGCAACAGTGTTGGCAGCGACGGTCGGTGACCCCAACCAGTTCCGCTCCGGACGGCATTTTGCCGCTTGGCTGGGGCTGGTACCAAAACAACATTCCACGGGTGGCCGGGAGCGCCTGGGCGGCATCAGCAAACGCGGAGATGCTTACATCCGAAAGATGCTGATCCACGGTGCTCGCGCAGCGGTGCATCGAGTGCGATCTCATCAAGTGTCGAACTCATGGATTGCAGGATTGCTGGCCAGGCGCCCGTTCAATGTGGCGACCGTTGCCTTGGCCAATAAGGTGGCACGCATCGCATGGGCGATCATGGCATCTGGCAAGGAGTACCGGGTTCCGGCGTAGCTGCCGGAGCTCGGGTCGTCTGCGAGGGCAATCGACATTGAGATGGCAACCGGTCGGACCGGGGACGGCTAAGCTCGTTGGACCTATCGGGCAGCAACAGCCCGCCACACGTACTTGAGCGCCGCCCCGCGGATCTCATCGAGGCCCGCGGCCGCAAGGCCAAAGAGGCCGGATAGATAGCTGCACCGACGACTCG
>NZ_JAPDNT010000078.1 GCF_025989185.1 Limobrevibacterium gyesilva
GGGCCAGCCGTTCGATGCTGCGGGCGATGCGCTCGATCGGCGGCAGGCGCGGGACGGCGGCCGGGGCCAGCGCCGGCCCGGTTTCCTGGGCGGCATGGCGCAGCGTCTCCGCCAGCAGCACCATATCGCGCGCCCACAGCGCCGCCAGCGCCAGCGCCGCCAGAACGACCGCGCCCATGGCCAGCAGCGCCGGCCCGGCGGCGGTGGCCCCGGTCAGCAACAGCACCGCCAGGCACGCCACCGGCACCGCTGCCATCGCCAGCGCGGCGCCAAGCAGCAGCAGCAGGTGCATGGGCGCCCGCTCAGATACCCGGGGCGGAGACGTTCTCCGGCGCCGGCTCAACCAGCACCGGGCCGCCCCGTTGGATCTCGAACAGCGCCAGCCCGCGGCGCACCGTGCCGTCCGGCAACAGCGCCAGCACGCCGTCCACGCCGGCGAAGCCTTCCGGCCGGCACAGCGCCGCGGCGGAGAAGCCCTCGCCGCGCGCCAGCACCCGCGCGATCGCGGCCGCGTCATAGGCGAAATCCGCGAGGCCGGGCGCCGGAGTGCCATGGGCGGCGGCGTATTGCTGATCGAAGGCGCTGCGCAGCGAGGGGTCGGGCGCCGCATAGAAGGCCCCGCTGAGGCTGGAGCCGCCCCGTGCCGCGGGTGCGGCCCACAGCGCCGGCCCCAGCACCCGCACGGCCGGCGGATCGAGGTCGTAATAGGGCAGCAGCGAGGTGATCGCGCTCAGCGACTCGCCGGTATCGGCCAGCAGCAAGGCGTCGAACGGCGGCGGCGGGATGGGCTGGCGCGACAATTCGGCGGCCTGCTTGCGGCCCTCGGCGTCGTGGCGGTTGCGCGCAGCGCGGATCTGCGCGTCCAGCGGCCCGCGGCGGGAGGCGTAGCCGGAGATGTCGCGTACCGCGGCGTTGATCGACGCCATGCCGGGGGAATAGGTGCGGATGTCCGGCGTGGGCAGGCCGGCACCGGCGACGGCCTGTCCGAGAGCCGTGCCCATCGCCTGACCGAAATCGGACTGCGGCAGCACCGCGGCGAAACGGTTCTTGCCCTGGGCCGTCATGGCGCCGACCAGACGGCGCACCTGCTGGCCCGGCGTCAGGCCCATCGTCCAGACGCCCGGCCTGGCCTGGGACGGGTCGTTGGTGAAGGCCAGCACGGGCACGCCGGCGCTGCGCGCCGGGCCGGCGGCGGCGGCGGCCTCGGCGGCGGTCAGCGGGCCGA
>NZ_JAPDNT010000079.1 GCF_025989185.1 Limobrevibacterium gyesilva
CATCCGGGTTTCGACCGATCGGCAAGGTAAGTCCGGCCTAGGGATCGAAGCGCAGCGCGAGGCGGTGGCGCGGTTCATCGCGGCCGAGGGGCTGGATCTGCTGACCGGGTTTGTCGAGGTAGAGACCGGCAAGGGGTGCGACGCGCTGGACCGCCGCCCAAAGCTGCGCGACGCCCTGGCACAGGCCCGCAAGGCAATGGCTGCCGTAGTGGTGGCAAAGCTGGACCGTCTCTCCCGCGACGTGGCTTTCATCTCCGGCCTGATGGCGCAGCGCGTGCCCTTCATTGTCGCCGAGCTGGGTGCAAATGCCGACCCGTTCATGCTGCACATCTACGCCGAGCTGGCGCAGAAGGAGCGCGCCTCGATCTCGTCTTCCGCGTGCGCGGTCAGCCGCGTCGGACTGCGATGCGGCCTGGAGGAGCGATCGGTCAGGCCGGCTACGCCTTCGGCAGCATAGCGGTCGCGCCACTTGCGCACCGTGCGCGGATCAACGCCGAGCGCGTCCGCAATCGCCGTCGCGGTCCAGCCGCCAGCCAAGCGCTCAACAATCAGCATTCGACTGTGGCGCGTCGTCCGCGCATTCTGGTGGGTGTCCATCCAAGGCCCCGGGAAGGGGGTTGCAGGTCTGGCAACCACAGCCTCCCACCCCAGCCGCGGATGGACAACCTCCGTGGCAGCGACATCTAATCCCAGATTTCCCGGATGCAATCGGATTTTTCTGTACCTTCTAGCCGAATTTGTCACGAATATCAGCGCATTATCCTCGGCTTGGGCGCGCAGTCATGGGACGCCGCGCTTGAGGCGTAGGGTCATTGAGGCTCAATAGGACGCGTTTGGTCATGTGTGCAAATCGCACCAGAAGCCTTTTCGGGGCCACCTCACTATGTCCGGCTCTCCGGAGATGCATACCGGGCGATGTCTGGAACTTCGGCAGCCCCACAGCCAAGTGGAAGGCCGACAGCAAGCCTCATTGGCACCGAGCATGTGACCCGCGATGTCCTTCACACCCATCAGATCCGCGTC
>NZ_JAPDNT010000008.1 GCF_025989185.1 Limobrevibacterium gyesilva
TAGGCGTCGGCCATCATGCCGGCGACGTGGCCGGCGCCGACGATCAGCAGCGACGCCGCATCCGGCCGCGCCAGATACGATCCCGCCAGCGCCGAGGCGGCGGCGGTGCGGCGGCCGGTGATCTCGTTGCCGTCGATCAGGGCGAGGTGCTGGCCGGTGGCGCCGTCGCACAGCAGGTAGGTGGAGAAGACCGAGTTCAGGCCAAGCTTCCCGTTCTCGGGATAGACGGTGACGATCTTCACGCCCATGGCGCGCCGCCCCTGCCAGGCCGGCATCAGCAGCAGCGTGCCGTGGGCCTCCTCGAGGATGTGGCGATGGCGCAACGGCACTTCGGCGCCGGCGATGAAGGCGTCACGCAAGGCCGGGATAAGCCGGTCGAAGGTGAGGCTTGCGCGGGTGTGGGCCTGGTCGATGGTGATGGGGCCCGAATGCGAGGTCATGCCGCGTTGCCTAGAAGTTGTTGCGTTCGTGGTAGGTCTGCAGGAACTGGCGCAGCCGCGGCTCCGTGCTCTCGTGCAGGACGTGCCGCGGCGGACCGTAGGCAATGATGCGGCCGCGGTCGAGGAAGGCGATGCGGTCGGCGACGTTGGCGGCGAACCCCATCTCGTGCGTCACCACCATCATCGTCATGCCCTCGGTGGCGAGGTCGCGCATCACCTGCAGCACCTCGCCGACCAGCTCGGGGTCGAGCGCGGAGGTCGGCTCGTCGAACAGCATCAGCCGCGGCTCCATCGCCAGGCTGCGGGCAATGGCGACGCGCTGCTGCTGGCCGCCGGAGAGGCGCGCGGGATACTCGCCTTCCTTGTCGGCCAACCCGACGCGCCCGAGCATGGCGCGGGCGCGCAGCCCGGCTTCTGCGGCGGCGAGCCCGCGCACGCGGATCAGCGGCTCGGCCACGTTGCCCAGGGCGGTCATGTGCGGCCACAGGTTGAAGTGCTGGAACACCATGCCGATGCCGCGGCGGATCTCGCGCAGCGCACGGTCGGGCATGCGCCGCCGCCCGTTGCCTTCGACATAGCCGACGAGGCGGCCTTCCACGCGGACCTCGCCGGTGTCGTAGCTCTCCAGGAAGTTGATGCAGCGGAGCAGGGTGCTCTTGCCGGAGCCGCTGGGGCCGATGAGGCAGACGACTTCCGAGCGGTCCACGGTGAGGTCGATGCCGTCCAGCACGCGCAGCGTGCCGAAGCTCTTGGAGACGCCGCGCATCTCGATCATCGGTGCGTCGTTCATGCGGCCCCCGTCATGAAGGCGGTGACCCGGCGCTCGACCACGCGGCCGGCCCGGGCGACCAGCTCGACCATGATCCAATAGAGGATGGCCATGGCCAGGATGGTTTCGAACGCGGCGAAGGTTTCGGCGGCCATGGTCTGCATCTGGTACATCAGCTCCGGAACGGTGATGATCGACAGCACCACGGTCTCCTTGCTCAGAATGATCAGCATGTTGGTCAGCGCCGGCACGATTGCCACCAGCATCACCGGCAGGCGGATGCGGCGCAGGATGGTGAAGGGCGCCATGCCCAGGCTGGCCGCGGCCTCGACCTGGCCCGGCGGAACCGCGTTGAAGCCGGCACGGAAGATCTCGGCGAAATAGGCGCTGCCGTAGATGCCCAGGGCGAGGATGCCGGAACTGGTGGCATCCAGCCGCAGGCCGAAAGACGGACCGCCGTCGTAGAGGACGAAAAGCTGCACCAGGAAGGGGGTGCCGCGCACGACCTCGATATACGTCCGCGTCAGCCAGCGCAGCGGCGCGAAAGACAGGCGCTGCAGCAGGGCCACGACGAAGCCCAGCGCGAGGCCCAGCGCGGCACCCCCGAACCAGCACAACAGGGTGACGGCGAAGCCGCTGGCGAGCGCGGGGCCGTAGCGAAGGTAGAGCGCGAAATCCATCGGCTCAGCCCGCCGCCAGCCGTCGCTCGGCCATCGCGCCGGCCGCCGCGAGGCAGAGATTCATCAGGAGGTAGATGAAAGCCGCCGTCAGATAGATCTCCAGCGGGTGATAGGTGGAGGCGGCGAAAGTGTGGCTGCTGCGGGTGAGCTCGGTGACGCCGACGACGGAGATCAACGAGGAGGCCTTCAGCAGCAGGATCAGCTCGTTGACCAAGGCGGGCAGGGAGATGCGCAGCATCTGCGGCAGCAGGATGCGGCGCCAGATGGCGGCGGGTGGAAAGCCCAGGGATTGGGCGGCCTCGGCCTGGCCCTTCGGCACCGCGGTCAGCGCGCCGCGGAAGATCTCGCAGACATAGGCGCCCGACGCGAGGCCCAGCGAGCCGATGGCGGCCACCAGCGGCGGCACGTCGATGCCGACATAGGGCAGGAAATAGTAGACCAGCAGCAGCTGCACCAGCAGCGGCACGCCGCGGAAGAAGCTGACATACACCGCGCCGAACCGCGCCAGCGGGCGCAGCGGCGACACCCGGCAGAGGCACACCGCCGCCCCGATCACCTGGCCCAGCGCGATGCCGAGCAGCGAGATCCACAACGTCGTGCCCGCCGCCTCCAGCAGATAGGGGAAGGCGTCGAGCGTCACCTGAAGCTTCATGGGTGTTCCGGCAATGCCGGCCCCCGCGTGCAGGGGGGCCGGTTTGGGCGATCGGATGCGGCGGGTCAGACCTGCGGGGCGGGCACGGTCTTGGGCAGCGGGCTCGCGGCGCCGAACCATTTCTTCTGGATCGCCGCCATTCGCCCGTCATCCTGCATCTTCACCAGCGACGCGCTGATCGCATCGGTCAACGAGCGGTCCTCGTCGCCGAGGCGGCCGACCCAGGAGAAATAGGTGGGCTTGCCGAAGGGCGGCATGACCATGGCGAAGGCGTCCGCGCGCTGGGCGGCGGCATAGGCGAGGTTGGGATACGAGCCCACCGCGGCGTCCGTCCGCCCCGCCGCGAGGTCGGCATAGGCCTGGTTATTGTCCACGTATTCCTTGACATTCACCGGCTTCGGCAGGGTCTTTGCGAACTCCTGCAATTGCGCCAGTTGCGCCGTGCCCTTCTGGGCGCCCACCGTCTTGCCGGCGATGTCCTCCGGCTTGGTGATGCTGCTGTCGTTCTTGCGCTTCATCAGCGCCACGGTCGCCTCGGCGATGGGCACGGTGAAGGAATAGCGCTTCAGGCGCTCGGCGGTGATGGTGACGGGGGCGATGACGAAATCGAACTTCCTGGCTTCCAGGCCGGGCAGCACGCTGGTCCAGGGCAGGTCGAGATAGGAAACCTTCACCCCCAGATCCTTGCCGACCTCGTCGATCAGGTCGCGATCGACGCCAGTATAGACCTTGTTCACCAGGAAATCGAACGGCGCGAATTCCATCTCGGTGGCGCAGACGAGCTCTCCGCGCTTCTTCACCTCGGCCAGCGTATCCGCCCGCGCCGGGCGGCTGGCGCCCGCGAGGCCGGTCAGTGCGGCCGCCCCGGCGAGGCCCGCGGTCAGCACGCTTCGGCGTGAGGCCGCCCGCTTGAGTTTGTCGATCAGGGCACCGTCGACCATGAGAGGTCTCCTTGTTGTTGCGCGATCACCCCGGCAGGATGCACCAGATCAGGTCACGCCAGAAGCATGGAAGCGCGCAAGAATTGTGCCACATACCCACCGACCTTGCCCCGGATCAACCCTGCCGCCACGGCGCGGCGCGCCGGCAGTGGCACAGTATCATGTCGAAGTGTATCTATAACGAATATGTGATCCGCGTCCCTCGCGGCTCTGGGCTGCTTTCGCTGGGATAGGATGATGGATTTCGCGCTGACGGATGCGCAGGAAGCCCTGCGCGAGGCGGTCGCCCGGATCTGCCGCGGCTTCGGCGACGAGTACTGGCTGGAACGCGACCGCCACGGCGGTTTTCCGTCGGATTTCCATCAGGCGCTGGCGCGCGACGGCTGGCTGGGCATCTGCATGCCCGCGGAATATGGCGGCGCCGGGCTCGGCCTGGCCGAGGCCGCCATCATGATGCAGGCGATCGCCGAGTCGGGTGCCGGCATGAGCGGCGCGTCGGCGGTGCATATCAACATCTTCGGCCTCAATCCTGTCGTCGTGTTCGGCAGCGACGCGCAGAAGCGCCGCATGCTGCCGCCGCTGATCGCGGGCCGCGAGAAGGCCTGCTTCGCGGTGACCGAGCCGAACGCCGGCCTCGACACCACACATCTGACGACGCGCGCGGAGAAGCGCGGCGACCGCTACGTGGTGAACGGGCAGAAGGTGTGGATCTCCACCGCGCAGGTCGCCGGGAAGATGCTGCTGCTGGCGCGCACCACGCCGATCGAGCAGGTGCGGAAATCCACCCAGGGCCTCAGCCTGTTCTACACGACGCTCGATCGCAGCCGCGTGGAGGTGCGGGAGATCGAGAAGATGGGCCGCAAGTCCGTCGACTCGAACCAGGTGTTCTTCGACGGGCTGGAAGTGCCGGAGGACGATCTGATCGGCGAGGAGGGACGGGGCTTCGAATACATCCTGCACGGCCTCAATCCCGAGCGCGTGCTGATCGCCGCCGAGGCGGTGGGGCTGGGCTTCGCGGCACTGGCGCGTGCCACGGCCTATGCGAAAGAGCGGGTGGTGTTCGGCCGCCCGATCGGCCAGAACCAGGCGATCCAACATCCGCTTGCGGAGAACTGGATGGAACTGGAAGCCGCGCGCCTGATGGTGATGAATGCGGCGTGGCAATACGATACCGGACGCCCCTGCGGCGCGGCGGCCAATGCCGCGAAATACCTGGCGGGCGAAGCCGGGTTCAAGGCGTGCCAGCAGGCGGTGATGACGCATGGCGGCTACGGCTATGCGAAGGAGTACCATGTCGAGCGCTTCCTGCGCGAAGTGATGATCCCGCGCATCGCCCCGGTCAGCCCGCAACTGGTGTTGTGCTACATCGCCGAGCGCGTGCTGGGCCTTCCGAAATCCTATTAGGACTGTCATGCAGAAAATCGTCATTGTCGGCGGCGGCGCGATCGGCAGCTCGATCGCCTATCACCTCGCGGTGCATCCGCGTTTCCGTGGCAGTGTTACTGTTGTCGAGCGGGATCCCACCTACAGCATGGCGTCGTCGTCGCTGTCGGCCAGTTCGATCCGCGAGCAGTTCTCCACGCCCCTGAACATCGCGATGTCGCAGTTCGGGCTGGCGTTCCTGCGCAATGCCGCCGACGCGCTGGCGGTGGAGGGCGACCGGCCGCAACTGGGCCTGCGCTTGCCTGGCTATCTGTTCCTGGCCTCCGAAGCCGGCATGGCCGTGCTGCGTGCCAACCACGAGGTGCAGAAGGCGGCGGGCGCGGATGTGGCGCTGCTGGAGCCGGCCGCTCTCAAGGCCCGGTTCCCGTGGCTCTCGACGGACGGGGTCGTGGCCGGCTCGCTCGGCCTGTCCCGCGAGGGGTGGTTCGACGGCCCGGCCCTGCTGCAGGCCTTCCGGCGCAAGGCGCGCTCGCTGGGCGTGACCTATGTGGCGCAGGATGCGGCCGGCTTCGAGCAGGCGGGCGGGCGTGTCACCGGCGTGCGGCTGCCGGACGGCACGGTCCTGGCCTGCGACCTCGCCGTGAACGCAGCGGGTCCGTGGTCGGCGCGGGTGGCGTCGTTCCTGGGCATCGACCTGCCGGTGCGCGCGCGTAAGCGGATGGTGTTCGTGATCGCCTGCCCCGACAAGCTGCCGGACTGCCCATTGCTGATCGATCCCACGGGCATCTGGCTGCGGCCCGAAGGCGCCGGCTTCATCTGCGGCCGCTCGCCCGGCGACGGCGAAGACGATCCCGACGAGCCGCCGCTGGAGGTGGACGAGACCATGTTCCACGAGCGCATCTGGCCGGTGCTGGCCGAGCGCGTCCCGGCATTGGAGCGGCTGAAGATCACCGGCTCCTGGGCCGGCTATTACGAGCTCAACCTGTTCGACCACAACGGTGTCGTGGGGCCGCACCCCGCCACGCCCAACGTGATCTTCGCCACCGGCTTCAGTGGCCACGGCATGCAGCACTCGCCCGCGGTGGGGCGGGGTGTCGCCGAGCTGATCGCCGATGGCAGCTTCACCACCCTCGATCTGTCGCCGCTGGCGCTCTCGCGGCTGGTGGAAGGGCGCAAGCTGGTCGAGCGCAACATCGTCTGACGCGCCCCGCATCAACGAGCGGGCGACACGTTCCGGGAGGAAGCAATGAGCTACAACGTCGGCGACCTGGTGGCTGAGTTCCTTGGCCTGTGCGGCGTGACCACGGCGTTCGGCGTCGTGTCCGTGCACAACATCCCGATGCTCGACGGCATCGGCCGGCGCAACGCCATCCGCTTCGTGATGGCGCGGGGCGAGCTCGGCGCGGGCCACATGGCCGACGGCTATGCCCGCGTGACCGGCGGGCTGGGGGTGCTGTTCAGCAGCACCGGCCCGGGATCCGCCAATGCCGTGGCGGGGCTGGTGGAAGCGGGGTTCGCGGGGTCGCCGGTGCTGCACATCACCGGCCAGACCGCGACGAAGTTCGTCGATCGCGGCATGGGCACGGTGCACGACGTGCCGGACCAGCTCGGCATGCTGCGCGCGGTGTCCAAGGCCGCATTCCGCGTGCGTTCGGCGCAGCAGGCGCTGGGCGTGCTGACCGAGGCGGCCGTGACCGCGCTGACTCCGCCATGCGGACCCGTCAGCGTCGAGGTGCCGATCGACATCCAGCGCACGCCCATCGAGCGCCCCGCGGCCTTCGACCATTTCGTGCTGCCGCTGCCGCCACGGGTGCAGCCAGCCGCAGCCGCCCTCGACGAACTGGCCGAGCGCGTGGCCAACGCACGCCGGCCGCTGCTGTGGCTGGGCAACGGCGCGCGCGATGCCGGCGCCGCCGCACAGGGCTTGCTGGATCTCGGCTTCGGCATGGTCACGAGCTGGGCCGGGCGCGGCGTGGTGCCGGAAGATCATCCGATGAATCTCGGCGGGCTCAACGGCAATGGCGCGCCGGAGGTGGAGGCCTTCTATCAGTCATCCGACCTGATGCTGGTGGCCGGCTCGCGGCTGCGCGGGCACGAAACCGGCGAGTTCTCGGTGAAGCTGCCGGAGAACCTGCTGCAGATCGATGTCGATCCCGCCGCCGAGGGCCGCACCTATCCCACCCGCTTCTTCGTCCACGGCGATGCCGCGCTGGCGCTCGACGGCCTGCTGCAACGGCTCAAGGGGCGATTGCGCGTCGATCCGTCATTTCCCGGCGAATTCGCCGCGATGAAGCAGCGCGCCCAGGCAGCGTTTCGCTCAACGCTGGGCCCGTATGAGAGCTTTCCGGCGCAGTTGCGGGTGGTCTTGCCGCGCGACGCGGTGTGGGTGCGCGACATCACCATCAACAACAGCACCTGGGGCAACCGGCTATTCCCGCTATACGGGCCCCGCGACAACGTCTATCCGGTCGGCGCCGGCATCGGCCTGGGCCTGCAACTCGGCATCGGCGCCGCGCTGGGCGCGAATGGCCGCAAGACCGTGGTGATGACCGGGGATGGCGGCTTCTTCCTGAACATGACCGAGCTGTGGACGGCGGTGCAGGAGAACACGGACATGGTGGTGATCGTGATGAACGATCGCGGCTACGGCGTGATCAAGCACATCCAGGACGCGCTGTACGGCGGCCGCCGCTTCTACGGCGACCTGCTGGCGCCCGACCTGCAGCAGCTCGCCGCATTGGCCGGCATCCCATCGTTCAAGGTCGGGCAGGCCGACGCATTCGGGGCCACCGTGGCGCAGGCGCTGGCGACGCGCGGGCCGTCGCTGGTGGAAGTGGACATGACGGCGATCGGCGAGCACCCGCCGTATTTTCCATACGATCGCAAGTGAGGGCCGCGCGTACTGCGTGAATGCGCGGCCGGCCTTGTCTGGGGCCAGGGGCAAATGCCCCTGGTCTCGCCGTCAGACTCCCAGCACCGACGCCGCCGGCCTGTACGGCAGCCCGAGGTCCTGCGCCACGGCGTGGTATGTCACCACGCCGGCATGCACGTTCAGTCCGGCGCACAGATACGGATCGTCGATCAGGGCCTGCCGCCAGCCCTTGTTGGCCAGCGCCATGACGAAGGGCAGCGTCGCGTTGCCCAGCGCGAGCGTGGAGGTGCGCGCCACGGCGCCGGGCATGTTGGTGACGCAGTAATGCACCACGCCTTCCTCGACGTAGGTGGGCTGGGCATGCGTGGTCGGGTGGCTGGTCTCGAAGCAGCCGCCCTGGTCGATGGCGATGTCCACCAGCACCGAGCCCGCGCGCATGCGGCGGACCATGTCGTGCGTCACCAGCTTCGGCGCCGCCGCGCCCGGCACCAGCACCGCGCCGATCACCAGGTCGGCGTCGATCACCGCCTGTTCGATGGCCGCGGTGGTGGAGAACAGCGTGTGTACCCGCGCACCGAACTGCTGGTCCAGTTCCTGCAGCCGGGGCAGCGAACGGTCGATGACGGTGACCCTGGCGCCGATCCCAATCGCCATGCGCGCGGCATTCGTGCCGGACACGCCGCCGCCCAACACCAGCACCTTGCCGGCGGCAACCCCCGGCACGCCGCCCAGCAGCACGCCAGCGCCGCCCTGTTCCTTCTCCAGGCAATGCGCGCCCACCTGCACCGACATGCGCCCGGCCACCTCGCTCATGGGGGCCAGCAGGGGCAGCGCGCCGCGCGGGTCGGTCACGGTCTCGTAGGCGATGCAGGTCGCGCCCGAGCGCATCAGCCCTTCGGTCTGCTCCTTGTCGGCGGCAAGGTGCAGGTAGGTGAACAACACCTGGCCCTGGTGCAGGCGCGCGATCTCCTCCGGCTGCGGCTCCTTCACCTTCACGATCAGGTCGGCGTTGGCGAAGACTTCGTCGGCCGTGGCCGCGATGGTGGCGCCGGCGGCGCGGTATGCGTCGTCGTTGAAGCCGATCGCCGCGGCGGCGCCTTGCACCACGATCACCTGGTGGCCATTGGCCGTCACTTCGCGTACAGCGGCCGGGGTCAGGCCCACCCGGTATTCGTGAGTCTTGATTTCCTTGGGAACGCCGATTCTCATCCGCTTGCTCCGTGTTCGTCATTGGAAGGACGGCTCGTGTCGTACGTAATGGTAGCTCAATGAATGCATCGCTGAAACCCGCCGTCATCCATCTCGGCGCGCCCATGGATCCCTGCCAGGATCGCTACCGCCGGCATTTCCGGCTGCATGTGCTCGCGGCCGGCGCGCCGCCGCCGGCTGCCGTCGCCGACGAGTCACAAGCCATGATCACCACTGCGCCGGTCACTGCGGGCTTGATGGATGCGCTGCCGCGCTTGCGGCTGATTGCCGCCTTCGGCGCCGGCGTCGACCGGATCGACCTGGCGGCCGCGCAGGCGCGCGGGATCACCGTGACCAACACGCCGGGCGTCACCGATGCCTGCGTGGCCGACATGGCGTTCGGCCTGTTGCTGGCGACGATGCGCGGGATTGCCGCCGGCGACCGGTTCGTGCGCGCGGGCACCTGGGCAGCGGGGCCGTTCGCACTGAGCCACCGGGTCAGCGGGCGGCGCATCGGCATTCTCGGTCTGGGCCACATCGGGCGGGCCATCGCGCGCCGGGCCGAGGGGTTCGACATGGTGGTAAGCTACCACAGCCGCCACGCGGTCCCCGGCGTGCCCTACGCGCGCAAGGACAGCGTCGTTGCATTGGCGGCGGATGCCGACATCCTCGTGATCGCCTGCCCCGGTGGCGCCGCGACGCGGCATCTCGTCGGTGCCGAGGTGCTGCGCGCGCTGGGGCCGCGCGGCGTGTTGGTCAATATCGCGCGCGGCAGCATCGTGGACGAGGCGGCGCTGATCGCGGCGTTGCAGACCGGCGGCATCGCCGCGGCGGGGCTCGACGTGTTCGCGCAGGAGCCGGAGGTGCCGGCGGCGCTGCGCACGCTGGACAATGTCGTGCTGACGCCGCATCGCGGCGGCGGCACCTACGAAACGTTCGAGGATGCCGCCGACCTCGTCATCGCCAATCTGCTGGCGTTCTTCCGCGGCGAGGCGGTGCCGACGCCTGTCGGCGTCGTCTGACGGCCGGGGGGCATGCCCATCATCCTTCCACCCGGCTTCGAGACGGAACGCCTCGTGCTGCGCGAGGCGGTGGCCGCCGACGCCGCCGCCATCTTCGCGGAATATGCATCCGATCCCGAGGTCACACGCTTCCTGAGCTTCCCGACGCATCGTTCGGTGGCGGACGCCGAAGCCTTCCTGGCGACCTGCGAGGCGGCGCGCAAGGCCGGCCGGTCGAATACCTACGTACTCACGCGGCGAAGCGATGGCGCGGTGCTCGGCGTGATCGACCTGCGCATCGAGACGCCGTTCCGGCTCGGTTTCGGCTACGTGCTGGGGCGGCGGCACTGGGGGCAGGGGCTCATGCCCGAAGCCCTGGCCGCCTCGGTGCGCTGGGGGGCGGGCCAGGCGGAGATCTGGCGGATGTGGGCGTTCTGCGATGTCGCCAACGTCGCCTCCGCCCGCACCATGGAGAAGGCCGGGCTGCGATTCGAGGGCGTGCTGCGCCGCTGGATCGTCCATCCCAATCTCGGGCCGGAGCCGCGCGACTGCCGCGCCTATGCTTGGGTGCGCGAGCCGTAACCGCGGGCTGTCAAATCGCGCCGGCCTTGGTGGTGCGGAACACCACGAGCTGCGGGTGGTTGACCGAGGTCATGTATTCGATCGGGCGGCCGGCCTCGTCGGACACCAGAAGGCGCAGCAGCAGGATTGCCGCGCCCGGCTTCAGGTGCAGCAGCCGGGCCTCCATGTCATTGCAGAAGCCGATGCCGATCAGGCGTTCGCCACCGGTGGTGGTGATGCCGTAGCGGTCGTGCAGCAGGCCATACAGCGATTGGCCGGCCATCAGGTCCTCGGCGGCGAGGCCCGGGACGCGGTCGGCGGGCAGGTGGCTGGTCTCGATGCAGAACGGCGTGTCGTTCACCGTCCACAAGCGGCGGAACACCACCAGCTCGGCTCCCTCGGGCACGTGCAGGCGCTCGGCGATCTTGCCGGTGGCCCGGGCCTGCTCGAAATGCAGCAGCTTGTTCCCCGGGGTGCCGCCGCCGGCGCGCACGATGCGGGCGATGCCCTGGGATGTGTGGGCGTCCACCGGGCGGGCGACGCGCGGGGCGGTGATGCGGGTGCCGCTGGTGCCGTTGCGCTCCAGCAACCCCATCGCCACCAGGCTGTCGACGGCCTTGCGCACGGTCATGCGGTTGGCCGCAAGCTGCTCGGCCAGCGCGCGCTCGGAGGGGATGCGGTCGCCGGGGGCGTAACCGGGCCCGGCGATCAGGTCCTGGATATAGCGCCTGATCTCCAGCCAGACCGGCACGCGCGGCTGTGCCGGGGTGCCCGTTGCGTCGGTGCTCATGGCGGCTTTGTACACCGCCGCAGCGGAAGATGAACCCCGGCCCGGCTTGCGCCTACATCGGCAGGGCGATGTCCTCCCATCCGGTAAGCCGCTCCACGGCGCGACCGATGCGCAGGGTGGTGGCCTCGTCGAAGGGGCGTCCGACCACTTGCAGGCCGATCGGCAGGCCGGACGCGGTCAGGCCGACGGGCACGCTGAGGGCGGGGTGGCCGGTGACGTTGAACGGGATCGTCTGCAAGGGCGAGGCCGCGGCGCTAGCCTCGGCGGGGGCGTCGAAGCGGGGCGCGGGCGCCAGGCCGGAGGCGGTGATGAGGGCGTCGTAGCGATCCAGCGTGGCGTTCACGGCGTCGGTCAGCTCGCGGCGCAGACGCAACGCCTGGATGACGTCGGCGCCGGTCACGGTGGCGCCCAGGATGAAGCGCAGGAAGGCGACGGCCCCGAAATCCTGCGGACGCGATTGCATGTCGGCCTCGTGGATGGCGAAGGCTTCCGACAGCATGATCACCCGGCCGCAGGCGCTGAACACCGAGAAGTCGGGCAAAGTGACGTCTTCGACCGTGGCGCCCGCGTCGCGCAGCGCGTTGGCGGTGCGATCGATGCCGTCCAGCACCTCCTGCGTGACCGCCTGGGCGTTGGCGAAGAAGGCGCGCGGGATGCCGATGCGCAGGCCGGCCACGCCGCGCTGCAGGCCGGAGAGGTAGTCGGCCACGGGCACGTCGGCACTGGCGGCATCCAGCGGATCATGGCCGGCAATGACCTGCAGGGTGATGGCGGCGTCCTCCACGCTGCGGGTCAGCGGGCCGCAATGGTCGAGCGTGGTGGACAACGGGAACACGCCGCGGCGGCTGACGCGGCCATAGCTGGGCTTCAGCCCGACCGTGCCGCAATAGGCGGCGGGCGCGCGGATCGAACCGCCGGTGTCCGACCCCATGGCCATGCGCACCATGCCCGATGCCACCGCGACGGCCGAGCCGGAGGACGAGCCGCTGGGCACGTGGTCGCGGTTCCAGGGATTGCGTGCCGGCGGGAACGGCAGGTCGAAGCTGGGGCCGCCGATGGCGAATTCATGCGTCGCCAGCTTGCCCAGCAGCACGCCGCCGGCTTGCGCCAGTTGTGCGGCCACGGCGCTGTCGGCCTCCGGCACTACGTCCACGCGCAGCTTCGAGTGGCAGGTCGTGCGGATGCCGGCGGTGTCGTAGATGTCCTTCAGCGCATAGGGAATGCCGTGCAGCGGGCCGCGATCGGTGCCGGCCTTCAGCTCGGCGTCGGCGCGCCTGGCGTCGGCGAGGGCGCGGGACTCGGTGAGCGTGATGAAGGCGTTCAGCGCCGGATCGTGCCGGGCGATCTGCGCCAGCGCGGCACGGGTCAGCGCTTCGGAGGTGGTCTGCCCGGCGCGGAGAAGGCGACCGGCTTCGGCGATCGAGGGCTGTTCCATCAGGCGCCCGCCTTCGGCGTCAGGCGGAAGACGTTCGACGGCTCGGCAGTATGCGTGCGCGGGCCGCGCAGCAAGGCCAGTTGCGCACGGAAATCGGCATAGGCGGCCAGGCTGCCGGCGCGGCGGTCAGCGGGGACCGTGACGCCGGCGCGGGCGACCAGACAGTCGAATTCAGCCTCGAGGGCAGCAGGCGAGAGCGGCTCGGCCATGCCGATACATCTCCATGGTGAGGGGAAGGTGCGAGGCCAGGACGACGCCCCGGCCTCGCG
Source organism: Limobrevibacterium gyesilva (assembly GCF_025989185.1). Taxonomy (GTDB): domain Bacteria; phylum Pseudomonadota; class Alphaproteobacteria; order Acetobacterales; family Acetobacteraceae; genus Limobrevibacterium; species Limobrevibacterium gyesilva. The sequence goes on from NZ_JAPDNT010000008.1 coordinate 12,982, forward strand.
GGCAGAGGCTAGCTGTTGGGGCCGCGCTCCATCGAGTACGGCTGCCAGCGGCGCAGGTCGGACTTCACCAGCACCGTCGGGTTCACGCAACTCATCGGCCAGCGCCCGCTCAGCACCAGGGCAAGCTCCTGCCCGACGCGCCGCTTGCGCGCGGGATCGAAACGCGACGAGGCCGAAGCGGTGTGGGCGGACAGGATGACGTTGTTCATCTGCAGTAGCGGGTTGTCCTGGCGCGGCGGCTCCTGCTCCAGCACGTCCAGCGCGGCGCCGGCGATCCAGCCCTGTTGCAGGGCGGTGATCATGGCGGCCTCGTCCACCGTGGGGCCACGGCCGGTGTTGATGAACCAGGCGGTGGGCTTCATCATGCGGAAGTGCTTCTCCTTCAGCATGCCCTTCGCCTCCGGTGTCGCCGGGGCGTGCATGGACACGAAGTCGGAGTTGCGCAGCACCTCTTCCAGCGTTGCCGGTTCCACCCCATAGGGCGGCATGGCCAGCTCCTCGATGAACGGGTCATAGGCCATCATGCGCAGGCCGAACGGCCTGGCGCGCATGGCCACCGCGCGGGCGACGTGGCCGAAGGCGATGAAGCCCAGGGTCGCTCCCATCAGGCGGGGAATCTGCAGCAGTTGCGGGCGGCCTTCGCGCCAGCGGCCCTCGCGCACCATGCGGTCCTGCTCCACCACCCGGCGCTGGCCGGCGAGCAGCAGGGTCATGGCATGATCGGCCACTTCCTCGATGAAGGTGTCCGGGCAGTTGGTGACGGGAATGCCGCGCGCGGTGGCCGCCGCCACGTCCACGTAATCGACGCCGACGGTGCCCAGGATGATGCCGCGGCACCGCTCCAGGCTGTCGATCATCTTCTTCGAGAACGACATGCCCTTGGCATAGACCGCGTCCGCATCGCGGGCGCCGGCGATGAAGCCGTCCTCGGTCGCGGGGACCTCGACGATCTCGGCATCGAGGCCGGCGAGCGCCTCCATCTCGTAGTCGTAGCCGCCGCCGTCGACGGTGAAGCTGGCGCCGGCGGGCGTGGCGATCTTGAATCTGGCCATGGTGTCCTCCTTCAGGCTTTGGGCGGGCGGGCACGCACGGCCGCCTCGTTGATGTCGATGCCCCAGCCGGGGCGGGTCGGCAGAACCAGTTCGCCGTTCTCGATGACGGGAACGGCGGTCACGAAATCGTCGCGCCACGGAACGCTGTCGATGTCGATCTCCATGATGCGGAAATTCGGCACCGCGGCGCAGAAATGCGCCGACATCACGCTGCACAGATGGCCGTAGAAGTTATGCGGCGCGCAGTTCACTTCATAGATCTCGGCCATGGCGGCGATCTTCACCGATTCCGCCAATCCGTTCCACACCACGTCGATGATGGCGACATCGGCGGCATAGGCGTCGAGATACGGCCTGAATTCGCGCCGGTGGCACAGCGTTTCGTACGAGGCGATCGGGCAGGGGGCGCTGCCGCGGAGCAGCGCCAGTGCGGCCGGATCATGCGTGTCGATCTCGAGCCAGGTCAGGTCGAACGGGGCCACGGCGTCGGCGATGCGCCGGAAGCCCTCGGTCTTGAAATGGAAGTTGATGTCCAGCATGAGTCCCATTTCGGGTCCGGCGCCGGCCCGGGCGGCCGCGAGCGTGTCGATGGCGGCCCGTACCGTGCTGTTGTCCCAGTTCAGCTCGGGCCAGCCGGGGCTGCGGCCGAAGCCGGGGGCGAACGAGGTCAGCGTCTTGCCGTCGAAGGGCAGGATATTGGTCTTCAGCGCCTTGAAGCCGCGCCGGCGGATATCGGCGCAATGTTCCGCCAGGTCGTCATGGCTGCGCAGCGGCGGCACGCCCATCATTTCCGCATTGCGCACGCGATAGGTGCCGGTATGTGACCAGTAGAGCGGGATTCGGTCCCGCACCGGGCCGCCGAACAGGGCATAGACGGGCACGCCCAGGTCCTTGCCCTTGATGTCCAGCAGCGCATTCTCGATGGCCGCGATCGCCTGGTGGTTGAGGCCGCCGCGGGACTGGCGCGTGAGCACATGCAGGGTGGAGACGAGCCGTTCGATCGGCCGCGGGTCCTTGCCGATCAGGTTCGGAGCCAGGGCCTCGATCACGTTCGAGAGGCCGGCGCTGCCGAAGCTCTCATTGTATTCCGACCAGCCAACGATGCCGCTATCGGTCATGACCTTCAGGAACGAGAAGATCCGCCATCCCGCGTCTGCGCGCAGGGTTTCTATTGCGGTGATTTTCATGTTTCCTCCCGAAAGCGGCGCGGCCGCCTGGGAGGCCAGTGCAACACGGGACGGCGCACGCCACAAGTCATGCGCGGGGAAAAGGGGAGGATCGGATGAAGAAGCTGCAGGGCAAGATCGCCTGGGTGACCGGGGCGGGCTCGGGAATCGGCGAGGCGGCGGCGCTGGCGCTGGCCGAGGAAGGCGCGAGCGTGGTGCTGACCGGACGCCGGCGGGAGCCACTGGAGAGCGTCGCGGCCCGCATCGTGGCGGCCGGCGGGGTGGCGGACGTGCAGCCCGGCGACCTGACGGTGGCGGCGGCCGTGCAGGGCGTTGCCGACCATATCCGCAGCCGTTACGGGCGGCTGGACATCCTGGTGGCGAATGCCGGCGTGAACATTCCGGACCGGGACTGGTCGCAGCTCACGCCTGCCGGCGCCGAGGCCGTGATCGACGGCAATCTCTCCAGCGCGTTCTACTGTGTCGCCGCCGTGCTGCCGATGATGCGCGCGCAGAAGGACGGGGTGCTGATCCACACCGCCAGCATGGCCGGCCGGTTCATCGGCGGGCTCAGCGGTCCCGCCTACACCGCGGCCAAGCACGGCGTGGTGGCGATGAGCCACAGCATCAACATGGCCGAATGCGTGAACGGCATCCGCTCCACGGCGGTGCTGCCGGGCGAGGTCGCCACGCCCATTCTCGACAAGCGGCCAATTCCGGTCAGCGCCGAGGACCGTGCGAAGATGGTCCAGTCGTCGGACGTGGGCGACCTCATCCGCTACATCGCCTGCCTGCCGCCGCACGTGGTGATCAACGAGGTGATGATCGCGCCCACCTGGAACCGCGGCTATGTCGCGGCCCTGCAGCGCGCGGGAACCTAGCCGTTCCCGACCGGGGTGTGGACGGGATCAATCCAGGTCCGCCACACCCCCGAGCGCAACATCCTGGCGCCTGGCCGCCACGAGCAGGAACGGCGGGCGGTGGCGTTCATCGGCCAGGTTCGGCCGCGACGCTATCTGTGCGTCGGTCGGGCCCCATTCCTCGACATGGGATATGGCGAACCCGGTTCGGAGCAGCATGTTCATATAGGTCGCGATTGTCCGGTGTTGCTTGATCACACCTTTCGCGAGCCAATCCGTCGAACGAGGGCCTTCATTCAGATAGCAGTCGATGGGCCAGGTCTTGCGACCGGCGGCATCCAGGACCCAATTCGGATGGGTGGGAGCGGTGAAGATCGGGTGCTCCACCGAGAAGACCAGGCTTCCACCGGGGACAAGCGAGCGGTGCGCTGCCGACATGAGCGCGTCCAGGCGTTCGATGTAGTGAAGGGCAAGCGAGCTGTAGACCAGATCGAACGACCCCGTGGGCAATTCGAGATGTTCCATGTCGGCCCTGGCGTAAGTGATCGCCACGTCCTGGGTGGCAGTCCTGGCCCGCGCCAGCATTCTTTCGGAAACGTCGATGCCCAGGACGTGAGCCGCGCCGTTCTGCCGCGCCCAGCGGCAGAACCAGCCGAACCCGCAGCCGAGGTCCAGGACCCGGCGCCCGCGCAGATCCGGCAGCAAAGCCCGCAGCGCCGGCCATTCCGCGGCACCGTCCAGGCCCTCGACCGAACGGCCGAGCCGGCTGTACCCTTCGAAGAATTCCTCGTTGTCGTAGATGTTCTGCGTCACCGCACATTCTCTCCGTCTGTTATGCCGTCGGACGGGGGTGAGAAGGCCGTGAAAAAGCCCCGTCCGTTTCCGGCGGGGCCTGCTGGTCGTGCGCTACGCTCTCAGATCAGCGCGCACGATTCCCCGGCAACCCGCCACTTGGGGTGCTGGTGGTTCTGGCAACGATCCGAATGATCACACACATGGCCCGTATATCAACCGCTGCCCGCACGGCGTCAAGGCAGTCAGGATCGAAGGATCAGCTTCCAGTCCGGCTACGCCGTCGCAACGGCCTGCAAGTTGCGCCCTCCCCGCAGGAAGGGCGCAGCCATGCGCAGTTCAGCTCTTGTAGTAGCGCCGGGCGCGGCGCTCGGCCTCCTTCACGGCTTCCTCCGGCGTGGCCTGGCCGGAGCTCACGGCCGCGAACATCTGCACGTTCACATAGTCCGCGGTGACGGCGCCCGAGGCGGCGGTGATCGGACCCTTGTAGCCGTTCCAGAACTCGTTGCCGCAGGTGTCACGGAAGGTCGCGATCTTCGGATCGTTTTTCCAGACATCGGCCTCGGCATAGGCCTTCAACGGCTGCGCCCAGTAGCCGATGCAGCCAGTCAGCCATTTCTCGTACTGCTCCTGCTCCATCATGAAGCGCAGGAACTCCTTCGAGGCATTCGGGTACTTGGTGTGCTTGAACACCATGCCGTTCAGGACCAGCGCGGATTGCGGCGACTTGCCTACCAGGCCCGAGGGCATCGGCGCATGATCGGTGTCCTCGGCGATCCGGGCGGTCTTCGGGTCGTTCTTCAGCACGAAGTAGATCGACACGCCGTTTGCGGTGAGCCCGATATCCTCGGCGATGAACGCCTTGTTGTTGCTGGGGTCCTGCCAGGACAGCACGCCGGAGATGAAGGTCTTGTACAGGTCCTTGCCGTATTTCAGCGCCTCGACCGTTTCCTTGCGGTTGATGGCGATCTTGCCGGCCTCGTCCACTATGTAGCCGCCATGCGCCCACAGCAGCCAGTTGCAGTAGGCGTTGGCGTCGCCGACGGCGTTGCCAAGGGCGAAGCCGGAGGGGTGGTTGTTCTTCTTCAGGTTCTCGCACAGCTTCAGGAACTGGCCGAGATCATTCGGGATCTGGTCGAAGCCGGCTTCCTTCACCCAGGATTTGCGGTACACGATGGGGCCGCCGGACCCGCCCATGGGCACGGCGATCCAGTTGTTGGTGCCCCATTTCTTGCCGTATTTCTCGGCGAGGAAATACCAGCCGCCATATTTCTTGCCGAGATATTCGGTGACGTCGCTGACTTCCAGCAGCTTGTCTGCGTAGAGATGCGGATCGTCCGGCCAGCCGATCACCACGTCCGGGCCGGCGCCGGTGTTGGCGGCCACCGCCGTCTGCGGCCGCAGGTCCTCCCAGCCCACGAAGTCCACGCGGGTCTGCACGCCGGTCGCGTCGACGAACTTCTTGACGTTCTCGCGAAAGATCACCTCGTCCGGCTCGACGAACTTGGTCGGCCGCAGCACGCGCAGGGTCGCGCCCTTCTCGATCGGCAGCTTCGGCGGCTCGACATTGGCTATGGGAATGGCCGATGCCTGGAAACCCGGCAGCGCTGCGGCCGCCAATGCGCCGGCGCCCGCCGTAAGGGCGGTGCGTCGGGTGATGATGTTCATTTTTCTACGTTCCTCCGTCACGATGTCGTACGAGACTCACCGCCCCCGATGCTCAGGGGCGCGAGACCTCCGTCTCCTTGCCGGTGATGAACTCCAGCAGCGCCGGCACGCCGTTGCGTGTCTGCTCGATGCCCCGCCTGATGGCGGGAATGATGTCGGCGGGGCTCGTCACCCGCTCGCCATAGCCGCCGAAGGCGCGCGCCATCGCCGCGTAGTCGCCGGAGATGTCGGTGGACCGGTATTTCTCGGTCGAGATGGGCATCACCTTCAGCTCGATCGCCATGCTGAAATTGTTCAGCAGGATCGACAGGATGGGAATGCGTTCGCGCACCGCGGTTTCGAAGTCCATGCCGGTGAAGCCGATGGCGGCGTCGCCCCAGACATTGATGCAGAGCTTGTCGGGGTGCACCAGTTTCGCACCCATGGCCAGGCCAAGGCCGTAGCCGAGCTGCGTGGTCTTGCCCCAGCCGATATAGCTCAGCGGCGTCGTCGCCTGCCAGAACGGCGAGAGCTGGTCGCGCGGGCTGCCGGCATCATGCGTGATGATGGTGTTGGCCACGTCCACCGTGTGCATCAGGTCCCACAGCACCCGGTAGGGCGACAGCGGCGTGTCGTTGGATGTGAGCTTCGGCATCCATTTCGCCAGCCACTCCGCACGCACCTCCTTGATCTCGGCGGCCACGGCGGAGGCGTCGCGCGGCGTGGTCACGGTCTTGCCGACTTCCGCGAGGACCGCATCCAATGTCAGCCCGGCATCGCCAACCAGGCCGACCTGCACCCGCACATCCTTGTTCAGGTGGTTGGGGTCGAGCGTGGCGTGGATGTAGGTCTTGCCCTTCGGCATCGCCACCGCGAACGACGATTCGGTGAAGCTGCAGCCGATGCCGAAGATCAGGTCCGCCGCCTTGAGGAAATGCGGCACGGTGCGCGGCATGGCCACGCCGCCGGAGCCCAATGATAGCGGATGCGTTTCCGGGAACGAGCTCTTGCCGCCCAGGCTGGTCACCACGGGAATGGCCAGCAGTTCCGCGAGCTTCTGCAATTGCGGCCAGGCGCGGGCGTAATGGATGCCCTGGCCGGCATAGATCACCGGGCGCTTCGCGGCCAGCAGCATCGCCGCCGCTTCCTTCACGTGGTCCGGATCAGGCCCGTAGCGAGTGGTCAGCACGGGCGTGTATTCGAACGGCTCCGGCACCTCCTCGTTCCACATGTCCGAGGGGATCTCGACCACCACCGGCCCGCCGCGGCCGTTGCGCAGGCGGGTGAAGGCGCGGCGGAAGATGTTGCCCACTTCCGAGGCCAGCATGATCGGCTCGGCCGACTTGGTGATGCTGCGCATCGCCGCGGTGGAATTGAAGTTCGGATCGATATGGGCGAGCCGCCTGGCGTACCCCATCGGCAGCACCAGCACCGGCACGGACTCGCCGTAGCATTGCGCCACGCCGCCATAGGCGTTCTCGGACCCGGGGCCGTGCTGCATGCAGAACGCACCGATGGTACGGCCCGAGGTCAGGCGCGAAATGGCGTCGGCCATGTGCAGGCCGATGCGCTCCTGACGGACCATCACCGGACGGATGTCCACGGCGGCGGCGAATTCGATCAGATGGTTGACCGGATACCCGGTCAGAATCTCGATCCCCTCCCGCTTGAGGATCTCGGCGATCGCCTCACCGACCTTCATGGACCTCTCCTTTGCAGCGATGTTCTTTTGCTATTGCCATCGAGCCTAGGCGCGGCACTGGTGCCTTGCAACCTGCCATCGGGCGGACGCAGTCTGCCGCAGCGATATCGGCGAGCGCCGTGACGAATCGTTGCACTTGCGCGGGATTGCCTCTCCGTATCGTGTACGGTCTCGACAAGGCGATCGCGCTGCGCACCGGCCCGCCGCAGGCGGTGCCCGGAGAATTCATTCGGTATTTGATATGATGACGGTGCCCGGCGACACCGGGAACGATGTGCTGGCGGACGTCCCGGCGTGAAAGCTCAACCGGCGGCCTCCTCCACGCGGCTCAGCCGCTGGCCCAGCCATGACGCCGCCGGGCCGGGCGGCGCGTCGGTGCGGTGGATCAGGAACAGCGGGTAGGGGCGCTGCTCGGCATCGGCCAGCACCAGACGGACCAGGCGGCCCGTCGCCAGGTCCTCGCGCACCATCGGCTCCGGCATGTTGCCCCAGCCAAGGCCGGCGTGCAGCAATGCGTGCTTGGCGCCGAGATCGGCCAGCCGCCACGTGCGCAGGGCGAGCACCGCGAAATCCTGCCCCTCCGACAGCGGGCTGCGATCGGTCAGGACCAGTTGCACATGATCGCGCAACGCCGCGGCCGGGATTGGCGCGGGAACCTGCACCAGCGGATGGCAGGGGGCCGCGACCGGCACCATCTCGACCGCGGCGATCTGGCGGCGGTCGAGCGCATCGAAGCGCGTGGCCAGCCAGCTGCTGATGCCCAGGCCGCAGCTGCCGTCCAGCACCAGCTGCACCACGCCGCCCAGCGCCTCGATGCGCAGGCGCAGCGCCACGGTCGGGAATTCCCCGGCGAAGTCCTGCAGCGCTGCCACCAGCGCGCCGGTGGGGAACATCACGTCCACCGCCAGCGACACCTCGGATTCGAGGCCATGCGTCAGCCCGGCGGCGCGGGCGCGCAGCTCGTCCATCATCAGGCCGATGCGCCGCGCATCGGCCAGCACAGCGCGCCCGGCTTCGGTCAGCATCGGGCGCCGGTGGCCACGCTGGAACAGCTGCAGGCCGAGTTGCCCTTCCAGCGCGGCGACGCTGTAGCTGACGACGGATTGCGCCCGGTTCAGCCGGCGCGCGGCGGCCGAGAAGCTGCCGGCGTCGACGACTTCGGCGAGCACGCGAAGCTGATCGAGGGTGGGTGTGCCAGGGGCGGAGATGGTCATGCTTCAGACCTATCGTAATTCTCGATATCTTCGATCGAGGAAATATCGGTTTTATGGATGCTACATTCCGCGTATCCCGATCGCAACGCGGACGCTTCCGTCCGCAGCCACGAGGTGAAGTATGGCCACGAATGTCCTGATAGCCTTCTATTCCCGCGGCGGCACCATCGAGACGCTCGCGAACGCCATCGCCGAAGGCGCCCGCGCCGAGGGTGCGGAGGTGCGTCTGCGCCGGGCCCGCGAGCTGGTCAGCGCCGAGCTGATGGCCAAGGTGCCCGGCTGGTCCGAGAACGCCGCCCGCCAGAACGCCCTCTACGAGGCCCCTGCGGAGGCCGATGCCGATTGGGCCGATGCCATCGTGTTGGGAACGCCGACCCGCTTCGGCGCCGTCTCTTCCGAGCTGAAGGCCTATATCGATGGCCTGGGCGGCCTGTGGTTCCAGGGCAAGCTGAACGGCAAGGCCGGATCGGTCTTCGCCTCCACCTCCACCAACCATGGCGGCAACGAATCGACGATCCTGTCGCTCTACAACCCGCTGGCGCATCTCGGTCTGGTGATCGTGCCGTTGGGCTATGCCGACGCCAGCCTGTATAAGGCCGGTACGCCCTACGGCGCCTCTGCCGTCGTGAACGGGCGCGACCTGCTGGCCCCCACCGAGGACGATCTGGCCGTCGCCCGCTTCCAGGGCTGCCGCGTGGCCCGGATCGCCACCGCGCTCAAGCCGTTGCGCGCGGTCGGTTGAGCGCAGCCATTCTGCCGAGAGGACATCCATGAGCCGAACCCAGACCGACATGGTCGCATTGCTTGGCCGCATTCTGATGAGCGTGATTTTCATCAATGGCGGCCTCAACAAGCTGATGGCGCCGGCCGGAACCATCAAATACATCGCAGCCAGCGGCCTGCCGATGCCGGAGGCCGCTTACGCGGTGGCCGTTCTGGTTGAACTGGGCGGCGGCCTTGCGATCCTGCTGGGGTTCCGGGTGCTATGGGCGGCGCTGGCGCTGGCCGGCTTCTGCCTGGTGACGGCGACTGCGGTCCACTACGTCCCCGGCGACCGCGGCCAGATGATCAATTTCTGGAAGAACCTGACCATGGCCGGCGGTTTCCTGCAGCTGGCGGCGCTGGGCGGCGGCGGCTGGAGCATCGATGCGTTTCGCGCCAGGCGCCGGCGGGAGGCTTTGGCGGCCTGACCGCGGCGGTCAGCTGCCCGGCACCACCGCGAGCCCGGCGGGATCGAAGGTCACGCTGACCTCGGTTCCCGCCGGGATCGGCGTCGACACGTCGGGGGCGATGACGAACAGTTCGGCCGCGGTTCCGGCGAGCCCGACTTCGTATTCCATGTGGCTGCCGAGATAGGCGGCCCTCAGCACCTGGCCTGGCAATCCGCCTGCCTCTCCCAGCCGGACAGCCTGCGGGCGCACCGCCAGCTCGGCACTTCCGTTGGCCGCCCCGCGATGCGGGAGGGTCAAGGCGAGGGATCCCAGGCGAATCTCCGCCATGGTCTCGTCCATCCGCCGCACGGTCACGGGCAGCAGGTTCGCGTCGCCGATGAAATCCGCAACGAAGCGGCTGGCCGGCTGCTCGTACAGCGCGCGGGGTGTGCCGTCCTGGGCGATGCGGGCGGCGTTCATCACGATCACCCGGTCGGACACCGCCAGGGCTTCCTGCTGGTCGTGCGTGACATAGACGACGGTCAGTTTCAGGTCCTGCTGCAGGGCGCGGATCTCCTCGCGCACATGCCGCCGCAGCTTGGCGTCGAGGTTCGACAAGGGCTCGTCGAACAGCAGCACCTCCGGTTCCAGTACGATCGCGCGCGCCACTGCCACGCGCTGCTGCTGCCCGCCCGACAACTCGCTGGGCAGCCGCGTCTCGAATCCCGAGAGCCCCACCAGGGCCAGCTTGCTGCGCGCCATCTCCTCGGCCCGCTTCCTGGCGATTCCGGAAGCGAGCAGGCCATAGCAGGCGTTTTCCAGGACGTTCATGTGCGGAAACAGCGCATAGGACTGGAACACCATGCTGACGTCGCGCTCGGCCGCCGACAGCCTGGTGACGTCCTTGCCGCCGATGCGGATCTGCCCTTCGGTGGCATGCTCCAACCCGGCGATCAGCCGCAGCGTGGTGGTCTTGCCGCAGCCGGACGGCCCGAGCAGCGTCACCAGGTCGCCGCGCGCGATGGTGAAGCTGATCGTGTCGACCGCGGCGGCGGCGCCGTAGCGTTTGGTCACGGCGCGGAACTCCACCGCCGGCTGCATCCCGCTCATGCCTGCACCACGACTGGCTGATCCGCTGCCAACATGCCTCGCCGCCCGATTTTCTGCCGCCCCACCACTGCCGATATGCCGGCAAGCACGGCGGCCATCACCACGATCAGCACCGCCGAATAGACCAGCGCCACGCCGTATTCACCCACATCGGCGCGGCCGACAATATAGACGGTGGCGAGATTGTACTCGCCGGAGACGAGAAAGATCACGGCGCTCACCGTCGTCATGGCGCGCACGAAGCTGTAGACCATGGCGGTGACGATGGCCGGGCGCAGGATCGGCACGATCACCAGCCGCAGCGTGCGGAACGAACGCGCGCCCAGTGTCTGCGACGCCTCGTCCAGGCTGCGGTCCACCTGGCTCAGGCTGGCGATGCCGGCGCGGATGCCCACGGGCATGTTGCGAAATACGAACGAGATGACGATGATGAGGCCGGTCCCGGTCAGCTCCACCGGCGGCACGTTGAACGCCAGGATGTAGCTGATGCCGATCACCGTGCCGGGGATGGCGAAGCTCATCATCGCCAGGAACTCGAACGCGCCCTTGCCCATGAAATTCTGCCGGTTCAGCAGGTAGGCGGTCAGCAGCCCCAGGGCCGCGGTGACCGGTGTTGCAATCAGCGCCAGTTCCATGGTGGTGATGAACGACCGCCAGCCGGAACCGCTGAGGAACCAGCCGCCCACGCCGCGCTCGATCGAGAACGCGGTCCACAGATAGTCCAAGGTCGGCGTGTTGTCGCGCCCGAAGGTCACCACGAAGCCGCCGGCCATGATGATGCCGTAGACCGCGACCGTCAGCACCAGCCACGGCAGCACGGTCGCATAGCAGGCCGCACGCAGCGGCCCAGGCAGGGGCGCGGACAGACCGGCATCGCCCTTGCCGGTGACGGTGGTGTAGCTGCGCGATCCGGTCCAGGCCCGCTGCGCCATGAACGCCGTCAGCGTGAAGGCCAGCAGCACCAGCGCCAGCACCGCGGCCCGCCCCTGGTCATGCGCCGCGCCCACCACGGCGAAGAAGATATCGGTCGACAGCACGTTGAAGTTGCCGCCGATCACCAGCGGATTGGCGAAATCGGCCAGGCTTTCGATGAACGAGATCAGGAACGCATTCGCCAGCCCCGGCCGGATCAGCGGCCAGGTCACGGTGCGGAAGGTGTGCCAGCGCCCGGCGCGCAAGGTTTGCGCCGCTTCCTCCAGGCTGGGGCTGACCGCGCCCAGGACGCCTACCAGCACCAGGAACGCGATCGGGGTGAACGCCAGCAGTTGCGCGATGGTGATGCCGGGCATGCCATAGATCCAGCGGCTGCGCGGAATGTCGAAGTGCAGCGCCAGGAAGTTCGTGACCACCCCGGCACGGCCGAACAGCAGGATCAACGCCAGCCCGATCACGAAAGGCGGGGTGATGACCGGCAGCAGCGACAGCAACCGCAGCAGCGGCTTTAGCGGCAGGTTCGTCCGTAACGCCGCCAGCGCGAAGGCCAGTCCCAGCAGCGTCGCCAGCACGCCCACCAGAGTCGCCTGCGCCAGCGTGTTCCAGGCCACCCCGCAGGCATGCGTCCCGACGAGGCAATCGAGGCCCCAGATCGAGCTGTTGAACAGCTTCTCGGCGAACAAATCCGGCGCGAACCCACCCGCATTGTCGCGCACCGCCGAGGTCAGGATCGACACCACCGGGAAGCCCACGAACAACACGATCAGCCCGACCACCAGCAGCAGCGAGCCCAGCACGAACACGTCGCCACGGCACCAGCCCTGCCGCGCCAGCCCGATCGCCGCCAGCATCACGCAGGACAGCGCGTACACCGCCGCACCCCAGCCCAACGCCGGCTGCGTCGGCCCCGGCGCGCCGAACAGCGCGCCGAGCCACGGAGCCCCCCAGCCGCGATGCCCGATCGCCAACCCCTCGATGCACAACCAGGCGAGGCCGAGCGCCCCGCTCAGCGCCAGCAGGCGCGGCCGCCCAGGGATCGCCATCAGCAACGGGATCGCCAGCGGCCACAGCCACACCCGCCCCTGCCACAACGCCGGCAGCGCTTCCGGCTGCAACGCCGATATCGCCCGCAGCGGGGCCTCGAGCCCATACCAGGGCAAGACCACCAACCCGGCCCACGCGAGGCCCAGCCAGACGCGCATCATGGCTCGGGCCTCGCGCGTATCTCAGCGCGGCGCGTTCTTGACTTCGCTCGTCCAGCGCCCGAGCAGGCGGGTTCGGGTGGCGGAGGAGCCGTAGGTGGCGAAGTCGTATTCGATCAGCTTGATGCGGCTGAGATCGGGCGCCTCCGGCGGCACCGGCGTCGCGGTGTTGGAGGGGATCTGGTAGCTGCGGTTCAGTGCACCGAGCTTCTGCGCCTCGGGCGTCAGCGCCCATTCGTAGAACTTGCGGGCTTCCTCGGGGTGGCGCGCCCCGCGGATCAGGCTCATCGAGCCGATTTCGTAGCCGGTGCCTTCACAAGGGGAGACCACCTGCACCGGGAAGTTGCGCTTCGCGACATCGATCAGGTCGTGCTGGAAGGCGATGCCGATCAGCGATTCGCCCTTGCCGGTGGACTGGGCGGGGGCGGCGCCGGCCTTGGTGTATTCATTGATGTTGGCATTCAGCCGCTTGAGGTAGGCGAAAGCCGGTTCCTCGCCCATCAGCTGGACGATGGTGGCCAGCATCGTCCAGGCGGTGCCGGAGGAGTTGGGGTCGGCCATCTGCACCTCGCCCTTGAACTCCGGCTTGATCAGGTCGGCCCAGCAGGCCGGGGCGGCCAGCTTGCGGCGGGCGAGGTCCTCCTTGTTGTAGCCGAAGCCCAGCGCCCCGAGATAGATGCCGACGGTGCGGAACTTCGCCCGTTCGGCCTGGCGCTGCGCCCAGTCGCGCAGCTGGCCGAGTTGCGGCGACTTGTAGTCCTGGGTCAGGTTTTCCTCGGCCGCCTGCAGATGCGGGTCGCCGGTGCCCCCCCACCAGATATCGCCGCGGGGGTTGTCCTTCTCGGCCCGCAGCCGGGCGTAGATCTCGCCGGCGCTCTGGCGGGTCATGTCGGTATGGATGCCGGTCTGCTTCTCGAACGTCGTGGCCATGGCGCGGCACCAGGCCTCATCCACGCCGCAATAGATCACCACCGAGCCCTGGGCCGCCGCCGGTCTCGGTACGAGCGCCGCAAGGCCGAACAGGCCGGCGGCAACTGCGAGCATGCGAAGCCTGCTGGTTGGTCCGCTCATGTATTTCCTCCCGTGTGCCGTTCCGGCATTGTCGCGAGAGTGGAGCCCACAAACCGGCCGATGACAACGGCTTTGTCATGAGAGTCCGGCGCCGCTTGCGTAGCGGGCCAGGTTCTCGCGGCCCATCCGGGCATAGGTCAGCGGGTGCGCCTTGTCTGGGTCCTGCTCGGCCTCGACCACCAGCCAGCGATCATAGCCCGGCAGCTCGGCCAGCACGGCGGGGAAGTCGACCATGCCGTCGCCCGGCACGGTGAACACGCCCGCCACCACGGCATCGAGGAAGCTGCGGTCCAGGCGCTGTGACTCCGCCATCACGTCGCGGCGGATATCCTTGCAGTGCACATGCGCCACCCGTGCCCGATACTGCCGCGCGAGCGCCACCGGATCGACGCCGGCGAAGGTGGCGTGCCCGGTGTCCAGCAGCAGCTTCACCGCGGTGCCGGTGGCGGCCATCAACCGGTCGATGTCCGCAGCACTTTGCACGACCGTGCCCATGTGGTGGTGATAGACGAGGTCCAGTCCCTCCGCCGCCACGGCTTCGGCCAGGTCGGTCACGCGCTGGCCGAACCGGGCCCAGACGTCGTCGGCCAGGACCGGCCGGCGGGAGAGCGGAATGGCCTGGTCGCCGTGGATGGCATTGGATGTTTCCGCCAGGATCAGCACGCCGCAGCCCATCGCCTTCAGCAAGTCGAGATGCGGCCGCATCGCCACCATCTCGGCCGCGGCGTCGCGCCGCAGCAGCTCGCCGGAATACCAGCCGGATACCAGGTCCAGGTGGTGGCGCTGCAGGATCGGCCGCAACGCCGCGGCGTCGCGCGGGAACTTGTGCCCGAGCTCGATGCCGTCATATCCGGCGAGCCTCGCTTCGGCGAGGCAGGTCTCCAGCGGCGTTGCGCCGCCAAGGGCGCGCAGGTCGTCGTTGGACCAGGCGATGGGGTTCGTCCCCAGACGTACCGGCATGCTGTCAGTTTCCCAGGCGTTGTTGCAGACGTTGCGTTTCGTATTCGGCACGGGCCCGCCGCACCTCGGCGCGCGCCGAAACCTCCGGCACGCCGACATCCCACCAGTGGCCGCCGGCCCCGGTGCTGATCGCCGGATCGGTATCGACCACGATCACGGTGGTGCGGTCGGCATCGCGGGCCACCGCCAGGGCGGACTCCAGTTCCGCGATCCCGGCCGCCTTCAGCGCGATCGCGCCCAATCCGACGGCCTGGGCGGTGAAATCGAGCGCCGGCAGCATGGCGTGCCGGGCATCGGCCAGCAGGTTGTTGAACCCGGCCCCGCCGGTGGCGCGTTGCAGCCGGTCGATGCAGCCGAAGCCGCCATTGTCCAGCAGCACCACCGTCAGCTTCAGGCCGAGCATCACCGAGGTGGCGATTTCCGAGTTCATCATCAGCCAGCTTCCGTCGCCCAGCAGCACGACCACCTCGCGGTCGGGGGCGGCCAGCTTCACGCCGACGGCGCCGGCGATTTCGTAGCCCATGCAGGAGAAGCCGTATTCCACGTGGTATCCGCCGGGCCGGCCCGCTTGCCACAATTTGTGCAGCTCGCCGGGCAGCCCGCCGGCGGCCGCGACGACGATGGCGTCCGCCGGGATCGCGCGCTGCACGGCGCCGATCACCTGCGCGTCGGAGGGGCAGGGCGCGTTGGTCGGCGCCGTGGCCGCGCGCACCGCCGCCCGCCACGGCGCCAGCGCGGCCGTCGTGGCCTGCGTCCATGCCGCCGGCGCGGTGTGGTCGCCGAGGGACGCGGACAGTGCCGTCAGTCCCTCGCCGGCGTCGGCGACCAGCGGGACCGCGAAGCGCTTGCCGGCGTCCAGGGGCTGCACGTTCAGGCCGATCAGCCGGCGCGCGGGGTTGCGGAACAGCGCCCATGACCCGGTGGCGAAATCCGCGAGCCGGGTGCCCACGGCCAGGATCACGTCGGCCCGCTCCGCCGCCTGGTTCGCGGCGCTGCTGCCGGTCACGCCGATGCCGCCGAGGTTGAGGGGGTGGTCGTGGGGCAGGGCGCTCTTGCCGGCCTGCGTCTCGGCCACCGGAATGCCGTGGGCGGTGGCAAAATCGGCCAGATCCTCGGTGGCCTCGGCGTAGTGCACGCCGCCGCCGGCGATGATCAGCGGCGCCTGCGCGCCACGCAGCAGATCGGCGGCCGCTTCCAGCTCGCGCAGATCCGGCCGCGGCCGGCGGATATGCCACAGCCGGGGGGCGAAGAAGCTTTCCGGCCAGTCGAACGCCTCGGCCTGCACGTCCTGGCACAGTGCCAGCGTCACCGGCCCGCAGGCGGCGGGATCGGTCAGCACGCCCAGCGCCTGCGGCAGCGCGGTCAACAGCTGCTCAGGCCGGGTTATGCGGTCGAAGAAGCGGCTGACCGGGCGGAAGCAGTCATTGGCCGACACCGTGGCATCGCCGAAATCCTCGACCTGCTGCAGCACCGGGTCCGGCCGTCTGCCGGCGAACACGTCGCCGGGCAGCAACAGCACCGGCAGCCGGTTGACATGCGCCACCGCGGCGGCGGTGACCATGTTGGTCGCCCCGGGGCCGATCGAGCTGGTGCAGGCCATCATGCGCCGCCGCCGCATGGTCTTGGCATAGGCGATGGCGGCCAGCGCCATGGCCTGCTCGTTGTGGGCGCGATAGGTGGGCAGCGAATCGCCGGCCGCCTGCAGCGCCTCGCCCAGCCCGGCCACGTTGCCGTGGCCGAAAATGGCCCACACCCCCGCGAACAATGGCAATTCCGCGCCGTCGATTTCGGTGCGCTGGGCGACCAGAGCGCGCACGAGGGCCTGTGCCATGGTGAGACGTATCGTGTTCATGACGTTTCCATCCCGGTCGGGAGGCTATTGTCCACGGACAGCGGCCGGGACACAAATGCGCAGCACAGGAGGAGTCGCGCCATGCTCAGCATCGCCGTGATCGGCGCGGGCCGGATCGGGCAGATCCATGCCCGCAACATCGCCGCCCATCCCAACGCAAGGCTGGCCGGCGTTGCCGATCCCGATGCTGCCGCTGCCGCGCGGCTGGCCGAGACCTGTGGTTCGCAGGTGCTGTCGCTCGATGCGGCGTTCGGCGCCGACGCGGTGCTGATCGGCTCGCCCACGCCCACGCATGCCGATTACATCGAGCGCGCCGCCGTCGCCGGCCGCGCGGTGTTCTGCGAAAAGCCCATCGACCTGTCGGCCGACCGGGTGCGTTCCTGCCTGGCCGCGGTGCAGCGGGCCGGAATCCCGCTGATGGTCGGCTTCAACCGGCGCTTCGACCCGCATTTCGCCGCGCTGAAGCGGCGCATGGACGCGGGCGAGATCGGCCGGCTGGAGCTGCTGACCATCCTCAGCCGCGACCCGTCGCCGCCGCCGCCCGCCTATGTGGCCGCATCGGGCGGGCTGTTCCGGGACATGATGATCCATGACCTGGACATGGCCCGCTTCCTGCTCGGCGAGGACCCCGTGGAGGTGTTCGCCGCCGGCTCCTGCCTGGTCGATCCCGGCATTGGTGCGGCCGGAGACGTTGACACCGCGACGGTGTCCTTGCGCACGGCCAGCGGCGCGCTGTGCCAGATTTCCAACTCCCGCCGCGCCACCTATGGCTATGACCAGCGGATCGAGGCGCATGGCGCCGGCGGCCTGCTGCGGGCCGGCAACGTCACCGCCACCACAGTGGAACTGGCGACGGCGCGGGGCTTCAGCACCGACCCCGCGCTGCCCTTCTTCCTGGAGCGCTACGCCGCCGCCTACGGCGCCGAGCTCGATGCGTTCATCACCGCCGTCACCACCGGCACCCGCCCGCGCCCGGATGGGGAGGACGGGTTGAAGGCCCTGCTGCTAGCCGACGCCGCCACCGAATCCGCGCGCACCCATCAGCCGGTGCGGCTGTGATGCGTCTCGGCCTGGTCACGGACAGCCTGTCCCATCTGCCGCTGGATGCCCTGCTGGAGGCCGCCGCCGGCCTCGGCATCTCCACCCTCGAATTCGGCTGCGGCAACTGGTCGCAGGCGCCGCACCTGAAGCTCGATGCGCTGCTGGAGAGCGCCGAGGCGCGCGCGGCGTTCCTGGCGAAGCTGCGCGCCCATGGCCTGTCGCTGAGTGCGCTCAACTGCTCGGGAAATCCGCTGCATCCCGGCGAGTCCGGCGCGCGGCACCGGGAGGTGACCAGCAAGACCATCCGCCTCGCCGGCCTGCTGGGGGTGGAGCGGGTGGTCCTGATGTCCGGCTGCCCGGGCGGGCCGGGCGATGCCAATGCCAACTGGATCACCACCGCCTGGCCGCCGGAGACGGCCCGCGTGCTGGCCTGGCAATGGGACGAGGTGCTGATCCCCTACTGGCGCGGCCTCGTGGCCGAGGCCCGGAACGCCGGGGTCGGCCGCCTGTGCCTGGAGCTGCACGGCCACCAGGCGGTCTACAACGTCGCCACGCTGCAGCGCCTGCGGGCGGCCGTGGGGCCGGTCATCGGCGCCAATTTCGATCCCAGCCACCTGTTCTGGATGGGGGCGGACCCGCTGGCGGCGATTCGGGCGCTGGGCGATGCGATCTATCACGTGCACGCGAAGGACACGCGCATCGACACGGCCAACGCCGCGGTGAACAGCCTGATCGACACCACGCCGATGGACCGGCTGCGGGACCGCGCCTGGGGCTATGTGACGCTCGGCTTCGGCCATGGCGAGTCGTGGTGGCGGGAGTTCTGCACCGCGCTGCGTCTGGCCGGGTATGACGATGTTCTGTCGATCGAGCACGAGGACCTGCTACTGTCCCCGGAAGACGGGGTGCACCGGTCCGTGGAGGCGCTGCGTGCGGCTGCGACCTTTGCGTCGTAACCGCGGCTCAGTGCCGCCGCGGCGAGAGTGGCGTGTCGACAGGGGGATAGCAACGGCGTGATACCGCCTGTAACATGCGTGGCGGCATCACGCGCCGCCCCGAACGCGGCGCCGCCAGCGATAAAATAATACAGGGAGTGAATCTCGACATGTCCAACAGGGTCATCATCGCCTCCTGTGCGCTTGTGCTCGCCGCAGTGGTGGGCGGAGTTGCCGGGCCCGCCCAGGCGAAGACGTTCGTCTACTGCTCGGAAGGCTCGCCGGAGAACTTCAACCCGATGCTCAACACCACCGGGACGACGTTCGACGCCAACCGGCCCGTCTACGACCGCCTCGTCGATTTCGGCTACGGCACCACCGAGGTCGTGCCGGCGCTGGCGGAGAAATGGGACGCCAGCGAAGACGGGCTCGTGTTCACCTTCCACCTGCGTCACAACGTGAAGTGGCAGTCGAACAAGAACTTCAAGCCGACCCGCAACTTCAACGCCGACGACGTGCTGTTCAGCTTCGAGCGGCAGTGGAAAGACAGCAACCCGTACCACAAGGTGTCCGGGGGCGGCTACGATTACTTCAGCGACATGGATATGCCGAAGCTGCTGAAGTCCATCGACAAGATCGACGACTACACCGTGCGCTTCGTGCTGACCCAGCCGAACGCGCCGTTCGTGGCCGACCTCGCCATGGATTTCGCCACGATCCAGTCGAAGGAATACGCGGACGCGCTGACGAAGATGGGCAAGCCCGAGCTGATCGACCAGGAGCCGATTGGCACCGGGCCGTTCGAGTTCGTGCAATACGTGAAGGATGCCACCATCCGCTATCGGGCCTTCAAGGACTACTGGGGCACGAAGCCGAAGATCGACACGCTGGTCTACTCGATCAACAAGGATCCGTCGGTGCGCCTGGCCAAGCTGCGCGCCAATGAGTGCCAGATGTCGTTCGGGCCGAGCCCCGCGGATCTTCTGAGCATCCGCGCCGACAAGAACCTGACGCTGATGTCCCAGCCCGGGCTGAACATCGGCTATCTCGCCATGAACGTGCAGAAGAAGCCGTTCGACGACGTGCGCGTGCGCCAGGCGATCAACATGGCCATCGACAAGAAGGCCATCCTGGATGCGGTCTATCAGGGCTCCGGCCTGCCGGCGAAGAACCTGATCCCGCCGACCATGTGGAGCTATAACAACAACGTCCAGGACTACAAGTTCGACCCCGCAGCGGCGAAGAAGCTGCTGGCCGAGGCCGGCTATCCCGACGGGTTCGAGACGGATCTGTGGGCGATGCCGGTGCAGCGCCCTTATAACCCCGACGCGCGGCGGATCGGCGAGCTGATGCAGGCCGATCTCGCGAAGGTCGGCGTGAAGGCGAAGATCGTCAGCTTCGAGTGGGGCGAGTACCGCAAGCGGGTGCAGGCCGGCGAGCACATGATGGCACAGCTGGGCTGGACCGGCGACAACGGCGACCCCGACAACTTCTTCGTGCCGCTGGCGGCCTGCTCGGCCAAAGGCAGCGCGCCGCACTGGTGCAACAAGGAGTACGACGACCTGGTGGTCCAGGCGGCGAAGGTCCCCAGCCAGGCCGAGCGCACGAAGCTGTACATGCAGGCCCAGGTGGTGATGCATCGCGAGGCGCCGTTCTTCCTGATCGCCCACTCCGTGGTGCACCTGCCGATGCGCAGCAACGTCGTGGGCTACAAGATGAGCCCGTTCGGGACGCATCGGTTCGACTATGTCGATCTGAAATAGGCGTATCGATACGTGCTTCGATTTCTGCTCCGGCGCGTCACGCTGATCATTCCGACCTTCGTCGGCGTGACGTTCCTCAGCTTCATGCTGATCCACCTTGTGCCCGGCGATCCCATTGAAGTGCGGGTCGGCGAGCACGGGATCGCACCGGAACGGCTGGCCCAGCTGCGCCATGAATTCGGGCTGGACCAGCCGCTGTGGCAGCAGTTCCTCACCTACGAGGTGCAGCTTGCCCACGGCGACCTGGGCGTGTCGGTGGTGACGCGCGATACGGTGTGGAACGAATTCACCACGCTGTTTCCCGCCACTGTCGAACTGGCGGTCTGCGCGATCATCTTCGCCATGGTGGTGGGGCTGCCGCTCGGGGTGATCGCGGCGGTGCGGCGCGGCTCGGCCTTCGACTACGGGTTGATGGGATTGTCGGTCACCGGGGCCTCCATGCCGATCTTCTGGTGGGGGCTCATGGTGATCCTGGTGTTCTCGGTGTCGCTGGGCTGGACGCCCGTCTCCGGTCGGATCAGCGACATCTATTTCGTCGAGCCGTGGTCGGGCTTCATGCTGGTGGATTGCTGGTTCGCCGACGAGGCCGGCGCCTGCGCTTCGGCCTGGGGTCACCTGATCCTGCCGATGATCGTGCTGGGCACCATTCCGCTTGCCACCATCGCGCGCATGACGCGTTCGTCCATGCTGGAAGTGCTGAACGAGGACTATATCCGCACGGCGCGGGCCAAGGGCCTGAGCGTGCCGCGCGTGGTGGTGGTGCACGCGCTGCGCAACGCGTTGATCCCCGTGGTGACCGTGATCGGCCTGAGCGTAAGCTCGCTGCTGGGCGGCGCGATCCTGACCGAGACGATCTTCTCCTGGCCCGGTGTCGGGCACTGGCTGGTCGAGAGCATCCAGCGCCGCGACTATCCGGTGCTGCAGGGCGGCACGCTGCTGGTGGCGGTGCTGGTGATCCTGGTCAATCTCGGCGTCGACGTGACCTACAGCTTCCTCAACCCACGGATCCGCCGCTGATGTCCGAGCTCTCCATTCAAGCGGCCGCACCCGCCATACCAGGCCGCCTCCGCCTGTTCTGGCGCAGCTTCGCGGAGAATCGCGGCGCCGTGCTGGGCCTGGGCATCATGGTGGTCCTGATCGTGGTGGCGGCGCTGGCCGATGTGATCGCGCCGCATTCGCCGATCGAGCAGTTCCGCAGCCATTTCCTGACGCCGCCGATCTGGGAGGCGGGCGGCGACCCGGCCTTCCTGCTGGGAACCGACGACGTGGGCCGCGATATGCTCTCGCGCCTGATCTACGGCGCGCGGCTATCGCTGATCATCGGCTTTTCGGTGGCGAGCCTGTCGCTGGTCGCCGGCACCATCCTGGGCCTGACCGCGGCCTTCGCCGGCGGGATGGTCGACATCGTCATCATGCGGGTGATGGACATCCTGCTGGTGTTCCCCTCGCTTCTGCTGGCCATCGTCATCGTGGCCATCCTTGGCCCGGGATTGTTCAACGCCATGCTGGCGGTGGTGGTGGTGACGCTGCCCGGCTATACCCGGCTCGCCCGCGCCTCCGCACTGTCGGAACTGGCACGCGACTACGTCACCGCCACGCGCTGCGCCGGCGCCGGGTCGCTGCGGCTGATGTTCGACACGGTGCTGCCGAACTGCCTGGCGCCGCTGATCGTGCAGGTCAGCCTCGGCTTCGCCACCGCCATCCTGGATGCGGCGGCGCTCGGCTTCCTGGGCCTGGGCGCGCAGCCGCCCACGCCGG
The DNA here is from genome assembly GCF_025989185.1 of Limobrevibacterium gyesilva. GTDB lineage: Bacteria > Pseudomonadota > Alphaproteobacteria > Acetobacterales > Acetobacteraceae > Limobrevibacterium > Limobrevibacterium gyesilva. The sequence goes on from NZ_JAPDNT010000008.1 coordinate 35,191, forward strand.
AATGGGGCACCATGCTGTCGGGCTCGCTGCAATACTACCAGCGTGCCTGGTGGGTGCTGGCCTTCCCGGGCTTCGCCATCCTGCTGACGGTGATGGCCTTCAACCTGTTCGGCGACGGGTTGCGCGACGCCCTCGATCCGAAGCTGAAACGCTGATGGCCCTGCTGGAAATCCGCAACCTCGCCGTGGAGTTCGCGACCGCGCGCGGCCGCTTCCGTGCCGTGGACGGCGTGGACGTGACCATCGACGAAGGCGAGATCCTGTGCGTCGTCGGTGAATCCGGCTCGGGGAAGTCCGTCTCCATGCTGGCGGTGATGGGGCTGATCGCCTGGCCGGGCCGCGTGACTGCGGACGTTATGCGCTTCGCCGGCACAGATCTGCTGGGCCTGCCGTCGCGCCAGCGCCGCAAGCTGGTCGGCAAGGACATGGCGATGGTGTTCCAGGAACCGATGTCCTCGCTGAACCCCTGCTATCCCGTGGGCTGGCAGATCGCCGAAGCCCTGCGCGCGCACAACGCCGTCGCGAAACCCAAGGTGCGCGACCGGGTGGTCGAGCTGCTCGACCAGGTGGGCATTCCCGCCCCCGCCTCGCGGATGGGGGCGTTTCCGCACCAGCTCTCGGGCGGCATGAACCAGCGTGTCATGATCGCCATGGCCATCGCCTGCAACCCGCGCCTGCTGATCGCCGACGAGCCCACCACGGCGCTGGATGTCACCATCCAGAAACAGATCCTGGACCTGCTGATCAGCCTGCAGAAGCAGGGCGGCATGGCGTTGGCGCTGATCACCCACGACATGGGCGTCGTCGCCGAGACCGCGCAGCGCGTGCAGGTGATGTATGCCGGCCAGATGGTCGAGGAGCAGCTTACCGACAGTCTGTTCTCGGCGCCCCGCCATCCCTACACGGCGGCGCTGCTGGACGCGCTGCCGGAACGCGCCATGGGCCGCGCACGCCTGCCGACCATCCCCGGCGTGGTGCCGGGCATCGACGACCGGCCGTCGGGCTGCCTGTTCAATCCGCGCTGCCGTTTCGTGCAGGAACGCTGCCTGACCACGCCGCCGCAATTGGAAGGCCCGGCCGGCGCGCGCGCGCGTTGCCATACGCCGCTGGATGCGGCGGGCCAGCCCACGGGCGTGGCGGCATGACCACGTTGATGCAGGCACGCGACATCCGTCGCTACTACAGCGTCGGCAGCGGGTTGTTCAGCAGGAAGGGCACGGTGAAAGCCGTGGACGGCGTGTCCTTCACCCTGCGGGAAGGCGAGACCCTCGCCGTGGTCGGCGAATCCGGCTGCGGCAAATCCACGCTGGCCCGCGTGGCAACCCTGCTGGAGACGCCCACCGAGGGCGAGCTGCATATCGATGGCCACCCCACCACCGACGCCGCCGCGCGCCAGGCCCTGCGCACGTCCGTGCAGATGGTGTTCCAGAACCCCTACGGCTCGCTGAACCCGCGCAAGACCGTGGGCGCAATCCTGCAGGAGCCGCTGACGATCAACGGCCGCGGCAACGCCAGGGAGCGCGAGGCCGCTGCCCGCGCCATGATGGAGAAGGTGGGCCTGCGCCAGGACCAGTTCGGCCGCTATCCCCACATGTTCTCCGGCGGCCAGCGCCAGCGCATCGCCATCGCCCGCGCGCTGATGCTGAACCCGCGCGTGGTGGTGGCCGACGAACCGGTCTCGGCGCTCGATGTGTCCATCCAGGCGCAGGTGCTGAACCTGATGATGGACCTGCAGGACGAATTCCGCCTGGCCTATCTGTTCATCAGCCACGACCTGTCGGTGGTGCGCCTCATCGCCCGCGAGGTGATGGTGATGTATTGCGGCCGCCCGGTGGAGCATGGGCCGAAAGAGAGCATCTTCGCGCAGCCGCGCCACCCCTATACGCGCGTGCTGCTGGCAGCCACGCCATCGGTCGATCCGCGCCATCGCAAGACCACCATCACCATCAAGGGCGAGCTGCCGTCGCCACTCAACCCGCCGCCCGGCTGCGCCTTCGCCAGCCGCTGCCCTTACGCCACGGAGCGCTGCACGGCCGAGCGGCCGGAGCCACGCCTCATCGCCGGGCATGCCGTGGCCTGCCACCACGCCGAGACGATCGGCTGACTTACGCCGGCTCGCCCCCGTGCGGCCGCGCGTCCATGTCGGCAGGCCGGTCGGCTCAGCTTCCCCGCAGCCTCGCCAGCAGCTGCCGCACCTTGCCCACGCGCGGCGCCGGAACGGGAACGTCGCCGGCGCCAAGCAGGATGTCCCACGCCGCGGACGTCGCAGCTGTCACCGGCGGTTCGGCGGCAGGCGGCGGCTCAGGCAGTGCTGCCGGCGCGTGCGCCACGATCGATGGCGGTTCCGGCGGGATCGGCAAAGCGAAGCCGACGCACCAGTTCATCAGCGGATAAGGCCGTCCGACCAGCTCGGGGATTTCGGCGCTCGGATAATGGCCGCTATCGGCATCGAACGCGTAGCACGCCTCGGCGGTGTCGTCGTCGCTGTCATGCAGGCAGCCCCTGCCGGCAGTCCGCCGGGCGGCATAGCGCAGGACGGCCTCGGGGCCGGGTGTCCGCTCCAGCGTGATCCGCACCGCATCGGCGCCGTCCAACTCGACGCTCAGGATGGGCACCACGCCGGCATCGTCCACCACCGAGAACCCCTTGTCGGCGATCTCGGCGGCCCGGTGGCCGATGAACGGCCGTCCCCAGGCCAATGGCGGGACCGGCACATGAAACGTCACCCGCAGGCTGCGGTCGTCCAGCACGGCCCGCAGCGGGTGCAGCGGCTTCCAGTCCTCGCCGAGCGTCAGCACGCGGTGCATCACCTTGCCGAACTGCACGCCGAGCCAGCGATAGCCGTTGGCGTCCAGATGCCCGCCTTTGTCGGTCACGGGATAGACCGGCGCCGCAAGAAAGCAGCCCGGCACCTCCAGCGCGGTCTCCAGCTGCGCTTGCGGAACCGACATCGTTTCGTTCGAGTAGGCGGCACCGGTCTGGTACATGAACATCGCCGACGGCGTGGCCTGGCCGGCGATGCCGACCGCCACGTCGTCGAGGAAATCATCGCGGAAGCGCCGCAGCAGCGCCTTGTAGGCGATGCGGTCCGCCGTGCTGCCGTTGAGGCCCCAGTTGTTGTGCTCGCCTTGCAGGAACAGCAGGGCAGTCACGCCGTAATCATGCCCGGCCGTTGCCGCGGCCTGCTTCGCCGCGGTGGCGCAGTCGCGCAGCCGGTTGAACAGTTCGGGCGCGGCGCCTTTCGACAACTGCTCCAGCGACCGGCCACCCACGCCGCAGGTGCTCGCCAGCAGCCTGTTCGCGCCCGGCGTGGCGCCGGGCATGGCCAGCATCCGCGCCCGCCAGGTGTTCAACGCGCCTTCGAGGACCGTCTCGCCGAGTGGGCTCGCGCGAGGCTGCAATGCCGCCACCTGCTCAGGTGTCATCAGGCCGCCTTCGCCGACAGGCTGCACCGTGGCGATCAGCGGCAGGAACGTCGCATCCCCGACCGGTTGCCAGCGGGGGGCCGCTTCGTTCCGCGGGCGCACGCTGCCGCCGAGCATCAGCGAATCGTGATGCGGCACCACTGACAAAGCCGGCCAGCCTTCCCAGCCGCTGGAAAGCGACTGGCCGTAGGCGATCACGTGATTGATGGCGCGGGTGGGGCGCGCCAGGCGTGCATTGGCGTCATGGCGGGCGGCGTCGGAAAGCGGCGGCACGGCAAGGCAAGGCACGGGATCTACGGTCGTTGGCGCCTTTGCAGCGGGGCTGGTCATGCATTCTCCTGGCGTCGCGCGCTCGATCTTGCGTTGGGCGTGCGCAGCCCGACAAGCGCGCGGCGCCCGTCTAGCGCAGCCTGCTGCACAGCGCGAGTCGGCCGCCGTTCCGTCGTCAGCCGGCGGCCGCGTCCGTCAGCAGCAGGTAGATCGCGGCGGTCCACGAGAAATCGGCGCCGCCCACGCCCCGGCCGTCGGTGGGGTCGAAATACTCCGACAGTCCGCCGGCCTCGATCAGCCGGCGCGTGGTGTCGCGGATGTGTGCGGCCAGCCCGGCGTTCCCGGCTTGCGCCAGGCCGTCCGCGATCATCCAGTTCACCACGGCCCAGATCGGCCCGCGCCAATAGCGCAGCGGCTCGAAGCTGGGGTGGGCGGGGTCGGTGGAGGGCACCAGCCACGCGACGCGCTGCGCCCAGGCCTGCATCGTTCCGGCCATGACGGCTGCTTGCTCGGCGGTGGCGGCACGCCCGTACAGCGGCAGGAACCCGGCCGACGTGCCCACGCGTACCGGCGCGTTGCCGATCAGGTCGAGGCAGGTGAACAGGCCCAGGCCGGGATCCCACAGACGCTGGATCGCGGCCTGCATGCCGGCGATGCGGGCGGCGATTTCGGCGCGCTCGGCGGCACTGCCGAAGCGTTCGGCCAACGCCAGCAGGTCGCGCTCGGCGCGCAGCAGGATGGCGTTGGTGCCGATATCGGCGACCTTGAACGGCGACGCGGCCAGCATGCGGTCCGGCGCCCATCCCGCGCCGCGGAAGACGTCAACAAGGTGGATGAAGCGCTGGTAGTCCTCGGCGCGCGGCCGCATGGCGGGATCGACATGCGCGGTGTCGCGGCGGCGGATCACCGTCTCGGTGGTCGTGGGCACCCGCGCCATTGCCGCGTCCCAGGCGGGGGAGTTGTCCATCCCCGTCTCCCACGGGTGCAGCGTGGCCACCAGGCCGGTGCGGGCCGGGTCGCGCGCCTGCTGCCACCAGCGATGGTTCAGCAGCAGCCGCGGATAGAGCGTGGCCATGCGCGCTTCGGCCAAGGCGTGGTCCTTCGCCCGCTCCAGCAACTGCCGCGCCGCTGTAGCCAGCACCGGCGGCTGGGTGATGCCGGAGGTCGGCGGCGTGTGGTGGATCTGCCAGACATCGGGGCCGGGGAAATAATCGTCCGAGGGGGCGTGGAAGACGATGTGCGGAATCAGCCCGTCGTCCCACTGGCCACGCAGAAGGGACAGGATTTCGTCCCAGGCGCGCGGCTCGTCGAACGTGGCCCAGCCCATGGCGACGAAGGCGGAATCCCAGTTCCACTGGAACGGATACAGCCGCGCGGTGGGCACGCAGTAGCCGCCGCGGTCGTTGGCGCGCAGGGTGGCGCGCGCGCGTTCGGTGCGTGTTTGGTCGGAATGGTCGCTCATCGGTTCTTCGTCTCCAGCGCGGCGCCGGTGGCCGCATCCATCCAGCTGACATGGCCCTGCAGCGGGCGCACATGCAGCACGTCTCCGGGGGCGGGGCGGCTGTCCGAGGGCGCCACCACGCGGATCATCTGGCCGGTCACGCTGCCGGTCAGCAGCGTATGCGAGCCCATCGGTTCGACCACGCGCACGGCGAACGGGAAGCCGGTGCCGGGGGCGGTGATTTCCAGGTCCTCGCCGCGGACGCCCATCACCACGGTGGCGGCGTTGGTGGGCGAGGCCAAGCGCAGCGACCCCAGCTCGACATGCCCGTTCGCGACCGGCAGGGTCAGGAAGTTCATCGGCGGGCTGCCGACGAAGCTGCCGACGAATCGTGTCGCGGGATTGCGGTAGATGTCGGTGGGGCGGTCGATCTGCACGATGCGGCCGGCATGCAGCACGGCGATGCGATCGGCGAGCCCCATCGCCTCGGTCTGGTCATGCGTCACATACACGGTGGTGGTGCCGGCGGCCTGCAGCACGCCCTTCAGCTCGGCCCGCATCTCCAGACGCAGCAGCGCATCGAGGTTCGACAGCGGCTCGTCCATCAGCAGCACCGCGGGCTCGATCGCCAGCGCGCGTGCCACCGCCACGCGCTGACGCTGGCCCCCCGACAACTGGCCGGGATAGCGCTGCAGATACGGCTCGATCTGCAACAGCGCGGCGACTTGCGCCACCTGACGGGCGATATGCGCCTTGTCGGCGCCGGACATGCGCAGGCCGAAGCCGACATTCTCGGCCACCGTCATATGCGGGAACACCGCGTAGTTCTGGAACACCATGGCCAGCCCGCGCTTGCGCGGCGGCAGGGCGGAGACATCCTGGCCGCCGATCAGCACGCGGCCGGAGGTCTGCGTCTCAAGGCCCGCAATGATGCGCAGCAGCGTGGTCTTGCCGCAGCCGGAGGGGCCGAGCAGGGCGAGAAACTCGCCGTCGGCGACGCGCAGCGACACGCTCTCCAGCGCGACCACGGGGCCGAACGCCTTGCGGACCGCATCGATGACGATCTCGGCCATGTCAGTCGGCTTTCATTGCGGGGGAAGGAAAAGAAGAAAAGTGGACACGGAGAACACAGAGGGCCACGGAGGACACGGAGAAGAGATTCTTGCGCGCGAAGCGCGCCCCGAGCACCGCCTCCGTAATTCAGTACGGCGATGCGTGCACATTTCTCCGTGTCCTCCGTGGCCCTCTGTGTTCTCCGTGTCCACTTCCACTTCCCCAAGAAAGCATCTCATCGATTCGCAATCCCCCACATCGCGAACAGATGCCGCCGCACCAGGAAGATGAACAGCACGGAGGGGATGATCAGCACGAAGCCGCCCGCGAACTGCACATGCAGCGGGCTTTCCGACAGCACCGACAGCAGGTAGGCGGTCAGTGTCTTGTGTCGCACGGTCAATACGGTGGCGGCGAACACCTCGTTCCAGCTGATCACGAAGGCGAAGATCGCGGTCGCCGCGATGCCTGGCAGCGCCAGCGGCAGCACCACGCGCAGGAAGGCGGTGATGCCCGAGCAGCCGAACACCCAGGCGGCTTCCTCGAACTCGCGCGGGATCGCCTGGAACAGGCTGGCGGAGACCAGCACGGCGAAAGGCAGCGCGAGCGCGGTGTGCATCAGGCCGACGCCGAGGGGCGTGTCGTACAACCCCAGGCGGATGAAGCTGACGGTCAGCGGCAGCGCCAGGATCGCCACCGGAAACGCCCGCGTCAGCAACACCACCAGCCGGAACGCGACCGCGCCGCGAAACGCGAACCGCGCCAGCGCATAGCCCGCCGGCACGCCCAGCAGGATCGAGAAGAGCATGCACAGGACTGCGGCCTCGACGCTGTACAGCGTGCTGGTCCACACCCCCGCGATGTTCATGAACGCGGTGATGGTGGACAGCGAAAGCTCGGCCGGCCAGAACGATTTCGGCCAGGAGTTCACCGCATCGCGCCCGCCCACCGCACCCAGCGCGATCAGATACAGCGGCACCAGCACCCACGCGCACAGCACGGCGATGCCGGAGAGGAAGACGCCACGGCGCAGGGTCATGATGCGCGCTTCCTCATCGCTGTTCCGGCGGCGTGCGCAACGCGAGCAGATAGACCAGCGTCGCCGCCAGCGAAATCACCATCACCACGACGGCGTAGGCCGCGGCGACGCCGAAATTCTGGTTGGCGTACTGCCAGGTGAAAGCCTCGCTGACCAGAACGGGGAAGTTGCGGCCACCCAGCGACAGCACGATGGCGAACATCTCGAAGGCCAGCACCGTGCGCAGGATCAGCGCGGTCTGGATGCTGGGCTTCAGCAGCGGCAGCATGATCTTCGTGAAACGCTGCCACGGGGTGGCGCCGAACACGTCGGCGGCCTCGCCGTATTCCTTCGGCACAAGCTGCACGCCGGCGACCAGGATCACCAGCACGATGGCCGTGGCGCGCCATGCCTCCGCCACCACGATGGCGGCGAGCAGGGCGATCGGTGTCTCGTAGCTCAGCCAGCTCTGCGGGCCCTTCACGACGCCCAGCCAGTTCAGCACCGTATTGAGGTAGCCCTGGTCGGTCAGGATCGCCAGCCACACCAGGCCCGCCGCGAGATCCGAGATGCCAAGCGGGATCGACCAGATCCACAGCACGATGTCGCGCCCACGCTGCACATGGCGCAGCATCATCGCCATGCCGAGCGCCAGGCACAGCTGCAGCGGCACCACGATCACCACGATTTCGAACGTGTTGATGATGGCGTCGGCGAAATTCAGGTCGCCCGCCATCCGCGCGAAATTCGCGGTGCTCCAGGCCGCGCCGCCGGGTCCGTCGGCCTGGAACGCCAACGCCACGGTCTGCACCAGCGGCACCAGGAACAGCACCGCCAGGAACAGCAGCGACGGCGCGATCAGCAGATAGGGGGCTAAGCGGGTGTTGCGCATGCGGCATCGGATGGAAACGGCGGCTCCGCTTCCATCCGCCCCCTCACCGGACCGACGGCCCTACTTGACCTGGCATGCGCCCTGACTCGGCGGGTCCGGCGCCCAGCACGGTGCACCGGTTTCCGTCAGGATCCGCTGCATCTCCTGGCCCTGGCGGTCGAGCACGGCGCGCGGCTTCTGGCCGCGCAGCACGACCAGCTGGAACGTGTCCATGAACACCTTGTCGAACTCGCCGCCTTTCTGGCCGAGGCCGATCGGCAGCAGGCTCGGCAGGGCGTCCTTCGCCCCGCCGGTGGCGGCGATGGCGGCCACGGCCAGCTTCAGGCCCGGATCGAGATCCGGCGGCAGGGTGGCCTTGACGACCGGAAAGAAGCCGACGGCGCGGGCCGTGGTGATCTGCGTTTCCGGCTTGGCGAGATAGTCGATCAGCGCCATCGCGCCGTTGGCGTCCGGCGCTCCCTTGGCCACCGCCAGGCCCGCGAGCACCGGCATGTAGCCGCGACCCTTCGGCCCGGCCGGCGCAGGGAAGGCCACGAAGTCGTCCGGCTTCTGCCGCAGCGCATCGAGCACACGCGCGACATGATCGAAGCCGATCCACACGTCGCCGGCCAGCAGCGGCTCCTGCATGAAATTATAGCTGGTGGAGTTCGGGTTCACCGTCTTCCACAGGCCTGCGAACGCCGTCCACATCTTCTCGGCGTCGTCCGATCTGAACGGCACCACCACGCCGCCGGTGTAGGACGGATACAGGAAGCCCTCGAAGAAGCGGTGCATCAGCCCCTTCGGGCCGGCCGGGAAGCCGAGCATGCGCTTGCCGGTCTTCTCCTGGATGGCGGCGGCCCAGGCCTGAAGCTGGTCATAGGTCAGGGCGTTGATGTCGGCGCCAGCGGGCAGGTAGGGCAGGGCCTGCCTGTTCGCCACCATGAGGTAGGTGGCCTGCATCCACGGGATGTACATCTGGTGCCCGGTGCCGAACTGGCCGAGCTTCATCACCTCGTCGGGAATGCCGCGCTCCTTCAGCCTGGCGGCGAGGTCGTCGAGCGTCATCAGCGCGCCCATCGTCGCCAGCGGCTGCAATTCGCCATGCAGTGCGCCGATCAGGCTGATCGTGTGCTTGCCGCCCTGCATCTCCGCCTTCACCCGCACCGGCAATGCCGGCGGGTCCTCGGTGACATAGGCGACCGGGGCGGGGGCATCCTTCAGGATCGTGTCACGCACTTTCTGCGCTTCCTCGATCGGGCGCATCTGCGTGGACACGAAGACCATGTCCTCGGCGTGTGCCCGCGGCGGCGCGAGCAGCAAGGTGGCGCCGAGCAGGGCGGCGCTAAGTCCGCGAAGTCCCGGTCGTGTCATGTCGTCCTCCCGTATCGCGTTTCAGGTCATCCACGCCGCCGACCGTTCCCTGCGGCGCCGTCATGGTGGGGGCCGGGCCGTCCGACGCCCGGGCGATCAGCCGCGCGGGCCAGACTTCCTGCATGCCGGCGGGGTCGGCGCCCTCCAGCAACTGCAGCAACATCTCCACCATGCGGGCGGCGGCGCGCTCGACCGGCTGCTCGATCGTGGTCAGCGGCGGATCGGTATAGGTGGCCAGCGGCAGGTCGTCGTAGCCGATGACGGACACGTCCCGGGCGGCCCGCAAGCCGGCATCGGCCAGGGCGTGCAGGGCGCCCACGGCCAAGCGGTCGGTGGCGCATAGCAGCGCGGTCGGCGGCGCGGCGTCGGCCAGCAGGGCGCGGGCGGCCAGGAATCCGTTCTCCTCGGTCGGCTCGGCCGCCTGCATGGGGCCGGGCGGAAGCCCCGCCGCCTGCAGCGCGGCGCGCCACCCGGCTTCGCGGTAATGCGCGAACATGTAGACGGGGGCCGCATTGATCAGGCCGATGCGCCGGTGCCCGAAGCCGATCAGCCGCTCGGTGGCCTGCCGGCACGCGGCCGCGCCGTCGATGTCCAGGCTGGCGAAGGGCCGTGGCTCATCGCTGCGGCCGTGGGCGACAAACGGCATGCGCTGGTCGAGCAGATAGCCGATGCGCTCGTCGTGGCGGCGGGTGCGCGCCAGCAGGATGCCGTCGACCCGGCGCCCCTCGACCAGATGCCGATAGGCCCGCATCTCGTCCGCACCCGGGCGGGCGGTCGTCACCAGCAGGTCGAGTTGCGCCTGATCCAGCCGCGGCCCCATGGCCGCGAGCATGCGCAGGAAGAACGGGTCGTCGAACTGGCCCGGGGCGGCGGGCAGCACCATGCCCACGGCCTCGCTGCGGCCGTGGCGCAGTCGGCGGGCCGTCTGGTTGGGCCGGTAGTTGATCCGCTCGGCCTCCGCCGCGACACGCGCACGCGTTGCCGGCGCCACATCGTCGAACCCGCCGAGGGCGCGCGAGACGGTGGTGACGGAGATGCCGAGATTGCGGGCGATGCGGGCCAATGACACGCGCCAGAGTCATCCGAAACGATTTGAGCGTTTGACTTCCCTACGCTTAAACGATTTGGTGGTCAATGAGATCGACTTTGTGGGGAGGCAGCCGATGACCGGACCGGCATCCGCCAACACCTACGCGGCGGGTCAGAGCGACCGGCGTCCCTGGGGCGAATGGGCGGTGCTCGATGCCGGCCCCGGCTACGTCGTGAAACGGATCCGGGTCATTCCGGGCGGCATCCTGTCGCTGCAGCGCCATCGCCACCGTGCCGAGGACTGGACGATCGTGGCCGGAGCCGCGCTTGCCACGTTGGGCACGCGCCAGTTCGAGCTGGCGGCCGGCCAGTCCACGCATATCGACACCGGCGCGGTGCACCGCATCGCCAATCCCGGCACGACCGACATGGTGTTCATCGAGGTGCAGACCGGCCCGATCCTGTCCGAGGACGATATCGAGCGGCTGGAGGACAGCTACGGGCGGATCTGACTTTCAGATCGTCCGGGTCACTTTCTGCAGCGCCGGCGGTCGGTCGGGGTCCAGGCCGCGCCGGCGGGCGGCGGCCTCGGCGGCCAGATAGAAGCTGACCAGCGCCGGCAGCAGGTCGGCATCGGGATGCGATGGCGGCAGTACCGGCAGCGCCGTCGCGCCTGCGACCGTTCCGCCGGCAGTCAGCACCGCGGCGCCGCGGGCGGCGAGGCCGGCCAGAAGCTGCTCGGAATGCGGACGGCTCGCGTCGTTCTGCAGGAAGGCCAGCACCGGGAAGGCGGGCCCTGCCAGCGCCATCGGGCCATGGGCCAGCTCTGCCGCGCTGAACGCCATGCCGGCGATGCCGCAGGTCTCCGCCAGCTTCAGTGCCGCTTCCTTGGCAATGCCGAGGGCCGGGCCACGCCCGACCGCGAAGATGCGGTCGGTGTGCGCCAGCACGTGGGTGAGTGGGGACCAGTCCAGTGCCGTGGCCTCGGCGAGCCGGGTCGGCAGCGCCGCCAGCGCCGCGGCGGCCGGTGCGCCGTCCTGCCATGCATCCACCAGTGCGAGCGAAGCGGCGAGGCTGGCAAGCACGGTCTTGGTGGCGGCCACGCTGCGCTCGGGGCCGGCGGCCATGTCCAGCACGTGTTCGCAGGCCTGCGCGAGCGGCGAGGCGGCGTTGTTGACGATGGCCAGCGTCAGCGCGCCGGCGGCCCGCGCCTGCTCGGCGGAGGCGAGGACGTCGGGGCTGCCGCCGGATTGCGAGATGGCGATGAACAACGCGCCGTGCAGGCGCTGCGGCCGGTGATACACCGACGCGATCGAGGGCATCGCCGCGGCGGCGACCAGCCCGAGTTGCTTGCCCAGCAGCACGCGCAGATAGGTGCCGGCATGCGACGAACTGCCGCGCGCGCAGACGACGACGAAGGGCGGGTCCAGCGCGCGCAGCCGGGCGCCGAGTGCGGTGAAGGCGGCGCGCTGCGCCAGGCAGCTTGCAACGGCCTCGGCCGCCGCGATGGTTTCGTCGCGCATCAGGGTCATCGCCGGCTCCGCAGCCTGGGGTCGAGGCGGTCCTGCAGCCCGTCGCCGAACAGGTTGAAGCCCAGCGCCGCGAGCAGGATGGCGGCCCCCGAGAACACCGCGGGCCACGGCGAGAAATTCAGGAAGTTGCGGCTTTCCGCCAGCATCCGGCCCAGCGAGGCGGTGGGTGGCTGGGTGCCCAGGCCCAGGAAGGACAGCGACGCCTCCACCAGGATGGCGGTGGACAGCGACAGGCTGGCCTGCACCAGGATCACCGGGCTGAGGTTCGGCAGCAGGTGGCGGCCGAGGATGCGCCGGTCGCTGGCGCCGATCGCGCGCGCAGCGGCGACGTATTCGCTGTCCTTCAGCAGCAGCGTGGGGGCCCGCAGCATGCGTGCGAAGATGGGCGTGTAGACGACGCCGATGGCGATCGCCGTGCTGAACGCGCCAGGGCCGAGCACGGCGATGATCCCGATCGCCAGCAGGATGATCGGGAAGGCGAACAACACGTCCATCAACCGCATGGCCACCTTGTCCATCCAGCCGCCGCGCCACGCCGCCAGCACGCCAAGCGTGCCGCCGACCGCCAGCGCGCCGAGGACGGAGGCGGCCGAGATCGTGAACAGGGTGCGATAGCCGAACAGCGCGCGCGACAGCGTGTCGCGACCGAAATTGTCGGTGCCCAGCCAATGCGCGGCGCCGGGTCCCTGCAGCCGTGCCAGGATGTCCTGCACGTTCGGGTCGTACGGCGCGATCCACGGCGATGCCAGCGCCGCCAGCGCCTGCACCACCACCAGCGCGGCGCCCAGCCAGAGCAGCGGATTGGCCCGGTTCATGTGCGCCGCGCGCGTGGATCGGCGGCGATGTAGAGCAGGTCGACGAGGAAATTGACCAGCACGAAGGTCACGGTCGCCAGCAGGATCGCCGCCTGGATCAACGGGTAGTTGCGCTCGGCGATGGCGCCGACCATCAGCCGGCCGAGCCCGGGCAGGGCGAACACCTGCTCCACCACCACCGATCCGCCGAACAGGTAGCCGGCCATGATGCCGACCGTGGTCAGGAACGGGATCAGCGCGTTGCGCAGGGCATGGGCGAAGATAACGCGGCGTTCGGTCAGCCCCTTGGCGCGCGCAGTGCGCACGTAGTCCTGGCCGAGCGCCTCCTGCATGGACGCGCGCACCACCCGCGCCAGCGACGCGACCACCGGCAGGGCGAGCGCGATGGTGGGCAGCAGCATCCGCTGCAGGTTCGCCAACGGGTCCTGCGCGAACGGCACGTAGCCGACCACCTGCATATTCGGCGCCACCGCGGCGGCCCCGTAGAGCAGCATCGCGCCGAGCCAGAACGACGGCACCGTGATGCCCGCCACCGACAGCACGCGCACCGCGTACTCGGCGGTGGAGGAGCGCAGCGTGGCCATCAGGCATCCCGCCGGCAGCGCGATGACGATGGCGGCGGTGAGCGACAGCACAGTGAGCTCGATCGTCACGCCCACGCGGCCGGCGATCTCCTCGATGACCGGGCGCCCGGTCCAGACGCTGGTGCCGAGGTCGCCTTGCAGCGCGCCGGCGATCCAGTGCGCGTATTGTGCCACCAGCGTCTGGTCCAGGCCGAGCTGGTGGCGCAGGGCCGCGATCTTCTCCGGCGAGGCGTCGGCGGCCCCCAGCATCACCTGGGCCGCGTCGCCGGGCACCAGGTGGATCATCAGGAAGGTCAGCACCGACACGCCGAAGGCGACGAACAGCAATTCGCCGCCGCGGCTCAGGATCGCCCTGGTCACGGAGCGATCTTGGCCTCCCGCAGGGTTCGCAGGGAGCGTGTGGCCATCGGCGTGAAGCCCTGCACGTCGCCGCGCACGGCGGCGAAGAGCGTGCCATAGGCGAGGTCGATCGCGGGCCCCGTGCAGGCCAGGATGCGCTGGGCGCCGTCGTACAGCTGCTTGCGCGCCTTGGGGTCGGTCTCGGCGCGCGCGGCGATCAGCAGCTTGTCCAGATCGGGATTGGAATACTTGTAGACATTGGTGGCGCCGCCGGTCTGGAAGGCGCGGCCGAAATAATCGTCGGGGTCCGGGCTGCCGGAGTTCAGTGACACGAAGCCCTCGAAATTGCTGGCGCGCCAGTCGGCGATGAACTTGCCCTGCTCCTGCACGTTGAGCTGCACGTCGAAGCCGGCCTTGTTGAGCTGGGCCTGCACCACCTGCGCCACATCCACCACCTGCTGCAGCGAGCCCAGCACGTTCAGCGTGACCTTCAGCTTGCCGGTGATGCCGGCTTCCTGAAGCTTCTTCTGCGCCGCCGCGGCATCGGGCGTGTAGCAGGGGAATGCGCTGACCGGCAGCGCCCATTGCGTCAGCGCCGGCGACAGCGGCCCGCCCGGCACGCCGCGGCCGAAATACACGGCCTGCACCAGTTGCGCCCGGTCGATGGCCAGGTTGAATGCTTCGCGCACCGCCGGCTTGTCGAACGGCGCCTTGGACGTGTTCAGGCCGATCAGGCTGTATGCGAGGTCCTGCGTCTGCAGCAGCCGCACGCCCGGCTTGCCGGCGAGTGCGGCGGCCGCCGCGGCGTCGACGACGGGCATCAGGCGATAGGTGCCGCTGGCGATCCCGGCTTCGCGCGTGGCGGACTCCGGCACGATGTTGAACTTGAGCCCGCCGAGATAGGGCAGCCCCTTCTCCCAGTAGGCGGGATTGCGTTCCAGCGTGATGTAGGTATCCGGCACCCATTCCTTGAACCTGAACGGCCCGGTGCCGACCGGCACGCGGCCCAGCGTCGCGGCGGCCTCGGGTGCGACGATGGCCAGGGTGGCAAGCTGGGACAGCAACGGCGCGGACGGCGCGTCGAGCGTCAGGCGCAATTCGTTGGCGCCGACCGCCTCCATGCCCTTGATGCCGGTGAAGCGGGAGGCGAAGGGCGAGGCGGTCTTGGGATCGCGCACGCGTTCGATATTGGCGATGATGTCCTGGGGCGTGACGGCCCGGCCATTGTGGAACGTGGCGCCCGCGCGCAGGCGGAACACGTAGGTCAGCCCGTCCGGCGACACGGTCCAGGATTCGGCCAGCGACGGCACCGTGCGCAGATCCGTGTCGACGGCCGTGAGGCCCTCGTAGATGTTGCTGTCGATCAGCGCGGTGGAGAAGGCGGTGGCGACATGCGGGTCAAGCCCGACCGGAGACTGGTCGGTGGCGATCTCCAGCGTCTGCGCCGCGGCCGTCGGCAGCCCCACGGCGAATGGCAGCATGACCGCGAGGGCGGCGAGCGCGGTGCGGCTTCCGATACGAGTCATATGGTCTGTCCCCCGTCTCAAGCGCCGCCACCGGAGCGGCAGCCGGTTCTATCAGATGGCGCCAGGGGCGGAAACCGGGGCCGGTTGCGCGTGCATTCGGTCAGCGTGGAGCGGGCGGCGGCCCCGGTGTTCTGGAGGCGGGTTCTTCGCGGGCCTTCCGATCAGCGGCCCTTTTTGGAGCCGATCCGCTCGTCCCAGATGCGGAAGGCGCGCACCATCTTCTCCGGCGTCAGCGGCAGCTCGATCGGATTGTCCCGGATCAGCGCCGCATATTCCGGGCGGCCGAACTCGGCGATGGCGTCCTGGCTTTTCTTCGGCGCCATCGACAGCGGCACGTTCTTCACCGCGGGGCCGGGATACAGATAGCCCTCGTCATACGACACCGCCTGCTGCTCCGGCTTCAGCAGGAAGCCGATCAGGTCCAGCAGCACCGCAAGCTTTTCGTCCGAGACGCCTTTCGGGATGCAGATGAAGAACGCGTCGGATACCCAGTGGAAGCCCTTCAGCGTGGCGATCCTCGCTTCCTTCGGCACCACGCCGAGCACGCGCGGATTGATGTCCCATCCGGTCGTGGACACGATCATGTCGCGTGAGCCTTCGCCCAGCTCCTTCATGGTCGCACCCGTGCCGGCCGGGTAGTATTCGATGAGGGGGTTCAGCGCTTCCAGATACGCCCAGGTCTTTTCCCAGCCCCGCTCCGGGTCCTTCGGGTCGGTGTCGCCCAGCAGATAGGGCAGGCCCATCATGAAGGTCCGGCCGGGGCCGGAATTGGCGGGCCGGGCATACATGAAGCGGTTGGGATGCGCCTTCGCCCAGGCCAGCAATTCCTCGGCGGTGGCGGGGGGCGTTGCGACACGCTCCGGCAGGTATTCCAGCAGCGGGCCGGAGGGATAGTAGTTGATGACGACGCCATAGCCCTGGCCCTGCGCGCGGTGCAGGTTCAGTGCCGCCGGCTCGTAGTTCTCCTCCAGTCCCGGGAGGCGGCTGGCATGTGCCGGCAGAAGCTGGATCCACGATCCCTGCTCCAACCCTGCGGCGAGGCCGTCGCTGCCGGTCAGCACCATGTCGATATCGACACGGCCGGCATTCTGCTGCGCCTTCAGCTTGGCGCCGAGCTCCGGCGCCGGCGCCTTGGTGTAGACGAGGCGGGAAACGAGATCGGGCCTTGCCTTGGCATAGGCGTCGAACGCCGCCTGCATCAGCGCGAGCGCGCCGCCGACGTCGAGGATCGAGACCTGCAAAGGGGATTTCGGAAAGGAAAGCCCCTGGGCGCCGGCGGCGGCGGACAGCAGCGGTGCCCCGGCCAGCCCACCCAGCAGCGTTCGGCGCCTGAGTCTGTCGGTCATGCGGTCGGCTCCTCTCGATCTTGTTGCGCGCAATGCGTGTCGTTTCGGCAGCGCCGAAGCGTGGTGCCGCGGCCGCCGCGCTGTCAACCGATGGCCGAACCACCCGCTGCCGTGCTTGACGCCATAACCGGCCGCGCACTACCGATGTGCCGGGCCGCACCAGAACGGCCGCCGCATCGCAACCGCGCCGAGGGAAACGATCATGCACCCCGATGATGCCGTCTATCCCAGCCTGCGTGACCGCGTGGTGTTCGTTACCGGCGGCGCCTCGGGCATCGGGGCGGCGCATGTCGCGCATTTTGCCGCCCAGGGCGCGCGGGTGGCCTTCGTGGATATCCAGGCCGACGCGGCCGCATCAGTCGCCGATGCCGTGGCCGCGGCGGGGCATGCGAAGCCGCTGTTCATCCCCTGCGACCTGCGCGACATCCCGTCTTTGCAATCCGCCGTAAGGATGGCGGCACAGGAACTTGGCCCGGTCGCGGTGCTGGTCAACAACGCCGCCCACGACCAGCGCCACAATTGGCAGGACATGACGGTCGACTACTGGGAAGAGCGGCTGCAGGTGAACCTGCGGCACCAGTTCTTCGCCATCCAGGCGGTGGCGCCGATGATGCAGCAGCAGCGCCGGGGATCGATCATCAATTTCGGCTCGGTCAGCTGGCACCTGGCCCAGGGCGGCATGCCCGCCTACACCACCGCCAAGGCCGGGGTGGAGGGGCTGACCCGCAGCTTCGCCCGCGACCTCGGCGCCGACAACATCCGCGTGAATTGCGTCATCCCCGGCTGGATCATGACCGAGCGGCAGAAGGCGCTGTGGCTGACGCCGGAGGCCGAGGCCGCGACATTGAAGGCGCAGTGCCTGAAGCAGATGCTGATGCCGGACGATGTGGCGCGGTTGGTGCTGTGGCTGGCATCCGACGACAGCCGCATGTGCACCGCCCAGACATGGACGGTGGACGCCGGGCGCTCATAGCTCAGCCGGCGAGGGCCGCCGCCACTGCCGCGATCGTCGGTTCCCATTCGCGTAGGTTCGCCTGGCGGAACAGCCGCGCGGTGGGATACCAGGGCGTGTCGGTGCGCCCGCGCATCCAGCGGAAATCGGCGCTCGCCTGAACCATGATCCAGGTCGCAAGCCCCATCGCGCCGGCGAGATGGGCCACCGCGGTGTCGACCGAGATCACCAGATCCATGCAAGCGAGCAGGGCGGCGGTCTCGCCGAAATCGCTCAGCAGACCGGCGTGATTGCGGATGTGCGGCGCGGCGGCGAGGAAGGCGGCGTCGGATTCGCGGATGTCCTTTTGCACCACGTGCAGCTCCACGCCGGTGGCCGCGAGTGTGGGCAGCAACTGCCCGGCCGGGATCGAGCGCAGGGCGTCCTCGGGATGGTCGGCGCTGCCTGACCAGGCGACCCCGACGCGCCGCCGCGTGCGCGGCCCCAGGCGGCACGCCCAGGCGGCAACGCGATCGGCGGCCGGGTGCAGATAGGGGACATCGGCGGGAATCGTTGTGAGCCCGGTCGCGAAGGCCAATGGCAGGCTCAGCAACGGGCAGCGGACATCATAGGCGGGCAGGGGATCGTCTCGCGGGTGATCGCCTTGCGCGATGACGCTGTCGGCGAGCGGCCGCAGCAAACCCACCAGCGGCTCCTGCACCTGCAGCACGATATGCGCGCCACGGCGGCGCACGAGCTGCGCGTAGCGGACGAACTGGATGCTGTCGCCCAGGCCCTGCTCGGCATGCAGCAGCACTCTGCGTCCGGCGACGTCCTCGCTGCCGCGCCAGGGTTCGTCGGGAAAATCCGGCATGTCCTCCTGAAACCGCGGATCCTGCCAGCGCGCCTCGTAGGCTCTCCAGCCGTTGGCGAAATCGCCCATGGACAGCAGCGCGAGGCCCTCGCCGAAGCGCGCCTGCACCTGGTCGGCATCCAGGGCCACTGCGCGCCGGAACCATTCCACCGCCTCGTCCGGCCGGTTCTGCGACAGCAGGGCGCCGCCGAGGTTGTTGCACGCCTCGGCGTAGTCCGGCCGGGCCGCCAGCGACCGGCGCAGATAGGCCTCGGCCTCCTCCGGCCGGTGCAGGGCCAGCAGCGCCGAGCCGATATTGTTGAGCGTGCCGAAATACTCCGGCCGGATGGCCAGTGCCGCCTGGTAGCAATCGATGGCGTCGTCATGCCGTCCCTGCGCCCGCAGCGCGTTGCCGAGATTGTTATGCGCCCCGGCATGATCGGCGTCCGCTGCCAACGCCCGGCGATAACACGTCTCTCCTTCCTCGGGCTGTCCGGTGGCGAGCAGCGCGTTGCCGAGATTGTAGTGCAACTCGGCCAGGTCGGGCGCGGCTGCGATCCCCGCCCGGTACTCGCGGATGGCGTCATCGAACCGGCCGCGTGCCATCAATGCGTTGCCGAGCGCGGCATGCGCGTGGGCGTCATCGGGCCGGTCCGCCAGCGCTGCGCGGCATCTGGCGACCTGCTGCTCCTGGCTTTCCGGTGCCGGCATGCGGGTCATGCTGCCACGACAGGCACGATACGAAAAGCGGAATGATCCGCGTCAGCCCGGCTTGTCGCTGTGTCCCGCCCCGGCTGCCGCCTATGTCACCCTCAGAACGAGGTGAAGCCGTCATCCGCGGCGATGACGGCGCCGTTGATGAAGCGTGACGCCTCGCGCGCGCACAACAGCAACAGCAGGCCGTCCAGATCCTGCGGCTCGCCCATGCGCCGGCGCGGCAGGCCCTGCACCATGCGCTGCCCGGCCTCGGTCTGCAGGAAATCGGCGCTGATCTCGGTGGCGATATAGCCGGGGCAGATGGCGTTGGTGTTGATGCCGTGCCGCGCCCATTCGCGCGCCATCACATGAGTCATCTGGGTGACGCCGGCCTTGGACATGCAGTACACGCCGAGTTGCCCCAGCGTGCGCAACGCGGCGACGGAGGCGATGTTGACGATGCGGCCTTCGATCCGGTGGCGGATCATCTGCCGCGCCGCCGCCTGGGCCATGAAGAACGCGCCCTTCAGATTGGTGTCCATCACGGCGTCGTAGGCGTCTTCCTCGACGTCCTCCAGCCGCGCCTGGCGGCTGACGCCGGCATTGTTGACCAGGATCTCGATGGGGCCCAGCTGCTGCTCCACCGCCGCGGCGGCCTCGCGCACCGAGGCCGTGCTGGTGACGTCGATGGCCAGCGTGATGACACGGCCGCCGGCGGCGCGGAGCTCGCCAGCCAGCGCCTCCAGCCGGTCGGTGCGCCGGGCGCCGATCGCGAGCGCCGCGCCCTCCCGCGCCAGGACCTGCGCGAAGCGGCGGCCAAGACCCGACGACGCGCCGGTGACCAGCGCGACCCTGCCGGCGATACCCGTCTCCATCCAGTCGTTTCCCCTCGGTACAGGCACGGTCAATCTGTTGCCCGGCGTCCCGGCCTGTCAACGCCGCGCCTTGGCACCCGGCCGCGTCAGCAGGCCGGTTCGGACACGGCCAGGCCGGACACGGTCCTGTCCGACAGCGGCCGCCGCAGCAGCAGCCCGAAATAGGCGATGCGCAACTCCGCGTCGCTGAAGCCCGCGAATTGCCGGTGCAGCGCGCCGCGCGGCGTCGGCAGCACGGGCCAGCGCGACAGGAACGGGACCGATGCTTCGAGGCCGGCCTCGCGTGCCCGCGCCAGGATCTCCGTGCAGCGCAGGCGGTTGGTATAGAAGCCGCTGCCGGCCATCGCGGGATGCTCCCAGAGCGCATCGGGGAAGCGGAGATTGTTCAGCCGGCCGCCGAGATGGTCCATCAGGTCCACGAAATGATAGGCAAGACCATCCGGGGCCAAGATGCGCCGCGTCTCCGCCAGCAGCCGGTCGAACGTGCCGCGGCCCACGTGCTCCAGCACCATGTAGGACACGATCAGGTCGATCGAGCCGGCGGGAATCCGCCCCAGATCGCCGGTTCCGCCGGTGAGGTATCGCGCACCCAGGCTCGCCAGCATCGCCGCGCGCGACGACAGATCGACCCGGGCGGCAAAGTCCGGGCAGTCAGCCTCGATCAGCCGGACGATGCGCTCGTACACCGCCATGTCCGCGGTCGCGAAATCGCCGGCATCCACCAGCCAGATCGTGCGCACGCCTTCGGCGGCGGCATACAGCGCGTTCGCCAGGCTGTCGCCCGGACCCAGCTCCAGCATCGCCTCCGGCCCGCGGCCGGTCAGCGCCGTATGCAACGCGATCGCCCGGCGGATCTCGTCGCGATGGCCGATCGTCGCCGCCCAGTAGCTGTGCACGCCGATGCCCAGCCGCCGGCGCCAGGCATAGCTGGGCAGGACACGTGACAGCACCATCTTGGCGCCGATCTTCACCCACCAGGGCACCCGGCTGCCGCGCGCCGCCTGTGCATCGAACACGGTTTCCCGTGTCGTCAGGTCGAAGCTCATGCGGCGTTACAGCGCGAGCCGCTGGCGTGCCGCCCGGTATTCCTCGGCCAGCCGCGCGACCAGTGTTGCCGCCGGCACCACGTCCGTCACCGCCCCGATGCCCTGGCCGGAGCCCCAGATGTCCTTCCATGCCTTCGGCTTGTCGGCGCCGAAATTCATCTTCGTGGGGTCGGAGCTCGGCAGGTTCTCGGGATCCAGTCCCGCACGCATCAGGCTCGGCTTGAGGTAGTTGCCGTGCACGCCGGTGATCAGGTTGGTATAGACGATGTCCGACGCGGCACTCTCCACGATCATCTGCTTGTAGGCTGCGGCGGCGTTCGCCTCCGCGGTGGCGATGAAGGCCGAGCCGATATAGGCGAGGTCCGCCCCCATGGCCTGCGCGGCCAGGATGGCGCCGCCATTGGCGATGGCGCCGGACAGCGCCACCGGCCCGTCGAACCAGGCGCGGATCTCCTGGATCAGCGCGAACGGCGACAGGGTGCCGGCATGGCCGCCGGCGCCGGCGGCGACCGCGATCAGCCCGTCCGCCCCTTTCTCGATCGCCTTGTGGGCGAACCTGCTGTTGATGACATCATGCAGCACGAGGCCGCCATAGCTGTGGGCGGCACGGTTCA
Source organism: Limobrevibacterium gyesilva (assembly GCF_025989185.1). Taxonomy (GTDB): domain Bacteria; phylum Pseudomonadota; class Alphaproteobacteria; order Acetobacterales; family Acetobacteraceae; genus Limobrevibacterium; species Limobrevibacterium gyesilva. The sequence continues at coordinate 56,828 of NZ_JAPDNT010000008.1, forward strand.
CGTCCTCCCGCGCGCCGAGCGAGGTGATCAGGATCGGGACGCGGTACTTCACGCACATCTCGAGGTCGTGATCCAGGCGCGTATTGCTGCGGTGCACGATCTGGTTCACCGCGAACGGGGCGGCCGGCTGGTCCGGGTGCTTCGCGTCGTGCTCGGCCAGTTCGCCGGTGATGCGTTTCAGCCATTCCTCCAGCAGCTCCGCCGGGCGGGCGTTCAGCGCCGGGAAGCTGCCGACGATGCCCGCCTTGCACTGGGCAACCACCAGGTCGGGGTTGGAGACGATGAACATCGGCGAGCCGATCACCGGCAGGCGCAGGCGTTGCAGGACGGGGGGCAGGGACATTACGGATCTCGTTCGGGGTCGGGCGGCAACTCTGCCACGCCGGCGGCCCCGCCGTCCAAGCCCGCCCGGGCCGGGTGAATGGTGGTGGACAAGGTGCGCGGTCTGCCTGAGGCTGCGCCACCGGCTGAACACCCGGGTTCGCCGGTATCGGCATGGCCGATCCGGGCTGCGGATGACGACGGATCGAGGAGGATCGCATGGACCTTAAATTCACCCCGGAGGAACACGCCTTCCGCGAGGAGGTGCGCCATTTCTTCCGCACCGCGGTCCCCGAGAGCATCCGCCGCAAGGTGCTGGAGGGCCAGCACCTCACCAGGCAGGAGATCGTCGCCTCCCAGCGCATCCTCAACGAAAAGGGCTGGGCGGTGCCGAACTGGCCGGTGGAGTGGGGCGGTCAGACCTGGACCCCGGTCCAGGTCTACCTGTACCAGGACGAGATGCAGCAGGCCGGGGTGCCCGCGCCGCTGGGCTTCAACACCTCGATGGTCGGCCCGGTGATCGCGGAGTTCGGCAGCCAGGCGCAGAAACAGCGCTTCCTCGCCCGGGCCGCCAATCTCGATGACTGGTGGTGCCAGGGCTTCTCGGAGCCGGGCGCCGGCTCGGACCTCGCCAGCCTTCGCACCAAGGCCGAGCGCGTCGGCGACACCTGGGTGATCAACGGCCAGAAGACCTGGACCACGCTGGCCCAGCATGCCGACTGGATCTTCGTCCTGTGCCGCACCAACCCCACCGCCAAGAAGCAGGAGGGCATTTCGTTCATCCTGTGCGACATGAAGACGCCGGGGATCAAGGTGCGGCCGATCGAGACGATCGACGGCGGCCATGAGGTCAACGAGGTGTTCTTCGACGATGTCGTGGTGCCCTACGAGAACCTCGTCGGGCAGGAGAACAAGGGTTGGGATTGCGCGAAGTTTCTGCTCGGCAACGAGCGCACCGGCATCGCCCGCGTCGGCACCTCGAAGGCGCGGCTGAAACGCATCCGCGAGTTGGCGAAGCTGGAGCGCGTGGGCGACCGGCCCTTGATCGAGGACCAGAAGTTCCGCGAGAAGCTGGCCGCCGTCGAGATCGAGCTGAAGGCGCTGGAAATGACCCAGCTGCGCATCGTCGCCGACGAGCGCGGACGCCAGAAGGGCAAGCCCAATCCGGCCTCGTCGATCCTGAAGCTGAAGGGCTCGGTGATCCAGCAGGCGACGACCGAACTGATGCTGGAAGTGGCCGGACCCTACGCCATGCCCTACGTCGCCAGCGACGAGGGCGATGGCCGCAACGAACCCGGCTACGGCCCCGACTATGCCGCCGGCGCCGCGCCCACCTACTTCAACTGGCGAAAGATCTCGATCTACGGCGGATCGAACGAGATCCAGCGCAACATCGTCGCCAAGGCGATCCTCGGGTTTTAAGACGGAGTTCCGGGACCATGGATTTCGACTTCAGCGACGACCAGCGCCTTCTGAAAGACAGCGTCGACCGGCTGATCGCCGATCGCTACGATTTCGAGCAGCGCAAGAAATACGCGAACGAGCCGGATGGCTGGAGCCGCGACATGTGGGCGCGCTATGCGGAGCTCGGCCTGCTCGGCCTGCCGTTCCCCGAGGCCGCGGGCGGTTTCGGCGGCGGCCCGGTCGAGACCATGACGGTGATGGAAGCCTTCGGCCGCGGCCTGGTGCTGGAGCCGTATTTCGCCACCGTCACCCTCGGTGGCGGCCTGCTGCGCCACGCCGGCAGCGAGCGGCAGCAGGCGGCACTGCTGCCGCAGGTGGCCGCGGGCGAGCTGAAGCTCGCCTTCGCGCATGTCGAGCGGCAGTCGCGCTACGACCTGCAGGATGTCGGCGTCACCGCCACGCGCGACGGCGCGGGCTGGCTGCTGAACGGCGAGAAAAGCGTCGTGCTGCACGGCGATTCCGCCGACAAGCTGCTGGTGACCGCGCGCACCGGCGGCAGCCGGCGCGATCCCGGCGGCATCGGCGTGTTCCTGGTCGACGCCACGGCCGGGGGCGTGTCGCGGCGCGGCTACCCGACGCAGGACGGGCTGCGCGGCGCCGAGGTCTCGTTCGCCAATGCCCGCGCCGAGGACGTGCTGGGCGATCCCGGCGGCGCCCTGCCGGCGGTGCAGCGCGTCGCCGACGAGGCGATCGCGGCCCTGTGCGCCGAGGCGGTGGGCGGCATGGCGGCGATGCACGCGCTCACCGTCGACTACATGAAGACGCGTAAGCAGTTCGGCCGCGCCATCGGCGAGTTCCAGGTGTTGCAGCACCGCGCGGTGGACAACTTCGTGGCGCTTGAGCAGGCCCGCAGCATGGCGATGTACGCGACCATGATGGCGGCCTCCGACGACGCCGCCGAGCGCCGCCAGGCGGTTTCCGCGGCCAAGGTGCAGATCGGCCGGTCCGGCCGGCATATCGGCCAGGAAGCCGTGCAGCTGCACGGCGGCATCGCCATGACCATGGAGTACAAGGTCGGCCATTACTTCAAGCGCATGACCATGATCGAAATGCTGTTCGGCGACACCGACCAGCATCTCGCGGTCGTGGCGGGCGGCGGCGGCCTGTTCTAGCTGCCGGCTTCGTGGACTGGACGTATTGACCGGGCACAGTGGGGCAGCGCCAGCGCGCCTTCCCGTACGGATGAATCGAGGAACATGAGCATGAGGGTTTCCGTCTTCGGCGCCGGCCTGATGGGCCACGCGCTGGCGCTGGTGCACGCCCTGGGCGGGCACAGCATCCGCATCACCGACAATAACGAGCAGACATTGGAGCGCTCGCTGGGGCTGATGCAGACCGCGCTCGCCACGCTGCGCGACGCCGGCGAGGTCGATGCGTCCTGGACCAGCGAACGCCTGGCCGCGGCGGTCACGCGCTGCCCGACGGTGGCGGCGGCGCTGGAAGGGGCGGAGCTGGTCGTCGAAGCCATCGTCGAGAAGCCCGAGGCCAAGCGCGCGCTGTACACGGAAATCGATGCGCTGGCGCCGCTGGACGCGATCATCGCCAGCAACACCAGCTATCTCGACATCTTCCCGCTCATGCCCGAACGCCGGCAGGCGCGCACGCTGATCGCGCACTGGTACACGCCGCCTTATCTCGTGGACCTCTGCGACATCGTCGGCAGCGACAAGACCGATCCGGCGGTGATCGAGACGGTGCGCAAGGTCGTTGCCGCCATGGGCAAGGTGCCCGTGGTGATGCAGCGCTTCATCCCCGGCTACATCGCCAACCGCATCCAGTCGGCGATCACGCTGGAGGTGAACCGGCTGATCGACGAAGGCTATGCCACCGCCCAGGACGTCGACGCCGCCGTGATCCACGGCCTGGCCTTGCGCATCCCCATCCTCGGCCACATGGCCAAGGCCGATTTCACCGGCCTGCTGCTGACCCAGGCGGCACTTGCCAACCGCATGTACGCGCCGCCGGACGTGAAGGGCCACAGCCCGACCGTGGACCGGCTGGTGGCCGACGGGCGCACCGGCGTGATGAGCGGCAAGGGCTATTTCGACTGGGGCGGCCGCAGCCCGGACGAACTGTTCCGCGAACGCGACCGCAAATTGCTGGCCCTGAAGCGCGCCCTGCGCGAAATCGGCCATATGGAGGGCAAATGACCAGTCTTTCGGCTGCGAACAAGCTGCGCTACGACCTCTCGGGCAAGGCGGCGCTGGTCACTGGCGCCGCATCCGGCATCGGGCTGGCCACCGCCACCATGCTCGCGCGCAACGGCTGCGCCGTCGCCGTGAACTTCCTGCCCGACGACCCCCGCGGGCCGGAAGCGGTGGCGAACCTGCGCCAGGAAGGGCTGAACGCCGTCGAGGCCCCCGGCCATGTCGGCCGCGCCGGCGACTGCGAGGCAATGGTCGAAGCCGCGATCGGCCGCCTTGGCCGGCTCGACCTCCTGGTGAACAATGCCGGCACGCCCGGCGTGACCGAGGTGGTGGAGCCGAAGCGCCTCGACCTCATCACCGAGGAGCTGTGGGAGACGGTGCTGCAGACCAACCTGCTCGGCGTGTTCCGTTGCTCCAAGGCCGCCGCGCCCTGGCTGAAGGAATCGCGCGGCGCCATCGTCTCGGTCGCCTCGATCGCCGGGATTCATTCCGCCGGAAGCTCGCTTGCCTATGGCGCGACCAAGGCCGGCGTGGTGAACCTGACCGTGAACCTGGCGCGCGGATTGGCGCCGGAGGTGCGGGTGAACGCCATCGCGCCGGGTGCGGTGGACAGCTCGTGGCAGATCGCGTGGGGCGAGGAACGCCGTCAGCAATCCATCGACAAGGCCGCCCTGAAACGCCGCTGCACGCCGGACGATCTCGCCGAGGTCATCGTGTTCCTGGGTTTCGGCGCGTCCATGATCACCGGCCAGACGGTGGTGGTGGATGGCGGGCTGACGCTGTAGCGGGGGCGGGACCGTCAGGCGGTGCTCTGGCGGGCCGCCCGGCGCGCATTGGCCCGCCGCTCGCCCGCCAGCGCCATCACCACCGTCATCAGCATGAACACGACCGAGCCGCCGAACACCCAGCGCGGTTCGTTGCGGTCCATGATCCAGCCGAACAGCATCGGCCCGACCGTGCCGCCGATGTTGAAGCCGGTGGAGACGATGCCGAACACGCGGCCCTCGGCCCCCGGCGGCGAGGCGGCGCGGACCAGCATGTCGCGCGAGGGCATGATCATGCCGGACAGGAACCCACCCATGCCCATGGTCAGGATCAGCAGCGCCGGCCCCAACTGCACGGTGCCAACCAGCAGGATCAGCGCGCCGGTCAGTCCGAACCCGCAGGCGGCCACGTCGCCGTGGCGCTGTGTCTTGTCGGCGATGAAGCCGCCGGCCAGCACGCCCACGGCGCTGGCGCCCAGGAATGCCGTCAGCGCCGTGTTCGCGAGCGTCAGCGGCGTGTCGTAGATGGCGTTCAGCGCCACCGCGGAGAAGTTCTGGATCCCGCCCGTCGACAGCGAAAGCAGCGTGAAGAACGCCACCAGAGCCAGCACCGCGGGCGTCAGCAGCGACCGGCCGTCAACCGGCCGTGCTGCCGCGCGTGCGGGGGCCGCGCCATCGCTGCCGCGCGTCAGCAGCAGGGGCAGGGCGGCCAGCGGCCCGAGCAGGCCGGCCACGATCAGCGCCGCGCTCAGCCCGGCGGTGGCCGCCAGGACCAGCAATGTCGCGGGGGCGATGGCGCCGCCGAAATAGCCGGCGAAGGTGTGCACCGAGAACGCGCGCCCCATCCGTGCCTCGCCGATTCCCTTGGACAGGATGGCGTAGTCGGCCGGGTGGTAGACGCTGTTGGCGATGCCCGCCAACGCCGATGCCGCCAGCAGCCAGGGATAGGTCGGCACCAGCCCGACCGAGATGAACGCCGCCCCGCCCAGGAACAGCCCGAACACCAGCATGCGCCGCGGCCCTACCCGGTCCACGGCGAAGCCCATCGGCGCCTGCGCCAGGGCCGAGACGACATTGTACACCGTCAGCGCCAGGCCCAGCTCCACGAATCCCACCCCCAGCCGGTCCTTCAGCAGCGGGAACAGCGGCGGCAGCACCAGCATGTGGAAATGGCTGACGAGATGCGCGGCCGAGATCAGCGCCAGCGTCCGCGTCTCGGTCCTCCTGATGGATGGTTCCGGCATGGTGCTTTTGAATGCCCGTTTTTTGCGGCGGACCCGCTATTCCGGGCCAACTGGATCAACATGTTACTGGCCGGCTGTCCCGGAATTCGCGGGGTGCCTTGGGCGGACGGACATTAGCAGCAGACGGCAAGACCCGGAAATCCGCCATCGGCACCGCGGCGGCCGGGCATTGCGGGCCCTGGCAAATCCGTCTTTCCTGCGGCCATGCGCACGGCGACCTTAACCGACTCCCCGACTGGCTGGCTGATCGAACAGGCTTGGCCGCTGTGGCTGCAGCATGGCGTGGACTGGGCCGCCGGGGCCTTCCACGAGTCGTTGGACCCGGCGACGCTGACCTGTCCCGCCCCCTTCCGCCGCCTGCGCGTGGCCGCCCGCCAGACCTACGTGTTCGCCCAGGCCGCGCGCGCCGGCGTGCCGCGCGCCGAGGCGGCGCTGCGGCTGGGGATGCATTTCCTGCGCACCCATGCTCGCCAGGAAGATGGCGGCTATGCGTGGCGCTTCGGGCTCGACAACGCGCCGATCGACCAGACCCGCGACCTCTACGACCACGCCTTCGTGCTGCTGGCCTTCGCCGAGGCGGCGGCGGTGCTGCCCGGCGCCGGCCTGGACGGCGATGCGGCGGCGCTGTCGGCCTATATCGACCGGCATTTCCCGCACCAAGCCGGCGGCTTCCGCGAATCGCTGCCCGATCGCGCGCCGCGCCGGCAGAACCCGCATATGCACCTGCTCGAAGCCCTGCTCGCGGCACACGAGACGTTCGGCGGATGCCGCTATCTCGATCGGGCGGAGGCGCTGGTCGCCCTGCTGCTCGACCGGCTGCTGCAGCCGGCCGAAGGCGCGTTGCCGGAGTTCTTCGATCCGTCGCTGCGGCCGCTGCGCGATGCCCAGGGGCGATTCGTCGTGGAGCCCGGGCATCATTTCGAATGGGTCTGGCTGCTCGACCGCCATCTGCATTTGTCCCGCGCGGCCGGCCGCGAACCGCCGGCCGCGCCGATCGAGGCCGCCATGCGCCGGCTGATGCAGCATGCCGAGGCGCACGGCATCGACGCGGCCAGCGGCCTGGTGCTGGCCTCCGTCCACAGCGACGGCACGCTTTGCGACCCCGCCATCCGCCTGTGGCCGCAGACCGAGCGCCTGAAGGCCGCCGCCGCCCGCCCCGATCTGGCCCGCATCGGCGCGGCGCGCTGCCTGGAACTGCTGGGCCTGCATTTCGCCGGTGCCCCGCCTGGCTTGTGGCAGGAATGGCTGCGGCCCGGCGGCACCGTCGATCGCTCTCCGGCGCCGGCCAGCAGCCTGTATCATCTCACCTGCGCACTGACGGCGGTTGCGGGGAGATAACCCGCGCTACTGCACCCGGTGCAGCAACGCTTCGCCCGCCACCAGGCGCCGGCAGTTCTCGGCGGCGATGGACAGGCTGCGGTCGAAGGTGCCGGTGGTCAGCCACGCCACATGCGGCGCCACCACCACGTTGGGCAGGCGGAACAGCGCGTCGGACGGATCGGCCGGCTCCTGCGCGAACACGTCCAACCCCGCCGCCCCCAACCGGAAGCTGGCCAAGGCAGCGGCCAATGCCGCCTGGTCCACCAGCCCGCCGCGTGCCGTGTTCACCAGCACCGCGCCGGGCTTCATGCGCGCGATCGCGGCGGCGTCGATCATCCGTTCGGTGTCCGCCGTCAGCGGCACGTGCAGCGATACCACATCGCTCTCGGCCAGCAGCGCGTCCAGCGGCCGATGCTCGCCCACCGCATCGGGCTTCGGCGTGCGCGCCGCATACAGCACGCGGCAACCCAGGGCCGCCAGCACCGGAGCCAGGATGCGCGGCACCGCGCCATAGCCCACCAGCCCGACGGTGCGCCCCCCGAGCTCGCCCAACCGGTCCTGCACCGCGGGATCTGCACCCCAGGCGCCCGTGCGCAGGCCGGCATCGAATAGCGGCAGCCGGCGCAGCGCCGCGAGCATCAGCAGCAGCGCCATTTCCGCCACGGCGCGCGAATTGGTGCCGGGCAGGTTGCACACGGGAATGCCGCGCGCCGCCGCCGCCGCCAGATCGATGGTGTTCACGCCCACGCCGATCTTCTGGATCAGCCGCAGCCGCGGCGCGGCTGCGATCACGGCGGCCGAGCAGGGCTTCAGCACGTGCCACAGCACCTCGGCCTCCGCCATCGCCGCCAGGAAGGCCGCATCGTCAGGCTCCGGGCATACCGTCACCCGCAGCCCCGGCAGCGTTGCCATGCGCGCGGCCAGCACCGGGCCGGCGGCGTAGTGGAACACGACGTTCATCGCCACATCCGTCATCGGCGCGAGCGGCCCAACATGCTGCCGCCGGCGAAGCGGCCTTCCGGCCCCAGCGCCTCCTCGATGCGCAGCGCCTCGTTCCATTTCGCCATGCGTTCGCTGCGGGCGAAACTGCCCACCTTGAGCTGCCCGACGCCCCAGCCGATGGCCAGGTGCACGATCGTCACGTCCTCGGTTTCGCCGGAGCGGGCGGAGACGATGCCGCCGTAGCCGACCTCCTTCGCCGCGTTCCAGGCCGCCAGCGTCTCGGTCAGCGTGCCGCGCTGGTTCGGCTTCAGCAGCACGGCGTTCGCCGCCCCCTGCGCCGCCGCCTCGCGCACGCGGGCGGCCTCGCTCACCAGGAAATCGTCGCCGACCACCTGCACCCGGTCGCCGACCGCGCGGGTGAAGGCGGCGAACCCCTCGGCGTCGTCCTCGGCCAGCGGATCCTCGATGGAGACGATGGGATAGCGGTCGATCCAGCCGGTCAGCATCCCGATCATGCCGGCGCTGTCCAGTTCGCGCCCTTCCAGGCCCAGCCGGTAGCGCCCGCCCTTGCCGAACTCCGAGGCCGCGATGTCGAGCGCGATGGCCACCTGCTGGCCCGGAATCAGGCCCGCCCGCTCGATGGCGCGAACCAGCATTTCCAGCGCCTGCTCGTTGGTGGTGAAGGCCGGCCACCAGCCGCCCTCGTCGGCGACGCCCTGCAGCGTGCCGGCCTCCTGCATCAGCTTGCCGGCGGCGCGGTACACCTCGGCGGTCCAGTCCAGCGCCTGCGCGAAGCTGGCCGCAGCCGGGCAGACGATCAGGAAATCCTGGATGTCCACCCGCCGCCCGGCATGCGCGCCGCCGCCGAAGATCTGGATCTGCGGCAGCGGCAGCAGCGTGGCGTCGTGGCCGCCGAGATGCCGGTACAGCGGGATCCCCGCATGCGCTGCCGCGGCGTGCGCCGCGGCCATGGACACGGCGAGGATGGCGTTGGCGCCCAGCCGCGTCTTCGCCGGCGTGCCGTCCAGCGCGATCAGCGCGGCATCCACCGCCGCCTGGTCGGTGCCGTCCAGCCCGATCACCGCCTCGGTGATCGCGTCGTTCACGTTCGCGACGGCCCGGGTGACATCATAGCCGCCGAACGACGTCCCGCCGTCGCGCAGATCGAGCGCCTCGCCGGACCCGGTGGAGGCCCCGGCCGGGGCGATGGCGCGGCCCACCCCGCCACCCGCCAGCATCACCTCCGCCTCCACCGTCGGGCGCCCGCGGCTGTCCCACACGCGGCGGCCATGGACGAAGACGATCTCGGTGTCGCTCATGTGGTCAGGTCCTCTCTCCAGGCATCGCGGACCTGGGAAAGCCGGTCCGGCGGGTCGGCGAGCAGGGCGCGGGCGACGCGGCGCACCCGGTCTCGCCCGGCATCCTCGGTGATGTACTCGGCGGGCGACTTGCCATCCACCCGCGCCAGGAACAGGCCGGGCAGCAGCCGCGCGGCACGGCCTTCCAGCGCCGCCGGCGCTTCCCAGTCCACGCCGGACAGGTAGCCGTTCACCAATGCGTCGAAACAGGCAAGGAACCGCTCGCGCGCGGCGGGCGTCCACAGGCATTTCAGCAGCAGGTGGTTCAGGCAGAAGGCGAGGTCGAAGGCCGGGTCGCCCCACCAGGCGCATTCCGCGTCCAGGAACACAGGCCCGGCCGGCCCGACCAGGATGTTCTTCGGGCTGACATCGCCATGCACCAGCGCCCGCTTGTTGCCCTGCGTCGCCGCCACCAGCGCCAGCAGCGCGTCGGCCCGGTCCGGGTGGCGGCGTGCGGTGGCGACCAGATAGGGCTCCAGCCGGATGTCGTAGAAGATGGTGTCGGTGGGAAACTCCGCCGCGACCGACGGGTCGGCGGCCGTTGCGGCGTGGATGCGCACCAGGCTCTGCGCCACCGCGCCGGCAAAGCACGGATCGGCGCGGCCGTCGCGCAACTCGGTCTTCCACAGCCTGTATTCGGCCGCCGGCAGGAACTGCATGGCCAGCGACCCGCTTTCCGCGTCCTGGCCGAGCAGCGCCGGCGCCGCGCCGGGCACCGAAGCGGCGGCCCGCCGCATCCAGCGCGCTTCGTAGAGATTGCGCCCGACCGGCGCGCGCCAATCCGCGGCCACCCGCAGCCTGGCCAGCGCCCGCTTCACGCAGACCGGCCCCTGCGGCAGGTCGATCCGCCAGATGTCCGACGACACCCCCCCGGTCAGCGGCGCGCCGGCCGGCGTGGCGGCGCCCAGCAGCCCCATGCGGCGCAGGCCGTCCAGAATTTCTGGTGGTGGCGTTGTCTCTCCCATGGCGGCATCCTGTGCGCCGGCGGGATGCGAGGCAACCCGCGCCAGCAGGGAGAACCCGGCCATGGACACCATCGAAGCGGACTACATCGTCGTCGGCGCCGGTTCGGCCGGCTGCGTTGTCGCCGCGCGGTTGAGCGAGGACCCCTCCTGCCGCGTGGTGGTGCTGGAAGCCGGCGGCGAGGACACCAGCCCCTGGATCCACATTCCCCTGGGCTACGGCAAGACCATTGCCGACCCGCGTGTGAACTGGTGCTACGAGACCGAGGCCGATCCCGGCGTGAACGGCCGCAAGATCTTCTGGCCGCGCGGCAAGGTGCTGGGCGGCTCGTCCAGCATCAACGGGCTGCTGTATGTGCGCGGCCAGGCCGAGGACTTCGACCATTGGCGCCAGCTCGGCAATGTCGGCTGGTCGTTCGACGACGTGCTTGCCTACTTCAAGCGCTCCGAGGGCCGCCTGGGCGCTGGCGACGAACTGCGCGGGCGCGGCGGCCCGCTTGCGGTCAGCGACCTCGGCGAGCGCGACAACGAGCTGAACGAGGCCTACATCAAGGCGGCCGAGGAGGTCGGCATCCCCCGCAACCCCGACTACAACGGCCGGGTGCAGGAAGGGGTCGGCTACTTCCAGGTCACCGCCCGCAACGGCCGGCGCTGCAGTGCCGCGGTGGCCTTCCTGCGCCCGGCGATGAAGCGGGCGAACCTGCGGGTGATCACCCGCGCGCTGGCCGAGCGCGTGCTGTTCGCCGGCAAGCGCGCCGTCGGCGTCAGCTTCACCCGGGACGGCGATCGCACCACCGTGCGGGCGACGCGCGAGGTGATCCTGTGCGGCGGCGCCGTCAACTCGCCGCAATTGCTGATGCTGTCCGGCGTCGGCCCTGCCGAGCATCTGCAGGCCACCGGCGTCGAGGTCACCTACGACCTGCCGGGCGTCGGCGGCAACCTGCAGGACCATTTCCAGACGCGCTTCGTCTACAAGTGCAGGTTCCCGATCACCGTGAACGACATCATGATGAGCAAGGTCAAGATGGCGCGCATGGGGCTGCAATACCTGCTGTTCCGCAGCGGCCCGTTGACCGTCAGCGCCGGCACGGTCGGCATCTTCACCAGGACGCGGCCGGAGCTTGCCTCGCCGGACATCCAGTTCCACTTCATCGGCTTCTCCAGCGACCGGCCGGCCGAAGGGCTGCACAAATTCTCCGGCTTCTCGCAGAACGTGTGCCAGCTCCGCCCCGAAAGCCGCGGCGAGATCCTGCTGAAATCGCCCGATCCCACGGTGGCGCCGGCGATCCATCCGAACTACCTTGCCACCGAGCTCGATCGCTGGACCCTGGTCGAGGGGCTGAAGCTCGGCCGGCGCATCGCCGAGCGGCCGGTGATGCAGCATTATATCGAGAGCGAATATCTGCCGGGGGCGGACGTGACGACGGATGACGAGTTGCTGGAATATGCGAAACAATTCGGCGGCACGATCTACCACCCCTGCGGCACCTGCAAGATGGGCCCGGACCCGATGGCGGTGGTGGACGACCAGTTGCGCGTGCACGGACTGACCGGCCTGCGTGTCGCCGACGCCTCGATCATGCCCACCATGGTGTCCGGCAACACCAACGCCGCCTGCATCATGATCGGCGAGAGATGCGCCGACTTCGTGCGCGGCCAGGCAATGGCGCGAGCGGCGGCGTGATCTACGAAACGCTCGGCGTTCCCACGCTGATCAACGCCGCCGGAACCGTCACACGCCTGTCGGGCGGCATCATGGCGCCGGAAGTGGCGGAAGCGATGCGCCAGGCGTCGCTGGCCTGTGTGGACATGGTGCAGTTGCAGGCCGCCGCCTGCCGCGTCATTCGCGAGGCCACGGGTGCGCCGGCAGGGATCGTGACATCCGGCGCGTCCGCCGCCGTGCTGCTGGGCGCGGCCGCCTGCCTCGCTGGCCTCGATCCCGGCCGCATGAACCGCCTGCCGGAGGTGCCGGACGGCCGGCGCGCCTTCGTCGTGGTGCGCAGCCAACGCAACATGTACGACCGCGCCCTGGTGGTGGCCGGTGCCCGCATCGTCGAAGTCGGCATCCCCGACCGCTACAGCGGCCCCGGCGTGCGCGATGCCGCCGCCTGGGAGATCGAGGAGGCGATCGGTCCGGACACGGCCGGCATCTACTATCTGGCCCAGGCGCAATCGCGCCCGGCGCTGCGCGATGTCGCCAGCATCGCGCGCCGGCACGGCCTGCCGGTGCTTGTGGACGCCGCGGCGCAGCTGCCGCCGGCCTGCAACCTGAAGCGCTATCTGGACGAGGGAGCCGACCTGGTCTGCTTCAGCGGCGGCAAGGCGATCGGCGGCCCGCAATCCTCGGGCATATTGTGCGGCCGCGCCGACCTCGTTGCCTCCGCCCTGCTGCAGATGCTCGACCTCGATGTCGATCCCGAAACATGGTCGCCGCCGGCGGAGTTCGCCGCACTCGCGCAATTGCGCGGCCTGCCGCATCACGGCATCGGCCGTTCCTGCAAGGTGGGCAAGGAGGAGATCGCCGGCCTGCTGGTGGCGCTGCAACGCTTCGCCGCCGCCGATCCCGCGGCACGGCGCGAAAGCTGGCGCGCCATCCTGCAGACGATCATGGACGCCGCCGGCGGCGACGACCTGCGGATCGCAAGCGGCCCGGTGCCGATGCTGGCCTGGGATGTCGGGCCGGCGGCGCGCGGGCTGGCGGCGCGCCTGCTGGCAGGCCAGCCGTCCATCGCCTGCAACATGGGGCGCGCCGACGACGGGGTGCTGTTGTTTCACCCCATGGCGTTGACGCCGGCCCACGCGCATGAGATCGGCTTGCGGCTGCGCACGCTGCGATAATTCAAGGCCGCTGGCCGGCAAGGAGGAAATGAATGGACGTCACCGACATCGGCAGCACCATGCTGGACCACCGCGTGAAGGGCATGCCCGGCGGCATCGCACCGTTCCGGCTCGATGCGATCGGCGCCCGGGGCTGGAACGTTCTGCGCGAGGACATGACCCTGCCGCTCGCCGTGCTGAAGGATAGTGCGCTCACCCATAACAGCCACTGGATGCGCGACTTCCTGGTGCGCTCCCACGCGGTGATCGCGCCGCACGGCAAGACCACGATGGCGCCGCAGCTGTTCGCGCGCCAGATCGAGGACGGCGCCTGGGCGATCACGCTGGCCACACCGCAGCAGATCCAGATCGCCCGCGATTTCGGCTTCTCGCGCATCGTGCTCGCGAACCAGCTCGTGGGCCGGCAGGCGATCCGCTACGTGCTCGACGAGTTGAAGCGCGATCCGGCGCTGGATTTCTACTGCCTCGTGGACTCCGAAGCCGGCGTCGCGCAACTCGCCGAAGCCGCGCGCGCCGCCAAGGTCGGCCGCCCGCTGCAGGTGCTGCTGGAAGGCGGCATGCCAGGCGGCCGCACCGGCTGCCGCGATCGCGAGTCCGGCCTGCGTGTCGCGCGTGCGGTGAAGGCGGCCGAGCCGTTCCTGACGCTGCGGGGCGTGGAAGGGTTCGAGGGCATCGCCCGCGGCGCCACCCGTGCGGAAATCGAGACGACGGTGCGCGGCTTCCTCGACCTGCTGATCGATCTTGCGCGCGCCTGTGAAGCCGAAGACCTGTTCACACCGGGCGAGATCATTCTCTCCGCCGGCGGCTCGGCGTTCTACGACATGGTGCTGGCGCGCTTCATCCATGCCGGACTCAGCCGCCCCACCCGCGTGGTCACGCGCAGCGGCTGCTACCTCACGCATGATTCCGTGAGCTACCGCCGCTTGTTCGCCGACATCGTCGATCGCACCCCGGCGGCGGCGGCTGGCGGCGGGCTGCAGCCGGCGCTCGAGGTCTGGGCCTATGTCCAGTCGCGGCCGGAGCCGAACAAGGTGCTGCTGACCATGGGCAAGCGCGACATCTCCGCCGACGATCCGCCGCTGCCGCAGACCTGGTTCCGCCCGGGCAGAGCCGCGCCGGAAAATGTCGGGCCGGGCCATGTCGTCACCGGGTTGAACGACCAGCATTGCCACATGACCGTTCCGGCGGACTCGCCGCTGCAGGTGGGCGACATGGTCTCGTTCGGCGTGTCGCATCCCTGCCTGACCTTCGACAAATGGCAGGTGATCTGCGTGGTGGACGACGCCTACAACGTGACCTCGGCGGTCCGCACGTTCTTCTGACGGAGTCTATGGTTTGACGTCCCTGGCGCTTGACAGTGCCAGGGACGCCGCGTGTTGATAGCGCCAACAAACGAGCACCGGAGAGATGCCAGCATGCGCCTGTTCGCAGCCACGATTGCGACCGAAACGAATACGTTCTCGCCGCTGCCGACCTCCATCGATGCCTACAAGGAAAGCGTCTTCCTGCGCCCCGGCGAGCACCCGAACGACACGCCGCTGATGTGCACGGCGCCGCTGTGGGTCGCGCGCCGCCGCGGCGCCGCCGAGGGCTTCACCCTGATCGAAGGCAGCTGCTTCGCCGCGAGCCCCGCGGGCACCACCAACCGCGCCGACTACGAGACCATGCGCGACGAGATCCTGGACCAGGTGCGCGCCGCCCTGCCGCTGGACGGCGTGCTGCTGGGCCTGCACGGCGCGATGGTTGCGCATGGCTACGACGACGTCGAGGGCGACGTGATCGAGCGGGTGCGCGCACTGGTTGGCAAGGACTGCGTCATCGGCGTCGAGCTGGACCCGCACTGCCACCTGACGCTGAAGCGCGTCCGCCTCGCCGACATCATCGTCCTGTACAAGGAGTTTCCGCACACCGACGTGGTGGACCGGGCCGAGGACCTGCTCGACCTCGTGCTGAAGACGTTGCGCGGACAGGTGAAGCCGGTGATGGCGATGTATGATTGCCGGCAGATCGGCAGCTACCCGACCACCCTGCCGCTGATGCGCGCCTTCGTCGACCGCATGATGGCGATGGAGGGCAAGGATGGCGTTCTGTCCGTCTCTATCGGCCACTGCTTCCCCTATGCCGACGTGCCGGAAATCACCGGGCGCATCCTGGTCGTCACCGACGGCGACAAGGCCAAGGCCGATCGCCTGGCTACCGAGATCGGCCAGGAATTCATCTCCATGCGCGGCAAGACCGCCCCTGACTACCTGGAGGTGGACGCGGGCATCACCGCCGCCGTCGCTGCCAACGCCGCGCCCGTGGTGCTGGCCGACCCCGCCGACAATGCCGGCGGCGGCGCACCCTCGGACAACACCACCATCCTGCGCCGCCTGATCGAGCGCGGCGTGCAGGAGGCGGCGATCGGCCCGATCTGGGATCCCATCGCCGTGCGCCTGTGCTTCGACGCCGGCCTGGGCGCCGAGTTCCCGCTGCGCTTCGGCGGCAAGATCGGCCCCACCTCCGGCGCGCCGGTCGATGCCAAGGTGATGGTCACCGGCCTCGCGCGCGATTGCTGGCAAAGCTTCGGGCCCACCCAGGTGCCGCTGGGCGATTGCGCCTGCGTCAAGGTCGGCGGCGTGGAAGTGGTGCTGATCTCGAACCGCACCCAGGCGCTGGGGCTGGAACTGTTCCGCAATGTCGGCGTCGAGCCGACCGAGCGGAAGCTGGTGGTGGTGAAATCGACCAACCATTTCATGGCCGCGTTCGGTCCGATCGCCAAGAAGGTGATCTACATCGACAGCGACGGCCCGCTCAGCCGCGACTATCGGCGCATTCCCTACACGAAGATCCAGCGCCCGGTCTGGCCGCTCGACGAACAGACGTCGCCCGGCCTGATTTTCTGAAGCATGGCCGGTGCTTCCATCGGCACCGGCCATGCTGCAGCTTTGGCTTTGCCGCGCAATGCTATCGGTTCGGATGTGTCCATCTGATACCAACGGCCCTTGACGATGACCCTTCCATCGTCAAGGGCCGTTGGTATCGCGCGCCGGGTTGGTGGGCGGCGGCGCGCAAAATAACGACTCGTACCAGCGGCCATTCTTCATGGCCGCTGGTATGAACCGATAGTGCTGCAGGAAGAGCGTCATGCTACGGGTCGGACCTGACCCAGGCGACCCAGGCCAGCGCCAACGCGCCCAGGCCGCACATCGCCATTCCCATCACCGCGGCCATCGGCCCGATCCAGTCGGCCAGCGCGCCCACCAGCAGCACGCCCAGCGGCCCGGTGCCGATGCACACGGTGATGAGACCCATCAGCCGCGACCGTACGGCAACCGGTGCGCCGGTGATGATCAGCGTTGTCTGCATGTTGCTGAATCCGGCCGTGCCCAACCCGCCCAGCACCAGCACGCCGCACGCCAGCGCATATTCCGGCGCCAGCGGCATCAGCATCGCCGCCAGCATGAACATCGACGACCCGCCCAGGAACAGCAGGCGCGGCGACATGGCCGGTGTACGCATCGCCAGCGCCAGACCGCCGATCAGCGCGCCAAGCGGCTCGGCAGCCGCCAGCAATCCCACCATGGCCGATGACACCTGGAACACCTGGCGGCCGATCGGCGCCACCAGCGCTGCATAGGAGAAGCCGAACATGTTCATCGCCACCGTCACGGCCAGCACGCTGCGCACCACCGCATCGCGCCGGGCAATGGCGAAACCTTCCGCGAGGTCGCGTGGCACATGGCCGACCGCCAGACGTTTCGTCACCTGCGCGTGGCGGATAGGTGCCAGCAGCAGCGCCGTCAGCAGCGTGAGACCGATGGAGCAGGCATAGGTGCCGCCCAGCCCGATCAGGCCGAACGCCGCGGCGCCCAGCATCGGCCCGATCATGCGCGTGAGCGCTCCGGCGAGGCTGTCCAGCGCGATCACCCGCGAGACGAAAGCGGGTGCCGCCAGTTCGCCCACCATGCGCCGGCGGGTGGACATGTCCGCGGACCAGACGCAACCGCTGACGAACGCGGCCAGCGCGATATGCCAGGGCTCCACCACGCCGGCGCGCGCCAGCAGAAACACCGTGACGGAACTGCTGGCGACGATTGCCATGCCCACGGCCTGGATCGTCTTCCGGTTCACGGACTCGGACAGCACGCCCGCCAGCGCCCCGAGCAGCAGCAGCGGCAGGGTCCGGGCAGCCGAAACCGCGGCCACCGCGAATCCGGAGCCGGTCTGCTCCAGTGTGAACAACGCAGCCGCCAGCATCTCCATGAAGCGCACGACGTTGTTCGTGCCGCCGATCGCCCACAGGCGTACGATATCTGGTGTTGCGATCCGCGGCACTTCCATCCCCTGCACAGTCTGAGGCCTGCCTGGTGACCCGACCAGGACCAGCGCCGCCATTCCCGTCATTAAAGCGACCAATTCCCATCTCTGCACGCAGGCATGTCGTGCCGCCGATGGCGATCGCGCGTCCCGCTACGCGAATGCGAAATGATCCTCGCGGCGCGTTGCACGCGCCGGCCACCGGCCCGCCGCGATCCGATCGCTCTCGATCACGTCATGGGCGCCGAAATGGAATCCTGGCAGCGCATTGCCTGAACGTCTCGACAACCCGTCCGGGCGCCGCCTGCCATGTCATTTTGATATCGTGATCACCGCCGGCGCGGCCTTGCGCGTGAAATTTCCTGCGAGGCACGTGTTTGCCGGCCCCCTTATGGCGGGGCGCCTGCCTTCGTATGCCAGCGGGATCAACGAATGAGATTGGGCCACAGGCCAGCAACTCCAATAAATATCAGATATGCTGCTACTATATAGTTCAAGAGACGTGGTTTGGCCAGAATGAGAACACCGGCGACGAGTGCAATAATCGGTTGCAATGATACTATATGAAGGTGCATGCGCCCAACTCCGTGAGTTCCAGGGGGCGATATTATCAACGATACTCAGTCGTGCCATGATCGGCGGCCGTGCCCTGAAACACATTTGATTGCCGCGGCCGGCCGTCATGATCCGGATGGCCCGGTCGCTACCCGGCCACCTGCCGGTGCGGGCAACGCGCTGTCATATCGGTTGTCGAAGGGGCATTATTGCACTTTGACCAGGACAACATCTCAGATTAAATGAGCAAGCGGACATGGAGGTAAATAGTGCCCGAAAATTCCGGCTATTCGAACCTTCTGGCGCTGACCGCCGAAATCGTCTCGGCGCACGTCGCCAACAATAACGTCGCTCCGGACAGCCTGCCCGCCCTGATCACTTCGGTGTTCCGGGCCCTCACCAATGTCGGCACTGCCCCGGCCCAGGCCGAGAAGCCCGAGCCTGCCGTTCCCCTGAAGAAGTCGGTCTTTCCCGACCACATCATCTGCCTGGAGGACGGCAAGAAGCTCAAGATGCTCAAGCGGCATCTCAAGACCGCCTACAACATGACCCCCGACCAGTATCGCGAGAAGTGGGATCTGCCCGCATCGTATCCGATGACGGCGCCGAACTACGCGAAAACGCGCTCGGCGCTGGCAAAGAAGATCGGATTGGGCAGAACGCGCGAGCCTGCCGGCAATGCGCCCGAAGTCCAACCGGATGCCACGCCGAAGGCGCCCGCGGCCGCTCCCAAGGCGACGAGGACGAAGAGAGCCGCGCCAAAGCGGGCGGCCACGAAGAAGGCCACCTGACTCCAGGCGTGAGTATCCAGGCGCCGGTCCCGCCTGTCGGCGCGACTCACGCACGGCGCTCCGGCAAGGACCGGAATTTGCGGAACGTTCCCATGCGGTCGTGCGGCTGGCCGGGGTGAGCTATATAGCTCAAAACACCCGAGGAGATCGCCATGCGGCTGCCGATCATCGAACCGGAGCAAATGACTCCGGAACAGCGCCGGGTTCACGACGACACGGTGGCCGGCAAGCGTGGGCGCATGCCGCCACCGGTGCAGGCGTGGCTGCATAGCCCCAAGCTGGCCGACCGCGCGCAGCGCCTCGGCGAGTTCGTCCGCTATGAGACCAGCCTGCCGCCGGCCTTGAACGAGATGGCGATCCTGATTACCGCAAAGCACTGGAACAGCCATTACGAATGGTATGCCCATCGCCCGCTGGCACTTGCAGCCGGGCTGGACCCCGCCATCATTGACGCCATCCGCACTGGCCGTGACCCCGGCCTGACCGACGCCGGTGCCAGGGCCATTTACGACTACGCCACCACGCTGCACCGCACCCGGGACGTATCGCAGGCGCTGCATGATGCCGTGGTCGCCGCCTTCGGCGCGCGAGGCGTCGTGGAACTGGTCGGTGTCTGTGGCTATTATACTTTAATTTCAATGACGTTGAACGCATTCGACGTGCCGTTGCCGCCCGGCGAAACCTCGGAGTTGCAAGCGCCCGCACGTCCCTGATCTGCGAAAGGAGCGAACCATGACCGAAGCGTGCATTGTCGGCTGGGCCCATTCCCCCTTCGGCAAGCTGGAAGACCCGGACGTTGAAAGCCTGATCGGCCGCGTCGCGCGCGCGGCCATCGAGGATGCCGGCGTCGATCCCGCCGAGATCGACGCGGTGTTCGTAGGCCTGTTCAACAACGGCTTCTCCAAGCAGGATTTCCCGGCCTCGCTGGTGCTGCAATCCGTGCCGGAACTGCGCTTCAAGCGCGCCACGCGCTACGAGAACGCCTGCGCCTCCGGCTCGGCCGCGGTGCATGGCGCGCGCGACTTCCTCGCCGCCGGCCGCGGCCGCTTCGCGCTGGTGGTGGGGGCGGAGAAGATGACCGCCACCCCGGGCGCGCAGGTCGGCGACATCCTGCTCTCCGCCAGCTACCGCAAGGAGGAGGGCGACATCCCCGCAGGCTTCGCCGGCGTGTTCGGCCGCATCGCCGAGCGCTATTTCCAGCGTTTCGGCGACCAGTCCGATGCGCTGGCGGCGATCGCCGCGAAGAACCACAAGAACGGCGTGGACAACCCCTACGCGCAGATGCGCAAGGATCTGGGTTTCGACTTCTGCCGCCAGCTCAGCGACAAGAACCCGTATGTGGCGCCCCCGCTGAAGCGCACCGACTGCTCGCTGGTGTCCGACGGCGCCGCCGCCCTGGTGCTGGCCGACGAGGAAACCGCGCGTACACTGGGCAAGGCGGTGCGTTTCCGCGCCGCCGTGCAGGTGAACGATTTCCTGCCGCTCTCGCGCCGTGACCCCACCGCCTTCGAAGGCGCGGCACGGGCCTGGAACCAGGCGCTGACCGAGGCCGGCCTGGCGCTGGAGGACCTGTCCTTTGTCGAGAGCCATGACTGCTTCACCATCGCCGAACTGCTCGAATACGAAGCGATGGGCCTGACCGCGCCGGGGCAGGGCGCACGCGCGGTGCTGGAGGGCTGGACGGCCAAGGACGGCAAGCTGCCGGTGAATCCCTCGGGCGGGTTGAAGGCGAAGGGCCACCCGATCGGCGCCACCGGCGTGTCGATGCATGCCATCACCGCCATGCAACTCACCGGCGAGGCGGGCTCCATGCAGTTGCCCAAGGCCGACCGCGCCGGCGTGTTCAACATGGGCGGCGCCGCGGTGGCCAACTACGTCTCGATCCTGGAACCGCTGCGATAGGATGATCCCCACCAGCAACCTCGCGCACTTCCTGCTGCAGACGGCCCGGCGCTTCCCCGACCGCGCCGGCCTGATCCGAGGGGAACATGTCTGGACCTGGGCGGAGGTCGCCGCCCGGGTCCGCGCCGCGGCGGGCGGCCTGCGCGCGTGCGGCGTGGGCAAAGGCGACCGCGTGCTGGTCCATGCCCGCAACTCCCACGCCATGTTCGAGACGATGTGGGCGAGCTGGATGCTCGGCGCCGTCTGGGTGCCCACCAATGTCCGCCTGACCCCGCCGGAGGTCGCCTATCTCGCCCAATCCTCCGGCGCCGTCGCCCATGTCTTCGACGACGCGTTCCCCGATCACGAAGCGGCGGCGAGGGACGCCAATCCGAACGCCACGGTGCATCTGCGCATCGGCGCCGACTGGGACGGGCTGGCGCATCACGGCGCGCCATTGGCCGAAGCCGTCGCCGTCGACCGCGACGATCCCTGCTGGTTCTTCTATACCTCCGGCACCACCGGGCGGCCGAAGGCGGCGATGCTGACCCATGGGCAGATGGTCTTCGTCGTCACCAACCATCTCTGCGACCTCATGCCCGGCACCAGCGAGCACGATGTCTCGCTGGTGGTCGCCCCGCTGTCCCACGGCGCCGGCATCCACGCGCTTGCCCAGGTGGCGCGGGGGGCGGCGACCGTGCTGATGCCCGGCGAGCGGCTGGATTGTGCGGAAGCCTGGCGCCTGGTGGAGAAGCACCACGTCAGCAACATGTTCACGGTGCCGACCATCCTCACCATGCTCACCCGCGACGCCGCCGTGGATCGGGTCGACCATTCCAGCCTGCGCTACGTCATCTATGCCGGCGCGCCGATGTACCGGGCCGACCAGGTGCACGCCCTGCGCAAGCTCGGCCCCGTCCTCGTGCAGTATTTCGGCCTGGGCGAAGTCACCGGCAACATCACCGTCCTGCCGCCGCATCTGCACAGCATCGATGACGATCCGGCCTTTCCCATCGGCAGTTGCGGCTATCCGCGCACGGGGATGGAAATCTCCATCCGCGACGGCGAGGGCAGGGGCCTGCCCGCCGGCGAAACCGGCGAGATCTGCGTGCGCGGCCCCGCGGTGTTCGCCGGCTATTTCGACGATTCCGAGGCCACCGCAAAGGCGTTCGCCGGTGGCTGGTTCCATACCGGCGACCTCGGCCATCTCGACGCGAAGGGCTTCCTCTATATCACCGGCCGCGCCTCGGACATGTACATCTCCGGCGGATCGAACGTGTATCCGCGCGAGATCGAGGAGGCGCTGCTGCTGCACCCCGCGATCGCCGAGGCCTGTGTCGTCGGCATGCCCGATGCGAAATGGGGCGAGAGCGGGGTCGCCGTGCTGGTGGCGCGCGACGGCAACCCACCGCCGGCCGAAGACGTGCTGCGCCAGCTCGACGGCCGGCTGGCCAGATACAAATGGCCCGCCCGCATCGTGTTCTGGGACGCGCTGCCGAAATCCGGCTACGGCAAGGTGACCAAGCGTGACGTCCGCCGGCGGCTTGAGGAAGCCGGCCCCGCCTGAGCCGGCGCGCCGGGCGGGAGCTTCTGTCGCGCGCCGGGCTCGGCTAGCCTCCGCCTGTCGTCCCTCTCGAAGCGAGAATGCCGTGTCGAGCCCGTCCACCGCGCCCCTGCCGCTGCGCCCTGTCCCGTCGCCCGTGCCATCGCAGCGGCCCGCCGCCGATGCCGTGCCGGTGCCGGCCGGTGAGGTCTTCGCGGTGGCCACCGAATATCTCGAAGCCGGCCGCCTGGACGCGGCCGACCGCATGCTCGGCCACGTCCTGTCGGCGATGCCCAACCAGGCGGATGCGCTGCACCTCAAGGGCATGATCCTGTTCCGCCGCGGCAAGATCGCCGAGGCCGGGGAGCTGATGGAGCGCGCGATCGCCCTGGGCGGCATCAACGCCACGAATTACCGCAACCTGTCGGAAGTGTTCCGCCTGCAGGCACGGCTGGACGACGCCATCGTCGCCGCGCGCCGCGCGGTGACACTGGACCCCGCCGACCCGCTGGGCCCGTTCACTCTGGCGATGGCGCATTACGACCGGCTGGAGCTGGACGCCTGCGTGTCCGCCACCCGGCACGCGCTGGACATGCGGCCCAACCTGCCGCAGGCGCATATGAAGCTGGCGCAGGCGCTGCTGCTGAAAGGCGACCTGGGGCCGGGCTGGGACGA
The DNA here is from genome assembly GCF_025989185.1 of Limobrevibacterium gyesilva. Classification (GTDB taxonomy): domain Bacteria; phylum Pseudomonadota; class Alphaproteobacteria; order Acetobacterales; family Acetobacteraceae; genus Limobrevibacterium; species Limobrevibacterium gyesilva. Next base: position 79,932 of record NZ_JAPDNT010000008.1, read on the forward strand.
GTACGAGTGGCGCTACCAGATCCCTGGCGCCCAGCCGCTGATGCCCAAGACCGACAAGCCGCAATGGAACGGCGGGCCGCTGCAAGGCCAGCGCCTGCTGCTGGTCGGCGACCAGGGGTTCGGCGACGTGGTGATGTTCGCCCGCTACATCCCCTGGGTGCTCGCCCGCTGCCCGGACGTCTCGGTGGCCTGCAGCGGCGAGATGCGACCGATCCTCGCCCGCATGTTCCCCGGCCTGCACCTGTTCAACCGGTGGGACGAGGCGCCGCCCTTCGCCGCCTTCTGCCCGTTCTCCGGCCTGCCGCGCCTGGCCGGCACGCGCCTCGACACCATCCCCGCCGAGATCCCGTATCTGCGCGCCGATCCGGATCGCGTCCGCGCCTGGCGCCAGCGGCTCGACGGGCTGGTGCCGCCCGGCCTGCGCCGCGTCGGGATCGCCTGGGCCGGCCGCCCCACCCACAGCAACGACCACAACCGCTCGATCAGCCTGGACACGCTGGCCCCGATCGCCGCCCTCGATGGCATCGCCCTGGTGTCGCTGCAGAAGGGCCCGGCGGTGGCGCAGATTGCCCAGTACCAGGGCCGCGCGCCGCTGGTCGACCTCGACAAGCAGCTGCAGGACTTCGAGGACACGGCGGCGATCCTGGACGGGCTCGACCTGCTGGTCTGCGTGGACACGGCCGTCGGGCATTTCGCCGGCGCGATGGGCAAGCCCGCCTGGATGATGCTGCCCTATGCGCCGGACTGGCGCTGGCTGCTGAACCGCGAAGACTCTCCGTGGTATCCGTCCCTGCGCCTGTTCCGCCATCCGCAGCCGCGGCGCTGGGATCTGCTGGTGCAACAGGTCGCAGCCGAACTGCAAAGGCTTGTCGCCGGCGATTGAGCGGGGTCGCGGAATGGTATATACCAGCGCCAACAAAAATCGAGGGAGACGAGCATGACCATGACGCGTCGGGTGCTGCTGGGCGCCGGCCTGACTTTGCCGCTTCTGACCCGCACCGCGCGCGCTGCCCGAACCCCGGGCACGCTCACCTTCGGCCTGTCCAGCTATCCGCCCAGCCTGCTGCCGTGGAACAACACCGGCACCGCGGCGGTGACGGTGAAATTCCTGATCTTCCGCGGCCTGACCTCCTATGACGCAAAGGGCACCCTGCGCGGGGAGCTCGCGGAAAGCTGGGCGCGCGACGGCGAGGCCGGCTGGCTGTTCAAGCTGCGTGACGCCACGTTCCACAACGGCGCCAAGGTGACGGCCGACGACGTGAAATGGACCCTGGAGCAGGTGGCCGCGGAGAAGTCCACCGCCTTCCTGCGCACCGAGTTCCAGGGCGTTGAACGCATCGAGACGCCGGATGCGAAGACCGTGCGCATCGTCATGAAGCAGCCCAACGTCATGCTGCCGGAATGGCTCGCCAGCCCGCATATGCCGATCATCGCCAAGGGATCGACCGAGGGCGGCGCCCCGCCGGTCGGCGCCGGCCCGTTCGTGCTGAAGGCGCAGGAGCGTGGCGTGTCGCTCGACCTCGTAGCCTTCGACAAATACTTCAAGCCCGGCCTGCCGAAGCTGAAAGCCATCCGCATCGTGGCTTACGCCGACGAGAATCTGCGCGTCGCCGCGTTGCAGGCCGGCGACGTGGACATCATCGAATACGTCCCCTGGCAATCCATGCAGGCCATCGAGGCCGACCCGAAGCTGAAACTGCAAACCGTCGACGGCCCGTTCATGGCGCTGAGCTTCAACGGCGCCCAGGGTCCGTTCAAGGACAAGCGGCTGCGCCAGGCCGTCGCCTACGCCATCAAGCGCGACGAGATCGTCAACGCCGCCTTCTTCGGCCGCGGCACGCCGTTGGAAGGCCTGCCCATCGCCAGCTCCAGCCCGTTCTACAATCCGGCCACGGCGCATCACTGGACCTATGACCCGGCCCGCGCGAAGGCGTTGATGGCTGAGGCCGGCGTGGCCGGCGGCTTCTCCACGACGCTGCTGTCCACCGCCCAGTACGGCATGCACAAATCCACCGCCGAAGTGGTGCAGCAGAACCTCGCCGCCATCGGCATCCAGGTGACGCTGAACCTGCCGGACTGGGCCACGCGGGTGAACCTGGGCAATCGCGGCCAGTACGAGATCTGCGTGCAGGGCACCACCGCCGACAACAACGATTTCGACGGCACCGCGACCTTGCTGGACGGCGAACTGCCCCCCAACAACGCCCGCAGCGTAGGCATCCGCACGCCCGAGATCCACGCGCTCTATGCCAAGGGCCGCGCCGAGTTCGACCTGGCGAAGCGGCGCGTGATCTATGCCGAACTGGAGCAGCTGGCGCTCGACCAGTGCCCGATGGTCGGCCTGGCCTGGCGCGCCCAGGGCTACGCCATGGCCCGCGACGTGCAAGGCTTCACCAATCTGCCGGGGGCGCTGAACTTCTATTCGGGACTGACGCTGGAAGACACGCATTTCGGGTAGGCGCAGGCCAGGGAGACGAGCCGGGACAAGGCACGAATTTGCGAGGGGTTCGTCACCTCGCTCCTGACAGGATCTGATGCCAGCGGCCCTTGACGATGACCCTTCCATCGTCAAGGGCCGCTGGTATCGCGCGCCGGGTTGGTGGGCGGCGGCACGCAAAATAACGACTCGTACCAGCGGTTATTCTTCATGGCCGCTGGTACGACAGCGGCCCCGTGGTATCGTCACCGCCATCGTTCGTGACGACCGCTGGAGGGGATTGGACAATGGTCGCTTACGTGATCTTCACGCGGGAGAAGACCCGCAATCCCGCGCAGCTCGAAGTCTACAAGGAAAAGGTTCCGGCCGCCTTCGCCGGTCACGCCGTTACATTCCGCGCCCGACATTGCCGGTTCGAGGTGCCGGAAGGGCCGGCCGCGGAGGACGTTCTGATGCTGGAGTTTCCGTCGTTCGAGGCGGCGAAGGAATGGTATGCCGGTCCGGCGTACCAGGATGCATCTTCGCACCGGTTTCAGGGCGCGGATTACCGCTGCATCATTGTCGAAGGTTTGGAGCAGCCTGCGTAGGTTTCGACACCTGCGTGTTCCCGCCGACCAGGACCGGCAATCGCTCCGCTACGTATCGGAGGCGGCGCAGGGGGAATGGCTGCTAATATGGCTTCTGCCCGAAGAAGTTTCCCTGCGGCGAATACCGGCAAACCAGGAAATCATTCTGCGCATTGCTGGCAATCGCGCACCCCACCCGCGTCGAGGAACGCCACACCATCTGCGTGTAGTGCCCGACACTTTGGAAATTGTCCTCCCAACTGCGTGCACGCCGGAACGCCGCTTTCTCGGCTGCCCACGTCCCCACCATCTGCTCCACCGGGAAATACCCGCGGCTGCCCATCCAGAGATTCTCGCCCTCCTGGTTATCCGGCTCCCCCTGCGCGCCCCAATGCACCAGGGCATTGATCCGTGCCAGGTGCCGCGCCCACTGCTCTGCGTCAGTCGCCAGCCGGTCGTCCCAATGCATCGCCGGCACGCCAACCTCGGTGCGCGCCACGTTATGCGCCGCCAGAAGCCGTGCCTGGATCTCGCGCGGCAGCATCGCCGAAGCCGCGCTCGGCATGACCAAGGCGGCCGTCAACGCCGGCCAAATGACGGCATATGGCCGCAGAAATTTCCCAATCCTCATGCCAACCTCATCAAATCGGGTCACGCCCTGCTCGGGCGCTCAAAGCAGCGGTACATTGCCCACCGATCGGGGCATTTCCGTGACCGCCGCATGCGTCCCGAACGCAGCGCAATGACGCCTTCGCGGTGCTCGCAAGGGCACCGCAAAGATCATCGTAAATTCATCCGCTCGTGTCCTGAATCTGAAGTTCGCATAGGTGGCGAACTTCAGATTCAGGACACGAGCCCCTTGTTTTCAGTGGCCTGCTGGCCCCTGCGTCCGCCGCAAGATGCGGCGAACTTCGGGGGCAGGACACTAGCTTGCCTTCTTCCACGACCCGTCGACGAATCGTGCATACCGATACGGATGCGGATCGACAGCCGGCGTATCACCGGCCACAAGATCGGCGGCAAGCTTGCCGGCGCCCGGCCCGATCCCGAAGCCATGCCCCGAGAAGCCGGTGGCCAGGAAGAAGCCGGGCAGGGTGGCGACCGGCGAGATCACCGGCACCGCATCGGGCGTCACGTCGATCAGCCCGCCCCAGCTTTCCGCGATCTGCATCTGCCGGAACGCGGGAAAGGCGCGGCCCAGGTTTTCGCGTGCTTCCGCCAGCGTCTTTTCCACCGGCATCGGGTCCAGCACGCGCACCTGCTCGAACGGCGTTGTCTGATCAAGCGACCAGCTTCGCGGGATGCGCCATTCCTCCAGGAAGCGGGAGCCGATGCGCAGCCGCAACTCGCGCCAGCTCGTGCGCAGGTTGGGCAGGAAGTCGAAGAACAGGCGGAAGCTGTCGGGCGTGATATCGCTGGTGCTGGCGTTGCGCCGCGCCACCGTATAGCCGCCGTCGAGCCGCTTGCGGAAAGCGAAGTTGCCGCCGCCCGCCGTGGTTTCGGGCGCGCCGTCCAGTGGCTGGGTGCGCAGCACCGAGCCCAGCACCTTCAACTGCGGCAGATGCAGGTTCATGTTGCCGCAGAACAGCCGCGACCACGCGCCCCCCGCCAGCACCACGCTGTCGCAGTCGATGCGCCCTGTCTCCGTCACCACGCCGCTGATATGGCCGGCCTTGGTTTCCACGCCGCGCACCGCGCACCCGGTCAGGATGGTGGCACCCAGGCGCCGCGCAGCTTCGGCGATGGCAGGCGCGGCCTTGGTCGGTTCCGCGCGGCCGTCGCTGGGCGTGTGCAGCGCGCCGGCCCAGGGAACGGCGGAGCCGGGCAGCACGCGATCGATCTCGCCGGGGGCGAGCAGGCGGGAATCGAGCTGGAACGGCCGCGCATGCTCCAGCCATTCCTCGTATTTCTCCACCTCGGCCCTGGTTTCGCACAGATAGACGATGCCGGCCTGGCGAAAACCCGTCTCCGCGCCGGTGATGTCGTTCATCCGGCGCCACAGCTTCAGGCTTTCCATCCCCAGCGGGATTTCCTTGGGGTCGCGGCCCATCACCCGCGTCCAGCCCCAATTGCGGCTGGACTGCTCGGCGCCGATGCGGCCCTTTTCGCAAAGCACCACGGGGATGCCCTTCTCGGCCAGGAACAGCGCCGTGCTGACGCCGACAATGCCGCCGCCGATCACGACCACCGAGGTCTTGTGGGGAACGGTCTCGCTGCTCGTCACGGGATCGACGCGGGGCGCCATGCGATTCTCTCCTGTCGTTTCATGCTAGCGGGCGGCGGATTCGTGCTCTTGTCCAGACGCTACTTTTGTGAGTTGTAATGGTATAGAGAGTGGTATATACCAATCAACAATCACGATCCGGGGGAAAGCATGGCTTCGACGGTCGATCGCGCCGCAATCGTGGACGGATTGGCGCAGGCATCCGCCTTGCTGCCGGAGGCGATGACCCTGGGCCGCACCCTGGCACCGCATATCGACCGCATCTATCTCGTCGCCGCCGGCTCCGCCAACCGCGCGATGCTGGGCCTGCAATACTGGATCGAGCGCGACAGCCCCTCGCTGGAAGTGCGCCGCTATTTCCCCGCCGAACTGATGGCGCAGGACCCACGCCGGCTGGACCCGCGCACGCTGGTGCTGCTGGCCAGCAAGTCCGGCACCACGCCGGAGACGGTGGCCGCCGCCGAATGGCTGCGCGGCACCCCGTGCCGCACCGTCGGCTTCACCCAGCGGGAGGACAGGCCGCTCGCCGGCCTCGTCGACCACCGCTTCATCATCGGCGAGACGGCGGAAAGCTTCACCGGCCTGTTCATGGCCATGCAGAGCCTGGTTGGCGGGCTGCTGGCGGCGAAGGACGGCTGGGCGCTCGCCGACACGCTGCTGACTTCCCTGCAGGCACTGCCCGGCGCCATCGCCGATGCGGCGGCGGCGAACGAAGCCCGCGGCGCGGCCGAGGCGCAGGCGCTGCGGGACCAGCGCGTGCTCTATCACGTCGCTTCCGGCCCCGGCTTCACCACCGCCTATGTCTTCGGCGTGTGCATCGTCATGGAGATGCTGTGGCTGCACAGCACCCCGCTGGAGGCCGCCGAGTTCTTCCACGGCCCGTTCGAGGTGGTGGACGCGGACACGCGCCTCGTCCTGCTGCTGGGCGAGGACCCGAGCCGGCCGCTGATGGAACGCGTGGTGCGATTCTGCCGCAAGCACACGGATCATCTGATGATCTACGATTCCCGCGACTACGCCATGCCCGGCATCGACCCGGCGATCCGCCCGATCGTCGCGCCCTATGTGCTGCAGGCCGCGCTGAAGCGGATCTCCGCGAACCTGTCCGACCTTCTCGGCAAGCCGCTGGGCGAGCGCCGCTACATGTGGAAGACCGAGTACTAAGGTGGCGGTCCGCCTGCTCGGGCTGGGCGACAACACCGTCGACACCTATGTCGACCAGGCGATGCAGTATCCCGGCGGCAATGCCGTGAATGTCGCGGTGCTCGCACACCGGCTGGGGGCGGACACGGGCTATCTCGGCTGCCTCGGCACCGATGCGGCCGGCGACCTTCTGTTCAATGCGCTGTCCACCGAAGGCGTGGACCTCAGCCATTGCCGGCGGATCGAAGGCGCGAATGCGCGCGCCTTGATCGCGCATCGCGACGGCGACCGCCGCTTCCTCGGATCGTCGCCGGGCGTACGCGGCCGCTATGCGCTGGCTGACGTCGACCTTGCCTATGTCGCCGGCTTCGACATCGTTCACAGCAGCATATACAGCGAGATCGAGCCCGACCTCGCGCGCATCCGCGCAGTCGCAAAACGCCTCTCGTTCGATTTCTCCGACAAATGGTCCGACGCCGTGTTCGCCCGCGTGCTGCCGCAGATCGACATCGCCTTCCTTTCCTGCCCTGGCCGCACCGACGCGGAGTGCGCCGCGGTCCTGCATGGCTGCGCCCGCTCCGGCGTGCGGCTTGCGGTGGCCACGCGGGGCGCGGATGGCGCGATGGCGCTGGCCGACGGCGTGCTGCACCGGCAGGGAATCGCGAGCGCCCCGGTCATCGACACGCTCGGCGCCGGCGACGGCTTCATCGCCGCCTTCCTGACCGCCCGGCAGGCAGGCGGCGGCGTTCCCGCGGCCCTGGCGCACGCCGCCCGTTTTGCCGCGCGCGTCTGCGGCTGGCAGGGCGCGTTCGGCCACGGTGCGCCCTGGGCAGACGACAATGGCGTGCTAGCATCGCGCCCGGTTGCGGCGGGCGCGGTGACGCATGGCCCGAATTGACGGGACAGTCGAAAACCAACGAGACTCATTGAGGGTTCAGCGAATGGTCTGGCGTATTGGCGTGGATTCCGGCGGCACGTTCACCGATGTCTGCCTGTTCGAGCAGGAAACCGGGCGCGTCGAGGTCTGGAAGGTGCCCTCCACCCCCGACGACCCGTCACGCGGCATCGCCCAGGGCATCGAGGAAGGGATCGGCCGCGTCGGCGCCGCCCCGGCCGATGTCGGCTATTTCGGCCATGGCACCACCGTCGCCACCAACGCGCTGATCCAGCATCGCGGCGTGCGCACCGGCCTCATCACCACCGACGGCTTCCGCGACCTGCTGGAGATCGGCCGGCAGAAGCGGCCCGAGCTGTACGACATGCAGGCCGACAAGCCAGAGACTCTGGTCAGCCGCGACCTGCGCCTGGAAGTGCCCGAGCGGGTCCGCCACGACGGAACGGTCGAAACCGCGCTGGACGAGGAGGCGTTGCGCGCCGCCGTGCGCCGCCTGCGCGCTGACGGCGTGAAAGCGGTGGCGGTGTGCTTCCTTTACGGCTTCGTGCGCACCGACCACGAGGAAGCGGCGATGCGCATCATCGCCGAGGAGTTCCCCGAAGCCTTCGCCTGCGCCTCGCACCAGGTCGCCCCCGAGTTCCGCGAGTTCGAGCGGCTCTCCACCGCTGTCGTGAACGCCTATCTGGGCCCGGTGATGCAGGGCTACATCCGCAAGCTCGGCGACCGCGTGCGCGGCCTCGGCGTCACCGCCACGCCGCATCTCACCCAATCCAATGGCGGCGTCATCGGCTTCGACGCGGCCGCGCGCCTGCCGGTGCGCACCGTGCTGTCGGGCCCCAGCACCGGCGTGGTCGGCGCGCAGGCGATCGGCAGGCTTGCCGGCATTCCCGACATGATCACCTTCGACATGGGCGGCACCAGCTCCGACGTGGCGCTGCTGTCCAACGGCGAATGCCGCCTGGCCAGCGAAGCGCAGGTGCACGGCTATCCCATCAAGGCGCCGATGCTGGACATCCACACCGTGGGCGCCGGCGGCGGCTCCATCGCCTATGTCGATTCCGGCGGGCTCCTGAAAGTGGGCCCGCGCAGCGCCGGCGCCGCACCCGGCCCGGTCTGCTACGACCTCGGCAATACCGAGCCCACGGTCACCGATGCCAATGTTGTGCTGCAGACGCTGAACCCGCACTACCTGCTGGGCGGCCGCATGAAGGTGCGCCAGGATCTGTCCAATGCCGCGATCGGGCGGCTCGCGGCGGAGCTGGGCATGGACACACTGGCGACCGCGCAGGGAATCCTGTCGGTGGTGACAGCGAACATGGCGAAGGCCATCCGCGTCATCTCGGTCCAGCGCGGCCACGATCCGCGCGACTACACGCTGGTCGCGTTCGGCGGCGCCGGCCCGCTGCATGCCGCGCGCCTGGCCAAGGAGCTGGACATCAGCCGCATCCTGGTGCCGCGCAACCCCGGCATCCTCTGCGCCGTGGGCCTGCTGCTGACCGACCTGCGCGCCGACTTCGCCTATACCCGCCTGACCACGTTGGGTGCCGCCGCCATTCCCCAGATTTCCGCGGCCTTCGACACGCTGCAGGCCCGCGCCGAGGCATGGTTCGCGGAGGAGCATATTCCCGCCGTCGCCCGCCGCGTCACCCGCACGGTGGACATGCGCTATGCCGGCCAGAACTACGAACTCGCAGTGCCGCTGCCGGAAGGCGAGGTCAGCCAAGCCACGCTCGACGCACTGGCCGAGGGCTTCGCCGCCGCACACAAGCGCATGTACGGCTTCATCGCCGAAGGCGAGACGGTGCAGCTCGTCACCTTCCGCGTGGAGGCGGCCGGCGTGGTGCAGAAGGCCGCGTTCAAGCCGCGGCCGGACGTGGGCCCCGATCCCTCCGCCGCCCTGATCGGCAAGCGCGACGTCTGGCTGCCGGAAGCCGGCGGCTTCGTCTCCTGCCCGGTCTACGAGCGCGACAAGCTGGACTCCGGCAACCGCATCGCCGGCCCGGCCATCGTCGAGCAGATGGACGCCACCACCGTGATCCTGCCGGGCATGGTCGCGCGCGTCGAACCCTACATGAACCTGATCCTGGAGGCAGCATGAGCACCGCGCTCGCGCCGGCGTCCGCGCCCGCGATCGACCCCATCACCGTCGAGGTGATCGGCAGCGCCTTCGCCTCGATCGCCGAGGAGATGGGCGAGGCGCTGGTCCGCGCCAGCTATTCCACCAACATCAAGGAACGCCGCGACTGCTCCACGGCGCTGTTCGACACCGCGGGGAACACGCTGTGCCAGGCCGAGCACATCCCCATGCACCTGGGCAGCTTCATCGGCATCCTGCCGCATATCCTCAAGCGGCATCCGCTGGAGCAGATGCGCCCCGGCGACGTGTTCGTGGGCAACGACGCCTATGAAGGCGGCGGCACGCATCTGCCCGACATCGTGCTGGCCGAGCCGATCTTCGTCGATGGCAGCATCGTCGGCTGGGCGGTCAACACCGCGCACCACGCCGACTTCGCCGATCGCGGCCACGCCCATATCTACCAGGAAGGCCTGCGCATCCCGCCGATCCGCCTGTACCGCGCGGGCGAGCTGCAGGCCGACGTGCAGGAGCTGATCCTGCTCAACTGCCAGGTGCCGCGCGAACGCCTGTCCGACCTGCGCGCGCAGATGGCCGCCAACCGCATGGGCGTGGAGCGCATGCAGGCGCTGTGCGCGAAATACGGCAGCGCCACCGTGCTGGCCGCCGGCCGCGCGCTGCAGGACTATGCCGAACGCAAGATGCGCGCCGGCATCGCCGCCATCCCCGACGGCACCTATCGCTTCGCCGACCGCTTCGACAATCCGGAGCTGGACGGCGAGCTCGAATTCGCCTGCGAGATCACCGTCGCCGGCGACACGATGCACCTGCATTTCGACAGCCCGCCGCAGGTGCGCGCCGGCCTCAACATGGTCTATACCGCGCTGCTTTCCACGGTCTACTACGCCGTGAAAACGGTGGTGGACCCGACCATCCTGCCGAATGCCGGCCTCGCGCGGCCGCTGACGGTGACGGCGCCGGAAGGCACCGTGCTCAACTGCAGCCACCCCGCCGCGGTGAACGGCCGTGTCGCCACCTGCCAGCGCGTGGTCGACCTGATCCACGGCGCGCTGGCCCAGGCGGTGCCCGATCGCGTCATCGCCGCCTGCAACGGCTCCTGCGCCTCGGCCACCTTCATCGGCACGAGCCCCAAGGACGGCAGTCTCTGGGTGTACCTGGAGACGATCGGCGGCGGCTCCGGCGCACGCGCCACCAAGGACGGGCTGGACGGCGTGCACGTCCACCTCACCAACACCTCGAACCTGCCGGCCGAGGCGCTGGAGCTGGAATACCCGCTGACCTTGCTGCGCTACGAGCTGGTGGACGGGTCCGGCGGCCCTGGCGCGCAGCGTGGCGGCATGGGGCTGCGGCGCGTCTACCGTGCCGAAGCCGAGTGCCGGCTGCGCGTCGATGGCTCGCGGCTGCGCTCGGCGCCATGGGGGCTGAACGGCGGCCTGGAAGGCGGGAAGGGCACGTTCGTCTACGGCGACGGCGTCACCCCGTTCGACCACGGCAACGGCGTGCTGAAGCCCGGCCAGATCGTCGAGATCATCACGCCTGGGGCCGGCGGCTATGGTCCGCCGTCGAAGCGCGACCCGGCCGCGGTGAAGCGCGATCTGGCGGAAGGCCGGATCGACGCCGAAACCGTGCGTCGCGTCTACGGGATGAGCTGATCCCTTGGCCTGGGTGCTGAGGCGGATCGGCGTGTCCATCGTCCTGGTCTGGGTGGTCGCCACCGTCGTGTTCATGGCGATCCATCTGGTTCCGGGCGATCCCGCCGAGCTTCTGCTCTCGCAGGGCGGCGCCGCGCCCGATCCGGGCGTGGTCGCCGACCTGCGCACCCAGCTCGGGCTCGATCGGCCCCTGCTCGCGCAATATGCCGACTACATGCTGCGGCTGCTGCACGGCGATCTCGGCCAGTCCATGCAGGACGACAGCCCGGTGACCGCCGAGATCGTCCGTCGCCTGCCGCGCACGCTGGAGCTGCTGCTGGTCGCCGCCCTGTTCAGCGTCGCCGTGGGCCTGCCCGCGGGCACGGCGGCGGCGATGCGGCGCGGCAGCGCGTTCGACCGCATCAGCTCCGCCACGGCCGGGCTGGCCCTGGCGGTGCCGGTCTTCGTGCTGGGCACGCTGATGGTGATGCTGTTCGCGCAGATGCTGCGCTGGGTGCCCGCCGGCGGCTATGTCGCCTTCGCCCGCGACCCGCTGCAGCATCTGCTGCTGCTGTCCATGCCGGGCCTGACCATCGGTGTCGGCCTCGCCGCCGTGGTGTTCCGCATGACCCGCGCGGCGGTGCTGGACGTGATGCTGCGCGACTACGTGCGCACCGCCCGCGCCAAGGGCGTCGCGCAACGGCGCATCCTGCTGCGCCATGTCGTGCGCACGGCGCTGATGCCGGTGGTGACGGTGCTGGCGCTGCATCTGGGCACGCTGCTGGGTGGCACGGTGCTGGTGGAATACGTGTTCAACTGGCCCGGCCTGTCCGGCCTGCTGGTCAGCGCCGTGAACGCGCGCGACTATCCGGAGGTGGTGGGAATCGTGCTGGTCATCTCCGTGCTGTTCGTAGCGCTCAATCTCGCCGTGGACATCCTCTACGGCGTGCTCGACCCGCGCGTGCGCCGCTGATGAAGCGCCTGCCATGGCCCGCTTTCGCCGGCGTGGGCGTGATCGCGCTGCTGGCCCTTGCCGCCCCGGTGCTGGGGCTGGGCAATCCCGTCACCATGGATGTCGCGCACCGGCTGGCCGGCCCGTCGGCCGCGCACTGGCTCGGCCAGGACGAATTCGGCCGCGACGTGCTGACCCGCCTCGTTTGGGGCGCGCGGGTCTCGTTGTCGGTTGCCTTCGCCGCCTCGGCGCTGGCCTGCGTCATCGGCACCGCGCTCGGCGTGCTCGGCGGCTTCCTGCGCGGGATCGTCGAGATGCTGACGCTGCGCTCGATCGACGTGCTGCTGTGCTTCCCGCCGCTGCTGCTGGCGCTGCTGGTGGTCACCCTGGCCGGCCCCGGCGCTACCACGCTGATCCCAGTCCTCGCGCTGGTCTATCTGCCGGGCTTCACCCGCGTCGCCTATGCCGGTGTGCTCACCGCCCGCTCGCAGGACTACGTGGAGGCGATGCGCGTGCTGGGGGCAGGGAAGGGGCGCATCATGCTGCGCACCATCCTGCCGAATATCGGCGGCCCCGTGCTGGTGCAGTTCAGCCTCGCCGCCGCCTCCGCGGTGGTGCTGGAATCCGGCCTGTCCTTCCTCGGCCTGGGCGTGGTGCCGCCGGCTCCCTCCTGGGGGCTGATGATCGGCGCGGCGCGGGCGACCATGGTGCAGGCGCCGCTGCTGCTGCTATGGCCGTGCCTCGCGCTCACGCTGACCATCCTGGCCATGAACGCGCTGTGCGACGGGCTGCGCGACGCGGTCGATCCGCACCCGGCCTATCGCACAGGCCGCCGGCGCATGCTGGACCTGCTGGCACCCGGCCTGTTGCCGCAGGAGCGCGCCGTGCTGGACCTGCGCGGCCTCACCGTGGCGATTGACACGCCCGCCGGCCCCATCCAGCCTGTGCGCGACGTGTCCCTGCAACTCTTCCCCGGCGAGACGCTGGCGCTGGTGGGCGAGAGCGGGTCCGGCAAGTCGCTCACCAGCCTCGCCGTCACCGGCCTGCTGCCCGGCGCCGCGCGTGTTGCTGCCGGCGCCGCCTGGCTGGACGGCACCGACTTGGTGCGCCTGCCGGAGGAGAAACTGCGCCTGCTGCGCGGCCGTACCATGGCGATGATCTTCCAGGACCCCTCCAGCAGCCTGAACCCCGTGCACCGCGTCGGCCACCAGATCGCCGAAGCGATCCAGGCGCATCGCCGCATGGCCCCGGGCGAGCCTGTGGAATTGCTGCGCCGTGTCGGCATCCCCGATCCTGAGCGCCGCGTCCGCGCCTTCCCGCACGAGCTCTCCGGCGGCATGCGCCAGCGCGTGATGATCGCCATCGCCATCGCCAACGGCCCGCGCCTGCTGATCGCCGACGAGCCCACCACGGCGCTGGACGTCACCATCCAGGCGCAGGTGCTGGACCTGCTGGCCGAGTTCAAGCGGCAATCCCGCCTGTCGCTGCTGTTCATCACCCACAGCCTGCCGGTAGTGGCCGAGATCGCCGACCGCGTGGCGGTGATGTACGCCGGCGAGATCGTCGAGCAGGGCCCCATGGCCGAGGTCTTCGCCCGCCCGCTGCACCCCTACACCGCCGCCTTGCTGCGCAGCGCCCCGGTCGAGGACGGGCCGCCGCCCGAAGGCATCCCCGGCGTGGTGCCACCGCCGCACGCACTGCCGCCAGGCTGCACCTTTGCGCCCCGCTGCCCGAAGCGCGTCCCGGCCTGCGAGGCCGCGCACCCGGCGCTGGTGCAGGTGGCACCCGGCCGCCAGACCCGCTGCATCCGGTGGGACGCATGAACGCGCCCCTCGTCCGCGCCGATAGCCTGACCCGGCATTTCGGCACCGCCGGCCTGTTCGGCCGCGGCCGCCCCGTGCAGGCGGTCACCGAAGTGTCGCTGTCCATCGCCCGCGGCGAGGCTGTCGGCCTCGTCGGCGAAAGCGGCTCCGGCAAGAGCACGGTCGGCCGCCTGCTGCTGGGCCTGCTGCCGGCCACCTCCGGCCGTGCGCTGTTCGACGGCACCGACCTCGCCCAGGCGAAGCCGGCCGAGCTGCGCGCCCTGCGCCGGCGCATGCAGCTGGTGTTCCAGGACCCCTATGGCAGCCTCGATCCGCGCCGCACCGTCGGCGCGCAGATCGCGGACGCGCTGGTGATCCACGGCATCGTTCCGCCCCCCGCGCGCGCCGCCCGCGTCGCCGCGTTGCTGGAACAGGTCGGCCTCGCGCCCGAGCACGCCCAGCGCTATCCGCACGAGTTCAGCGGCGGCCAGCGCCAGCGCGTCGGCATCGCCCGTGCCTTGGCGACCGGCCCCGACTTCCTGGTGGCGGACGAGCCGGTGTCGGCGCTGGACGTCTCCGTGCAGGCGCAGGTGCTGGCGCTGCTGGCCGACCTGCGCACGCGGCTGGGGCTGGCGATGCTGTTCATCAGCCACGACCTGCCGGTGGTCCGCCATCTCTGCGACCGCGTGGCGGTGATGTATCTGGGCCGGGTCATGGAGGAGGGGCCGGTGGCCCAGGTCTTCGCGTCCCCCCGCCACCCCTACACCCGCGCGCTGCTGTCCGCCGCACCCAGCCTGCACGCCCGGCACCGGCGCACCCGGATCCTGCTGCAAGGCGAACCGCCCAGCCCGGCCGACCCGCCCTCCGGCTGCGTGTTCCGCACCCGCTGCCCCTACGCCCTGCCGGCCTGCGCCGAACAGATCCCGGCCCTGCAAGGCACCGAACACCGCGTGGCCTGCATCCGCGACGACATTGATTAGCGCGGGCTGAGCGGGTCGCCCCGTTGGATGGCCGTTTCGCTGCCGGGGCGACACGCGCACCGGATGCCCGTTCGATGGGTCTTTCCCGACTTATACGGTTCTGATCACGTCGCGCACGACGCCCAACGCCACAAGATGTAGGCTGGCGACATGGCCACCACGGCGATCCGCTCGGCAGCGTTGGCGATTGTCCTCGGCTCCGGGCTGCTTGGCGGCCGCTGCCTGGCCCAGCCCGCTTCCATCTCGGAAGGCTATCGGCTCGCCGCCGCGCTCTGCGCGCGCTGCCACGTGATTGTGGCAAGCGGGTCCGGCTCCTGGACCGACGCGCCTGCCTTCGAGAGTGTCGCCAACCGTCCGGACATGACCCCGGGATGGCTCGTGGCGTTCATCCAGAAGCCGCATTTGCATATGATCACCGACATCTACACGCCGGCGCAGGCGAGCAGCATCGCATCCTACATCCTGAGCCTGCGTCGGAACTGATGCCATCCAGCCGGGCGTGAGCCATGTGGCTCGAAGCTCCTCGCCTCCGCGCGATGGCCCGTGCGCCTAGATGCCAATCTCCGGCTCCATCTCGCGCTCCTTCCTGGGCTCGGGGATCTCCGTCATCGTCGCTTCGGTGAGCAACAGCACACTCGCCACCGATACCGCATTCTCCAGGGCGATGCGCACCACCTTGGTCGGATCGACGATGCCGGCTTCGACCAGGTCGACATACTCCTTGCGTGCCGCATCGAAACCATAGGCTCCCTGTCCCGCCAGCATGCGCGCAACCACCACCCCGCCATCAACCGCCGAGTTCTCCGCGATCTGACGGGCCGGCCCCTCCAGCGCGCGCCGGAGAATCTGTACCCCCGTCCGCTCGTCGCCATCGCATTTGGTTTCTTCCCTGGCGAGCACATCAACGCAGCGGAGCAATGCGAGGCCGCCGCCTGGCACGATGCCCTCGGCCACCGCGGCCTTGGTTGCGCTGATCGCGTCGTCGAGCGCCTCCTTGCGCGACTTCATCTCCGCCTCCGTCGGCGCGCCGACGCGGATCACCGCAACGCCGCCCGCAAGCTTCGCCAGCCGCTCCTGCAGCTTCTCGCGGTCATAGTCGGATGTCGTCTCCTCGATCTGCCTGCGGATCTGGTTGCACCGTCCGTCGATGTCGGCCTTCTTGCCGCCGCCGCTGACAATCGTCGTGTCCTCATTGCTGACGACCACCCGCTTCGCCGTGCCGAGCACCTCGATGGTCGCGTTCTCAAGCTTGATGCCAACCTCTTCGCAGATCATCTGGCCACCGGTAAGGCTGGCGAGGTCCTCAAGCATCGCCCTTCGGCGATCGCCGAAACCAGGCGCCTTGACCGCGACCACCTTCAGCCCGCCGCGCAGCTTGTTCACGACCAGCGTGGCGAGTGCCTCGCCCTCGACGTCTTCCGCAACAATCAGCAGCGGGCGGCCGGATCGCACGATCGCTTCCAGGAGTGGCAGCACCGGCTGCAGCCCGGACAGCTTCTTCTCATGGATCAGGATGTAGGGATCCTCGAGCTCAGCGATCATCTTCTCGGCATTAGTAATGAAATAGGGCGAGATATAGCCACGGTCGAACTGCATGCCCTCGACCACTTCCAGCGCGGTCTCCGTGGTCTTCGACTCCTCCACGGTGATCACACCCTCGCCGCCCACCTTCTCCATGGCTTCGGCGACAAGCTCGCCGATGGCAGGATCGTTATGCGCCGAGATCGTCGCCACCTGGGCCTTCTCCTTGCGGGTCCGCACCTCGCGCGACATGGCGCGCAGCGCGTCGATCGCGGCCTTTGCCGCACGATCCAGCCCGCGCTTGAGGTCGATCGCGCTGGCGCCGGCGACCACATTGCGCACCCCGTCGGCGAAGATCGCATGCGCCAGGATCGTCGCCGTGCTGGTGCCGTCGCCCACGCTGTCGCCGGTCTTCTCGGCCGCCTGCCGCAACATCTGCGCGCCAAGATTCTCCTCGGGGTCCTTGAGGTCGAACTCCTTGGCGATCGTCACGCCGTCATTGCAGACAATCGGCGTGCCCCAACTCTTCTGGATCAGCACCGATTTGGACTTCGGGCCCAATGTCACCCGTACTGCGTCGCAGAGCAGCGCGGCCCCGCGCAAGAGCTTTTCGCGAGCCGATGCACGGAACAGCACTTGCTTATGCGTCACGGAATGGCCTCCTCTCCCACGCGTCGCAGCGCTGCGCCGGCGATCCAAGCCTGCGCCATCATTGTTGATTTACATATCACCGACCGGCTGCGCCGGCATTGATCCAGGTCAATCAGGCCGTGCGCGGGGGCTCACGCGTGGCGCAGGCTGAGGATATAGGCGATGAGATCGTCGATCTCGCCCGGCTTGAGGATCAGATTGGGCATCCGGCTATGCGGCGTCTGCAGAAACGCCCGCAGCGCCAGCGGTGTGGTCGACGGCATGCGCGCGATGGCGGCAAATGTCGGAACGTCATTGCCGACACGCTGCGGCGTCGGGCCGATGATGTGGCACGTGCTGCACGACGCCTCGGCCAGGCGCCGGCCCGCCGCAACGTCGCCGGTCTCCTGACAGGCCGAGGGCCGCGCGAAGGCGGTCAGCAGGATTGCGCTCAGCAGCTGCATGCCGCGCAACCCGGTCCGGCGACCGCTATCCGCGCTGTGCGTCATGTGCGGCTCGGCCCTCCCGCAACAATGCAGTCAACGTGGCGACTCATGCCTCCTGGTCGTTGATCTGAATCAATACACCCGGCGGCGGCCCACCCTATGTTAAAAACGCATCAGCACCGGCAGACAAAGGAGACCGATCGTGTCCCAGCCGGCGGCCGGCCGCGCCCTTCTTGCCGACCTCTATCCACGGATCGTCAAGCCGGTCGGCACGCTGGTCGTGCCGCCCAATCTGGCCGACTACCAGCGTGTCCGCAGCGAGTTCACCTGGCAGGGGGGCGCGCGCTGCTGGATGGACTGCCCGGTGGTCATGGACTCAACATCGCTCACGAAGCGGTTGATCGTCACGCCGAAGGGCCACGTGCGGATCGTCATGCGCTGCGCTGGATCGGTCGTCGCGGCGACCGCCGGGTCCTCACATATCGCGACCTGAAGATAGCGACCAACCAGTTCGCGAACGCCCTCCGCGGCCTTGGCGCACGCGAAGGCGACAGCGTGTTCGTCCTGTCAGGGCGGATTCCCGAGCTCTACATCGCGGTACTTGGGGCCTTGAAAGCGAAATGCGTCGTCTCGCCGCTGTTCTCGGCATTCGGTCCGGAACCTGTCGCGACGCGGCTTGCCATCGGCGCAGGCCGCTTCCTGGTCACCACCGAACCGCTGTATCGCCGCAAGATCGAAGCGCTCCGCACCGGCCTGCCGAAGCTGCAGCATGTGATCCTGATTCCCGAAGGGACTGCCTCGACCGATATCGCCGGCACGCTCGACTGGTCCCGCCTGGTCGAAGCGCAAAGCCCTGATTTCACCATCCCGCCAACGGATCCCGAGGCGCCGGCGCTGCTGCATTTCACCAGCGGCACGACCGGCCGGCCGAAGGGCGCGATCCATGTGCATGAAGCGGTGGTGACCCACCACGTCACCGGCCGTTACGCGCTCGATCTGCACGACGACGACATCTTCTGGTGCACCGCCGATCCCGGCTGGGTCACCGGAACCAGCTACGGGATCATCGCGCCGCTGACCAACGGCGTCACCAGCGTCGTGGCCGAGGCCGAGTTCGACGCCGAAACCTGGTACGGCATCCTGCAGGCGGAACGCGTCAGCGTCTGGTACACGGCGCCGACCGCCATTCGCATGATGATGAAGCTCGGCACCGACGCCTTGCGCGGCTTCGACCTTTCCGCGCTGCGCTTCCTGGCCAGCGTCGGCGAGCCGCTCAATCCGGAGGCGGTGGTCTGGGGCCAGCACGCGTTCGGCCGCCCGTTCCACGACAACTGGTGGCAGACCGAAACCGGCGGGATCATGATCGCCAATTTCGCGGCGATGGACGTGAAGCCCGGATCGATGGGACGGCCGTTGCCAGGCATCGACGCGGCCATCGTCCGGCGCGCGGCCGACGGCAGCGTCACGCCGATCGACCAACCGATGGTCGAAGGCGAACTCGCACTCAAGGCCGGCTGGCCGTCGATGATGCGCGGCTACCTCAACGAGGAGGCGCGCTATCGCAAATGCTTCGCCGGCAAGTGGTATCTTCCCGGCGACCTCGCGATGCGCGACGCCGAGGGCTACTACTGGTTCGTCGGCCGTGCCGACGACGTGATCAAGTCCTCCGGCCACCTGATCGGGCCGTTCGAGGTCGAGAGCACGCTGATGGAACATCCGGCCGTCGCCGAGGCGGGCGTGATCGGCAAGCCCGATCCGATGGCAGGCGAGATCGTCAAGGCGTTCGTCGCGCTGAATCCAGGGTTCGCACCGTCGGAGGCATTGCGCCGTGACTTGCTCGGCCACGCGCGCAAACGGCTGGGGGCGGTGGTGGCGCCGAAAGAGATCGACTTCTGCCCCGGCCTGCCGCGCACGCGCAGCGGCAAGATCATGCGCCGCCTGCTCAAGGCTCGCGAGCTCGGCCTGCCGGAAGGCGATCTCTCCACCCTGGAAAGCGACGCACGATGACCGAGAAAGTGCATCTCGACCACGCGCATGGCCGCAGCCTGCTCACGTCCATGCTGCGCATCCGCCGGTTCGAAGAGAAATGCTTCGAACTCTACCAGAGCGAAAAGATCCGCGGCTTCATGCATCTCTACGATGGCGAGGAGGCTGTCTCGGTCGGCATCATCGCGGCGTTGCGGCCGGAAGACGCCATCGTCGCCACCTATCGCGAGCACGGCCAGGCGCTGGCGCGCGGGATCGGCATGGACGCGCTGATGGCCGAGCTCTACGGCAAGCAGCAGGGCTGCTGCCGTGGCCGTGGCGGCTCGATGCACGTCTTCAGCCGCGCGGCGCGATTCTACGGCGGCAACGCCATCGTGGCCGGCGGCCTGCCGCTGGCCGTCGGCATCGCGATGGGCGACAAGATGCAGGGGCGCAACGCCGTGACCGCCTGCTTCTTCGGCGACGGCGCGGTCGACGAAGGCGCGTTCCACGAGAGCATGAACCTCGCCTCGCTCTGGAACCTGCCGGTCCTGTTCGTCTGCGAGAACAACCTCTACGCCATGGGCATGGCCCTGGAACGCGCCGAGGCGGAGACGGACATCGCCCGCAAGGCCGCCGGCTACCGCGTGGCGAGCGAGGCGGTGGACGGCATGAACGTCGTCGCCGCGGAAGTGGCGGCGCGGCGGGCGATCGCGCAGATCCGCGAGACGGGCAAGCCCTTCCTGCTGGAATGCCGCACCTACCGCTTCCGCGCGCATTCGATGTTCGATGCGCAACTCTATCGCAGCAAGGAAGAGATCGAGACCTGGCGCAAGAAGGACCCGGTTCAACAATTGCAGTCATGGCTGCAGCAGGCCGGCCTGCTGCATGCCGACGAAATCGCCCGGATCGAGGCCGACATCGCCGCCGAGATCGACGCGGCCGTCGCTTTCGCCGAGGCCGGCACCTGGGAGCCGGTCGAGGACCTGGAGCGCTTCACCCTCATGGACAAGGTGCCGCAATGAGCGCCTCAGCGAGCGTGCCGATGCCGCAAGCCATGACGTACCGCGAGGCATGCAAGCAGGCGATCCGCGCCGCCATCATCGCCGACCCGCGTGTGTTCCTCATGGGCGAGGACGTCGCGCGCTACGGCGGCTGCTACGCGGTGACCAAGGGTCTGGCCGGCGAACTGGGCGAGGAGCGGATTCGCGACACGCCGCTCTCCGAGGTCGGCTTCGTCGGCGCCGGGATCGGTGCGGCGATTGCAGGGATGCGCCCGATCATCGAGATCATGACAGTGAATTTCAGCCTTCTGGCACTGGACCAGATCGTCAACAACGCCGCGACCATCGCGCATATGTCGGGCGGCCAGTTCGCCGTGCCGCTGGTGATCAGCATGTCCACCGGCGCCGGCCGCCAGCTTGCCGCGCAACATTCGCACAGCCTGGAAGGCTGGTACGCGCACATCCCCGGCCTGAAAGTGTTGGCCCCCGCAACCGTCGAGGATGCCCGGCACATGCTGCAGCCCGCGCTCGACGATCCCAATCCGGTGCTGATCTTCGAGCATGTGATGCTGTACAACCGCGAAGACGTCCTGGATCCGAACGTGACCGAAGTGGACATCGTCTCGGCGAAGATCCGCCGCCCGGGCCGCGACATCACGCTGGTCACCTATGGCGGCAGCCTGTTCAAGACTCTCGAAGCAGCAACGGCCCTGCAGCAGGACGGCATCGAGGCGGAGGTGATCGACCTGCGCGTCCTGCGCCCGCTGGACATGGCCACCGTGATCGCCTCGGTCGCCCGCACGCGGCGGCTGGTGATCGTCGACGAAGGCTGGAAGTCCGGCTCCCTGTCTGCCGAGATCGCGACCCGCGTCGTCGAGGAGGCGTTCTTCGAACTCGACGCGCCGATCCGTCGCGTCTGCGCGCGCGAGGTGCCGATTCCCTATGCGGCGCATCTCGAACAGGCCGCCCTGCCGCAAACCGCCGCCATCGTCGCCGCGGCGCGGGGGCTGGTGAGGGGTGCATGACCGACTTCCGCATGCCCTCGCTCGGCGCCGACATGGAGGCGGGCACGCTGGTCGAATGGCGGGTCAAGCCCGGCGCAACCGTGAAGCGTGGCGATGTCGTCGCGGTGGTGGAGACGCAGAAGGGCGCCATCGAGATCGAGATCTTCAACGAAGGCCTGGTGTCGGAGATTGTCGTGCCGGTGGGCGGGCGCGTTCCCGTCGGCACCGTGCTCGCGCGGCTGGAAGGCGCGGCGGGCGCGCGTGAGCCGGCGGCCCCGCCACCGCTCCCGCCGCCGGCGCCACCCGTGTCCGCGCTTCCGGTCACGCCCGGCCGCCCGCGCATTTCACCCGCCGCCCGGCGCCTTGCCGCGGCGCGCGGCATCGATATCCAGCGCGTGGCGGGAACCGGGCCGGCCGGCGCGATCACCGTGGCCGACGTGGAAGCGGTCAGCCCCGCCCCGGGCGCGATGCCGCCGCAACGGCCCGGCTTCGATCCCGCGGCCATGCGCCAGGCCATCGCCGCGGCAATGAGCCGCTCCAAGCGCGAAATCCCGCACTACTACCTGAGCCAGACCGTGGACGCCTCGGCGGCGCTGGCCCGGCTGGAGCGGATGAATCGCGAGCGCCCGCCGCCCGAACGCCTGCTGCCGGCGGCACTGTTCCTGCGCGCAACCGCCCTGGCGGTGGCGAAGACGCCGGAGCTGAACGGCGTCTGGGAGGACGGGCGCTTCCGCCCGGGCGACGGCGTGCATATCGGCTGGGCCATCGCCCTGCGCGGCGGCGGCCTGGTGGCGCCGGCGATCCGCAACGCCGATCGCCGCCCGCTCGATGACCTGATGGCGGCACTGCGCGACCTCGTTCTGCGCGCGCGCAGCTTCGCTTTGCGCAGCTCCGAGCTGAGCGACCCGACGATCACCGTCACCAGCCTCGGCGATCGCGGGGCGGACGCCGTGTTGCCCATCATCTACCCCCCGCAGGTGGCGATGATCGGCATCGGCCGCATCGTCACCCGCCCCTGGGTGATCGACGGCACACTCGGCCCGCGCCCGATCGTCGCGATCACACTGGCTGGCGATCATCGCGCCAGCGATGGCCATCGGGGCGGGCTGCTGCTGGCAGAGATCGACCGCCTGTTGCAGGAGGCGGAGACGCTATGAACGCAGCCGAGGCGAAGCGCCTGGTGTTCGACGTGCTGTCCCGCATCGCCCCGGAAGCGGATCTCGCGGTCCTGCCCGGCGCGGCGCATATGCGCGAGGAGCTCGATCTTGATTCGATGGACTTCCTCAACTTCATTTCCGCCCTGCACGAACGCACGCGGGTCGACATTCCCGAGGCGGACTACCCGAAGTTGTTCACGCTGGACGGCGCCGTCGCCTATCTCAGCCGCTGACGGCGGATGCCGGGCACGACACCGCCCGGGAAAAAGCCGCGTGGCAAGGTAATCAACCGGCTCGTCGCCCGAACCTGGAACCCTGACAACTTCCCGCAACGGAGAGCGCGCATGCCCGAACTGCCGGATGTCGAGATCTTCAGGCGGCTGGTGCAACGGCACGGAGTCGGCCACCTCATCTCCCACGTGGCCGTCCACGACCCCGACAGCCTGGAGGGCGCGTCCGCCGCGTCGCTGCAGCGGCGGCTGAACGGCAAGCGCCTGCATTCGTGCCGGCGTCACGGCAAGCACCTGTTCATCGATATCGCCGACGCCGGCGCGCTCGCCATGCATTTCGGCACCAACGGCTCGCTGCAACACCTCGGGCGGGACCAGGCCGACCCGCCCTCCGTCCGGCTGAGCCTCGATCTCGCCGATGACGGTCGCCTGGCCTACGTCAATCCAAGGCGCATCGGCCGCGTGCGCCTGGTGGACAGCACCGAAGCCTTCATCGCCGAATCGCAACTGGGGCCCGACGCGCTCGATCCCGCATTCGATGCGGCGGAATTCGCGGCTTCCCTTGCCGGCCGCAAGCAGGCGATCAAGGCGGTCCTGATGGACCAGACGCGCATGGCCGGGATCGGCAACATCTATGCGGACGAGATCCTGTTCCAGGCCCGTTTGCACCCCGACACACCCGCCGCGACAGTGGATCGCGCCGCGACGCGCCGCCTGTTCGACGCGATGCGGTTTGTGCTGCAGACGGCGATCGATTGCGGCGCGGGGGCCGAGGCCTTCACCGATCGCCTGCCGCCCGGGTTCCTGCTGCCTCAGCGTCACGCCGGCGGTCACTGCCCACGCTGCGGCACAGCGCTCCAGGTCGACAGGCGCGGCGGCCGCACGGGCTACCACTGCCCGGCCTGCCAGCCGGGCGGCTGATGGCGCCGCGGCCATGGATGATCCGGGTCAATGCGGCCCATCGGCACCCCGGCCGGCGCCGGCCGGTCCGTCCGCCGGTCAGGCGGCCTGGATATGCATCCCGGGCGCGCTGCTGAAAATCGGGCGGGTGGCGGAAGGCGCCAGCGCCGCCGCCAGTACGGCCGCAATCGCCAGCGCGAACATCAGGGCGATCGACCTCGACATGTCTGACATCTGATTCGGATCCCCTTGGTTCGGGCAGGCGCCTCTCGTGGACCGTCCGTCGCGCCCGCCCGTCGCGGGATCTGGCGGCACCGCAGGTTAAGGTTGCATCAACGGATTGAACGCCGTGGCGGCCGGCAAACCGGGCCGTTGAATTGTGAACGAATGTTGTGGAGTTCGGCCCCGCTGTGGCAAATGAGGGGCTTCGGCAGACGCGACGCTACCGGGAGTCCCACGGGATGCCCTGGCGAAGGCGGCACGCCACGCCTTCGACGGTTAGGGCAGGGCTTTGGCATCAGGCACAGGCGGGCAGGGCTGGGCAATCGCGCCACCGGTGACGGACGACCGCGCCGCGAAGCCACAGGGCGGCAAGCCGGGCGACCCGGTGCGGCTGTTCGTCGTTGCCGCCGCTGCCTTCCTGTTGTGCCTCCTGACTGCCTGTGGCGTGCTGCTGCTGGGTGAACAGGCCAGCGCGCGCCGCAGCAGCGCAACCCTCGTTCGCGCCATGGCCGCCACCCTGGCCGCCGAAGTGAAGGCAGGCACCGGCAGAGCCGAGGCCATGCTCAGCGACTTCGATTCGTCGGCCGATGACCAGGCGCTGGCCCGCCGCATTGCCGGGCGGCCGCTGGTGCGCGCGCTGCTCGTCACCGACGCCTCCGGCATCGTGGCGCGTGCCTCGGACCCCGTGCTGATCGGGCTCGACCTCGGCGCCAGCCCCTGGTTCGCGCCGTTGCTGGCCGGTGCGTCCGACACCATCGCCGGCACGCCGATGCCGGATGCTGCCAACCCCTCCCGCCGGCTGCTGCCGCTGGCCCGCCGCACCGCGCCGCATGGCGCGATCGTGGCACTGCTCGACCCCGCCGCACTGCTGTCGGGTCTGCAGGTCGAGGCTGCCTCGCCGGGCCTGGACGTGGCGCTCTATTCCGCGGACAGCGTCCTGCTCGCCGCCACCGACCCCGCCGCCCCGATCGGCGTGCGCCAGCGCACCGTCTGGTTCGCCCGGCCGCCGGGCGAGAACCACCCTGCCGGCGTCTGGCAGGGGCCCGAGGCCGGCGCCGGCAGCCGCGACGTGCTCGCTGCCGTTGCCGCGGTCCCCGGCGCCCCGCTGCTGGTGACCGTGGCACGCCCGACCGCCGTCATCCGGACCGAGGCGCGGCAGGCCGCTCTCCCGGTCATGCTCGGCCTCACTGCCGCCGGGGCCGCGGCGCTGATGGGCATGGCCGGCCTGCTGCGCCAAGCCCTGCACCAACGCCGCCGCGCCGACGCGCTGGACGCCAGCGAGCGCGCCGCCCAGGCCGCCGGCAGCGCCAAGATGGATTTCCTGGCGTCGATGAGCCACGAGATCCGCACCCCGATGAACGGCGTGATCGGCATGGCCGGCCTGCTGCTGGACACGCGGCTCGACTCCGAGCAACGGCGCTACACCGAAACCATCCGCAATTCCGGCGAGCACCTGCTGACCGTCATCAACGACATCCTCGACTTCTCCCGCCTGGAAGCGCAGGGCATCGAGCTCGAATCCGCCCCGTTCATCGTCGAGGAGGAGGTGGCGAGGGTCGCCGACCTGTTCGCCCCCGCCGCCGCGGCCAAGGGGGTCGAGATCGTCTGCCGCTTCGCCGACACCCTGCCCGCGACCGTCACCGGCGATCCCGGCCGCTTCCGCCAAGTGCTGCTCAACCTGGTCGGCAACGCCATGAAGTTCACGGAGAAGGGCTGGATCGAGATCGCCCTTGACGGACGCCCGCAGCCGGAGGGCGGCCTCCTGCTTGAGTGCGCAGTCACCGACACCGGCATCGGCATCGACCCCGCCCGCCTGCCGCTGCTGTTCGAGCGCTTCAGCCAGGCCGACGCCTCCATCTCCCGCCAGTTCGGCGGCACCGGCCTCGGCCTCGCCATCTGCCGGCGGCTTGTCACCGCCATGGGCGGCTCGATCAGCGCCGCCCCGCGTCCGCGCGCCGGGTCTGGCAGCGGCAGCGAGTTCCGCTTCTCGATCCTGGTCCGGCCGGCCGATGGCCCGCCGCCCCCCGAGCTGCTGCCTCTGAGCGGCCGGCGCTGCCTCGTGCTCGACGACCTGCCGGTCAACCGGGAGGTGCTGACACGCCAGCTCGGCGCCCTCGGCGCCCAGGCCGAGGCGGCGGCAGATGCGCCCACCGCACTTGGCATGCTTCGCGACGCCCGGGCCAACGGCGCTCCGTTCTGCCTCGTGCTCGTCGACCGCCTGCTGACGCCGGCCGGCGCGTCCGGCATGAACGGCCCCGACTTCGCCCGCGCCGTCCGCGCCGACCCCGCGCTGGCCGCAACAAGGCTGGTGCTGTGCGCTTCCGGCCAGTCCGCCGGAACGCCGGAACCGTACGCCCAGGCCCCGTTCGACGCACACCTGCGCAAGCCCGTCCTGATCTCCCGCCTGCGCGCCATGGCCGTCATGCTCGACACCCCCAACACCACCCTTCCCCTCTCCCCGCAACGCGGGGAGAGGGAGGGTGAGGGGTCCCCACAGCGGGCGGCTGAGGGACCCCGCACGCTGACCCGGGCCGCCGACACCCCCCTGGCCGGCCTGCGCGTGCTGCTGGCCGAGGACAACCCCACCAACCAGCTCATCACCCGCACCTTGCTGCAACGGGCCGGCGCCACAGTGGAACTGGTGGCCGACGGCGCCTCCGCCGTCGCTGCGGCCGGCGCCAGCTCGTTCGACGTCGTGCTGATGGACCTGCAGATGCCCGGCATGGACGGCCTGGAAGCCGCCCGCGCCATCCGCGCCGGCGAGCCGCCCGGGCGGCGCCTGCGCATCATCGGCCTGACCGCCGCGATCGGCCCGGACACCGAACGCGCCTGCCGCGCCGCCGGCATGGACACGCATCTGGGCAAGCCGGTGTCGCGCGCCTACCTGCTGCGCACGCTCGCGGATCTGGCGCAGACGACCGGCCCCGACGCGGGATAGAGCGTGATCGCCACAGGTGGAATCACACGGAGGCGTGAATCACGCGATAAAACAAAGACCTAGAGCCTGATCGGAACGCCTATCGGTTCCGATCAGGCTCTAGGCCGGGCAATGGCGTTCGACGTCGTGACGGGCGGCGCCGCTGCTGTCCGGCAGGCGCGCGGTCTGATCCGCCCGCCTACGCCGTGCGCGGCAGCATCGCCTTCAGCCTGTTGAACAGCCGGTCGTCGTCCACCGGCAGGTCAACGTGGTCGGCGCCGCGGTTGGCGGCATTGGGGTCGCGCATCCAGTCCTGCGGGAACAGCGCCACCGTGGTCTCCTTCGTCGCCCGCTGCGGCACCGGGAAGGCATTGGTCACCGCCGCCAGCAGCGCCGTGCACAGATCGCCGCCGGCGAGCCGGCCGAGATGGCTCAGTGGTGTAGGGCGGGCGTTGAACTTCAGGAACCACAGCTTGTTGGAGGCCTCGTCGCGCACGAAGTCGATTCCGCCGAAGCCGGTGAAGCCGAGCCGGCCCACCAGCTTGCGCGACGTGTCCGCCATGGTCCGGTCGTTGACCAGCCGCACCACGGTGCTCGCGCCCGTGCCGGGCGGGTGCACCACCTCGGCCACCGCGGCGATGCCGGCCAGCGCGCGGCCGTCATAGGCGACCACCGTGTATGTGGCGGGCCGGCCCGGCACATGCGCCTCGATCGCCAGCAGCGGCCCGTCCTGCAACGGTCTGGTCAGGTCACCGGCCAGGTGGAACCCGGTCAGCACGCTCCACAACGGGTAACGCACGGCCCTGCCCAGCCAGTGCGGCACGTCCTCCGGCTGGGTCAGGTCGCTGTAGGCGGCATGCAGTTCCGCCTGGTCGGCACACACGCGCACGCGGTCGCCGCCGGTGCGCCCCTCGCGGGTCAGCACCACCGGCCAGCCATGGTCGCGCGCGAACGCCTCCGCCACCTGCAGATAGGGCACGGGGGCGCTGGGCGGCGCCGCGATGCCCAGCGTCGCCGCCAGCTTGCGCGCCAGCGGCCGGCTGCTGCGGGCAGCGAAGCTGCGCGCCTCGCCCAGCGAGCGCAACAGGATCTCGCGCACCAGCGGCGGCATCGGCACCCGCAACTGCCCGCCCGGCCCGCGCGCGCCGTCCCAGGCATTGGCCAGGTTCTGCAGCAGGTGCACCGCCGCTTCGTCGCAGGGCACCACGATGCGCGGCTGGAATTCCAGGATGGTGCGCAGCACCGGCCGCAGCACGCCCAGGCGGACAAGCCCGGCCGACAGCGCGAAGCGGTATTCGATGTGGCTGGATTGCGCCAGCAGCCCGTCCGGGTCGGCGAGCACGCCGACCTCGAAGCCCGCCTCGCGCAGGGCCCGGGGAAGGCGGGTGGGGCCGAACCAGTCGGCGAGGGCGACGAGCAGAATCCTGGGACGCATGACCTCTGACAGTCCGGAACAATCATTTCGTATCACAAAGTCGTGGTCGGGGGAATTTTCTGGTGAAATCAGCCTCGCAGGCTGCATTGCATTCTGCGGCCATCCCACTGCAAACTGCCGGTGTCGCTGGCGTGACTATTGCACCGTCAAAGCGAAACCAGTGGCCGGAGTGCGGAAGATGTTCGAGCGGATCGCGAGCGAGAACGGGCGGGTTCGCCTGCAGCTGAAAGGCGCCCTCGACGCCGAAAGCTGGCTCGCGCTGCGCGACGGCTTCGCGGCGCTGGCCGCCGCGCCGGAAGGCGAGGTGGTGCTGGACCTGACCAATGTCAGCTTCATCGACGGCCCCGCCATCGGCGCCATCGCCTTCCTGTTCAAGCGCCTGCGCGCCAAGGGCCGCCGCCTCGTCGTCACCGGCGTGTCCGGGCAGCCACTGGCGCTGCTGCGCGAGCACGGGCTGGACGAGGTGCTCGGCCTGTCCGGCGACGACGCGCATGCGCGCCGCCGCTTCGGCCTGTCCTGGGTGGCGCCGTGACCGGGACGCGCGGCTTCGCGGCCCAGCTTGCCGAGGATCTCGGCCCGGAGGACCTGCGCCATGTGCTGAACGTGTTCCGCGGCGACCTGGACCGGCTCAGCGAGGTGCTGCGCGTGTCCGCCGCCGCCGGCGATGGCGCCAGCTTCCGTCGCGCCGCCCACAGCCTGGCCGGGGCGGCGGGAGCGGTGGGCGCGCAGGCGCTGGAACAGGCCTGCCGGCTGGCGATGACCCGCGCCGATATCGGCGCCGCCCAGATGCCCGGCGTCGCCGCCGACATCGCTGCGCTGTGCCAGGGCGCCCTGGCCGAGCTTGCCGCCTTCGCCGGCGGGCTCGACCGCGCGTGAGCGAAGCGCCCGCCCGTGTCCTGGTGGTGGAGGACACGCCGACCCAGGCCGAGCTGGCGCGCACGCTGCTGCGGGGACTCGGCCACGCCGTACGGGTGAGCGGATCGGCGGGCGCGGCGCTGGCCGAGGCGCGGGCCTGGGAGCCGGACGCGATCCTGCTGGACATCGAGCTGCCCGACTACAACGGCTTCGAGCTGATGCGCCAGTTGAAGGGCGAGGGGATCGACACCGCGGTGATCGTGGTCACCGCCAACGCCTCGATCAACACCGCGGTCGAGGCGATGCGCGGCGGCGCGGTGGACTTCCTGGTCAAGCCCTACGCCAAGGCGCGGCTGTCGGTGACGCTGGCCAACGCGCTGGAGAAGCGGTCGTTGGTGGCGCAGTTGCGCTCGGTGAAGGCGCGGCTGGACCGGGACCGGTTCTTCGGCTTCATCGGCGGCTCCGCACCGATGCAGGCGGCCTATCGCACCATCGAGAGCGTGGCCGCCAGCCGCGCCAGCGTGTTCATCACCGGCGAGAGCGGCACCGGCAAGGAACTGGCGGCCGAGGCGGTGCACAAGGCGAGCCCGCGCGCCGGCCGCAGCTTCGTGGCGTTGAACTGCGGCGCCATTCCCCGCGACCTGCTGGAGAGCGAGGTGTTCGGCCACGTGAAAGGCGCGTTCACCGGCGCCACCGCCGACCGCCCTGGCGCGGCGAAGCTTGCCGATGGCGGCACCCTGTTCCTGGACGAGATCGGCGAGATGCCGCTGGAGATGCAGGTGAAGCTGCTGCGCTTCGTGCAGACCGGCAGCTTCGCCCCGGTGGGCTCGTCGCGGCTCGAGCGGGTGGACGTCCGCTTCGTCTGCGCCACCAACCGCGACCCGATGCTGGAGGTGCAGGCCGGGCGGTTCCGCGAGGACCTGTATTACCGGCTGTATGTGGTGCCGGTGGAACTGCCGCCGCTGCGCGCGCGCGGTGGCGACGTGCTGCTGATCGCCCGGCATTTCCTGGCCCAGTTCAGCAAGGAAGAGGGCCGGCGTTTCCAGGGCTTCAGTCCGGAGGCGGAAGCGGCGCTGCGGGGCTATTCGTGGCCGGGCAACGTGCGCCAGTTGCAGAACGTGGTGCGCAACATCGTCGTGCTGCACGACGGCGAACGCGTCGAGGCAGCGATGATCCCGCCGCCGGTGCTGCGCACCAATGGTTCGGCCCCGGACCCCACGCCGGTTCCGGCGCCCGTTGCCATTCCAGTTCCCGCGCCGGTGCTGCCCGATCCGGTCCCTGCCGTGCCGGAGCCGTTCTGGTCCGGGCCCGGCCTTGCGCCCGAACCGGTGGCGGCCGCGCTGCCGCCGCCACCGCCGGCGGAGCCGGAGGTGGTGCCGCTGGCGGAGATGGAGCGGCGGCTGATCCTGGCGGCGCTGCGGCGCACCCGCCAGGACGTGCCGCGCGCGGCCGCCCTGCTGGAGGTCAATCCCTCGACGGTCTATCGCAAGCTGGCGGCGTGGCGCGCCGCCGGCCTGCTGGCCGAGGCCTGAGCGCCGCTACGCGCCTGCGCCCTGGCGGCGCCGGAGCAGCGCCAGGCCGGCGAGGCCCGCGGCGAGCACCGCCATCGCGGCGGGCTCGGGCACCGCTTGTGCCACCGAGGCGGTGACGATGCCCTGGGTGTAGGGGAGCACGCCGCCGTCCACCGGGCCGCTGATCGCGATGCCTGCCCCGCCGAAGTCTAGTGGGGAAAAAAAGGCCCCGAACCCCGACGCGGAAAAGGGCGTGGGGTCGCTGCCGCTGAACAGGACGCCGTCGACGCTATCGGCGATCAGGTAGAAAAGGCCGAGGTCGCCGGTGACATCGAGCATGGCGGTGAACTCCGTCAGGTCGGCCGCCGTGAAGTCGTATTGCATGGTGTTGGCGCCACCGGCATCGCTTACCCACAAGGTGAAGCTGAACGACAACGGGTCGAATTCATTCGAATTCGGATTGCCGGCGAAGGTGAACTGGCCGATGCCGGTGGCGATGCCGAGCGGCCCGTAATCGGCGTTGCCGTAGCCGTTGTAGCTGAAATCGACGGTGGTCTGTGCTCGCGCGCTGCCGGCGCCCAGTGCCAGCGCCGCGACGAATGCCAGGCCGAGAATCCGCATCATATCGTTCCGTTCCCTGATCCCGGGCCTCGACGTACGATGACGATCCCGTGAGCAAAGTTAACGTGCCTGTCAGGGCGAGAACAAGCTCAGACACGGGGCTTATTAATATTACGTTAACATTCAAAAGATTGCTCATTATTGCAAGAACGGCGCATCGCAAGGCGCCTCGCAAAATGCAAATCCGGCTGGCCCGGCATTTGCACACATCTGCGTTATCACCGCGATGCAACGGAGTGAGCAGATGTCCAACCGCAAGATGACCCGCGACGCGATCCCGGCCGCGGCACTGTTCGCGGGCAGCTACATCCCCGCATCCGTCGCCGGTACCAAGCGGGCGCTGGACATTTTCGCCGCACTGGTGCTGCTGCTGGTGACTGCGCCGCTGTGGCCGCTGATCGCGCTGGCCATCAAGCTCGACAGCCGCGGGCCGGTCATCTACCGGCAGATGCGGGTGGGCCGGGCCATGGCGGACCGGACCGAGCTGTTCATGATCCTCAAGTTCCGCTCCATGCGCGCCGACGCCGAGGCGCGCAGCGGCGCGGTGTGGGCGAGCCGGCGCGACCCGCGCATCACCCGCGTCGGCAGTGTCCTGCGCAAGACCCGGCTGGACGAGATCCCGCAGCTCGTCAACGTGCTGCGCGGCGACATGTCGCTGATCGGCCCGCGGCCGGAGCGGCCCGCCTTCTATCGCCGCCTCGAGCGGATCGCGCCGTTCTTCGCCGACCGCACCGTGGGCCTGCGCCCCGGCATCACCGGGCTGGCCCAGGTGCGCCAGGGCTATGACAGCTGCGACGCCGACGTCGTGCGCAAGGTCGGGTTCGACGCGGCCTATGCCATGCGGCTGTCCGACTTCCGCATCTGGGTGGTGTCGGACATCTCGATCATCCTGCGCACCTGCATCGTGATGGTGAGCGGCCGCGGCCAGTAGCACCTACATGCCGGCCGGCGGGTGCCAGTTGCCTAGCTCGTCGATGCCGGCCTGGAGCAGGGCGTGCAAGTCGTGCACCTGCTCGGCGATGTCCTCGCCGCTGCCAGCGTCCTCCAGCACGGCGGCGGCGTGGCTGACCCGCATCAGGCCGAGATTGGCGGCGGTGCGGCCCAGAGCGCCGGCCTCGCGCATCAGCTCGGCGCGGCGGCCGGCTTCGGCGTGCGCCAGCAGGTCGGCGGTCTGGCGCAGGCCGGTCTCGATGAACAGGCGGACCACGTCGGCCGCGGCGCCGGGCCCGAGGTCGCGCACCATGGCATCGAGCATGGCCGGGTCGAAGCCGCGGTTCTCGACCACGGCGGCGCGGCGGCCATGCGCCCCCTCCGGGGTGGCTTGCGGTGGCCGCCTGGCGGTGGCGGCGGCGATCGCCTCGGCCAGCCGGTCGCCGGTGATCGGCTTGGTGGCATACTCGTCCATGCCGGCGGCGAGGCACGCGGCCTCGTCGGTGGGCATGGCGCTGGCGGTGAGGCCGACAATGGCGAGGCGCCCGCGCTCCCCCGGCATGGCGCGGATCGCCCGGGTGGCGGCGAGGCCGTCCATCTCCGGCATCATCACGTCCATCAGCACGAGGTCGTAGTCGCGGCTCGCCACGGCGTCCACCGCCTCGCGGCCGTTGGTCACCGCCTCGACGCGGTGGCCCAGGCGTTCGAGCATGCGCGTGACCACCAGGCGGTTGGTGGCGTTGTCCTCGGCGACCAGGGCGCGCAGCCCGGCGGCCTGGGCGAAGGCGGCGTCGTCGCTGGCGCGGCGGGAGCGCAGCTTCACGTCGAAGCGGAAGATGCTGCCCAGGCCCGGCGCGCTTTCGACCTCGATGCTGCCGCCCATGCGCTCGATCAGCCGGCGGCTGATGGCGAGCCCCAGGCCGCTGCCGCCGAAACGGCGTGAGATCGAGCTGTCGGCCTGGGTGAACTCGTCGAACAGGCGGCTCTGCGCTTCCGGCGCGATGCCGATGCCGGTGTCGGCGACGGTGAAGCCGAGGCGGACGGCGCCGGGCTCGCGCGCCTGGCGGGTGACGCTGACGCGCACGTGGCCGGCCTCGGTGAACTTCACGGCGTTGCCGATCAGGTTGAGCAGGATCTGGCGCAGCCGGCGGGCGTCGCCGGCCGCGCGCAGCGGCACGTCGTCGGCGATGTCGATCTCGAGCGCGAGGCTCTTGGCGGCGGCGGCGGCGGCGAGCATGTCGATGGCGCCGCGCAGCAGGCCGCGTATGTCGAAGCTCGCCACCTCCAGCTCCAGCTTCCCGGACTCGAGGCGGGAGAAGTCGAGGATGTCGTTGATCATCTGCAACAGGTGGTTGCCGCTGTCGAGGATGATGCGGACATAGTGCTGCTCGGCCGCCCCCAGCTTCATGTCGAGCAGCAGGCTGGCGGCGCCGATGATGCCGTTCATGGGGGTGCGGATCTCGTGGCTCATCACCGCGAGGAATTCCGAGCGCGCGCGCCCGGCCACTTCGGCCGCGTCGCGGGCGGCGGCGAGCGCGGTCTCGGTGCGCTTGCGCTCGGTGACGTCGGTGTAGGTGCGCACCGCACCGCCGCCGGCCATCTCCTGGGTGCGGATCTCCAGCGCCCGGCCATTGCCGCGCAGCCGCTCGTAGACGCCGTATTCGCTGCTGATTCCGCCGCTCTCGACGAAGTGCAGGAAGGCGGGATCGACGGTCTCCGGCGGACCGAACTCGCCCTGGGCGAGCTGCCAGCGCAGGATGTCGCGGAAATAGGGGATGCCCTGCATCAGCGAGTCCGGCAGCTCCAGCAGTTCCATGACGCGGCGGTTGGCGACCGGGACGCGGCCCTCGGCATCGACCATCAGGATGCCCTGGCTGATGTTCTCGAGCGTGGCGGCGAGGGCTTCGCGCGAGCGGGCGATACGGCGGTGCTGGCGCACCAGAAGAGTGCCGAACAGGGCGGCGACGACGCCGATCAGCGTGCCGAGGATGAGCAGCCGGGTGCGCTGGCGCTGCCACTCGGCGAACACCTCGGCCTCGTCGAGGCCGACGGCGACCAGCAGCGGGTAGCCGGCGACCCGGCGGAAGCTTTCGATGCGGGCGGCGCCGTCGACGGGGCTGACGGTATGGAAGCTGCCCTGCTCGGCGCTGGACAGCAGGGCGGTCGCCTCGGCGCCTGCGAGCCTGGTGCCGATGACGCCGTCGCGCAGCGGCGCGTGGGCGCGGATGACGCCGTCCTCGCCCACGAGCAGCACGTCGCCGTTGCCGATGTCGAGCGACTCGTAGAACCGCGTGAGGTAGCCGATGTCGACGGAGACGACGACGGTACCGCCATAGCTGCCGTCCGGCCTGCCGATGCGGCGGGTGACGTTGATCGACCACTTGCCTGAGAGGCGGCCGAGCACCGGTGCGCTGATGAACATGCGGTCTTCGGTCGCCTCCTTCTGGACCCGCACATGCTCGCGGTCGGACAGGTCGACGCGGCTGGTGACCGGGCCGAGATTGGTCATCAGCACGATGCCCTCGGCGTCGATGATGGTGAGCTGGATGGTCAGGCCATGGGTGAACTGGCGGCTGCGGGCCCAGGTCGTGAGGTCGAAACGCGTGGGATCGCGCTGGTAGGATTCGCGCGCGAACAGCAGGGTCTGGTCGATCGCGTCGAAGGCGCGGGAAATGTTTTCGCTGAAGCCGCGGGCGAGGTTGGTGGTGTCCTGCACGGCACCCTGCAGGGCCTGGCGGTATTCCTGGCGCAGGTGCACGACGATGCCGGCCCAGGCCATGATCACCAGCCCCAGGACCAGCCCCAGGTAACCGGTCTCCGTCCGGAGCACCTTGCGGCGCAGCCACGCAAGCGGCGGCGTCTTCGGTGCCGGCATGTCGGGTTCTCCTGTTGTGGCGCGGCGGTGCAACTGTCGCGGTCGATGCAGGCATGTCAAGGATTCCGGGCCTGGGATGAGGCCCGGTCGGCGCACCGGAGTGTGGGGTGTGATCTAGCTCACATCATAAAAAAATCGTTATTGATATGTTAATACCACCCGATCGCCACCGGCCGGTCGATCGGGGCGGGGTATTCATGACAGGTATCGAACGTGGCGGTTGGGATTCTTGCGACTATTGCAGGCGAGGTCAGGTGGTCATCCAGCAGACGGAGTTGCGGTTCCGCCGGGTGACCGACCGCGGAGTCATCCAGTGCCAGGTGAGCGTGCCCGTCGGCTATTGCGACCAGTGCGGCTTCCGGCATGTCGATGCGGCCGCCGATGCGGCGATCGAGGCGGCGGCGCGCCGGGCCTATGAGGAACTCGGGGCGAAATAGGGGATGATGCGCGGCTGGTGCCCCCGCCGCCCTCGGCGTGCGGTTGCCGGTCGCGCATGCCCGGTGTTACGCACACGATCCAGGGTGATGAACAACCAGACATGGGAGCGACGCCGATGAAACTGTTCGACCTGACCGGCAAGGTGGCGATTGTCACGGGCGGCAATGGCGGGATCGGGCTGGGCATGGCCAAGGGCCTGGCCGGCGCGGGGGCGCGCGTGGTGCTGGCCGGCCGCAATGCCGCCAAGGGCGCGAAGGCGGCCGCGGAGCTGGGCGGGGCGGCGGTGTTCATGGCCGCCGATGTCACGAAGAAGGCCGATTGCGAGAAGCTGGTGGCCGACACGGTGGCGCGGTTCGGCCGGCTGGACATCCTGGTCAATAACGCCGGCACGGCGATCCGCAAGAACCCGCAGGACTACACCGAGGCCGAGTGGCACAAGGTGATGGACACCAACATGACCAGCGCCTTCCTGTGCAGCCAGGCGGCGTATCCGCATCTGGTGGCATCGGGCGCCCGCAACGAGGGCGGGGCGAAGGTGGTGAACATCGGCTCGGTGATGAGCCTGTTCGGCGCCCCGCATGCGGCCCCCTATGCCGCGAGCAAGGGCGCGATCATGCAGTTCACCAAGGCGATCGCGACGGCCTGGGCGAAGGACAACATCCAGTGCAACGCCGTGCTGCCGGGCTGGATCGACACCGAGCTGACGATGAGCGCGCGCGAGCAGGTGGCCGGGCTGAACGAGGCGGTGCTGGCGCGCACGCCGGCGGCGCGCTGGGGCGTGCCGGAGGACCTTTCGGGGATCGCGGTGTTCCTGGCCTCGCCCGGGTCGGACTTCGTGACGGGGACGGCGATTCCGTGCGACGGGGGGTGTTGCGCGCGGGCCTGAGGGATTGGTGCGGCGCCTGGTGTTGCAAGGGGGCGGGGTGGCGGCCGTCGGGCCGTTTGCCGGTGGCTTCGTTGGCGGTTGATGGGACCGGATGAAGAACGTTCTCTGGCTTCTCGTCGGGCTGCTCGCCGCCTGCACGGCGCCGTCGCCGCGAACCGGCCCACAGGGCTGCGACATCCGCAAGGACGCCGAGATCCCCATCACCTTCGAGCGGGGTCTCATCGGCGCGCCCGCCATGATCGAGGGCAATCCCGTCACCCTGCTGATCGATACGGGATCGGAAGCGTCCCTGGTCACGCCCGCAGCCATGGCGGCCCTGCACCTGCAGACCGACCGGCGCAGGCGTACCACCATCCAGGGCACGGGGGGCGCCATCACGACGCAGAACGCCGCGTTGCAGTCCTTCGGGATTGGCGGCATGGAAATGCTGGACCAGAGCACGGCCGTCGGGCCGCTGCCGGGGGTGCGGAATGTCAGACTGGCCGCCTCCGGCCTGGTAGGCGCCGACTGGCTCAGGGATTTCGACGTCGAGCTGGATCTTCCGCATCGGCGCGTTGCACTTTACCGGGTGCAGGGATGCAGCGGGGCGTATGTTCCGTGGCAGGGTCCGACGACCCCGGTTCCTGTTCAGATCTACCGGCGCGGCCTCGTCCTGTTGCCGGTCAAGCTGGATGGCCAATCCGTGACGGCATTGCTCGACAGCGGGGCGAACCGTTCGATCCTGAGCGAGACTGCCGCGACGCGGGTCGGGGTCGGCGGGTCGACGCCCGCTTCGGACAGGCCGGGGACGGCGATCGGCATCGATGGGGCGATGCAAGCGACCCGCGGCCACCGCTTCGGAGTGCTTCGGGTCGGCGGTGCCGAATACAGGGGGCCGCTGATCGGCGTCGGCCCGCTGCAACTTCCGATGGCCGACATGCTGCTCGGCACGGATTGGCTGCGGGTGAACCGGGTATGGATCTCGTACGCGGCGCGCCGGGTGACCATCCAGCCCGTTCGCCCGGTTGGCGATACCCGGGCCGAATAGGGGCGGGGAAGGGCCCGCTGAAGTCTGCTTGCTCCTCACCCGCCCTGCGTGCTGCACTTGCGGGAAACAGGGGAGAAAGGTCATGGGTGGCAACAGGGTCCTGCGTCGGTTCCTGCTGGCCGGAGCGGCCGCATTGCTGGCCGGCGCGGGGATTGCGTCCGGCGCCAAGGCGCAGACCAAGGTGCTGCGGGTGATCCCGCACGCGGACCTCACCATGCTCGATCCGGTCTTTGTCCCGATCGTCATCACCCGCGAGTACGGGCTGATGGTGTATGAACAGCTGTTTGCCTGGGACAGCAATCTGCGGGCGAAGCCGCAGATGGTCGAGACGTGGAGCACCTCGCCCGACGGGCTCACCTGGCGCTTCACCTTGCGCGACGGGCTGAAGTTCCATGACGGTCAGCCGGTGACGACGGCCGATGTGGTCGCGTCGCTGAAGCGCTGGATGGGGCGCGATCCGGTGGGCGCGAAGGTCGCGGCCGTCATGGCGTCGCTGGACCCGGTGGACGGCAAGACGCTCGAGCTGAAGCTCAACAAGCCCTATCCGATGATGCTGTTCTCGCTGGGCTCGGCGGTCGGGCAGATCCCCGTGATCATGCGCGCGGGCGACCTGCAGGACCCGGACAAGCCGGTGACGACGGCGATCGGCTCGGGCCCGTATCGCTTCAACCATGCCGAGCGGATCAGCGGCGCGCGCGTGGTGTTCGACCGCAACCAGGACTACGTGCCGCGCAAGGAGCCGGCGGACGGGCTGACCGGGGCGCGGCTGGCCAAGGCCGACCGGGTGGAGTGGCGCATCGTTCCCGATGCCGCGACCGCGGCGGCCGCGCTGCAGAACGGCGAGGTGGATATCTGGGAGCAGCCCGCGCTGGATCTGCTGCCGCTGCTGTCAAAAACCCCGCAGGTGAAGCTGCAGAAGCTGACCGAGCTGAGCAACATGGTGATGCTGCGGCCGAACACGCTGTATCCGCCTTTCGACAACCCGAAGGCGCGCCTCGCGCTGGCCTACATGATCGACCAGGGCGACGAGATGGCGGCGGGCTTCGGCGATGAGAAATACTGGAAGCGCTGCAATGCCTATTACATCTGCGGCGGGCCGTACGGCACCGAGGCCGGGACGGAGGATTTCAGGCCCGATTTCGACAAGGCGCGGCGCCTGCTGGCGGAAGCCGGCTACAAGGGCGAGAAGATCGTGTTTCCGACGACGAACGAGATCGCCTGGATCGGCCGCATGTCCGAAGTGGCCGCGGATGCCATGCGCAAGGCGGGGATGAACGTGGACCTGGTGTATGCGGACTGGGGCACCACGGCGGGGCGCCAGCGCAACCAGGGGCCGCCCTCGGCCGGCGGGTGGAACATCCTGCTGACCGGCGCTTCCGGGCCGACCATGCACCATCCGCTGACCAATATCGGCACCAACATGGCCTGCGACCGCAAGAACTTCGCCGGCTGGCCGTGCGACGAGGAGGCGGAGCGGCTGCGCCAGGCGTTCCTCGATGCCGACGACGCCGGCCGGGCCGCGGCATTGGACAAGCTGCACCGGCATCTCGCGCAGGTGCAGCCGTATCGTGTGCTCGGGCAGTACGACCAGCCCGTCGCGATGCGTGCGAATGTGACGGGGCTGCTGTCCGCGCCGGTGATCGTCTACTGGAACATCGACAAGAACTGATTGCCGGTGGGGTGGGGGCGGGGTTGGGTCACCGCCTTGTGCCGCCGATGGCCCCCCGCAGTTCATCCAGCCGTTCGAGAGTGGCGATGGTCTCGTGCTCGGCGGAGGCGGCCAGGGCGAGGACGAGGGCTTCGAGGCACACGAGGGTGATGCCGTGCAGGGCGAAGTGCTCGGCGCGGCCGCGCGGGGCCTGGATGCTCAGGCTGGCGCGTCCGGCGATGTCCGGATCGGGCGTGTCGGTGACCAGGACGACGGGGATGCCGAGGCGCTCGGCTTCGTCCAGGACGGCGATGACCTCGCGATAGGCAGGGCCGTAGGCGAGGATCAGCAGGGCATCCGTTCGCGACAGGGCCAGCATCTGGTCGGCGAGTTCGGTGCCCGTGCGGTCGAGTGTCTCGGCCTTCCGGCCGGTGCGCCGGAGCAGGAAGGCGGCGTACTGCGCGATCGGGGCGGACGGTCCGATCCCGAAGACGATCAGGCGTTCCGCTGGGTGGAGCAGGGCGGCGGCGGCGCCGATCTGTGTGCGGATCGCGGGGGATGAGAGCTGTTTCAGGCCGTCCGCTGAGGTTTCAAGCACGGTTGCGATGGCGCGCCCGGCATTGTGCCCGGCCTCGGCGAGGGTGCGGCGCATGCCCGTGACGGGTGTCGCGCCGGGTTGAAGCGATGTTGTGAGCACCTGGCGAAGCTCGGGCAGGCCGCTGAAGCCGAGGGTCTGGACGGCGCGGATGACGGTCGCATCGGACGTGCGGGTGCGGCGTGCGAGCTCGGCGGCCGAGCTGGCCAGCGCGACGACACGGTTCTCGTCGATGAAGCGTAGCACGCGCAGCATGGCGTCGGTCAGGTCGTCGCGATGCTCGCGCAGCCGTCGGGCGTACGGGTCGTCGCGGTCGGGGTGGGCGCGTTCGGTCTTGTTGTGTGGCATTTGCTACATTATATTCGATGACGTAGTTTACGCTACATCAATCGGTCTCGTCGTGGCGCTTCAGGCAAGGGGACGGTGAATGAACTGGGCGATCTTCGCATCGAGCTTTCTGGCGGCGACGGTGGAGTGGGTCGAAGCCTATACCATCGTCCTTGCCGTAAGCCTGACCATCGGGTGGTCGGCGGCGCTGGGTGCTGTGGCCGCGGCATTGGCGACGCTCGGGGCGCTGACCGCGGTGACCGGCGGGGCGCTGCAACTGGGCGTCGGGGTCGAGTGGCTTCAGTTCGTGATCGGGGTGTTCCTGCTGCTGTTCGGCGTGCGCTGGCTGGCGAAGGCGATCGCTCGCGCGGCGGGGCTGGTCGCGCTGCACGACGAGGCGGCTGAATTCCGGGCGACCCGGACGCTGCTGCGGGGCGAGGACGGGCGGGCGGCGTGGCTGGTTGCCTACAAGGGCGTGCTGCTCGAGGGCTTGGAGGTGTGGCTGGTGGTTGTCGCCCTGGGGGCCGGCGGGGTTGGCCTGGTCAGCAGCACGTGGGGTGCGATCGCTGCCCTGGTGCCAGTGGCGGTGGCGGGTGCGCTGTTGCAGGCGCCGCTTCGGCGGGTGCCGGAGAACGCGATCAAGTTCGTCGTGGGCGCGATGATCGTGGCCTTCGGGACGTTCTGGACGCTGGAGGCCATGGGAGGTGCTGCGGCGTGGCCGTTGGGGGATTGGTCGCTGGTCGGGTTGGTCCTGTTTTACCTGCTTGGCGGGTTGTTGCTGGCCGTGGCGTTGCGCCGGCATCTGGTGAAGGGAGTTGTGCGGTGAGGGCCTTCCTGAAGACGCTGTTTGGCGACTTGCGGAATTGCGGTGTGGTGGTCGTGCTGATTGCGGTGGAGGCAGGGTTGGTGCGGGCGGGGCTCGCGCATGTGGCGCCGCTGGTGCTGCCGCCGCTGTGTCTTGTCGGGGTGTCGTGGCTGGCGTGGTCGGGGCGGCGGGTGGTTCGGGGGTAGTTTGCGGTTTTGGCGGCTTGCGTGGGGGTGCCTCTCCCCGCAAGGCGGGGAGAGGGGCAGAGATTTTCATTTCGGCTGGTTGTCAGGCGGCGCTGGCGGTTTGGCTGTAGGCGTTGATGGCTTGGGCCAGGTCGGGGGACAGCGTGCTGCTGAGCGAGGATTGGTCGGCGTTGGTGCCGGATGCCGCTTCGTGGTGATGATGGTGGTGATGCGCCTTTGCCGTGCCTGATGTCGTGGTCGCGCTGGCGGACTGCGGATCGTTGGCTTGCTGCTGGGTGAGCCAGGCCTGCAGGTCCGACGAGAGGGACTGGAACGGGTCGGTGGGGCCCGCGGGCTGGTTCGGTTGCGACGGCCTGGCGCGCTGGGGCTTCGGGTCGGCGGCGGAGACCGTGTCGGGCGTGGGCGGGGCCAGCGCCGTGGCGGCGGAATGCCAGATGTTCGAGGCGATGCTGCTGATCGACACGTCCTGTGCTCCTGTGACGGTGGATGCCGTCGTTGTGGAAGCAAACGGCGTGCCGGAGCGGGAATGGCGGAATTCCGCGCGTGGCCAGGGGGTGGCGGCCGGCAGATCCTGCCTTGGGTGGCAGGATCTGCCGGGTTGCGTCAGGCGCTGGCGGCGTCGAGGGCCTGGCCGAGATCGGCGAGGATGTCGTCGATGTGCTCGATGCCGATGGACAGGCGGACATAGCCGGGGGAGACGCCGGTGGCTTCCTGCTCGGCCTCGTTGAGCTGGGAGTGGGTGGTGGTGCCGGGATGGATGGCGAGGCTGCGGGCGTCGCCGATATTGGCGACGTGGTAGAACATCTTCAGCGCCTCGATGAACTTGCGGCCGGCGGCGGCGCCGCCCTTCAGCTCCATGCCGACCAGGCCGCCCATGCCGTGCGGGAGGTATTTCGCGGTCCAATCCGCCGCCTGGCCGGTGAGGGTGGAGGGGTGGATGACGCGCGCGACGTCCTTGCGCTCGCCGAGATACCTGGCGACCGCCAGCGCGTTGTCGCTGTGCGCGCGCATGCGCAGCGCGATGGTCTCGACGCCCTGCAGGATCAGGAAGGCGTTGAACGGGCTGATGGCGGCGCCGAGGTCGCGCAGCAGGGTGACGCGCATCTTGAGGATGTAGGCGATCGGGCCGAGCGGCTTCACCGCCTGCGACCAGACCGCGCCGTGGTAGCTGGGATCGGGCGTGTTCAGCGCGGGCTGGCGGGCGGCGTGGGCTTCCCAGTCGAAATTGCCGCCGTCGATGACGGCGCCGCCGATGGAGGTGCCGTGGCCGCCGAGATACT
This sequence comes from Limobrevibacterium gyesilva, assembly GCF_025989185.1. Classification (GTDB taxonomy): domain Bacteria; phylum Pseudomonadota; class Alphaproteobacteria; order Acetobacterales; family Acetobacteraceae; genus Limobrevibacterium; species Limobrevibacterium gyesilva. Next base: position 122,092 of record NZ_JAPDNT010000008.1, read on the forward strand.
TGGTGAGGGAGTACATCACCACCGCGGCGCCGTGGTCGAACGGGCGCACCAGCAGGGGCGCGGCGGTGTTGTCCATGATCAGCGGGATGCCGAAGCGGCGGCCGATGGCGGCGACCTCGGCGATCGGGAAGACGCGCAGCTTCGGGTTGGGCAGGGTTTCCGCGTAGTAGGCGCGGGTGCGCTCGTCGGTGGCGCGGGCGAAGGCCTCGGGGTCGGCGGGGTCGACGAAGCGGGTCTCGATGCCCTGGTCCTTCAGCGTGTTGGCGAAGAGATTCCAGGTGCCGCCGTAGAGGTCGGTGGAGGAGACGATGTTGTCGCCGGCGCGGGCGAGGTTCTGCACGGACAAGGCGCTGGCGGACTGGCCGGAGGCGACGGCGAGGGCGGCGACGCCGCCTTCGAGGGCGGCGAGCCGCTTCTCCAGCACGTCCGTCGTCGGGTTCATGATGCGCGTGTAGATGTTGCCGAGCGCGCGCAGGCCGAACAGGTCGGCGGCATGGTCGGGGCTGTCGAACTGGTAGGACGTGGTCTGGTAGATCGGCACGGCGACGGCGGTGGTGGCCTCGTCGCGGCGCCAGCCGGCGTGCAGCGCGAGGGTCTCGGGGTGCTTGCTGGTCATGTGGGCTCTCCTGGGGCTTCGGGGTCTTGAAGCCCATTTCACGCGGCAAGACAAGGTATCGTATATATTACGATACGAATACGTATATCGTGTCGCCGGAGGGACCGCGCCGGCAAGGAGACGTGCCGGCGCGGTGCGGGTCAGGCGGCGGCGCGGGGCCTGAGCGGCGGCGTCACGTCGTCGGGCAGCGGGCAGACATAGGGATTGGTCTCGGTGCGGGCGGCGTAGTCGGCCTTCGCCTTCTCGACCAGGGCCGGGTCCTTCAGCGCATCGACAGCGGTCGAGGCCATGACCTTGGCGACGTGGATCATGCCCTTGTGCGCCAGTGCCGACTTGCCCTGCGCGGTGAGCTGCCAGGAATGACCGGGCGTGCCGATGGCGTAGGTGGCGCCGCGGGCCTGCACGGTGGGGACGACCCAGCTGACGTCGCCGACATCGGTGGAGCCCATCATCGGCGCGCCCTTGGCGTCGAGTGGCACGACGGTGTCGCAGAGCGGCGTGTCCTTCTTCACCGGCAGGCCGACGCGGCGATAGGCGCTGCTGATGTCCTCGTCGGACAAGGTCGCCTGGAACTGCGCCGCGAGGGCCCGGTCGGCGTCGTCGAAAGGCGGCGGGCCGAGGCGGGTGAGGGCGTCGTACATGGTCTTTTCCAGCGGCGTGTTGCCGAGCAGGTTGGAGACCGCGCTGACGACCTTGATCGCGACCTGCGTCTCGGTCATCAGGGCCGCGCCCTGGGCCACTTTCTTGACCCGCTCGATCAGCGGCCAAAGCTCGGTGAGGTCGCGGGCGCGGATGGCGTAGCGGACTTTCGCGGTGGCCTGCACCACGTTCGGGGCGACGCCGCCGCCGTCCAGCAGCGCGTAGTGGATGCGGGCGTCGCTGGGCATGTGCTCGCGCATGTAGTTGACGCCGACATTCATCAGCTCCACCGCGTCGAGCGCGCTGCGGCCGAGATGCGGGGCGGCGGCGGCGTGGCTGGCGCGGCCGGTGAAGGTGAAGTCGACGCGCATGTTGGCGAGCGACATCCCGTCGTTCACGCCGGAGAAGGCGGCGGGGTGCCAGGAGATGGCGATGTCCACGTCCTTGAAGCAGCCTTCACGCACCATGAACGCCTTGGCCGCGCCGCCTTCCTCGGCCGGGCAGCCATAGTAGCGGACGCGGCCGGGCAGGCCGTTGGCGGCGAGCCAGTCCTTCACCGCGGTGGCGGCCAGCAGCGAGGCGCTGCCGAGCAGGTTGTGGCCGCAGCCATGGCCCATGCCGTCGCCCGCGAGCGGCTTCGGCTCGGCGATGCCGGCTTCCTGGCTGAGGCCGGGGAGTGCGTCGTATTCGCCGAGGATGGCGATGACCGGGCCGCCTTCGCCGGCCTCGCCCATCACGGCGGTGGGGATGCCGGCGAGGTTCTCGGTGACGCGGAAGCCTTCGTCGCGCAGCATCTTCGTGTGCTCGGCGCAGGATCTGTATTCGTTGTAGGCGATTTCCGGCATGTCCCAGATGCGGTCGCTGAGCTCGACGTAGTCGTCGCGCTTGGCGTCGACCAGGCGCCAGATCTGTTCTTCGTTCTGCATGTGGGGCTCCGTTGGGGTCAGGGTGTCAGTTCGCGGCGGCGTGCAGGGCGGCGGCGAGGATGGGGGCGGCGGCGGCGGACATGAGCTTGCCGTCGTGGCCGACATCCGGGACGTCGATGATGGTCCAGGCGCAGGGCTCGCCGCGCGCGCCGGCGGCGGCGCGGGCGGTGGCGATGTAGCGGTGGGCGCGTTCGTAGCGCGTGCCGCCCTGGCGCATGGCCGGCGCTTCCTTGGGGAAATGCTCGCTGGTGGCGTCGATGTCGGCGGTGCCGGCCATGACGGTAAGGCGGAAGGCGAGCAGGGCCTGCAGGGCCGCGTCGTCCATGCCGGTGGCGCCGAGGCCGTAGGGGAACTCGGTGTCGAGGTCGGGCATGGCGTAGGTGCCGGCATTGGCGGTGACGGCGGCGGCGACGTTGTCGCGGAAGCCGAGCGAGATCAGGCGGTGCACGAACTGGCCGCCGGCGGAGTGGCCGAACAGGCCATAGCGCCGCCGGTTGGTCACGCCCTGCGCCTGCAGTGCCGCGAAGATGCGGCCGGGGACGGCGTAGGTCCATTCCGCGCGGGGCTTGGGGCGGCCCAGCGCGTCGGCGCGGTTGCCGAAATTGTACCAAAGTGAGCCGGGGAAGGAGTCGTTCGGGAACTGCGGGGCGATCACGAGCAGGCCGGCCTCGTCCACCAGCGGGAGCCAGAAGTCGCGGTAGTCGTCGCCGTTGCGCAGGACGCCGTGATGCACGAACAGCACGGGCGTGTCGGGGGCGTAGTGGCGCGGGCGGGCGCTGCGCAGGGTGAGACCCCGCCCGGGCAGGGCGGGGTCCTCGTAGGGAACGTCGTTGGCGCCCGGCCGGGCGACAAGGGCACGCAGGTCGGTCATTGCGGCGAAGGTCCTATTTCAGGGAGAGGCCGTCCGGATCGGTCGCCTGGTCGACGCGGCCGACATAGGTGTAGCGGTCCTTGAAGGCCCAGACGGTGGTTTCCCAGTAGAGCGGGATCAGCGCGTGGTCCTGCAGGGCGATGGTCGTTGCCTTCTCGAGATGGGCGCGGCGGCTGGCCTCGTTCATGTCCTCGAGTGCCGGGAGGAAGGCGGCGTCGAAGGCGTCGCTGTGGTAGCGGCCATAGTTGGAGGTGCCGATCCCGCGGTCGGGGAAGGGGCTGACGACGAAGTAGCGCAGCAGCGTGGCCTCGCCGGTGCCGTTGCCCCAGCCGCCGAGCCCGAGGCTGAACTCGCGCTTGGCGCGGCGGGGGAAGAACATGGTCTGGGTCATCGCGTCCACGGTGGTGCGGATGCCGATGCGGGTGAGGTACTGGCCGATCGCCTGGGCCACCTGCGCGTCGTTGATGTAGCGGTCGTTGGTGGCGGAGAGGGTGAGCGCGAAGCCGTCGGGGTAGCCGGCCTCGGCCAGCAGGGCGCGGGCGCGGGCGGGGTCGTAGTCGCGCGCGGGCGGGGTGGCGAGCGAGGAGAACATGCCCGGCGTGACGTACTGGTCGGCGGGGACGGCGAGGCCGTCCATCAGCCGGGTGGCGATGGTCTTGCGGTCGATGGCCAGCGACAGGGCCTGGCGGACGCGGACGTCCTGCAGCGGGTTGCGGCCGTCCTTGGTGGTGATCAGCGGCGTTTGCGGGCGGCCGATATCCGGCTGCAGGAACATGATGCGGTCGGACGGGGTGACGGTCCAGGCAAGGCCGCCCTTCGCCTTCAGCACCGGCAGATCCTGCGAGGAGGGGTTCTCGATGAGGTCGAAATCGCCGGAGAGCAGGCCGGCGACGCGGGGGCCGGTCTTGGGCACCGGCTTGAGGATCACGCGCGACCAGTGCGGCTTCGGGCCGGAATAGGTTGCGTTGGCTTCGAGAACGATGGTGTCGCCGCTGGTGTACTTGGCCAGGCGGTAGGGGCCGGTGCCGTTGGCCATGCGGCCGCCGTCGAACTCGTTGGAGGCCGGCAGGGCGGTGAGGCCGCAATTCTCGGCGTCGCTGAAGGTGACGGTGCCGGCGCCAGCGCTGCGGGCGGAGATGATGGCGAAGCCGGCGAGCAGGTCGAGCAGGCCGGGTTCGGGGCGGTGCGTGTGCAGGACGATGGTGTGGTCGTCGGCCACGTCCACGCGGTCCAGCGCCTTCGGCAGGTTGGTGAAGGACTTGGTGGGGCCGACGCCGGAGCGGGCGCGGCAAAGGCTGAAGACGACGTCGTTGGCGGTGAAGGGGCTGCCGTCGTGGAAGGTGACGCCCGGCCGCAGGGTGATCTTCCAGCTGCGGTCGTCCAGCAGGGTCCAGGCAGTGGCGAGGTCGGGCTGCGGGCGCAGCTGCGGGTCGGTGCGCACAAGGGCGCCGAACAGATCGCGGGCCAGCGCGTTGTTGGGGCCGACCTGGTGGAAATGCGGATCGGCGGAGGAGGGGGCGGCCGCGATGCCCACGGTGATGTCGGCGGCATGGGCCGTTGTGCCGGCAAGCAAAGCGGCCATGGTCAGGCCGATAATCGTCCGCATTGATTTCCCCCTCGTCGCGAGGGGGTGGACGATAAGCGGTGTCGCCGGGTGCTGCTAGCCCGGGCCGCGCGTAACGATTCGGGCGGCGCCGCGGCGGCCGGTGATGCCGGGGACGCGGGCAATCGCAATTGCGTGAGTGCCGGCGTGCCATTCGGCGAAGGCGCCCCGGCTGATCACCCCCAGGAAGTTTGCCGCCGCGCCCGCGCAAAGATCATGACCCGTGAGGCGATCATGTTATGGTTTGTAACCTGCGAAGCGGGCGGGCGCCTCGGCCGCCATGCGGACGAAGCGGAGGAATGCAGCGCAATGCGAGCCGGGTTCTGCGCGCGGGAACCGGGAAGCTGCAACGCAAGGCCGATCACGACGGACGACCCAATAGCGCGCCCCGGACAGAGGGGGCTGCATCAAGGGAGGGACGCATGACGGGCTTCAGCAGACGCACACTCTTGGCGGGCATCGCAGCCCTGCCGTTGGCCGGTGCGACAATGGTTCCGGCCTGGTCGCAGGAAGTGAAGCCGACAATGAAGTGGGGCGACATGTCGGCCGTGACCCAGGATCTGCTGGATCGCGCCGCCGGCGATGGCAACAACTTCCTCATGACCAACGGCGACTATACGCAGAAGCGCTACTACCCGAACCGGCAGATCAACATTACGAATGTGAACCAATTGCGCCCGGCGTGGATCTTCCAGACCGAAGTCAAGGAGTCGCTGGAGACGTCGCCGATCGTCGTCAACGGCGTGATGTATGTGACAACCGCGTTCGATCACGTCTATGCGCTGGACGCGCGGACCGGCGAGGAGTTGTGGCACTACCAGCAGAAGCTCGGCCCGATCACGATCTACTGTTGCGGCCCGAACAATCGCGGCGTCGCCGTCTATGGCGACAAGGTCTATCTGGGGACTCTGGACTCGAAACTGGTCGCGCTGGACGCGAAGACCGGGAAGCAGGTGTGGGAGAAGCAGATCGCCGATCCGGAGCTCGGCTACAGCGAGACGATGGCGCCCACGGTGGTGGACGGCAAGGTGCTGATCGGCACGAATGGCGGCGAATACGGCATTCGCGGCTTCGTGAAGGCGTACAATGCGGCGGACGGCACGCTGCTGTGGACCTTCTACACGATCCCCGAGAACACGGTCGGCGTATGGGCGACCAAGGACGCGACCGGCCGGGACATGCATCGTGACATCGCCGCGGAAAAGGCCCAGCTCGCCAAGACCGGTGACCCGTACAAGCTGCTTGGTGGCGGGGTATGGCAGAATCCGGCGGTGGATCTGGCCACGCGCCGCATCTATTTTGTGGTCGGCAACCCCTCGCCCGACCTCGACGGGTCGGTTCGTCCCGGCGACAACCTCTATACGGACTCGCTGGTGGCCGTCGATCTCGATACCGGCAAGTATGTCTGCCATTTCCAGTACATCGCGCATGACGTTTGGGATCTCGACGCGGTCAGCCCGCCGATCCTGGTGAGCGTGCTGGACAATGACGGCCGGGCCGGGCCGGGCGTGATCCATGCCGGCAAGACCGGCCATGTGTATGTGCACAATGCCAATGACTGCAGCCTGATCCGCTTCTCGGAAGCGATGGTGCCGCAGGAGAACATGTGGACGCTGCCGCTGAAGGAAGGCGCGCGCATGCTGCCGGGCGCCAATGGCGGCGTCGAATGGTCGCCCATGGCGATCAACCCGGGCCTCGGACTTGCCTACGCGATCAACCTGCATCAGCCGATGACGTACCACGTGCAGAATACGCCCTATCCAAACGGCAAGATGTGGCTCGGCGGCGCGTTCAAGGTGATCCCCACGGAGGAGCAGTGGGGCAACATCACAGCGATGGACTACAACACCGGACGGATCCGCTGGCAGGTGAAGACGCCGCAGCCGATGATCGGCGGCGTGCTGGCGACGGCCGGCGGGCTGGTTTTCACCGGCGAGGCCAACGGCCAGTTCAAGGCCTATGATGCGCAGACCGGCGCCACTCTGTGGCAGTTCCAGGCCGGCGCCGGCGTGAACGCGCCGCCTTCGTCCTATACTGTCGGCGGCAAGCAGTACATCGTCGTTGGTGCCGGCGGGAACACCCAGATCGACTACAAGCGGGGCAACGCCATTATCGCCTTCACCGTCGACTGATGGCATCGGCGGGCGGGGATTGCGCCCGGACGGGACGGGCGGGGCCGTGACGTGGCCCCGCCCGATATGCGGCTGGCAAAGGCTTGTGCTGGCCGTCGGGTTTGCCGTGGCCGCTGTCGTTCCCGCTTTCGCGGAAAGCCTGGACGAGACGGTGCAACTCTGCGCCGCGTGTCACGGTGAAAGCGGTATTCCGAGCGACAAGACGATTCCGGTCATCTGGGGCCAGTACCAGGGCTACCTGTACCTGCAATTGCGCGATTACAGCCGCGAGGTGCGCGCCAACGAGCAGATGGCGGCGGTGGTCAGCGGGATGCAGCGCGAGGACATGATGGCGCTGGCGGCGTATTTCGCGAACAAGACGTGGCCCAATCTCGGCCAGCCGCGCGCGCCGGACGATGTCGCGCGCCAGGCCCAGACGGCTGCCGTCGCGGGCCAGTGCACGCAGTGCCATCCCGGCGGCTATGTCGGGCCCGGCACGAATCCGCGGCTGGCGGGCCAGAGCTTCGAATACCTGCTGCGCACGATGCAGGAATTCCAGACCGGGGCGCGCGCGAACAACAGCTGGATGACCGATCTGCTGAAGACGTACAGCAGTGCCGATATCGAGGCGTTGGCAAAATATTTTGCCGGTCTGTGACGGGTGCGAGGCCGCGTTGATGCTGTGATACGCGCGGCCTTGCTTCAGGTCCGTGCCTTGGCCTCGCGGCGGCGGCGGTGCAGGATGAATTCGGTGTAGCCGTTCGGCTGCGTGCGGCCCTTGAAGACGAGGTCGCAGGCGGCGTGGAAGGCGGGGCCGTCATAGGCGGGGGCCATCGGCGTGTAGGCGGGGTCATCAGCGTTCTGGCGGTCCACGACCACGGCCATGCGCTTCATCGTTGCCATCACCTGCGCTTCGGCGACGATGCCGTGGCGCAGCCAGTTGGCGATGTGCTGGCTGGAGATGCGCAGCGTGGCGCGGTCTTCCATCAGGCCCACGTCGTGGATGTCCGGCACCTTGGAGCAGCCGACGCCCTGGTCGATCCAGCGAACGACATAGCCGAGGATGCCCTGGGCGTTGTTGTCGAGCTCCTGCTGCAACTCTTCCGGCGACCAGTTCGGGCGGTCGGCCAGCGGGATGGTGAGGATATCGGACAGCTTCGCGGGCGCGCGGGTGGCGAGTTCGGCCTGGCGGGCGGCGACATCGACCTGGTGGTAGTGCAGGGCGTGCAGCGTGGCGGCGGTGGGCGAAGGGACCCAGGCGGTGTTGGCGCCGGCACGGGGATGGCCGATCTTCTGGGCGAGCATGTCGGCCATCCGGTCGGGTGCGGCCCACATGCCCTTGCCGATCTGGGCGTGGCCGCGCAGGCCGCAGGCGAGGCCGACATCGACGTTGTTGTTCTCGTAGGCGGCGATCCAGGCCGCGTTGCGCATGTCGTTCTTGCGGATCATCGGGCCGGCTTCGATGGAGGTGTGGATCTCGTCGCCAGTGCGGTCGAGGAAGCCGGTGTTGATGAACGCCACGCGCTCGCGCGCGGCGTGGATGCAGGCGGCGAGGTTGACGGTGGTGCGGCGCTCCTCGTCCATGATGCCGATCTTCAGTGTGTTGCGCGGCAGGCGCAGCATGTCCTCGACGGCGGCGAACAGGTCGCTGGCGAAGGCGACCTCGTCGGGGCCGTGCAGCTTCGGCTTGACGATGTAGACCGAGCCGGCGCGGCTGTTCCTCAGCGCGCCGGTGGCCTTGAGGTCGTGGATGGCGATCAGCGACGTGATGGCGGCGTCGAGGATGGTCTCCGGGATCTCGGCGCCGGTGCCGTCGCGCACGGCGTCGGTGTACATGTGGTGGCCGACATTGCGGACCAGCATCAGGCTGCGGCCGGGGACGGTGACGGTGCCGCCGGTGGCGGCGGTGTAGGACCGGTCGGGGTTGAGGCGGCGGTGCAGGGTGCGGCCGTCCTTCTCGAAGGCGGCGGTGAGGGTGCCCTGCATCAGGCCGAGCCAGCAGCGGTAGACGTCCACCTTGTCCTGCGCGTCGACGGCGGCGACGCTGTCTTCGCAATCCATGATGGTGGTGACGGCGGATTCCATGACGACATCGGCGAGGCCGGCGGGGTCGTCCTTGCCGATCGGGTGGGTGCGGTCGATCTTCAGTTCGAGATGCAGGCCGTTGTGCCGGAGCAGGATGGCGCTCGGGGCGGCGGCGTCGCCCTGGTAGCCGACGAGCTGGGCGGGGTCGGCGAGGCCGGTGGCGCCGGTCTTGAGGGTGACGGCGAGCTTGGCGTCCTTGATGGCGTAGCCGGTGGCCTCCGCGTGGCTGCCGCTGGCGAGCGCGGCGGCGGTGTCGAGCACCTCGCGCGCCTTGGCGACGACGCGGGCGCCGCGGACGGGGTTGTAGCCGCGGCCGCGGGTGGCCCCGTCGGTCTCGGGAATGGCGTCGGTGCCGTAGAGGGCGTCGTAGAGGCTGCCCCAGCGGGCGTTGCCGGCGTTCAGCGCGTAGCGGGCGTTGTTGACGGGGACGACCAGCTGCGGGCCGGCGATATGGGCGATCTCGGCGTCCACGTTGGCGGTGGTGACGTGGAACGGCGCGGGCGTGGGCTGGAGGTAGCCGATATCGGTGAGGAACCGCGTGTAGGCGTCCTGGTCGATGGGCTTGCCGGGATGGGCGCGGTGCCAGGCGTCGATGTCGGCCTGCAGCGCGTCACGCCGGGCGAGCAGGGCCTTGTTGCGCGGGGCGAAGGTGGTGACGAGGTGGGAGAAGCTGGACCAGAAGCCGGCAGGGTCCAGGCCGGTGCCGGGAAGCGCCTCGGTGTCCACGAAAGTCTTGAGGATTTCCGACACGCGCAGGTCGGTCGCCGGCACATCGTTCATGGGAACAGCCTCCACGCAGGTTTGCGCGGAGGTTGTTGCCAGGGGTGGGAGATTTGTCGAGAGCCATTATCGATCCGTCAGGAGAAATCATTCACCCATGACGGGATGTTATGGATGAAGGGGATTCGCGCGACCCGTCCTCGGGCCCCTCCCGCAAGGGGAGGGGGGAAGGAAGGGGGTCAGGCGTGGGATTTCTTCCAGGCTTCGTAGGCGGCCTTGGTTTCGGCGTTGGGGGGATAGGTGCCGGGGAGCGGGGCGCCGGCGGCGATGCGCGAGAGCAGGAATTCCTCCATCGCCTCCTGCTCGGTGGCGTCCTGGGCGACTTCCTCGGCGAGATGGGCGGGGATGACGACCACGCCGTCGGCATCGCCCACGATCATGTCGCCGGGATAGACGGCCACACCGCCGCAGGCGATGGGCACGTCGATGTCCACGGCGTGGTGCTGGGCGAGGTTCAGCGGAGCGGAGGGGCCGGCGCAGAACACCGGGAAGGGCATCCGGGCGATGGGGCCGCTGTCGCGCACGCCGCCGTCGGAGACCATGCCGGCGACGCCGCGGACATGCAGGCGGGTCATCAGGATCTGGCCGCCCGAGGCGACGCGGGTGTCGCCGCGGCAGTCCATGACCAGCACCTTGCCGGCCGGGGCGTTCTCGACCGCCTTGCGTTGGGGATGCTCGGGGTTGGCGAAACCCTCGACGCGGTCGAGGTCTTCGCGGGCGGGGATGTTGCGCAGCGTGTAGGCGGGGCCGACCATGTTCTCGCTGTAGGCGCCGAGGGGGCGGGCGCCCTGGATGAAGACGTTGCGGAAACCGCGCTTGAACAACTGGGTGGTGAGGGTGGCGGTGCTGACGCGCTTGAGGCGGGCGATGCAGGCGTCGCTGTACTGGGTCATGGCGGGTTTCCTCCGGTTTTGGCAGTGGCCAGGGTCACGCCCGCGGGGCCCCTTGGCAAGGCCGTGCAGGCATGACATGTTATCGATACCATAATTTGGGTGCACGCGAATGCGCCCGCAAGGGGGTTACGTGGACGCACGCTCGATGATGCGGGACGGGACGAGGACGCGCCGTGGCGCGGCGCGGCCGTTCATGCGCGCGAGCAGGTTCTCCGCCGCGACCCGGCCCATCTCCGCGCCGTCGACGCTGACGGTGGTGATGGGCGGCTCGCAGCCACGGCTCAGCTCGAAATCGCCGAAGCCGCAGATGGCCAGGCGTTGCGGCACGGCGATGCCGAGGGCGCGGGCTTCCTCCATGGCGCCGAAGGCGACGTTGTCGGAGCTGCCGAACAGGGCGGTGCGCTCGGTGAGCAGCGGGGCGACCGCGCGCAAAGCGAGGCGGCCGTCGATGATGCCGCTGGGGGCGGGCAGGGTGCGTTCGGCGACCAGCGTGCCGCCATGCTGAGCCACACGGCGGACGAAGCCTTCGCGGCGGGCGGCGGCGCGCGGGTCGCCGGCGGCGAAGATCATGAAGCGGGTGTGGCCGCCGGCGGCGAAGAAATCCGCGACGGCGACGCCGAGTTCGGCGTGGTCGAAGCCCACCAGCATGTCGGTGGGATGTTCGGCCGCGTCCCAGATTTCCACCACCGGCACCCCGGCGTCTTTCAGCAGGCGGCGCACGGCGGGCGAGTGGCTGGCGCCGGTGAGCAGCAGGCCGTCCGGGCGGCGGGTGAGCACGGCGCGGATCAGCGCGTCCTCGCCGTCGGGCTTGTAGCCGGACAGGCCGAGCATGACGTGGTAGCCGGCCTGGCCCAGCACGTCCGTGAAGGTCTGCACCGGGGCGCTGAACATGGGACTGGCGATGGTGGGCACGATGGCCGCGATCATGCGGCTGCGCCGGCTGGACAGGCCGCCGGCGATGAGGTTCGGCACGTAGCCGAGGCGCTCGATCGCTTCGCGCACCTTCAGCGCGGTGGCTTCGGAAACACGGTCTGGGGTGTTGAGCACGCGCGAGACCGTCATCGGCGCCACGCCCGCGGCGGCGGCGACATCGGTGATCTTCACGGATGCGGCGGGACCGCGGGGCCGGCTGGACAACTGGGTTTACTCCGTGCACCCGTATGGCGTGCGCGCGCAGTTTGCGTCAGTAATACGCAACTCGGCAATCGTGGATCATAGGAATAACTGGGGGGAAGACGAAATGACTGAATACAAAGCGACGCGCCGTGCAGTTCTGGGAGGGATCGGCGCCATCGCCGCGGCGGGCGCGGCCCGGGCGCAGGCGCCGGCACTGCCGAGCGCGCCGGTGAGCCTGAACATCGTCGATGTCGCGGGGAACCTGCAGCTGACGCAGCGCGGCTTCGAGAATTACCGCAAGGCCAAGCCCAACCTGGTGTCGCGCATCAGCTTCACGCAGGCCCCGGCGCCGGAGATTCCCGGCAAGATCAAGGCGCAGCAGGATGCGAAGCGGGTGGACATCGACATGGTGCTGTCCGGCAACGACGCGCTGGCGGCGGGGATCGAGCAGAAGCTGTGGGCGCCGGTGCTGAACGACTACGCCGCGCAGCTGCCGAAGCTCGGCGACATCCTGAGCCCGATGGCGAGCCGGCTGCAGACGGCGGCGCAGAACCAGGCGGTGATCGTGGCGGCCTGCCCGGGCGGGCCGCTGATCGAATACATGCCGGACCGGGTGAAACAGGTGCCCTCGACCGCCGAGGAATTGCTGGCGTGGTGCAAGGCGCATCCGAAGCGCTTCATGTACGCGCGGCCGGCGAACTCCGGGCCGGGGCGCGCGTTCATGATGGGGCTGCCGTATATCCTCGGCGACAAGGACCCGAAGGATCCCGCGAACGGCTGGGACAAGACCTGGGCGTATCTGGAGGAGCTGGGCGGCACGATCGAGTACTACCCCACGGGAACCTCGGCCGTGTTCAAGGAATTCGGCGACGGGTCGCGCGACATGGTGGCGTCGCATGCGGGCTGGGACCTCAATCCGCGGGTGCTCGGCGTGGTGCCGAAGGAAGCCGAGATCTTCGCGCTGAAAGGATTCCACTGGATCGGCGACAGCCATTTCATGTGCGTGCCCAAGGGGCTGCCGGCGGAGAAGATGGCGGTGATCCTGGACCTGATCACGTTCATGCTGCAGCCGGCACAGCAGGCACTGACCTATGACAAGGGCTATTTCTATCCGGGTCCGGCTGTGAAGGGGGTCACGCTGGACATGGCGCCGCAGGAGAGCCAGGACGCGGTGCGCGAGTTCGGGCGGTCGATCTACGACAAGCTGATCGCCGACAACCCGATCGAGCTGCCGCTGGATGCGGACAAGATGGTGTTCGCGTTCAAGCGCTGGGACCAGCAGGTCGGCAGCAAGGTGGCGAAGTAGGCTGATGTCCAGCAAGGAATTCCGCCAGTTGCGGCTTGAGAACATGAGCCGCGACTTCGGGCTGTTGAATGCGTTGAAGGGCGTGAACCTGACGGTGCAGCGGGGCGAGTTCGTCGCCCTGCTGGGGCCGTCGGGTTGCGGCAAGTCGACGGCGCTGAACTGCCTGGCGGGATTGCTGCCGCTGACCGCCGGCAGCATCTGGCTGGACGAGGCGCGCATCGATCTGCTGGGGCCGGAGGCGCGCGGGTTCGGGATGGTGTTCCAGAACTACGCGCTGTTCCCGCATATGAGCGTGCGCAAGAACATCGGCTTCGGGCTGCGCATGCAGCGCCGCCCGAAGGCCGAGATCGCCCGCAAGGTGGAAGAGGCGCTGAAGCTGGTGCGCCTGGAGGCGCAGGCGGAGAAGCTGCCCGGGCAGATCTCCGGCGGGCAGCAGCAGCGTGTGGCGATCGCCCGCGCGATCGTGGTGGAGCCGCCGCTGGTGCTGATGGACGAGCCGCTGTCCAACCTGGATGCCAAGCTGCGGCTGGAGATGCGCGCCGAGATCCGGCGCATCCACAATCTGCTTGGCTGCGCCACGATCTATGTGACGCATGACCAGGACGAGGCGCTGTCGCTGGCGGACCGGATCGTGGTGCTGCGCGACGGCCAGGTGCGCCAGGTGGGCACGCCGGAGGCGCTGTATGCGCGGCCGGAGCATGCCGATGTCGCCGAGTTCATGGGCTATCGCAACCTCATTGCCTCGCGCGCGGTGCGGGCGGGCAACGGGGTGCAGGTGCGCGTGGGCGATGCGGTGCTGACGGGCGTGCCGGTGGATGTAGACGAGGGGGAGGCGCTGGCGGCGATCCGGCCGGAGGATCTGGTGCCGATGGCGGACGGGCCGATCGCGGCCACGGTGATGACGGCCGAGTATCGCGGCCGCGATTTCTACGGGCTTGCGAATATGGCTGACGGGACCGAGCTGTTCTTCCGCTCCGAGGCGCGGGTGGCGGCCGGCGACGCGCTGCGGCTGGGGGCCGATCCTTCGCGGGTGCTGGTGTATGCGCAGTGAAGCGGGCGTGCTGATCTCGGGCCAGGTGCCGCTGCGCGTCCGCCTGGCGCAACGCGGGCTCGACGGCGTGACGCTGCTGGTGCTGCCGGCGGTGCTGTTCATCGTGGGGCTGTTCATCTACCCGTTCGTCTACGGGCTGGTGCTGTCGTTCGAGCCGAAGGAAGGCGGGTGGCTCGCGAACTACGCCAAGTTCTTTGCCGATCCGTATCTTTATACCACGATCGGCAAGACGCTGTGGCTCGCGGTGCCGGTGACGGTGCTGAACGTGCTGGTGTCGATCCCGATCGCGCTGCGGGTGCGGCTGATGCGCCGGCAGCGGCTGCTGACGACCATCCTGGTGGTGCCGATCACGCTGGGCACGGTGCTGGTGGCGGAAGGGCTGCTGAACTATCTGGGGCCGCGCGGCTGGCTCAATCGCGTGATCCTGACGATCGGTTTCTCGGATTCGCCGGTGCGGCTGATCCACAACTACTGGGGCGTGTTCATGTCGCTGGTGATCACGGGGTTCCCGTTCACCTTCCTGCTGACGCTGTCCTACATCACCGGCATCGATCCCTCGTTGGAGCAGGCGGGTGCGATGCTGGGCGCACGGGCGCGGCAGCGGTTCCGCGAGATCATGCTGCCGCTGCTGTTTCCGGGCCTGGTGATCACGTTCTGCCTGTCCTTCGTGCAGGCGTTCTCGGTGTTTCCCTCGGCGGTGCTGCTGGGGGCGCCGGCCGGGGATACGCGGGTGATCTCGATCGCGGCGTACCAGGCGGCGTTCGAGGATTACGACTACTCGATGGCCTCGGCGATCGCGATGATCATGGCCTTCGTGCAGGTGCTGATCGTGGCGGCGTTGCTGGGACTGCAGAACGCGTTCTATCGCGGGCCCGCCGGCGGCGGGAAAGGGTAGGGCGATGATCCGCTATACATCCCTTGGCGCGAAGCTGTGGGCGACGGCCGTTTGGGTGATCGTCGGCTTCTTCGTGCTGAACCTGCTGGCGATGATCGCGACGGTGGTGGTGAACTCGTTCGCCACGCGCTGGCTGGGCACCTGGCTGCCGGCGGCGTTCACCACGCGCTGGTACGCGTCGGCCTGGGACGAGTTCCAGTTGCTGGACGTGTTGATCGTGACGATGGAGGTGGTGGGCGCGGTGGTGCTGCTCTCCGGCCTGCTGGGCGTGCCGGCGGCCTATGCCATGGCGCGGCGGGAGTTTCCGGGCAAGCAGCTGGTGATGCTGCTGATCCTGCTGCCGCTGCTGGTGCCACCGATCACCTTCGGCATTCCGCTGGCGACGGTGCTGTACAAGGCGGGGGCGGCGGGCACGATCTGGGGCGTGATCCTGGCCAACCTGGTGCCGACGGTGCCGTTCGTGATCCTGATCATGATCCCGTTCATCCAGCAGATCGACCCGCGGGTGGAGGCGGCGGCGCGGGTGTTCGGGGCGGGCACGCTGCGCATGTTCATCCATGTGCTGGTGCCGTTGCTGGCGCCGGGAATCCTTGCCGCATTGCTGCTGGTGCTGGTGCGCACGATCGCGATGTTCGAGCTGACCTTCCTGACGGCAGGGCCGACCAGTCAGACGCTGGTGGTGGCACTGTACTACGCGGTGTTCGCGGCCGGCGTGCGGGCGGGGCAGTCGATCGACGCGATGGCGGTGGTGTACATGGTGACGACGCTGCTGTGGCTGCTGATCGCGCTGCGGTTCGTCAATCCGACGCAGATCGTGACACGGGCCAAACGCGAGGCGCATTGACGGAGGTTCCTCTTCTCCATCTCGCCTAGGGGCGGCCGCGATCGAGCATCCCCAAAGCACCCATTGCACCGGCTGACGACGCGGATTGCCTGGCCCGTGGCGCTGGCGATCCAATGCGATACCAACGGCCCTTGACGATGACCCTTCCATCGTCAAGGGCCGTTGGTATCGCGCGCCGATCCGCTTGCGGCACGCAAGCGCGTGCCTGTCGCGGGCTTGGTGGGTGGCGGCGCGCAAAATAACGACTCGTACCAGCGGTCATTCTTCATGCCCGCTGGTATGAGATATCCGGGCTAAGTCCCCGAAGGGTAACAGGCGCTGGCTGTCAGCGCCTTACCAGACAATTGAGGGACGAACCAGGCGATCCCGCTTCCTGTGCTGATCGTCACCTTGCTGAAGTGGCCTAACATATTGTTGCAGGAATTGTTCGACTGGACGGAGACGTCGATCGACGGAATGATGGCACCAGCACCCCAGGTGGTGATCAGCGAGACGGCATAGGCCTTGGCGTCGGTACAGTTCGTGGACCCGATGGCGGTGCACCGAGCGGTCTGAGACGCCGCCATCTGAAGCGTGCCCTTGGCCCATAGCAGCAGCGCTGCCCCCATGATGAAGAAAACGATGAGGAGTAGGGTGGGGCCGATAAGCGCGAACTCGAGAGTCGTGGTTCCCTTGCGGTGGGCCGGCAACAGTCGGAGTAGCCGCCTCATTTCAACCTGGCCATCGTCGTCTCTGTGAGCAGGGGGTTGGTCAGATTGCTGTAGAGCGGCATAAGCGACGTGTAGGTGTAGCTCGCTGAGATCGTGATGTAGGTGCCCGGCATTGTTCCATTGGGACATGGGTTGCCGCAGGTTTGGATAGAGGCTGCCGCAGGCGTGCCGGAAACGCAGTAGCAGCTCGGGCCCGTGATTGTGACGTTGGCGGCGGGCAAGGAAAGTTGCTGCCCGACGATGCTGCGAATGGCGGAGGTGGACACGGTTGGGCCCACCAGGACGGCGTACTGTGCGCCCTGCGCAACCGAGCTTGCCAGCACACCCCTGCTCCAGAACGCGAGGGCGAAGTCGGTGAGGCCGGCGAGCATCACCAGGAGTACGGGCACGATTATTGCGAACTCGAGGGCCGCCACCCCGCGGTCGTTCCGGACAATCCCTGCATGAACCCTCTTCATTGAACGAGGGCCGCGGTCGAGTTCACGCTGGCAAAGCTGACGGTGCCGTAGCCCGCGCAGTTCGCTGCCATGCCGGAGTTGCCAAACATCGTCACGCTCGCCCCAATGACTTCCAGGCATCCGGAACTCCCGCCCTGAGACGTGCCGCCGAAGTTCATTGTGCCATTGGGATAATAAACCACGCCTGTCAGTAACGGTGACGTGTTGCCCGTGAACGTGCTGGTGACGTAGGAGTTGCCCGCGAAGACGATGCCCGGTATCGCACCGTTCACACTGTTGCTGACGGTCGCCGCCGAGAGTGATACCTTTGAGCCCCCGTTCATGTTGAAGGCGCCGGAGGTTATGATCGTCACGCCGCTGCCGGACAGGGACGCCTGCGCACCGAGGGAGATACTTCCGTTCACGTAATATATGCCAGGCGCCAGCGTGACGGTTCCTTGGATATCCCACGTGGAAAAAGTGCCAGGAGTCAGCGAGCTGGTGCTGTTCGGCTTGTTACTGAACGCGGCCCCGGAACCCGCCGAAAGCTTGCCGAAAGCGTTCTGCACGGGAGCGTTGGTTGCATAAGGATCCGGGATTGTGCCGGCATTCGGGTACAGGGCACCGCTTATTTGCCCGGTGATGGAGCCGGCGGCGTAGAAGGCGGGCGCCGACATCGTCGCGGCTCCGCCTGTGGCGATCGAGGAATTTGACCGGATGCTGCATCCTGTCAGACTTACCGTGACGTTGCCCTGAGCAGAAACACCAACCCCACCGGCGCCCAAAGCCAGAACGCAGGGTTGCGCGGATGTGAGTGCCTCGGCCCAGCCGGTCGCGCTGAGGGTGACCGACGATCGGGAGCTCATCATCCGTGTGATCATCAGCGGCACCGCCTGGGTCACGGTCACCTGGACCGCGGTGTTCGCGCTGTTCCGCACGCCGGCCACCACCTGAGCGGTGACCTGGTTGTCGCTCAGGATCTTGTTGGTGGCATCCCATGCCCGGGTCGTGCTGCCCGTTGCACCGTTCAATTCGGCCAGGTCGGCAGCTGCATTGGCAGCATTCGCGACGTTCTTGGCGATCAGGAATTCCTGTGCACCGGCCAGCGCGGCTGCGTCAGCCGTCCGTTGAAGCCTCTGCTTGACGGTGCCCCAGTGTGTGAGCTCGATCCCCATCCCCATGAACATGATCAGGGGGACCGCAGTCAGGGCCGTGAAGACGGCAACGCTGCCTCGGTGATCGCGTCGGAGCGGGCGGTTGGCGGCTGGGTGGCCTGCTCTCCCGCCGGCCTTCAAGCTGCAGGCATCGGATTCGTGTGGCTTCTGGACCAAGATCGTTGCGCTCTCTCATGATCCGCGGCAATCTTCGCTACCCTCAGGCAGGAAATCCGCTTGGCCCGCTGTCCGGGTCCCCGATCCGCCGCAATGTTGCGGGCCGGCTGTTAAGATTACGTCAATAATTGTAGCAAGCTGCTTGGCCCGTCTTTCGCGTGCAATTTCATCCGCGCGGGACCGCGGCGCAATGCCGTCCGGGCCGATATGGCGCTACGGCATGGGCCTGTCGTCGAGACGGCGGGAGAAATGCAGCGCGGTCTGGGTGAAGCCCAGGGCGCGGTAGAAAGCGTGCGCGCCGGTGCGGGCGAGCCCAGTGGTCAGTTCCAGCCGGCCGCATCCGGCGCGGGCCGCAAGTGCTGTGGCCGCCTCCACCAGATGGCGCCCGACCGACCGGCCGCGGGAGTCGCTGGCCACGACCAGGGTGGTGATCCGGGCCGCCGGGCGGTCGAGCTGGAGCATGCGGGCGATATGCAGGGCGAGCACGCCCACGCAGCGGGAGCCGTCCGTCGCGACGAGGATCGGGTCGGTTCCCGTCGCGGCGAGGTGACGCAGTCGTTCGGCCAGGTCGTCCGGCCGGGTTTCGTAGCCGAGTTGCCGCAGCAATGCCTGGATGCCCGGCAGATCGTCCGGGCGGGCCGGGCGGGCGGCGATCATCCGGGCGGGGTGTCGTAGGCGTCGGGCAGGCGGGCGGAAATGGCCAGGGCGGCGCCGGCCTGCTTCGGATATTCGCTCCGGTCCATCATCATGATGGCATCCTTCGGGTTTGCGCGCGCAGGATGCCGCGGGCGATGCGGTGCGGCTACGCGCCCTTGCCGGCGGCGAAGCGGACGGCTTCCTCGGCGGCGCGGAACAAGGCGCGAGCCTTCTGGCGGGTTTCCTCGTACTCGGCATCGGGGTCGGAGTCGGCGACGATGCCGGCGCCGGCCTGCACGTACATCGTGCCGTCCTTGACCACCGCGGTGCGCAGCGCGATGCAGGTGTCCATGGTGCCGTTGGCGGCGAAATAGCCGATGCAGCCGGCGTAGATGCCGCGGCGCACGGGCTCCAGCTCCTCGATGATCTCCATCGCCCGCACCTTGGGGGCGCCGGACAGCGTGCCGGCGGGGAAGCCGGCGGCCAGGGCGTCGATGGCGTCCAGCCCCTCGGCCAGCTTGCCCTGCACGTCGGACATGATGTGCATGACGTGGGAGAAGCGCTCGATGGCGAAGCTCTCGGTGACGCGGACGCTGCCGAGCTCGGCGACACGACCGACATCGTTGCGGCCGAGGTCGAGCAGCATCAGATGCTCGGCGCGCTCCTTGGGGTCGTTGAGCAGCTCGTGCTCCAGCGCCTGGTCCTCCTCGTGGGTGGCGCCACGGCGGCGAGTGCCGGCGAGGGGGCGGATGGTCACGGTGCCGTCGCGCAGGCGGACCAGGATCTCCGGGCTGCTGCCGACCACGCTGAAGCCGCCGAAATCGAGGAAGAACAGGAACGGGGCAGGATTGATGCGGCGCAGGGCGCGATACAGCGCCAGCGGCGGCAGGGCGAAGGGGATGGCGAAGCGCTGGCTCAGCACGATCTGGAAGGCGTCGCCGGCGGCGATGTACTCCTTCGCGCGCAGCACCGCGTCGGTGAAGCCCTGTTTGGTGAAGGTGGACTCGGGCTCGGGCAGCGGCGGCAGTGCCACCGGTGGTGCCGCGAGCGGCAGCGGGCGGGCGAGGGCGGCCTCGGCCGTGGCGAGGCGGCTCTGCGCGCTCTCCCAGGCGGCGGCGGGGGTGACGCCGGCGCGGGGATAGACGGGGGCGGCCAGCGTCAGCAGGTCGGTGACGTTGTCGAAGATGGCATACAGCGTCGGGCGGGCGAGCAGGGCTTCGGGGGTGCCGATGTCGTCCTGGTTCCTGGCCGGCAGCTTCTCGATCTGGCGGATCATGTCGTAGCCGAGATAGCCGATCAGCCCGCCGCACATCGGCGGCAGGAAGTCGGGCACTTCGAGCCGGCTTTCGGCGACCAGGGCGCGCAGGCTGTCGAGCGGCGCGCGGGCGTCGGGAGTGAAGGCGTAGGGGGCGGCATGGGCGTCGCGGTTGATCTCGGCGCGCCCGGTCCGGCAGCGCCAGATCAGGTCCGGCTCCAGGCCGATGATGGAGTAGCGGCCGCGCGTGGCGCCGCCTTCCACGCTTTCCAGCAGGAAGGTGTTGGGCTTGCCGTGGGCAAGCTTGAGGAAGGCGGCGACGGGGGTTTCGAGGTCGGCGACCCCGCGGGTCCAGAGCAGCCGGCCGCGCCCCTGCTCGTAGTCCTGCCGGAATTCGGCGAAGCCGGGGGGCGGGGCGGCGTTCATGCTGCGGTCCTTGGGGCGGTCACGCGGGAAGCTCTCACTCGGCCTGGGCGACGCTGTCGAGCAGGGTGCTGTTCACGCGCGGATTGGCGCGGTCGCGGAGCGCGGTGATCAGCTGCGCCTGCACGTCGTCGCCGAGCGACTTGGCCAGTGCGTCGCGGACCTGGCCATAGCCGATCGGGTCGGCATTCGGGTCGGGGTCCTGGATCTCGGTCAGCACGGCCACGGTGAAGCCGTCGGCGGTCTCGACCATGGTGGGCTCGCCGGGCTTGAGGCTGAACAGCGGGTCGATGAGCTGGAACGGCACGTTGTCGGCGCCGGTGGCGCGGCCGACCGGCGGCAGGTGCTTCACCTCCTGGCCCAGGGCGGCGTCGGCCAGGGGCTTGCCGGCCTTCACCTCGGCGAGGATGCGGGCGGCTTCCTGCTCCTGTTCGTGGCGGATGGCGTCGTGGGTCCAGTCGGCGCGCACGGCGTCGGCGACCTGCTCCATCGGCTTGACGGCGGGCGGGCCGATGTCTTCGACGGCGACGGCGAAATAGGCCTGGCCGGCGTTCGGGTCGCCCGGCGCCTCGGTCAGGCGCGGGGGATCGTCCTTCTTCATCTGGAAGGCCTGCTCGATCAGCGCGGTGCGCAGGGCGGCGGAGCCGGGGATGGGGGCGGCCTGGCCGGCGGGCGTGTTGCCCTTGGCGTCCAGCGTGCCGGTGACGGCGGCGAGGCCCAGATCGGCCGGCATCTCGTCGAGCGGGGTGCCGCCGGCGAGCAGGTCCTCGATCTTGGCGGCGCGGTCGTAGACGAGGTCGGCGGCCTTGTCGGCGACCAGGCGGGTGCGCAGCTCGTCGCTCACCTGGTCAAGGGTCTTCTGCGTGCCCGGCGTGACCTTGGTGACCTTCAGCACGTGCCAGCCCAGGGCGCTGTGCACGGGCGGGGCGACGGTGTCGGCGGCGGCGGCGAAGGCGGCGTCGGCCAGCTCGGCCGCGGGGATCTCGGTGCGGGTGGCGTCGGTGAGCTCGACCGGGGAGCTCCCGGGCTCCTTCTGCATGGCGGCCCAGTCGGCGCCGGCGGCCCATTTATCGGCGAGCGCCTTGGCGCGGGCCTCGTCCGGGGCCAGCAGCACCTGCACCGAGCGCTTCTCCGGCTGGTTGAACTCGGCGCGGCGCTGCTCGTAGGCGGCCTTCAGCTCGTCCTCGCTGACCGGGATGTCGCGGGCCACGGTCTCCGGGGCCAGGATGACCGCCTTGATGCGGCGGTATTCGGGTGTGGAGTAGAGATCCTTGTGGTTCTCGTACCAGCGGGCGAGCTGCAGGTCGGTGGGCGCGGGCGGCGGCGGGGCGGCCGAGAACGGCAGCTCGACGGCCTCGGCGACGCGCTTCTCCTGCTGGAAGGCGTAGACCTGCTTCGTCAGCGTGTCCGGGCTGACGATGCCGACGCGGGCGGTCAGGAGCATCTGGTTCTGGGCGAGGTCGCTGCGCACCATGTCGAGGAAGCGGGCCTCGGTGAGGTTGTTGTTGCGCAGGACCTGGTTGAACTGGTTGCGGTCGAACTGGCCGTTGGGGCCGCGGAACGCGGGGATGTCGTAGACGGCCTGGCGCAGCGCCTCGTCGGGCACGGCGATGCCCATGGCGGTGGCGGCGGCGCTCAGAGCGGCCTGGGTGATGAGCTGGTCGACGGCCTGGGCGGCGATGCCTTTGCGCATCTGCGGCGTGGGGTCCGTCTTGCCGCCGAGCATGCGGGTGACCTGCGCGAGCTGGCGGCGATAGGCTTCCTGCACCTCCGGCAGCTCGATCTTGTGGCCGGCGACCGTGGCCACGGCGCCGTCGCTGCCGATGTTGCGGATGACGTCGCCCACCCCCCACAGCACGAAGGTGGCGACCAGCAGCATGAAGAACAGGCGCGCGACCCACGAATCCAGGTGGCGGCGAAGAGAGGAAAGCATCAGGTCATCCCGTGAGAAAAGCGGCGCACCATACGAGCGGCGGTGCCGGTTTGCCAGCCTTCGCCAGTTGATATAGAGGCGCGGCGGTTGGAACGGAGGCGTATATGCGTCAGTTGATCGCTGGCAACTGGAAGATGAACGGCCTGCTGGACGAGGCGTCGGCGATCGTGGGGCCGTTGCGGCGTGGCGCGGACGGGCTGGGCTGCGATCTGCTGGTCTGCCCGCCGGCGACCATGGTCATGACGGTGGCGCATATACTGGTCGGCTCGGCGGTGGCGGTGGGCGGGCAGGACTGCCACGCCAGGCCGAACGGCGCGCATACCGGCGATGTGTCGGCGCGGATGCTGCGCGATGCCGGGGCGTCCTGGGTGATCCTGGGCCATTCCGAGCGGCGGGCGGATCATGGCGAGAGCGATGCGGCGGTGCGCGCGAAGGCGGCGGCGGCCGTGGCGGCGGGGCTGACCCCGATTGTGTGCGTGGGCGAGACCGAGGCCGAGCGGGCGGCGGGGCGCGAAACCGCGGTGGTGGGCGCGCAGCTCGCGGGCAGCCTGCCCGAGGGGTTCGCGGGTGTGGTGGCCTATGAGCCGGTCTGGGCGATCGGCACCGGGCGGACCGCCACCGAGGCCGACGTGGCGGCGATGCATGCGTTCATCCGCGACGAACTGGTGCGGCTGCTGGGCGCGGCGGGGGCTGGGGTGCGCATCCTGTATGGCGGGTCGGTGAAGCCGTCCAATGCCGCGGCCCTGCTGGCGGTGCCGGAGGTGGGCGGGGCGCTGGTCGGCGGGGCCAGCCTGAACGCGGCGGATTTCCTGGCGATCGCGCAGGCGGCGCGGGGGTAAGGGCGGGGGGAGGCGGCTGGCTTCCTTCGGGTTCGCCCCCTCACCCCGGCCCTCTCCCGCGAGGGGAGAGGGGGAGTTGGGGGGCTCGACTTTGCAATCTGGCGCCGGGCTTGTAGAAGGCGCGGCGAAGCCCCGGGGATTCCGATGACGACCGTATTGCTGATCATCCATCTGTTCGTGACGCTCGCCCTGATCGGCGTTGTGCTGATCCAGCGCAGCGAGGGCGGCGGGCTGGGGATCGGCACGTCGCAGGGCATGGGCAGCTTCATGTCCGGGCGCGGCACCGCCAACCTGCTGACGCGGACCACCGCGATCCTGGGCACACTGTTCTTCGCGCTGTCGCTGACGCTGGCGCTGATGAACCGGGGCACCACCGGCGTCGGCCGGTCGCTGCTGGACACGCCGCCGGCGCCGCAGACCTCGGCGCCGGCCGAACCCGCGCCCGCACCGGCGCCCACCGGCCCGACGGTTCCGACCCGGTAAGCCTTCCGCCAACCACTCGCGAAGCGGGGCGCGCGCCGACCTGCGCCCGGCGCATTCCACCTATCAGGACTCAAGCCATGCTGTACGGGTTTCCCGAGACTCGGGCGCGCCTCTATACTGGCCGCCCATGACGCGGTTCGTCTTCATCACCGGCGGCGTGGTTTCATCCCTCGGCAAAGGTATCGCCTCGGCGGCGCTAGGCTCGCTGCTGCAGGCGCGCGGGTATTCCGTGCGGCTGCGCAAGCTCGATCCCTATCTGAACGTCGATCCCGGAACCATGTCGCCGTTGCAGCACGGCGAGGTGTTCGTCACCGATGACGGGGCCGAGACCGACCTCGACCTCGGCCATTACGAGCGCTTCACCGGGGTGTCCGCGACGCGCGCGGACAACGCGACCACCGGGCGGATCTATGCCGAGGTGATCGCCAAGGAGCGGCGCGGCGACTACCTGGGCGCCACGGTGCAGGTGATTCCGCACATCACCGACGCCATCAAGGAGGCGATCACCCGCGACACCGGCGCCGGCCTGGATTTCGCGCTGATCGAGATCGGCGGCACGGTGGGCGACATCGAGAGCCTGCCGTTCCTGGAGGCGATCCGCCAGCTCGGCAACGAGCTGGGGCCGGAGCAGGTGATGTTCGTGCACCTGACGCTGGTGCCCTACATCCCGTCGGCCGGCGAATTGAAGACCAAGCCGACGCAGCACTCGGTGAAGGAGCTGCTGAGCGTCGGCATCCAGCCGCATATGCTGCTGTGCCGCAGCGACCGGCCGATCCCCGTGAACGAACGGCGCAAGATCGCGCTGTTCTGCAACGTGCGGCCGGAGGCGGTGGTCCCGGCGCTGGACGTGGACACGATCTACGACGTGCCGATCAGCTATCACGCCGAGGGCATGGACCGCGAAGTGCTGCGTCATTTCGGCCTGCCCTTCGCGGTGGAGCCGGATGTTTCGCGCTGGCAGAACATCGTCAACATCGTGCGCGCGCCCGAGGGCGAGGTGCGCATCGCGGTGGTGGGGAAATACACCAACCTGCTGGACAGCTACAAAAGCCTGTCCGAGGCGCTGGCGCATGGCGGCATCGCCAATCGCGTGAAGGTTCAGCTCGACTGGATCGACAGCCAGATCTTCGAGCAGCCGGATCGGGTCGAGAAGCTGGAAGGCGTGCACGGCATCCTGGTGCCGGGCGGGTTCGGCGAGCGCGGCAGCGAGGGCAAGATCGAGGCGGTGCGGTTCGCGCGCGAGCGGCTTGTGCCGTTCTTCGGCATCTGCTTCGGCATGCAGATGGCGGTGATCGAGGCAGCCCGGCACCTGGCCGGGCTGGAACGCGCGTCCTCAACCGAGTTCGGGCCGTGCGACGAGCCGGTGGTGGGGCTGCTGACCGAATGGGCGCGCGGCAACGAAATGGAGCGGCGCAGCGTCGGCGGCAATCTCGGCGGCACCATGCGGCTGGGCGCCTATCCGGCGGTGCTGGCCGAAGGCTCGCTGGTGCGCGCGATGTATGACAGCGCCCCCGAGATCTCCGAGCGGCACCGGCATCGCTACGAAGTGAACGTGCGCTATCGCGAGCGGCTGGAGGATGCCGGGCTGTGCTTCTCCGGCATGTCGCCGGACGGGGTGCTGCCGGAGATCGTCGAGCTTCCGGGGCATCCCTGGTTCATCGGCGTGCAGTTCCATCCGGAGCTGAAGTCCAAGCCGTTCGCGCCGCATCCGTTGTTCCGCGGGTTCATCGAAGCCGCCGTGAAGCAGGCCCGCCTTGTCTGAGGCACGGGCCGTGCGGGTCGGTGGCATCGCGATCGCCAATGACCGCCCCTTCGTGCTGATCGCCGGGCCGTGCCAGATCGAGAGCCTGGGGCACGCGCTGGAAATGGCGGCGGCGCTGGACGAGATCTGCACCGCGGCGGGGGTGCCGCTGATCTACAAGAGCAGCTTCGACAAGGCCAACCGCACCAGCGCCGCCGCCGCGCGTGGCGTGGGCCTGAAGCACGGGCTGGGCATCCTGGCCGCCGTGCGCGAGCGCTTCGGCCGGCCGGTGCTGACCGACGTGCACGCGGTGGAGCACTGCGCGCCCGCCGCCGAGGTGGTGGACGTGCTGCAGATCCCCGCCTTCCTGTGCCGGCAGACCGATCTGCTGATCGCTGCCGGGGAGACCGGGCGGGCGATCAACGTGAAGAAGGGGCAGTTCCTCGCGCCCTGGGACATGGTGAACGTGGCGGCGAAGATCGCGGGCACAGGCAACGAGAACATCCTGCTGACCGAGCGCGGCGCGAGCTTCGGCTACAACACGCTGGTGACGGATTTCCGGGCGCTGCCGATCATGGCGCGCACCGGATATCCCGTGGTGTTCGACGCGACCCACTCCGTGCAGCAGCCGGGCGGGCAGGGCACGTCGTCCGGCGGGCAGCGGGAATTCGCGCCGGTGCTGGCGCGGGCGGCGCTCGCGGTGGGGGTGGCCGCGGTGTTCATCGAGACGCACGAGGACCCGGAGCGGGCGCCGAGCGACGGGCCGAACATGATCCCGCTGCGCGAGATGCCGGCGCTGATCGCGCGACTGAAGGCGTTCGACGCACTGGCAAAACAGGACTGATGGCTGTCCTGGTGCCAGAGCTGATGGTGGCCGATATCTGCCGCAGCGTGGCATTCTATCGGGACGAGCTGGGCTTCCGGGTGATGTGGGAACGGCCGAAGAAACGCTTCGCCTATCTGGGCCGCGACGGCGCGGAGATCATGCTGGAACAGGCGGTGGGGCGGCATTTCCTGGCGGGATTGCTGGAATATCCGAACGGCCGCGGCATGAACCTGCAGATCCGCGTGCCCGATGTCGAGGCGCTGCACCGGGCCGTGCTGGCGAATGGCGCGCTGATCCGGCTGCCCATGGAAGTGAAGTGGTACAGGACCGGCAATTTCCTGTCCTGCAACCGGCAATTCGTGGTGATTGATCCGGACGGCTATCTGCTGCGCTTCTATACCGATCTGGGCGGGCGGGCCGACGACTGACGGGGTGGCACGAAACCGGATGGGGTGATACGCCACCGCCGCCCGAAACAACCTGTGGACAGGTGACCCCATGAGTGCCATCGCCGACATCACTGCCCGTGAAATCCTGGACAGCCGCGGCAACCCGACGATCGAGGTTGACGTGGTTCTGGACAGCGGGGCCGCGGGGCGGGCGGCCGTGCCGTCGGGCGCTTCGACCGGGGCGCACGAGGCGGTGGAACTGCGCGACGGCGACACGACGCGGTTCGGCGGCAAGGGGGTGCAGCAGGCGGTCGCCAATGTCGAGGGGCCCATCCTCGATGCGATCGGTGGGATGGACCCGAGCGAGCAGGTGTTGATCGACGAGACGATGATCGAGCTCGACGGCACGCCGAACAAAGCGAATCTGGGGGCGAACGCGATCCTGGGCGTGAGCCTGGCGGTTGCCAAGGCGGCCGCGGCGGAGAGCGACATGCCGCTGTACCGCTATGTCGGCGGCGTGTTCGCGCGCATGCTGCCGGTACCGATGATGAACATCGTCAATGGCGGCAAGCATGCCGACAACCCGATCGACATCCAGGAATTCATGGTGCAGCCGGTGGGCGCGGGCAGCCTGGCGGATGCGGTGCGGATGGGGGCGGAGATCTTCGCGGCGCTGAAGAAGCAGCTGCACGATGCCGGCCACAACACCAATGTGGGCGACGAGGGCGGGTTCGCGCCCAACCTGAAATCTGCCGACGAAGCGCTGGCCTTCATCAGCCGGGCCTGCGAGAAGGCGGGATACCGGCTGGGCGAGGATGTGACCTTCGCGCTGGATTGCGCCTCGACCGAGTTCTTCAGCGACGGGATGTACCGGCTGGAGGGCGAGGGCAAGGTGCTGGATCGCGAGGGCATGGTTGCCTATCTCGCCGATCTCGCGGCGCGCTATCCGATCGCCTCGATCGAGGACGGCTGCGCCGAGGATGACTGGGACGGCTGGAAGCTGCTGACCGAGGCGCTGGGCGGCAAGCTGCAGCTGGTGGGCGACGACCTGTTCGTGACCAATCCCGAGCGGCTGCTGCGCGGCATCGAGCAGGGAACGGGCAATGCGATCCTGGTGAAGGTGAACCAGATCGGCACGCTGAGCGAGACGCTGGAGGCGGTGGAGATCGCGCACCGGGCCGGGTTCAAGGCGGTGATGAGCCACCGTTCCGGCGAGACCGAGGATGCGACGATCGCCGATCTGGCGGTGGCGACGAATTGCGGGCAGATCAAGACCGGCAGCCTGGCGCGCAGCGACCGCACCGCGAAATACAACCAGCTGATCCGCATCGAGCAGGAGCTGGGAGCGGCTTCGCGCTATGCCGGGCGGAACATTCTGCGGCGCTGAGCAGCGCAGGCCCCTCCCGCGCGGGCGGGAGGGGTTAAGCGTTCAGCGGCCGTAATAGCCGTAATGCGGCGGATGGTAGGCGGCGGGCGGGGCGTAGGAGCGGTAAGGGTGGTACGGGCGCCACGCATGCGCGCGCCAGTCGTGCGGGCGCCAGTGGCGGTCGCGCCACGCCGGCGCGCGCCATTGCTGGTGGCGCCAGCCGCTGTTGCCACGGTCCCAGTCGGCGTGGGCGGGAGTGGCCGCGAGCAAAGCGAGGGCGCCGGCGGCGGCGAGCAGGATCGGACGGTGGAACACGTGGGGCTCCTTTGTTGCGGCGATGTCGTCGCCGATGGAAGGGAGCGCCCCGGCCGTGGCAAAACCGAGACATCGCTTTGGCATTGCAACGGCGGTTTGTAACGCCAGTTTGTACTTGGCCGATTCCTCGGCTATGATCCCGAAGAATTATGTGGCCGATCGTACGGGCTGAGCGATGAGCATTGCGCGCGGGCTGAAACGCAAGGGCAAGGCGGCGATACCTCCTTTGGTATTCCTGTCGCTGGTGACCTATTTCCTCTGGCAGGCCACGCAGGGCGATCGCGGGCTGCAGGCCTATGCGCTGCGCCAGGACGACCTGAAGGCGGCGCAGGCCGAGTTGCAGCGCGCCGAGATCGAGCTGGCGGCGTGGGAGCGCCGGGTGACGGCGCTGCGCACCAGCCGGCTGGACCCGGATTCGCTGGACGAGCGGTCGCGGGCGATGCTGAACCTGTCCGATCCCAACGACATCATCGTGCCCTACGGCAGCGGGCAGCGTCTGTTCTAACCGGCGTCCGGTATTAACCTGCTGGCTCAGGCAGCGCGTGCAGGCGGGGCACCGGCGAGGCGACGATGACCAGCCATTGCGCCACGAAGCCGGCGGCGGCGAGCAGGATGGCGGCTTCCAGGCCGATCATCTCGCCGACCAGCCCGCCCAGGGCGGCGCCGATCGGGCGGGCGCCGGCGGTGGCCATCATCACCAGGGCGGAGACGCGGCCGAGCATGTGCGGCGGCGTGACCGCCTGGCGCAGGGTGGTCTGGCCGATCGTCCACAGGATCGGGCCGACGCCGAACAGGAAGAAGCCGAGCATCGGCAGGATGGCGAACGGCAGCGCCGTGCTGGCGGCCATGGCGGCGGCGGCGGCGACCGAGGCGGCCGGGCCGCTCGCGATCAGCGTGCCGAAGCGCACGCGCGCGCCGAGCCATGGGGCCAGCGCGGCGCCGGCGACCATGCCCACGCCATAGGCGCCCATGATGAGGCCGATGCCGGTGGCGCTCAGGCCCAGGCGGGTGACGGCGAACGGCACGAAGGCGGCCTGCAGGACGAACCAGGAGAGGTTCCAGCCGACGGCGGTGGCCATGATCGGGCGCAGCAGGTCGTGCCGGGCGACGAAGCGCCAGCCTTCCGCGAGCTCGGCGCGGATGCGGCGCGGCGGCGCGGGCGCGCGCGGCGACTCGGGCAAGCGCGCGAGCAGCAGGGCGGCGGCGGCCGAGAGCGCGGCTGCCAGGATGAAGGCGGCGCTGCCGCCGGCGAACGCGACCAGCGTGCCGGCAAGCGGCGGCCCGGCGGCGAAAGCCAGGCTGCGGGCCAGTTCCAGGTGGGTGTTGGCGATGGTCAGCTGCGCGCGCGGCACCAGTGCGGGCACCAGAGCCGGGGCGGCGACGCTGAACACCACCGTGCCCGTGGCGGTGGCGGCGCCGATCAGGGCCAGCAACGGCAACGACAGCATGTCGGCGAAGATCAGCACCGGCAGCAGCGCCAATGCGGCGGCGCGGACCAGCTCGGCTATGACCATGAGGCGGCGGCGCTGCATGCGGTCGGCCAGCAGCCCGGCCGGCAGGGACAGCAGCAGGAACGGCAGGGTCTGGGCGGCCGAAAGCAGGCCGGTGCCGGCCGCGCCCGCGCCGAGCAACAGCACCGCCAGCAGCGGCGCGGCGGCAAGCGAAACCTGCTCGGCGGCCTGGGCCGAGAGGTTGGACCAGGCGAGGCGGCGAAAGCCGGGGGGGAGGGTCATCTCGTGCTCCTGTGCGCGATGGCGGCAGACATCACGTCTGCGCGTGGGCTCGCCATCCGGGCCGTGCGGTGGCAATCTCAGTGCGAAGATGGTGCCGGGTACGAAAGAATCGGTCTCGGAGCAGGGGGGTTGGTGAAACGGCGGCCGGGCGCCTCGGCGCCGCTTTCCGCGTCGGACAAGCGGTTAACCGCAATGCGGTTAATGGTCACTATTGCGTTGCACAAGAATGGTTTGCATACGGCATGCTTGTCTGGTGCGGTGGCCGCCGCTAGGTGTTTGACTGACAGGCTCGGACCGCCGGGCCCGATGGCTCAAGCGTGGGGGGATGGCGCCATGGCGCAGGCTGCGGAGACCAGGAAGCGCGGCAAGACCAGGTCGGGCCAGGACGAGGCCGGGCTGGGCAAGGCGGAGCTGCTGCGGGCCTATCGCGACATGCTGCTGATCCGGCGCTTCGAGGAGAAGGCCGGGCAGCTTTATGGCATGGGGCTGATCGGCGGGTTCTGCCACCTGTATATCGGCCAGGAAGCCGTGGTGGTCGGCATCCAGATGGCGCTGGGCGAGGGCGACCAGGTGATCACGTCCTATCGCGACCACGGCCACATGCTGGCGACCGGCATGGAGGCGCGCGGTGTGATGGCCGAGCTGACCGGGCGGAGCACGGGGTATTCCCACGGCAAGGGCGGCTCCATGCACATGTTCAGCAAGGAGCGGAACTTCTTCGGCGGGCACGGCATCGTCGGCGCGCAGGTGAGCCTGGGCACGGGGCTCGGGTTCAGCAACTGGTATCGCGGCAACGACCGGGTGTGCGCGACCTATTTCGGCGACGGCGCGGCCAACCAGGGCCAGGTGTTCGAGAGCTTCAACCTGGCGAGCCTGATGAAGCTGCCGGTGATCTACGTGATCGAGAACAACAAATACGGCATGGGCACGTCGGTGGACCGCGCCACGGCCAGCCGCGACCTGTCGAAGAACGGCGCGCCGTGGGGCATGCCGGGCGTGCAGGTGGACGGAATGGACGTGGAGGCGGTGCATGAGGCGGCGGCGGCGGCGGTGGCGCATTGCCGCGCCGGCAAGGGGCCGTACCTGATGGAGGTGAAGACCTATCGGTATCGCGGCCATTCGATGTCCGATCCCGGCAAGTACCGCACCCGCGAGGAAGTGCAGAAGATGCGCAGCGAGCGCGACTGCATCGAAGGGGCGCGGCACAAGCTGGAGGGGCTGGGCGTGGACGAGGCCGAGATCA
This sequence comes from Limobrevibacterium gyesilva, assembly GCF_025989185.1. Lineage (GTDB taxonomy): Bacteria > Pseudomonadota > Alphaproteobacteria > Acetobacterales > Acetobacteraceae > Limobrevibacterium > Limobrevibacterium gyesilva. Next base: position 153,488 of record NZ_JAPDNT010000008.1, read on the forward strand.
AGAAGATCGACGACGAGGTCAAGGCGATCGTGCAGGACGCCGCGGATTTCGCGCAGACGAGCCCGGAGCCCGATCCGTCGGAGCTGTATACCGACGTGCTGGTGGAGGGCTGAGCACCATGTCGACCCAGATCCTGATGCCCGCTTTGTCGCCGACGATGACCGAGGGCAAGCTGGCGCGCTGGCTGAAGAAGGAAGGCGACGACGTGCGCGCCGGCGACGTGATCGCCGAGATCGAGACCGACAAGGCGACCATGGAGGTCGAGGCGGTGGACGAAGGCAAGCTGGCGCGGATCCTGGTGCCGGAGGGGGCCGAGGGGGTGGCGGTGAACACGCCGATCGCGGTGCTCGCGGCCGATGGCGAGGATGTGTCCGCGGCCGCGACGCCGGCCCCGGCGCCGGCTCCGGTAGCAGTCCCCGCACCGGTTGCGGCCCCGGCACCCGTGCATGCGGCGCCGGCGGCGGCCGCCCCGGCGGCGGAGAAGGACTGGGGGCCGACCGCGCCGCTGACGGTGCGTGAGGCGTTGCGCGATGCCATGGCCGCCGAGCTGCGCGCGGACGACGCCGTGTTCCTGCTGGGCGAGGAAGTCGCGCAGTACCAGGGTGCCTACAAGGTGAGCCAGGGGTTGCTGGAGGAATTCGGGCCCAAGCGCGTCATCGACACGCCGATCACCGAGCACGGCTTCGCCGGCATGGCCGTGGGTGCGGCGATGAACGGGCTGAAGCCGATCGTCGAGTTCATGACGTTCAACTTCGCCATGCAGGCGGTCGACCAGATCATCAATTCGGCGGCCAAGACGCTGTACATGTCCGGCGGCCAGATGGGCTGCCCCATCGTGTTCCGCGGCCCGAACGGTGCGGCGAGCCGCGTGGCCGCACAACACAGCCAGTGCTACGCGAGCTGGTACGCGCATTGCCCCGGGCTGAAGGTGCTGGCGCCGTGGTCGGCGGCCGACGCCAAGGGGCTGCTGCGGGCGGCGATCCGCGATCCGAACCCGGTGATCTTCCTGGAGAACGAGATCCTGTACGGGCAGCATTTCGAATGCCCCGTCGATCCGGACTTCGTGCTGCCGATCGGCAAGGCGAAGGTCGAGCGCGCCGGCACCGACGTGACGATCGTGGCGTTCAGCATCATGGTCGGCGTGGCCATGAAGGCGGCCGAGGCGCTGGCCGAGCAGGGCATCAGTGCCGAGGTGATCAACCTGCGCAGCCTGCGGCCGCTCGACATCGACACGATCGCGGCGAGCGTGAAGAAGACCAGCCGCATCGTGACGGTGGAGGAAGGCTGGCCGTTCGCCGGCATCGGCGCCGAAGTGAACATGCAGATCATCGAACAGTGCTTCGACTGGCTGGACGCGCCGCCGGTGCGGGTACACGGCGAGGACGTGCCGCTGCCCTATGCCGCGAACCTGGAGAAGCTTGCCCTCCCGCAGCCTGACTGGGTGGTCAACGCCGTTCGGAAAATCGTCTGATCATCTGGGTAGGGGAACGCAGCCATGGCCACAAACATCCTGATGCCCGCACTGAGCCCGACGATGACCGAGGGCACGTTGGCGCGCTGGCTGAAGAAGGAAGGCGATACGGTCAAGGCCGGCGACGTGATCGCCGAGATCGAGACCGACAAGGCGACCATGGAGGTCGAGGCGGTGGACGAGGGGGTCATGGGCAAGCTCCTGGTCGCCGACGGTACCGCCGGGGTGAAGGTCAACGAGCCGATCGCCGTGCTGGTGGAGCCGGGCGAGGCGGTGCCGGCCGCTGCGGCGGCGCCGGCTGTGCCGCAGCCGGCGGCTGCTCCTGCTCCTGCTCCTGCTCCTGCTCCTGCTCCTGCTCCGGCGCCCGTGGCGGCCGCCGCCGCACCGGCGGCGCCGGCCGCGAAGGTTGACGGGCAGGCGGCGGGCGAGCGTGTGTTCGCTTCCCCGCTGGCGCGCCGGATGGCCAAGCAGGCCGGGATCGACCTGGCGGCGCTGAAAGGCAGCGGACCCGGCGGGCGGATCGTGAAGGCGGATATCGATGCCGCACAGCAGCGCGGCGTGGCGCCCGCTGCGGCCGCGGCGCCAATGGCGGCGCCGGCAGCCGCCCCGGCCGCCAAGGCGCCCGCGCCGGCGATCGCGGGGCCGCACACGCTGGTGCCGCACAGCACCGTGCGCAAGGTGATTGCGCGGCGGTTGACCGAGGCGAAAGCGACGATCCCGCATTTCTATGTCTCGATGGATGTGGAACTCGATGCGCTGCTGAAGCTGCGCGGCGAGCTGAACGCCAAGAGCGCGAAGGAAGGGCCGGCGGCGTTCAAGCTGTCGGTGAACGACCTGATCATCAAGGCGGCGGCGCTGACCCTGCGGCGCGTGCCCAGGGTGAACGCGAGCTGGACCGACGAGGCGCTGGTTCTGTACGACGACGTCGATATCAGCGTGGCCGTGTCGATCCCCGACGGGCTGATCACGCCGATCGTGCGCAAGGCCGACCAGAAGGGCCTGGCGGCGATCAGCAACGAGATGAAGGACCTGGCCGCCCGGGCCAAAAGCGGCAAGCTGAAGCCCGAGGAGTTCCAGGGCGGCGGGTTCTCGATCTCGAACATGGGGATGTACGGGGTGTCGAACTTCTCGGCCATCATCAACCCGCCGCAGGCCGCCATTCTCGCGGTGGCCGCGGGGCAGCAGCGGCCGGTGGTGAAGGACGGGGCGCTGGGGATCGCGACGGTGATGACCTGCACGCTGTCGGTCGATCACCGGGTGGTGGACGGTGCGCTCGGGGCCGAGTGGCTCGCCGAGTTCAAGCGCATCGTCGAGGACCCGCTGAGCCTGATGCTGTGAGCGGCGCGTTCTCCTTCCGCGACGCCGTTCCCGGCGACGAGGCGATCGTCGCCGGCTTCGTGCAGGCGCTCGCCGAGTACGAGAAGCTGTCGCACGAGGCGGTGGCGACCGAGGCGGATTTCGCCCGGGCGCTGTTCGGCGCGCCGGCGCGTTGCCAGGCCATGATCGTGGAGGCCGACGGGCAGCCCGTCGGCTTCGCGCTGTGGTTCTACAATTTCAGCACGTTCACCGGCCGCCCCGGCCTGTATCTCGAGGACGTCTACGTGCTGCCCGAGCGGCGCGGCCAGGGGATCGGGCGCGCCGTGTTCCGCGAACTGGCGCGCCGTGCGATCGCCGAGGGGTGCGCGCGCATGGAGTGGTCCGTGCTCGATTCGAACGCGCCGGCGGTGAAGTTCTACCGCTCGCTCGGCGCCCGGCCGAAGGACGAGTGGACGATGCAGCAGCTCAGTGGCGAGACGCTGGCCGCGGTTGCGGCCTGAAAAGGAACCGGACAATGGCCGACCAGAGTTTCGACGTGATCGTTCTCGGCGGTGGCCCCGGCGGCTATGTCGCGGCCATCCGCGCGGCCCAGCTCGGGCTGAAGACCGCGGTGGTGGAGCGCGAGCATCTGGGCGGGATCTGCCTGAACTGGGGCTGCATTCCCACCAAGGCGCTGCTGCGCAGTTCCGAGATCAATCATCTGCTGCACAACCTGAAGGACTTCGGCTTCGCCGCCGACAACGTGCGCTACGACCTGGGGGCCGTGGTGAAGCGGTCGCGCGGGGTGGCCAAGCAGTTGTCGTCGGGGGTCGCGCATCTGCTGAAGAAGAACAAGGTCACGGTGTTCGACGGCAGCGGCAAGCTCGCGGGCAAGCACGGGCTGGCGGTGGAGAAGGACGGCAAGCCGGTGGCGACGCTGACGGCGCCGCACATCATCCTGGCGACCGGGGCGCGGGCGCGGCAGCTGCCGGGCGTGGAATCGGACGGCAAGCTGATCTGGACCTATCGCGAGGCGATGGTGCCGGCGGCGATGCCGAAATCGCTGCTGGTGATCGGCTCCGGCGCCATCGGCATCGAGTTCGCCAGCTTCTACCGCAACATGGGTGCGGCGGTGACGGTGGTGGAGGTGCTGGACCGCGTGCTGCCGGTCGAGGACGAGGAGATCTCGGCGTTCGCCCGGAAGTCGTTCGAGAAGCAGGGGATGAAGATCCTGACGTCGGCCGCCGTGAAGGGCGTGAAGAAGGGCGCGGACAGCGTGACGGTGACGGTGGAGGCCGGCGGCAAGAACCAGGAGATCACCGTCGATCGGGTGATCTCGGCCGTGGGCATCGTCGGCAACGTCGAGGGCATCGGCCTCGAAGGCACGGGCGTGAAGGTGGATCGCACCCATGTGGTGATCGACGAATGGTGCCGCACCGGGGAGCCGGGCGTGTACGCCATCGGCGATCTCGCGGGGCCGCCCTGGCTCGCGCACAAGGCGAGCCACGAGGGCGTGGTCTGCGTGGAGAAGATCGCAGGCGTGAACGACGTGCATCCGATCGACTGGACCAATATCCCGGGCTGCACCTATTGCCGGCCGCAGGTGGCCTCGGTCGGGCTCACGGAGGCGCGCGCCAAGGCCGAGGGGCATCAGGTGCGCGTCGGACGGTTCCCGTTCATCGGCAACGGCAAGGCGATCGCCATGGGCGAGCCCGAAGGCATGGTGAAGACCGTGTTCGACGCCAACACCGGCGAATTGCTGGGGGCGCACATGATCGGCACCGAAGTGACCGAGCTGATTCAGGGCTACGCCGTCGCGCGGACGCTGGAGAGCACCGAAGCGGAGCTGATGCACACGGTGTTTCCGCATCCCACGGTTTCCGAGACGATGCATGAGGCCGTGCTTGACGCCTACGGACGCGCCATCCACTTCTAGAGCGTGATCGGTGCGGATAGAGGCACCGATCATGCTCTGGATTATTGTTTTGACGAGCAATTTCATCGCCCGGTGATTCCACCTCTGGCGATATTGCTCTGGCCTGTAGCCTGACCACTTACGGCGGAAGCGAGCATGTCAACCCGCGTCGTCATCGATCATCGCCTGGATGTGCGCCACCCCGAGAAGGCGCACCGCCCGGACAACCCGATCCAGCGCAAGCCCGCCTGGATCCGGGTAAAGGCGCCCACGCACCCCGTCTATCACGAGACGCGGGAGCTGATGCGCAGCCACGGGCTGGTGACGGTGTGCGAGGAGGCGGCCTGCCCGAATATCGGCGAATGCTGGTCGCAGCGCCACGCCACCATGATGATCATGGGCGACACCTGCACGCGCGCCTGCAGCTTCTGCAACGTGCGCACCGGGCAGCCGAATGCGCTGGAGGCGACCGAGCCGCAGCGCGTGGCCGATGCGGTGGCCAAGCTGGGGCTGCGGCATGTGGTGATCACGTCGGTGGACCGCGATGACCTGGCCGATGGCGGGGCGGCGCATTTCGCCGCCGTGATCCGCGCCGTGCGCGAGGCGGCGCCGGCCACCACGATCGAGGTGCTGACGCCGGATTTCCTGCGCAAGCCCGGCGCTGCCGAGGTGGTGGTGCAGGCGCGGCCGGACGTGTTCAACCACAATCTGGAGACGGTGCCGCGGCTGTATCCGTCGATCCGGCCGGGCGCACGCTACTACCAGTCGCTGCGGCTGCTGGATTCGGTGAAGCGGCTGGATCCGACGATCTTCACCAAGTCCGGCCTGATGGTCGGGCTGGGCGAGGGCCGGGCGGAGATCATGCAGGTGATGGACGACCTGCGCGTGGCCGATGTCGATTTCCTGACGCTGGGCCAGTATCTGCAGCCGACGGTGAAGCATGCGGCGGTGGCGGAGTTCGTGACCCCCGAGGGATTCGCGGAGTACGCGGCGCTGGCGCGGGCCAAGGGGTTCCTGCTGGTGTCGGCGACGCCGCTGACGCGCAGCTCGTATCACGCCGATGCCGATTTCGCGCAGCTGAAGGCGGCCCGCGAGACCCAGCTCGCCGCGGCCGCGGACTAGCATGCCGACCCATGCGGAGAGCCGGGTCGTCCAATACCAGGCGGAACAATTGTTCGACCTGGTGGCGGATGTCGGGCGCTATCCGCAGTTCCTGCCGTGGTGCGTGGGTGCGCGCGTGCGCACCCGCACGGAGACGGAACTGGTGGCGGACCTGACCATCGGCTTCGGGCCGTTCCGCGAGAGCTTCACCAGCCGGGTGACGCTGCAGCGCGGCAGCGCGGACACGCCCTGGGACATCCGGGTGCGCTACGAGAAGGGCCCGTTCCGCTATCTGAACAACCATTGGACGTTCACGCCCGAGCCGCATTGCTGCCGGGTGGATTTCTTCGTCGATTTCGAGTTTCGCAGCCGCATCCTGCAGGCGGCGATCGGTGTGGTGTTCCACGAAGCGGTGCGCCGGATGGTGAATGCCTTCCTCAAGCGCGCCCGCGACGTGTATGGGCCGCCGCCGGCATCGGCAACCGGGCCCGCGCCGCAGCCGGCGAAGACATGAGTTTTCGTAACGACGGCCATATGGCATGCGGCCGTTGCGAAGTCGCGCGTCCGGTGGCGTCGGCAGGGCGTCATGCGAGCTGAGGCTGAACTGACCGACCTGCTGGCGTCTGTCGCCCGCGGCGACCGGGCGGCGCTGCGGGCCATCTATGTCAGGCAGTCGACACGCCTGTTCGGGATTGCCATGGCCATCCTGCGCGATCGCTCCAGTGCCGCGGACGTGCTGCAGGACGCGTTCCTGAAGGTATGGGAGCGGGCACGCCAGTTCGATGCCGCGCGCGGCAGTGCCGAGGCGTGGCTGGCCGCCATCGTCCGCCATGCGGCGCTGGATGTGGCGCGCACGCGCGGGCGCGAGGTGGCGAGCGACGATCCGAACCTGGGCGATTCCGCCATCGATCCGGATGCGCTGGAGGCGCTGATGGCGTCCGAGAGCGGCGCGCGGCTGCGCGATTGCCTGGGCCGGCTGGAGGCGAAGAACCGCCAGGGCATCGTGCTGGCGTTCGTGCATGGGTTGTCGCATCCGGAGATCGCCGCGAAGCTGGATGCGCCGCTGGGCACGGTGAAGGCATGGATTCGCCGCGGCCTGCTGAGCCTGCGGGAGTGCCTGTCGTGAGCGGCGCGCCGGCGCGGCCTGCGGGCGGGCTGCCGGACGACCCGGCCGGGCGCGAGGCGATGGCCGGCGAGTTCGTGCTGGGCACGCTGGATGCGCGCACGGCCCAGCTCGTCTCGGTGGCCATGCAGGCCGATCCGGTCTGGCGCAAGGCGGTGGAGGCATGGCAGGCGCGGCTGGCGCCGCTGGCAACGTTGGTGCGGCCGGAGGCGCCGCCGCCCGATACATGGGACCGCATCGAGGCGCGCATCGCGCCGCAACGCGCACCACGGGCGAAGCGGGCGGCGCGGATGGCGTGGGTGTGGCGGTTCTGGGCGCTGGGGGCGACGGCGGTGGCGGCCGGGATCGCCGCCTTTGCCTTCGCGCCGCGGCCGGAGCCGGAACGGATCATGACCGTGCTGGTGACCGACCGGAACGCGCCGGCGCTGATGGCCGAGGTGGACCGGAGCGGGGCGCTGCGCTTGAGCGCGCTGCCGGCGACGACGGGGCGGCAGTTGCAGGCGCCATCGGGCCGCTCGCTGCAGCTATGGGGCCTACCGGTCGGGGCGACGGCGCGGGTCAGCATGGGCGTGCTGCCGCATGAGCCCGGCAAGGTGACGATGATGCCGGGGGGCGCGGTGCGGCCGTCGCCGGGGATGCTGATCGAGATCAGCGTCGAACCGGAAGGCGGATCGCCGACCGGTCAGCCGACGGGGCCGATGGTGTTCTTCGGCCGTCTCGGCGTGGCCGGTCCCGACACCTGATCGGGATTCGCGGGGTCTGGCGCATCCGTCCGGTTGCTGCTTCTCTGCCACGGCGCAATCGCGCTGAAGCCGTTCGGAGAAGTGCCCCATGGTCCATGCCCCGCCGCCCCCGCCCCCCGGTCTGCCGCCCGTGCGCGTCAACCTGTATTCGGACACGCAGACCAAGCCGACGCCGGCGATGAAGGCGGCGATGGTGGCGGCCGAGCTGGGCGACGAGCAGGCGGGCACCGATCCCACCGTGACCGCGCTGTGCGAGCGCATGGCAGCGTTGCTGGGCAAGGAGGCCGCGGTGTTCCTGCCCAGCGGCACGATGTGCAACCAGGTGGCGATCCTGACGCATTGCCGCCCCGGCGATGAGATCCTGGCGCACGAGACCGCGCATATCCTGACCAGCGAAGGCGGCGGCGCCGCGGCGCTGACGGGGGCGCAGATCACCGGGCTGTCCGGGCCGCAGGGCCAGTTCTCGCTGGAGGCGCTGCAGGCGGCGATCCGGCCGAAGAGCCGCTATGCGCCGCCGCAGACGCTGGTGGAGGTGGAGCAGACGGCCAATCTGGGTGGCGGCGCCGTCTGGCCGCTGGCCACGCTGAACGCGATCGCCGCCTTCGCGCACGAATGCGGTATGGCCACCCACATGGATGGCGCGCGGCTGACGAACGCGACCGTGGCCGCCGGCATCGCGCCGGCCGAGATGGTCGCCGGGTTCGACAGCGTGTGGCTGGACTTCACCAAGGGCCTGGGCGCGCCGCTGGGTGCCGTGCTGTGCGGCAGCAGCGAGTTCATCGGCCGGGCCTGGCGCTGGAAGCAGCGGCTCGGCGGGTCCATGCGCCAGGGCGGCATCTGCGCCGCCGCCTGCCTGTACGCGCTGGACCACCACGTGGACCGGCTGGCCGAGGACCATGCGAACGCGCGCGTGCTGGCGCGGGGGCTGGCGCAGATCGAGGGCATCACGGTGGAGGTGCCGCAGACCAACCTGGTGTTCTTCGACACGACCGGCACCGGGCTGACCGCCGAGGCCCTGGCCGCCCGGGTGCGACGCGAGGGCGTGGCGTTCTCGGCGATGGGCAAGTATCGCGGCCGGGCCTGTACGCATCTGGATGTGACCCTTGGGCAGATCGAGGATGCGGTATCGGTGATCCGTCACGCCGTTACGACACAGAGATAACGTAGAAGACACGCCAGGCGTGCCTGGCGTGGTCTAGACTCCCGCGGCGAGAATCGAGGAGGTTCGACGATGCGATGGATGATCCCCGCGTTGGCGCTGGCGATGGTGGCCGGACATGCGCATGCCCAGGGCACGATGGCGCCAGCCACGGCACCGACGACGCCGGCACCGGCCGCGACGGCACCGGCTAGCCCGGCCCCGTCGGTGTCGACCCAGGCGGCCCCGGCCACGAAACCCGCGGCCAAGCCGGCGGGCAAGACCGCTTCAACCAGCCACATGACGCTGCAGCAACGGTTCGATGCCGCCAACACCACGCATGACGGGCACCTGACGAAAGAACAGGCGCGGTCGGCGAAGATGACCCAGACGGTCCGGCACTTCGATGCGATCGACAAGGACCATAAGGGCTATGTGACGATGGACGACCTGCACGCCTATGCCTCGGCGCAGCGCGCGCAGCATCGCACGACTCCGGCGGCGAAACCGGCGCCGACGAAGAGCTGAGCAGGAACGGGCCCCTGCCGCCGCGGTGACGCCACCGCGGGGCGGGGGCCTATTTCGGCGGCCCGAAGGCGCGCAGGAAGGTCTCGACAGCCGCCGCGACGGTGGCGTCGATGTCGGCACCGGTGGGTGCGGGGGGAAGGGCGAGGGTCGCGCGCAGGAACAGGCCGGCGCGCAGCAGCGCCATGAATTGTTCGGCCGCGACATGCGTGTCCGCGGCGACAAGGTGGCCGGCCGCGGCCTGGGCCGCGACCCAGGCGGCGAAGCGGTCGCGGAAGGCCTGCGGACCATTGGTGATGAAGGCGCGGCCCAGCTCCGGGAAGCGGCCGCTCTCGGCGACGGCGACGCGGAAGATGGCGAGGGTCCGCTCCTGCAGCAGGAAGCCCAGGACGCGGACGCCGATCTTGTGCAGTTCGGCGCGGATGTCCTCGACCTCCGCGGGGAAGTTCTCGTCGTTCACCGTGTTGCGGCGGCAGGCCTCGCCGACGATGGTGGCGAAGAGCTGGTCCTTGGACTCGAAATAGGCATAGAGGGTGGCCTTGGACACGTTGGCCGCGCGCGCCACGGCCTCCATGCTGACCGATCCGTAGCCGTTCGCCATGAACAGGTCGGCCGCGGCTTCGAGCACCTGGCGGCGCTTCGGCGAGATCTCGGTGTCGGCATCGGGGAGGGTCACGCCATCTTGAACCATATGTGGATCGTGGTCCGCATGCTCCGGTTGCGTCAAGCCGAGAAGTGAACTGAACGGTTCAGTTCATCCTTGACGTTGCCCGGGGCCGTCCCGTAATCGAATCGCGCTGAACTGCCCGGTTCACCCGAGGACGTCCCTGATGAACGCCGTTTCCGACAAGCCCGCCGCCGCGGTTGGCAGTCAGTCCAGCCCCGGCCCGCGCCGCTCGCGGTGGACGGGCAAGGCGATGCTGCGCACCGGCGGGGCTGTCGTGCTGCTGATCGGTCTCGCCGCGACCGCCAACTGGTGGCTCGCCGAGGGGCGGTTCATCGAGAGCACCGACAACGCCTATGTGCAGGGCGACATCGTCGTGCTCGGCCCGCGCATCGAGGGCGATGTCGCGGCGATCCATGTCGCCGACAACCAGGTGGTGAAGGCAGGCGATCCGCTGATCACGCTGGATCCGGCGGACTGGCAGGCGCGGCTGGATCAGGCGCGCGGCAACGCGGCCGAGGTCGCCGCGGCCGCGGCGACGACGCGCCGCCAAGTGGAGCTGAGCCGGGCGGCGATCGCGCAGGCCGATGCGGCGGTCGCACAGGCCCAGGCGGAAGTGACGCGTGCGGCGGCCGAGGCGGGGCGCAGCGGCGCGCTGGTGGGCGCCGGCTGGACCTCGCGCCAGGCCAACGAGCAGGCGGTGGCCGATGCCCGCAAGGCCGAGGCGGCCCTGGCCTCGGCGCGGGCCCAGCGGGCGACGGCGGAGCAGGGACTGGCGGTCGCCGAGGCGCAGGTGGTGCAGGCCGATGCGCGCCGGCCGACCGCCGAGGCGGCGGTGCGTCTGGCCGAGAGCAACCTGTCCTATACCGTGATCCGCGCGCCGTTCGACGGCGTCGTCGGCAACCGCGCGGCCCAGCTGGGCCAGCACGTGATGGTCGGGCAGCAGCTCATCGCGGTGGCGCCGCCGGCGCAGCGGCTCTTCGTGGTCGCCAATTTCAAGGAGACGCAGCTGCGGCGCATGCGGCCGGGCCAGAAGGTGGTGCTGAGCGCGGATATCGACAGCGGCGCCGAGGTGCATGGCCGCGTGGACAGCCTGGCGCCGGCGACGGGGGCGCTGTTCTCGCTGCTGCCGCCCGAGAACGCCACCGGCAACTTCACCAAGGTGGTGCAGCGCGTGCCGGTGAAGATCGTGCTGGAGCCGGCGGAGGCGAAAGCCGCGCACTGGCTGCGCGCGGGCCTGTCGGTGACCGCCGAGGTGGACACGCGCGGGGCCGATGCCGAGCGCCTGGGCTTCCTGGGCACCGCGGCGGCGACGCTGCGGCTGAGGTAGCGGGCCATGCAGGCGGGCGCGCAGCCCGGCATGCCGAAGCTGAGCTGGCGGCAATGGGCCGGGTTCATGTCCATGGTGGTGGGCATGTTCATGGCGATCCTGGACATCCAGATCGTCAGCGCCTCGATCACCGAAATCCAGGCGGGGCTGGCGGCGAGCCCGGACGAGGCGGCCTGGGTGCAGACCAGCTACCTGATCGCCGAGATCGTGATGATCCCGCTGTCCGGCTGGCTGTCGCGCATGCTGTCCACGCGGGTGCTGTTCACCGCGAGCGCGCTGGGGTTCACGCTGTTCTCGGCGCTGTGCGCCATGGCGACCAATCTCGGGGCGATGATCGCCTTCCGGGCGCTGCAGGGGTTCATCGGCGGCGCCATGATTCCGACCGTGTTCGCCACCAGCTTCCTGCTGTTTCCCGGCGCCGCGCGGGCGCAGGTTTCAGTGCTGATCGGGCTGACCGCGACGCTGGCGCCGACCATCGGCCCGACGCTGGGCGGCTGGCTGACGCAGGCGCTGTCCTGGCACTGGCTGTTCCTGATCAACGTGCCCGTGGGGCTGGCGGTGGCGGCCAGCGTGTGGCGCTTCATCGACATCGACCGGCCGGACCTGTCGATGTTCCGCCGGTTCGACTGGTTCGGGCTGGCGTTGATGGCGACGTTCCTGGGATCGCTGGAATACGTGCTGGAGGAAGGCAACCGCAACGATTGGTTCCAGGACGAGACGATCTGCACGCTCGCCGCGGTGGCCACGGTGGCGGGGGTGGCGTTCTTCTGGCGCATGCTGAGCGAGCGCGATCCGCTGGTGGAGTTGCGCGCCTTTCGCAACGTGAACTTCGCCTTCGGCTGCCTGTTCAGCGTGGTGATCGGCATCGGGCTGTACGGGGCGGTGTATGTGGTGCCGCTGTTCCTGGCGCGGGTGCGCGGCTTCGACAGCTATGAGATCGGCAAGACCATGTTCGTGACCGGGCTCGCCATGTTCTTCTTCGCGCCGGTGGCCGGGCGGGTTTCGAAATACCTCGATCTGCGCTGGATGCTTGCCTTCGGCCTGGTGGTGTTCGGGATGTCCGTGTGGTGGCTGGCGCATCTGACCAGCCAGTCCTCGTTCTGGGAGCTGCTGCTGCCGCAGGCGCTGCGCGGCGCCTCGATGATGTTCCTGTTCCTGCCGGTGAACCAGCTGTCGTTGGGCACGCTGCCGCCGTCGGCGCTGAAGAATGCGTCGGGGCTGTACAACCTGATGCGCAACCTGGGCGGCGCGGTCGGGCTGGCGCTGATCGGCACCATCTCGACCACGCGCACGGCAATACACACGCTGCATCTGCAGGAGCAGGTGACCTGGGCGCGGCCGGGGGCGGAGAAGGCGCTGCACGGCATGACCAGCATGATGTCGGCTGCCAAGGGCGCCGAGGCGCATCTGGCGGCGTTGAAGCGCATGGCGATGATGGTGAACCGCGAGGCGCTGACGCTGGCCTATAACGACGTGCTGCTGCTGATGGCGCTGTGCTTCTTCCTGGCGGTGCCGCTGACGTTCCTGCTGGTGCGGCCGAAGATGGGCGGAAGCGTGGAGGCGCATTGATACCAACGGCCCTTGACGATGACCCTTCCATCGTCAAGGGCCGTTGGTATCGCGCGCCGATCCGCTTGCGGCACGCAAGCGCGTGCCTGTCGCGGGCTTGGTGGGCGGCGGCGCGCAAGATAACGACTCATACCAGCGGTCATTCTTCATGGCCGCTGATATGACGCCGGTTGGATGACCGCGCCAGCCCCGAGGCGGTCCTTGGCGAGGAAGCCGCCTTTCGGCCATAGTAGCTGACCCCAATGGGCACGGGAGAGGAACCTTTTGTGCCACGACGGCACGTCATCATCCTCAACGGCGTCGTTGGAATCCGTGGCGCTGCTGGCGCGCCGTGCGCGCTTGCGTGCGGGGATGCGCGGTGAAGCCTGATGTTGCATCTAAGGTCGAGGCGGCCCATGACCACGCAATCTGATTCGCCACGCGACTTCTGGACCGGCGCGCGTGAGATATCCCCGCTCGCCGTTGGCGTGGCGATCTACGGTCTGGCTTTTGGACTCCTTGCTGTTCAAGCGAGCTTCGATGCTCTCCAGGTTGGAGTGATGGGGGGAATCGTCTTTGCCGGAGGCTCGCAGATCGTTGCGGTCCAACGCATTGTCGCAGGAGCCGGAGCAGTTGCGGCGGTCGTCGCCGCAGTTGCCCTCAATCTCAGGCTCTTGCTGGTGACCGCTTCGATCCGGGATGTCTATGCGGGCCGTCCGTTCTGGCAGGTCGCGCTGGGCGCTCATGTCACCACAGACGAGAACTGGGCACTGATGCTGGTGGAGCGCGCCAAGGGGAGGAATGTCGGCTACTGGTATCTTGTTGGTGGAGGCGTGTGCCTTTGGCTGACCTGGTGCCTCGCCACGGTCATGGGCGTCGTCTTCGCGAGCGCGATCCCGGACCCCAAAGCCCTTGGGATGGACTTTGCATTCACGGCAGCCTTCATCGCCATTGCGAGATCGCTCTGGAAAGGCCGGAGCGATCTCCTGCCTTGGCTTGCAGCGGCCCTGGTCGTCGCCGCGTCAATCCGGTTGTTCGGCATCGAGCCGTCATGGGCGCTGATACTTGGCGGCGTCGCCGGGGCCGGAATGGCAGGTGCGACGCGCCGTGGCTGAATCCTGGCTCGTGATCGCGGCTCTTACGGTCGGTACGTATGCCATCCGGCTTTCCGGAGTCCTGCTCGGGCAGCGGATACCGAGGAACGGTGCATGGGCACGCGCGTTGAACGCGTTGCCGGGATGCCTGATTGTCTCTCTTGTTTCGGTTTCAATCCTGTCAGGCGGCCCGGAAGAGTGGGGCGCAGGTATCGTTGCGGCTGCCGTTGCCGTCTTGAGCAGGAACCTTCCTTTGACGATGGCGAGCGGCATTGCCTCGATCTGGCTTCTTCGCCACTTTGGTTGAAGCGGCTGGGACCGGCCGTGAGCGCAAGCCGGAAGGAAGCGCCGTCAATTGCCGGTGTCGCCTTCCAGGGTGGTCCTCGGACAGAGACGATTGCATCAATGGAATAATTTCTCCCGCAGCGCGTCGCCGTAGAGTTGGACCACCCCGTTCTGCAGATACATCTGCCCCGGGCCGTACGGTGACAGCTTGTAGAGCGCGAGCACGAAATACGTGCTGGCGAGGCTGATGGCCGTGGCGGCGAGCAATACCGCCCGCAGCCGTCTCGACAGCGGGTGCGCGGCCGCTTTTGTGGCCAGCAGATAGAGTGCGATGAAGCCGCCGAACTCCAGCAGCGGGTAGAATTCCATCCGGTAGCGGTAGTTCATGCTGATCGCCGTCAGCATGAGCAACGTGGGAATGGCGAGGCCCGCGAGAATCGCGAGCGTCTGGCGGGTGCTGATCGTGCGGGCGCGGTTGGCGCGGGGCAGCAGGTTGCAGAGGGCGACGAGCAGGATGAGCGGCAGCAGGTCGGTGAGCAGGAAGCTGCTGGGCGGCAGCTCGCTGGCGTCGAGCAGCCGGGTGCGGTGCTCCTCGAACAGCAGCAGCCCGTCGCCGCGGCGGACCACCCAGACCGGGAAGAAGTAATAGACCAGGCCGAAGGGGATGCGGGCGACGTTGAACAGGCCGTATTCGGCGCTCCGTATCAGCCGGTCGGGGTAGAAGCGGTTCATCAGGTAGAGATTGAAATCGGCGAAGGTCAGCGGATTGCCCCAACGCTGGGCATTCACCGCTGCCGCGGCCGCGCAGCCGGCCAGCAGGATGCCGAGCGGCGCCAGGATGCGGCGCGACGATAGCGTCGCGGCCAGCCGTGCGGCGGGGGCGCGCGGCTGGCCGGCGCGGGTGGCGTCGGCGATGGCCAGCACGGCCAGCAGCAGGCCGAGCGCCACGTAAAGGCCCATGCCGGTGGAGACGCGCGTGAGCAGCGCGAGGCCGGCGAGGGCCGCCATGCAGGCGAGGCGGCGCGTGGTGAACGCGCCCAGCAGCACGCCGCGGACCGCGCAGTAGACGAAGCCGGCGGTGATCGCGGCGGACCAGAACAGGACCTCCTGGTAGATCGACGTGCGCAGATATCCGGTCTGCGCGCCGGCCAGCAGCAGCCAGATGCCAAAAGCCGCGACCAGGAGAGCGCGGTCGGGCGAGGGCGGGCTTTGGCGGTAGACGAACAGCAAGGTGCGCAGCTTGAGATAGCCGGCGAGGCTGACGGCGACGAGGCAGGACAGGCCGGTGACATCGGTGCGCAGGCCCTCCGGCCAGGCCAGCAGCGGCAGGCGCACCAGTGCGCAGAGAATGCCCCAGTAGGAGTAGACACGGCCGTCGCGCCGGAAGCCCTCGTTGGCGACGGCGGCGGGATCGACGTCGAACTGCCCGCGCAGCAGGTGCTCGAGCATGCTGTTGAACGTCAGGCCATAGCTCGTGGGATGCAGGACGTTGAAATGGCCGTCGGTCAGGATGATCCCGTAATAGGCGACCATCAGCGCCGACAGCACGATCAGGATGAGGCGATCGCCGATCGAACGCGGGCGTGCCGTCGCGATGCCCGCTTCGGTCAGATCGCGCATTCCAGCAAATCCAGCGCCTGCGCCACGGCGGCGCGGCGGATGGCGGTCCGATCGCCCGGGAAGATCCGCCGCAGCGTCCGGGTGGGGTGGCCGCGGCGAGCGCAGCCGAACCAGACCAGGCCGACCGGCTTCTCGGCGCTGCCGCCACCCGGGCCGGCGACGCCGGTGACGGATACGGCGAGGTCCGCCGGCGTGCGCGCGATCGTGCCTTCAGCCATGCCGCGGGCCACATCCTCGCTGACCGCGCCGACGGCGGCGATCAGGGCGGCGGGCACGCCCACGAGGTCGGTCTTGGCTTGGTTGGAATAGGTGATGAAGCCGCGCTCGACCACGTCCGAGCTGCCGGCGATGGCGGTCAACGACGCGGCGATCAGGCCGCCGGTGCAGCTCTCGGCGGTGGCGACGGTGAGTCCGGCTTCGCGGCAGCGCTGCAGCAGCGCCTCGGCCTGGGCCAGGATGGCGTCGTCGATCATCGGCTCGTCGTCTCCTCGCGCGCCTCGATCCGACCCGACTGGATCGCGGCCTGGAAGTCCCGGAAGTCCTGCTCGGTCTGGTCGGCGTAGGCAATGGCGAAGGCGGCCAGCGCCGCGTCGAAGGCGTCGCCGTTGCCGAGATAGCCGGCGATCGCCGGGGCATCGCCGCTGCGCGCATGCGCGCGCGCCAGGGTGCGGCCGCAGAGCCGCGCGTAGAAGGGCAGGGCGTCGGCCTCGATGCGCGTGCCGATCGCGGCCAGCCGTGCGTCCTTCAGCTGGCGGACATAGAAATCGCGTGATGTCACGGGATCCTCGGCCCAGCTGAGGAACACGTCGGTGGCAGCCTGCATCATCCGCTGGCCCACCGCCACGCGCTGGCCCTGGTTGGCATAGGCGCTGTCGCCTGCATAGGGCGCGAGCACCGAGGGGCCCGCCTGCTTCAACTGCAGCAGCAACCTGTGGCCGTCGGCGTCGGCGAACAGGCCGATGGCGCAGAACGTGCCGACGCTGCCGACGCCCACCGCCTTGAAGGCGACGTCGCGCAGCCGGTAGCGCTGCACCAGCACGCGCCGTTCCTCCGCCAGGGTGTCGACATAGGCGGCGAAGGCGGTGTGCGCGGTGTGCTCGTGCCGGCCGAGGCGATAGATCGCAGGCGGGCGTTGCGGCAGGTGCAGGCGGTCAGCGGCGCCGACAAGGTGCCGGTAGGGGTCGCGGGTGACGTCCACCGCTTGCTGCAGGCGCTGGCGTTCGCGCCGGCGGACGGCACGGTCGCCGATGCCGTCGATCGCCGCGTCCAGGGCGATGCGCGAGCGCCAGGCGTCGACTGGGGCGGCGGCCGCGAGTTCGTGCATGTGCTGGCGATAGGCGTGGGCGGAGCGGCGGGCCAGGGCGCGCGCCGCCTTGTCGGGCAGGCCATTGGCCCGCCCCGCGACGGCCAGGCTGGCGGCGAGGCGCTTGAGGTCCCATTCGAACGGGGCGGGCAGGGTCTCGTCGAAATCGTTGATGTCGAAGACCGGGGTGCCTTCCGGCGAGGCGTAGGCGCCGAAATTCATGACATGGCAGTCGCCGCAGCTCTGCGCGCGCAGGCCGGTGTGCGGCAGGGAGGCGAGGTCGGCCGCCATCACCGCGGCCGCGCCACGCAGGAAGGCGAAGGCGTTGGTGCTCATCCGGCTGTAGCGGACGGGCAGAAGCTCGGCAATGCGGGTGCGGTCGGCGTCGATCAGCGTGGCGACGGGCGCGCGGCGGCCGGACGGCGGGGCCCAGGCGGCATGCGCGCCGCGCGGCAGGCGCCGGCGCAGGTCCTGGCCGATCTGGCGGCGGGCATCGGCGGGCAGCGGATCGGGGTCGCGCATGGGGTGGATCATGGCCGCAGGCGGGCCGGTTCGTCGATAAACTCCTTAGTCAAGCAATCCGGGCCAGCGGCTGCACGCCGCCCACAGGATGCCGGCAGCGATGGCGCCGGCGATGATGTCGTCGAGCATGACGCCGACAGGGCCGTGCTGGCGATCGGCCCAGCCGATCGGGCCGGGCTTCGCGATGTCGAGCAGGCGGAACAGCAGGAAGGCCGCCAGCAGGCCGAGCGGCGAGGGGTGAGCGAGCGGCAGCAGCGCGATCCATTGGCCGGCGAACTCGTCGATGACGACCCAGGAAGGGTCGTCGCGCACACCGGCGGCGCGGATCGCCCAGAGCCCGCCAAGGCTGGCCAGCAGCGCCGCCGCCGGCAGCGCCAGCGGTGAAGCAAGCATCAGCGCCGCACCCAGCAGCAGGGCGGCAAACGAGCCAACGGTGCCGGACGCTTTCGGGGCGTAGCCGGTGCCGAAGCCGCTGGCGATCATGCGGGCGAAGGTCATGCGGCCTCTTCCAGCAGGGCGTCGATGGCGTGCTCGGCCTGCGGTTCGGCCAGGGTGGGCGCGTGGCCAACGCCCTCGATCTCCGCAACGAGCATGTCGGGCCGCCTCGCCTGCATCTGCGCGACCGTGCCCTCCAGCAGGATGTTGCTGAGCGTGCCGCGCACCAGCAGGAGGGGGATGCGGGGCAGCGCGCCGAACAGCGGCCACAGGTCGCGGATCGGCGGTTTCAGCAGGGTGGCGATGCGGGTGTCCCAGCGCGGATGCCAGCGCCCATCGGTGCCGGGGGTGTAAGTCAGCTCGGCGAAGCGCAGCCATTGCGCATCGGTGCGCAGGGACAGATGGGGCAGCAGTTGGCGCAAATGCGCGGCGGCGGCGTTGCGGTCCGGCAGCGCGGGATCGGCGGCGATGAAGCGGCGCAGGAAGGCGCCGCCGGCGGCTCCCAGCTCGGGGCCGATGTCGTTGAGGACGGCGCCGGCCAGCATGGCCGGGCGAGTGGCGGCCAGGCCCATGGTCAGCAACCCGCCGAAGCTGGTGCCGACCGCGATCACGCGGTGCAGGTGCAGCGCCGCGCACACATCGATCACGTCGCGCAGGCAGGCTTCGGGCCGGTAGCGGGCGATGGCGCGCGCGCGGCCGGACCGGCCGCGGCCGGGGTAGTCCAACGACACGATGCGGCGGCGGCCGGCATGGCGTTCGGCGACAGCGGCGAAATCGTCGGCGGTACGCACCAGCCCGGGCAGGCACAGCAGCGGCACTGCGGCGTTCCGGTGCTGGCCGCCCCATTCCTGGACGTGCAGCTTCAGGCCATCCCAGGCATGGACAAGGCGGGTCAGCGCAGCCATTGCGCCAACGGATGCGCCAGCGGCTCGTGCCGCCTGGCGCGGTAGACGACCTCGTTCTCGATGACGCGCTGCACGTAATTGCGGGTCTCGCCGAACGGGATCTGCTCGATCCAGTCGATGATGTCGACCTGGCCAACCCCGCCGCGCGGGTCGCCGTTGGTGGCGAGCCATTCCTGCACCCGGTTGGGCCCGGCATTGTAGCCGGCGACGGCCAGCGGCACGGCGTTGCCGAACTGGTCCAGCAGGTCGCGCAGATAGGCGGTGCCGAGGCGCATGTTGTAGCCGGGGTCGAAGGTCAGCGCCGGCACCGAGGGGGTGGCGCCGAGCTTCTTTGCCACGCTGCTGGCGGTGGCCGGCATCAGCTGCATCAGGCCGCGCGCGCCGGCCGGGCTGACCGTGGCACTGTCGAAGCTGCTCTCCTGGCGGATGATGCCGAGGACGAGGGCAGGCTCGGTGCCGGCGGTCTTGGGCGGGTCGGCGGCCAACGGCCAGCCGGTTTCCGGCAGAACCAGGCCGTCGCGGCCGGCACGGCGGGCGATGGCGACCGCGGTTTCCGGCAGGCCGAAGCCGGTGGCGAGCCGGGCGGTCAGTGCCCGGTCGGCAGGGTCGGGCGCGATGTCGTCGAGCCGCAGCAGGAACGGCTGGGCGCGGCGGGGCTCGCTCCAGCTCGTCAGATAGGCGGCGGCGCGGGCCAGCTCGCGGCCGGCGAAGTCGAGCGCACGGGCGGCGTCCCACGGTGGGTCGCGCAAGGCGGTGATGCGGGCGGCCAGGGCGGCGGGGCTGTCGCCGAGCTTGAGCGCGGCGAGCTGGCCGTAGAACGTGTTCGGCCAGGCGGCTGCGGCGGCATATTCGGCGCGCGCCCCGGCGGCGTCGCCGCGCGCCTCGGCGGTGCGGCCAAGCCAGTAATGCGCGCGGCCCTGGGTGATCGCGGCCTTGGAGAGCTCGGCCAGGGCACTGAAATGCCGGGTGGCGGTCGCGGGGTCGCCCAGCTTGCGCAGGGCGATGAAGCCGGCGAGGAACTCGGCGTCCACCACCTGCTCGCCGCCGGTCTGGGCGTGGCCGGCGGCCAGGGCGTAGGCGCCCTTCGCGTCGCCCTGGCGCAGGCGGCGGCGGGCCATGATGTTGCGCTCGTCCCAGAACGCGGATTGGCGCTCCGCGGGCGCCGCGCGTTCCGCAGCGGCGCCGGCGGCGGTCCACAGCGCCAGGGCCGCGTCGTCCTGGCCGGCGCGGCGCAGCCAGCGCGCCTG
>NZ_JAPDNT010000080.1 GCF_025989185.1 Limobrevibacterium gyesilva
GGTCGGCGTTGCTGGGGTCCTCGACCCAGGCGATTCCGGCCGCATGCAGCGTGGCGCGCAGCCGGCCGGGCGGAACCGGCAGCAGCGGCCGCAGGCGGCGGACCCGGCCCGCCTCGACCAGGGCCGCCATGCCGGCGAGCCCGGCCGGGCCGCTGCGGTCGAGCAGCCGCATCGCTACGGTTTCCGCCTGGTCGGCGGCATGGTGGGCCAGCAGCAGATGCAGGATGCTGGCCTTGGCGCAGGCCGCCTCCAGCACCGCGTAACGGGCGGCCCGGGCGCGCGCGGCAAGCGCCGGGCCGTGGCCAAGCCCCTGCAAGGTGAACAACCGCGCGGGAATGCCGAGCATGGCCAGGCGGTCGCGGGTACACGCGGCCTCGCCGGCAGACGCCGCGCGCAGCCCGTGATCGACGACCAGGGCGGTGATCCGCCCCCCCCGTGCGCGAGTCCAGTCCCGCGCCAGCAACGCCAGCGCCATGCTGTCGGCCCCGCCGGAGACCGCGACCGCGAGATGCGGCGCGGGTTCGAACGGGCCCAGCGGCGCCATCAGCGCCGCGAATTCCTGCGGTGCGAGCGGCGTCAGCGGCAGCCGGCCCTCTGCCGGGCGCTCGCGATCGGATCCTTCAGGTCGGGCTTCGGCGTGGGGAATTCCGCCTTCAACTTGTCGAGCGTGGCGCAGGCGGCGCGTTTCTCGCCGATCCCGGTCAGCGAATTGGCCAGGCCGAGCAACGAGTCCTGCGCATGCGTGCCGGTGCGCGAACGGTTGTAGGCGTCGTCATACGCCACCGCGGCGCCCTGGAAATCCTTCTTGCCGGCCAGCGACTGGGCCAGCAGGAACTGCGCGTCCGTGCTGCGCGGGGTCCGCGGCCCGGCCAGCACCTCGCGCGCCGCGTTCTCGGCGGCGGCGTAGTCGCGCCGTGCCAGGGCGGCATTGCCTTCCTGCATCGCCAGTTCCGGCGTGCGCTTCGTGGGCGCCGCCGCAGCCGCGCCAGCCGGAGCCGCAGCGGCGGCGCCAAGCGAGCCC
>NZ_JAPDNT010000009.1 GCF_025989185.1 Limobrevibacterium gyesilva
GCACCGGCCGCCGACATGCAGCCGCAGCCTGGGCAGGCGGACGCCGCGCCCGGCCCGGCGCCCGCCAATCCGGTTTCACCCCCGGCCGCTCGGACGCCGGCGCCGGCCACCGACATGCAGGTTGCGGCCGTCCCGCGGCAGCCGCAGCCTGGGCAGGCGGACGCCGCGCCCGGCCCGGGGCCCGCCAGTCCGGCTCCGCCCGCGACGGCTCGGACGCCGCCGCCTGCCGCTGAAATGCAGGCCGTGGTCGTTCCGCCGCGGCTGCAGCCCGCGCAGGCCGAGTCCACGCCTGCCATCGCCGAGCCCGAGATGATCCCTGTCGCCGGCGGCACGTTGCGGATGGGCAGCAACGAGGACCTGTCGGAGCAGCCGATCCACAGCGTGAAGGTCGGATCGTTTCTGATCGCCAAATATCCTGTCACCGTCCGGCAGTGGCGCGCGTGCGTGGCGGCGAAGGCGTGCAGCTACGCGCCGGACGGCAACGACGACGCGCCGGTCGGCAACGTGAGCTGGGACGACGCGCAGCAGTTCGCCGCCTGGCTCTCGCAGGCCACGCACCGGCCCTATCGCCTGCCCAGCGAAGCCGAGTGGGAGTACGCGGCCCGCGGTGGCACCAGCACGCGCTACTGGTGGGGCGACACGATGAAGCCGGGGCTTGCCAACTGCAAAGGATGCAACGGCCCGCATGACGGGATCCAGCCGGCAAAGGTCGGCGCCCTGCCGGCCAATCCGTTCGGCCTCAACGACATCGGCGGCGGCCTCGCGGAGTGGGTCGAGGATTGCTGGCACAAGGACTACCACAACGCGCCGGCCGACGGTTCGGCCTGGCACGCACCGGATTGCCGGGCGCATGTGCTGCGGGGCGGGTCCTGGCGCAATGACCCGAGTTATGTTCGCCCGGCAAGCCGGGACTACTACGATGCCTCCGTGCGCTACCCGGCCCATGGGGTCCGCCTGGCACGCTCGCCATGATCGCGAAAGGAGCCGACATGCTGACACGTCGCCTGGTGCTGTCATCGCTCCTGCCATTCGCGCCGACAGCGGCCTTCGCGGGCAAGACGCCCGCACCCAAGGATGCATATCTCTACATCATCTGGCCGGGCGACGGCGAACGCATACGGGGGGCATTCTGGTGCCGCTTCGGGCTGCGCAACATGGGGGTGACGCATGCCGGCGACGAGACGCCCAACACGGGGCATCACCATCTGCTGATCGACGTGGATGAGCCGCTGGATCTGAACGAGCCCATCCCCTCCGACAAGAAGCATCTGCATTTCGGCGCGGGGCAGACCGAAGTGCGCCTCGATTTGCCGCCCGGCCCGCACACGCTGCAGCTCGTGCTTGGCGACGCCAAGCACATCCCGTTCGATCCGCCCGTGGTGTCACGCAAGATCCGGATTGTGGTTACCTGACGTACTCCGTCGGAAAATGCCGGAACCGTCGGTCCGGCGGATCGGAATGTTGCAGACCGGCACTTGGATGTTTGACACGCCGCGCAGTGGGCGAAGAAATGGTTGCAAATTCCGCTTTGCTTGCCTACGGTGTTATCCGGTTCAACCCTGTGGGTCAGGAGGCGTGCATGCGAATTTCGTATATGTGTGACCGCCCCGGTCAGCTATCGCGCTAGATCAGCGCGTCCGCGGCTTCGCTCCGCGGACCCCTGGACCCGCTTTTCCGATCACCCGGATTTTCTGACCGGCGGTTGACGCCACCGGAACGATTGTCCTCGTTGCAGGGATTCAGCCGCCGCTTCGCACGGTGGCCGAAATCGACCGATGCTGTCCGATCCTCATCACGGGGCCCGCGTCTTTCGCGACGTGTTCCGTTACGCATTCCGCCACTGGCGCGCCAATGCCGGAATGGCCGGCGCGGTCGTTGCTGCCATGGCCGGCGCCACCATGGCCGACGTGCTGCTGCCGCTGCTCGCGGGGCGGCTGATCGATGCCGTGGGTGTGCTCGATGCCGCCCGGGGCGATGCGGGTGTCGCGGCGCTGTGGGCGCTGGGCGGCATGCTGGCGCTCGGGCTCGGTGCGGCCGTGTGCCGGCATCTGGCCTTGCTCGCCATCATCAGCCTGACGCTCGAGACCATGGGGGCGATCGCGCGCGAGAGCTTTTGGCGCGTGCAGCGGCTGTCCACCGACTGGCACGCGAACAGCTTCGCCGGCTCGGTCGTGCGCAAGATCACGCGCGGGATGTGGGCGGTCGACCTGCTGAACGACACGATCCTGCTGGCGTTGCTGCCTTCGGTCGTCGTGCTGCTGGGGTCGACGGTGCTGCTGGGCTTCCGCTGGCCGGTGATGGGCGCAATCGTTGCCGGCAGCGCCATCGTGTATCTGGCGCTGGCGGCGCTGGGCACGCTGCTGTACGTGGCGCCGGCGGCGCGGCTGTCGAACCGCTGGGACACGCGGATCGGCGGTGTGCTGGCGGACGTCATCGGCGCCAACGCCGTGGTGAAGGCGTTCGCCGCCGAGGCGCGCGAGGACCGGGCTCTGGCGCAGGTGCTGGGGCAGTGGCGCCGGCGCACGCGGCGCACCTGGCGGCGCGGCACCAACAACGGCACGGCGCAGCTTTTGGTGCTGCTGGCGTTGCGCACCGTCGTGATCGCGGCGGCGCTGTGGCTGTGGTGGGTGGGCCAGGCGACGCCCGGCGACGTGGCCTATGTGCTGACGATGTATTTCGTCATCCACGGCTATCTGCGCGACATCGGCCACCACATCTCCAACCTGCAGCGGTCGGTGAACGAGATGGAGGAGCTGGTGGCGATCGACGCCGAGCCGCTGGCGGTCGCCGATCGGCCGGATGCGCGGCCGTTGCAGGTGCGCGGCGGGGCGGTGGCGTTCGAGCAGGTGACGTTCCGCTATGGCGGGCATGCGCGGCCGCTGTACGAGGAGCTGTCGCTGGCCATTGCGCCCGGCGAGCGCGTGGGGTTGGTGGGCCATTCCGGGTCCGGCAAGACCACCTTCGTGAAGCTGGTGCAGCGGCTGTACGACGTGAGCGGCGGGCGCATCCTGATCGACGGCCAGGACATCGCGCACGCCACCCAGACCTCGCTGCGCGCACAGCTCGCCATCGTCCAGCAGGAGCCGGTGCTGTTCCATCGCAGCCTTGCGGAGAACATCGCCTATGCACGGCCGGGCGCGAGTGCCGCGCAGATCGCGCAGGCGGCGCGGCTGGCCAATGCGCACGGGTTCATCGGGCGGCTGCCGGACGGCTATGCGACGCTGGTGGGCGAGCGCGGGGTGAAGCTGTCGGGCGGCGAGCGCCAGAGGGTGGCGATCGCGCGGGCGTTCCTGGCCGATGCGCCGATCCTGATCCTGGACGAAGCGACCTCCAGCCTCGATTCGGAGTCGGAAGAGCTGATCCAGGAGGCGATGCAGCGGCTGATGGCCGGGCGCACCTCGATCGTGATCGCGCACCGGCTGTCTACGGTGCGGGCGCTCGACCGCATCCTGGTGTTCGACCGCGGGCGCGTCATCGAAGAGGGCAGCCATGCCCGGCTGCTGCAGCGCCAGGGCGGCGCCTATCGCCGGCTGTTCGACCGGCAGGCGATGGGCATGGCGGACGCGGCGGAGCTGGCGCTGCCGGCGCTCAGAAATACCGCTCGAACACCGTGATGATGTCGCCGGGGCGCACCAGGGTTTCCGGCATGACCTTGCCGCGGACGGGCTGGTCGTCGATGCGGCGGACGATGGCGGCGTAGTTCTCGACCGCGCGGTAGGTGTAGCCGCCGGAGACGGCGATGGCGCTGAGCACGGACATGCCGGGCTGGTAGGTGACCTGGCCGGGGCGGGTGACCTCGCCGAGGACGAAGACCGGGCGGTACTCGGTGACCTCGACGGAGACGCTGGGCGAGCGCAGCAGGTTCTTGCTGCGCAACAGGTCGGCGATGCGGGTGCCGAGTTCCTCGGTGGTCAGCCCCTGGGCTTTCACCAGGCCGACCAGCGGCAGGGCGATGTTGCCGGCGTCGTTGACGCGGAAAATCTCGCTCAGCGATTCCTCGCCGAAGGTGATGACGCGGACCTGGTCGTTCGGGCCGAGCCGGTAGGCGGTGGACGGCGCCTCCGGCAACGGGGCAAGGTCGCGGCCCGGGGCGCAGGCGGCCAGCGCAAGCGTGCCCAGCAGGGGCAGCGCGGCCACGGCGCGGAGGAGGCGGCGGCGGGATGGGCGAATGGGCGGCATGACAACCTCCTGAACGGTCGGCGTCGAACGGCGGCGGGCAGGCATGGTCACAGGCCCAGCAGCAGGCGGATCAGCACCACATCCTCGTTGATGTTGCTGCCGCTGGTCGGGTGCTTGGTGATGTGGTCGTAGGTGGCGGCGATGCGGACGTTGCGGTTCACCAGCCAGGTGACGCCGGTGCCCCCGTTGATAAAGGCCTCGTTGCCGCCGCCCTGCTGGTACTGCGCCTGCTCCAGGCTGACATGGCCGTTGAGCAGCACGTTGCGCCACAACTCATGGTCGATGGTCAGGCGCGCTGCGGTGGAGATGTAGGTGGCGGCAAACTCGTTCGCCGCGTCCTGGATCGCGCGGGTGAGCGTGGCGGTGACGGTGGTGAGCCCGCTGGGCGAATAGATCACGTTGGCTTCGAGGATCGGAGCCGAGACGGTGTTGAAGGCGGAACTGTGGAACCAGCGGACCTGGTAGCCGGCCAGGGCCCGGAAGCGCCAGACGGCGCTGGCGACGTGGTCGATGCCGGCGAGGACGGAGATGGCGTCGGCGTCGCGGTTGGGCTGGCCGACCTGCGGGCTGGTGTAGTGGATGCTGGCGCCGCGCAGCACCACGGCGAAGTCGCGCAGCAGGGCGTCGCCGATCTTGGTGGTGAGCTGGCCTTCCAGCATGTCGCGGTTGCGGTTGGTCTGGTTCAGCGGCTGGCCGCCGGCGATGACGTTGCTGTAGCGGTACGTGGTGTATTGCAACGCGGGTACCAGGTAGAACAGGCCGCGCGTGGCCTCGAAGCTCGCGCGGATATTGTTGATCTGGTACTGGCCGGGCTCGTTGAGCGCTTGCGGCGTGTTGATGTCGCGCGAGGTCTGGTAGAGGGTGAGGTGCGAGGCGGCGAGGGTCAGCCGGTCGCGCCCGAAATCGAACACCTTGCCCAGCGTTCCGCTCCAGGCGGTGTAGTTCTGCCCGGACACGTCGGGATAAACCACGTTGTCGAAGCTGACGAAGGCGTTGGCGTTGTCGCTGGACCAGTTCGTCGTTGCCAGCACCGAGCCGCTGTTGCGCACCGCCATGCTGCTGCGGCCCGGGGTGCGGAAGATGGCATTGCTGTCGTAGCCGACGCTGGTGGCGAACTGCGGGCGGATGACGAAGCTGCCGGCATGCACGCCCGGAGGGTCGTATTCGGGCCGCTCACGCGAGGCGACGGTGACGCCGAGGCTGGTGCCGTAGCCGATCAGGCCGGCCGGAAAATAGGTGTCGACGAGCTGGGCGCTGGCAGGGGCAGCCAGGGCGAAGGAGGCGGCGAGCAGCGCGGCGCGTGCGGGCCAGCGCTGGCCGCGTCCCGGGCCGGCGGGTCGGGGACGGGCGGGGTGTGGGGGCGAAGTGCGGCGCGCCTGGCACACGGGACGGGGCTGATCTCCGACGGCGATGGACCGGTTCTTACGTTCCATAACAGACTCTGCGGCGTGGTGCGCGGCAAAATTTCGCCCTCCCGGCGGCGCGGGGCCAGTCCGGCCCGGGCATCCGGTAAGCCGGGGAAGAAACGGTCTGCCGGAATGCGGGTGAGGACTGGCCGTTTCGCTTCGATCTGGCGAGCCGGAATACCCGGTTCGGCCCGAATTCACGGTGCTTTACCGATTCGTGAGAAGATGCCAACGTTTCGTTCTCCACGGCGATTCGTTTTGACGATTCGTTTCTACGAATGGCCGCCGTGCCGGATGCTGGCGTCGATCCTGTCACCGGAAAGATATTGATGCCGAACGAATTCCATCGACTGGGCGGGGCGGAGGCGGTGACCGGCCAGGGGGTGGGGGAGAGCGTCGCCGATTTCGGGCCGCGGCTGCGGCGGCTGCGGCCGAGCCGGTTCGTGCAGCCGACGGCGTGGAGCTATTTCGTCCTTGCTTCCGATCTGGTGGCACTGTGCGTGGCGTTCGTCCTGGCTTTCGTGCTTGCCGGCGTCGTCAACGCGGTGGTGCTGGACCGACGGTGGCAGGTCGGCGCCGAGGACATCGCCCGCCACATCCGGATGTTTGGCGTGCTGGCGCTGGTGATGATCGGGTACCTGCACCGCAAGGGCCATTACATCCGCCGCATCGCCTTCTGGACCGCCGTGCAGGACGTGACGAAGGTCAGCCTGTTCGGCATGCTGATCGACGGGTTCGTGCAGTTCGCGCTGCAGCAGGCGATGTCGCGGTCCTGGTTCCTGTGCCTGTGGCTGTTGGCCCCGGTCGCCGTTGTCGGCATGCGCGTGGTCACCCGCAACGCGCTGGACCTGGCGGGGCTGTGGCAGCGGCGGGTGCTGATCGCCGGCGGCACCGAGGCCGCGCGGGTGGCGCAGGCGGCGCTGCTGTCCGATGCGACGATGGGCTACGAGATCGCCGGCCGGGTGCGGCTGGAAGCGGTCACGGCGGGGGTGCCCGGCGCGTCGTTCGCGGCCCTGCTGCGACACTACGGCGCCAGCCTGCTGCTGCTGGCACCCGGCGACGATCCGTTCCAGCTGCGCCGCCCGGTGGTGGCGCAGCTGGTGCACGAGCACGTGGATTTCGCCATCATCCCGTCGATGGATGGGCTGCCCGAGGCCGGCTATGACCCGCAGCCTTTCCTGCGCCACGACGTGCTGCTGTTGACCTACCGCAACAATGCCGACCTGCCGTTCGCACGAGGGGCGAAGGTCGCGTTCGATCTGGCGGCGGCGGTGACGCTGCTGTTGCTGCTGGCGCCGGTGCTGCTGGCGATCGCGGCGCTGATCAGGCGCGATGGCGGCCCGGTGCTGTTCGCGCAGACCCGGGTGGGCCATGGCGGGCGGCGGTTCAACTGCCTGAAGTTCCGCACCATGGTGGTGAACGCCGACCAGGTGCTGCGCGATGCGCTGGCAGGCGATCCGCGGGCGGCGGTGGAGTGGGCCAACAACCAGAAGTTGCGCCGAGATCCACGGGTGACGCCGATCGGCAGGCTGTTGCGCCAGACCAGCCTGGACGAGCTGCCGCAGCTGTTCAACGTGCTGCGGCTGGAGATGAGCCTGGTCGGGCCGCGGCCGATCGTGGAGCACGAGCTGCCCCGCTACGGCGACGAGCTTGCCTATTACTGCAGCGTCCGGCCCGGGCTGACCGGGCTGTGGCAGGTGAGCGGGCGCAACGACACCTCCTATGGCCGCAAGGTGCAGCTTGATTGCTGGTACGTGCGCAACTGGACCCTGTGGCAGGACCTGGTGATCCTGATGAAGACGGTTCCGGTGGTGCTGTTCCGCAAGGGGGCGTTTTGAGCGCGGGCGTGTCCATGTCCCGGCCGGGCGACACGCTGCAGGTCGATATCGTCGGGGCCGCGCCGCACGCCGGAGCGCCGCCGCCGGAGGCGGTGTCGCCGCTGCGGCTGTTTGCCGTGCTGCGCCGTCGCCGCATGACCGTGCTGGTGGTGGCCGCCTGCGTGCTGGCGGTCGCGGTGCCGCGTATCCTCGCGCTGGCGTCGCGCTACGAGGCCACCGCGCTGGTGCTCGTCGACACCCGCAAGAACAAGCTGAGCGACCTGCAGGCGATTGTCGGCGGCGCGCAGTCCGAGGCGATCGAGGTGCGCACGCAGGTGGACATCCTTCGTTCGCCGGCGCTGGCGGAGCAGGTGGTGACGCGGCTGAACCTGGTGCGTGAGCCGGAGTTCGCGGCGGTGCTGAACGAGCCGCCGGCCATGTGGCGGGTGCTGCTGGGCGAGGTGCTGGCCCGGCTGGAGGCCGCGCCGCCGCCGGCGCCGCCGCGGAGCGAGGACGAGAAGATCCGCATCGTCACGACCGCGCTGGTGACCGACAAGGTGTCGGTGATGAACGACGGGCGGTCCTATGTGATCGGCGTCGTGGCGCGCACCGCGAACGCGGCGCTGAGCGCGCGGATCGCCAACGCCTACGCGCGCGTCTATCTGGATTTCAACCGCGAGCTGAAGGACCGCGCGGTCATGCGGGCCAATGCGTGGCTCGACGGGCGCCTGGCGCCGCTGCAGCAGAAGCTGCGCAACGCCGAACGCGCGGTGGCCGCCTTCCGCGCGGAGAACGGGCTGGTCGAGGACCACGGCACCGGCCCGGGCGGCGAGCGGCGCGGCACCGTGGCCGGGCAGCAGATGACGCAGGTCAACACCCAGCTTGTCGCCGCCACCAACGATCGGCTGCAGAAGGACGCCGAGATCGACGAGATCCGGCGGGCAATGGATGGCAGGGGGGATCCGTTCGCCGTGCCGCAGGTCGTCGCCTCGCCGTTGATCCAGCGCCTGCGCGGCCAGGAAGCCGAGCTGAGCGCGCGCGAGGCCAGTGCGTCGCTGCAGCAGCGCGACGAAAGCCCGCAACTGATGAGCCTGCGCGCCGAGAAGCGGGACATCCGCGCGCGCATCCAGAGCGAGGCGCTGAAGATCATCGGCAGCATCGAGAGCGAGGCGAATGCCGCGCGCGGGCGCGAGGCGGCGTTGCGGGCCAGCCTGCAGGAGTTGCAGGGGCAGGTGGCCGCGCAAGGCACGGCCGCGATCCGGCTGCGCGAGCTGGAGAGCGAGGCCGAAGCGGCGCGCATTGTCTACACGGACTATCTGAACCGCGCCGAGCGCACCAGCAACGAGCGCGATATCCAGCAGCCCGATGCCGAGCTGATCTCGGTCGCCAACGTGCCGACAACCCCGGCGGCACCGACGAAGCGGCAATACCTGTTCCTGGCGCTGCTGGCCGCCGGGTTGCTGGGCGTGGTCGCCGCCCTGGTGCGCGACCGGACGGAGCCGGGCGTGCGCACGGCGGAGCAGCTTGAGGCGGAGACCGGGCTGGTCACGCTGGGCTTCGTGCCGCGGACACGGCGGCGCAAGCGGGCGTTGAACCTCGATGCGCGCGCACCCGCGTATGTCGATGCCATCGGCAGCGTGCGCAGCGTGCTGCAATGCGCCGAGGTGGCCGGGCGCCCGCGGGTGATCCTGGTGACCTCGGCGCTGCCGCGCGAGGGCAAGACGTTTCTCGCGATCTCGCTGGCGCGCAGCGTGGCCCTGGCGGGCGGGCGCAGCCTGCTGATCGACTGCGACTTGCGCCGGCCCTCGGTTGCCGCCGTGCTGGGGATCGATGCCGAGCCGGGGCTTGGCGCCGGAAGCCTGGGTGCGGCGCCGGGTGTGGGGATCGTCGCCACCAACGGGCTGGTGGACCGGCTGGTGAAGCGGGATGCGGCGAGCGAGCTCGACATCATCACCGCCGGCGACGCGCCGATGGACGCACCGGTGCTGGTTGCGTCGGCGCAATTGCGCGCGCTGGTGAACGAGGCGCGGGACCGCTACGATCTGGTGGTGATCGATGCGCCCCCGGTGCTGGGGTTCGTCGATGCCCGCGTGCTGTCGCAGGTCGCCGATGCGACGGTGATGGTGGTGCGCTGGCGCAAGACGCCGCGGGCGATGGTGCAGAGCGCGCTGAAGGCGCTGCGGACATATGGCGCGCGGATTTCCGGCACCGTGCTGACACAGGTGGATCTCAATGCGCTGGGGGCGTACGAGGGCAGCCATGCCTACGTGCTGCGCAAATACGGTTCGTATTTTCGCTGAGCCGCGGGCCGGAGCGTGTTCAGCGTGACTGTGCACGCTGAAAACACTCCGGCTCTTTGTTTTGACGAGCAACTTTATCAGGCAGACGAAGATGCTCTGCCTGATGTCGCTCTGGGGAGGGCGCATGGAGCTGACCCGGTTCGGCATGGTGCTGTTGCCGCTGTGCGCGGCGGCCTGCGTGGCGCCGTTCCGGTTGTTGGAGCTGGTGTTCCTCGCGTCCGCGTTCGGCGCCGCCGCCGTGGCGGTGGTGGGCGGCCTGGGGCTGCCGCCCGGCCTGCCGCCTGCGGCGCTGTTCATCGGCTTCGTCGCGCTGCAATACGCGCTGGGCGCCCGCTTCCCCGGCGCGTGCCGGTCCTGGCGGCTGCTGGAGCCCTTCGCCATCGCCGTGGCGTATGCACTGGCGACCGCGGTGCTGCTGCCACGCCTGTTCGCGGGCCGGTTCGAGGTGTGGCCGCAGAAGGTGGATGCGGCTTTTGCGCTTCCGGTCCCTTTGGCGCCCAGCCTGGCGAACGTGACGCAGGCGCTGTACCTGGTGTCGAACGCGCTGGTGGCGATCCTCGGCGGGATGTTCCTGACACGGTCGGACGTCGATTTCCGGCGCCTGCTGCATGCGTACTACGCTGGCGGCGCTGTCGTGCTGCTGGTCTGCTTCTGGCAGGTGCTGAACCGGCTGGCCGGCGTGCCCTACCCGGCAGCGTTCCTCTACTCGAATCCCGGCTGGGCGCTGTTCCCGTCGCAGGACCTGGGCGGGGTGCCGCGCATCAACGGGCCGTTCAGCGAGCCCGCGTCATTGACGTTGTACCTGTCGGGCACCGTGTTCTCGGCTGCCTGGGTGCTGGTTCGCGGCTACCGCAGCCGGTTCGCGGCCCTGCTGCTGCCGCCGGCGGTGGTGGCGATGCTGCTGTCGACATCAACCACGGCGTATGCCGTGCTGGGCGCCGGCGCGGCGTTCCTGCTGCTGTACGCGGCGGTGGGCGCGGCCCCGCGCGTCGCCACGCGCATCCTCGCGTTCGGCATCCCCATGGTGGTGCTGGCGCTGCTGGGAGTGGTGGTGCTGGCGGATCTCGATCCGCGCTTCGCTGCGTCGGTGCAGGCGGTGGTG
Source organism: Limobrevibacterium gyesilva (assembly GCF_025989185.1). Lineage (GTDB taxonomy): Bacteria > Pseudomonadota > Alphaproteobacteria > Acetobacterales > Acetobacteraceae > Limobrevibacterium > Limobrevibacterium gyesilva. The sequence goes on from NZ_JAPDNT010000009.1 coordinate 10,805, forward strand.
ACGCAGACGCTGCAAAAGGGCTGGGGTACGTCCTATGCCGAACGCAGCCTGTTGGACATCGAGGCGCTGGGCGTGTTGCCGGCGAGCTATGGCCTTGGCGCCGGCTGGGGGAGCGCGCGATCGTCAAGCCTCATCCCCGGCCTGCTGGCCAATCTCGGCGTGGCCGGGGTGGTGCCGCTGGCCTGGTTCGCTGTGCGGCTGCGGCGGCACGTCGCGCGGGTACGCCGGTTGCCGGTGGCGCCGGATCGGCTGATGGTGATCGACGCCATGAGCGCGAGCCTCGTGGGCTCGCTGACGGCGTCGGTGCTGTCGTCGCCGGCGATTACCACGGTCGATTTCTATCTGGTGCTGGCGGTGCTGGTGGGCTGCGTGGCGCGCGTGGAATACGAGGCCGCAGGGACCACGCGGCGGATCGCGGTGGCGGCGGCGTTGCCCGCACGCGCCGCATGAGCAGGGCGGTCTACGTGAATGGTCGCTTCGCTGGGCAGACACTGACCGGTGTGCAGCGTTTCGCCACCGAGATCACGCGTGGCCTGCGGCGGGTATGGCCGACGGACCGGCCGCCGCCCGTGCTGCTGGTGCCGCGTGCGGCCGGCGGCGCGGACTGGCCGGGGATTCGCCATGCCGGTCCGTTCGGCGGGCAGTTGTGGGAGCAGGCGGTGCTGCCGCGGCACGCGACCGGCGGCATTCTCGTCAATCTCGGCAACACCGCACCGTTGCTTGCGGAGCGGCAGATCGTGGTGATCCATGATGCCGGCGTGTTCGCAACGCCCGAGGCGTATTCATGGTATTTTCGTACCTGGTATGCCTTGCTGCAGCGAAAACTGGCACGGGGGCAGGCGCGGGTCGCCACGGTGTCCGCCTTCGCGCGGGGCGAGATCGGGCACGCGCTGGGGATTGATGCGGCGTCGGTCGAGCTGCTGGCGGAGGGCGCCGACCATATGCTGCGCGTGGCGCCGGAGCCCGATGTGCTGGCGCGATACGGGCTGTGGCCGCGCCGCTATGTGCTCGTCGTCGGCAGCCTCGCGGCGCACAAGAATCTCGATGCCTTGCAGGCGACGGCGCGGATGCTGGCGGAAAGGGGGCTGGATCTGGTGGTGGCCGGCGGCTTCGAGCCCGCCGTGTTCGCCGCCGTCCGGACGCGGCTGCCGCAGCCCGCGCGCTATGTGGGCCGGGTGAGCGACGGAGCATTGCGGGCGCTGTACGCACAGGCGGCCTGCTTCGTCTTCCCGTCCCGTTACGAGGGTTTCGGGTTGCCGGCGGTGGAGGCGATGGCCTGCGGCTGCCCCGTGGTCGCCGCGCGGGCGGCGGCGTTGCCGGAGGTCTGCGGCGATGCCGCCTTGTATTGCGATCCTGCTTCGCCGCATGACATCGCGCGGGTTGTCGCCGCGCTGCTGGATGATCCGGGCCTTGCCGATGCCCTGCGCGCCCGAGGTGCGGCGCGTGCGGCGGCGATGACGTGGGACCGGGCGGCGACGGAGCTGCTGGCCGCGATCCGGCGGCTGGAAGCCGCGCAGTGAGGGTCGCAATCGTGCATGAATGGCTGCAATCCTATGCCGGCGCCGAGCGGGTGCTGGAGCAGCTGATCGCCTGCTTCCCGGAGGCCGATATCTTCGCGACGGTGGACGTGGTGCCGGAAGGGCAGCGCGGCTTCCTGCAGGGGCGGCCGGTGCGCACCAGCTTCATCCAGCGCCTGCCGTTCGCGCGCACGCGGTTCCGCGCCTATCTCGGGCTGATGCCGCTGGCGGTGGAGCAATACGACCTGTCCGGCTACGACGTGGTGATCTCCAGCCATCATGCGGTGGCCAAGGGCGTGCTGACCGGGCCGGACACGCTGCATGTCAGCTACGTGCATTCGCCGATGCGCTATGCCTGGGACCTGCAGCACCAGTATCTGCGCCAGCTTGGGCTGGCGCGCGGCGTGCGCGGCGCCGTGGTGCGCTGGCTGCTGTCGCGCCTGCGGATGTGGGATGCACGCACCGCCGATGGGGTGGACGTGTTCGTCGCCAATTCCAGCCATGTCGCCCGGCGCATTCGCAAGTGCTACCGCCGCGAGGCGCTGGTGATTCCGCCGCCTGTGGATGTCGGGACGTTCCGGATCGGTGGCGCCAGGTCGGACTTCTACCTCGTTGCGTCGCGGCTGGTTGCGTACAAGCGGGTGGATCTGGTGGTGGAGGCGTTTGCGGCCATGCCCGACCGGCGCCTGGTGGTGGCGGGGGACGGGCCGGAGTGGGCGCGGGTGGTCAAGGCCGCGCGCGGGGCGGCGAACATCGCGTTCCGCGGCGCCGTGGCGCAGGACGAGCTGGTCCGGCTGATGCAGGAGGCGCGGGCCTTCGTGTTCGCGGCGGAAGAGGATTTCGGCATCGCGCTGGTGGAGGCCCAGGCCTGCGGCACCCCTGTGATCGCGCTCGGACGCGGGGGCGCGCGCGACATCGTGCGCGAGGACGATCCGGCGACCGGGCTGTTCTTTCAAGAGCAGACCGCGTCCGCCATCGCCGCTGCCGTGCGGCGCTTCGAGGCCGATGCTGGCCGGATTTCGCCGCAAGCCTGCCGGCGGAATGCGCTGCGCTTCACCGTGGAGACGTTCCGCACCCGCATCACCGAGCTGGTGGCCAGGGAGGCGGCGGCCGCTTATGGCTGAGGTGCTGCGGTTCTCCCTGGTGGTCGCGAGCCTCGGCCGCGTCGATGGAGTGCGGGCGCTGTTCGACTCCCTGCTGATCCAGACCGGGATATCCTTCGAGGTGATCCTGGTGGACCAGAACCCGGACGGCCGGCTGCTGTCCGTGGTGGCGGCGTTCGCGGGCCGTTTGCCGATCCGGCACGTGCGGGTCGAGGCGCGGAACTCGTCCTGTGCCCGTAATGTCGGGATCGGTTTGTGCACGGGCGACATCGTCGGGTTTCCCGATGACGACTGCATCTATCCGGACGGCGTGCTGGCGGTGGTGGACCGGGAGTTCGCCGCCGATCCGGCGCTGATGCTGCTGACCGGGGCGGCCGAGTCGCCGGAAGGCCGGCTGGGTTCCGGCCGCTGGTGGCCGATGCGGGCGCCGATCGACCGGCGGAACGCGTTCACGACGGTGATCTGCTTCAACCTGTTTCTGCGCCGCGCGTTGCTGGACCGGCTCGGCGGCTTCGACGAGGCGCTCGGCGTGGGCGCCGCCTATGGCGCCTGCGAGGAGAACGACCTGGTGCTCCGCGCCATCGGCAGCGGTGCGAAGGCCGTGTACGACCCGGCGCTGCGCGTGGTGCACCCGGACAAGCGGCTGACGCCGGCGGCGACGCTGCGGGCGTTCCGGTATGGCGCCGGGTTCGGCTACGTGCTGCGCAAGCATGGCTTCGGGGTGGGCGTGCTCGGCGGATACCTCCTGCGCCCGGTAGGGGGCATGGTCGTCAGCCTGGCGAAGCTCCGGCTGCGGCACTGCGCCTATTACTGGCATACGTTGCGCGGCCGGTGGTTCGGCTACCGTTCCTTCCGCAGGCCGTGAGCGAGGCGGGTGCGCAGCGTGGCGCGTTCCGCGGCGGTGAGCGACCGGGTCCAGAGGCAGGCAGCAAACAGGGTGCCGCAGGCGGCGGTCACGGCGGCGATCAGGAACGGGGAGGCGGGTGATCCCTGTACCGCGACCGGCGACAGGGCCACGGCGAGGGGCGGAAACAGCCTGCGGACCTCGCCGGCAACCGGCGGCAGGGACCGTGCGCAGAGCGCCAGCCGGGAGGCGTAGGTGGCGATGACCCGCAGGGTCCAGGCCAGGGCCGCTCCCTCGATGCCCAGCAGAGCGATCAGCCCGAGCAGCGCCGGGATGTAGAGGGCCGTGGCGGCAACTGTCAGTTTCGCATTCAGGTCCGGCCGCCCGATGCCGTCGAGCAGCCCTTGCGGCACCATGTCGGCGCACATGAACAGCACGCCCAGGCCGAGGATCCGCAACACCGGGGCCGCCTGCAGGGCGAAGCCGGCCCCCAGCCACAGCCGCAGCACCGGCTCGGCGAAGGCGGTGAGCAGCAGGGCGGCGGGGAACACGCATGCCGCGATCGCGACGGTGCTGATGCGCAACAGCCGTGCCGCAGCCTCCGGCGCCTGGCGATAGGACGTGGTCATCGCGGGGAACGCCGTCTGCATGACGGCGACGGGGATCACCGAAAAGCGCAGGATGAGGTCGAAGGGTGTCGCGTAATAGGCGGCGGCGGCGGCGGACAGGCTGGAAGCGATGACGAACCGGTCCATGTAGAGCGCCGCGGGGAAGGCGATGTTGGACACGGTGATCCAGCCGCCGAAGCGCAGCAGCGGCCGGATGGCGGCGAAGGCGATGCGGCCCTGGCGCAGCGACGGCATCGCCTGCAGGCAGAGGCGCCAGCACAGGACGGTCATGACGGCGCGGCAGACGACCAGCACGGCCATGACCGCGATGAGGCTGTCGAAGAACGGCAGGATTGCGAGCGGGCCGAGATAGTACAGCGCGGTGATCGGCGTGATCACGAGATTCGCGGCGCCGAAGCGCTGGAATGCCGACAGCACGCCCCACAGCGCGGCGTTGAGGATCACCAGCGGCGCCGAGGCGCAGAGCACGTAGAGGGCGATCAGCACCTCCTGCCGCAACGCGGGCGACAGGTCCAGCAGGTCGGTCACGTAGAGATGCGCGAGTGCGGCCATGACGCCGCCGCCCAGCAGCCCCAGCAATGTGAGCACGGCGATGCCGGTGACGACCGAACAGGCGGCCTGCGCTTCGTCGCCGGTGGCCAGCCGGTCCGCGATCAGGCGGGTGATGGCGCGGCCGAAGCCGAAATCGAAGATGCCGAACAGGCCCACGAGGCTGAGCGCCAGGGTGAAGATGCCCCAGCGCGTGACGCCGAGCCCGTCGATCAGGAAGGGCGTGGCGGCGACGGCAACCAGCAGCGGCAAGGCACGCCCCAGCACGTTCCAGGTCGCGCCGATGGCGACGGTGCGCGGTGCGGTCAGGCGCTGCAGCCGGCCTTCGTCGCCTGGCATCAGGGCATGGGCGGCGCCGCCGGGCCGGCATGGGTGACGGCGCCGAGATGCGCCGGGCCGACGGTGGCCGCGTATTTCTGCAGCACGCCGGCCAGCGCGTGCGCCGGACGTGGACGCCATGCGGCGCGGCGGCGTTCCAACTCGTCGGCGGGAACGTGCAGCTCGATGCTCTCCGTGGTGGCGTCGATGCGGATGCGGTCGCCGTCCTGTACCAGCGCGAGCGGCCCGCCCGCCGCGGCCTCGGGCCCCGCATAGCCGATGCACATGCCGCGCGTGGCGCCGGAGAAGCGGCCATCGGTGAGCAGCGCCACCTTCTCGCCCATGCCCTGGCCGTAGATCAGCGCGGTGACGCCGAGCATTTCGCGCATGCCGGGGCCGCCGCGCGGGCCTTCGTTGCGGATGATCAACACCTCGCCCTCGGCGTAGGCGCGGCGGCGGACGACATCCATGCAGGCTTCCTCGCCGTCGAACACGCGGGCGCGGCCTTCGAACACCAGGCTCTTGAGGCCGGCGACTTTCAGCAGCGCGCCGTCCGGGCACAGATTGCCGCGCAGCACGACAAGGCCGCCGGTGGGGCTCAGCGGCGTGTCGCAGGATACGACAACCTGGCCGTCCGGCGCGGGGGCGTCCGCAACTGCTTCGGCCAGGGTCTGGCCGGTGACGGTGGGACAGCTTCCGTCGATGAAGCCGCCGCGAATGAGTTCCTTGATGATCACCGGGCAGCCGCCGATCTCGTGCACGTCCTTGGCGTGGAAGCGGCCGCCCGGGCGCAGATCGGCGATGACCGGGGTGCGGCGGAACACGGCGGCCACGTCGTCGAGTGTGAAGGCGATGCCGGCCTCGTGCGCGATCGCGGGAAGATGCAGGCCGGCATTGGTGGACCCGCCGGTGGCCGCGACCATGGCGGCGGCGTTCTCAAGGCTCGCGCGGGTGACGAGGTCGCGCGGGCGGGGGAAGCCGCGGCGCAGGATCTCCAGCACCATCGCACCCGCACGTTCGGCGAGAGGCGCGCGGCTGGAGTCCACGGCCGGGACCATGCCGGAGCCGGCGGGCGCCAGGCCCAGCGCCTCGGACACCATCGCCATGGTGTTGGCGGTGAACTGGCCGGCACAGGCGCCGATCGTGGGCAGGCACACGCGCTCCATGCGCGCGAGGTCGCTTTCCGTCCAGGTGCCCGCGAGCACGCCGCCGACGGCCTCGTAGGTGTCGAGCATGCTGACGTCGCGGCCCTTGAAGCGGCCGGTGAGCGCGCTGCCGCCATACAGGAACACCGAGGGCAGGTTGCAGCGCACCAGCGCCATCATCACGCCCGGCAGCGTCTTGTCGCAGCCGCCGAAGCCGATCAGCCCGTCATAGCAATGGCCGGAGGCGACGGCCTCGATGGAATCGGCAATGATCTCGCGGCTGACCAGGCTGAAGCGCATGCCCGGATGGTTCATGCTCAGGCCGTCGGACACGGCGATGGTGGTGAACTCGAACGGGGTGCCGCCGGCATTGGCAATGCCGCGCTTGGCGTGCTGCGCCTGGGCGGCAAGGCCCATGGTGCAGGGGGTCACGTCTGCCTGGGTGGTGGCGACGCCGATGAAGGGCTGGGCGATCTGCGCGTCCGACAGGCCCATGCCGCGCAGGAAGGCGCGATGCGGCGCACGGTCCAGCCCGTCGACGGTGATGCGCGAGCGGAGCGTGGTGTCGTCGGTCATGCGGCATTCCCCCAGTCGTTCAGCCGGCCCATCCCAAGGCGCGCCGGCGCACCAGTGCCAGCAGCGTGTCGAGGATGAAGCCGAGGCCGGAGATGACCACGATGGGCACGAACATGTCCACGCTGCGGAAGGCGCGGGCGGCGCGGATCATCTGGTCACCCAGGCCGTCGCCGGGCTGCACCATCTCTGACAGGAACACTACCACGCAGGCAATCACGGCGGCGACGCGGATGCCGGTGAGGATCTGCGGCATGGCGGCGGGCAGGATGACCCGCAGCACGCAGCCAGTGGGCGAGGTGCCGGCGGCGCGGGCGGACCAGATCAGCTTCTCGTCCACCGCGCGGGCGGCGTAATGGGCGGCCAGCATCACCGGGAAGATGGCGTCGATCAGCACCAGCACGATGCGCGGCGTGTTGTCGAAGCCGAGTGTCAGCAGCAGCACCGGGAACAGCGCGATCTTCGGCAACGGGCCAAGCACGCGGACCAGCGGTTCGAAGATCGCGCGGCCGGCGCGGGTCTGCGCGGAGATGACGCCGAGGGCGATGCCAAGCCCGACCGCGAGCGCGAGGCCGGCGAGCAGGCGGAACAGGGTGGTGGCGAGGTCGGCCACGAAGGTGTCGGTGGCCAGCGCGATGGCGGTGCGCTGCAGCACCAGGCTCACCGGCGGCAGCAGCGTGCGCGGCACCATGCCGGAACGCGCGAACAGCTCCCATGCCGCGAGCAGCAGGAGAACGGAGTAGCAGGAGCGGAGCGCGCGCAGGATCATGCGCCGGTCGGCAGCTGGTCCTGCCGTTCCGGCGCCCAGAAGGTCAGGCGCCGGCGCAGGCGTTCGAAAGTGGCGTCGAGAACGAAGCCAAGCACGGCGACGACGACGATGACGGCATAGGTCAGCCGGTACTGGGCCATGTCCATGGCATTGAAGATGTCGTAGCCGAGGCCGTTCTGGCGGACGATCATCTCCGAGCTGATCATGACGATCAGGCCGATGACGATGGCGACCCGCACGCCCAGCAGCAGTTCCGGCAGGGACGCGGGCAGGATGATGCGCAGCAGCACGCCGGCGCGCCCGGTGCCCATGGCGCGGGCCGACCAGACCAGTTTTTCTTCCACTGCGGCGGCGCCCTGCTGGCCGTGATATACGATCGGCAGGGTGACGCTGAGATAGATGATGGTGATCTTCGACAGGTCGCCGGCGCCGAGCCACAGCATCAGGATCGGGATCAGCGCCGCCTTGGGCACGGGATAGAACAGTGCCAGCAGCGGCGAGACGAAGCCGCGCACGGCGGCGCTGCGCCCGCACAGGATGCCGAGCGGCACACCGGTGGCCAGCGCCAGCACGAAGCCCGCGGCCAGCCGGTACAGCGAGGCGCGCAGGTCGCCCCAGATCTCGCCGCTGGCGAACAGCGCCCACAGCTCCGGCAGCACCGCCAGCGGCGTCGGCAGCGTCTCCACGCGCATGGCCATGCCGGCCGCCTGCCACAGCGCCAGCAGCGCCGCCAGCACGATCAGCGGGCCGAAGCGAATCACGCCGTGGTGTCCATCATCCGGCCGATCTCGATCACCAGCTCCTGGTAGCGGGGATGGCGCAGCAATTCCTCGCGCCGGCGCGGGCGCGGCAGGTCCACGGCGATGTCGGCCTTGATGGCGCCGGGGGCGGCGCTCATCACCAGGATGCGGTCGGAGAGATAGACGGCCTCGTCCACGCCGTGGGTGATGAACAGCACGGTCTTGCGCTCGCGTTCCCAGATCTGCAGCAGCTCGTCCTGCAGCTTGGCGCGGGTATGGGCGTCGAGCGCGCCGAACGGCTCGTCCATCAACAGGGTGCGCGGGCGATAGGCCAGCGTGCGCGCGATGGCGACGCGCTGCTTCATGCCGCCGGACAGTTCCTTCGGATAGAGTGCCGCATATTGGCGCAGATGCACGAGGTCGAGCAGCTCGTCCACGCGGCGGTCGGCTTCGGCGCGCGGCACGTTCTGTTCGGCGAGGCCGAAGCGGATGTTCTGGCGCACGGTCTTCCAGGGAAACAGCGCGAATTCCTGGAACACCGGGCCGCGGTCGGGGCCCGGGCCGGCGATCGGCTTGCCTTCCACCAGCACCGCGCCGCCGCTCGCCGGCACGAAGCCGCCGACGATATACAGCAGCGTGCTTTTCCCGCAGCCGCTGGGCCCTACGATGGTGACGAACGCGCCATCGGCGATGTCGGCGGAAATCTCCGACAGCGCGCGAACGGGCTCGCCGCCGCCCGCACGGGTGTAGGTCTTGGAGACCCGATCAAGCCGGATCATTCAATCGTTTGCCGGTGTCAGCTCGGGCTTCTGGTAGTCCGCGGCGTTCATCTTCTGCTTGATGTAGCCCGTGCGGGTGAACAGGTCCCAGGTCTGCTGGATCGACTGGAAATCCGGCCGCCCGACGGGATCGCGATAGAAGTCGCGCTCGCTCATGAGGTACTTGTCCAACGTTGCGTAGTCGATCTTGGTGACTTCGGACGTCACCTTCTTCGCATCCTCCGGATGGGCGATGGCGTGCTTGGTGGCGGCCTTGAAGTCGGCCATGTAGGCGCGGATCAGGTCTGGCTTGCCGTCGGCGATGTCCTTGCGGCAGGACTCGAACGTGTCGGTCAGCGGACTCAGCAGCTCGCTCATCTCGAATATCTTGCGGATGCCGCCGCGGGCTTCGGCGCGGCTGGCGAAGGGCTGGGCGAAGGGGCCGGCGGCGATGCGGCCGGCGCGCAACTGGTCCTCGACCTGCGGGAAGGGGATTTCCACCAGCTTGAGGTCCTTGGCCGGATCCACGCCGCCCTTCTTCAGCCATTCCAGCAGGTAGAAATAGATGCCGCCGTTGAACACGGTGCTGGCCACCGTCTTGCCCTTCAGGTCCTGCGCCGAACGGATCGGGCTGCCGTCGAGCGTGCCCCAGTAGACCGAGAAATACCCGGCCTTCTCCTGCGCCAGCGAGCCGAGGATGTAGCCCTTGAAGTCGCCTTCGCCCACGGCCTGGGCGAAGCTGATCGGCGATTGCGTGCCGCAGTCGATGGCGTTGGCGACCAGCGCCTGGGCAATCGGCGGCGTGCCCTGGAACTGGAACCATTCCACGCGGTAGGTCTTGTTGATGCCCTGGAACAGCTCCGGCCGCTTCATCAGCAGCCATTTCGCTTCCTCGGCCGGCACGGTCCAGCCGACGCGCAGGGTTGGCAGGTCCGCGGCGAAAGCGCGCGGCGCCAGCGGCGACAAGGCAAGCGTGGCGAGGAACAAGGCGGAACGGAGCAGCTTCATTGCGGTTTCTCCGGCGCAGGGTTGCGGCATCGTCGCCGCAGGGCGGCATGCGAACAAGAGGGAAATTGCACCTGTTGGCGCGCCCCGCCTGTGGCTAGCCTGCATTCGCACGAAGAACGGAGGATGGCGGTGGAGATAGCGGTCGTCGGCGGCAGCAACGGCGGCTATGCCGCAGCGGCGGATCTGGCGGATGCCGGCCACGGCGTGCGCTTCTGGCGGCGCGATGCGGCGGCGTTCGCGCCGGTGGTGGAGACGCAGTCCATCGACCTGCTGGACGCGCGCGGCGAGCGCACCGTGAAGCTGGCGTTGGCAAGCACCGATCTCGGCGCCGTCGTGCGCGGGGCCGCCCTGATCGTGGCGCCGCTGCCGGCGTTCGGGCAGGACGCGCTGGCGCGCGCGCTGGCGCCGCACCTCGCCGATGGGCAGGTGGTGTTCCTGCCGCCGGGAAGCTTCGGCACGCTGGTGATGGATCGTGCCCGCCGCGCCGCGGGCAGTACCGCCGAGGTGGCGTTCGCCGAGGCCGGCACGCTGCCGTATCTCACCCGCAAGCACGGGCCGCGGCGCGTGGCGATCCGCGTGCGCGCGACGCGGCTGCCGACAGGCGTGCATCCGGCGCGGCTGTCCGATCACGCCTTCGCCGTGCTGGGCCGCGCCTATCCCGCCGTGGAGCGGTTGCGCGACGGGCTGGACGGTGCGCTGGTGAATGCCGGGCCGATCATCCATCCGCCGCTGATCGTGATGAATGCAGGCCCGCTGGCGCATTTCGACCGCTGGGACATCCATAACGAAGGCACGCAGCCGACCATCCGCCGGGTCACGGATGCGCTGGACGCCGAGCGCGTGGCGGTGCGCGCGGCGCTGGGATATGGCGCGCCGCATTATCCGCTGGCCGACCATTACCGCAGCGACGGCGAGGAATGGATGTATGGCCGCAAAGGGCATGAGCGGCTGGTGGACAGCGCAGATTGGCGCGAGAAGATCGATCTGATGACGCACCGGTATATGCGCGAGGACGTGGCCTGTGGCCTGGCCCTGCTGGTGTCGCTGGCGGAGTGGGCGGGGGTGAAGGCGCCGGTGGCAACAGGGTTGCTGGCGGTGGCGTCGGCGGCCGTTGGCGAGGATTTCCGGCGCAGCGGGCGCACGCTGGAGGCGCTGGGGCTCGCGGGCCTGGATCGCGCGGCCATGGCGCGCCTGCTGGCGGAGGGGGACGTGGCGTGAGCAAGCCCGTCATCGCCGTGGTCGGGCCCGGCCGCATGGGGCGCGGCATGGCGCATGCGTTCGCCTATACCGGCCACCAGGTGCGCCTGATCGATGTGAAGCCGCGCCCGGCGGAAGCCGCGCAACAGGCGCTGGTGCAGGCGCGCGGCGAGGTGGTGCGCAGCCTGGACGTCATGGCCGGGCTGGGCGCGATCACGCCGGCGCAGGCCGCGGCGATGGCCGCGCGGATCGTGACGCTGGCGGGCGACGCCGCCGATGCGGCGCTGGCCGAGGCCGACATCGTGTTCGAGGCGGTGCCCGAGGTGATGGCGTTGAAGCAGGCGGCCTTCGCCCGCGTGTCGGCGGCGGCGCGGCCGGATGTGCCGGTGTCGTCCACGACATCGACCTTCAATGTCGATGCGCTCGCGGCCTTCGTGACACGGCCGGAGCGGTTCCTGAACACGCATTGGCTGAACCCGGCCTTCCTGATCCCGCTGGTGGAGGTGAGCCCGGGGGCGGCCACCGATCCCGCGGTGACGGCGGGGATGCTGCAATTGCTGCGATCGGCGGGAAAAGTGCCGGTGGAATGCAAGGCCGCACCCGGCTTCATCGTGCCGCGCATCCAGGCGCTGGCGATGAACGAGGCGGCGCGGATCGTCTCCGAAGGCGTGGCGACGGCCGAGGCTGTCGATACGGCGACGCGGGTGGCGTTCGGCACGCGCTTCGCGATCCTGGGCCTGCTGGAGTTCATCGACTATGGCGGCGGCGATATCCTGTATTACGCCAGCAACTACCTGAAGGACTCGCTGGGCGAGGAACGCTTCGCCCCGCCCGAAGTCATCGTGGACAACATGCAGCAGGGCCGCACCGGCGCGCGCGCGGGTGCGGGATTCTACGACTGGGCCTCGCGCGACCTGACCGACTACCAGCGCGAGTTGTTCGCCAAGTTGTTCGACCTGCTGGGCCACCTGAAGCTGCTGCCGACGCCAAGCTGAGGGTCCGGCCGAAGGCCATGGCACGGCGCGCTGCCGCCGCTAATCGCTTGAATCACGGATTCGGCGGCGTTACGCTGTGTGTCAGAAGCGGCCGGAAAGGCCGCATGTAGAACAAGGTCGCGCCGGCAAGGGCGCCGTCCGTCGGGGGGATGCACGTGGGACGCCTGTGCGGCCGATCCCGCCTTCATGCTATCGCCGCGATTCCGGCCGCACGCGGCTGATGGCGGGGCCGGGCCGTGACTCGGCGGCGTTGCTCAGCGTTAACGATGTGGTGATGCGCTTCGGTGGCATCATCGCTTTGGGCGGCGTGTCCTTCGCTGTCGGGCGGGGGCAGATCTGCGGCCTGATCGGGCCGAACGGGTCCGGGAAGACCACCCTGTTCAACTGCATCAGCGGCATCTACCGCCACTCCCGCGGCGATATCCTGTTCGAGGGGCAGTCGCTGTCCGGCCTGCCGCGCCATCGCATGGCCGCATTGGGGATCGGCCGCACCTTCCAGAACGTGGCGCTGTTCGACAGCATGACCGTGCGTGACAACATGCTGGTCGGCGCGCACCACCTGGGCCGCTCCGGCTTTGCGGCGAACGCGCTGCGCCTGCCCGGGCCGCGGCGGGAAGAGGCGCAGGCGCGCGGCAAGCTCCCGGAGTTGCTGGACCTGCTGGACCTGCGCGCGGTCGCCGACATGGCAGTGGGCGGGATGCCGTTCGGCACGCGCAAGCGGGTGGAACTGGCGCGCGCGCTGATCGGCGCACCGAAGCTGCTGCTGCTGGATGAGCCCGCCGGCGGGCTGAACCACGGCGAGGTGGAGGAACTGGAGCGGCTGCTGCGGCTGATCCGCGCACATTTCGACCTCAGCATCCTGCTGGTCGAGCATCACATGAACCTGGTGATGCGCGTGTCGGACCAGGTGGTGGCGCTGGAATTCGGCATGAAGATCGCCGACGGCACGCCCGGCCAGGTGCGCAACGAGCCGGAGGTGATCCGCGCCTATCTCGGCGAGACCGACAATGCCCACGCCTGACGCGCCGGCCCTTCTGGAAGCCGTCGGCCTGCACGGCGCCTATGGCGAATCGAAAGTGCTGCACGGGCTGGATTTCGTGGTGGACCAGGGCGGAGTCACCGCGCTGCTGGGTGCCAACGGCGCCGGCAAGACCACGACGCTGCGGGCGATCTGCGGGATGATCCGCACCGCCGGCGAGATCCGCTTCAACGGCGCGCGGATCGACGGGCGGGCAACGGACGCGATCGCCCGGCTGGGCATCGCGCATGTGCCGGACGGGCGCGGCACATTCATGGAACTGACGGTGGCGGAAAACCTTCGCCTCGGCGCCTACGCGAGGCGCGACAAGGCCGGCGTGGCGGCGGATTTTGCACGCATGTTCGGCTATTTCCCGACGCTTCGCGAACGGCTGCGCCAGCAGGCGGGCACGCTGTCGGGCGGCGAACAGCAGATGCTGGCGATCGCGCGCGCGCTGTTGCTGCACCCGAAGCTGCTGCTGCTGGACGAGCCATCCTTCGGGCTGGCGCCGCGGATCGTGCGCGACATCTTCACCATCATGCAGCGCATCGTGCAGGAGGAAGGCGTCGGCGTCCTGGTTGTCGAGCAGAATGCCAGCCTGGCGCTGGCGATTGCCGATCGAGCCTATCTGCTGGAAACAGGGCGCATCGTCATGGCCGGCCCGGCCGCGGACATCCGCAGGGATGAGGCCGTGCGCCGGTCCTATCTCGGTTACTGAGGGGCGCGGCATGAACGGCCTGCTGCACCAGTTGGTCTCCGGCATCGCCTCTGGCGGGATCTATGCCAGCGTGGCGCTTGCGCTGGTGATGATCTACCAGGCAACGCACCACGTGAACTTCGCCCAGGGTGAGATGGCGATGTTCTCGACCTATATCGCGCTGACGCTGATCGAGGCGGGCGTGCCGTATTGGGGCGCGTTCGTGATCACGGTGGCGGTGTCGTTCGTGATCGGGGCGGCGATCCAGCGCGTGCTGATGAACCCGATGGCGAATGCGCCGGTGCTGGCCTCCGTCGGCATCTTCATCGGCTTGTTGCTGATGTTCAACAGCGTCGCGGGCTGGCTGTTCACCTACACGCTGAAGCCGTTCCCCAGCCCGTTCGGCGAAGGACCGCCGCTGTTCGGCGGCTTCGTCTCCCGCCACGAGCTCGGCTCGACCATTGTCACGCTGATCGTGCTGCTGACGGTGTGGGCGTTCTTCCGCTTCACCAGGCTGGGCCTGGCGATGCGGGCGGCGGCGTTCAATCCTGTCTCCAGCCGGCTGGTCGGCATCCCCGTCGGGTCCATGCTGGCGCTGGGCTGGGGCCTGGCGGCGGCCATCGGGGCCGTCGCTGGCATGATGATCGCGCCGGTGGTGTTCCTCGATCCCAACATGATGTCCGGCGTGCTGCTCTATGCGTTTGCGGGCGCCTTGCTGGGCGGGATCACCAACCCGCTGGGGGCGGTGGTCGGCGGCTTCATGGTGGGCGTGATCGAGAATATCGGCGGCGCGTACATCGTGGGCACGGAGCTGAAGCTGACGCTGGCGCTGGTGATCATCGTCGTGGTGCTGGTCGTCAGGCCGGCGGGCCTGTTCGGCAAGACAGTGGTCAACAGGGTGTAGGCGATGCGGAACGGCGTCTCCCGCGCAGCACCCTGGGCGTTCCTCATCGCCGCCGCGGTGCTGCCGCTGCTGCTTGCCAGCGACTACCAGTTGTTCCAGTTGACCATGGTCGTCGTCTATGCGGTGGCGATCCTTGGGCTGAACCTCGTCACCGGATTCAACGGCCAGATCTCGCTGGGGCATGGCGCGTTCTATGCCGTGGGCGCCTATGTGACGGCGATCATGATGGACAAGTGGGACGCGCCGTATTGGGCGACGCTGCCAGTGTCGGCGGCGATCTGCGCGGGCGTCGGCTTCCTGCTCGGGCTGCCGGCGTTGCGGCTGGGCGGGCTGTACCTGGCGCTCACCACGTTTGCCTTGGCGGTGGCGACGCCGCAATTGCTGAAATACAAGCTGGTCGAGGACTGGACAGGCGGTGTGCAGGGTATCGTCATCACCAAGCCCGACGCACCCTTCGGGCTGCCATTCAACGCGGATCAGTGGCTGTATCTGTTCTCGCTCACCGTGGCCACGGTGCTGTTCCTGCTTGCCGCCAACCTTGTGCGTGGGCGGATCGGGCGCGCCATGATGGCGACCCGCGACCATGCGCTGGCGGCCGAGGCGATGGGCATCGATATCGCCCTGCTCAAGACGCGCACTTTCGCCGTCAGCGCGATGTTCACGGGCATCGCGGGCTCGCTCGGTGCCATCGCGATCCAGTTCGTCGCCCCGGACAGCTTCTCGGTGTTCCTGTCGATTACGCTGTTCGTCGGGCTGGTCGTGGGCGGCGTCGCCTCGATCGCCGGGCCGGTCTTCGGCGCGCTGTTCATCGAGTTCGTGCCGAACATCGCCGACCAGGTTTCCAAGGCCGCGCCGGGCGCGGTGTACGGCGTGATCCTGATCGCCTTCATGTTCCTGATGCCGTCCGGCCTCGCAGGCTTCCTGCGCGGCCTGCTGCGGAAGGCCGTACGTTCCATACGGCCGGCCACGCCATCACGATCGACGGAGGGATGACCAACGCCTGAAGATCGGCATCCCGGACAGGAAGGAGCAAGAAGTCGTAACGAAACAACAGAACGGAGGTTTGCCATGCATCGCCGTACTCTGCTTTCGACGATTGGTGCCGCGGTCGCGGCGGGAACATTGCCGAAGGCGTGGGCCACAACCGTCGGCGTGACCGCGACCGAGATCAAGATCGGCCACACCATTCCCTATAGCGGCCCGGCTTCGGCCTATGGCGTGATCGGGCAGGGCCATACCGCCTTCTTCAAGATGCTGAACGAGAACGGCGGGATCGCCGGGCGCAAGATCAATTTCATCTCGCTGGACGACGGCTACCTGCCGCCGAAGACGGTGGAGCAGGTGCGCCGCCTGGTCGAGCAGGACCAGGTTGCTTTCCTGTTCAACACGCTGGGCACGCCGAACAACACGGCGATCCAGAAATACGTGAACCAGAAGAAGGTGCCGCATCTGTTCCTGGCCACCGGCGCGGACAAATGGGGAAACTACAAGGAATTCCCGTGGACGATCGGCTGGCAGCCGAGCTACCGGACCGAGGCGCAGATCTATGCCAAGTACATCACGCTGAACCATCCGAACGCGAAGATCGCGGTGCTGTATCAGAACGACGATTTCGGCAAGGACTACCTGATCGGCCTGAAGGATGCGCTCGGCGCCGATTATGGCAAGCTGGTGGTCAAGGAAGCGTCCTACGAAGTGACGGACGCCACCATCGACAGCCAGGCGGTGTCGTTTCAGGCCTCGGGCGCCGATGTGCTGGTGACGGCGGCGACGCCGAAATTCGCCGCGCAGACGATCCGCAAGGTCTACGACCTTGGCTGGAAGCCGCTGCATTTCATGACCAACGTGTCCGCCTCGGTGGGTGCGGTGATCACGCCGGCGGGGCCGGAGAAGGCCGTGGGCGTCATTACTTCGCAATACGCCAAGGACCCGACGGAGCCGACATGGAAGGACGATCCCGGGATGAACGAGTGGCGGGGGTTCATGAAGAAATACCTGCCGGACGCGGATCTTTCGGATTCCGGCTATGTCTTCTCCTATGGCGTCTGCAACACCCTGCTGCAGGTGCTGAAGCAGTGCGGCGATGACTTCTCCCGTGAGAATATCATGAAGCAGGCGACGAACCTGAAGGACCTCGAAATCCCGACTCTGCTGCCGGGCATCAAGGTCAATACCAGCCCGACCAACTATCACCCGATCCGGCAGATGCAGCTGGCGAAGTGGAACGGCAAGACGTGGGAGCTGTTCGGGAGCGTGATCGAGGGCGCCGGAACCTGATCCGGCGATCTGCGGGCGCCATGCCGGCGCCCGCAGATTGCCAGGCGGTTCAGCGCCACGCCGTGCGCAGGGCCGCCGCGATCATGTGCAGCGCCGTGTCGGCGGCGCGGGGGCGCTCGCGCCTACTCGGGATGGTGAATGGGCCGGCCGCTATAGACGGTGTTGTTGCGCACCAGGGACAGTATCGGAGACGCCGGAAGCAGCGGCTGCATGGGAATGCCGCGCGTGGCCCGTTGCGGGAACAACGTGCCGGCCTGCACCGTGACGGCGACGCGGTCGCCCCGTCCGGCGCCCAGCCTGGCCCAGCTGTCCGCCGGGATGGCGACGTCGATCTCGACGCCGCCGAGTTCCACCACAAGCTGCGCCAGCGGGCCCACGGCGTGAACATGGCGGATGATGCCGGGCCCGTCGGCCGCCGGCGCCAGCGTGACGTCATGCGGGCGGACATAGGCGATCGCGCTGCCCATGATGTCCTCGGCGCGGCCGATGGGCGTGCCGTCGGCCAGCAGCGCGCGGCCGCCCTCGACGCGGCATTCCAGCCGGTTGGTATCGCCCAGGAACTCGTGCACGAAGGCGCTGGCCGGCGTGCAATACACCTCGGCCGGCGTGCCGACCTGCTCGATGCGGCCGTTGGCCATCACCACCACGCGGTCGGCCAGCTCCAGCGCCTCCTCCTGGTCGTGGGTCACGAACACGCTGGTGACTTTCACGTTCTCGTGCAGGCTGCGCAGCCAGCGCCGCAGCTCCTTGCGCACCTTGGCGTCGAGGGCACCGAACGGCTCGTCCAGCAGCAGCACGCGCGGCTCGATCGCCAGCGCCCGGGCCAGCGCCACGCGCTGCCGCTGCCCGCCGGAGAGCTGGTTCGGGTAGCGGTCGGCGAGCCAGTCGAGCTGCACCAGGTTCAGCAGCGTGTGTACGCGCCGGGCGATCTCCGCGCGCGGCAGCCGCTGCGCGCGCGGCCGCACGCGCAGGCCGAACGCCACGTTCTCGAACACGGTCATGTGGCGGAACAGGGCGTAATGCTGGAACACGAAGCCTACACCGCGTTCGCGGACATGCCGCTCCATCGCATCCTGGCCGCCGAACATCACGGTGCCGCTATCGGGCCACTCCAGGCCGGCGATGATGCGCAGCAGCGTCGTCTTGCCCGATCCCGACGGCCCCAGCAGGGCCAGCAGCTCGCCCGGGCGCACGTCGAGGTCCACGCCGTCCAGGGCGGCCTGCGCGCCGAAACGCCTGGTCACGCCGCGGATGCTGATCTCGGCCGTCATCATCGCCCTCCTTATCGCCGCCGTGTCGCCGCCAACTCGCTGGCATGGCGCCATTCCAGCAACAGCTTGGCGCCAAGTGTCACGAGGGCGAGCAGCGCGAGCAGCGAGGCCACGGCAAACGCGGCTTCGATCTGGTAGTCGTTGAACAGGATTTCCACCTGCAGCGGCATCGTGTTGGTCGCCCCGCGGATATGGCCGGAAACCACCGAGACGGCGCCGAATTCGCCCATGGCGCGGGCGTTGCACAACAGCACGCCGTACAGCAGGCCCCAGCGCAGGTTCGGCAGGGTCACGCGCAGGAACGTCTGCCAGCCGGATGCGCCGAGCGAGATCGCGGCTTCCTCCTCCTCCGCGCCCTGCTCCTCCATCAGCGGGATCAGCTCGCGGGCGACGAAGGGCAGGGTGACGAACACCGTGGCCAGCACGATCCCGGGCAGCGCGAACACCACGCGCAGGTCGTGCTGCTGCAGCAGCGGGCCGAGCCAGCCGCGCAGGCCGAACAACAGCACCTGCACCATGCCGGCGATGACCGGCGAGACCGAGAACGGCACGTCGATCAGCGTGACCAGCAGGTTCCTGCCGCGAAACGTGAAGCGCGCGATGCACCAGGCGGCGGCGACCCCGAAGACCACGTTCAGCGCCACCGCGATCAGCGCGACAATGACCGTCAACCTGATCGCCGAAAGCGTGTCGGGATCGGCCAGCGCCGACAGGTATGTGTCCAGCCCGGCGGCGAACGCCTGCACCACGACGCTGGCGAGCGGCAGCAGCAGGAACAGGAAGGTGAAGCCCAGCGCGGCGGCGGTCAGCGCCCAGCGCACCGGGGCGCTTTCGGTGACCCGCACCACGCGGCGGGACATGGCGGAAGCGGCCGCCGCCGGCGCGGGCCGGGGCTGGTTCACGTCAATCCGCATGCTGCAACCGGGTCCAGCGTTGCAGGCGGTTGATAGCGAACAGCAGCACGAACGCCACCGCCAGCATCAGCGTGCCGATCGCCGCCGCGCCGGCATAGTTGAACTGCTCCAGCTCGATGACGATCAGCAACGGCACGATCTCGGAGACCATCGGCTTGTTGCCGGCGATGAAGATGACCGAGCCGTATTCGCCCAATCCCCGTGCCAGCGCCATGGCGAAGCCGGTCAGCAGCGCCGGGGCCAGGGCGGGCATGATCACCCGCGTGAATGTCTGCAGTCGCGTGGCGCCAAGGATGGCGGAGGCTTCCTCCTGCTCGCGCTCCAGGTCCTGCAGCACCGGCTGCACTGTGCGCACCACGAAGGGCAGGCCGACGAAGGTGAGGGCCACCAGGATGCCCAGCGGGGTGAAGGCGACCTGGATCCCCAGCGGCGCCAGCAACGCGCCGATCCAGCCGTTCGGCGCATAGAGCGAGGTCAGCGCGATGCCCGCGACCGCGGTGGGCAGGGCGAAGGGAAGGTCGACCGCTGCGTCGACCAGCCGGTGGCCCGGGAACGGATAGCGCACCAGCACCCAGGCGAGCAGCAGGCCGAACAACGCGCAGAGCGCGGCAGCGCCGAATGCGCATAGCAACGTCACGCGGAAAGCGGCCAGCACGCGCGGCTGCAGCACGGCGCCGACGAAATCGGCCCAGCCATGGGCGAAGGTGGTCAGCACCATGGCGCCGAGCGGAATGATCACGAACAGCGACAGATAGGCCAGCGTCGTCCCCAGCGCCGGCCCGAAGCCGGGCAGCACGCTGGGCTTGCGCCAGCCGGAGATCCAGCCTGCCTGGGTCATGATGGTCAACTCCCCGATGCTCAGCCGCCGGGCCGGTACACCTGATCGAAAACGCCGCCGTTGTCGAAGAAACGGGCCTGGGCCCTGGTCCAGCCGCCGAACTTCCCGTCGATGGTCAACAGCTCCAGCTTGGGGAAGCGGTCCTCGTATTTCCGCGCCACGGCCTCCAGCCGCGGCCGATAGAAACGGCGGGCGCAGAGCTCCTGTCCCTCGGGCGTGTAGAGGAATTGCAGATAGGCTTCGGCCACCTTGCGCGTGCCCTTGCGGTCGACCACCTGGTCGACGACGGCCACGGGCGGCTCGGCCAGAATGCTGGAGGAGGGCACGACGATGTCGAACTTGTTGCCGCCGGCTTCGGCGATGGCCAGGAAGGCCTCGTTCTCCCAGGCCAGCAGCACGTCGCCGATGCCGCGGCGGGTGAAGGTGATGGTCGCACCGCGCGCGCCGATATCCAGCACCGGAACGTTCTTCAGCAGCCGGCGCATGTAGCCCATGGCCTTGTCGTCGCTGCCGCCGTTCTGATCGAGTGCCCAGGCGTAGGCGGCCAGGAAGTTCCAGCGCGCGCCGCCGGAGGTCTTCGGATTCGGGGTGACCACCTGCACATCGGGCCGGACGAGGTCGCCCCAGTCCCTGATGGCCTTGGGATTGCCCTTGCGCACCAGGAACACGATCGTGCTGGTGTAGGGCGCGCTGTTGTCGGGCAGGCGGCTCTGCCAATTGCGGCTGAGCCGGCCGGCCTGGGCGATGGCGTCGATGTCGTAGGCCAACGCCAGCGTGACCACATCGGCATCGAGCCCGTCGATCACCGATCGCGCCTGCGCACCTGATCCGCCATGCGACATGCGCACGGTGACATCCGTATCCGCCTGCGCCGCCCAGGCACGGGCGAAGGCAGCGTTGATATCCTTGTACAACTCGCGGGTCGGGTCATAGGAGACGTTCATGATCTCCACGCGCCCACGCGCATGGCCCGTGGCCGGGCGAAGCACGACGGGCAGCACGGCCGCGGCACCACGCGCGAGCGTGGCGCGACGGGTGAGGGCGGTGTTTCGGGCCATCTCGGCACTCCTGTTGGTGCGCCGCCGCAGGCACGGGCGCAGGCACGGTTGCGGCTGCATGCAGGGGAGCGGATCGTACCGCGTCCGCGTTAACCCCTACTATAGTGCTAGGAATTGGGTGCACGGTTGCGCCCCGCGGGTCAAGAAAAAATGAGTCGCCATGCGGTCAGCGGCTGCACCGGGTGCGGCCGCGGCGGGCCGATTGACAGGGGATGCGGCGGGTGTAGGGTCGCACGAAATGCCGGTCGTTCCGATGTCTGATCGGACGCGGCATGCGGGTTCGGGTTCACGGTTTCGATGTTGTCCAGCAAGGCGAAATACGCACTCCGTGCCGCCGTCTTCCTGGCCGAACGCCAGGGCAACGAAACCTGGACGCTGGCGTCCGAGATCGCCGATGCCGAGGACATTCCCAGGAAGTTCCTGGAAGCGATCCTGGTAGAGCTGCGCGACAGCGGCATCGTCGCCAGCCGGCGCGGGCGCTATGGGGGGTATCGGCTGGCAAGCCCGCCCGCGCGCATCGCCGCCGGCGATGTGATCCGCGTCATCGACGGGCCGTTGGCGCTCGCGCCCTGCGCCAGCCGCACCCAGTTCGGCGCCTGCGTGGATTGCGTGGACCCGACCATCTGCGCGCTGCGGCCGATGCTGCAGCAGGCCCGCGATGCCGTGGCCGGCGTGCTCGACGGCTGTTCGCTGGCGACGCTGGAACGGGAGCGCCGCACGCGCCCGCCGGCAGCCGCGCGCAATCAGGCCTGAACACCCGGGCAAGCAGTTTTCGCCCACGGCCGGCCCGCGCCAAAGAAGTCTCCATGACCGATATCGCTGTGCCGAGCCTCGCTCCGGCGAGACTCGTGGATGGCGTCGAGCCCTTTACGGCTTGAGGCTCACGCCCCCGAACGGCTGGCCGCCGAGGAAGTGCAGCTTGAAGCCCTGCACGTTGTCGCGCACCGCGGCAAACCCTTTCACATCCGCAAACATCACCCCGGGGATCTCGTTGTGGAACACCTCTTGCGCCTTTTCGTACAGCCTCGCCCGCTCGGACTGATCGGTGACGACGTCGGCCTGCTGGATCAGGTCGCTGAACTCCTTGTTGCACCAGTGCGACACGTTGTTGCCCCCGGGGATGGCGTCGCAGGTGTTCCAAACCAATAGCTCGCTCGGATCCGGATAGTCCCAGGTGCCGCCCATCATCGTCACGTCCGCCTCGCCGGCGCGGCGCCGGCGCAGGAATTCACCCCACTCGTACGTCACGATCTTCGCCGTCACCCCGATCTTCGCCCAATCCGCCTGGATCAACTCCGCCGTGAGCCGGCCGTTCGGCATATACGCGCGCGTCACCGGAATGGCCCAGAGGTCAGTCGAGAAACCGTTTGGGTAACCCGCTTCCGCCAGCAGCGCCTTGGCACGCGCTGGATCGTACGGGCGTGGCTTGAGCGTGCCGTTGTGTCCCCACAGGGCCGAGGGCACCAGCGATGCAGTCGGAACGCCACTGCCCTGGAACACTGCTGCCAGCAACGCATTGAAATCGATCGAGATGGCCAGTGCCTCGCGCACTCGGCGGTCGCTGAACGGCTTCTTGTCCACCCGGAATGCCAGCATGCTCTCTGCGGCAACCGGCGCCTCCGGCACGACGATCCCCGCGGTCGCGCGCATGGCCGGCAGATCGGCCGGGTTCGGATAGCGCGCGACCTGGCACTCCCCGGTCCGCAACTTGGCGAAGCGCACGGCCGGATCCTTCGTGATAGAAAACACCATCTGCTCCACCTTGGCGGCGCGCTGCGGCATGCCACCCTTTTCGCCCCAGAAATCCTGGAACGCCCGGAAGCGGAGCAGGCTGTCCTTCTGGTACTGAACCAGCTGGAACGGTCCCGTCCCAAGCGGCGCCTGGTCGAACTGGTCCGGCGTCCCCGCCTTCTCCATCGCTGCCGCGTATTCAGCCGGCCAGATCGAGAAGGATTGCACTGTGAGCGCGCTGAGCAACGAGGCCGACGGCACCTTCAAGTCGAACACGACCGTATCATCGCTGGTGCGGCTGACCGCCTTCAGCGCTGGCGCGACGAAGTCGTCGAACATCGGGTACGTGGAGCCACTGACGCTATGATAGCTGTTTGCCTTGTCGTACATGCGCGTAAAGCTGAATACCACGTCATCGGCATTCATCTCCCGCGTCGGCTTGAACTTATCGCTGGACTGGAATTTCACGCCATGCCGCAGCTTGAACGTGTAGCGCAGTCCGTCCGGCGAAATGGTCCACGATTCCGCCAGGGCAGGGATCACCTTCGATCCCCCGATCTCCATTTCCACCAGCCGGTCGGCGATCTGCTCGCTGACATCGAAGCTCGTGTTGGAATCGGTCAGCGCCGAGTTCAGTGCGTCCGGACTGGCCTCCGAGCACACCACCAGTGTGTCCGCGCGGGCGACGCCGACCCCAAGGGCCAACGCTGCACCACCGGCAATCATCCATTGGTTTCGCATAGCATGCCCTTTCTCACGTGGACCGGCATCTTGTGTTTCGTGCGGCGTGGCGAGGGAAGGGAGGCACTTTACTCGGGATTTTCCGTCTGGTCGATCTGCTTCGGGCTGGCAGTGCCCGCTCACGGCCTTCTCGTGAGGAAGGGAAGGCGGCCCGCCCATCGCCCTGACAAAGGTCGTGAGAGAGGTGGTGGGGGCCGTTCGGTTGCCCGGACAGGCGGTCATGCTCGGAGCGACCAGTCTTGCTACGCATGGTTACCAGACGTTGGGCATGGACCGGACCTTCTGGTCCGGAATTTTTGATCCGGGCCGAACGCCGCGCCGGGGGCGAAGGCGGTTAACGACTGAACGGGCTCGCCTATATCGTCGGTGGAAGCGTCCGGCCGGTTGGCCATGCCATTGCGAGAGGGGACCCTTATGATGAAACGCAATCTCCTGGCCGCGCTGGTGGTGCTCGGATGTGCGTTCCCAGGCGCGGTCCGGTCGGAAGATGAGCCCGTCGAAACCCAGATCGTGGATGCGATGAACAAGCTGTTCGGCATGCATCCGGGGTACCGCGCCAATCATGCCAAGGGCATAGTGACCGAGGGGAGCTTCAGAGCGTCTCCTGAGGCAGCGGCGCTGAGCAGGGCGGCGCTGTTCGACGGCAGCACGATCCCGGTCACCGTGCGGTTTTCCAATTCGACGGGGATACCGAACCTGCCGGACGGATCTGAGCCGGCCAATCCGCATGGCATGGCGATCAAGTTTCATCTACCCGACGGCAGCGATACCGATATGGTGATCAACGCCCTGAAGTTCTTCCCGGTTTCCAGCGGCGCCGATTTCCGCGACCTGTTGCTGGCCCTGGCCGCAAGCCCGCCGGATGCGGCCAAGCCGACGAAATTCGACCAGTTCGTGGCCAGCCACCCCACCGTGCCAGCCGCCTTCGCCACCGCGACGACGCCGGACAGCCTCGCCGATGAAGAGTACTACGGTGTCGACGCATTCGTGTTCATCAACGAGGCGGGCGAGAGACAGGCGGTGCGCTATCAGATGCTGCCCGAGCGCGCGGTTCATCTGGACGCGGCGGATGCGGCGAAGCAGGCACCGGACTTCCTGATGGAGGAGCTGCCGGAGCGTCTGAAGCGCGGGCCGGTGACGTTCCACCTGAAGGCGCAACTCGCTGGCTCTGGCGATTCGACGAAGGATCCGACGCAACCCTGGCCCGCCGATCGCAAAGTGGTGGAGCTCGGCGTGCTGACGATCGACAAGGCGGTGGCGAACAGCGCGGAGGCGCAGAAAGCGTTGCTGTTCCTGCCCGGGCAGCTCACCGACGGAATCGAGCCTTCCGACGATCCGCTGATCGACGTGCGTGACGGCGCATATGCGGTGTCGTTCTCACGCCGCAATCCTTGAGCCGGCAAGACAGTCGCTCCACTTTTCCCGGGCAAGTCCAGCCTCGGCCGGATGGGGCGATGCCAATGGCTTACCCGTCCAAGCCAAGGCGCTCGCGGTCGACCGACGACAGGGGTTGACGCGAAAGCACGTACAGCACGTGAGCTTGATCAGACCTGTTTGGAAGAGGAAGGGATTGTCGCGTGACCGAGAGGCCCACCGTGCGGGCTCGCTCGACAAAGTTCAGGTCTTCAAAGCTCGTCCATAGCAGGAGGTGTCCCGAGGGCGCGAGACTGTCCCGACAGCGAGCCAAGCCGTGCTCCCCGTAAAGCGCCGCGTTGCCCGGGGTCGAGAGCGCTGCGGGGCCATTGTCGACGTCGAGCACGATCACGTCCCAGCGCCGGTCTGCGCCGAGATGAGCCGCGACATCGCTCTCGACCAGGCGCACGCGAGACGATAGCGTCGCCGCGAGACGGGGGTTTATATGGGTGCCGAACCAGCGCAACACGGCGCCGGACCGCTCCGCCACGGTGATCCTTGCCCGCGTGGGCCGGATCCCTTTGTTCAGTGTCTCCAGAAGGCTCGCCAGCGTGTATCCAAGGCCGAGGCCGCCCACGAGGATCTCAGGACGCGGCGCACTCGGGAGCAGGCCCGCGAGACGACCGAGCTGGTCCTCCGACGCGTGATACTCGCCGTTCATCAACTCCCAGCCGTTGGCGCGTATCATGTACAAACCGTTCCGCTCGTAGAGGTCGAGCCGGCTATCCTCCGACGAGGCGGAGGCGATATGGGTCCACATTCCTGTTCATCTCGGCGGCAAAAGGTGGTGCGGCACAGTCTCATGAATGGGAACGCAGCGCCACCGCGGGCTATGCGCTCATCAAAGGTACGATGCCAGCACCAAGGAGCCGGTGTCGGCTTCGGGTCGAAGAGCCGCTGTAGCCGATTGGCCGGTCAGCTCCAGTGCCTCCTGCGGCGCTGCCCGCTCACCTATCATTGCGGGATCTTCCGCTGCCACCAGAGAAATTGAATCAGGACGCCATGACAGCGACAAGCCCAAACCCGGAAGAGCGAGTGCACGAAAGCAAAGGCGCATTGATTGTGTTCGGTGGGCTTCCCGGAACAGGTAAGACAACACTCGCCCGGGCTGTCGCTGAGACGCATTCAGCGACATACCTGCGCATTGACACGATCGAGCAGACGCTGCGCTGCTCTGGAACCTTGGCGGGCGACGTCGGACCCGCCGGTTACCTGATTGCCTATGCGCTGGCCGAGAGCAACTTGCTCCTGGGCCGGACGGTCATTGCTGATTCGGTCAACCCTCTCGCGGTGACTCGGGAGGCGTGGCGCCGGGTGGCTGCAAGGACGTCCTCGGCAATTGTCGAAATCGAGATCATCTGCTCGGACGCGGCGGAACATCGCCGCAGAGTTGAAACGCGCTCGGTGGATGTCGCCGGGCTGGACTTGCCCAGCTGGGAGGACGTCATCAAGCGCGACTATGAGCCCTGGGATTGCCCTCGGATTGTTCTCGATACGGCGGGTTGCACGATTCCAGGCGCCCTCGAAGAACTCCAAAAGCGGATGAACGGATCGGGGCTTGTTCCGCGTGGTAGCCGGTCGATGCCCGAAGCGGCCGGGTCGGCGTCGACTCGTCGAGGCGGTCGTCCGCGCCGGCGGAGCCGGACAGGCTGACCTGGTGGGTCTCTCGGCCGGGTCTTCTGGTCAGGATATCACGGCGGCCCGGGGCGCGCTGGCGCCGCTCGGGCGACCTGTCATGGCCTCTGGGCAGGTCGACGCGGTGCGGATACTGGGCCGTTTGCACAGCATCATTTCCGGACGGCACAATCGACAGGATCAGGGATTTCCGGTTGCGCGGAACCGGTATGGTGCTAAGATTCGCGTTCGGGAGTTGACATAGCAGCAAGAGGCAGATCATGGCCTTCTCGCAATCCTCTCGTCGTGACTTTTTGGTGGCTACGGGCGCGGCGCTGCTTATTGCATCTCGTCACCGCGCGACCGCAGCACCCTCGTTCAAGACCGTTGAGCCCGGCGTGCTGACAATCGCGAACAGCAACGAGATGCCGATGATCGCGATGGAAGGCGGCAAGCTGATCGGCTCGGACGCCGAGATCATAGCGACGATCGCCCAGAAGCTGGGCCTCGGCGTCAAGTCCGCGCAGATGGAATGGTCGGCCACCGTGCAGTCCGTGAAGAGCGGGCGCGCCGACGTCATGGCCGGCAACATGGGCTGGACGCCGGCGCGGGCCCAGGCGCTGCTGATCACGGATGCGATCTACTACGCCGGCGCCTTCGTCTGCATGAAGAAGGACCAGCCGTTCACCACGAGTATCACCGTGAACGACATGAAGGGCCGCTCGATCGGCACGGTGAACGGCTTCACCATCGTGCCGGAGATGAAGAGGCTGCCAGGCGTGAGCGAGGTGAAGCTCTACGACAACAGCGATGGCTGCGTGCGCGACGTGGTGGCCGGGCGGCTCGACTTCGCACTGCTGGACGGGCCGCTCGTCGACTACATGATCCTCAAAAACCCGAACTGGAACCTCAAGCAGATCCCGCTGGCGGCGGACCCCGCGTTCCCGCAGCTCACCAGCAAGCAGCACACCGTGATGGGCATGAACCAGGAGAACCATGACCTGTTCGATGCGGTGAATGCCGGCGTGAAGTGGATGTGGCAGACGAAGCAGAACGCCGAACTGATGCGGAAATACGGCATCAGCAATCCGGATTACCTGGTCCCGCCCGAGAAGAACCCGCGCATCGGCGTGGACCGCGACGCCGAGGGCAACGTCATCGGGCCCGGCGCGCACACGACGAAGGACTTCTCGTCGCTGTTCGCCTGATCGATGTCCGGCACGACCGGCAAGGGTGCGTCGACCCCCGTGGTCCAGGTCGTGGGCCTGACCAAGCGCTTCGGAGAGATCGACGTCGTCAAGGACGTCGATCTCTCCGTGCGGATGGGCGAGAAAGTCGCGATCATCGGACCCAGCGGCTCCGGCAAGACCACGCTCTTGCGCTGTGTGGCGCATCTCGAACGGCCGACGTCCGGGTATGTCACCATCGGCGGCGAGCGCATCGGCGAGAAGCTTGTCAACGGCCGCTGGCGGGAGATGTCGGACCGGGAGATCGCCCGTATCCGCACCGGCATCGGGATGGTGTTCCAGCGCTTCAACCTGTTCCCGCATCTGACAGCGTTGCAAAACGTCATGCTCGGCCCGACCCGCGTGCTGAAACGCAGTCGCGCCGAGGCCGAACCGCTGGCGAGGGAGCTGCTCCGCAAGGTTGGTCTCGCCCACAAGGCCGCCGACTATCCGGAGCGGCTGTCCGGGGGACAGCAGCAGCGCGTTGCGATCGCCCGCTCGCTCGCCATGCAGCCGCGGCTGATGCTGTTCGACGAAGCGACCTCGGCCCTGGATCCCGAGCTGATCGGCGAGGTGCTGAACGTGATGCGCGACCTGGCGCGCGACGGGATGACGATGCTGATCGTCACCCACGAGATGCAATTCGCCGAGGATGTCGCTGATCGTGTCGTCTTCATGGATCACGGCCGCATCGTCGACGAGGGCCCGCCGCACGAGCTGTTCCGCTCGCCGTCCCATCCTCGCACGCAGGCCTTCCTGCGCGCCGTCGTGGACCGCCAGGCCATGACCGAGACGCCGGCGCCTTGAACGCCTGGCTCACCGTTTGGGATCTGCTCCCCACCCTGCTGTTCGGCGCCGTTACCACGGTGCAGGTCACCGCGGGCGGATTCGTCGTGGCAACGCTGATCGGCCTGCTCTGCGCGGTCTTGCAGCGGTTCCGCTGGCGTCTGCTCCGGTCGGCGATCGCGATCTATGTCGACGTCTTCCGGGCCATTCCCGTGCTCACGCAACTCTTCATCATCTATTTCGGCCTGACCGAGATCGGTATCCGGCTCGACCCCATTCCGGCCGCCATCGTTGGCTTCGGGATCAACGGCGGCGCCTACCTGACCGAGGTGTTCCGCGCCGGGATCGAATCGGTCCACCAGGGGCAGATGGAGGCGGCGCAAATGCTGGGGATGACGCGGCTGGCGGCGCTGCGCATCGTCATCCTGCCGCAGGCCATGCGGGTGGTGCTGCCGCCGCTCGGGAACTTCGCGATCGGACTGCTGAAGGACACCGCGCTCGCCTCCGCCGTCGCGGCGCCCGAGCTCATGTTCCGGGCCCGGACCCTGGTCGACAAGACGTTCCTGGCCACGCAGATCTTCGTCACCGCCGCCGCGATCTATCTGGCAATGAGCCTGCCGCTGGGATACCTGACCCGTCGGGCAGAGGCGCGCCTGTCGCGCGGCCGGCAATGACCTGGACTATTCTTGCCGCCAGCATGCTTGAGCTGCTGGAAGCGGCGGTGGGCACGCTGCGCATGACGGCGCTCGCCTTTTTGCTGGCCGCCTTGCTCGGCCTGGCCCTCGCCATTCTGCGCCTCGCCGGCGGCCTGGCCGGCCGTCTCGCCTTCCTCTATATCGAGATCGCGCGCGGCATGCCGGCGTTGACCCTGCTGTTCCTGATCTATTTCGGTCTGGCGCCCCTCGGCATCGTGCTGCACGCGTTCCCTGCCGCGGTGGTGGCGCTCGGCCTGAACGGCGCGGCCTACCTGGCGGAGGTCTATCGCGCGGGCATCCAGGCGGTCGATCCCGGCCAGCGCGAGGCGGCCCAGATGCTCGGGCTGCGCCGCGGCCAGGTGATGCGCGAGATTACCCTGCCGCAGGCCCTTCCCATCGTGCTGCCGCCCATGGGCAATTATCTGGTTGCGCTGTTGAAGGACACCTCGATCGCCTCGCTGATCTCGGCACCCGAGCTGATGCTCCGGTCGCGCGATCTGGCAGGGACCTACTACCTGCCGATGGAGTATTATCTCCTGGCGGGTGCGATGTATCTGGTCATGGCATGGCCAATGATGCACGGCGTGCGGCGACTGGAACGCCACTTCGCGCGCGGCCGTCTGCAGGGAGGCAAGACATGAACGAACGGGGGACTCCGGAACGGGCCGACGCGGTCGTTGTCGGCGCCGGCGCGCTGGGCGCCGCGACGGCGTTTCACCTCGCCAAAGCCGGGCTGTCCGTGGCGCTGCTCGACAAGGCGGAGCTCGGCTCGCAGACGTCTCCGCGCGCCGCCGGCCTCAGCGGCCAGCTCCGCTCCGACGCGGCAATGACGCGCATCGCGGTCAAGGCGGTTCAGAAGATCGTGAATTTCCAGGCCGAGACCGGCGAGCCGATGGTCTTCTTTCAGCCTGGCAGCCTCAAGATCGCTCGCCGCCCGGAACATGAGGCGCAACTCCATGAGGAGGTGGCGCAGGGCACGCAACTCGGCCTGGACGTTGCGATCATCTCGCTCGACGAAGCCCGGCGCCTGATGCCGTATCTCGTGACCGAAGGCGTGCGCGCGGTCATGCACATGCGCACCGACATCTACCTGGAGCCGGTTCAGATCCCTGCCGGCTATGCCCGGGCGAGCGCACGATTGGGCGCCACCCTGCTGGCGAACACGCCCGTCGAGGAGATCGTCACCGAAGGCGGCGCGGTCGCGGGCGTGCGCACGCCAAGCGGCGAGATCCGCACCCGCATCGTGGTCGATGCGGCCGGCGCCTGGCTTCGCGTCGTGGCCGCACAGGGCGGAGCGACGGTGAAGCTGGTGCCGACCCGGCACCAGCTGATGGTGACGGTGCCGTTGCCGAACGTGCGGCCGAACCAGCCGATCACCCGCATCATTGACGCCAACGTCTATGTGCGGCCGGAAAAGGGTGGGCTGATGCTGGGCGGTTACGAGCCCGATCCGGCGCAATACGACATGCGTGATCTGCCGCCCGATTTCCGCATCGAGAACCTGGCCCTCGATCTGTCGGTCCTTCGGCGGCTGGCGGAAAGCGTGGCGCCGCAGTTCCCGATCTTCCGTGACGTGGCCGTGCAGGAACATCGTGGAGGGTTGCCGACGATGACGGCGGATGGCGAGCACATATTGGGCCCGGCACCCGGCGTCAGCGGGCTCTATGTCATCGGCGGCTGCTGCGTCGGCGGCCTCTCGACCGCGCCGGCGCTGGGCGAACTGCTGGCGGAATGGATCACGCAAGGCCGCCCGTCGATAGACGTGTCCTTCATGGCGCCGGACCGCCTGGCGACCGGCCTGGCGGAGAACAAGCTGCGCGATCTGTGCCGGCTGCAATACGCGCACCACTACTGGTCGCCAGAAACAATGCCACGCCTGGCGGCCGATTAGGCGCTGGACGCCGTCGGCCGATCTGGGGGCTTCCCGGACGAGAGGTTGATCTGATTTTGTGAGGGGGCCCGTCAACGTGGTGGAAACTGCGGTGTAGATTTGGAGTGCGCCCCCAGGGGCGCACTCCACTCAGACGCGGGTCAGGAATATCCCGGTGGTGCCGTCCGAAACGGTGTGGAACGCCCCGGTGCCGAGGCTGGTGTTCTGGAAATCCAGGCTCGCCAGTTGCGCCGCGCCGTTGGAAATCTGTAGCACGCCGGTGGCGGGGCTGTAGTTCAGGACGTTGCTGGTCGCGCTGAACCCCAGCAGGTCGATCGTATCACCGGCGCCGAAATCAAGCAGTTGCGGCCCGGCATAGGACGTGCTGCCGACATTGGTGCCGAACGACGCGAACTTGTCGATCACCAGCCGGCTGCTGCCAACGAAATCCATCAGGCCGTTGGTGCCAAGGGCCGCCGCCACTTCCAGCGTGCTGCTTCCCGCCAACAGGAACAGGCCCGAACTCGCGGGGTCGACGGCGGAGGTGACATTCAGGCGGCCGCCGCTGGCAACGCTCACCGTGCCGTTGTTGAGCATCGTCGCGACGGAATCGGTCCCGGTCATCGTCCAGGTGCCGCCGGCATCCACGGCGACCGTCGTGAAGTTCCGGAACGCCCAGGTGTGGGCGTTCTCCGTGACATTGCCGGCGCCGGCGGTGGTAAGCCCGCTCAGCGTCCCCGTGCCGCCTGCCAGTTCCAGCGTGTTGGTGCTGCCGGACGCGGTGCTGCCGACGATGTCGCCGATGAACACGCCGGTGGCGCCCACCACCAGCCGGTTGGAGCCGCTGCCGGCGAAGGTGACGGCGTGGCTGGTGCCGGTGATGGTGCCGCTGTTGGTGACCGTCCCGACGGCGCTGTAGACCGCAACCCCCAGCGGCCCCGAGATCGACCCGCCGGCGGCGTTGGCGACCTGTCCGCCGGCCTGTAGCCGGACCCCGAACGACGTGGTCCCGGCGATGCTGCCGCTGTTGCTGACGGTGCCGGTGCCGCCGAGAATGTTCACCCCGCGGTGGCTGGTGATGGTCGCGCCCGCATTGTTGGTGACGGTGCCGCCCTTGGCGATGTCGATGGCATAGTCGATCCCCGCGATGGCGCCGGAATTGGTCACCGTGCCGCCGCCGCCGGTGATGTAGATGCCGGCACCCTTGGTCCCTTGGTTGGAAATCGAGCCGCCCACCGCGTTCATCACGCTGCCGCCGGCGAAGAACCCGATCCCGTCATCTATCTTGGATGCGATGCTGCCGGAATTGATCAGGGTGCCGATTCCGGTGGTGATCCTGACCCCATCCTCGCCGCCGATGATGGTGCTGGTGTTGGTCACCGTGCCGCCGCCGTCCAGGCCCACGCCATAGCCCGTGCCACCAGTGGTGATCATGCCGCTGTTGGTGACGAATCCCGGTCCGCTCAGCCGGATGCCGGAGGCCGAGCCGGTCGATGCGCTGACGGTGCCGCTGTTGTTCACTGTCCAGCTCGTGCCGGAGGCGCCGTTGATGCCGTTGCCGGAGCCGGTGGTCGTGACCTTCCCGGTGCTGGTGATGGTGAGCGGGTTGGTCGCGGCGGTGAGGGTGACGGGGCCGGTGACGCTGGTGCTGATGGTGCCGCCGGCTCCGACGGTTCCGCTCACGGTCAGCGTTTCGCTGCCGCTCGTGGTGGTGCTTAGGTTGGCCTGCGCGTCCTGTTCGGCGGCGGCGACGCTCAGGGTGAAAGTCCCGGCACTGGCAGGCGTGATCGCCAACCCGGTCAGGACGCCAGCCGCAAGCTGGCTCGCCGAGAAGGTGATGCTGCCGCCGGTGATGGTCAGCACGTTGTTGTTGGTGTTGGTCAACGTGGCGCCGGCAGGGATGCCGCCGATCGTCACCGACGCGAGACTGTTGCTGTCGCCCGCCAGGCTGTTGGTGGTGATTCCGAGGTTCAGCGCAATCGCATGGCTGATTGTCCCCGACACCGCCACCGGTGCGACGGTCGGTGCGAGCGGATTGACGGTGACGGCTTCGCTGGCCGCGGCACTCACATCGGCCGCCGCGTCGGTAGCCTGCACCGACAGGGAGAAGTTGGCGTCGTTGACCGGCTTGATTGATAGTCCGGCGTAATTCCAGCCCAGCACGTTGACCGAAGTTGTGCCGGCCGTGGCGACGAAGGAATGAGTTGCGTCGCTCAGTGTGGCGCCGACCGGAATGCCGCCGACCAGCACCGAGGTCAACCCGGTGCCGGTGGGCGTGATGGTGCCGAGGGCGAGGGTGCTCCCCTCCACCCCGGTCTCCGTGCCCGGCGACCACGCCACCGTCGGCAAGCCCCCCACGCTCAGCGCTTCGGTGGCGGTGGTGGTGGTACTTGGGTCGCCCTGCGCGTCCTGTTCGGTGGCGGCGACGCTCAGCGAGAGGTTTCCCGCGCTGGCAGGCGTGATCGCCAGGCCGTTCAGGACACCCGCCGCAAGCTGACTGGCCGAGAAGGCGATGCCGCCGCCGGTGATAGTCAGCACGTTGCCGTTGGTGTTGCTCAGCGTGGCGCCGGCAGGGATGCCGCCGAGCGTCACCGATGCCAGGCTGTTGCTGTCGCCGGCCAGGCCGTTGGCCGCGAGCCCCAGGTTCAGCGCAATCGCCTGGCCGACGATCCCCGACACCGGCGCGGGTGCGACGGTCGGCGCCAGCGGGTTGACGGTGACTGCTTCGTTGGCCGTGGCACTCACATTGGCCGAGGCATCGGTGGCCTGCACCGACAGGGAGAAGTTGGTGTCGTTGACCGGCTTGATCGTCAGTCCGGCGTAGGTCCAGCCGAGCACGTTGACCGAGGTGGTGCCGGCCGAGGCGACGAAGCTGTGCGTCCCGTCGCCCAGCGTGGCGCCGACCGGGATGCCGCTGACCAGCACCGAGGTCAACCCGGTGCCGGTGGGCGTGATCGTGCCGAGCGCGATGGCACCTCCCTCGACGCCGGTCTCCGTCCCCGGCGACCACGCCACCGTTGGCAGGCCTCCCACGCTCAGCGCCTCGGTGCCGTTCGCGGCGGCGCTGGGATCACCCTGGGCGTCCTGTTCGGTGGCGGATACGCTCAGCAAGAAGCTGCCCGAACTTGCCGGGGTGATCGCCAGGCCGTTCAGGACGCCGGCGGCAAGCTGGCTGGCCGTGAACGCAATGCTGCCGCCGGTAACGGTCAGCACGTTGCCGTTGGTATTGCTCAGCGTCGCACCGGTTGGGATGCCGCCGAGCGTCACCGATGCCAGACTGTTGCTGTCGCCGGCCAGGCCGTTTGCCGTGATCCCCAGGTTCAGCGCAATCGCCTGGCCGACGATCCCCGACACCGTCACGGGTGCGACGGTCGGCGCCAGCGGATTGACGGTGACGGCTTCGCTGGCCGCGGCACTCACATTGGCCGCCGCGTCGGTGGCCTGCACCGACAGGGAGAAGTTGGCGTCGCTGACCGGCCTGATCGTCAGTCCTGCATAGTTCCAGCCGAGCACATTCACCGAGGTGGTGCCGGCCGAGGCGACGAAGCTGTGCGTCCCGTCGCCCAGCGTGGCGCCGACCGGGATGCCGCTGACCAGCACCGAGGTCAACCCGGTGCCGGTGGGCGTGATCGTGCCGAGCGCGATGGCACCTCCCTCGACGCCGGTCTCCGTCCCCGGCGACCACGCCACCGTCGGCAGGCCTCCCACGCTCAGCGCCTCGGTGCCGTTCGTGGCGGCGCTGAGATTGCCCTGGGCGTCCTGTTCGGTGGCGGATACGCTCAGCGAGAAACTTCCGGCGCTGGTCGACGTGATCGCCAAGCCATTCAGGACCCCTGCCTGTAGCTGGCTGGCCGAGAAGGTGATGCTGCCGCCGGTGATGATCAGCACGTTGTTGTTGGTGTTGCTCAAGATGGCACCGGCGGGGATCGCTCCGAGTGTCACCGACGCCAGGCTGTTGCTGTCGCCGGCGAGGCCGTTGGCCGCGAGCCCCAGGTTCAGCGCAATCGCCTGGCCGACGATCCCCGACACCGCCAGCGGTGCGACGGCCGGCGCCAGCGGATTGACCGTGACCGCTTCGCTGGCCACGGCGCTCACATTGGCCGCCGCGTCGGTCGCCTGCACCGACAGGGTGAAGTTGGCATCGTTGGCCGGCGTGATCGTCAGGCCGGCGTAGTTCCAGCCGAGGACATTGACCGAGGTGGCGCCGGCCGAGGCGACGAAACTATGCGTTCCATCGCCGAGCGTGGCGCCGACCGGAACGCCGCTGACCAGCACCGACGTCAACCCGTTTCCGGTGGGCGCGATCGTGCCGAGCGCGATGGCACCTCCCTCGACGCCGGTCTCCGTCGCCGGCGACCACGTCACCGTCGGCGCCGTCGCGCTGGTGAGGAACACGTCGAAGCCGCCGAGCGTGGCGTCCGCCCGGGTGACGACGGTGCTGCCTGTCACCGGGGCGGCGCTCAGCACCAGGGTTGCCACCGTCGTTGCGTTGTTCGAGACGGTGATCGTGTTGCCCGACAGCACGGCGCCGGTGACCGTGGTCTGGACATTGATGGCGTTGGTCGGGATCGTGATGCTGGCTCCGGCGTTGAGACCGGCGATCGTGCCGCCGAACTGCCGCACCACCCCGCCGACGATGTCCGCGAGTTCGAGCACGCCGGTCGGGCCCTGGAACGCGACCTGCACGCCCGACCCGACATCGGCGGCGAAGTCCAGCACGGCGTTGCCGGCCAGGCTGAACAGGCCCGTGCTCGCGGGATCGACGGCGGTGGTGACGGTCAGGCGGCCGGCGCTGGCGATGGTCAGGCTGCCGCTATCGGCGATCGTGGCAATGGTGTTGGTGCCGTTCAACGTCCAGGCGCCGCCGGCATCCACCGCGAGCGCGGTGAAATTCGTGAACGCCCAGCTAGGCGCGTTCTCCGTGACGCTGCCGGCGCCGGCCGAGAGCCCGCTCAGCGATCCCGTGCCGCCGGCCAGTTCCAAAGTGTTGCTGCTGCCGGCTATGGTGCTGCCGACGACGTCGCCGATGAACACGCCGGTGGCGCCCACCACCAGGCGGTTGGAACCGGTGCCGGCAAAGGTGACGGCATGGCTGGTGCCGGTGATGGTGCCGCTGTTGGTGACCGTCCCGGCGGCGGCGTAGACCGCGACCCCCAGCGGCCCCGAGATCGACCCGCCAACCGCATTGGTGACCTGTCCACCGGCC
This sequence comes from Limobrevibacterium gyesilva, assembly GCF_025989185.1. Lineage (GTDB taxonomy): Bacteria > Pseudomonadota > Alphaproteobacteria > Acetobacterales > Acetobacteraceae > Limobrevibacterium > Limobrevibacterium gyesilva. The sequence goes on from NZ_JAPDNT010000009.1 coordinate 47,209, forward strand.
TGCAGCCGGACCCCGAACGTCGTGGTCCCGGCAATGCTGCCGCTGTTGCTGACGGTGCCGATGCCGCCGAGGATGTTCACCCCGCGCTGGCTGGTGATGGTCGCGCCCGCATTGTTCACGGCGTTGCCGCCGGCCGCGAGATCGACCGCATAGTCGATCCCCGAGATGGCGCCGGAATTGGTGACCGTGCAGGCCCCGCCGGAGATATAGACACCGGCGCCCTGGGTGCCTTGGCAGGAGATGGAGCCGCCAGCGGCGTTCGTCACGCTGCCGCCGGCATGGAACCCGACCCCGTCATCGGCGGTAGCAATGACGCTGCCCGAATTTATCAACGTCCCAGCCGCGCTGACGGCCTGGACCCCATCCTCGCCGCCGATGATGCTGCCGGTGTTGGTGACCGTGCCGCCGGCGTTCAGGGCCACGCCGTAAGCCTGGCCGTTGATCGTGCCGCTGTTGGTGATGGTCCCGGGCGCCCCGGTGATGAATACGCCAGCGCCGACGGACGGGCCGGAGCCGATGGGGCCCACCGCTCCGATCGAACCGGTATTCGTCACGCTGCCGCCGCCAAGGACAACGATGCCGTCCTTGCCGGTGATCACTCCGCCGGAGCTGACGATTCCCGCCCCGGCCAGCGAAATGCCGAAGCCGGTCGCAGCACTGATCGTGCCGCTGTTGGTGATGGTCCAGGTGGTGAGGGGTGCGCCGTCGATGCCGTCCGCCGTGCCGGTCGAGGTGACCTTGCCCGTGCTGGTGATGGTCAGCGGATTGCTCGCAGCACTGAGCACGAAGGGTCCGGCGATGCTGGTGCTGATGGTGCCGCCAACCCCGACGGACAGCGCTTCGGTGCCGCTCGTGGTGGTGCTGGTGTCGCCTTGGGCGTCCTGCTCGGTGGCGGCAACGCTCAGGGTGAAACTCCCCCCACTGGCCGGGGTGATCGCCAGGCCGTTCAGGACGCCGGCGGCAAGCTGACTTGCGGAGAAGGTGATACTGGCGCCGGTGATGGTCAGCACGTTGTTGTTGGTGTTGCTCAAGGTCGCACCGGCAGGGATGCCGCCGAGCGTCACCGACGACAGGCTGTTGCTGTCGCCGGCAAGACTGTTGGCGGTGATCCCGAGGTTCAGGACAATCGCCTGGCCCACCGTGCCCGACGCCGCCAGCGGTGCGACGGTCGGCGCCAGCGGCGTGACGGTGACGGCTTCGCTCGCCGCGGCGCTCACATTGGCCGCGCCGTCGGTCGCTTGCGCGGACAGGGAGAAGTTGGCATCACCGACCGGCTTGATCGACAGCCCGGCGTAGGTCCAGCCCAGCACGTTCACCGAAGTGGTGCCTGCAGTGGCGGTGAAGGAGTGCGCCCCGTCGCTGAGCGTGGCACCGACGGGAATGCCGCTGACCAGGACCGACGTCAGGCCGGTGCCGCTGGGCGTGATGGTGCCGAGAAGGATCGCATTCCCCTCCAGCCCGGTCTGTGTCACCGGCGACCAGGTCACCGTGGGGTTGCTGGCGAACACATTGATCGTCGCGGCGCCGGCGGCGTTGGCCGGCGCGGCCAGGCCGGACGATGCCAGGATCGTGCTCAGCGTGTTGTAGTGGTTGTAAGCGGTGTTGTTGGTGCCGGTGACGACGTTGGCTCCATAGAAGATCGTCGCCACCTGGTTGGATGGTTCGCCCACCCCGCCGCTCGCGTCGTCATTCTCATCCCACGTCAGGATCAGCAGCGAGTTGTTGGCTTTCGCCCATTGCGCGTAGCCGTTGATGTTCGCCTGCAGCCACGTGTCGCCCTGCTGGATCGTCCCGTTATGCATGTCGTCGTTGGTGTTCGGACTGACGAAGGCCACCGTCGGCAAAGCCGCGTAGTTGCCGGTCGGAAACGTGCTGAAATCGCTCTCCACGGAGAAGCCCTCGGGGAAAGATTCCCAGGGGTTGTGGTCGAACGATGTGTTGGGGTGTTCCACGTACCCGATGAATGTCTTGCCCGCACCTTGCAGAATGGTCGCGATGGTCGGGCCGCTTTCGGTGTGGGGATTATCGTCGACGACGCCGAATGTGTCGCCGGCGTAGAGCGCGAAGTAATTGGGCTGGCTCGGATGGACGAGCGCGTCGTAGTTCGTCAGCAGGGCGCCGCCGTTCGCCAATGCGTTGATATACGGTGCCTGGGCATTGCCGATGATCTGGTCGTAGTTGTGGTTCTCCATCATCACGACGACGATATGAGAATAGGCGGGAACGCTGGGGTTCGGCGACGTGCTGACGGTCAGCGAATCGGTGCCGGTCGCGGTGCCGCTGAGGTTGCCCTGGGCGTCTTGTTCGGTGGCGGTGACGCTTAGTGAGAAGCTCCCTGCGCTGGTCGACGTGATCGCCAGGCCGTTCAGGACGCCGGCGGCAAGTTGGCTCGTCGTGAACGCAATGCTGCCGCCAGTGATGGCCAGCACGTCGTTGTTGGCGTTGCTCAGCGTCGCACCGGCGGGGATGCCGCCGAGCGTCACCGACGCCAGCCTGTTGCTGTCGCCGGCCAGACCGTTGGCGGTGATCCCGAGGCTCAGCGGGATCGCCTGACCCACGATCCCCGACGACGACGGAGGTGCAACGGTCGGCCGCAGCGGATTGACGGTGACGGCTTCGCTGGCCGCGGCGCTCACATTGGCCGCCGCATCGGTGGCCTGCACCGACAGGGAGAAGTTGGCGTCGCTGACCGGCGTGATCGTCAGTCCGGCGTAGTTCCAGCCGAGCACGTTGACCGAGGTAGTGCCGGCCGTGGCGACGAAGCTGTGCGTCCCGTCGCCCAGCGTGGCGCCGACCGGGATGCCCGTGACCAGCACCGAGGTCAACCCGGTGCCGGTGGGCGCGATGGTGCCGAGGGCGATGGCATTTGCCTCCACCCCGGTCTCCGTACCCGGCGACCACGTCACCGTCGGCAGGCCTCCCACGCTCAGGGTTTCGGTGGCAGTGGTGGCGGTGCTGGGATCACCCTGGGCGTCCTGTTCGGTGGCGGATACGCTCAGCAAGAAGCTGCCCGAACTTGCCGGGGTGATCGCCAGGCCGTTCAGGACGCCGGCGGCAAGCTGGCTCGCCGTGAACGCAATGCTGCCGCCGGTAACGGTCAGCACGTTGCCGTTGGTATTGCTCAGCGTCGCACCGGCTGGGATGCCGCCGAGCGTCACCGATGCCAGACTGTTGCTGTCGCCGGCCAGGCCGTTGGCCGCGAGCCCCAGGTTCAGTGCAATCGCCTGGCCGACGATCCCCGACACCGTCACGGGCGCGACGGTCGGCGCCAGCGGATTGACGGTGACGGCTTCGCCGGCCGCGGCACTCACATTGGCCGCCGCGTCGGTGGCCTGCACCGACAGGGTAAAGTTGGCGTCGTTGACCGGCTTGATCGTCAGTCCGGTATAGCTCCAGCCGAGCACGTTGACCGAGGTGGTGCCGGCCGTGGCGACGAAGCTGTGCGCCCCGTCGCCCAGCGTGGCGCCGACCGGGATGCCCGTGACCAGCACCGAGGTCAACCCGGTGCCGGTGGGCGCGATGGTGCCGAGGGCGATGGCATTTGCCTCCACCCCGGTCTCCGTACCCGGCGACCACGTCACCGTCGGCAGGCCGCCCACGCTCAGCGCCTCGGTGCCGTTCGTGGCGGTGCTGGGGTCGCCCTGGGCGTCCTGTTCGGTGGCGGATACGCTCAGCAAGAAGCTGCCCGAACTTGCCGGGGTGATCGCCAGGCCGTTCATGACGCCGGCGGCAAGCTGGCTCGCCGTGAACGCAATGCTGCCGCCGGTAACGGTCAGCACGTTGCCGTTGGTATTGCTCAGCGTCGCACCGGCTGGGATGCCGCCGAGCGTCACCGATGCCAGACTGTTGCTGTCGCCGGCCAGGCCGTTGGCCGAGAGCCCCAGGTTCAGCGCAATCGCCTGGCCGACGATCCCCGACACCGTCACGGGCGCGACGGTCGGCGCCAGCGGATTGACGGTGACGGCTTCGCTGGCCGCGGCACTCACATTGGCCGCCGCGTCGGTGGCCTGCACCGACAGGGAGAAGTTGGCGTCGTTGACCGGCTTGATCGTCAGTCCGGCGTAGGTCCAGCCGAGCACGTTGACTGAGGTGGTGCCGGCCGAGGCGATGAACGAATGCGTCGGGTCGCTCAGCGTGGCGCCGGCCGGGATGCCCGTGACCAGCACCGAGGTCAACCCGGTGCCGGTGGGAGCGATCGTGCCGAGCGCGATGGCACCTCCCTCGACGCCGGTCTCCGTTCCCGGCGACCACGTCACCGTCGGCAGCGTGTTGCCGGTGTTGGTGAGGAACACGTCGAAGCCGCCGAGCGTGGCATCCGCCCGGGTGACGACGGTGCTGCCTGCCACGGGGGCGGCGCTCAGCACCAGAGTTGCCACCGTCGTTGCGTTGTTCGAGACGGTGATCGTGTTGCCCGACAGCACGGCGCCGGTGACCGTGGTCTGGATATTGATGGCGTTGGTCGGGATCGTGATGCTGGCTCCGGCGTTGAGTCCGGCGATCGTGCCACCGAACTGCCGCACCACCCCGCCGACGATGTCCGCGAGTTCGAGCACGCCGGTCGGGCCCTGGAACGCGACCTGCACGCCCGACCCGACATCGGCGGCGAAGTCCAGCACGGCGTTGCCGGCCAGGCTGAACAGGCCCGTGCTCGCGGGATCGACGGCGGTGGTGACGGTCAGGCGGCCGGCGCTGGCGATGGTCAGGCTGCCGCTATCGGCGATCGTGGCGATGGTGTTGGTGCCGTTCAGCGTCCAGGCGCCGCCGGCATCCACCGCGAGCGCGGCGAAATTCCTGAACGCCCAGGTGTGGGCGTTCTCCGTGACGCTGCCGGCACCGGCCGAGAGCCCGCTCAGGGATCCCGTGCCGCCGGCCAGTTCCAATGTGTTGCTGCTGCCGGCTATGGTGCTGCCGACGACGTCGCCGATGAACACGCCGGTGGCGCCCACCACCAGGCGGTTGGAACCGGTGCCGGCAAAGGTGACGGCATGGCTGGTACCGGTGATGGTGCCGCTGTTGGTGACCGTCCCGGCGGCGGCGTAGATCGCGACCCCCAGTGGCCCCGAAATCGACCCGCCGGCCGCATTGGTGACCTGCCCACCGGCCTGCAGCCGGACCCCGAACGACGTGGTCCCGGCGATGCTGCCGCTGTTGTTGACGGTGCCGGTGCCGCCGAGGATGTTCACCCCGCGATGGCTGGTGATGGTCGCGCCCGCATTGTTCACGACATTGCCGCCGGCCGCGAGATCGACTGCATAGTCGATCCCCGAGATGGTGCCGGAATTGGTGACGGTGCTGGCTCCGCCGGAGATGTAGATGCCGGCGCCCTGGGTGCCCTGGCCGGTGATCGAAGCCCCTGCTGCGTTTGACACGCTGCCGCCGCTGTGAAACGCGATCACATCCCCCGCGGTGGCAACGATGCTGCCCGAATTTATCAACGTCCCGATTGCGCCGACGATCCGGACCCCATTATGACCGCCGATGATGCTGCTGGTGTTGGTGACCGTGCCGCCGGCGCCCAGGGCCACGCCATAAGCCTGACCATTGATCGTGCCGCCGTTGGTGACGGTCCCGGGCGCGCCCGTTATGTACACCCCGGCACCAACGGACGGGCCGGAGCCGATGGCGCCCACCGCTCCGATCGACCCGGTGTTTGCAACGCTGCCGCCACCACGGACAAGCACTCCGTCCTTGCCGGTGATCACTCCGCTGGAGCTGATGATTCCCGCGCCCGCCAGAGAAATGCCGAAACCGGTGGCAGCGCTGATCGTGCCGCTGTTGGTTATGTTCCAGGTGGTGCCGGCCGCGCCATCGACGCCGTCAACCGTGCCGGTCGATGTGACCATACCCGTACTGGTGATGGTCAGCGGGTTGTCCGCCGCGCCAAGGACGACCGGCCCAACCGTGGTGCTGCTGATCGTCCGTGCCATGACCAGGACCTCGTTCTTCCCGATGTTCGGAATTTCCGAGTAGACGATCGATGCGCGCCGTAAGGTGGTGTCGCCTTACCCACCTATTACTATCTCGGCGTCCCCACTCGCAGCACTGGCCGTCAGCGCAATCATCGAATGCTCCCGCAAGTGCCGAGAGCGAGACGATGGCCGAGTGTCCTTCATTACCTGACACCGCAATGGCCGAAAACATCTCCTTCGGCCTAGTACCATCCTTCGGCCTAGTCCTAATGCTCAATGGACGTGCTGCGGGGCGCAGCATCCAACCCGGGATCAGCCGGGACGGCCGCGGTGCGGTTGCACGGCTCATCGATCGTATCGACGGCGTTCTTCTACGGACGCCGTGATCGTTGCTCCGGGCAACGAACGTGACGTGGCTTCAGTAAGCCCGATAAGCGAGACTCCGGTCGTGATTGAGACGTGGCGGTTCCGTCACAAATGTTTGTCCGGTACCGGTCCGGCCCATGATGCCTGGCAACGGCTCCGGCGGGACAGCGTATGTGACTGGATAGAAATGACCTCCGCTATCCCTTCTGCGGCCGCCAGCGCTCTGCGAGCAGCGCCGCTTCCGTGCGGATGAGGCCGGCGAACTCCTCCACCATGCGTGAGCGGGGCAGGCCCTTGTTGAAGATCAGCGACACCGGATAATTTATGGCCGGCACGAGCGGCTTCAACGCAACCTCCGGGCGGTCGAGATGGGCCGCCGTGAACGGATCGATGATCGCGATCCCCTTGCCCATGGCCGCCAGCGTGCAGAGGGACTCCGACGCGTTCGCCTCGACCAGCACCATTGGCTCGACCGACCTGCTCTGTAGCAGCGCGGTCAGCCGCGACCAGATCGGGCTCGACTGACCCAGCGACAGCAACGGTACGCCGTGCAGGTCGTCGAGCCCGATCTCCGGCCGGGCCGCCAGTGGATGGTTCGCCGGCACGGCGCAGACCGCGCTCAATCCCTCCATCGCCTCGGCCTCGATGCCGAGATAGGCGGCCGGCGAATGGGCCATGCCGAGCTCGAAGCGACGCAATGACACGCCATCCAGAACGCCCGGCGAGGTCGTGCTCTGCAGAGTGACGCGCGCGCCGGGATGGGTGTCCAGGTAGCGGGCGGTCACGTGCGGCAGAAAACGGATCGCCGCCCCCGTGAACGCTGCAATACGGATCGACCCGAGCTGCGCCTCGCGAATATGTCGGACGGCGACCTCGATCCGGTCGAGGCCAAGGAATTGCTGCTCGACCTCCTTGTAGAGCAGCAACGCTTCGGCATTGGCCTGGACGGCATTCCCGCGGCGCTCGAACAGCGTAAGCCCGATCCGGTATTCGAGATCGCGGATGAGCCGGCTGACCGCAGGCTGGGTGAGGCCGAGATGGGCGGCGCCACCCGATATGGAGCCGATCAGAACGACCGCGCGGAATGCCTCGATCTGGCGGAGGCTGGGCCTGGTGGTCATCGTGGCGCGATCCCTGCTCGATGTTGATGCCGATGGTCGCAGACGCTCTTCCGTCGTTCACGGCCGTTGGCATGAGCATAACATTCACACATACTCGGCGCCGCCGAAAGCATTGTCCGGCGGCCCGGCCTTCCGCCTATCGTGGCCGGATTGATGGAGAATGCCGCCTCGATGCGCGTCGTAGACGTCCGCTGCTATGTCGTTCCCGCCGAGTGGAAGGAGTTGGTCTTCGTCCTGGTCGAGTGCGACGACGGGTCGATCGGTGTCGGCGAGGGAACGATCACCAATTGCGCCGCTCCGGTGGCCTCGGCGATCGGCGATATGGCTGCGTATCTCGTCGGCAAGGACCCAGGCGAGATCGAGCGGCATTGGTCGACGCTGTACCGCATGTTCCACTGGCGCGGCGGCGCCATCCAGATGAGCGCGCTGGCCGCAATCGACCAGGCCTTGTGGGATATCGCCGGCCAGGCCGTGGGGCTTCCCCTCTACCGGCTGCTTGGTGGAGCCTGCCACGATCGGGTCAAGGTCTATCTGAACCAGTGGTTCCGCGGTGCACGGTCCGTCGCCGACCTGACCGAGAAGGCCCAGGCCGCGGTCGCGACGGGCATACGCGGTCTGAAATGGTATCCGTTCCGTTTTGTTCCGCTGTCCCGCCAGGCCTATCGCTTCAGCAAGGCGGAGTTCGACGGCGCCGTCGGCGAGGTGGCGGCGGTCCGGGCCGCGGTTGGCCCCGAGGTCGAACTGATGGTCGATCTCAGCGGCGTGGCCGACGCCCATACGATCGTGCAATTCTGTGAGGCGATCGCCGGGTGCGACCTGCTGTTTGTCGAGGAGGTGGCGCCGCCGGAGAACCCGGCCCTGCTGAAGACCCTTTCGGCCAAGGTGTCTGCGCGGCTTGCAGCGGGCGAGCGCCGCTACAGCAGGTGGGATTTCAAGGACCTGATTGAAACCCAGGCGGTCGGGTTGGTGCAGCCCGGGGTCTGTCGCGCCGGCGGCATCACCGAGATGCGCAAGATCGCGGCGATGGCCGAAATCTATAATATCGGCGTGGCGCCTTATAACCCGGTCGGGCCGGTCGGCACGGCGGCGACCGTCCATGTTTCGGCGAGCCTGCCGAATTTCGTCATCATGGAAACCTATGATGATGACTCCCCGCCGATACGCCGCGAGATCATGGACGTGACGCTGTCGATCGATGGTGACGGCTTCGCCCTGCCCACCTCACCAGGGCTCGGCGTCAGGATGAATGAAACGGTGCTGCGCCGGCGCGCGTCTGTCGCCACGTCGCATCGTTGACTGGCCAATCAGGAGGAACCGGCATGATCACCCGTCGCATATTCACCAATTCGGCGCTCACCTTGGCGGCGCTCTCCTGCAGCACCTCGGCGTTCGGGCAGTCGCTGGGGGCCACGCAAGACCTGCGCGTGGCTCTCGGTTTCGACGACATGGCGAGCGTCGACCCGCATACGTCCGTCACCTCGATCAACGTCCCCATCGTCCGCACGGTCTACGAGGCATTGCTGGCCTATCCGCCCGGCTTTCTCGGCGCCTCCGAGGTCATCCCCGCCCTCGCCGAGAACTGGGAAAGCTCCGCCGACAAGAAGACCTGGATATTCCATCTCCGCCGCGGCGTGCAGTGGCATGCCGGCTTCGGGGAGTTCACGTCGGCCGACGCCAAATTTTCGATCGAGCGGGTCGCCGGCACGACCTTCGCCTCGCCCTTCCGGCAGACGCTTGAGAATGTCGAGGCGGTGCATGCCGACGACCCCTATACCTTGCGCGTCGTGCTGCGCGACGTGGATCCACTGTTCGCTCTCCGGATGGTCAATTTCCAGGCCGGCTTCATCGTGTGCAAAAAGGCGATCGAGAGCGGCGTCGACATCCGCACCCAGCCCATCGGCACAGGACCGTTCCAGTTCGATTCCTACAAGGCGCGCGAGAAACTCGTGCTGAAGCGCAACGACGCCTATTGGGGCGGCAAGCCGACCCTGACCTCGATCACCTGGTATTTCATGCCGGACGACGCCTCGCGTGAGTTGGCGCTTCGCACCGGGGAGGTGCATGCGATCGACCTCCAGGCACGCCAGGACATCGTCAACCGGGTGCGCGCGCAACGTCTCGTGGTCGACATCCCCAAGAGCGGCACGCCCTATTGGCTGTTCTTCAATGTCAGGAAAAAGCCGTTCGACGACATCCGCGTGCGCCGGGCGCTGGCCCATGCGACCGATCGCGACGAGCTCGTGTCGTTCCTGGGCAAGGACATCGCCGACGCGGAATACTCGGCAATCCCCGACGGCTATCTCGGGCACATCGATCAGATCGAAAAATACCCCTTCGACATCGCCAAGGCCAAGGCGCTGTTGGCCGAGGCGGGTCATCCCGACGGCTTCGCGGTCAACATCGCGATGAGCAACGCGCCGACCTATCTGCCCTACATGCAGGTGATCCAGGCGCAGTGGAAGAAGGTCGGCGTTGCCCTCAGCTTCCGCGTGGTCGATCATCCGACCTATCACCGGCTGATCCGCGAGGACCTGAACGCCATCGTGATGTACCAGGCGACGCGCTATCCGAAGACCGCGCAAATCTATCTTGAGCAGTTCTACGCCAAGGACGCCGCGGTCGGGAAAAAGACCACGATCACCAATTTCAGCAATTACGGCGATGCCATGCCGGGCGTCGACGACCTGATCGAGAAGGCGCGCGCCAGCACAGACAGCGCCGTGCAGCTCAAGCTGTGGGAGGAAGCCCAGCAGCGGATTGCCCGCGACGCGGTCGCCCTGCCGCTGTTCAACCAGAATGCCGTCATCGCCCGCTCGCCGCTGCTCGATCTGCAGACGCAGCCGGGCAACATGTCCTTCTACATGTTCTCGACCAAGGCACGCATCCTCGCCGGATGAGCCTTCCCGGGACGACCCCCTCCCCGGCGGGGAGGGGGCGCTGCACTGGAAACCCCTGATGAGCACAGCACCCTGCCTGCTGCCCTATTTCGCGCGCGTGAATCAGATCGAGAGCGAGCCTTTGCCCCGGAACATCGACGCGTTGCTCGATGCCGCGGCCGACGCCGCGCCCGATCAGGTGGCGCTGCATTTCATCGCCGACGACCAGACTTATACCTATCGCGCCCTCCGCGACGTGGTGAACAAGGCGGCGAGCGGTCTCGCGGCGCTCGGGGTCGGCTACGGCACCCATGTCGCCCTGATGATGCCGAACATCCCGCAATGGCCGATCACTTGGCTGGCGCTGGCCCGCCTGGGCGCCGTCTGTGTCCCGATCAACGTCCGCTACACCAGCCGCGAGCTGCAATTCGCGATCGACGATGCCGAGGTCGAGCATCTGGTGATAGCCGAGCAGCACCTCCCGGTGGCAGCCGAGCTCACCGGTGGGCGGCTCAGGACCGTCGTGGTCGTCGGTGAGGCGGGCGCGGGACAGCTCGGCTGGCACGATGTCGTCGCCGGCGGTGATGCCCGCTTCACGCCGGCGCGCGAGCCTCTGCTCGACGACCTGATGAACATCCAGTACACCTCCGGCACGACCGGCCTGCCGAAAGGCTGCCTGTTGACCCAGCGCTACTGGCTCACCTGCGCCAAGGTCCACGCCGACGCGGACGGGATGGAGCACCAGAACATCCTGGCGTCCAATCCCTATTTCTACATGACGCCGCAATGGCTCACGCTGATGGCGTTCTTCCGCCGTGGCACCCTGTTCGTCGCGACGCATCGCAGCGGCACCAGCACGATGGCGTGGATCCGCAAATACCGGATCCATTTCGCCCTGGTGGGCAAGATCATCTTCGATCAGCCGCCCTCGGCCGACGACGCCGACAACAACATCAAGAAGGTCGCCATCTACGGCTTTCCGAAACAGGACCATGCGGCACTGGAGCGGCGTTTCGGCTTCGTCGCCCGCGAGGCGTTCGGAATGACCGAAATCGGCTCCGGACTGTTCATGCCGCCCGAAGCGTCATGCATGACCGGATCGGGGTCGGCCGGACTGGCGGCGCCGTTTCGCGAATGCCGGATTGCCGATATGGATGGGAACACCCTGCCGGCCGACCAGGTGGGCGAACTGCTCTTCCGCGGCCCGGGGCTGCTGACCGGCTACTACCGCCGGCCAGATGCCAACGCCGCGGGATTCCACGGCGACTGGTTCCGTACCGGCGATCTCGCTCGCCAGGACAAGGATGGTTTCATCTATATCGTCGGACGTATCAAGGACATGGTCCGGCGCGCCGGCGAAAGCGTCGCCGCCCGTGAGGTCGAGGAGGTCCTGATCGCGCTGCCGGAGATCGAGGAGGCTGCGGTCGTTCCCGTCCCGGACGCGCTGCGCGGCGAGGAAGTGAAGGCCTATATCCGCCTCCGGGCCGGGGTGACGCCCGAAGCCCTGCCGCCAGCCGCCGTCTTCGAACATTGCAGCCGCAATCTCGCCGTGTTCAAGGTGCCCCGGTACCTCGAATACCGCATTGTCGACTTCCCCCGTACCCCCTCGGGGAAGATCCGCAAGAGCGAGCTGGTCGCCGAACGGCCCGACCTGCGGGTCGGCAGTTGGGACCGGGTCGCAGGGCGGGCGATCTGATGCCCACCCCGCTATCGCTTCGGACTTGCGTCGACGCCCACGGGGGAAGCGACCGTTCCGGGATCACCGCCGGATGCTGATGTTTGTCTTTCGTCGGATTCTCGCGGCCCTGCTGATTGTCTGGGCCGTGGTGACGATCGTGTTCTTTTCGATGCGCATCATTCCGGCCGATCCCGCCGAGGTCGTGCTCGGCGACCAGGCATCGGCGGAGGCGCTCGCGGCGTTCCGCCAGCAGGCCGGGTTGGACCAGCCGCTGCTCAAGCAATATCTCGACCTGCTTGCGGGCCTGGCTCACGGTGATCTCGGGCATTCGATCATCACCAACCAGCCGATCGGCGAGCAGATCGCCGCCGCCTTTCCGCATACGCTCGCTTTGGCACTCGGCGTGCTTCTGGTGGGCGTGGTGATCGGCATTCCGATCGGCGTTGTGACCGCTGTCAGGCGCGGCACACGGCTCGATTTCTCGGGCCGCTTCTTCTCGCTGCTCGGACTGTCCTTTCCGTCCTTCTATGTCGGGATCGTGCTGTTGATCGTGTTTTCCGTTTGGCTCGGCTGGTTCCCGGTGATCCACGCGCCGCGCACCGGCACCATCGGCGAGACGCTCTACAAGCTCGTGCTGCCCTCCTTGAGCCTCGGCTTCGTGCAGGCGGCCTACATTGCTCGCCTGACCCGCTCGACCATGCTGGAAACCCTGAGCCAGGATTATGTCCGGACCGCCTTCGCCAAGGGGCTGCGGCCGTGGAAGGTCTATTTCAAGCATGCGCTGCGGAACGTGCTGATCCCGGTGGTGACCGCGATCGGCCTCTATACCGGCGCGATGCTCGGCGGGGCGATCCTGACCGAAACCGTGTTCAACCGGCCGGGGCTCGGCAAGCTGCTGATCGGCGCCGTCGCACAACGCGACTACAACCTGATCCAGTCCGGCCTGATCGTCTTCGCCAGCATCGTCATCCTGGTCAATCTGCTGGTCGACCTCAGCTACGGCCTGCTCGATCCGCGGGTGAAGAATGGCTGACCCGACCTCGCCCGCGGCGACTCCGATCGAGGCGGCCGCGCCAGCGCGGCGGAGCACCGGGCGCGGCCGCGCCCGGGTCTTCGTCCTGTTTCGCGACGCCGGCACGCGAATGGGCGCCGGCATCCTGCTGGTCGTGACGCTGGCTGCCTTGCTGGCCCCCTGGGTGGCGCCGTACGATCCGACAGCCCAATCGATCGTGGAATCATTTCATGGGCCGAGTGCCGCGCACTGGTTCGGCACCGACGAATATGGCCGCGACCTGTTCAGCCGCGTGATCTGGGGCGCCCGCCCGGCCCTGATCGTCGGGGTCTTGTCGGTTCTGGTCTCCATGATCGTGGGCGTGCCGCTCGGCATGGTCGCCGGGCTGAAAGGTGGTTGCGTCGATCTCGCGGTGTCGGCTGTGGTCGACGTCATGATGTCGTTCCCCTCGCTGCTCCTTGCGCTGATGATCGTGACCCTGGTCGGCTCGGGCCTGCACACGCTGGTGATCGCCATCGGCATCGCCCATGTCCCGCTGTTCATCCGGCTCGCGCGCAGTTCGACCATGCAATTGCGCGAGCTGGATTATGTGGCGGCAAGCCGCACGTTCGGCGGCCGCGACGGCTGGATCCTCGGTCAGCACATCCTGCCCAACATCATCGGGCCGTTGATCGTAATGGCCACCCTCGGCATCGCCGGGGCGATCCGCGACGAAGCGGCGCTGAGCTTCCTCGGGCTCGGCATCCAGCCACCCGAGCCGAGCTGGGGCAACATCATCCGCGACGGGGTCAGCGCGATCCTGGCCGCACCCTGGATGGCGCTGATCTCCGGCTTCGCTCTCGCCCTCACCGTTCTCGCCTTCAACATGATCGGTGATTCCGTACGCGATGTGCTCGACCCACGCGACATCGCCGCGGCGAGCAACGAGCGGGGCGAGCGGCGATGAGCGAGGCCCCTCTGGCGACCGGCAGCCTGCCGGCGGCTGGCGCGCCCTTGCTGTCGGTGCGGGACCTGCGGCTGACGGTCGCGGGGGCAGGGCGCCCGCTGGTCGACGGGGTCTCCTTCGATGTCCCACCCGGCGGGGTCGTGGGGATCGTCGGTGAATCCGGCTGCGGCAAGAGCCTGACGGCACTCTCGGTCCTGCGCTTGACGGCGCCGGCGATCGGCGTGTCGGGACAGATCCTGTTCTCCGGCGAAGACCTGCTTCGGGTCGGCGCGCAGCGCCTGCGGCAGGTTCGCGGCGGCGAGATCGCGATGGTCTTCCAGGAGCCGATGACCTCGTTGAACTCGGTCTTCACCGTGGGCGACCAGATCGCGGAGGCGATCCGCACCCATTACGCGGTGAGCCGCCGGGCCGCACGCGCGACCGCGATCGAGTTCCTCGCCAAGGTCGGCGTCCCGTCGCCGGCCACCCGCGTCGACAATTATCCGCATCAGATGTCCGGCGGCATGCGCCAGCGGGCGATGATCGCCATGGCGCTGGCCTGCCGCCCGAAGCTCCTGATCGCGGATGAGCCGACGACGGCACTCGACGTGACCATCCAGGCGCAGATCCTCGACTTGCTGCGGCAGTTGCGGGCCGAGTTCGGGATGGCCGTCCTCATCATCACCCATGATCTCGGCGTCGTCGCCGACCTCGCCGACGAGGTGGTGGTGATGTATGCGGGGCGCGTCGTCGAACAGGCGCCGGTCGCGACCCTGTTCGCCCGGCCCATGCATCCCTACACCGAGGGGCTGCTGCGCAGCGCCCCGCCGATCGACGTCGATGTCGAGCGTCTGCCCACCATCCCCGGCACCGTTCCCGCGCCGGGCCTGGTAATGCCCGGCTGCCGTTTCGCGCCGCGTTGCGGGTATGCACGCGCGGCTTGCGACCAGGGTGAGCCGCCGCTCATCCCCCTGGGCGGGGGCCAGCGCGCCGCCTGCATCCGCCACCGGGGCTATGCGCCATGACCGCACCTTCCGCGCCGATGCTGCAGGTCGACGACCTCAAGGTTCACTTCCGCACCCGCGTCGCACGGGCGCCATGGAAGCCGGTTCAGGTGGTGCGCGCGGTCGACGGCGTCTCGCTCATGATGCAGCCGGGCGAGACCCTCGGCCTGGTCGGTGAATCCGGCTGCGGCAAGTCGACCGTCGCGCGCGCCGTCATCCGGCTGCTGCAGCCAACCGCCGGGCGCATCCTGTTCAACGGCCGTGACATTACCGACCTGTCGCAGGAGGCGCTGCGACCGATCCGGCCCAAGATCCAGATCGTGTTCCAGGATCCAGCCAGCTCGCTGAGTCCGCGCCTCACGGTTGACCGCATCATCGCCGAACCCATGCGGCTGGCGGGTTGGGAGAAATCCCGCATCCGCGACCGCACCGGGGAGCTGCTGCGCTTCGTCGGGCTCGATCCGCAATATGCCTACCGCTATCCGCACGAGTTTTCCGGCGGCCAGCGCCAGCGCATCGCGATCGCCCGCGCCCTGGCCCTGTCGCCGGAGCTGGTGATCTGCGACGAGCCGGTCTCCGCCCTCGACGTGTCGGTCCAGGCGCAGGTCATCAACCTGTTCAAGGACATCCAGCAGCAGCTCGGGATCAGCTACCTGTTCGTCGCCCACGACCTCGGCGTTGTCCGCCAGGTGTCGCACCGGGTCGCGGTGATGTATCTCGGCAAGATCGTCGAGGAGGCGCCGCGGGCGGCGCTGTACGAGACGCCCTTGCATCCCTATACCCAGGCGCTGCTGTCCGCCGTGCTGCGCCCGGTGCCGGGGGCGGCGCGCAACCGCATCGTTCTCGAAGGCGACATGCCGACGCCGATCGCCCCGCCGAGCGGCTGTCGCTTCCGCATGCGCTGCCCGCTGGCCGCACCAGTGTGCGCAGAGGCGGAACCGCCGTTGCAGGAGATCGCGCCGGGACGACGGGTCGCCTGCCATTTCGCGCCCGACGCAACGATCGCCCGTCCTTGATTGTCATGCGTCCTTGAATCAGGAGACCATCTTGACCTACCAGACCTTGGAACTCGTCGTCGACGACCGGGTGGCGAGCCTGACGCTCAACCGTCCGGAGCGTATGAATGCCTTCACCGAAGAGCTTCTGGTGGAGTTCAAGCAGGCAATCGCCGCCGTGGAGAAGGACGAGGCGGTGCGGGTCATCATCGTCTCCGGTGCCGGCGGAAAGGCGTTTTCGGCGGGGTATGATCTGCGGGACGGGGCGGAGGCACCGAAGCGCTCCATCGCCGAGCTGAACGAGCGCTACGACTGGCAGCAGACTTTCAACCTGTCGGTCTGGCATTGCAGCAAGCCGGTGATCGCCATGATCGACGGCTACTGCCTGGCCGGGGCGCTGGAGCTCGCGGCCTGCTGCGACATCCGATACTGCTCCGACACCTCCAGGATCGGCGCGCTGGAGGCCCGTTTCGGCGGCGGCATGGGCACGCTGATGCTGCCGTGGATCCTCGGCAACAAATGCCGCGAGCTGGTCTATACGGGCGACATTCTGCCGGCCGAGGACGCGCTGCGGATCGGCCTGGTCGACCGGGTGTTCCCGCAGGCCGATCTGGCCGCCGAGACCATGCGGATCGCGAAGCGCATGTCGCGGGTCGCGGCAAGCTGTCAGACCTGGAACAAGCGGGCCATCAACCAGACCTTCGAGATCATGGGCCTGCATTCGGCCCTGCGCCACGGCATCGACGCCGCCTCCATCCTGCGCGCCATCGGGTCGCCGGAGCGCGAGACATTCGACGAGCTGCGCCGGACCGAGGGGCTGGCCGTTGCCTTGGCTTGGCGCAAGTCGCTGTTCGCCCCGTTCGAATAGCGGGGATCGGCTTGCCCTGAATCTGCCAGCGTCCCGCCCGATCTCAGATCCACCCAGAGCCCGCACCATGTCTGTCCGCGACGAACTGGATTTGATCGAGCGCCACCGCGCCGCGGCGGAGCATGACAGGCTTCCGCCCAACCTGGGCGCCCTGGTGGAGCAGGCCGCGGCCCGCTATCCCGACAACCTTCTGTGGGTCCCGATCGACGACAACGGCCCAGCGCTGACCTATCGCGAGTTCCACGTCGCGGTGCTGCAATGCGCCGCGGCGCTGACGCGGTTCGGGATACAGAAGGACCAGCATGTCGGCCTGATGATGCCGAACATCCCGCCCATGGCGATCACCTGGATGGCGCTGGTGCGGCTTGGCGCCGTCGTGGTCGCGGTCAACACCCAACTGACCAGCGCCGAGGTTCGCCGTGCGCTCGATGCGGGCGACGCCGAGGCGCTGATTCTGGACCAGTCCTTTCTGCCCATCATCGAAGCCATCGGCGCCGCCGACCGGCGGGTGCCGGATGACCGGTTGATCGTGCATGGCGGAACTGGATCGCCGCGTTGGCAGGATTGGCATAGGCTGGTCGCGGCGGCGCCGGCATCCGTCGCGGCACCCCCGGTCGATGCCCAGGACACCGCGACCATTCTCTACACCTCGGGGTCGACCGGCCTGCCAAAGGGTTGCCTGCTGCCGCACTCCTATTGGCTGACGCTTGGCTGGGAACGGGCAAGGCAGGGACCGCCGGCGCGGCGCATCCTGATCGAAACCCCGCTCTATTACATGGGCGGGCAGTGGCGTTTCGTGATGGCCTTCTTCCTCGGCGCCGCCGTCTGCGTGGCGTTGCGGCCGAGCCTCACACGCTTCCTCGATCGGGTGCTGGCACACGGGATCGATTTCTGCGCCGCGTCGAAACTTCACGCGAAGCTGCCGCCCGACGAGCGCTTCAGCCGGCTCAGGCTTGCCTGGATGACCTCGTCGGGCCTGCCCAAGGATCTGCATCGGCCGCTGGAGAGCCGCTTCCGCGCGCCCATCCGCGAGATCTACGGCAGCACCGAGCTGGGCGCCACGATCTCGTTTCCCACCACGGCGACACTGATGATCGGCAGCGGATCCTGCGGCCTGCCCAACGCCTCGCGGGAGTGCAGAATCGTCGGAGCGGATGGGCAGGATGTCCGGCGCGGCGAGACGGGCGAGTTGCTCGTCACCGGCCGCGGCATGCTGAAGGGGTATCACAAGCGGCCCGAAGCGAACGAGGAAGCCTTTGCCGGAAGATGGTTCCGCACCGGCGATCTGTTCGTCCAGGATTCCGATGGCTTCTACTTCTGGCTCGGGCGCCTCCGCGACGTCATCCGCCGCAGCGCCGAAATCATCTCCGCGATCGAGGTGGAAACGGCCCTGAACGATATCCCCGAGGTTTTCGAGAGCGCCGCGTTGCCGGTCCCCGACGAGTATCGCGGCGAAGAAGTGAAAGCCTATGTCGCCCTGCAGCCAGGGCTGGACCGCCACGATCTTCCGCCCGAGAAGATCCTGGACCATTGCCGCAGGTCGTTGGCACCTTACAAGGTTCCGCGCTACATCGAATACGTGGCTGAATTCCCCCGCACCGCGTCCAACAAGATCGCAAAACAGGACCTCAAGCGTCGCCGCTGCGATCTGCGCGACGGAAGCTTCGACGCCCTTGATGGCGTCTGGCGATAGGGGGCGCAAGCGAGGCCAGGGTTACACAGAGGAAGAGGAGGGGCCACAGAGCGTCTCTTGGTTCCGCCAGCTCGCGCGAAATGCACGTGCCGGGTGGCGCGAGCGGCAGCTGTGCTATGCTGATGGCAACAGGGGAGGACATCCGATGGGCGCTGACGCGAATCGTGTGATCTTGACTGGCGAAAATCCGTTCATCCGACTGAGCGACGGGGTTGACGCACCGGCCACCACCAATGCGAGCTTCTGGCGCATCCAATTCTGCCCGGCCGGACCCGGGCATGTTCTGTATCTCCGCAGCGAGCTGACCGAGGATCGCTGGCGCATCTATTCCGACAATATCGCCATGGCGCGCTGGCTGCAGGCAACAGTGCAGGGGATGCTGAACGCGGAGACGGCGGAGACGGCGATTCCCGTGATCGATGCCGAGTTCGAGCGGTCCGGCGACGCGAGGACATTCTGGACCGAGCGGGTGACCTCGTGGGACGAGGACATCGCCCTGACCTGGTACGACATCGGCGATCCGGTGCTGATCCATACGCAGCCGAACGAGGATCCGGGTCGGCGGTACGGTGTTTGCACGGTGCTGGTGCCGGCGCTGGGGGCGAGGCTGGTGCGCAACGGGGTGCATGCCGCCGGGCGGGCGCAGCCGCGCGAGCGCGAGGGGCGGCCGTTCAGCACCTGTGCGCTGGCGTTCTCGGAAAGCTGGACGGAAACGCGATAGGCCATCAGGAGCGGGTCAGGCTTCCGGCACGCTGCCGGAGGTGGCGTCAGCGCCTCGCAGGGTTGCGCCATGGGCGAAGGCGGATCAGGTGCCGGCGCCTTGATGGGCTGAGGGCTCACGTCTGGCCCAGGCTTCGGTCCGGCGCTGGCGGGTTGGGCTTGCCTGCGGTGTCGAAGATTGAAGACGGCCAGACGAACAGGCGCAGCGGGCGGTAGGCTGAGGCCCATCCAGGAGGCTTGAATCTATCCTGAGCGCCTTGCTTGCCTGCGCAGCATGATGCGGATCATCGAGATGCGGACGAAAGTTGCGGCGCATCGGCCCGCTCACTCTTCCTTCGGGTATCCGAATCTGTTAAGAAATCACACCCGCGTGGTCGAGACTTTTGGCAGCGCGCGAAGACTATGCGGAATCTGTATTGAATTAGGGAGTGCCAGATGGCTGATCCGGTCCTGCAGTCTATTTCCTGGGGCGCCATGACTGGCACGACCTCAACCGGCGGTAAGACTTATGCCAACGCCGGCGATACGATCAAGATCGTCTATAATTTTGCTGTCGCTACGGGCATGCACGGCGGTGATAGGATTCTGCTGAGCAACGGTGAGTATGCCATTTATTCCAGTGGCAGCAACACCACAGCAGTCACGTTCACATATACGGTTGGTGCAGGATCTTCGGTAAATATAGCCAACCTGATGCTGGCCGATACCAGAATTTACCCAGGTAACTCCACCACTCCTTATGCCACCGGATATAATACGGCCGGGGTTCCCTCGTCCGCTCCGGCGAACCCTATTGTGGTCGACAACACCGCACCCGCGGCGCCGGCCATTACTGCCATCACGACCGACAGCGGCGTGGTTGGTGACCATCTCACCAACGACACCTCACTGACCCTCAGCGGCACCGCCGAAGCGAACAGCGTCGTCAAGGTGTATCAGAATGGCACTCTGATTGCGACCGTCACCGCGGATGGTTCCGGGGTCTGGAGCGCCGCCAACCCCAATATCCTGACCAACGGCACCACCTATAATTTCACCGCAACCGCAACCGACCTTGCCGGAAACGTCGGAACCGCCTCCGCCGTCTATGCGGTGGCCATTGATACAGTCGCACCGTCGGTAACCGCGGCGAGCGTGACCAGCGGCGACATTCTTGTCGGCGAAGTCGCAACCTTTACCCTGACCACAGACGAGGCGGTGGTCGTCACCGGCACGCCGACATTGACGCTTAGCAACGGCGCGACAGCGATCTACGACAGCATCAGCTCCACCGCCCAGTCGCTCGTGTTCAAATACACCGTTGCGGATGGCGATACACCGACGGCCGATATCACCGTCACCAGTGTCTCGGGCGTGACGGATGCGGCCGGCAACGTCGTCAGCTATTCCGGCAGCCCGACCGGTTCGCCCCTCATCATCTGCTTCTATCCCGGTACGATGATCGCCACACCGACGGGTGAGGTGGCAGTCGAGACCCTCAAGATTGGCGACCTCGTGCTGACTAGTGAGGGCAAGGCCGAGCCGGTGCGCTGGATGGGCCGCCAGACTGTCTGCACCTTGTTTGCCGATCCGCAGCGGGTACTTCCTATCCGCGTCACCGCTGGGGCGCTGGGCGAGAATATGCCGGTGCGCGACCTGCTGGTCTCGCCCGACCACGCCCTGCTGGTCGACGGTATCCTGGTCCACGCCGGGGCGCTGGTGAACGGCAGCACGATCCGTCGCGAGCGGACGGTCCCGGTGATCTTCACCTATCACCATGTCGAACTTGCCGACCAGCAGCTGATCCTGGCGGAAGGTACGCCAGCCGAAACGTTCGTCGACAACATCGACCGCTTGGCGTTCGACAACTGGGACGAGCATGAGGCCCTGTATGGTCATCTGCCCTCGATCACGGAACTGGACCTGCCTCGCGCCAAATCCGCCCGCCAGCTTCCTGCCGCGCTGCGCGCCCGGCTGACCGGCAGCATCGCCGCCTGAAGAAGCCTCGACGCGGGCGGGCCTTTCAGGCTGCCCGGAGGGTCTTTGGGCGGTACTGGAATGATGAACGATCGCGAGCTGATAACCGCTGGCGTTGAGGCCCGGCGCAATGGTAATCGGCCCGCTGCACTGGAGCACTTCCTCGCCGCCATCCAGGCTGCGCCCACCGAGATCGTGGCGCGGCTTGAGGCGGCGCAGGAACTGCGCTTCGCCGGGCAACTGGCTGAAGCCCTGGCGGTTCTGCCCGAGGACGCGGTCGGCAAGCCGCAACGGGCGTCCTTGCTCACCTTGCGGGCCATCCTCACACGCGAACAGGGAGACCGTGCGGCGGCTCTGGTCCTGTTCCGTGCGGTGGTGGAAGCCTGCCCGGATCATTTGGCCGGACGGCTTGAGGCGGCGCAGGAACTGCGCTTCGCCGGGCAGTTGGCTGAAGCCCTGGCGATCCTGCCCGAGGACGCGGTCGGCAAGCCGCAACGGGCATTCTTGCTCACCTTGCGGGCCATCCTCACACGCGAACGGGGAGACCGTGCGGCGGCCCTGGTCCTGTTCCGCGCGGCGGTGGAAGCCTGTCCGGATCATTTGGGCGGACGGCTTGAGGCGGCGCAGGAGCTGCGCTTCGCCGGGCAGCTGGCTGAAGCCCTGGCGATCCTGCCCGAGGACGCGGTCGGCAAGCCGCAACGGGCGTCGTTGCTCACCTTGCGGGCCATCCTCACACGCGAACGGGGAGACCGTGCCGCGGCCCTGGTCCTGTTCCGTGCGGCGGTGGAAGCCTGTCCGGATCATTTGGCCGGACGGCTTGAGGCGGCGCAGGAACTGCGCTTCGCCGGGCAGTTGGCTGAAGCCCTGGCGATCCTGCCCGAGGACGCGGTCGGCAAGCCGCAACGGGCGTTCTTGCTCACCGTGCGGGGCTATCTGTACCGCCGCCTGGGCGACCGGGTCGCGTCGCAGGCGGCGTTCTCCGCTGCCGCTGCCGCGGCGGCAGCGGTGCCACAAAACCCAATATACCACCGTGCCGTGTTGGCGGAACATCGCGCCCACGGTTGCCCGGAGCAGGCACTGGAGTGGATTGAGCGTCTGCCCGAATCCCTGCGCACGACGTCCTTGCTGTTAGCCGAGCGCGGCCATATCGCCATGGCGATGGGCGAGCACACCGCGGCTTTGGAAGCCTTTCGTGCCGTCTCGGCATTGCCGGGGGCACCGGCAGACTGCTGGGCCAACCTGGCCCATTGCTATCAATGCCTGGGGGCGCCAGACCAGGCTATCACGGTCTGTGAGGAGGCGCTGCAGCGGGAACCGGGGCATGCCGGCACGCTGTTGCGCTTGGCCGAACTGTACCTGTTGGCCAACCGCTACGACGAATGCCGCGCGCTTTGCAGCCGCATTCGGGCCTCGACCGACCACGCCGCCGCCGCCTGGATCCTGAGATGCCGCGCGACAACCCAAGCCGAGGGCACGGCCGCCGCGTTGGCGCTGACCCTGCGAGCCGAGGCTGAGCTGGGTCCGAATGCTGCGCTGCTGGCGTACCGGCTGGAGTTGCTGATGCGTTACGGGCGCTTCGCCGAGGCACTCGCCGTGTGTGAGGCCATGGCGGACCGTTTGGTGGATGAGCCACAGCTCCGGCTGATGGCGGCCCGGCTGCATCTCAGCCAGCATCGCCTGGTGGCGGCGGCCGCCCTGCTCGATGGATGGGAGCCGGCCGCCGCCTGGCAACGCATGCACGCGGAACTGTTGCGCGGCACTTTGGCCGAGTCGCAGTGGCGGCTGGCGGATGCGGTCGGCCATTTCCGGGCGGCACAGGCGCTGGACCCCGGTGCCGCAGCGCCATCCGAGCAACTGGGCCGGGTGGCGCTGCTCTTGCTGGACATCGAAACCGCCAATGCGGCCCTGCGCCACCACGCCGGTGCTGAGAGCAGCCGGCGGCGGCTGCTGGGCCAGTCCGGCAACGCCAGCCAGAGCCTGCTCGGCCAGGTGATGGATGAGTATCGGTTGGATGCGGAGCTGATCGGCAAGCTCCGCAAAGTGCAGGCTCTGCCGCCGGGGGCACGCCTGGGACAGCTGCTGTCGCTGGTCCGCGGCAATCCGGACTCCACCCCGGTCGCCATTGCCCTGCTATTGGCGTTGCGCCAAGCTGGAATGCTGGATTTGGCGGTGCCAACAAGCATGGCGCAACGGCGCATTCCGCGCCGGATCATTCAGTTCTGGGCACAGGGCGCGCCGCCGCCCGAAATTGCCGCCCTTATGCAAACCTGGCGACGATGGCATCCCGGTCATGACTGGAGGTCATTTGATGATCCTTCGGCGATGGCCTGGCTGGAGCAGCACGGGATGCACGATGTGCTGCGTGCCTATCGCCGCGCGCGCGAGCCCGCCCAGCGAAGCGATCTGTTCCGGCTCGCCTTCCTGGCGAAAGAGGGTGGGCTCTACGCCGATGCCGACGATGCCTGCCTGGCGCCGCTGGACCACCTGGTTCCGCCAAACACGGGCCTGCTGTGCTACCAGGAAGAGTTTGCCTCGCTGGGGAACAACCTGATCGGCGCCGCGCCGGGCCATCCGGTGATCCGCCGCGCGCTGGCACTGGCCACTGAAAGCGTGCTGCGCGGCGACACCGACCTTGTCTGGCTTGCCACCGGCCCCGGGCTGCTCACCCGGGCCTTCGCGCAAGAGATGGCAGCCTCGGAACATCCGGCGCGTGCCTGGTTGGCAGATGTGGCGGTGTTGGAGCGCGGCGTGGCGACGAACGCCACGGCCATGCACTTGCAGGTCAGCTACAAAGGCAGCAACGCCCATTGGTTGCGGGGCGCATTCGTGACCCGGGGCCGGCACAAACCGGGCGCCCCGCTGGCCGAACGTCGCTCCGCTTGAGCCGCCCGTCAGCTTATCGCAGGCGGCAGATCAATTCGCGCGTGCCCATGATGGACCACGGCCACGGGGTTGCGCCTTGTTCAGCCGGTGGTTAGCAAATTTCCGGAATGGTCACCTGGTGATCCGATGGCATTTCAAGCAGGAGCGCCTCCAACGCCTCCAACGCCTCGTCGACCTTGTCCACCGCGTCGATCAGCAACACGGCGCCTTCGGGCTGTTGCAGCGTGCGCAACGGAGGACGCGAGGCAGTTGCCATGCGCGTGCTCGTGGGACAGCATTCTTGCACATCAGCGGCGCACACGGAGCTGCCCATGCCCAGGCCGATCGACCGGACCTCCGTTGCGGGGAAGGAATTTCCCGCCACCGATCACCTTCAACTGGTCGTGCTGGGCGCCGGGCCCGCCGGTGTGGCCGCTGCGGTGGAGGCGGCACGGCTGGGCCTGCGGGTGATGTTGGTTGACGAGCATCCCGTGGCCTCGGCCCTGATGGGCATCGACGTGCCCTGGATGTTCGGCGAGCGCATGACCGCATCCGTGCAGAACCAGCCGCGCATGCTGGAGCGCATCGTCGCTGCACGCCCGGAGCTTGAGCAGGCATTCGAGGTTGGCGTGGACGTACGGCTGGGTGTCTATGTCTGGGCTGCCTTCGTGACAGGGCCGACCAGCAGGGCACTGCCCTGCCGCATGCTCGCCTTGGCCGATGAGACGCAATCATGGCTGATCGGTTTCGACCGGCTGGTCGTCGCGGCGGGCGCGCGCGATCTGGCGGTCGCCTTTCCCGGCTGGGACCGGCCGGGGGTGATGGGGGCGCAGGGCTTCGCCGCCGCAATCGGACTGTACGGCGCATTTGCAGGACGGCGCGTGGTGGTCCTGGGCGCCGGTGTGACGGGACTGCGCTGCGTGCAGCAGGCGCGGGAGGCCGGGATCGAGGTGGCCGCGGTGGTTGATGTCGCGGCTGCCGCTCACGAGGAATTCGCCACCCATGGCGTGACGGTTCATTCGGGCTGCGCCGTGCGCGGCGTGGAGGGCGGCGCGGAGGTCGAGGGGATCTCGATCGTGCCGGTTGGCGGTGGCGCCGCAGTGACGATCGCGTGCGACACGATCGTGTCCGCCCTCGACACTGTGCCGAATGTCGAGATGTTCGACTTGCTGGGCTGCGCCATGGCGTTCCGCCCTGAGTGGGGCGGGCACGTGCCGGTGACGGATGCAGACGGGCGCTGCTCGGTCGATGGGATCTATGCGGCGGGCGATTGCGCGGGGATCGGTGACGCAGAGCCGCGTGATCCCGCATTGGCCGCTTCGTCCGGGCGGGAGGCGGCACGCGCGGCCGCACGTGATGCCGGGTTCGCGGCGCCGGCGCCGGCGAGGACAATCCGGACACACGGGGGCGACCGTGAGGCTCGGCGGCGGCACTGGTTGCAAGTGCATGCGGGGCCGGCGGCGGCGCTGACGATCTGCCGATGCGAGGACGTGACGCTGCGCGATCTGCTTGGCGTTCGCCCGCCGCGTTATCTCAGCTACGACGATGCGAAGTTCGCGGGGCGCGATGTGCGGACGCTCGCAGGCGACGGACCGGTGAATCAGGATCAGGTGAAACGCCTGACCCGTGCAGGCATGGGACCCTGCCAGGGGCGCCGCTGCCGGGAGCAGGTGCAGACGCTGCTGGCCATGCAAGGCAACCAGCCCAGCGGCAGTGTGCCGATGCCCAGCTATCGGGCGCCGCTGCGCCCGCTGCCGCTGTCGGTATTGTCGGCGCATGACGAGAGTGCGGCGTTGCGGGCCAACTGGACGGGCTGGTTCGGCATCGCCCCACAATGGTTGCCGCACTGGGAGAAGGTTCCGGAAAACCCGGAGTACTGGGGCGGACGTATCTTCTTGGATGCCGCGAAATGAGCGGCCATGTCGTCGTGATCGGCGGTGGCGTCACCGGTCTGTCCACCGCATGGTGGCTGCGGCGGGAAGGGGTCGCGGTGACGCTGGTGGAAAGAGGCATCGTCGGATGGGAGGCATCCGGCCGCAACGGCGGTGGTGCGACGCATGCTTATTCGCCGTTGTTCCGCGAGGAGCAGCGGCTCTGGCCCATGATGGATGAACTGCTCGGCTATCCCACGGAGTATCAGCCGCAGCGCATCCGTATCGCCTTGGATCCGGCCCAGCTGGAGCAATACTGGCGGGTGACGAATCTGGCGGTGCAGCAGGGCTTCCGTGCCGAGGCGCTGGACGCGCACGCCCTGAAGGAACTGGTGCCCTGGGTGCCCGACAGCGTAGCGGGGGGCCTGCTGTGGCACTTCGGCGGCCACGCCAATCCGCAGCGAACGGTGCAAGCCTATGCCTGGGCTATCGAGGATCTCGGTGGCACGATCCTGCAACACACCGCGGTGACGGGCTTCGATCTGCGCGGCGACAAGGTTGTGGCGGTACAGACGGACCAGGGCCCCCTTGGCTGCGACGCCGTGGTGATTGCCGCGGGGCCGCATACGGCGCAGTTGGCGGCGATGGTCGGCGTAACCGTGCCGATTGCGCCGGCGCGGGCGGAGATGATCGTCACCGAGCCGTTGCCGCTGATCCGGCATGGCGGCGCGGATGGCAACGGGCTTTACGGGCGCCAGACATTGCGTGGAAACCTCGCCTATGGCGGCGGACCGCATGAGTGGCTCGAGCTTCCCGACGCGCGCACGCCCAAGGCGGTCAACTCGCCGGTCGTGCGCAGCCTGGCGCGGCGGCTGCATGAATTGTTCCCGAAAGTCGCGCACGCGCGGGTGATTCGCAGCTGGGCCGGCGTTGTTGAGAACACGCCGGACGGCCGGCCGATCCTGGATCGGCTGGATGCTCCGGCGAACCTGGTCATCGCGACGATGTCCAGCGTGGGGTTCGGGCTGTCGCCGGCGTCGGGGCGGGCGATCATGCAACTGGTGACGCAGGGACGGTGCGACTTCGCCGATCTGAGCCAGCTCACGCTGTCGCGCTTTGCCGGGCTTCCGACCGACTGGCAGGCCCGCAACGGCTGGGTGCCCTGGTCGCCCGATGGAGCGGAAGGAGAGCGAGGGCCCGCGCGCGCCGATGCGGCGGGCCCCCTGAGTGCGTCAGGTCAGGCCCAGGCCCACTCGTAGAGATTCCAGGCGGCGTTGACGGTGTAGCCGTTCGGCTTGATGCCGGTGAGCTGCTTCTTCTTCAGGTTGCCCTGGTACGTCCCGCCGTGCGGCGCGAAGGGCACTTCCTCCGCCAGGATCTCCTGAATCCTGGCATAGGTTGCCTTGCGGTCCTCGATATTGGCCTGTGTCACGCCGAGTTCGAGCAGCCGGTCGACTTCGGCGTTCTCATACTGCACGTAGTTCGACCCGACGCCGGTTTTCGCCGGGATCTGCTTCGAATGGGCGCGCGCGGTGTAGTCCGGGTCCATGCCCACGGTGGGCTCCCACGACACAAGCAGCGTGTCGAACTGGCTTTTTGTCGTGTACTCGCCCCACACCACGGAGGCCGGGAAGTTGCGGATCTCCATCTCCACGCCGATGCGCTTCCAGTTCTGCTGGAACAGTGCCTGCGCGTTCTGCCTCGCCGGGACGCCGGCGGTGGTGGACATCGTGAACTTCAG
This sequence comes from Limobrevibacterium gyesilva, assembly GCF_025989185.1. GTDB lineage: Bacteria > Pseudomonadota > Alphaproteobacteria > Acetobacterales > Acetobacteraceae > Limobrevibacterium > Limobrevibacterium gyesilva. The sequence goes on from NZ_JAPDNT010000009.1 coordinate 74,806, forward strand.
CTTCACGCCGTCCTTTTCGCGAACACCATCGGCGCCGACCTTCCAGCCGGCCTCGTCGAGCAGTTTCGTCGCCGCCTCGGGGTTCGGGGTGGGGTCCTTGAGACTGGAATTGTACGCCCAGTGCGACGTGTGCAGATAGGACAGCGTGCGCTTGTAGGTACCGAAATAGACGTCGTCGATCGACTTCTGCATCTCCAGCGCCATGTACAGCGCCTTGCGCACTTTCGGGTCCTTGAACTGCGGCTTGCCGCAGTTGAAGTAGACGAACTGCACCCAGGGCTGCGGCGTGGTAAGCAGGTCCCGATCGGGTATCGCCGCCGCTTCACGCCAACGGTCCCCCGGCACGCCCGACAACCCCATGTAATCGACTTCGCCGGTCTTCGCCTGCCCGTACAGCACGAGCTGGTCGGGGACGAATTTGTGAATGAACTGGCGGAACTTTGCGGCGCCCCGGTGATAATTGGGGTTGCGCTCGTAGATCATGTGGCTGCCGGCGGTCCGGCTTTTCAGCAGGAACGGGCCGGTGCCGACGGGCTGGCTGTTGAAGCCCGAGGTGTTGATGTTGCTTTCCTTGGACAGCAGGTGCTGCGGCACGATGTGCATGTTCTGCCATGCCCAGGCGAACGGCACATAAGACCGTGACAGCTCGATCTCGATATGGGTGGAATCGACGACCTTGAAGTTCTTGATGAGATCGAACCCGCTGCGGCTGCGGATCGCCACCGCCGGGTTGATGATGGTCTGGTAGGTGAACTCGACATCCTTGGCCGTGAAGGGCTGCCCGTCGGTCCATTTCACGTCCGGACGAAGCTCGATCTTCCAGACCAGGCCATCGGCGGAGATGCCGCCGTTCTCCTTGCTGGGAATTTTGGTGGCCAGGTTCGCGATGAACTCGCCCTTCTCGTTCACGTCCCACAATGCGTCGAACATGCAGGTCTCCGGCACGTTCTCGGTGCCGGCATTCACCCAGAGCAGCGGGTTGAACTGGACCGGCTCCTGCGTCATGCCCAGGATCACGCGTTCGCGGTTGATGGATTGTGCGTGGCCGGTCCTGATCCCGGCCGGAAGGATCAGCGGCGCCGCCAGGCTACCAGCCAGCGCTTGCCGGCGCGTGATGCCGAATCGTTTTGTTCCAGACATGCAAGCCTCCTTGTTCTGAGTGTCGGGGCGTTAGCTGGTCGGGACTCCATGCGCAGGCGCGGGTCGAGCGCGTCGCGCAGGCCGTCGCCCAGAAAGTTGAAGCCCATGACGGTGAGGGTGATCATCACGCCGGGAAGTATCGCCAACCACGGAACGGTGTCGAAATAACCCTGGGCGTTGGTCAGCATGTTGCCCCAACTGGCCAAAGGCGGCTGCACGCCGTAGCCGAGGTAGCTGATATAGCTTTCCATGAGCACCGCCGCCGCCACTTTCAGCGTTGCCGCCACCAGCAGCGGGGCGACGATGTTGGGCAGCAATTCCTGGAACATGATACGCGTCTTGCCGGCTCCGAGCGCGCGGGCGGCCTGGATGAAGTCCTGTTCCTTCAAGTGGAGGATTTCCGACCGGACAATGCGCGCGACCTCCATCCAGGATGTAAGCCCGATGATCAGCGAGATCGAGATCAGGGTGGGCGGGATGAAGGCCGCGACGACCAGCAGCAGGAAGACCTGCGGGAAACATAGCATGGTGTCGACGAAGCGCATGAGCAGCGTATCCGTCCAGCCACCCAGATAGCCGGCCAGAAGCCCGATAACCGAACCCGTCACCACCGTGGTCGCCATGGCCACCAGGCCGACGGTCAGCGAGATCTGCCCGCCGTACAGCAACCGGCTGAGCGTATCGCGGCCGAGTTCGTCGGTGCCCAGGGGGAACGTCCAGCTGGCGAACGGCAGCAGGAACCGCACTGAGGTATCCAGCAACAACGGATCGCGCGGCGCGATCGCGGGGGCAAGCAGCGCCGAGAGGCAAAGCAGAACCACTGTCACGCCGCCGAACAGCGCCAGATGGTGGCGGGTGAAGCGGCGCATGACACCGGCGCGGGCGGCGCTGCTCATGACAGGCGCACCCGAGGATCGAGCAGCGCAATGATGACATCGGCGATGAGATTGCCGGCGATGACGAACAGCGCAGTGAACATGATCATGCCCATCAGGATCGGGTATTCCTTCATGTTCAGGGCATCCACGAACAGCCGCCCCATTCCCGGCCATCCGAAGATCGTCTCGGTCACCAGCGCGCCCGAGAACAGCGCCGGCAGTTCGATGCCCAGCAATGCGATCAACGGCTTCAGCGCATTCGGCATGGCGTGGCGCAGCAGTCGTTCGCGAGGGCGCAGACCCTTGGCCTTGGCAGTGCGCATATAGTCCTGGTGCAGCACTTCGAGGAGGGACGACCTTGCGTAGCGGCTCCAGATGGCGGTGATGACAAGCGCCAGCACGATCGCCGGCAGAACCAGGTGCCGGAGCAGATCGAGCGGATTGCCTTCCTCGCCAAGCTCGAACATGCCGCCACTCGGCAGCCAGCCCAGACGAACCGCGAAGAAGTAGATCGCCATGAGGCCGAACCAGAATGTGGGGAAGGACAGCGCCACCATCGCGCCCGTCGTGGCGAGCGTGTCGAACACGGAGTAGCGCCGCACCGCCCCGAGGATGCCGATGGTGACGCCGATCAGGATGGCCAGCGAAAGTGCGGATCCCATCAACAGGAACGTCGCCGGCATGCGCTCGAGAATCACATCCAGCACGGGGCGACCGCCGAAGAACGTGTTGCCCCAGTTGCCCGTGAACATGCCCGCGGCCCATTTCAGGTATTGGATATGCACCGGCTGGTCCAGGCCGAGCACCAGGCGGATGCGCTCGATGTCCTGGTTCGTGATGGTGGGATTGAGCGTGTAGACGGCCAATGGCCCACCCGGCGCCAGGTGCATCAACCCGAAGCCGATGATCGACACGCCGACCAGCAGCGGCACCGATTGCAGTAGGCGGCGAGTGATATAGGACAGCATCGGAGCCCCCTATGCCGGATACAGATGGCAAGCGACCATGTGACCGCCGGGAAGGGTGGTCGTGGCCGGCGCCTCCTGTGCGCACCGGGCCATGGCACGCGGGCAGCGCGGATGGAAGGCGCATCCGCCAGGAGGATTGGCGGGCGAGGGCATGTCACCGCCCAGCACGACGCGCCGTCTGGTGTGGCCCGGGTCTGGCGACGGCACGGCGGCCAGCAGGGCCTCGGTATATGGGTGCTTGGGGTCGAAGAACAGCGCCTCTCGCGGGCCGCTTTCGACGACACGGCCCAGATACATGACCGCCACCCGGTCGCAGATATGGCTGACCACGCCGAGATTGTGCGAGATCAAGATGTAGGTGAGGCCGAGCTCGCCTTGCAGCCGCTTCAGCAGGTTCATGATCTGCGCCTGGATCGACACGTCCAGCGCGGAGACGGGTTCGTCGCCAATGATCAGCCGGGGCCGCAACGCCAGGGCACGGGCGATGCCAATGCGCTGGCGCTGGCCGCCGGAGAACTCGTGCGGATAGCGTTGCGCCGCCTCGGCGGGCAGACCCACGAGGCGCAGCAACGCGGCGGCGCGGTCCCGGGCTTCGGCGCCGCGTGCGACGCCGTGAATCTCGAACGGCGCGGCCAGAATGCGGCCCACGGTCATGCGCGGATTCAGTGAGGACATCGGGTCCTGGAACACGATCTGCATACGCTGGCGCAGCGGCATAATCTCGCGTTGGGGCAGCCGGGTGATGTCACGGGATTCGAAGAGGATCTCACCGTCGGTTGGCTCCGTCAGCCGCAGGATCGTCTTGCCCGTGGTGGTCTTGCCGGAGCCGCTCTCGCCGACGATGCCCAACACCTCGCCGGCGGCGAGATCGAGGTCCACGCCATCGACCGCGCGGACATGGCCGACCGGGCGGCGCAGCACTTTCGACAGGATCGGGAAATACGTGCGCAGATTGCGAACCCGAAGCAGTTGCTCAGCCATGACGCGGCTTCCAGCAGGCGACTTCCCGGTCGGACAAGGCCGGTTGCAGGGCCGGGCGGGTGCCGTGACATGCGGCGTCGGCATAGGCGCATCGGGGCGCGAAGGCGCAGCCCGCAGGCAACGTGCCTGGCGCAGGCACGAATCCCGGGATTTCCGGCAACTCCGCGGCCGGCGTGCGGACGACGCGTGGGATGGAGCGCAGGAGCCCTTCCGTGTAGGGATGCAACGGCGCCGCGAACAGCGCTGCCACCGGCCCGGTCTCAACGATGCGGCCGGCATACATCACCGCAACGCGATGCGCCGTTTCCGCGATGACTGCCAGATCATGCGTGATCAGCAGGATCGCCGTGCCCATTTCCTGCTGCAGCTGCTCCAGCAGTTCCAGGATCTGTGCCTGGATGGTCACGTCCAGCGCCGTCGTCGGTTCGTCGGCGACCAGGACCGAGGGGCGACATGCGAGTGCAATGGCGATCATGGCGCGCTGGCGCATGCCGCCGGACAACTGGTGCGGATAGACGGTCGCTGCCTGCGCAGGGCGAGGGATCCCGACGAGCCCGAGCAGCTCGTGCGTGCGTGCACGCGCGGCGGCCGCTGTCAGACCAAGATGCCGGACCAGCGGCTCGTCGATCTGCCGGCCGATCGTCATGATCGGATTGAGCGAGGTCATCGGCTCCTGAAACACCATCGACAGGCGCGAGCCCCGAAGATCCGTCATCTCCCGCTCGGGCAGCCGCAGCAGGTCACGGCCCTCGAACATGACCGCCTTGCCGTCGATTTGCGCCGGCGGAGTTTCCAGCAGGCGCAGCAGGGCGAGGGAGGTCATGGTCTTGCCGCTGCCGCTCTCGCCCACGAGGCCAAGCGTCTCGCCCCGGCGCAGATCGAAGGAGACTCCATCGACGGCACGCATCACCCCGCCGGGAATGCGGAAATGCACGTGCAGATCATCGACGCGAAGCACTGGCGCTGTATTGGCAGCCGAGGAGAGATCCGGCGCGGTCGTATCGGCGAGCGTCATCAAGGGCCTCGTCGAACTGGGATCAGGACAAGGATGCTGCCAGGGCCTTGCGATCGCCGCAACAGCGTTGCGGGGTCATGCGACGTCGTAACCCGTTTCCAATGCGGCGTGCGTGAGGGATTCCAGGAACGACACGGCGTAGGAGGAGAACACGATCAGGTCGAATCCGGGTGCCGCATCGCTATGGTGCAATACGCAGGCCAGATCCGCGACCGGCGTCACGGCGACACGGCCCGGGCCGAATGCGCTGGGATGCAGATCCACACGGCAGAGTTTGGCCAGCACCCAGGCAGCGCGGCGGCCGGAAATGTGGAGTACGGTCCGGCCATGCGTCTGGTCGACCACCGAGCCCGCATCGCCGCATGCCGCCTTTATCCTGGCGGCGAGTGCGCCTTCGCTGCCACGTGGCGCCACCAGCATCCAGGCGTCAGGCTGAATCCAAAGCGCCGTGATCTCGCCGGCCGACGCGGCGTTACCGGGCGAGGGCAATTGCAGGTCGAATCCAGCCTGCATGGCACTGGCGACGTCGTCGCCTCGGCCTTTGCGTGCGAAGAGCTGCACCAGCACGCACTGGCGCTCGCTGATGTACACAGGGGCGTCGCCTGGCGCCCCGTAACGTCCGGCGGTGAGATGGCGGGCGAGCGGGCTGACCGGTTCAGGCGCGGACACGCTGGTTCTCCGGATCGACGAAATACGGGCTTACGATCTCCACTTCCACCACTTCGCCCTTCAAAGGAAATGTTGCGTGCATGCGCGTGCCGATACGCTGGGCGCCGCCGCGCAGCATCGCAAGCCCGATCCAGCCCTCGATCTCGACCGCGCGTGTCACGCTGGTGATCCAACCATGGCTGGTGGTGCTGCCCGGCTCGACGAGATGTGCGCCAGCACGCAGCTTCTCGTCGCGGCGAGCCGCGCGCAGCCCGACGAGAGTCGGCCGACCGGTGTCGGTCAGGCCGGCCCGCTGCGCCAGGGTTCGGCCGATGAAGTCGCCGCGCTTCTTCAGCATCCTGGCGAGGCCGAGATCGGCGGCGGTGGTCTGGCCGTTCAGTTCCGAGCCGGCGACGTGACCTTTCTCGATGCGCAGCAGGCCGAGCGCTTCAACCCCGTAAGGGGTGATGCCGAATTCGCGGCCGGCCGCCAGGACCGCGTTCCAGACTTGCTCGGCGTATCCTGACGGAGTGGCGATCTCATACGCCATCTCGCCCGAGAAGCTGATGCGAAACACGCGGACCGGGCGGCCCTGCACGGTGCCATCGCCCACTGCCATGAACGGGAACGCCCCGTTGGACAGGTCGATGCCGTCAACGATCCTGGCGATCGTGTCGCGCGTCTTCGGGCCGGCGATCGACATGGCCGCCCACTGGTCGGTGACCGAGGCGAGCTGCACATCGAGGTCCGGCCAGGCCGTCTGCAGATGGAATTCCATGTGCGCCATCACCGCGGCCGCATTCACGGTGGTGGTGGTGACGAAGAAACGATCCTCGGCCAGGCGCGATGTGGTGCCGTCGTCGAACACGATCCCGTCCTCGCGCAGCATCAGCCCGTAACGGGCGCGCCCGACGGCGAGGGTGGAAAACGTATTGGTGTAGAGGCGATCGAGGAATGTCGCGGCGTCGCGGCCTTGCACGTCGATCTTGCCCAGCGTGGACACGTCGCAGATGCCGACGGCACGCCGCACGGCGCGGGCCTCTCGCAGCACGCTCTCCCACGCGTCGGTATCGGTGGGGATCGGGTAGTAGGCCGGACGCAGCCACTGGCCGGCATCCATGAATTCGGCGCCGTTGCGCACATGCCATTCATGCAGCGCCGTGCGGCGGGTTGGGGCAAAGTGCTTGCCGACATGCGCGCCGGCGATCGCGCCCCAGGTGACCGGCGTCGCGAACGGGCGGAATGTCGGCAGGCCCACATCCTGCACGCGCTCGCCGCGCGCCTCCGCCAATACCGCAGCGCCGACGATGCCGCCGGTTTTGCCCTGGTCGGTGCCCATCGTGTGCGTCGTGTAGCGCTTGGCGTGTTCGATATGCTTGTAGCCTTCGCGATGCGCCAGGCGGATGTCGTCGGTGGTGACGTCGTCCTGGATGTCCACGAAGGCCTTGCCGCGGGCCTTCACCTCCCAGATCGGCAGCACGCGGGCGTCGGCAGTCGTGCCGGTCGGCAATGGGATGGCGGGTGCGGCCGCGCCAAGGGCCGCGGCGCCTGCCTTTGCGCCATCGGCCGCCGCCTCGGCGATCCCCGTGACGCCCGCGGCGGCGCCGGCGGAATGCTGCGCCAGAACGGGGACGCCGGGAACATAGGTGGCGAGCGCCTCGTTCCATCGCAGCGGCGTGCGCGATTGGCTGGCGAGATGCACGGCCGGATTGATGCCGCCGGAGACGCAGAGCAGGTCGGCGACGACCGCAGTATCGGTGCCGGCGCCGCCACGACGGCGCACATGGGCGCCGTGCAAAGCGGTGCCGCCGGAGGTTCCGGCGATCTCGCTGTCGGCCCAGACGGAGATGCCCCGGGCGCGCGCGGCGGACGCACCGGCCGACTCCGGCCGCGGATCGACCGCACCGGCGATGGCAACGCCCGCGTCCTGCAGCGCGAACAGGCTGTCATAGGCCGCGTCGTTGTTGGCGAAGAGCAAAGCGCGTGCGCCCGCCTTCACGCCGAACCGCGTCGCATAGGCCTGTGCGGCACCGGCCAGCATCACACCAGGGCGATCATTGCCGGGGAAGGCGATCAGACGCTCATGCGCCCCGGTCGCCAGCACGACAGTCTTCGCGCGGATGGTCCAATAGCGCTGGCGCGGCGTGTTCGGCAGTGGCGCCGCCACGTGGTCGGCGACACGTTCCACCGCACCCAGGACATTGTGGTCGTAATAGCCGAACACGGTGGTGCGCGGCAGGATCGTGACCTCGGCCATGGACTGCAGCGCCGACACCGTCTCGTCACGCCAGGCCGCGTGCTCGGGTTCCATCAGCAGGCCGCCGCCGAGTTCGAAGTCCTGCTCGCACAGGATCACGCGCGCACCGCCGGCGCCGGCGACCCGCGCGGCGGCCAGGCCGGCCGGGCCTGCTCCGACGACCAGCACGTCGCAATGCGCGTGCATGGTCTCGTACTGGTCAGGATCCGGCTCGCGGGCGGCGCGGCCAAGGCCGGCCGCGCGGCGGATCAGCGGCTCGTAGACCTTTTCCCAGAACGAGGCCGGCCACATGAAGGTCTTGTAGTAGAATCCGGCCGACAGAACCGGCGCGGCCAGGGCGCCCAGCGAAAGCAGATCGAAGCGCAGCGAGGGGAAACGGTTCTGGCTGGCCGCCTCCAACCCGTCGTACAGCTCCGCCATCGTCATGCGCGTGTTCGGCTCGCGCCGGGCGCCGCTGCGCAACTCGGCCAGCGCATTCGGCTCTTCGGTGCCCGCGCTGAATATGCCGCGCGGCCGATGCAGCTTGAAGCTGCGCCCGACCAGACGCACCCCGTTGGCGAGCAGAGCCGAGGCCAGCGTATCGCCGGGATGACCTTCATAGGCGCGTCCGTCGAAGCGGAAGCGCAGGACGCGATTGCGGTCGATGCGTCCGCCGGATGCGGTGCGAAAGCGCTGGGTCATTCCGAGGGCACATCCACGACTGTCGTGGCTGGTGCCACCTGCCGCACTTCATGCGTCATGGTATGGCGCACCACCTTCAGGAACTGCCTGCAACCCGCGGCATGATGCCACCACTCCACGTGCCAGCCGCGCGGGTTCCGCCGTGTGTAGACATAGTCGTAGAAAGCGTCGGCCGGCGCGTCGGCGGATGGACGCCGGACTGTGGCATCGCCCCGATAGGCGAACTCGACCTCGTCGCGCGGCCCGCAATAGGGGCAATCGATGCGGATCACGTCATTGCAACCATGGAAAGGGGCCGTTGCCACGTTCGTCGAGCAGGCGCCCGTCGCGGAAGCGCTCCAGCGTATGGGCCGCGTTCAGCCGGTGCGGCTCGTCTTTTGCGATGGTCCAGGCATGGCACCAGCCGGAGCCGGGTGTCGCCTTGAATCCGCCGTAGCACCAGCCGGCGGTCATGTACAGGCCCGCAACGGGCGTCCTGGCGATGATCGGCGATCCGTCGAACGTCATGTCCATGACTCCACCCCATTGCCGCAGGCCGCGCAGGCGCGACAGGCTAGGCATCATGGCGATGCCGGCTGCCCAGACATGCTCCACCACCGGCAGGTTGCCGCGCTGGGCATAGGTGTTCCAGCCATCCAGCCCACCGCCGAACACCAGGCCGCCTTTGTCGGACTGGCTGATGTAGAAGTGCCCGGCGCCGAAGGTGATGACCTGATCGACCAGCGGCTTCACGCTCTCCGACACGAAGGCCTGCAGAACGTGGCTTTCCATCGGCACGTCGAGCCCGGCCATCTGCGCAAGTCGCGAGGTATTGCCGGCAACCGCAAGCCCGATCCGCCCGGCGCGGATCGGGCCGCGCGTCGTTTGCACCCCGGTGACGCGCCCACCCTCGACATCGATGCCGGTGACCTCGCAATGCTGGATGATATCGACGCCGCGCGCATCGGCCGCGCGGGCGAAGCCCCAGGCCACCGCGTCGTGCCGCGCCGTGCCGCCCCGCTGCTGCAGCAGGCCGCCCATCACCGGGAACCGGCCATTGTCCACGTCGATCAGCGGGCAGTAGGCGCGCACCTGTTCCTTGTCGAGCAGTTCGGCATCGATGCCATCCAGTCGCATGGCGTTGCCGCGGCGCGCCGCGGCGTTGCGGGCGCCGTCGGAGTGGAACAGGTTCAGCACGCCCCGCTGGCTGACCATGGCGTTGTAGTTCAGGTCCTGCTCCAGCCCTTCCCAGAGCTTGAGCGACCATTCATAGAAATTGTGGTTTTCCGGCAGCAGGTAGTTGGAGCGGACGATCGTGGTATTGCGCCCGGTATTGCCCAGGCCGATCGGTCCTTTTTCCAACACGGCCACGTTGGTGATGCCATGCTCCTTGGCCAGGTAGTAGGCGGTTGCCAGGCCATGCCCGCCGCCGCCGATGATGACGACATCGTAGGCCCGCTTTGGCTGAGGATCGCGCCAGGCGGGCGTCCAGCCGCGATTGCCCGTCAATGCCTGCGTGAGAAGCCTGAGTCCCGAATACCGCATTTTCGCCTCGCAGACTCGACTATGCGGTGCAGGTCCAAGACGAGCAAGGCCGCGTCGGCTTCAATTCGCAGGAAGACAAGTTTTGTCACAGCCAGGGATTGGGATCGAGCGGCGCAATCGGCCGGCGGATCTTCGTGTAGGGAATCTTCGCGGGATCGGGCGGATAGGGGCCGCCGCAATCGACGTAGATGATCGCAGCGGCAAGGGGCGCGAAGGCCGCGTGGAAATGGTTCGACGATTTCACCACCACGATCTTCTTGCTGCCGAGATCAATCCCGAGCTCGGTGAACACCGCCGGATTGAATGTCTGCGCACGGCCGGTGGCGAGCACGACATCGAGCGTACCGATCGTCACGGCAGCAGACGGTCCCAGGGAGACGATGCTCTGCTCGAACGGGATGCGCAGATCATCCGTGGCCGCACGTATGCGCACCAGGGCATCGATCGGGCGGCCCGACGTGGCGGCGGCCTTGCCGCCGAAGCGCAGCGGCAGCTCCGCACCCGGGCCGGCGGCAACGCAGAACGCGGCGGCCCCTGGGTCCCAAAGCGCCCCGACTGCCGACGGGATATCGGGATGCTTCAGAAGCTCCTCGATCAGGAACGTGCTGTCGCCGGCAACGCCGCCGCCCGGGTTGTCCCAGCGATCGGCCAGCACCACCGGGCCGCCGGGCGTGCGCAGGGCTTCGGCCACGGCTTCGGCAGGCTTGAGATGCACGGGAACGCCGGAGGCGCCCCAGGAAATGACCTCGCGCCCCAGCTGCTCGGCCAACGCCGCTGCTTTCGCCTGGTCGCCATCCGCATACACCAGCACCTTGGTCCCGACGTCGTAGACATCGGCGGCCTGGAAGCCGTGTATGACGGAGATCGACAGGATGCCGTCACGCCCTTCCATCGCCATCAGGCGGTCCACGAACGAGCGGCCCGGCTCGCGGCTGGTCATGTAGCCGCCGATGCTGCGGCAGTCGAAAAGTCCGGCGGCGGGCTTGATCCGGCCTTCGGCGGTGCGCAGGCACAGCGCCGTCAGCTCCTCGGCGCGGGCCAGGAAGTCGGTGTGCGGGAATTCCTTGAACGCCACGATCACATCGGCCGCCTGCACCATCGCGTCCGACAGATGCGCATGCAGGTCCAGTTCCGCGCCAATGACGGCACCTGGTGCCAAAGCACGCGCGCGGGTCAGCAGGTCGCCTTCGCAGTCGTCGTAGCCGTGCGCGACCATGCAGCCATGCAGGCCGAACAGCACCACGTCCACCGGGAGGGCGGCGCGCAACTGGCCGAGGATTTCGTCGCGCAGGCCTTCATACGTGCTCCGGCCGACGATACCGGCCGGCTCGGCCCACGTGGCGGTGCCTTCGATCAGCGTGTGCCCGCCTTCCGCCGCGAACCGCCGGGCCGCGACGATTGGCGCGCTGCACAAGGTCGGCGTATCCGGGTGCGTGCCGGGGGGACAATAGAACGCCGTCTCGAAACTGCGCCGATCCGTGGGGATCGGCGCGAAGGTGTTGGTCTCGGTGCCCAGGCTGGCGGCGAAGATGCGCAATGGCGTCAGCTTTTTTTCGCGACGTTCCAGAATACCACCGTCTCCGGCACCCGCAGCAGCCCCTGCACGTTGTCACGCCACGCCGCCGGCAGCAGATACTGTCCGAAGGGCAGATAGACCGTGATCTGCATCCCCCGAAGCTGAATGCTCTCCGCCAGCCAGCGCGCCTTCACCGGATCGGTCTCGCGCACCCAGGCGGCGCGCAGGCGCTCCATCTCGGGGTCGCAGGGCCAGCCGAAGAACGCCTTGTCGCAGCCGCCCGACATCTGGATGTGGAAGGCGGGATTGGCCGGGCCGAGCGGGCCGCCGGTCGTCAGGAATATGTGCCAGCCATTGGCGCCGGGGGCCTTGTTGGTGCGCCGCGTCACCAGTGTTGCCCAGTCCATCGTCTGCATGTCGACATTGACGCCCGCCTTGCGCATGGCATCGGCCAGCACCTGCGTCGCGCCGTGCTGGATGGGCTGGTCCTGCGGGTCGAGGATGATGATCTTCTCGCCATTGTACCCGGCCGCCCGCAGCATCTCCATGCCGCGCTTCAGGCGGGTTTCCGTCGGATCCTTGGAGACCAGCAGCTCCGCGCCGTATTCCGATCCGTTCGGCGAGCCGCAGACCAGCAACGCGCCGCACACCTGGCCCAGCGCCGGGTCGCCCAGCACCGCCATGATCATGTCCGGCTGCAGGATGAAGTTGTGCAGCGCGCGCCGCGCCAGCGGGTTGTCGAAGGGCGGGTTGAGGTGGTTCACCCGCAACGTGCCCTCGGTTCCGGTCGGCCAGAGCGGCTCCACCACAAGGCCTGGAGCACGCTTCAACGATGCCACCAGGTCGAGCGATGGCTGTTCGACGAAATCGACCTCGCCGCGCTGCAGGGCGGCGGCCTGGGTCGCGGGGTCCGGAATGTTGATCCATTCCACCCGCTCGACCAGGGCTCGCTTGCCGCCGGCAATGCCGCTGGCCGGCTCGGCGCGCGGCACGTAGCCGGGGTTGCGGACATAAACGACCTTGCTGCCGGCCACCCACTCGTCGCGCTTCATGATGAACGGGCCGGAGCCCGTGGGGTCCTTGATCTGTTCGGACCCGGAAACGCCGCGCTGCACGCGCGCGGGCATCACGAACATCGGCATCGCCATCGGCTTGGCGAGCGCATACAGCAACTGGCCCATCGGCTCCTTGAGCCGGACGCGCACGGTGCGCGCGTCCACCACGTCGAGGCCCGCCAGGAACCCCGCGATGATCTGCCCGGCGCCGTCACGCTCGGCCCAGCGGTTCCAGGAGACGACGACATCCTCGGCCGTGACCGGCGCGCCGTCGCTGAAGCGCAGGCCGTCGCGCAGGGTGAAGGTGTAGGTGAGGTGGTCCGGGCTTTCGGTCCAGGTATCGACCATCTGCGGCTTGATCCGCTGCTCGGCATCCAGACCGAACAACGTGTCGTAGACCATGAAGCTGTGGTAGCGGGTCTGGACCGCCGTGGTCCACACGGGGTCGATGCTGCGCAGCTCGCCCGAAATGACCGCACGGAGTACTTTCGGATCGGATTGCGCGGAGGCCGGATCAGCGAGCGGCGGGGCCGCCAGGGCCAGGACGCCGGCCGCGAGGGCCGTGCGGAACATCGCCTTCATGAAGCCTCCCTCGGCGCCGTTTCGCGGTTCTCGTCGCTGTATGCTGGCGCTTTCGGCCGCAAGCTTAGCGTGGGGGCGCCCCGGGGAGTCAACCTCCGTCGGCGGTTGCCGGCGAACGCCCGTGATGCCTCTAATACGGCAGGGAGACGATGCCATGACACGTGTGCTGCTGGCCGGCCTGTTCCACGAGACCCATTGCTTCACGGACGATGTCACGGGCATGGACGGCTTCACGATTCGGCGCGGCGACGCAATCATCGCCCGGCGCGGCGACGGATCGCAGCTGGACGGATTCCTGTCGGTGGCCGAGCGGGAAGGGTGGACGGTGATCCCCGCCGTCGATTACGGCGCCTTCCCCTCCGGGATCGTCGATCATGCCGTGTTCGAGGCGTTCTGGTCCGAGCTTGGGCCGATCCTGCGGGCGGCCGTCGCGAGCGGCCTCGATGCGATATTCCTGGGCCTGCACGGGGCCATGGTGACCACGGGGCAGGACGATCCTGAAGGCGAGTTGCTGCGCCAGATCCGCGCAATCCCCGGGGCGGAAGCATTGCCGCTGTTCGGCGTGTTCGACCTGCATGCCACACTGACGCCGGCGATGTGCGCATTGGCCGACGGATTGGTGTGCTACCGTGAAAACCCGCACACGGATGCTTTCGACGCGGCCGTGCGCGCAGCGGACCTGCTTGCCGGCTGCCTGCGCCGGAGCGTGCGGCCGCGGATGCGCTTCCGTGGGACGCCGATCATACTGCCCCCGACCGGGACCGGCACCGCCGACCGCCCGATGCGGGACCTCGAAGCGCTGGCGCGCGTGATCGAGGCGGAGACTCCGTCGATCCTGGCAATGAACGTCGTCGGCGGCTTCTGTTTCGCCGACGCCCACGACGCTGGCATGTCCTTCGCAGCAATCACCGAGGACGATGCGGCAGCAGAGGCCGCGCTCGACCGCCTGGCGAGTCTTGCCTGGTCGCTGCGCCATCATGGCCTGCCCGCGGAGGACGATCCGGACGACGTGCTTCGCCGCATCCCGCCGGGGGCGCAAGGGCCGGTGCTGCTGGTGGAGCCGGCCGACAATATCGGCGGCGGATCGCCCGGCGACTGCACCGACGTGCTGAGGGCCATGCTGCGCCATGACGTGCAGGGCGGCGGCGTGATCCTGGCGGATGCCCCGGCCGCTGCGGCGCTGCAGGAGATTCCGATCGGCGGCACCGTCCGGCTGGCGTTTGGCGGCCGCGGCAGCCGGCTCGATCCGGGGCCGGTCGAGCTCGATGTGACCCTGCTGTCGCGAAGCGACGGCCGGTTCATGCTGGAGGATCGGCACTCGCATCTCGCGGCGTCGCAAGGCGTCCATATCGATATGGGGCCCTGCGCGGTGGTGCGGCATCGCGGCATCACCATCCTTCTGACCACGCGCAAGACTCCGCCCTGGGACCTGGGCCAATGGCGCAGCCAGGGGATCGAGCCAACGGCGCTCGCCGTCATCAATATCAAGGCGGCGGTTGCCCATCGCCGCGCCTACGACCCCATCGCGGCGGCGAGCTACACCGTGCGCACGCGCGGGCCGTGCACCTCGGATCCCCGGGCGCTGCCCTATGCAAGATTACGCCGGCCAATCTTCCCGCTGGATGACGCCGATCGTGTGCGCGCCGCAACGACAGCATCCGGCGAGTAGACCTGAATGTTCGATGGCCACATAGTGCTTCGATCCACCCCCGTACGACAGCGGGCGTGGAACCGTCGGGCGGAACGGCCGGCGCGCGAAGGACAACGGCGTTATCGGGAGAGCGAAGCATGCAGCATTTGATCGGCCAAGGCAGAGAAGGCGGGCGTTCGTGATCAATACCGGCTTCGAATTGCCGCTGGACGTTCTGCGTGCGCGTCAGAACGTGAAATGGGCCAAGTACGGCGCCGACGTGTTGCCGGCCTGGGTTGCCGAGATGGATTTTTCCGTCGCCTATCCGATCCGCAGGGCCATGGATCGCCTGGTGCAGGCCCAGGAATACGGCTACCCCCAGCGCGACGGCAGGAGCGCCGACGATGCCGTCGCCACCGCGTTCGCCGCACGCATGCAGTCCCGGTTCGGCTGGTCGGTCGATACGGACCTTGTCCAGCCGCTGTCCGACCTGGTGCAAGGCACCTTCGCGTCGATCTGGGCGTATTCGAACCCCGGCGACAAAGTCATCCTGCAGCTTCCGGCCTATCCGCCGTTCCACGAATCGATCTCCGCGACGGGGCGGCGCCTGGTGCCGCACCCGCTCAAGAGCGACGGCACACGCTACACGCTCGATATCGAAGGGCTCGAGGCCCTGGTCGATACGCAGACGCGGATGATCCTGCTGTGCAATCCGCAGAACCCGACCGGACGCGTGTTCGATCGCGCCGAGCTGACCGAGATCGGGCGCATCGCGATCGAGCGCGACCTGGTCATCGTTGCCGACGAGATCCACTGCGATCTGGTCTATCCCGGCCGGCAGCATATCCCGATCGCGTCGATCAGCCCGGAGATCGCCGCGCGAACGGTGACGATCACGTCCCCGACCAAGAGCTTCAACATCCCCGGGCTGCGCTGTGGCGTCCTGCATTTCGGGACGCGGGCACTGCGCGACCGCTTCCATGCGCGCGTACCCGCCCGCATGCTCGGCAGCCCCAGCATCGCCGGCATCGACGCGACGGTGGCGGCCTGGACGCACGGCCAGCCATGGCTCGATGAGGTGCTTGTCCATCTCGACGCCAACCGCCAGCGCCTTGCCGGCTTCCTCGCCAGCGAGCTGCCGGCAATCCGTTTGCATGTGCCGGAGGCCACGTATCTCGCCTGGCTCGACTGCTCGGCCCTGGGGCTGGAGACGAGCGCGTTCGATTTCTTCCACGACCGCGCGAAGGTGGCCTTCAGCCCGGGCGAAGCGTTCGATCCGGCGTGCCGCAGCTTCATCCGCTTCAACTTCGCGACATCGTCGCGGATACTCGACGAGATTCTGGGGCGCATGGCCGATGCCGCGCGCAGCGCCGGCAGAGGATAGGCTCAATCACGCGGCAGCCATCAGGGAGGCAGGCGTATGGTCCCGTTCACCGAGTCCAACGATATCGTCCAGGATGGCGCCGCACTGGCCGCGCGCATGCGCCGCGACGGCTATCTGTTCCTGCGTGGCTTGCTGCCGCGCGAGGATGTGGCGGCGGTGCAGCGCCAGGTTGGGGAGATCGTTCGTGCCGCCGGCTGGTTGCGCAACGACCGGCCGGTGGAGCAGGCGGTGGCGGACCCGGCCGGGTTCTGCGTCGATCCCGAGCCTGCCTATCTGACGACATTGCGCAAGATCAACCGGCTGCAGGACTATCACGAACTGAAGCACCATCCGGCGCTGATCGGAGTCTTCGAACGCATGCTCGGCGGGCCGATCCTGCCGCATCCGCGCGTGCTGATGCGCAACATCTTTCCGGCCCGCGAGGAGATCACGACCAAGGCGCATCAGGACTTCCCGAATGTGCAGGGCACGACCGAGGTCTATACCGCCTGGATTCCGTTGATCGACTGTCCCATGGAGGTCGGTCCGCTGCAGGTGGCGGCAGGAACGCACGACGATGGGGTCTATGACTTTCACATCGGCGCGGGCGCCGGCGGGATCGAGATCAAGGACGGGCTCGAGGGGCGATGGGCCTCCGGCGCGTTTGCGGTGGGCGACGTGCTGATCTTCCACAGCATGACCGTACACAAAGGCGTGCCGAACCGAAGCGACCGCCTGCGCATGTCGATGGACGTACGCTTCCAGCTGGTCAGCGAGCCGTTCAACCCGGACAACGCAAACCCGGACGGCCAGCCGCTGTCGTGGGAGGAGGTGTATGCGGACTGGCGCAGTGACGAGCTCAAATACTACTGGAAACGGCTGCCTCTGACCCTGAAGGCGTTCGACCCCCAATGGTTCGAGAAGCGCGACGCGCTGGCGTTCGAGCTCGGCGAGGCCGGCGATCCGCGGGCACGCTCCGTGTTGCAGCGCATCGTCGCGCGTGATGCGGACCCGACGAAGCGCATGCGCGCCCAGCATCTGCTGGATGCATTGCCGCCGCTCGCGCCGGCCGGCTCCGTTCACTGAGAGTGCGTTTCTCAACCGCTGCAAGGAGTCCCTGCCATCTCCCAGGATCTTCCGCTCGACCACGGCCTGTTCGGACGTCTGCGGCGTGACACCGGGGAGGCCTGGACGCGTTATGTCGAGCACGGCTTCGTGCTGGCCCTCGGCGCCGGCACGCTCCCCAAGCCGGCGTTCCAGCATTTCCTGCGGCAGGACTACCTGTTCCTGATCCAGTTCGCGCGGGCCTACGCGCTCGCCGGCTACAAGAGTGCGGATCTGCGCGATCTCCGGGCGGCATCCGCGTCGGTGGCGGCGATCGTCGATGTCGAGATGCCCTTGCACGTCGCCTATTGCCGCGAGTGGGGGCTGACCGAAGATGACATGGCCGCGGAGCCGGAGGCGCTGGAGACGGTCGCCTATACCCGCTTCGTCCTCGAACGCGGCATGTCCGGCGATCGCCTGGACCTGGAGGTCGCGCTCGTGCCGTGCGTGGTCGGGTATGCCGAGGCGGTCGACCGGCTGCTGCGCAATCCGCGCACCGTCACCCATGGCAACCCCTATGCCGCCTGGATGGAAACCTATGCCGGCGCCGATTATCGCGCGCTGGCGGTGGCGGCGATCGGGAACCTCGACAGGCTGGGTGCCACGCGCGGGGCGGAGGCGCGTTATGCCGATCTGCTGGCCACGTTCACGGCCGCGACCCGGCTGGAGGCGTCGTTCTGGGATATGGGGCTGGCCGCCGCCTGACTCGCCGTTCGTCATCGGGCGCTTGTCACCGATGACGGTTTGCGGATGCCGGCGGCCGGACTGAGCCGGCCGCCGGTCGCGCTATCGCACCAGGCCCTGGCCGCCGTTCACGCTGATGATCTGGGCCGTTACCCAGCTTGCCAGAGGCGAGGCCAGGAACAGCACGACGTTGGCGACTTCCTCGGGCCGGCCGAGGCGCTTGGCGGGGATCGAGGCCAGAATACTGCCGTACAGCGCGGGATCGTCAGTCTTGCGCCGGTCCCAGCTGCCGCCCGGGAACTCGATCGAACCCGGTGCCACGCAATTGACCCTTATGCCCTTCGCTGCCAGCGCTGCCGCCTGCGTCCTTGTGTAATGGATCACTGCTGCCTTGGCAGCACCATAGGCGGGCGTGCGCACCGACGGGTTGAGGCCCGATCCGGATGCGATATTGATGATCGTGCCATCCCGCGCCGCCGCGATGAACGGCAGGGCTTCGCGCGATGCCCGCACGATCGCCAGCAGGTCCACGGACAGGCTCGCCTCCCAGCTCGCCTCGTCGTCGGCGCGACCATAGCCGGTGGCGTTGTTCACCAGCACGTCGATGCCGCCCAGGGCGGCCGCGGCTTGCGGGATGTATCCGGCAATCGCGGCCTCGCTTGACAGGTCGCAGGGGGCCGCATGCGCGGTGCCGCCGAATGCGGCCAGCTCTGCGCGCGTGGCCTCCAGCGCCGCGGCGCCGCGGGCGCAGATGGACACATGCGCGCCGGCGGCGGCGAATCCGAGCGCGATCGAGCGCCCGATCCCGCGGCTGCCGCCCGCGACGACGACCCGTTTACCCCTGACATCGATATCCATGAATGATCCAGTCCTGTTGCGATTCGGTAGAACGCCGGCATCGAAGCAGCCAGGCGTCCGTCTGGAAAGCGGGCCGGCATTTGCCGCAGCGGTCCCGGGCTGGCAAACTCACGCCGGAAGAACCTGGTTCACTACGGAAACGCCATGACCGACACAGCTCATGAAATCGACGGCATCGCCGTGCCGAACCTGGCCGCGATCGCGGCCCTGCGCGCAGAACTGCGCCCCTATGTCCGGACCACGCCGGTGTTCGAGCGTGACGACATCGCGCCGCTGGCGGGCACGACCCTGCAGTTCAAGTTCGAACTGCTGCAGGCCAGCGGCACGTTCAAGGCACGCGGCGCGTTCTCCAACCTGCTGGCGCTGGACGTAGCCGCACGGGCTGCCGGCGTGACCTGCATTTCCGCCGGCAACCACGCGGTGGCCGTTGCCTATGCGGCGATGCGGCTGGGCATCGGTGCGAAAGTGGTGATGGTCAAGACCGCGAGTCCGGCCCGGGTGGCCCTGTGCCGCCAATACGGTGCCGAGGTGCTGCTGGCCGAGGACGGCGCCACGGGCTTCACCATGGTGCGCGCGCTCGAACGCGAAGAAGGCCGTTTTTTCGTGCACCCGTTCAACGGCTACCGCACGGTGCTGGGCACGGCGACTCTGGGTGCCGAATGGGCCGAGCAATGCGCCGGCCCCGGCATGGGTGATCTCGACGCCGTGATCCTGCCCATCGGCGGCGGCGGGCTCTCCGCCGGCGTTGCCACGGCGTTCAAGCTCGCCCGACCGGACATTGCCGTCTACGGCGTGGAGCCGGTGGGGGCCGACGCCATGGCCCGCAGTTTCGCCAGCGGCGGCCCGGTCAAGATGGGCGCCATGACCAGCATCGCCGACAGCCTGATGGCGCCGCACACGGAGGCGTACAGCTACGGCTTGTGCCGCCGAAACATCGACGCCCTGGTGACTGTCACCGACGACCAGTTGCGTGCGGCCATGCTGCGCCTATCCGAGGAGCTGAAGCTGGCCACCGAGCCCGCCTGCGCCGCGGCGACCGCGGCGCTGTTCGGTCCGTTGCGGGAACGGCTCACCGGGAAACGGGTGGGCGTGCTGCTGTGTGGCACCAACACCGATCCCGCGACGTTCATGCGCCATATCCAGGCGGCCCAGGCGGCGGCCTGATCGCGGGCCGCCTACACCGCCTGTCCCGCGCTCCAGCCGCTCGACCAGGCCCACTGGAAATTGTAGCCACCGAGCCAGCCGGTGACGTCCACCGCCTCGCCGATGACATAGAGGCCCGGCACGTCACCGGCCTGCATGGTCCTGGACGACAGCCCGGCGGTGTCCACGCCGCCAAGCGTGACTTCCGCCTTGGCATAGCCCTCGGTGCCGCTGGGAACGACCTGCCAGGCCTTCAGGAAGCCGGCGATCGCCGCGAGTTCCTTGTCGCGCATGGCGTTGATCGGCCGGTTGACGAAACGGGTCTCCACCAGCTTCTGCGCCAGGCGTTGCGGCAGGATCTCGCCCAGGATGGTCTTCAGCTCGGCATTGGGCCGCGTCCGCTTGCGCTCCAGCAGGAAGGCGGCGGCATCCGAGCCCGGCGTCATGTCGAGCGTGATGCTCTTGCCCTCGTGCCAGCAGGAGGAAATCTGCAGGACCGCCGGGCCGGACAGGCCGCGATGGGTGAACAGCATGCTTTCCCTGAACGCGCGCCGATCGCAGCGCGCCTGCACGTCCACGGCCACGCCGCTCAGCGGTTGCATGACGGCCAGGTCTTCGCCGGTGAAGGTCAGCGGCACCAGAGCGGGCCGCGTCTCGGTCAGTTTCAGGCCGAAGCGCGCGGCCATGTCATGCGCGAAGCCGGTGGCGCCCATCTTGGGGATCGACAGCCCACCGGTGGCGAGCACCACCGCGCCGGCCGCGAAATCGCCATGGTCGGTCTCGACGCGAAACCGGTCGGCTTTGGTGATATCGATGACACGATGGCCGACCCGCAGATCGACGCCGGCGGCAGCGCATTCGGCCAGCAGCATGGCGACGATCGCCCGCGCCGAACCGTCGCAGAACAACTGCCCCAATGTCTTTTCGTGATAGGCGATGCCATGCCGCTGCACGAGTGCGATGAAATCATGCTGCGTGTATCGCTTCAGCGCCGACTTGCAGAAATGCGGGTTGCCGGAGAAGAACCGGTCGGGCGCCGTGTCGCGATTGGTGAAGTTGCAGCGCCCACCGCCGGAAATCAGGATCTTGGCGCCCGCCTGCGCGGCATGCTCCAGCAGCAGTACGCGCCGCCCGCGTGCCCCCGCGGTCAGGGCGCACATCAGCCCGGCCGCGCCGGCCCCGATGATCACAACGTCGAACTGGTCCATCTCGCCTGTCGGTGTCGGCTGCCCGTGGGAACGCGAAGAACATCGAGATCGCCCCGCAGATCAAGCCCCATCGCCAGGCGGCTGGCATTCGGCCGGGGCACAGCCTCACCTTGGCTCTCGACCGGGGCGGAATAGCGGCATAACGTTTACCAACGCCCACACGGCACGCCGTGTCCGAGAATAAGAAGCGTTTTCAGCGCACGAACCCGGGAGCGACCATGCCGAAAATGAGTTATGCCGCGCCGGCGACGATTCCTGAAGCCATCGGCCTGCTCGCCAACGCGGCTGGCCTGGCCAAGGTGATGTCCGGCGGCACCGACCTTCTGGTCCAGTTCCGCTCGGGGCGGACCAGGCCCGAACTGATCGTGGACACCAAGAAGCTGCCGGGGATCACCGGCATCCGCGTGACGGATGACGGCTTTGTGATCGGCGCCGCCACGTCCGGGGCGGAGATCGGCGAATGCGCCGCACTGGTGCAGGCCTGGCCGGGGGTGGTGGAGGCCGCCAACCTGATCGGCTCCACCCAGGTGCAGGGCCGTGCCTCTCTCGCCGGCAATCTCTGCAACGCCTCGCCGGCGGCGGACAGCGTGCCCGCCATGATCGCCGCGCGCGCCACCTGCGTGGTCGTGGGATCGAAGGGCCGGCGCGAGGTGCCCGTGGAGGACATCGTCATCGGTCCGGGCCGGACATCGCTGGCGCGCGACGAGTTCATCATCGCATTCCATCTGCCCAGACGCCCCGCGCACGCGGCCGATGCCTATCTGCGGTTCATCCCGCGCACCGAAATGGACATCGCCGTGGTCGGCGCCGGCGTGAGCGTCACGCTCGATGCGGCCGGGGTTTGCACCGATGCGCGTGTGGCCCTGGGCGCGGTGGCGCCGACGGCCGTGCTGGTCCCGGACGCCGCGGCCGCTCTGATCGGCCACACGCTCGACGAGGCCGCGCTGGCGAAGCTTGACGCCGCCGCGCGCGCGGCCTGCAAGCCGATCGACGACAAGCGCGGGACCATCGCGTTCCGGACCAAGGTGGCCGGCGTGCTGGCACGCCGCGCCGCCGCCATCGCCTTCGAACGCGCGGGAGCCCGCTGATGAGCAAGCATCACGTCACCACCACCGTGAACGGCGAGCCGGCCGAATTCCTGTGCGAGCCGCATCACAGCCTGCTGGACGCATTGCGCGACGAACTCAAGCTCACCGGCAGCAAGGAAGGCTGCGGCTCCGGCGACTGCGGCGCCTGCAGCGTGATCGTCGATGGTCGCCTGGTCTGTTCCTGCCTGATGCTGGCGGTCGAGGCCGACGGCCATGCGATCGAGACCATCGAGGGCCTGGCCCAAGGCGAGGTGCTGCATCCGCTGCAGCGCAAGTTCCTGGAGCACGCCGCCCTGCAATGCGGCTTCTGCACCCCCGGCCTGCTGGTGGCCGCCAAGGCGCTGCTGGACCGCAACCCGGACCCGACCGAAACCGAGGCCCGCTACTGGCTGGCCGGCAATCTGTGCCGTTGCACCGGCTACGACAAGGTCATCCGCGCCGTTCTCGACGCCGCTGCCGAAATGCGAGGGGAGTGAGCCTGTCATGACGTTCATCGGCAACAAGTCGGACCTGAAAGTCGTCGGCACCCGCCCGGTGCGCCCCGACGGCGTCGAGAAGGTCACCGGCCGCGCGGCGTTCGGCGCGGACATGGCCATGCCAGGCATGCTCGTGGGCAAGATCAAGCGCAGCCCGCACGCCCATGCCCGCATCCTGTCCATCGACACCGACAAGGCGCTGGCGCTGCCCGGCGTGAAAGCCGTCGTCACCGCCACCGACTTTCCCGACATCGCGTCGGAGGAGGCGTTCGTCGGCGAGGGGCCGATGAATTTCCGCGATCTGTCGCGCAACTGCATGGCGCGCGACAAGGCGCTGTACGAGGGCCATGCGGTCGCCGCCGTCGCCGCCACATCCTCTGCTATCGCCGACGCGGCCCTCGACCTGATCGAGGTGCACTACGAGGTCCTGCCGCACGTCATCGACGTGGAGGCGGCCATGGCCCCCGGCGCGCCGCTGCTGCACGACGACCTGTTCACCCAGAACACGGAGCCGGCGCCGGCCAAGCCGTCCAACATCGCCAAGCGCGTGCATTTCAGGCTGGGCGACATCGCGGCCGGGTTCCGCGAGGCCGAGGTCGTGGTGGACGGCCGCTTCACCACCCAGCCGGTGCACCAGGCCTATATCGAGCCGCATGCCTGCATCGCCAGCGTCGGCGCCGACGGCCAGAGCCAGCTCTGGGGCAGCAGCCAGGGTCAGTTCATGGTCCGCGCCTATTGCGCCAAGCTGCTGGGCATGGAGATCTCCAACCTGCGCGTGATCCCCGCCGAGATCGGCGGCGGCTTCGGCGGCAAGACGGTGGTTTATCTTGAGCCGCTGGCACTGGCGTTGTCGCGCAAGTCCGGCCGCCCCGTGAAGATGGTGATGACGCGCGAGGAGGTGTTCCGTGCCAGCGGCCCGACCTCGGGCGGCGTGGTGGAAGTGAAGATCGGCGCCCGCAAGGACGGCACCATCACCGCGGCCCAGGCCGTGCTGAAGTTCCAGGCCGGGGCGTTCCCGGGTTCGCCGGTGCAGCCTGCCTGCATGTGCGCATTTGCCACGTACGACCTGAAGAATGTCGACGTCACCGGCTACGACGTCGTCAGCAACCGCCCGAAAGTCGCGGCCTATCGTGCGCCGGGCGCGCCGATCGCCGCCTTCGCGGTGGAAAGCGCCATGGATGATCTGGCCCGCAAGCTCGGCATGGACCCGATCGCCCTGCGCGAGAAGAACGCGGCGAAGGCCGGCACCAAAACTGCATACGGCCCGGTCTTCCCGGAAATCGGCTATCAGCAGACATTGGCCGCGGCCAGGAACCATCCGCACTACAAGGCGCCGCTGGGGCCGAACCAGGGGCGCGGCGTCGCCACCGGCTTCTGGTTCAACATCGGCGGCGAGTCCTCGGCGGCGGTCTATGTCAACGAGGACGGCTCGGTGAACGTTGTATCAGGCAGCCCGGACATCGGCGGTTCGCGTGCCTCGATGGCCATGATGGCGGCCGAGGTGCTGGGCATTCCCGTCGAGCATGTGCGGCCGATCGTGGCCGACACCGCCTCGGTTGGGTTCACCCATATGACCGGTGGCAGCCGCGTCACCTACGCGACCGGCATGGCCACCGTGCAGGCGGCCGAGAAGGTCGTGGAGCAACTGAAGCAGCGCGCCGCGATGATCTGGGACATCCCACCCGACGCCGTGGAATGGAAGGACGGCGAGGCCGTGCCCGCCGGCGCCAATGCGGGCGGCTTCGATCCGTTGCCGCTGGCCGCCATCGCCCTGAAGGCGGGCAAGACCGGCGGGCCGATCGGCGCCGAGGTGTCGCTGAACGCCCAGGGTGCCGGCCCCGGCTTCGGCGCGCATATCTGCGACGTGGAGGTCGATCGCGAGACCGGCTACGTGAAGATCCTGCGCTACACGGCGGTGCAGGATGTCGGCCGCGCGATCCATCCCGGCTATGTCGAAGGGCAGATCCAGGGCGGCGCCACCCAGGGCATCGGCTGGGCGCTGAACGAGGAATATGTCTACGACGCCAAGGGGCGGATGGATAACGCGGGCTTCCTCGACTACCGCGTGCCCGTTGCCTCCGACCTGCCGATGATCGACGCGGTGCTTGTGGAGGTGCCGAACACGCGCCATCCGTTCGGTGTGCGCGGGGTCGGCGAAGTACCGATCGTGCCGCCGACGGCCGCGGTGGGCAACGCGATCCGCGACGCCCTGGGCATCCGCATGCACCATCTGCCGATGTCGCCGCCCAAGGTGCGGGCGGCGGTCGATACAGGCAGCGGCTGACGATTATGCCGCATGTCACCATCTCGGGCTCGGCCTGCCGCCGCTTCACCGGCGGGCAGACCGAGTTCGAGGTGGAGGCAACCAGCTTCCGCCGCCTGATCCTGGAACTCGACCGGCGCTTTCCAGGCCTTGGCCGGCAGGTGGAGGAGGGGATGGCGATCGCCATCGACGGCGAGATCTTCCAGGACGCCTATGCCGCGCCGCTCAGGCCCGGCAGCGAGATCTACCTGATTCCAAAGATCGCCGGCGGCTGACCGCGCCGAATATTGCTGCCGTATTCCTGCAATCATTGAATGCCCGATGAGCAACACGAATATCGGGCAATGCTGCCAGACAGGGGGGAAGCGACCATGTCCGTCCAGCCGTTTGGTGTCATGCCACCAATGGCCACGCCGTTCGACACCCGTGGGAACGTCGTCGTAACAGCCCTGCGCGAGCAGGTGGACTTCCTGATCGAGGCGGGTGTGCACGGCGTCGTCTGCGGCGGCAGCACCGGTGAGGGCCACACCTTCGAACGTGACGAATACGCGAAGCTGATCGACGTCGCCGGCGCCGCCGTGCACGGGCGCGTACCGTTCCTCGCCGGCGTCATTGTCAACAGCACGCAGGAAGCAGTCATCCGCGGCAACATGGTCAAAGGCATGAACGTGGCCGCGTTGCAGGTCACGCCCGTGCACTATTTGTTCAAGCCGGACGAGGACGCCACGATCGAGCATTTCCGCGTTGTCGCGGAAGAAACCGGCGTGCCGATCATCATCTACAACGTGGTCCCCTGGAACTATCTGTCACCGGCGCTGCTGCTGCGAATCATGCGCGAAGTGCCGGGCGTGGTCGGTGTGAAGCAGAGCGCGGGCGACCTGAAGCTGCTGTCCGACCTGCTCATCGCGGCGCGGCCGGAAGACCAGATCTTCACCGCCGTCGATGCGCTGCTCTATCCGTCCTACACGCTCGGCGCACGCGGCTCCATCGCCGCGATCCTGTCCGCGGCGCCGCACGCAAACGTCCAGCTCTGGAACGCCGTGAAGGCGGGCGACCACGCCACGGCCAAGGACCTGCACGAGCGCCTGCTGCGGTTGTGGAACGCCATCTCCGCCGACAACCTGCCGGCCTGCGTGAAATATGCGCAGACCCTGCAAGGGGTGCCCGCGCTGGCGCCACGCAAGCCCATGCCGCTGCCCAGCGAGAAGCAGAAGGCGGCGATCCGTACGGCCCTTGCGGGGCTGTCGGTTCAACTCCACCAGGCGGCCTGATCCACCGGCCGCTCCGTGGCATCCTGAATATCAAAAAAGGAGGAACGCCATCGAGTGGCGCCGGCCTGGCGCGGCGCACCCGGAGTGCGCGCCCCCTGCTGCGCGGTTCGCCGGCAGAGGGGGCGCCGCGCGCCGGTCAGCCGGCGCCTTGTTCCATCGCATGAAGCTTGGCGACGCGACGGCGGAAATCCTCGTCGGTCGAGAATTCCGCGGCGAGATAGGCGCTGATCAGGTCCTTGGCAAGCCAGGGCCCGACGATCTGCGCGCCGATGCACATCACATTGACGTCGTCATGTTCGACGCACTGATGCGCGGAATGGACGTCGTGGCAGACCGCCGCCCGGATGCCCTTCATCTTGTTCGCGGCGATCGAAGCACCCACGCCGGTGCCGCAGACCATGATGCCGCGTGCCGCCTCGCCGGAGGTCACCTTCGCCGCCAGGCTGCGGGCGATGTCCGGAAAGTCCACGGGTTTATCATCATGCGAACCGACGTCTATGACCTCGTGACCGAGCGAGGCGAGATGTTCGAGCACCTGCGTCTTCAGCATCCATCCGGCGTGGTCCGATCCGACGACGAGCTTCATGAGTCCATCCTTTGAACAGTTGCATAGTTCGCGGCCGCGCGAGCCATCGCCCGCACGGCCGCAGCCAGTGTCAGCCCCGCATTTCCGCGGGGAGATCGGTGCCGTAGTATTTCTTGAAGATGGCGTTCAGATTGCCGTTCTTCAGGTTCACCGAGATCCACTCGTTCAGCTTCTCGACAAGCCGCGGCTCGCCCTTCTTGATGCCCACCGCCAGATCGAAGTTGCGGATGACGAACTTGGGCTCGAACCCGCGCGCGGGGTTCTTCTGGCCCATCTGGTTCACCAGCGATGCCGAGGTGGCGACGATGTCGGCCTGGCCGGTCACGGCCGCAGTCACCAGCGTCGCGTCGTCGTCGTAACGGACGACGCGGAAACCGTGGTCGTTCGCCATCGCGCTCAGTTCGGTGTCCTGCGTTGTGCCGCGGGTCACCGCGACGGTGCGGCCCTTCATGTCGGCCCATCCCTTCAGGGCCAGGTCCTTCTTGGCTCCGATCACGGATTGCAGCACCGCGTAGGCCTTGGAGAAGTCGATCACCTTCGCCCGGTCGGCCGTGACCGAGAGCGTCGAGATGATGATATCGGCCTTGCCCGTCTGCACGTTCGGGATGCGTGTGGCACCCGTCGTCTGCACGAATTCCAGCTCGACGCCCCAATCCTTCGCGAGCAGCCGCGCCGTCTCCACGTCCGAGCCGGTCGGCTGCATCTTGTCGTCGACCATGCCCGCCGGCGGAATGGCGAGGTCGGTCGCGATGCGGATCTTCTTCGCAGCCATGATGTTGTCGAGAACGTCGGCATGGGCCGGGGCAAGGGCGCACAGGCACAATCCCGCAAGCGCGAGAGTCATCAGGCGTTTCATCGGCACTTTCCTTTTCTTGTGGATCTCATCTCCGCAGTTCGCTTCCCACGAACTGCCTCAGCTCCGGCGTCGCCGGATCCGACATGATCGCCGGCGGTCCAGCCTCCCACACGCGCCCGCGATGCATGAACAGGACCTGGCTCGCGATATGGCGTGCGAACCCCATCTCGTGCGTCACCATGATCATCGTCATGCCACCCGCAGCCAGATCCTCGATCACCCGCAGCACCTCGCCCGTCAGTTCCGGATCGAGAGCCGAGGTGACTTCGTCGAACAGCATCACCTTCGGCTGCATCGCCAGCGATCGAGCGATTGCGGCGCGCTGCTGCTGGCCGCCGGAAAGCTGCTCGGGATAGGCATCCGCCTTGTCTGCGAGCCCGACCTTGGCAAGCACGCCGCGCGCGAGATCCACCGCCTCGGCACGTCCAAGGCCCTTCACCGAGCGCGGGGCGAGCATGATGTTCTGCATCACCGTCAGATGCGGGAACAGGTTGTAGCTCTGGAACACGATGCCGACATCGAGGCGCAGGGCGCGCAGCTTGAGGGCAGGGTCCGCGACGTCATGGCCGCAGACCGTGATCATCCCGCTGTCGATGCGTTCAAGCCGGTCGATGCAGCGCAGCGCCGTGCTCTTGCCGGAACCGCTGCGGCCGATAAGTGCCGCCACTTCGCCGCGATGAACGTCGAACGAGACGCCGTCCAGCACCTTCAGGGCGCCAAAGCTCTTGTGGACCTCGTGTAGCCGGACCACAGGGTCGGTCATGGCACGGCCACCCGCGCCGACCGGGCGAAGCCGGTGCTGCGCTCCAGACGCCGGCTCCAGCGCGATATCGGATAGCACAGCGCGAAATAGACGCAGGCGATGATGACGTAGATCAGGAAAGGCTCCAGCAGCGAGTTGTTGATGATCTGGCCTGCGCGCGCAAGCTCGACGAAGCCGATCGCCGAGGCGAGGGAGGTGCTCTTGATGATCTGCACGAGGAACCCCACCGTGGGCGGTGTTGCGATGCGGACGGCCTGCGGCAGGATCACCTGGAACAGGCGCTGCGTGCGCGACAGCGCCAGGCATTCGGCGGCCTCCCATTGCGGGGCGGGCACGGCCAGGATCGCGCCGCGCCAGACCTCGCCGAGGAAGGCGCCGACATAGATGGTCAGCGAGGCGCCGGCGGCGAGCAGCGGCGGGACGGAGAAGCCGATCGCCGGAAGGCCGAAATAGGCGAGGAACAGGATCACCAGAAGCGGGGTGCCTTGCACCAGTTGCACCACCGCGCCGGAGGCGACGCGCACGATGCGCAGCGGCGAGATGCGACACAGGGCCACAAGGAAAGCCGCCACGCCGCCGCCAAGAAAAGCCATGGCGGAGAGTACGACGGTCCACATCGCGCCATTCGCGAGGTAGGCGAGATGGAATGCATTGAGATGCCCGCCCATCATGGTCAGATCACCGTGCCCAGCCGGCGGCGGCGCGGGAAAACAGCCCCCCCCAGCGCCCAGAAGCCCGCCCGCATCAGCAGCGAGAGCGCGACATAGAAGACTGCGACGACGATGTAGGTCTCGAATGCGCGATACGTGTCGGACTGGATGAAATTGGCAGCCGCCGTCAGTTCTTCCGTCGAGATCTGCGAGGTCACGGACGAAGCGAGCATCAGCAGCACGAACTGGCTGGTCAGGGAAGGGTAGACCCGTTCCACCGCGGGCAGCAGGATCACGTGCCAATACACCTGCAGGCGCGACAGGCCGAGGCATTCGCCCGCCTCGATCTGCCCACGCGGAATGGCGTCGAAGCCGGCACGCATGATCTCGGTCGCATAGGCGCCGACATTGATGGACAGGGCCACCAGCGCCACGGTGAAGGCGGGCAGGGACAGGCCGAGGCTGGAGAGGCCGAAATAGACCAGGAAGATCTGCACAAGGAACGGCGTGTTGCGCACAGCCTCCACGTAGAAGCCGCAGGCGGCCGCGATCCAGCGCACCGACCCCCGCCGCCCGACGGCGCAGGCGACGCCGATCGCGAAGCCGATCGTGGTCGCGATCAGCGCGAGCTCCAGCGTGAGCAGCGCGCCGTCGCGCAGCATGGGCCACCGCGAGAGGACCGTGGTGAAATCAAGTTCCACGCCCACCTCTGGCTCAGTCCCGGACCTGATTGGTCATGCGGTCGTAGACGCGGAACAATGCCTGGTTGCCGTTGCCACCTTCGCCATGGGCACGCGCGGCCACGTATTGGCTGGTGACCAGTGCGGTGCCAGGCAGGGGCACGGCCAGGGACTGCGCCATTTCGGCAACGAGGCGCAGATCCTTCAGCATGAGGTCGATGCGGAAACCCGCGCTGGCGTCACCGGAAATCATGGCCGGCCCGAGCCGATCGAGCATCCACGACGCCGCCGATCCGCCCATCAATACCTCCCGCATCTGCGCAAGATCCACGCCGGACGCTCGCGCCAGAGCCAGCGCCTCGCAGCAGGACTGGATGTTGATGGCGACCATCACCTGGTTGCAGAGCTTCACCGTCTGCCCGGCGCCGGGGCCGCCGACATGCGTAACCGTCGTGCCCATGGCGGCGAAGAAGCTCCGCGCGCGGGCGAAGGCGGCCGCGCTGCCGCCGGCCATGATGGTCAGTGTGCCGTTGAGCGCACCGACCGGCCCGCCGGAGACCGGCGCGTCGATCAATTCCACGCCGCGCCCGGCCAGCAACCCGTGCATGCGCCGTGCGGCCTGCGGCGAGATCGTGCTCATGTCCGCGACGATGCCGCCAGGCGGCGGATTGTCGGCCAGGCCGCCCGGCCCGAGCACCACCGCCTCCACATCCGGTGTATCGGGCAGCATGGTGATCACGATGTCCGCCGCGCGCGCGGCCTCGGCAATACTGGCGGCGGGCACGGCCCCGGAAATCTCCGCCACTGCCTCGGGGCGGACGTCGTACGCATGCACGGCGTGGCCGGCCTTCAGCAGGTTGCGGGCCATGTGGCAGCCCATCGTGCCGAGGCCGATGAAGCCGACTGTTCCGGGTGTCGCGTGTTCTGTCATGGGTCTCTTGTTCACAGGGGTCTGATTGATAGCCAAGGGAAGGCCGCCAACGTGGGGGCGGCGGAGAGGCCGAGGCGGCGTCGCGTGATGATCATTGTTGTCGCCTCCGTCTGGTCTTGCTTGGGCACGCCGTCTACAGCCGGTAGACGCGCACCGCGTTGTCGTGCAGCAGCAGCCGTTGTTCCGCTTCCGGACGGTCGGCGATAGCGCGGAGAAATCCGTCGACAATTGCGTCATAGCTGCCGATCAGGCTGTCCACCGGGAAGTTGCTCGCGAACAGGCATCGCTCGGGCCCGAAGATCGCGATGGCGTCGCGGATCACTGGCCCGTTCGCGTCATAGCGCCAGTCCTGCCCCGGCAGCCCGAGCCCCGAGATCTTCAGCGCGACATTCGGCGCCCGCGCCGCCGTCGCCAGCCCGGCGCGCCATGCCGCCAATCCCTCCGCCGACCGATCCGACGGGAGGGCCGCGTGGTTGATGATGATCGGCGTGTCCGGAAAATCGATGGCCAGTGCTGCGGCCGCATCCATGTGCCACCAGGGCGTCTGCAGATCGAAGCTCAGGCCATGCCTGGCGAGCAGCGCGTAGCCGCCGCGCCACACCGGGCAATCCATCGAGCCGGGCGCGCCGCGGCGTGCGGCATCGGGCGTTGCCGCGCTGCGCGGCTTGTGGCGGATGCCGCGCACCAGCGGCCGAGCCGCCTGGGCCGCGAGCACATCGGCGACGTCGTCCCGGTCCAGCCAGGCCTGCGCCACGCAGGCGCTCGGCAGACCTTCCGCAGCCGCCAGCGCGGTCAGCCAATCCGTCTCCGCCACCGGACGCGCAGGCTCGAACTCTGCCTCGACATGGACCGTCGCCGCGATGCGGTGGCGCGCGGTGTCGCGGCGGTAGTCGGCCGGCAGGTAGTTGCGGCGCAGCGCCGCGTAGCTGCCGTAACGGAACGGGATCGGCTCGGGATCGCTCAACCAGGGATGGCGATTGCGGTCGAGATTCCAGAAATGCTGGTGCGCATCGACGATGGGAAGCGGCGTCGTCTGCATCACGGCTGCTCTTCATAGAGCCGCAGGATGGAGGCGCTGTCCTCCATCCCGTGGCCGCGCCCCACATGCGCGGCGTAGCGCGCACAGGCGGTCTGCACCATCGGCAGCGAGAGCTGCAGGCCGTCCGCGAATGCCGTGACCGCCTTCATGTCCTTCAGCAACTGCCGCGAGAAGCTCAACGGCGGATCGAAGGCGCGGCGCTGCATCTGCGGATACACGCGCTGCAGCAGCGTGCTGTCCGCGAATCCGCCGGCCAGGCACGCGGGTATCGCCGCCGCGTCGATCCCGGCCTGCTCGGCCAGGCGCAGCGCTTCCGCCATCAGCACGAAGCCCGATCCGACGATCGCCTGGTTGATGATCTTGGCGACCTGCCCGGCACCCACGCCGCCGACGCGCGTGATATTGGCGCCGAGATCGGCAAGCACCGGCCGCGCCGCTACCCAATCCGTGTCGCCCGCCCCCGCCATGATCGTCAGCGTGCCCGTCCGCGCCGCCGCCGGCCCGCCCGAGACCGGCGCATCAACCCAGCCGGCGCTCGTCCTGGCTTTCAGGCGCGTGGCGAAATCGCGCGTCGCCGCGGGATCGATGGTGGAATGGTCGATCAACAGGCGCGCACCCCGCGCCGCCTCGGCCACACCATCGGAGCCCCAGATGCAGTCCGACACGGCCTCGGTGTTCAGCACGCAGAGCAGCACGATGTCGCTGGCCTCGGCCACCGCGCGCGGCGACGGGGCCCAGACTGCACCGGCCGCCACCACCGGATCGGCGCGGGAGGGTTCGCGGTTCCACACGACGACTTTCCGGCCCTGGTCGAGCAGCCGCAGCGTCATGGGGGTGCCCATCAGGCCGATGCCGATGAAGCCGATGACATCCTTCGTTGCGGCGTTGCTCATATGCGCGCTCCCCGGAATGCGGTCAGGTCGGCGCCGACGGATCGGCGAGCGCCGCCCGCCGGCGATACTCGTCGCCGATGGCGAAATGCTTGCGCAGGATGTCGTCGGCGTTGCGCTCGTCGCGGGCGACGATCGCCTGGAACAGCCGTTCGTGATCCTGGGCGACGTGGTCCTTCATGTTGCCGTAGCGGCGCACGAGATCGCGCCGGTCGCGGTGCGACTGGCGCAATACCTCGCCCATGGCCTGATACAGGCACAGCAACGTCTCCGACTTGCTCGCGCGCACCATCGCGTCGTGGAACGCGTGATCGGCCTCGGCGCCGGCCGTCGGGTCGTCGATCGTGGACCGGATATGGTCGAGGGCGCCGCGCAGGCGCTCGATATCCGCGAGCGTGGCGCGCTGGCAGGCCAGCCTTATGGCCTGGCACTCGATGGCGATGCGCGCCTGCATCACGTCGTCGGTCATGTCCGCCCGCTGGGCGAGGGCGAAGGCAAAAAACTCGCCCAGCACCGAGACATCCGGGCGGCGGACGATGGTGCCGACGCCGTGCAGGATCTCGACCACGCCGATCATGGCGAGCGCGCGCAACGCCTCGCGCAAGACCGGCCGCGACACGCCGAGCCGCTGGCAGAGTTCACGCTCCGGGGTCAGCCGGTCGCCGGGCTTGATGGCCCCGGCGAGGAACTGTTCACGCAGAAAGGCGAAGACCTTGTCGAAGCCTTTGCCGCAGGCGTCCTCCGGGCGGGTGATCTGCGGCTTTTCCACGTGCCTGACCTGATGTGGTATGACCACACTACTGACCACCTGATGGGCGGTCAACCAGCCTGCACGGCATCAGCGAGGACATTCCGGCCGGTCCGCGTACGGATGCCCGGGACGGGCCCCGCGCAGGATCTGGAAACCCGCCCGCGTGCGCGCATCTGTGCTGAAGGGCGCCCGTCGGCCTATGCTACAGGCAGGACCGGCGGGATGAGGGTCGGTCGATGACACTGCCTGGCCTGCGTGACTGGCTGTTCGCGATCAGGACGTTCGCGGGCGCGATGCTCGCGCTCTGGATCGCGCTCGCGCTGGATCTGGAGCGGCCCTACTGGGCGATGGCCACCGCCTATATCGTGGCGCAGCCGCTGACCGGCGCCATGCGCTCCAGGTCCCTCTATCGCTTTTGCGGCACGCTGCTGGGCGCGACGGCGGCCGTAGTACTGGTCCCCAACCTCGCGAGCGCGCCGGAACTGCTGAGCGCCGCAATGGCGCTGTGGACCGGGCTGTGCCTCTACGCCGCGGTGCTCGATCGCTCGCCGCGCAGCTACATCTTCATGCTGGCCGGCTACACCGCGGCCATTATCGGCTTCCCCAGCGTCGCCGCGCCCGACGCGATCTTCGAGAGTGCGCTCTCGCGAACCGAGGAGATCTCGCTCGGCATCATGTGCACGACGCTGGTCGGCAGCGTCGTCTTGCCGCGGCCGGCCGGCTCGGTGCTGACTTTCCGGATCCAGTCCTGGCTGCGCGATGCCAACGCCTGGGCCCTGCAGGCGCTGGCGGGATTGCCCGAGGATGCGCAGACTCGCGCCATCCGCCGGCGGCTCGCGGCCGACGCGGTGGAGATCGGGATGCTGATCTCCTATCTTGCCTTCGATACCTCCAAGCTGCAGGTCGCCACCCGGCCGATAACGGCGCTACAGCAGCGCATCCTGATGCTCCTTCCGGCGCTGAGCGGCGTCGGCGATCGCGTTGCAGCACTGCGCGAGGCGGGCGGGATAACGCCCGATCTGCGGCGTCTGCTCGATGAGCTGGCGGCCTGGGTCCGCGCCGGAGTGAACGCGCCGCAAGCGGAGGGCGTGCGCCTGCGGCAGACGATCGCCGGGCTCGAGCTGCCGCTCGGTCCGCAATCACGCTGGAACGACATCATGCTGACGAGCCTGCTCATGCGGTTGCGCGAGCTGACGATGATCAAACAGGACGCACACGCCTTGCTCGATCAGATCGCGTCCGGCAGCCCCCGTATGCCCACGACGCTCGTGATTCCGCGCAAGGAGGCGGCAACCGCCTTGCAGCATCGGGACCACGGCATGGCCCTGCTGTCGGGCTTTTCCGCCGCCCTCACGATCGGCCTGATCTGCACATTCTGGATCGCCTCGGCCTGGCCGGACGGCGCGATGGCGGCGCAGATGGCGGCCATCGCCTGCTCGTTCTTCGCGGCCCAGGACGATCCGGCGCCGGCCATCGTGAACCTTCTCTACGTCTCGGTCGCGGCGGTGATCGTCGATACCGTCTACCTGTTCGCGGTGCTGCCGATGGTTCACGACTTCGAGATGCTGGCGCTTGCCCTGGCGGTGTTCTTCATCCCCGTCGGCCTGCTGATTTCCTTGCCGGCAACCTTCGGCACCGGCATGGCGCTGGCGGCCAATGGCGCGTCGCTGATGGGCCTGCAGGGCCGCTACTCGGGGGATTTCACGAGCTTCGCCGGCAACGGCCTGGGGCTGGTCGTAGGCATGGGCACCGCGGCCGTGGTCACGGGCATCGTGCGGTCTGTCGGCGCGGAATGGAGCGCGTGGCGGCTGCTGCGGGCGGGCTGGTCGGACATCGCCAGCGCCGCCACCCATCCCGATGCGCGTGACCGGTCAGCATTCGCTGGCGTGATGATCGATCGGCTCGGCATGCTCGTCTCGCGGCTTGCCACGGTGCAGGCCGGCAGGGGGCTGGCGGCCACGGACATGCTGACCGATCTGCGCATCGGGCTGAACGT
Source organism: Limobrevibacterium gyesilva (assembly GCF_025989185.1). Taxonomy (GTDB): domain Bacteria; phylum Pseudomonadota; class Alphaproteobacteria; order Acetobacterales; family Acetobacteraceae; genus Limobrevibacterium; species Limobrevibacterium gyesilva. The sequence goes on from NZ_JAPDNT010000009.1 coordinate 110,281, forward strand.
GGTCGATCTGCAGCGCGGCGCCGCACTCCTGGCCGGCCCGGCGGGCGATGCCGTGCGTCAGCTGCTTGAGGCGGTGGCGAAGTACTACCGCAGCGAAGTGCCGGCACCACCGGCGGTGGCACTGCGCGAGGCGATCGACCGGGCCATCCGCGACGTCACCGCGGCACCGGACGCGAACACCCGCGACGTCCTGTTGCAGATCGTCGGCATCCGGCGCGGCCTGTTCCCTGATGCGCCGCCCTATGAGCCGGGGGCTGCTCCTGTGCCGCCGGCATTGCAGGCCGCGGTATGATCCGCGAAGTCGATCTCTACGGCATCTTCGTCTCGCCGCTGCTGCTGTGGATGGTTGCCGCGCTGCTGGTCTGTGGGGCCGTCCGCCGTGGGCTTGGCGCGCTCGGCTTCTACCGTTTCGTCTGGCATCGGCCATTGTTCGACCTTGCCCTTCTGGTCATCGTCCTGGGCGCCATCGTCGCCCTGATCCCGCTCTGATTGGCACAATGAGAAACCTGCTCGCTATTCTTGGCCGCCTGTCCGTCACACTGGTCATGGTCGCCATGGCCGCCGTCGTCGGTTGGCAGCTCTGGATCTACTACATGGACGCGCCCTGGACACGCGACGGCCGAGTACGCGCCGACGTGGTCCAGGTCGCACCCGATGTGTCCGGCCTGGTCAGCGAGGTGCTGGTCCACGACAACGATACGGTGCACGTCGGCCAGATCCTGTTCCGCATCGACCCCGTACGCTATGAGCTGGCGCTGCAGGTGGCCGAAGCCGTCCTGGCCAGCAAGACGGCGGCGGCCCAGGAGGCGCAACGGGAGATGAAACGCTACCGTTCGCTCTCCAACCTCTCGGTGTCGGAGGAGGCGCAGCAGCAACGCGCGGCCGCGGACCAGATCGCGACCGCCGCATACCAGCAGGCCCTGGTGGAGCGGAACCTCGCCCAGCTGAACCTCGAACGCACCGCGGTCAAGGCGACGGTGAATGGCACGATCACCAATTTCGGCATGCGGCCGGGCGACTACGTCACCACCGGCGAAGGCGTGGCGGCGCTGGTGGACAGCGACAGCTTTCATGTCGATGGCTACTTCGAGGAAACCAAGCTGCCGCGCATCAGGATCGGCGACCGCGCGCTGGTGCATCTGATGGGCCAGGATGCGGACATCATCGGGCACGTTGACAGCGTGGCCGCCGGCATCGCCGACCGCGAGCGGACCTTGAGCAGTTCGCTGCTTGCCGACGTGAACCCGACCTTTACCTGGGTCCGGTTGGCACAGCGCGTCCCGGTCCGCATCACGCTCGACCATGTGCCGCCGCAAGTCGAGTTGGTGGCCGGGCGGACGGCGACGGTCGAAGTGCTGCCGCAGCAGGCGGCGGCGCAAGCGGCGAAATAGAAGGCACGTCGCCAGCACCAATGCCAGAGACATCACGAGGCGGTCATGGCGGCTTCAGCCGTGCTGTCCGCCAGCAATCGATGCTTCAATGCCCTCGACGACGACCCTGCTTTCTTCAGCCAGCTACAGGCGGAAGCCGAAACACTGTGTCCTTGGCAAATGGGCCGGGCATCGGTACGCGCACCTCTGCGTGAGCTTCGAACTGCATGGGAATAAGTGGCCGGGACCGGCGTCTGTGTTGCGGAAGAAGCCCGGGGTGCCCGGCGAGTCGCCGAGGGCCAGGGTGATCTTTGCAATCGGCGTGGAGACACCATGATGGATTCGCTCCTCTCAATGTTCAGCCGTCTGCACGATTCGATGCTCGATCATGAAGGTGGCGATGATCACGGGCGCCATGGCCATCACCATGAAAACGATCGCGATAATGCCTACACGCAAACCAATCTGATCTCCGACGGCTTCGTTCCCGCCGCGAACATCAATCCGGACCTGATCAACCCGTGGGGAATGTCGTTCAGCCCAACCGGCCCGTTCTGGGTGTCGGACAACGGCGCCGGTGTCGCGTCGATCAACGATGGCGCCGGCAATCCGGTTGTCGTTGCCGGCGGCAGCGAGAAGACGATCGCCACCCCCCCTGGCCAGCAGCCGGGTACGGCCTCCCCGACCGGCCAGGTCTTCAACGCCTTCAGAACCGAGGGTGCGTTCACCCTGTCCAACGGATCTCCGGCCGCCTTCCTTTTCGCGACCGAGGACGGGACGATTTCCGGCTGGAACGGCGGCTCGCAGTCGATCCTTGCCGTCGACAATTCCAGCAATCCCAGTGCCGGCAGCGATGGCGAAGGCGCCGTCTACAAGGGCCTCGCGATCGGCGAGACCGCCAAGGGGGTATTCCTCTATGCGGCGAATTTCCGCCACGGTACTGTCGACGTGTTCGACCAGAACTTCATGCCGGTGAAGAGCTTCACCGACCCGAAGCTGCCCGCGGGCTACGCGCCGTTCAACGTACAGGTCCTCGACGGGAAGCTATTCGTCACCTTCGCATTGCAGAATGCCGACAAGCATGACGACGTGGCCGGCGCCGGCCACGGCTTCGTGGATGAGTTCAGCCTGGACGGCCATATGCTGCACCGGGTTGCATCGGGCGGCGTGCTGAATTCGCCCTGGGGACTGGCGATTGCCCCATCCCATTTCGGTGAGTTTTCCAATGACCTGCTGATCGGCAACTTCGGCGACGGCAAGATCGACGCTTTCAATCCGAAGAACGACCACTTCGAGGGCAAGCTGCTCGGTCCCGACGGCAAGCCAATCGTCATTGGCGATCTCTGGGCTCTTTCCACAGGCAATGCCTCCGCCGGCAGCGACCCGAACGCGCTCTACTTCACGGCGGGCGTGCTGAACGAGGCCCACGGCCTGTTCGGCAGCCTCACCGCGGCCCCCGACACCGATCCGGGGAAGATGACCGGTCCGTCCGCCCATTCGGGCAACGGCTGACCATAGATCCGGCGTGCGGGGATCGGCGGCATGGCGTTGCTCGGCGTGCTCGTCCGCCGCCTGTCTCCATCAGCGGCCTTGCGGCGGGGCAACAGGCTGTTCGATCAGGCGCGGGCGGCGGACGCGTTTGCGCTGTTCGTCCGCGCCGCGAAGGCGGGCAGCGCGGAGGCGCGATACCGGGTCGGGCGCTGCTACCTGGAGGGCGCGGGCGTCCCCCCCAGCCGGGTCGAAGCCATGCGCTGGCTCGAAAGCGCCGCCGAACTGGGCTGCGTCGCGGCGCAGTGGCTGCTCGCCTTGCAGCACGCCCACGGTGGGTGCGCGGCGCCCGACCGGCTGGCGGGCGCGTTGTTCACCGACGGCGCCGTGGGGAATCCGGATTTCGCCGCGGCGGAGAAATGGGCCCGACGGGCCGCCGAGGCCGGCTCGCCCGACGGGCAGGCGGTGCTCGGTTTCCTGCTGACCTGCGGCCCCGAGCAGATGCGCAATCCCGAGGAGGGGTGGCTTTGGTATAAGCGGTCGGCGGACGCCGGCTGCCCGCAGGGCGCCCTCGGTTACGCGCAGTCGCTTGCCCAGGCGGCGCAGGACGAAAAGGATCAGCGGCTGATCGTCGCGTATCTGCGTCGCGCGGCCGAGGCGGGCCTGCCGGCGGCGATCTGCATGCTTGGCGTGATGACCGAGCGCGGCACCGGCACATCGCGCGACGAAGTCGCCGCGGCGCAACTTTATCGCACGGCCGCCGAGAAAGGCCACCACGTCGCGCAGGCGCGCTGGGGGATGGCCCTGCTCGAGGGGCGCGGCGTTGCACGGAATCCCGATGAGGCCGAAACCTGGTTGCGGCGCGCCGGGCTGGCGGGCGAACCCACCGCCGCCGCACTGGTTGCCGAGCTGTATTCCGGGCACGGCAAGCTCCCTGCGAATTTCGCGGAGGCGGCGATCTGGCTGCGCCGCGCCGCCGAAGCCGGACACAGGACCGCGGGGCGCCGGCTCGGGCGGCTGCACCTGTCCGGCGCCGGCGTGCCGCGCGATCCCGACGAGGCGGCACACTGGCTGCGCCTGTCCGCCGAAGCGGGCGACCGGTTGGCGCAAACCGACCTCGCGAACCTCGTCCTGACCGGCGCCGGCGGCAAGCCCGAAGACCTCGTGGCGGTTCGCCAGCAGTTCCAGGACGCGGCCGCGTCCGGCGACCTGATGGCCGCCTGCAACCTCGGCGTCTGCCTGGCCGAGGGCATCGGTGCGAGGCGCGACGAACGTCAGGCGGTGGCATGGCTGCGCCGTGCCGCCAGGGCGATCCCGGTTGCGCAATACTGGTACGGGCGGATGCTTGCCGATGGGCGCGGCGTGCCGGCCGATGCAATCGAAGGCCGCACATGGATCGCGCGGGCGGCCGCGATCGGCGTCGTCGATGCGCAGGTGGCGCTGGCGGAGATGATGGTCAGCGGCAGTGGCGGCCCGCGCGACCATCCAGCCGCCAAGGCGCTGTTCGAGCGCGCGGCGGCGCGGGGGCACGCGGGGGCCATGTATGCACTCGGGGCGCTGCACAACGGCGGCTATGCGGTGGCGGCCGATCCCAAGGCGGCGCAGCGCTGGTTCCTCGCCGCGGCGGAACGCGGACATCCCCAGGCGCAGATGCTGCTCGGCTGGTATCTCGCGCGCGGGGTGGCGGGTGAGCGCGACATCCCGATGGCCCGAAAATGGCTGAAGCAGGCCGCCGACCAGGGGCTGCCGGAAGCCGCGCGGCAACTGGCACCGTTGTCGTAGCCGGTGCGCCGGCGCAGAAGCTGTCGCCACGCCCTATTCCGGCGTCACCTCCACGCCGACCGACTTGAACATCACGATCACGCCGGCGCCGGGCGCGAGGCCCAGCCGCTCCACCGCATCCGGCGTCACGCGGGCCAGCACGGCGCGGCTGCCCGTCATCACCTCGACCAGTGCGGCATGGCGCGGCGCGTCCTCGGTGATCGCGCGCACCGTCCCGGGCAGCACATTCTGCACGCTGATCCCCACGGGCGCCTCTCGGGCCAGGATCACCTCGCGTGCCGGAACGCGCACGCGCACGCCGGTGCCGATCGCATTGGCCACCAGCGGCACCAGGATCGGCGTACCCGCCGCATCAAGCCGCGTCAGCCGCCGCGCCGTGTCATGCGCCGCGACACGGGCGGCAAACACCGCGCCCGCGTCGTCGCGCAGGCCCAGCGGCAAGTCGCCGCGCGCGGCGATCTCGGCCAGCGACCCCGCGGCCACCACGCGCCCGGCCTCGATCAGCACCACGGAGTCCGCCAGCCGCACCATCTCCTCCAGCGCGTGCGTCACGTACAGCACCGGCAGCCGCAAGGCGGTCTTCAGGCGGGCGAGGTAGGGCAGGATCTCCGCCTTGCGCGCGGCGTCCAGGCTCGCCAGCGGCTCGTCCATCAACAGCAGCAGCGGTTGCGCCAGCAACGCCCGGCCGATGGCCACGCGCTGCCGCTCGCCGCCCGACAGCGTCCGTGGCCGGCGCTCAAGCAACGCGCCGATGCCCAGCAGTTCCACGACATCGTCGAACCCGATCGGCCCCGCCGGCGCCCGCCGCTGCCCGTAGCGCAGGTTGGTGGCCACCGACATGTGCGGGAACAGCCGCGCGTCCTGGAATACCAGCCCCACCCGCCGCCGCTCCGGCGGCAACCAGATGCCGGCCTCGGTGTCGGCCAGCACCCGCCCGTCTACGGCGATGTGGCACAACTCCGGCCGTAGCAATCCTGCGGCGGCCGCGATCACCGTGGACTTGCCCGCGCCGGACGGGCCGAACAGCATGGTCACGCCGGGGGTCGGCGCCTCGAACCGCATATCCATGGCGGCGCCCGCGAACCGGTGCCGCAGCGCGACCGACAATGTCATCGCCCGATCGCCGCGTTCAGCCGCCGCCCCAGGAATTCCGACAGCAGCAGCCCGCCCATCGCCAGCCCCATGGCCACCAGCGACAGCCGTGCCGCCACCGCCTCGCCATCCGGCGTCTGCAACGCCGCATAGATGGCCAGCGGCAGGGTCTGGGTCTCGCCGGGGATGTTGGCGGCAAACGTGATCACGGCGCCGAACTCGCCCAGGCAGGTGGCGTAGGCGACCACGGCGCCGACCAGGATGCCCGGTGCAGCCAGCGGCAACGTCACGGTGAACAGCCGGTCCAGCCGGCTGGCCCCGAGCGTGCGCGCGGCCTGTTCCAACCCCGGATCCACGGCTTCCAGCGCCAGCCGGACGGACCGGACCATGATCGGGAAGGTCATCACCGCGCAGGCCAGGCTGGCCCCCGCCGTGGTAAAGACCAGTCGCACGCCGAACCAGTCATGCAGCACCGCGCCCACAGGGCCGCGCACACCAAAGACGATCAGCAGCAGCCAACCGGTGACGACGGGCGGCAGCACCAGCGGCAGATGCACCAGCGCGTCCATGAGCGTGCGGCCAGGAAAGCGGCCGTGCGTCAGCACCCAGGCCGCCAGCACCGCGACGGGCAGGCCGAAGCCCACCGCACGCGCTGCCACGGCCAGCGTCAGCCGTACCGCGTCCCATTCCTCCGGCGATAGGATCGGCCACCTCCGTCTCGGCCCGCAGCGACCTGTGGCGGGCCGCGAACGTTATAGTGGATTGTGCATATCGAACAACTCGGCCCCTACGGCGAAGGCTGCCAGGCAATGCTCCCGCATATGGTGGAGACGCTGCTGTAGCCCGGGGGCACTGAAGCGCGGTTGCCGGTCGGTGCGCGACTCAATCGTGCAATACGCTGTCGAGCGCTTCGTTCGCCTGCCGCAAGGCAAACGCCACGCGGTTGCGCGCGCGCATCGCGCTCACGGTCTGGAACTGCGCCGCATCAGACCCTGGCGCGGTCGCGGCCAGGTCGCGCACCGGCTGCAGCGCCGGCCAGGGCGGCTGGGGCAGGGCAGGGTCATGCGCGAACCGGTCGCCACGCGAATAGTCCACCGGCACGAGGGCCCGCGACACATGCATGATCGCGCGGTTAATCCGTGCGGTCTCCTCGGGCCCGGCCGCCTCGGCGCGCGCCGCCACGGCCTCGGCCTTGTCGCGCAGCGCCTCGGCCCCTTGCACCAGCGTCTCCAGCGCGAACCGCCCGCCCAGGGCCGCGCCGATGCCCGCCAGCTCCGCCAGCAGCGCCCGCGCGTGCGTCGCGTAGTCCAGCGGCAGCACGGCATCGGACAGCAGCTTCCACACCACGTGCACGAACACCTTCGTGTCGCGCACCAGGAACGCCTCGTCCAGCTTGTCGATCGTGTCTTCCGGCGTGTGCCACCACCAGCCCAGGCTGTTGCGCATCTTCACCGGCCCCGGCGGCTGCTCGCTCAGCGCCCCGAACATCGAGGGGATGCCGATCCCGGGAAACGAATCGTCCGAGGAGCGCGACTTGCGCTTGCTCAGGTACTGATGCCCCGTCCGCTCGCGAATGGCCTCCGCCGCCAGCGGCGTCAGCTCCGAAACCGCGGCTGCGTTCTCCAGCACGGTGGCGCCCATGCCGCCGGTGGAATCGACGTTCACATGGGCCACGCATCGCCGCTCCAACTCGTCCCAGTGCTCGTCCACATACCAGGTCGAACCGGAATACCGCCCGTGCGAATGCCCGGACCAGAAGCACAGCCGCAGGCCGCGCGCCCACTCGCCCCGCCTGCTCGCGCATAGCCGTGCCGTCTCCAGCATCGTCGCGTTGGCGGCACCGTTGTCCATCACGCCGAAATACCAGGTGTCGTGATGGCCGGAGAACAGAACGAACGGCTCGTCCGCGCCGCCATCCGGCCCGTCCATCTCCGCCACCAGGATCGGCGTCTTGCGCCAGCCCGTATCCACCTCGGCATGCAACACCACGCCGGGCTGCTCGCCGCGCGCCAGCCGCTCACGCAGCGCCATCCCGTCCGCATGCGACACCGTGCAGGCCACCGTCGTCGGCATCTCCGCCAATGTCTCCGCACTCGGGCTGCCCCAGACGGGCGAGATGCACATCTCATGCAGGTGATGATGCGGGCTGATATGCAACTGCCCCGCCGCGCCGGCGAGGGACGCGCGCCGCGCCACCGCCGGATTGGCGATCCCCTCGGCCAGCACGATGCAGCCGCGCAGGTCGCGCCCGGCGAAATCGGCCGCCGTGCCCTCGCCGACATCCACGAGCGGCCCTGAGACCCCGCCGGCCGGCGAGGCCTGCGAATGGGAATGCGTGAGCGCCTTCAGCGCCGAGCCGTCCACCGTCACCCGCGCCGGCCCGGGCAGGCTGATATACGCATCGTGCAGCAGCATCTGTGTGCGGAACCCGTATTCGTCCAGCCGCGCCCGCACATAGCGCAGGCTTTCCATTTCTTCCGCCGTTCCCGACAGTTTCACCCAGCGGGCGAATTCCCGCAGATGCGCCATCATGGCAGGGGCGCTGACGGACTCGACGAGCGAAACGAGAGTGGGATCGGGCATGGGGTGATGTCCTGCTGTCGGAAGGCGTCAACCGTAACGGCGTCGCACGCGCGGGGAAAGAGGGTGGCCACGACGCCGGAACGCGTCCTACCGTGCACCGATACGCGCGAACGGAGAGCCGGATGCCGACATCGAACCTGCCGCCTTTGGACCAGACCGAAATCCTCGAGGGCATCCGCAGCTGGGTGGAAATCGAAAGCCCCACCACCGATGCGGCCGCCGTCAACCGCATGGCCGACCAGGTGCAGCAGGACTACGCGGCCATCGGCGCGCGCATCGAGCGCATTCCCGGCCGCGACGGCTTCGGCGATCACCTTCTGATTACCTCCCCCTGGGGCGGTGACGGCCCGGGCATCCTGGTGCTCAGCCACACCGACACCGTGCACGATATCGGCACCCTGGCCACGAAGCTGCCGTTCCGGGTGGAAGGCGACAGCGCCTTCGGTCCCGGCATCTACGACATGAAGGGTGGCGCCCACCTGGCCTTCGCCGCCATGCGCCACCTCGTGCGCACGGGCCGCGAGACCAGCCTGCCCATCCGCCACCTGCTGCTGTCCGACGAGGAAGTGGGCAGCGGCACCTCTCGCGACATCATCGAGCGCGAAGCCCGCCGCGCCCGCTATGTGCTGGTTACGGAACCCGCCCGCGAAGGCGGCCGAGTCGTCACCGCGCGCAAAGGCACCGCGCGCTTCGAGATCCATGTCCGCGGCGTGCCCGCCCATTCCGGCACCCGCCACCAGGACGGCCGCAGCGCCATCAAGGAACTGGCGCGCCAGATCCTCGCCCTCGAAGCGATGACCGACTACGCCACCGGCCTCACCGTGAATGTCGGCGTCATCGCCGGCGGCACCCGCGCCAACGTGGTCGCGTCCGAGGCGCATGCCGAGTTCGACATGCGTGTTCCCAACCCCGAAATCGCTGCCGCCGCCATCGCGCGCGTGCAGGCGCTCAAACCCTACGACCCCGACGTGACGCTGCAGATCACCGGCGGCCTCAACCGTCCCGGCTACGAGAAATCGGGCGAGATCGCTTCGCTGTTCGAACACGCGAAGGCCATCGCCGCCGGCCTCGGCTTCGAGCTCGCCGACCTCGCCACCGGCGGCGGCAGCGACGGCAACTTCACCGCTGCGATCGCCCCCACGCTCGACGGCCTGGGTGTGGACGGGAAGGGCGCCCACACCCATGAGGAACAGCTTTACGTCTCCTCGCTGGTCCCGCGCGCGCAGCTTCTGCTGGGCCTGTTCGAGACGTTGGCGTGACCGCCGGTCCGGCTTCCTGTTTCCACGAACAACGTTATCGTCCGGTGGTTCCACCTATGGCGATGGTGCTCTGGTCGCGGCGGGCCGCCTCCGGCACATAAGTCTCCAGCGCGGGATCCGGCAGCATCACCGTACGGCCCAGTTCGGCGGAGCGGTACAGCGCCATCAGCATCTCGACCACGGCTACGCCATCACGGAACGTTTCCATCGGCGCCTCGCGTCGGCGGAAGCAGTCGGCGAAATGCCGGTTTTCCAGCGTATAGCCGTAGACGCCCGCTTCGTCCTCCAGCACTGGCATCGAGCCCTGTTCGGCGTTCTGCTTCTCCACCAGGTCCTCGCCGGCGCGGCCCGACACGGCGCGCGACAGGAACACCTTCAACCCCGTGCCCAGCGAGTTGTATTCCATGGCGTATTCCGGCCCCAGCAGCTCCAGGGTGATCCGCAGACCCGGCCCCACATAGGCCCAGGACGTCGTCGCCTCGATCACCACTTCGTTCCCGTCAGGGTCCTCCAGGGTCAGCATGCCCCGCGCGAAATCCTCGGCCGGCCGGTTCACGTAGTCCACCGCGCCGCCCGACGATTGCCGCAGCTTCTCGGCATAGGCCGGGCGCCGCCATTTCAGCGTCGCGACACTCGCATTGGCGCTGCGCAGCCGTAGCGCGTCGCGGGTTTCGCCCGGCGCCGTCAGCAGATAGCGCGCGACCTCCACGGAATGGCACATCATGTCCGAAAGCACGCCGCCACCCTGCTGCCCGGCGTTCCAGAACCACGGCTCATGCGGCCCGCTGTGTTCCTCGGCCGCCCGCGCGATATACGGCCGTCCCGTGTTCGGCACGGCACGGCGCCAGATGATGTCGTGGCCGCGCTGAACAGCGGTCGAGAACAGCTGGTTCTCCAGATAGCCATGGATCAGGCCGGCATCCTCGGCCAGCCGCAGCATCTCCCGCGCCTCCGCCAGCGTGCGCGCCAGCGGCTTCTCGCAGGCGATGGCGAACACGCCGGTCTGCCCGGCCCGCCGCGCGGCATGAATGGCCCGCATCGCATCGAGCCGCACGTGGTTCGGAGTCACCAGCCAGATCGCATCGATCTCGCCGCTCGCCAGCATCGCCTCCAGGCTGTCGAACGCCCGGCACGGCCCGAGGTCCATCAGGTTGGCGTCGTCGGCGAAGGCCTGCCGCCGCGCCGGCGTCGGCGCGAACACGCCGGCGACCCGCAGCTTGCGCACGCCCAGCAGCGACTGCAAATGGAACCGCGCCATGAACCCCGCGCCCACGAAGCCGACGCGCAGCTCCGCAAGTGGTGTCATCGTCATCGCCCGGCCTCCTGTCAGATCGCCACTTGCAACCGGGCCGCGGCGTCGCGGATCTGCGCCCAGGTGGTGTCGTCGACCGGAATGCCGTTCGCCATGCGCTCCGCCCGTGCCATCCGCTCCGGTTCGCCCGCCACTAGCACCGGCAGATCGGGGTCGGCCGGTGCCGCCGACTTCACCCACCGGATCAGCCCGTCGATCTCGGTCTCCATGTACTCGCGCGTCGACATTCGCGTGGGATCGATCACGATCGTCAGCATGCCGTTGGCGATGCCCCGATCCGGCGGCGTATTGGTCTGCAACGTGCCGGAGCCGACGATGGCGCCGGCCAGGATCTCGCAGATCAGCGCAAGGCCCGATCCCTTGTGCTCGCCGAACGGCAGCACCACGCCGCGCGGCTGCGAATAGATCACGCCGGCATCCGTCGTCGGCTGGCCTTCCGCCGTCAGCAGCGCGCCTTCGACCACCGGCTTGCCTGCGTTGTTCGCCACACGCACCTTGCCCAGGGCGATGCGGCTGGTGGCGAAATCCAGGATCACCGGCGCGGTCTGCGCGGTGCCGGGAATGGCGATGCAGACTGGGTTGGTCAGGAACCGCCCCTCACGGCCGCGGAACGGCGCCACCGGCGGCGGGCCGGAGGCACCGTTGACGAAATGGATCGACACCAGCCCGGCGCGCGCAGCGATCTCGCCATAGGTGCCGACGCGGCCGATATGATGCGAGTTGCGCAATCCGTGCACCGCCACGCCATGTTTCTGCGCGGCCGCGATCGCCCACGCCATCGCCTGCCGCGCGATCACCTGGCCATAGCCGCCATGCCCGTCCCACACCGCCATGTTGTCCGACGACTGCACGATCTCCGGCGCCTGGTTCGCCACCAGCGTGCCGGTCTCCAGGTTGTGGCAATAGGCCACCAGCATGCCCACGCCATGGCTGTCATGGCCGGACAGGTTCGCCTCGATCAGGTGGTCCGCGACGGTGTCCGCCTCCTCGGGCGCACTGCCGCCGGCACGCAGGATGCGCACCGTCAGCGCGCGCAGAGACGTATGGTCGATGATCATGATTCCCCCGAGAAGCGACGTACGACGTTTTCCAGCAGTCTTGAGACGGGCCCGGTGAAGCCTCCGCCATCCGGACCCTCCCGCCACAGACTGCCGCAGAAGGTGATGGAGCCGACAGCGAACACCGCGCCGCCGGAGGGCGTGTCGAAATACACGATCTCGCCGCGCATCAACTCCGCCGGCGGCTCGCCGGTGACGGTGGCGAGATGCGACAGCAGCTCCTCCGGCACGGTCACGAACGAGGCCGGCGGATTCTCAGACCGTGCCAGGATCACCGTCTGCGGCGGCGTGCCCAGCACCGGATCGGCGCGATCCAGCTCGAACCCCGCTGCGCCACCGCCCGACAGGCCGTAATCGCCGATGGTGTCGCCGTCGACGCCCGCGAACATCCAGGCGAAGGCGGGGTCGAACGAGGCGGGCAGGCGGCGGTAATAGGTCCCCTCGAAGCGCCCCTGGCCCGAGAATCCCACCCCCGCCAGCATCTGCGGCGGCCGCCGGTTGCGCCGCCACAGCCCGCCGTACTGGCCGTCGATCTGATGATAATACTCGCCCGGCTCGGCCGCCCAGGCACGGATGCCGCCTTCGGCCCGGCGCAGCTCGATCATGTGCGGCCGGTCGCGATCGCGGGCGATCCGCCAGTAGAACCCGTTGCCGCCGAGATAGCACAGCCGGCCGCCATGCTGCGTATGGGCCTGCAGCGCATCCAGCGTGTTCGCCGTGTGGTATTCCGGATGCGATCCGGTCAGCACCACCCGATACGGCGCCAGCAGCGCCGGGCCCTCGTCATCCAGATCCTCGTCGGTGATCACGTCGAAGGCGATTCCCTTCGCCTCCATCCAGGCCAGCAGATGCGTGTCCGCCGGATAGTGCCGCAGCCCCGAGCCGCGCGGATCGTTGAACGTCATGAACCCCGGCCGCATCGTCAGCACCGGCCGCCGGCGCGACGAAAATGCGATGCCGCTGTTGTCGCTGTGCCGGTTGTAGGTGGACCGGCCATAGATCGGATACTGATCGGGATTGTGCGGATACGCACCCCATGCCTGCGCCCGCTCCAGATACGCGGCGTCGGCATTGCCGCGCGCATGGTTGGCATAGGCCTGGTAGGTGAACGTCGATGCCAGGAACGCTACCTTCGCGAACGGACCGGCCCGCCTGGGCAGCACGTAGAGCGGCAGCCAGTCCTCGCCGCCGGCGCAGGACAGGTGCAGCGCATAGGCGCCGCTGGGCAGGTCGTCCGGCACCGTCCAGTCGAAATCCGCCTCCCAGCCGCAATCGTCGAGGTCGTCGTCGTGGAAATGGATCGCGGCATAGTCGCGCGGCGCGTGCCGCCAGCACATCTCCCGCCCGCTCCAGCGGGCCCCGACCACGGCGCGCGTCGGCAGGTTCACCAGCCGCCCGTGGCAGCCTTGCGGCCCGGTGTCGGTCACGCTCTGGCTGCCGATACCGTCCGCGAAGTCCCAGGCCGCCAGCGCGCCGCCATCCGGCATGACAAGCGCCTCCGGCCACGTGGCGTGAAACCCGGGGATAATCGCCGGATCCTCGATCTTGCCGGTGAAATGCCCGCGCGGCTCCACGGCATGCTCGGCCGCGAACAGCACAACGCCGCCGGACGGCAGCGAAATGCCCGGCGCGTCCGCCGGCACGGCCACCGCCGCGTCATCGCCCAGCGCCCGCTGCCCGACGACCACCCGCCCTGTCGCCGGATCGGCCGACAGCCACAGCCGGTACCAGCGGCGTGGCTGCAGCGGCACGGCCGTCTCCACGCGCACCGCTCCACCCGGCCAGGCGAGGGACGCACATGCGCCCGCCGCACCCACCGCCAAGGCGACCGCCGCGCCACCGCCTTCTTCGGCCAGGACGGTGCCGCCCGACTGGGGGATCGCGGTCCAGACCAGCGCCGTCCAGGTGCACGCCGCACCCGCCGCCCGCACCGGCCCATGGTCGACAATGCCGTGCGATCCCAACCGGATAGCCTGCCGGCGCCCCTGCAGTTCGCGGGCAAAGACGTGCGAGAGATCGGCAAGCCGCAGCCCCGGCCCGGCCGGGTTCGCGTCGCCGCCGATGACGCGCACCAGCCGCGCCCGATAGGCGCCAGGGTCGCGCAGGCTGACATGCGCGGAAAAGCGTTCGCCTGGCCGGTGGGAGAAGCGGTCGAGATAGCCGGTGATCGGGAGTTCCTGGTTTTTCATTCATTCATTCCGGGGTCTGGCTTGACGGCACTACCAACCGTCCACGAAGATTTGGATCTCGACGCCTTGCTGCGTCGCAACATCCGGGAGACACGTCGATGGAGAAAGCGATCCTGGCCCGCTCAGGCCTGGCAGCCACCGTGGCCTGCGTCGCGATGGCGTTCGGCACAGTTCCAGCCCTTGCGGCTCCGTTCAAGTGCCCACGTGTCGGCGGCGATTTTGTTTTCGGCCAGGAGGCCAACGTCAACAGCCTCGACCAGCCGGCCTCGAACACGATTTCCACGCGCAACGTCGCGATGAACATCTTCGAGACGCTGATCACGCGCGACGAGAACAACAACCCGATCCCGGATCTCGCGGATTCCTACACGGAATCGCCCGATCGCCTGACCTACACGTTCAAGTTGCGCAACGGCGTGAAGTTCCACAACGGCAAGCCGATGACCTCGGCCGACGTCGTCGCCTCGTTCGACCGCTATGCGCGCCTCGGCCTTGAGCGCGGCATGTTCAAGAACGTCGACAAGTGGGAAGCGCCCGACGCGTCCACCTTCATCATCCGCATGAAGGAAGCGCAGCCCACCTTCATCGAGCTGCTCAGCTCGTTCTCCGTCCCGGTGGTGATCGTGCCCGCCGAGCAGAAGGACGATGCCCCGATGCAGCTCAAGACCATCGGCACCGGCCCGTGGCAGCTCGTCGATTTCGTCCCCGGCAGCCACGTGAAGCTGAAGCGCTACGACGGCTACACGCCCAACACCCATTTCGAGGAGCGGACCGGCTTCGGCGGCTACAAGCAGGCCTGCTTCGATACGGTTACGTTCCGCATCGTCACCGAACCTGGCGCGCGCGTGGCCGGACTCAAGACCGGCGAGCTGCAGGGCGTCGAGGATCTGCCCACGAAGGCGCTCGATGACCTCAAGAAGGACAAGAACATCGCCATCGTGCCGCTGTTGAACTGGTGGATCCAGGTCGCGGCGCCCAACACGTCGGTGGCGCCCACCGACAACGTGCTGTTCCGCAAGGCGGTGCAGGCGGCGCTGGACATGGACGAGATCATGGATGCCGCGACCGACGGCAACTACCGGCTCAATGTCGGCTTCCAGTATCCGAACCAGCCCAGCTATACGGACGCGGGCAAGGAGTTCTACAACATCAAGGACCCCGCCAAGGCGAAGCAGCTCCTGGCGCAGTCCGGCTACAAGGGTGAGCCGGTTGTGCTGCTCACCAACAAGGACTACGCGTCCATGTACAATGCGGCGCTGGTAATGGCCGAGCAGCTCAAGGCGGTCGGCATCAAGGCCGAACTGAAGGTGGTGGACTGGCCGACCTCGGTGAACATGCAGCTGAAGCCCGACACCGGCTGGAACTTCTTCTTCACCGGCTACGGCACCCAGCCGGCGCTGGGCGCGCTCGCCACCATGCAGTTCTTCACCCCGCCCAACGCCAACTACAAGCCGAAGGATGGCAAGGACGATCCCGATCTGATGGCGGCCTGGAACGACATGAACAGCAAGCCGGACGCCAAGGACCGGCAGGCGGCGTTCGCGCGCATGCAGGCGCTGATCTACGAGCGGGTCTACGCGCTGCCGTTCGGCTCGCTGACGAAGGTTCAGGGCGTGCGCGCCAATGTGCAGGGCTTCAAGCCCTTCCGCATCCCGCGCATGTCCAACGTGTGGTTCAGCAACTGACCACCGCGAGGGAGCGATAGAGCTTGGCTGGAGTCATCCTGCGGCGCCTCGCCGGCGCCGTGCCTGTGCTGCTGATCGTCAGCCTCATCACCTTCGGGATGATGAGGCTGATTCCCGGTGACCCGTCCTCGGTCATCGGCGGGCTCAGCGCCACCCCCGCGCAGCTCGCCCAGATCCGCGCCGATCTCGGGCTGGACGAGCCGTTCTTCCTGCAGATGCTGAAATGGTACACGGCCCTGGCGCATGGCGACCTCGGCCGCTCCATCCTGCTCGGCCAGGATGTGGTTGGCGCCACCCTGCAGCGCCTGCCGGTCACGCTGGCGCTGTCCGCGTACGCGTTGGTCATCACCGTTGTCTTCGGGCTCTGCAGCGGCGTGTTCGCGGCATTGCGGCAGAACACGGTGATCGACCAGCTCGCCATGATGTTCGCGATGCTCGGCATCTCGGTGCCGAATTTCTTCCTCGGCCTGCTCATGATCATCCTGTTCGCGGTGCGCCTGGGCTGGCTGCCCACCGGCGGCTACATCGCCTTCACGGACGACCCGGTGGGCTGGCTGCGCACGTCCACCATGCCGGCGATCTCGCTCGCCCTGCTGCAGGTCGGCCTGCTCGCGCGCATCACCCGCTCGACGATGCTGGAAGTGCTGCGCCAGGATTACATCCGCACGGCACGCGCCAAGGGCCTGCCGCGCCGCGTCGTCGTGATGAAGCACGCGCTCGCCAATGCGCTGATCCCCATCACCACCGTCGTCGGCATCATCGTGAGCCTGCTGATCTCCGGCTCCGTGGTGACGGAGACCCTGTTCTCGATCCCCGGGATGGGCCAGTTGCTGACCCAGGCGGTGCTGAACCGCGACTACCCGATGGTGCAGGGCGGCCTGCTGCTCACCACCGCCTTCCTGGTGATGATCAACATCGCCGTCGATGCCTGCTATGCTCTGCTCGATCCGCGGGTGCGCTATGAATCTCCCTGATGCCCCGTCCCGCCCGGATGCCGAGGCCGATATCCAGGATGTGCCGATCCATCGGCAGCATCCGGCCTGGATGACGCTGCGGCGCCTGTTCCGCCACCAGCTGTTCCTCACCGGCATCGGGCTGTTCGGCATCATCCTCGCCGCCGCGATACTCGCGCCGATCATCGCTCCGGTGGATCCCACCAAGCTCGCCATGCGCTACAAGTTCCGCCCACCCGACGGAACCTTCATCTTCGGCACCGACAATTTCGGCCGCAGCCTGTGGTCGCGCGTCATCTGGGGCGCGCAGCTCTCGGTGGTGATCGGTTTCTCCGTGGTTCTGCTGAACGCCATCTTCGGCACCCTCATCGGCGCGCTCGCGGGCTATTTCCGCAGTCTCGACAACGGGCTCATGCGCGTGAACGACGCGCTGATGGCCTTCCCCGCCATCCTGCTCGCGATCGGCGTCACCGCCGTGCTCGGCCCGTCCACGTTCAATGTCATCCTCGCACTGGCGGTGGTCTACATCCCGCGCACCGCCCGCATCGTGCGCTCCTCGGTGATCGTGCTGCGCGAGATGGAATACGTGCAGGCGGCGGTCGCCGCCGGCGCCGGCCACTGGCGCATCCTGCGCCGCCACATCCTGCCCAACGCCATGGCCCCGCTGATCGTGCAGCTCTCTTTCCTGTTCGCCTACGCGGTGCTGTCGGAGGCGACGCTCAGCTTCCTCGGCCTCGGGGCCGTCCCGCCCACGCCCACTTGGGGCAACATCATGGCCGAGGGCCGCCAATACATGTCCGAAGCCTCCTGGATCATCACCATTCCCGGAATCGCGTTGATGATCACCGTCATGGGCCTCAACCTGCTGGGTGACGGCCTGCGCGACGTGCTCGATCCCCGCCTGCGGATCCAGCAATGAGCCTGCTGGAAGTCCGCGACCTCACCACCGCGTTCAAGACCGAACGCGGGGAGGTCACCGCTGTCGAAGACATCAGCTTCGACCTCGATGAAGGCGAGATCCTCGGCATCGTCGGGGAATCCGGCAGCGGCAAGAGCGTCACGGCGCTCACCATCATGGGCCTGCTGCCCCAGCCGCCGGCGCGCGTGGTGCGCGGCTCGGTGCACTTCGCCGGCGAACTGCTCACGGGCATGTCCGAAACGCGCCTCGAACGCATCCGCGGCGCCGGCATCTCCATGGTGTTCCAGGAGCCGATGACCTCGCTCAACCCGGTGCTGACCATCGGCGAGCAGATCATGGAGACGGTGCGCGCCCACGAAGCCATCTCCGTGCGCGACCAGCGCCTGCGCGCCATCGAGATGCTCGACCGCGTCGGCATCCCCTCGGCGGTCCGCCGGCTCGGCGACTATCCCCACCAGATGTCCGGTGGCCAGCGCCAGCGCGTCATGATCGCCATGGCGCTCGCCTGCCGCCCGCGTCTGCTCATCGCCGACGAACCCACCACCGCGCTCGACGTCACCATCCAGGCGCAGGTACTCGACCTGCTGATGGACCTGCGCGACGAGCTTGGCATGGCCATCATGATCATCACCCACAACATGGGCGTCATCGCCGAGACCGCCGACCGCGTGCTGGTCATGTATGCCGGCCGCATCGTCGAACAGGCCCCGGTGGCCCGCCTGTTCGACCGGCCGCTGCATCCCTACACGCGCGGCCTGCTCGATTGCGTGCCGACGCTGGAGCAGGACCGCAACCGCCTCGTCGCCATCCCCGGCTCATTGCCCGAGCCCGCCCGCCGCCCGGCCGGCTGCCGCTTCGCCCCGCGCTGCGGCCACCGCATCGATGCCTGCAGCGCCGCCATCCCGCCGCTGGTGGCGGTCGATGCCAGCCACGCCTCGGCGTGCATACGCACGGACATCCTCGCGTGACCGCGCTCGTTTCCGCCACCGGCCTCACCAAGCACTTCGCCGTGCGCGGCGGCAGCTTCCTGCGCCGCCACACCACCGCCCTGCGCGCCGTCGACGGCGTGGACCTGCAGATCCGGTCCGGCGAAACGCTCGGCCTGGTCGGCGAGTCCGGCTGCGGCAAGTCCACGCTGGGCCGGCTGCTGATCCGGCTGATCGAGCCCACCGGCGGCCGCATCGATTTCGACGGCCACGAGATCACCGGCCTCAGCACCAAGGCGATGCGCCAGCACCGCCGCGCCATGCAGATCATCTTCCAGGACCCGTACGGCGCGCTCAATCCGCGCATGTCCGTGGAAGACATCATCATGGAGCCGCTGCTGATCCACGGCGCGCGCGCAGACGCGGCCACGCGGGCGAAGGTCGCGGAAGCGCTGCGCCTGGTCGGCCTGCCGGCCCGCGCGGCGCAGCGCTTCCCGCACGAATTCTCCGGCGGCCAGCGCCAGCGTGTCGGCATCGCCCGCGCGCTCGTGCTGAATCCGAAATTCGTGGTGTGCGACGAGCCGGTCTCGGCACTCGACGTGTCCGTCCAGGCCCAGATCGTCAACCTGCTGCAGGACCTGCAGAAGGAACTCGGGCTCACCTTCCTGTTCATCGCCCACGACCTCAGCGTGGTGAAGCACATCTCCGATCGTGTCGCCGTGATGTATCTCGGCAAGGTCGTGGAGGTCGCGGAAAAGCATGCCATCTACAGCGCCCCGCAGCATCCCTACACCCAGGCGCTGATCGCCGCCGTGCCGGTGCTCCGCCCGCAGGACCGCGCCCGCGGCCGGCGCGTGCGCATCGCCGGCGACATTCCCAGCGCCCTCAATCCCCCGTCCGGCTGCCGCTTCCACACACGCTGCCCGCATGTCATGCCGATCTGCCGCGTGCAGGAGCCGGCCCTGACCGAACCCGCACCCGCGCATCACGTCGCATGCCATCTGGTCAATCCCGTCTGAGAAGAGGCCCCACCATGCTCGACCCCCGCCGCAGCCGCCTGGTCCCCGATGTCGATTTCGAGAAGGACGGCAAGCAGACCGGATTCATCCGGCTGTTCCACTCCGTCCATTCGTCCGCCTATGGCTTCATTCCCATTCCCGTCGTGGTGATCCGCAACGGCGCCGGCCCCACCGCGCTGTTCGTTTCCGGCAATCATGGCGACGAGTACGAAGGCCAGATCGCCCTGTGCAATCTCGCTCGCACGCTGGACCCCGCGCAGATCACCGGCCGCGTCATCCTGCTGCCGATGGCCAACTTCCCCGCGGGCATGGCCGGCCGCCGGACCTCGCCCATCGACGACGGCAACCTCAACCGCAGCTTCCCCGGCGATCCCGACGGCACCGTCACCCAGCAGATCGCCTATTTCATCGAGAGCACGCTGCTGCCGATGGCCGACCTGGTCTGCGATCTGCATTCCGGCGGCTCATCGCTGATGTACGTCCCCTGTGCGCTGATGAAGCGCCCGGCCAACCCCAAGCGGTTCGACAAGATGAAGGCCATGCTTGAAGCCTTCGCCTCGCCGCTGGCCTACATCACCGTCGGCGGCAGCGGCACCGGTGAGGACCACACCCTCTCCGGCGGCGCCGAGCGCCTCGGCATCCCGGCCCTGGGCACCGAGCTGGGCGGCAGCGGCACGCTCACGCCGGCCGGCCTCAAGATCGCCGAGCGCGGCCTGCGCAACCTGCTGGTCCATGCCGGCATCCTGCCGCCATCCGAACGCATCGCGGGCGAAGCGCCCACCCGCTTCGTCAACGTCTCCGGCCCGGACCATTTCGTCTACGCGTCGGAAACCGGTGTGTTCGAGCCGCTTGTGGAACTGGGCGACACGGTCCAGGCCGGCCAACCCGCCGCCCGCATCTTCACGCCGGAAACCCCCTGGGCGCCGCCGGCCGTCGTTTCGTTCCAGCACGCGGGCCTGGTGATGTGCAAACGCGTCCCCGGCCGCACCGTGCGCGGCGACTGCCTCTTCCACCTCGGCAGCGACTGATGCAAGCGGCCCTTGATGATCGTTTCAGCATCAAGGGCCGTCATTTCGGCAAAATGGCAGGCGGGCACGCGCTGGAAAAGGCGCGCCTCCACCCCTAATGTAGCTCAGTCCCGGCGGCTCCGCCGATCCGGGTCGTCAACCGAGCCGAAGGGGAGTGTCCATGGCTGCGCTCAAGGGAAGCAAGACCGAAGAGAACCTGAAATACGCCTTCGCCGGCGAATCCCAGGCCAATCGCAGGTATCTGTATTTCGCCCAGAAGGCCGACGTCGAAGGCTTCAACGATGTTGCGGCCGTGTTCCGGTCCACGGCGGAAGGCGAGACAGGCCATGCGCACGGCCATCTGGAATTCCTCGAAGCCGTCGGCGACCCCGCCACCGGCCTGCCGATCGGCAAGACCGGCGACAACCTGAAAGCCGCCATCGCCGGTGAGACGCACGAATACACCGACATGTATCCGGGCATGGCCCGTTCGGCCCGCGAGGAAGGCTTCGACGAGATCGCCGACTGGTTCGAAACGCTAGCGAAAGCAGAACGTTCGCATGCCGGGCGCTTCCAGCGTGCCTTCGACGATCTGAAATAACGCGGCCGGGAAGGGGGGCTCTGCCCCCTTTCCATTTTTCGAGCAGCGCAGGGACGAACATGAGAGAAGGCAGCCTCGAGGCGCCCACACGCCATCCCTTGGCCTGGCAGGACCCCGATTTTTATGACGAAGCGAAGCTCGACGCCGAGCTGCGCCGGGTCTTCGACATCTGCCATGGCTGCCGGCGCTGCTTCAATCTCTGCGATTCCTTCCCGCGCCTGTTCGACCTCATCGACGCCTCGAAATCCGGCGAGCTCGACACTGTCGAAAGCAAGGACTTCGCACCGGTCGTCGACGCCTGCACGCTCTGCGACATGTGCTACATGACGAAATGTCCCTACGTGCCGCCACACGCCTTCAACGTCGACTTTCCGCATCTCATGCTGCGTTATCGCGCGGTGGAAGCGAAACAGGGAGCCTTGCCGCGCGCCGACCGCGAACTCGCGCAGACCGACCGCAACGGCAAGCTTGCATCCCTGGCCGCGCCGATCGCCAACTGGGCGACCGACCGCGCCAACACCCGCACCCGCAAGCTGCTCGACAAGTTCGCGGGCCTGCATCCCGAAGCCGAATTGCCGGACTACACGACCAGGAGTTTCACCGCCCGCGCGAAAGCCGGGCCTCCATCCGTGAACGAGGATGCCCCCGCCTACGGCCGCAAGGCCGTGCTCTATGCCACCTGCTACGTGAACTACAACGATCCGGACCTGGGCGTGGCCACCCAGGCCGTGCTGGCGCGCAACGGCGTGCAGACCGAGGTCGTCTACCCCGCCTGTTGCGGCATGCCGTTGCTGGAACAGGGCCGTATCGACAAGGTGGCGGACAACGCCCGCATCGTCGCCGGTGAGCTGCGCGGCTGGATCGACAAGGGCTACGACGTCATCGCCCTGGTGCCGTCCTGCGCGCTGATGTTGAAATCCGAATGGCCGCTGATTCTGCCCGATGATGCCGATGTGAAACGCCTGTCCGCCGCCACCTACGACATCAGCGAATACGTCGTCGACATCGCCCGCAAGGAAGGCCTCGCCCCGGGCCTGCAGCCTGTCGGCGGCGGCATGGCCGTGCATATGGCCTGCCACGCGCGGGCGCAGAACATGGGCCAGAAAGCCGCGGAAATGCTGCGCCTGCTGCCCGAAGCCGACGTGCAGGTGATCGAGCGCTGTTCCGGTCATGGCGGCGCCTGGGGCTTCAAGACCGCGAATTTCCCCACCGCCCTCAAGGTCGGCCGCCCCGTCGCCCGCCAGGCCCGCGACAGCGGCAAATCCTTCGTCACCTCCGAATGCCCGCTGGCCGGCGTGCACATCATGCAAGGGATCGACAAGCTCGGCGGCGACGCCGCGAAGCCCGAGCGCGTGACCCACCCGATCCAGCTCCTCGCCCGCGCCTACGGCATCGGCGCCTGATCATGGAAACCCGCATGGCGAACAAGCACCTGATCGACACATCGGACATCCTGCCGATCGACGAATACGCCCGCACGCGGGCCGAATGGCGGCGCACCATGACCGCCATCAAGCGCCGCCGCCGCATCGAAGTGGGCCCGCACGTCACCTTCTATTTCGAGAGCTGGCGCACCATGTGGCACCAGATCCACGAAATGCTGTTCATCGAACGCGGCGGCGCAGGCCAGGTCCCCGACGAGCTCGCCGCCTACAACCCGCTGGTGCCGCAAGGCCGCGACCTGTCAGCGACCTTCATGATCGAGATCGACGACCCCGATCGCCGCAAGCGCATCCTCGGCCGCCTCGGCGGCGTCGAGGAGACGGCCTTCCTGCGCTTCGGCGCCCACGACGTGAAAGGGGACCCCGAGCAGGACCAGGACCGCACCACCGCCGAAGGCAAGGCGTCGTCCGTGCAGTTCGTGCATTTCCACTTCACCCCGGAACAGATCGCCGCCTTCCGCACGCCGGGCACCCCGGTCATCCTCGGCCTGTCGCATCCGCAATACGGCCACATGGCCGCCATGCCCGAGGACGTCCGCGCGGAACTCGCCACCGATTTCGACTGACCGATGACGGTCTTCCGCCTCGGCCTCGTTGGCGCCGGCCGGATGGGGCGCACCCATCTGCGCGCCCTCGCGTCCAGCGACGCCGTGCGTGTCGTCGCGGTGGCGGAACCTTCAGCCGAAACCCGTGCGGCGCTCGATGCCCCGGGACTCGTCGTGCATCCGCACGTCGACGCCATGCTCCGCGCCGGCGGCCTCGACGGCGCGCTGGTCGCGGTGCCGAGCACGCTGCATCTGTCCGCCGTCGCCCGCCTTGCCGAGGCCGGCCTGCCCATCCTGTGCGAAAAACCTTGCGGCCTCACTGCGGCCCAGGCCCAGCACGCCGCCGATCTCGCCGCCGCGCGCGCCATTCCCCTGCAGGTCGCCTATTGGCGCCGCTTCGTTCCTTCCCTGCAACGCCTGCGCGCCCGGATCATGGCCGGCGAACTCGGCGCCCTCTACCACGTCGCCTGCCACCAGTGGGACGCGAGTCCCCCGCCGCCCGCATTCCGCACCGGCAGCGGCGGCATCTTCATCGACATGGGCGTGCATGAATTCGACCAGATCCGCTGGCTGACCGGCCAGGAGATCACCCGCCTGCATGCATCCGCCGCCACCGTTTCGGCCGATCCGCCGGTCCCGGGCGACGCCGAGAGCGCCCAGGCGCTGTGCGACCTGTCCGGCGGCAGCACGGCCCTGGTGTCGCTCGGCCGCCGCTTCCCGGCCGGCGACATCTGCCGCGTCGAAGTCTTCGGCACGCAGGACGCCGCCGAATGCCGCTTCCTGTGGCCCCCCGACGCCGACGCCGTCTTCCATGACGCCCTGCGCCGTCAGGCCGAAGGTTTCGCCGCCTGGGTCGGCGGCGGTCCCGCCCAGGGCGCCAGCGCCGCGGACGCGGTTGCGGCGCTGGCTGCCGCCGAGCGGGCCTGGATCACTCCAGCCGCAACCCCTGCGGCCGGATGATCCCGTCGGGCACCGTCACGAACCCCTGCAGCGCCGCGCTATGCGCGAACAGCCAGGTCGGGTGGTACAGGTAAAGGATCGCCCGGTCCTGCGCGTAGATCTCCACCGCCTGATGATACAGCGCCTGCCGCTGCGCCGGGTCGGTCACGGCGCGGCCACGCTCCAGCACCTCCTGCAGCTTCGGATTGCAGTACTTGCCCCAGTTCTGGAACCCGTCGCAGGCGATGAAGATCGAGATGTTGAAATCGGGATCGGACCGCCCGCTCCAGGTATTCAGGTGCGCCTGGTAGTCGCCGCGGTTCATCGCCTCGATATTCGCGTTCACTTCGCCCGCCGACACCTTGATGTCGAACCCGGCCTCGGCCGCCATGGCCTGGATCACCTCCACCACCTGCACGTCGCGCGGGGTGTTCGCCACCTTGAACTCGAAGCTGGGATGCTCGACTCCTGCCTCCTTCAGCAACGCCTTCGCGCGCGCCAGGTCACGCGGCGGCACCGGAACCTTCGGGTTGAAATACCGGCTGTCCGGCAGCTCCGTCTGGTTGTCGGGCACGAACAGCCCGTCCATCACCACCTTGTTGATCACATCGCGGTCGATCGCCGCTTCCAGCGCGGCACGAATGCGCGGGTCGCGCCCGATCGGCGTATCCGCGCGCGGCCCATGGCCGACATTGAAGTTGATCGCCGCGTAACCCAGCCCCGTCACCGCCGCCAGCCGCAGCTTCGCATCCGCCTTCACCTTCCCGGCATCGGACGGCGCCAGCTCCTCCAGCATATCCAGCTGCCCGGCCTGCAGGTTCACCAGCCGCACCGTCGTATCGGCGATCGGCCGGAACACCACTCGGTCGAGATGGATTGCCCCCGCATTCCAGTAGCCCGGAAACCGGTCGAGCACGATCCGGTCCTGCGCCACCCGCTCGGTGAACCTGAACGGCCCCGAGCACACCGGCGCGGTGAAGAAATCCTTGCCCAGCCGCGCCACCGCCTTCGGTGACACCATCATGCCCGCGCGGTCCGACAACACCGCGATCAGCGGCGCAAAGGGCTGCGACAGCACCAGCCGCACCGTCTGCGCATCCACCACCTCGATCGCCGAGACCGCCTTCAGCTCCGCCTTGCGCACGCTCTCCGGCGCGCTGCGATAGCGTTCCAGGTTGTCGCGCACGGCCTCTGCCGTCATCGGCTCGCCGTCATGGAACGTCACGCCCTGGCGCAACGTCATGGTCAACGCCCGCCCGTCCGCCGACCAGGACCATGCCGTCGCCAGTTGCGGCGCGAAGTCCAGCTTCGCCGTCAGGTCCACCAGCTTGTCGCACAGGCTCGCGAACACGATGCGCCCCGCGAACGTTCCCCCGAGCGCGGGGTCCAGCCGGTCCGGGTCATCCTGCAGCCCGATGCGCAGCGTGCCCGCGGCCTGCGCCGCGCCCGCCGCCGTCAACACGCTCAGCCCAAGCATGGCCGCCTTCAGCAATCTCATGACGTTTCTTCCTCCGCTCTTGATTTTGCACGCCAGGCTGATGTCAGGATGACGAAGCCCTCGCGATCCCGCTGCATGAAACGGTCGCGCGAGCCGAAGATGCCGCCTCCATCCGCATGTGCGCGGCCGTCGATCATGCTATGGTAACGACGCGGCTTCCACCCGCAAAGCCGCTCCGTAACGCCGCTGCCGCCGTCGAGTCCTTCCTGGATGGTCATATCGGGGGATCGCATGCGCAAGATCGGGCTCTCACTCGTGCTGCTCGCCGTCGCCACCCTGCCGGTCCATGCCGCGGACGGCGTCCGCCCCGTTGTCATCGAGCTGTTCACCTCGCAAGGCTGCTCGTCCTGCCCGCCGGCCGATCAATTGCTGACCGAGCTCGCCCGCACCCGCCCGGACGTGCTGCCGCTCGCCTTCCACGTCACCTACTGGAACAACCTGGGCTGGCGCGACCCGTATTCGCTCGACGCCGCCACCACCCGCCAGCGCGGCTACACCGGCGTCTCCGGGCTCGGCACCATCTACACCCCGCAGGCCATCGTCGACGGCACGCGCGACATCGTGGGCTCCGACCGCGACGGCGTCATCGCCGCCCTCGACAAGGCGGCCGCCACCGCCACCGCCCTGCCGCTCGGCGTCACCCGCGACGGCGACGAGATCGCCATCACCGTCGGCAGCGGCGCCGGCGCCGGCAAGGTTCTGCTGATCGGCTACGATGGCCAGCACGTCACCAAGGTCGGGCGCGGCGAGAACGCCGGCGCCACGTTGCTGGAATCCAACATCGTCCGCGCGCTTGAACCGGTGGCCGACTGGCAGGGCGCCGAGCTTGGCCTGCGCCACGCCGCCCCCGCGGGCGAGCACGCCGCCGTCATCGTCCAGGCGCCGGACGGCCGCATCCTCGCCGCCGCCCGCGTCCCGGACGCCCCCGCAAAGCGCCAGAGCTGAGTCCCGGAGCAACCGCATGACCGGCCGCCTCACGGGCATCCGCGCCTGCGTCTTCGACGCCTACGGCACCTTGTTCGACTTCGCCTCCGCCGCGGCGCGCTGCCGCGACACGCTCGGCGACAAGGCCGGGCCGTTGACGGCGCTGTGGCGCGACAAGCAGCTGCAATATTCCTGGCTGCGCAGCCTGCAGGACCGCTACGTCCCGTTCGACCAGATCACCGCCGACGCGCTCGACTACGCCATGCATGCCCTGGGCATCGACGACCCCGCGCTGCGGACCCGGCTGCTGGACCTCTATCTGACGCTGTCGCCATTCCCCGAAGTGCCTGGCGTATTGCGACGCCTCGTCGCGGCCGGCTACCGCACCGCCATCCTGTCCAACGGCTCGCCGGCGATGCTGGCGCCGCTGGTCGCCCAGCCGGGCATCGATGGCAACCTGCACGCCGTGCTCTCCGTCGACGAGGTGCGCGTCTTCAAGACCCATCCCCGCGTCTACCAGCTCGCCGTCGACAGCCTCGGCGTCAGCGCTGGCGAAATCTGCTTCTTCTCCGCGAACGCCTGGGATGCCTGGGCCGCCTCCGCCTTCGGCTTGCGCGTCGTCTGGTGCAACCGCGACGCCCATCCGCCCGAGAACCTGCCGGGCCGGCCGGACGCCGAACTGCGCACGCTCGACCAGGCGCTGCCGCTCCTGGTCTGATACCAACGGCCCTTGACGATGACCCTTCCATCGTCAAGGGCCGTTGGTATCGCGCGCCGATCCGCTTGCGGCACGCAAGCGCGTGCCTGTCGCGGGCTTGGTGGGCGGCGGCGCGCAAAATAACGACTCGTACCAGCGGTCATTCTTCATGGCCGCTGGTATGAGCCGGCAGGCGCCACACGCCGACCCCGGAGCATATGAAGGCGAAGGCCCGCGCCGCCGGCCTGTCGCTACTCCAGCAGGCGCGCCTGCAACGCCGCGCGCCGCCCGGCATCCACGCCGATGCGCTGCTCCAGATACGCCTCCAGCGTGCCGTGCGACTCCCTGATCGCGCCGAACGCCGCGTCCAGCAATTCCGGATGCACGCGCAGCAGCACGTCCGCCACGGCCGGCGGCAGCGCCGCCGCCAGCTCGGCGTCGCCGCGCCACAGGCGATTGGTCGCCAGATAATCCTCGCGCACCGCATCCGCCTCCACGCCCAGCGCGGTCAGCAGCAGCGCCGCCCCGAACCCGGTGCGGTCCTTTCCGGCCGAGCAATGGAACAACAGCGGCGGCGCGTCCTCGGCCAGCAGCAGGGCGAACATCGCCTGGTAGCGATGCGCCCATTCCAGCGCATAGGCCGTGTAGGCGCGCCGCATCAGCATCATCACGTCCGCGCCGGTGGCGGTGCGCCGCGCCGCGATGTCGCGCAACGACGCCCCCAGCGAAGGCTCGATCGACAGCGCATGCGTGGTCACGCCAGGCAGGCGTGACGGCGCCTTCTGCCGCTCCTTCTCCCCGCGCAGGTCGCACACCGTGCCCAGCCCTGTGGCCGCCAGCACCGCGGCATCGGCTTGCGTCAGTCCGGACAGCGCCGCCGCCCGGAACACGCGCCCGAACCGCACCCGCCGCCCGCCGGCGGCCGGCCATCCCCCGAGGTCGCGCACATTGGACGCCCCCTGCAGCGGCAGCGCGCGCGGCAGGTCCGCGTCGAGCATCGGGCGCTCCCCGCCTGATCGCGGAGGAACCGGCCCATCGTTATTTCCTGCCATCACCGCTCTGGCTGATTGCCCGTGTTGTACGACCCGCCGCTGACTTTCGCTGAAACGATCTGTCCCGCTCGTCCCGCGTCGTTCGGGCCGATTGCCTGCTCCGCAAACACCAGATCGTCCGCCGCTCCGGTCACCGCGCCAACGGCGCTGATACTCACGATCGAGGCGATGGAGTCGCCGGCCAATGGCAGGGTGAAACCGAAATTGCGGTAGATCTGCGCCGTGACACCTTGCGGCGTCCACAGTTCAAAAACCCATTTCGTTGCCATGGACGCCTCTCTGTGCAGGTGGACAGTGCGTGCGATCTCGGGGAGCCGCGCGGTGCGGACGATGGTGGGCAGTTCGGTCGTGCGCTCGATGGGGCCGAACGTGATCGTGTATTCCGGGGCGGAGCGGACGAAGCCGGCACCGGTAGGGGCGACGATTTGCGGGCCCGTCCGACTTGCAGTCATCCTACGCGTCGGGCCATTCTGCTGCAGCACTTATCTCGAAGGCCGCACATGCCAAACCAGCAGCCGCCCGTCGAATATCGCTCGCAGTGGCGCCAAGACCGCTTCATTCATGAGAATTTGATGCCCCATCGCGGCGGAACGTTCTTCGAGGCCGGCGCACACGACGCCTACACCATCTCAAACACCTGGTTCTTCGAGAAAGCCTTGGATTGGCGCGGCGTGCTGGTCGAGATGCAGCCGCAGTTGTTCGCCAAGATCGTGGAACGCCGGCCAAATTCGCAATGCTTCCGGTGCGCGCTTGGTACCCAACCGATAGATCTGATGTATCTCGAAGCCGGGGACCGGTCGAGCTTGATGCGCTATATGCCGCACGGCGATATCGAATACCTTGAGCGGCATTACGCCAGCAAGCCAGACAAGCCGACATTTCGCGTCGGTTGGGTGGCGGTGCGTCCGGTCAGCGACGTGCTGACTGAGGCGGGCGTGACGCATATCGATTATTTCAGCCTTGATGTCGAAGGTGCGGAGATGGATGTGCTCCGATCCATCGATTTCTCCAAGGTCACGATCGATTTGTTCACCATCGAGGACAACGCCGGCAAGTGGACAGAGCCCAGAGCGCTGCTGGAGCCGCGGGGATATGAGCTGATCGGCGCGCTGGGTGTGGATGCACTGTTCGCGCATCGGCGGCTGATGGACCGCATCGCTGCCGAGCGCGGAACCGCGCATGTAGCGGCTGTGCGTTCAGGATTGCGTCGGATCGCCTGATCCCACACCGAGCGCCGAACGGCGACCAGGGAGATTCCTGACGGCCGTCCGCGTTGTTGTTGGTCATTGCTCGAAGAAGACCGCAACGGGAGGGGCACCCGCGCCGCCTGTGCCGCCCGGTCCGGCGGACGCGGCCCCTCCTGATCCACCCCCCGTGCCCGTCGTACCGCAGCAGACAGGACAACCCGGGCCCAGGCAACCGGCCCGGGCTGCCGCTTATGCCGTCACCTCCAGCACCATCCATCCCTGGTGGGTGCGCCCGTATTCGTCGGTCGCGCGCACGGCGATCCGATGCGCCCCCGAGGGCAAGCCGGCGGGCAGGGGGGCCTGCCAGACATGGCTCGACAATCCCGGCTTGGCCCAGGGCTTCATGGTCCCGGCGTTGCGGGCATACATGGCCTCGACGAACGGATCCGTCCGCTCGGTCCGGCGCATCGGCACATACGCCCCGCCTTGCCCCACGGCCATTTCCACCTGCGTGCGCGGCCCGCCATCGAACACATTCACCACCACCCGCGTCGAGGCCACCGCCTCCCGCGCGATCGGGCTGCCCAGCAGCGCGCCCGGCTGGGAGTCGCGCATCACCTCGCGCGCGCCGCCGTGGAACTGGCTGTCCAGCACGATGCGCATCTGGCCGCGCTGTGGCTCGTGCGCCGGCACCAGCGTGGTGGCGCAGCGCGTGCCATCGACCGACAGGATATGAAACCCGTTCGGGCTGCCATCGATTTCCAGAGCCGCGGGAATGCCCCGCGCGTCGGCCGGTCCGCTCCACCAGCTTCCGCTCACCGCCGCCAGCACGTGATGGTGATGTGTGCCGCCGGCGAAACCGTCGCTGGCGCCGAAATACCAGTGCTCGTTGGTGTGCGTGTGGCCGCTGAAGCTCACGCTGTGCGGATGCGTCGAGATCGCTTCCAGGAATGCCTGGGCATCGACGGCGGCAAAGATCGGATCGGTGCCCGACAGCGTGCGCAACGGAATGTGGAAGGTGAACACCACCAGGCTGTCGGTGGGCACCTGCGCCAGCACGTTGCGCACGAAGGCCAGCTGCCGCGGGCCGAACAAGCCGCGATACGCGCCGGATTTGCCGGGCTTGGCCGCATCGGCGCCGAGATACTCCACATTGTCCAGCACGAACACGGTGGCCCCGCCGTACTGGAAGGCATGGTAGCGCGTCCCGAACACGCGCTTGAACGTCTCACGCGAATGCCGGTTGTCCGGTGCCTCCAGGTTCATGTCGTGATTGCCCGGGCAGTTGTACCAGGGCAGCCCGATGGTGCCGACGATGCGGTTATGGCGCTCGTACAACGACAGGTCGTCGAACATCAGGTCGCCGACGGTGATGCCGAAGGCCGGCGTCACGCCTGAGGCGGGAAGGGCGCCCAGCTGTGCCACCACGTCGTCGCGAACGTAGCCCAGCTCCACCAGGCTCTCCGGCTGCGGATCGGCGAACAGGACGGCGTCGAACCGCGTCGCCTCGTCCTGGCGGCGCAGCGGGAAGTCGATGCTCTCCGGCAGCGGCCCTGTCGGCGCCAGGCCGGGAAAGCGCAGATCCAGCGCCGCCGGCGTGCCGACCGGGGCGTGCACATAAGCGAAGCGCGGCAGGCCGGCCGCATCCACGGGCGTCATCCAGCCCGAGGGCTTGATCACGAACAGCGAATCGCCGTCGGCCACCGGCAAGGCCCAGCGTCCGTCGGCATCGGTCTTCACCACGTCGCGGCCGTTGGACACCATCACCCCCGGTACCCCCCGGCTCGCGGCGTTGCGGCGCCGGCTGCCATCGGCGTCCTCGAACACCATCCCTTGCGCCGGCCGCACCGCGCGCCCCTGTGCCTGCGCCGCACCGGCGGCCAGCACCACGCCGGATGCGGCCGCGCCGGCCATGACGTCGCGGCGGGTGATGCCGTGGGAGTGGAGGATGTCGTTGGCCATGCGCGCCTCCCGCACTGTCGAGGAGAGTCTAGCCGGAATTTCGGACGATGCGGTTGCGCCCGACCGGGCGCATGGGGACGGCTTGCAAGAATTGCGATGGAGCCATGCGAGACTCAGATGCTGCCCCGCCAGCGCAGGCTTGACTCCACGGGAAATTCCACGTTACGCGTAGTTATTCGAATAACTCTAAGTAACAAGAAATGCCCGCCGCGCCCCGCCGCTACCGACAGGTCGCCCGCGCCGCCGCTACCGCGGACATCCGCCACCGCAGCATAGACGTGTTCTTCGCCCTCCTGCGCGACCGCATGCTGGACGAGATCACCCTCGACGAGGTCGCCGTCGGCGCCGGCACCACCCGCCAGACCGTGATCCGCCATTTCGGCGGCAAGGACGGCCTGCTGCGGGCCCTGGCCGAACGCCTCACCGACGAGATCAACGCCCGCCGGGCCGTGCCTGCGGGTGCGCAGATCGACCGCCGCATGGCCGCCCTGGTCGCCGATTACGACCTGGTAGGCGACATCGTGGTGCGCATGCAGGCGCAGGAGCCCGGCTCCGGCATCCTGAAGGAGATGCTGGACAGCGGCCGTGCCAGTCACCGCGCCTGGGTCGCCGATACCTTCGCCGACGGCCTCGCCGGCTGGCCGGAAGCGGACCGGGCCCGCCTCTGCGACCAGCTCTACGCCGCCACCGACGTCCAGGTCTGGAAGCTGCTGCGCCGCGACTTCGGACATTCCGCCGCCGCAACCGCCGCCTTGATGACCGACATGGCCCGCAAGCTGCTGGCCTGCCCGCCACGACCCGAAGCGAACACCCCGAAGACAGGAGGAGATACATGACCGCCGCCTGCCCTCCGCGCGACATCCTCTTCGCAACCTGGGAGGGGGGCGGCAACGTGCCTCCCATCCTTTCCGCCATCCGCCAGATGGTCGCCCGCGGCCACCGCGTGCGCCTGATCGCCGACTCCGTCATCGGCCCCGAGGCCATGGAGACTGGCGCCGCCTTCACCCCCTGGCGCCGCGCCCCCAACCGCACCGACCGCAGCAGCGCCTCCGACACGCTGCGCGACTGGGAGGCCGGATCGGGCCTCGAAGGCTTCGAACGGCTGCGCGACACCATCATGTGCGGCCCCGCCCTGGCGCAGGCGCAGGACGTGCTGGACGAACTCGCCCGCCGCCCTGCCGACCTCATCGTCGGCAACGAGCTGCTGTTCGGCGTCATGACCGCCGCCGAGGCGTCCGGCACGCCGCTGGTGCTGCTATGCCCCAATATCAGCGTGTACCCGCTGCCCGGCATGCCGCCGATGGGCCTCGGCCTGCTTCCGGCCCGCACCCCGGCCGAGCAGGAGGAACACGCCCGCATCCAGGCCGGCTTCGCGGATATGCTGAACGGCGGCCTGCCGTCGGTGAACGCCGCCCGCATGGCCCTCGGCCTCGGCCCGCTGCACTTCGTCGGCGACCAGGCCGCAATCGCGCGGCGCGTGCTGCTGGCGACCAGCCCGGATTTCGACTTCCAGGCCGCCTGGCTGCCCCCGCCCGTGCGCTATGTCGGCCCTTTGCTGGGCCAGCCTGCCTGGGCCGGGGACTGGGAGTCGCCATGGCCGGATCTGCACCCCGATCCGCTCGTCCTGGTCGCCTTCAGCACCACGTTCCAGAACCAGGGTGCCACCATCGAAGCCATCGCCACGGCCCTCGGCGACCTGCCGGTGCGCGGCCTCGTCACCACCGGCCCCGGTCTCGGCGACGCGCCGCTGCCCACCCCGCCCAATGTCGTCATCGTCCCCGCGGCCCCGCATGACGAGGTGATGCGTCGCGCCCGTGTCGTCGTCACCCATGGCGGCCATGGCACGGTGATCCGCGCGCTGTCGCATGGCGTGCCGCTGCTCGTCCTGCCGATGGGCCGCGATCAGCACGACAACGCCGCCCGCGTCGTCAGCCACGGCGCCGGGCTGGAACTGCCCCGCGACGCTGCCCCGGAGCAGATCCGCGCGGCGCTGCTCCGTCTGCTGCACGAACCGTCCTTCCACGCCGCCGCTTCCCGCCTGTCGGGCGCCATCGCCGCCCCTGGGCGCACCGCGAGCCTTGTCGAGGAAATCGAGGAAGCCGCCGCGCCCGCCGTCCGGCCTGGCCCGCTCGCCCACGCCTGCTGATGCCGGGCGGCCGCTTCGTCGCCCGCGCCTTCCGTGGCAGGATCACGGCCGATGCTGTTCGTCACCGATTTCGCGGACCAGGCCGTGGTCCTGCCTCTCGCTGTCGCCATCGCCCTGTCGCTTTGGCTGGCAGGCTGGGGGCGCGGCGCGCTGGCGTGGTGCGCCGCGATCGCCGCAACCTTCGCGGCGGTCGGCGCGCTCAAGCTCGCGGTCTTTGCGTTCGGCGCGCCGCCGGTGCTGCCGGACCTGCGCAGCCCCAGCGGCCACACCGCCGCGGCCGCCCTGGTCTATGGCGGCCTGGCCGCGCTCCTGGCCGCGCAAGCCCGCTGGCGGGCCCGAACGCTCGCGATCGCCGCCCTGTGCGCGGCCACCATCGGCGCCACC